>NZ_JXJP01000021.1 GCF_000826645.1 Psychroserpens mesophilus
ACGGAAAACTATTAAAACAGATTAGTCCATCGAGTGAGGGTTGGAATGGTAACTATAATGGAAGCCCAATGCCAACAAGTGACTACTGGTTTGTAGTTGAGTACAATGAACCAAATACCGGAGAACGTAAAGAATTTAAAGCCCATTTTACCCTGAAAAGATAAATTAGATATGAATTTAAAAAAATATTGTTTAATAGCAAGTTTAGCATTATTTACACAAATTGGTAAAGCCCAAGAAGGATTGCCAATTTATTCAGATTATTTAACGGATAATTATTATTTGATCCATCCATCTATGGCTGGTGTAGCAAATTGTGCTAAAGTTAGATTAACAGCTCGCCAACAATGGTTTGGACAAGATGAAGCACCAAATTTGCAAACCCTAAGTATTAATGGTAGAATTGGTGATTCTCCTTCAGCTGTTGGGGCCATTGTATATAATGATAAAAATGGTTACCACTCCCAAACAGGTGCTTATTTGACTTATGCGCACCATTTGATGTTTTCAAGAAACGAAATTGACTTAAATATGTTATCATTTGGTTTAAGTGCTGGTTTAATTCAGTATAAACTTGATGAAACAGAATTCTTGGCAGATGGTTTCGACCCAATTATTGCTGGTGTTGAGCAAAGTGCAACAAATTTTAATGTTGATTTTGGATTTTCATATCATTTTATAGATTTCTATGCGCATGCTACGGTTAAAAATGTTCTTAATAATGAAGGTATTAATTTTAACGAGCAAGGATTAAGTTATGATAATTTAAGAACTTATCTTGTATCTGCGGGAAATACGTTTAGTAAGTACAATAGTCCTTGGAGTTATGAGCCATCAATCATGTACATGTACAGAGATGCTACCGAAGAATCTTCGATTGATGTAAATGCAAAAATTTACAGAGAAATGGACTTCGGAAAAATTTGGGGTGGATTATCTTACAGAAGAAGTTTTGATGGTGCTGAATTTCAAAACGCTAATGGAACAGGTGTTAGTAGTCAAAAATTACAATACTTTACACCATTCATTGGAGTCGATTATAATAATTTTGTGTTCGCTTATACCTATTCATATCAAGCAAATTCAGTAGTATTTAATAACGGAGGTTTTCACCAGATTACACTGGGTTATAACTTTAATTGTAGAAGAGAAAAATACGAGTGTAACTGTCCTGCAATTAACTAATACCAACCTTATATATAATTAAAAGTCTCGAAATTTTCGAGACTTTTTGCGTTAGGGATGGAAGCTTTGTTGGAGCTCTCCAAAACTCTGTTTGGAAGCGACTGCTGAGAGCCCGACCAAATGAAGCTTTAGCAAAATTTGGTAACGTCCAAAACAGACTACCACTTATACTTTTTTTCTTTAGCTTGTGTTTTTATCGCTTTAATCATAGCATTCTCTAATCTGTTATCAGTATCACTTTGTTGCTCTGCAATAAATTTACGGCGTTTTTCATTTAAAATTTGAATATCATTTTGGATCGTTTCTCTTTCTTCACGTTTTTTGGCCACGTATGCCTTAATTTCAGATTCATTTTTCCCCTTTAATTCATTTGGTAAATCTTCTTCCTTAAGATCATCATATTTGAAATCTTTTTCCTTTTCTGCATCAACCAAATCCCAAGTTGAGTTTTTATACAAATGTGAACTTTTACTTACCGTTCTACTTACTGCATTTGCGCTACTATAACCCATTGCATTGGTGTCTTCCTGAGCTTGCTGTATTATTTTAGATTCACCAACACGACCATATGCGACATAGGTTTTATTGAGTTTTTGATTAAGTTTCAAGATTTGATCATCAAAAGGTGTCGCAACATACGTAGTGGCTTTGTTATGATTAATTGCCATATAATCACCATGCGCTAAATCTGCTCCATCTTTCCAATAGCTTGAAATACCTTGGTCGTAATCACCACAAAAAATGGTATTTACAGTAATATCATTTTTGTGAGCGTGTTTGGCTGCTTCCTTATAGCTAATTTGGCCTTGAGTAAAGGGTTCATTTCCTGCAATGAAAATGAGTTTTAAATCATCTTGATTTTTCCCCCAGTTTAATTGGTTTAATGAGGTTTCAATAACTTGTCCGCAATATTCGTTTCCACCATTAGTCGTTAATGAAAAAAGCTGCTTTGAGATTTCATCTAAATCATTACTAAAGGTTAAAACCTGACGAATATAACCTTCTCTGCTATTGAGATTGTCATTACCATATTCATAAAGGGCAATTTCAAGGTTTGGTTTTTCATCGCCACATTTGGCATAAGAGAGTTCATTAACAATGTCCCAAAGTTGTGCTTTAGCCTGGTCAATAAGGCCGTCCATGCTATTACTTGTGTCTAATAAAAGGGCCACTTTTATAAATTGTTTGTTAGTTTCGCGATCCTCAGCTATGGCTATATCTGTTTTGTTTGATTTATTGTTTGCATTACAAGATAGGCATGTGATCATTATTGCACTTAACACTATCGACTTAAAAATTGTTTTCATTTATTTATGTTTTAAGATTGACGTAGTAAAACTAAGGGCAACTTTTTTCAATAAAAAACAGCAATGAGTAAAGTGAGTTGGTGAATGAGTGTTTAAACATTTTAATTGAGTGAACCCTATCTTTTTTTAAGTTTTAAGTGCTGTTTTGCGTTTTTTCTATTTTATTTAATGAATTAAAGTGTGTAAGTTTATTCTGTTGAAATTCATTAAATGAAACACCTTTTAAAATACAGTCTGTTTTTTTTACTTTGGTTACCATTGCAACCTATCGTGGCTCAACAAGGCAACCCTTTATTACATATAAGAGGGTCAGTTCGTGAGAGTGATACGTACGAGCCAATTGCAAAGGTTAATATTGAAATTAATGGAGGCGCATACACCATAACCGATTGGCAAGGGCGATTTACGATAAAGGCGAGAAAAGGTGATGAACTCATTGTAAGGCATAAAGATTTTGAAACTGTTTATTATACCATAACTAATGAGGATCGGATTACTATTGAGGTTGAGCCTGTAGTAAGTAAAAATTATAATGCCAAATTCAGGCAAGATATCAAGCGATTCAACGCTTTAATTGATTCTGTTGCTGTGTATAAGAAAAAAGACGTAGCTAAAAGTATCAAGTTTGTTGGAGAGGCTTTAACTCATAGTAATTCTGTGTCGCAGAATGCTGAAGCTTATCAGATTTTAGCCGAAGTTTATATGCATTGGAAACAATATGATCTTGCAGTCAACAACTATAGAATAAGCCTTCAAAATGAAGAAACCAACGATTCAAAATTAGGATTGGCAAAAGCGTACGAGCTTAATAATAATTATCAGGAGAGTATAGATACTTACACTACTCTTAATAAAAAAGAATTGGGAAACTACCAGTTGGTTACACTTTTTGAAGGTTTAGGTGATACCTATTTCAGTATTAAAAATTATGATGAATCACTTAATGCTTATCAAACTGGACTCAAAATTGCTAAGGATCATTTGATTTCACCTAAGGTTGTTGATCTAAATTCGAAAATTGCTCAAGTTTTTAATGCTAAAGGGAAAGTTGATGAAGCTGAAATTTATTTTGGGAGTTCAATGAATCTTGCTGAGAAACAAACTAAAAAGAGAGCGCTCGAAGAAAAGGTCACAGTTGCCGATTTTCAAAATACAAATCGCAATTACGACAAAGAAATAAAGCTTAGAAAGGAAATCGTTGAAGATGTTAAATCGGTTGAAAACGATTCAATTATTGACAATGCAAGTGCACTGACCTCACAAAAACAAAATTATAAAATAGGAAATGCCTATGCGTTGCAGAAAGATTATGATAATGCCATTCCATATCTAGAGAAAAGTATTGAGGAAGCTGACGACAAGTCAGATTTAATAGTAAAAAAGGATGCTACAAAAAAGTTGTCTGATGTATATGTCGATGCTGGAAACTATCAAAAGGCTTTGGAAACCTTTACAGCTTATACTGAAGTTGTTGACGAATTATATATTAAACGAGAACAGGAGTTGTCGCAAGCAGATCGTTTGAGACGAAATATTACCGAACAGCAAAACCGAATCACCAGCCTGGAAAGCGACAGAGAGTTAAACCAAAGTCTTGTAGAAGAGCGTAATAAAAATCAACAAATCGTTATTTATGCATTAATTGCCGGAATGTTGCTTTTAACAGTTACGGCTTTTGTGATGTATAAGTACATCAAACAACAGCGTTTAGCCAATAATTTACTAGCTTTAAAATCATTGAGAAGTCAGATGAATCCGCATTTTATTTTTAATGCACTTAATTCGGTAAACAGTTTTATTGCCAGTAGTGATGAACGAACAGCCAATAAATATTTGTCTGATTTTTCACATTTAATGCGTTCTGTTTTAGAGAATAGTGAAGAGGATTTTATTCCGCTACAAAAAGAAATTGAATTATTAGAATTATATACCAAATTAGAGCATTTCAGATTTAAGGATAAGTTTGATTACAGCATTACAGTTGATGAAGCTGTAGATGTTTCCGAATATCAAATTCCGCCGATGCTTTTACAGCCTTATATCGAAAATGCAGTATGGCATGGATTGCGTTATAAAACTGAAAAAGGACATTTGTATATTTCCATCGATAAGAAAAGCAAAAATGAAATCACGATTAGTGTTTCAGATGATGGCATTGGAAGAGAACGCTCTAAATCTTTAAAAACAGAACATCAGAAAAAACAAAATTCAAAAGGTATGGGCAATATTAAAAAACGTGTTGCTATTTTAAATGAAATGTATAAAGATAAGGTTGACGTATGTATTGATGATTATCAAGCGAAAGAGGACGTTGGAACCAAAGTTGTAGTAACACTTAAAAAGGACTAGATGAAACTAAAAGCTATTATAGTAGAAGACGAAGAAACAAGCAGAGATATTTTAAAGAATTATCTTAAAAAGTATTGTCCGAATGTTGCTATTCTTGGTGAAGCTGAAAACGTAGATGAAGCTTTAGTACTCATTAGAAACAACGATTTAGATTTGGTATTTCTTGACGTAGAAATGCCATACGGTAATGCTTTTGACTTACTAGATAAAGTTGGTGATATCAACTTTGAGACTATATTTGTAACGGCTTATAATCACTATGCCATTGAAGCTTTAAACGCACATGCGTCGTATTATTTGATGAAGCCCATTTCCATTGACGACTTAATAAAAGCTGTAGATTATGTGTCAGAAATTAAAATGAAGGAAGACGCATTACAAGATCAGGTTTTAGTACCTAAAACAAATACAGTTAATGGGAAAATAACAATTCCACAGCAAGACGGATTTGAGGTGTTAGAAACGGCTCATATTTTGTATTGTAAAGCTGATGATAATTACACTGAAATCTATTTAAACAACAATAAGAAAAAACTTGTCAGTAAAACCTTGAAGTATTTTGAAGAAGCACTTAGTGGAAGTAGTTTTGCTAGAGTTCACAAAAGCTATCTGGTGAATGTCAATGAAGTCACTAAATATCTCAAAGGAAAAGGAGGGAGTGTGGTTTTGAGTAATGGAAAACAAATTATGGTTTCTGCTTCTAAGAAAGCAGATTTTCTATCCTATTTTAAATAGGTATATTTCTAACAACTAACAACTAACAACTAACAACTAACAACTAACAACTAAATTATGCCAATTATAAAACCAGTAAAAGGAATTCATCCACAAATACCAGACGATTGTTTTGTGGCAGAAAATGCAACTATCGTAGGCGAGGTATCCATGGGAAATCAGTGCAGTGTTTGGTTTAATGCTGTGATTAGAGGAGATGTACATTTTATTAAAATGGGAAACAAGGTGAACATACAAGATGGAGCTGTTATTCACGCGACCTATCAGAAATCGCCAACGACAATTGGTAATAATGTATCAATAGGTCATAATGCCATAGTTCATGGATGTACCATTCACGATAATGTTTTGGTAGGCATGGGAAGTATAATTATGGACGACTGTATTGTTGAAAGTAATTGTATCATAGCAGCAGGAGCAGTGGTTACAGCCAATACAAGAGTTGAATCAGGAAGTATTTATGCTGGTGTTCCAGCTAAAAAAATAAAAGATATCAGTGCCGAATTAATCTCTGGTGAAATCGATAGAATCGCCAATAATTATGTGACGTATTCAGGTTGGTTCAAATAACTTAAAAGTTTAGGTGTTCTACTATAAATTTCTTGTCTAGTATGTCGTTTAATACTGAAACATTAGTATTGGTATAAAATATATTTTCAGGTATATTACTTGAAAAATTTAAGAGGGAATTCTTATCTAAAACAGCCTTCGTTTGTTTGGCTACAGCTAATCCAGAATCAATTATTTTTACATGCTTCGGAAGCATTTCTAGAAGCAAAGGCATTAAATATGGATAATGCGTACAACCTAATACCAGATAATCAATATTAGCGTCTATCATTGGTTGCATATAGTCTCTAAGCAATGCTTTCATTTGGTTGGAATACGTTTTCCCTGCTTCAATTAACGGAACAATACCCTCACCAACTTGTTCGATAACCTTGATGCCATTACTGTATAAATCGGTTGTTTTATGAAACAGTTCGCTTGACAATGTGCCTTTGGTTGCTAATATGCCAACGGCTTTAGTTTCTGTGTTAAGAGCAGCTGGTTTTATAGCTGGTTCAATGCCAATAAAAGGAACATCGTAGGTTGCTCGTAAATAGGAAATAGCATTCGTAGTTGCTGTATTGCAAGCCACAACTATAAGTTTACAATTTTTTGATAATAGGTATTCTGTATTCTTAATACTTAATTCAATAATTTCTTGTTTACTCTTATTGCCATAAGGTGCATGCTTGCTGTCTGCAAGGTAAATCGAGTTTTCATGAGGCAGTAGCGCGTGAATTTCTTTGAAAACTGATGTGCCACCAATTCCCGAGTCGAATATGCCAATAGGTTGTGTATTCATTGTATTACAAAAATAGAAAAGCCACTTTACTAAGTGGCTTTCATATTCAATTATTTTTTAGTGTTGTGATTAGAATCCTAATTCTTTCTTCACATCTGCTAGTAAGTCTTTACCATCAGCAACCAATACACCACTTCCTTGAGTAGAATCTAAAACGTATTGGTAACCTTGAGCTTTAGCAACTTTATCAATAGCAGCTTTTGCTTTTTCAAAAATAGGCTTTAATAAATCAGCTTCTTTTTTCTGTAAGTCTTGTTGTGCCTGACCTTGATACTGACGAATACTTTGCTCTGTAGTTTGAACCTCAACAGCTCTTTCTTGATTTTGCTCTTCAGTTTTTGTATCCATTTCAGCCTGATATTGCTTAACTTTATTTTGCAATTCAGTCATCATATTTTTGATTTCGGTTTCGTAAGTTTTCGATAACCTCTCAATCTCAGCCTGAGCAGTTTTCATCTCTGGCATAGCCTCAATTAACTGAGTTGTGTTGATATGTGCAATTTTAGTTTGAGCTGTTGATAAGCTTGTTGCTCCAACAAAAAGTAAGCCTGCAAATAAAAGGGTTTTAAATTGTTTCATTTTAAAATTTGTTACGTGTTATAATTATTGTTTTTAGTTATCATCATCCTTAGGAATAGAATCTGAGCTTTTTTTCTGAGCTTCTCGTTCTTCTTTGGCTTTTTTTCTATCCTCTAATATTTTTTTTCTTTTCTCGTCGAGAGCTTTTTGTCTTGCTTCTCTGTCTTTTAATTTTTGTTGTCTTTTTTCTTCAGCTATTTGTGCTGGTGTTTTTTCACTTGAGTCTCCAGAATTTTTACTTTCTGCTTTAGGGTCTGTTTTTTTAACAGCCGTTGTGTCTTGTGAGCCTGATCTATTTGCACCATTTATACTATCACGTTCAGCTTTTGCTTTTGCTCTATCATCAAGAATTTTTTGACGACGTTCAGCTGCAGCATTTTTTAATGAATCTCTTCTTCTTTGTTGCTCATCTTGTCGTTGTGCAATGGCTTTTTCTCTTTCAGATTTTTTATCTTCTAAAGCTTTTTGGCGCTCATCCAGTTCTTCATTAATTACAGGAACAACTTCTTCTTTATCTGCTTCTTTGCGTTCAGAGCGAGATTTAGCTTGTGTTCGTTTAGATGATCTTGTTATGCTTCTTATAATCAATTCACTAATGTCAAATCGTTCTGCAGAGTACAACATCACTACGTCTGCTGATTTGTCGAATATAAAATCATATTTTTTATTCGCAGCAATTTCTTGAACAGCAGCAAAAATTTGATCTTGTATAGGTTGCATCAATTGTTGTTTCTGAATCATTAAATCTCCACTAGGCCCGAATCGCTTTTGTTGATAATCTAAAATTTCAGCTTCTTCGTATTTAATATCCTCCAAACGTTCCTCATAGAGTTCTTTAGTTAAAAGAACGCTTTCATTTTCTAACTGTTTTTTCTTTTGATCAACAGCACTTAGACGTTGTTCTATTTCTGTCTTCCATTGCTGAACTTTTTGTTCTAATTGCGATGTTGCTTGTTGGTATTCAGGAATGTTCTGTAAAATATATTCTGTATCTATGTAACCTATTCTAACACCACGTTGCGCGTTGGAAACAAAGCTCATTAGACCTAGAACTGTCACTAAAAAAAGAACTTTATACTTCATCTGTTTTATTTTATAATTTACTGATATATTCTAAGATTATTAAACTGACAGATAAATATAACGATTCCGTCAGTGTTTTTACTTTTCAAATTAACGAAATATATTCTGAAAAATTTTAACACATTCATTAAATCGTCATATTGCTAATAGAAAATATCGTGCCAAAGTTAAAATTGTTGTCCGATAATGAAGTGAGTTTCCCATCCATTTTTAACAGTAGAACCAGGTATAGCGTCAAATCCATGACCAAAATCGATACCTAATAACCCAAAGGCAGGCATAAATATTCTGAGTCCGAAACCAGCAGAACGATTAAGGTTAAAAGGATTGTAATCTCTAAAATTGTCAAAGGAAGCACCACCTTCAGTAAATAACAAACCATAAATTTTAGCTTGAGCACCAAGAGTGATTGGATACCTCAATTCTAACGAGAATTTATTATATATCGTACCTCCATCTTGAGAAGACAAGGATTGGTTTGGATATCCACGTAGTTGTATAACTTCTCTGCCATCTAAAGCAAAGTTTCCTAAACCGTCTCCACCTACGAAGAAACGTTCAAAAGGAATCACACCTCTATCATTGTTATAAGCACCAAGGAATCCGAATTCTAAACCAGACTTAATAACCAATTTATCGACAATTCGTGTATACCAGTCACCTTTAAATTTAATTTTATAAAATTCTAACCAATTGTAACGTTCCTGATCAATTTCACCAACTCTTACCTGATCAGCCGCATCCGTTGGATCTAACGCGTCTCTTTCCTCTTTTAACGCTTTGTAATCTACGTTGTTAAACAATGAGTAAGGAAAAGACATTTTTGCACTTATAGAGAAGCTAGAACCACCTTCGGGATAAATTGGATCTGTAAATAAGTTATTTCGGCTTAAACCAATCGTGTAGGATAAGTTATTCGAATACCCATCACCAAAAGTAAATAAACCAGTGTTATAATTTTTTAGATCATAATGTTGGAAACTAATAGCTTGTGATAAGGTAAAATAATCATCAGGAACTTTTAAACGTTTTGCTAAACCTACCGACAGGCCAGTAATATTAAAACGTCTGCTTTTATCAGCACCTCTTGTTACAGGATCAAAAAGAAATTGTCTTGTATGCGATAAAGACGTTGATAATTGTACAGGTCGCTTACCACCCAACCATGGTTCAGAAAATGAAAAGCTATATGTCTGAAAAAATCGTGAAGCTTGCAAACGTAACGCTAAAGTTTGTCCGTCTCCCATTGGTACTGGTTTATAAGCTTCTTTTTTAAATACATCTTTGATAGCGAAGTTATTAAATGATAAGCCAAGTGTACCAATAAAACCTCCACCACCATAACCACCTTGCAATTCAATTTGGCTAGAACCTCTTTCAACAACAGTATACTCTAAATCTACTGTGCCTTCATTTGGATTCATGTTTTTGAAATCTGGGGTTAAAAGTTGTGCATCGAAAAAGCCTAACTGACCAAGCTCTCTAATGGTTCTAATCACATTAGCTTTACTATATAACTGACCAGGTTTTGTTCTTAATTCTCTATAGATAACGTGGTCATTGGTTTTGTCATTTCCAGTTACTGATACATTATTAAAATAGGCAGGCTTACCTTCAGAGATACGTATTTCCATGTCTATCACGTTTCCATCAGCACTAATTTCTACAGGATTAATACTTGAAAACAAATAGCCATTGTTTTGATAAAGGTTAGTTAAATCTAAAGCGTCAGGTTTGGTATCGTCAGCTATACGTTTACGTAATTCAACACCATTATAGGTTTCCCCTTCTTTAATACGAAGTACAGAGTGTAACTGTTGGTCTGTATAAACACTATTTCCGACAAAGGTAATTTTCCCAAATTTATATTGTTCACCTTCTTCCAGTGTGATTTCTAAACTTATATTTTTTTTGTCTTTGTATATGATTGAATCTGAAATAATTCTGGCATCTCTATAGCCGTTTTCTTTATATTTGTCAATGATACTTACGAGATCTTCTTTGTAATCTTCTTCAATGTATTTTGAACGTTTTAGAAATCGAATAAAATTCTTTTTCTTGGTATTTTTCATTGCTTTTCTGAGTTTTTTATCAGAAAGTTTTTCGTTACCGTTAAATGTAATTTTATCTATTTTTACTTTCTCTCCTTTATCAATGTAAACAAGCATATTGACAAGGCTTTTATCAAGAGAGTCATTAACAACTTCGTTAGTGTTGATCGTTACTTTTGTATTTAAAAAACCATCTTTTTTATATTTGTTAGTGAGGTAGTTTCTTGTCGTTGTAATTAGGTTTTCCGTTACCTTAACACCTTTCGTTAGGTTGTTATCTTTAATGATACCTTCTTTTTTCTTCTTCTTAACGCCTTGAATTTCCAGTTCGTTAAGCTCAGGTAAATCGACAAGATTAATTTCTAAGTACGCTTTATTGTCTTCGGTTTTAACCAAGTAAATATCAATACTGCTGAATAATTTGCTAGCCCACAGTTTCTTTAAGGCGTTACTAACCTCTTCTCCAGGAATGATAATTTCTTGGCCTTTACGTAATCCAGAAAAAGACACGATGGTAGTTTCGCTAAAGTTTGTGTTACCAGTAACAGTAACGTTTTCTAGAATGTAACTTTTCCCGTTATTAAAGCTTGTTTGCTGTGCAACAACTACGCTTGAAATAATGAAGATGAATAATGTAAATAGGTGCTTTATGTAAGTTTTCAAAAGTAATTTATTAGCTGAGTTGTTCACTGGTTTTTCCAAATCGTCGTTCTCTGTTTTGATAATTAATCAAAGCTTCATATAGGTCTTGTTTTGTGAAATCTGGCCATAAAATATCTGTAAAATATAATTCGGCATAAGCAATTTGCCATAGCAGGAAATTACTTATTCTTTGTTCACCACTCGTCCTAATTAACAAATCTACGTCTGGTAAATTTTGCGTGTAAAGATGCTTATTTATAATTGATTCGTCAATACTTTCAACAGAAATTATATTATTTTTAACGTTCGTGGCTATCACTTTTATAGTATTAACCATTTCTTCTCTTGAACCATAGCTTAGTGCTAAAGTCAACGTCATATGAGTGTTGCTTTTTGTTTTATCAATAACTTCCAATAATTCTGTATGTGCTTTTTTTGGTAAATCGTTAAGGTTTCCAATAGCTGAAAGCTTGATGTTATTATCTTGTAATGTTTTTATTTCCTTTTTTAAAGACTTTACTAAAAGCTTCATTAAGGTTTGGACTTCAAGTTTTGGTCGTTTCCAATTCTCAGTTGAGAACGCGTATAAGGTTAAATGTTTGATACCAATTTCGGCACTTGCTTCAACAATATCTCTAACCGATTTAGTGCCGTTTTCGTGACCAATAACTCTAAGCATACCTTTTTGCTTAGCCCAGCGACCATTACCATCCATGATTATAGCAACGTGCTTTGGTAATTTATCTTTTAATATTTGGTCTTTTTTAATCATTTAAAAATTGCAATAACAAGGTCGTTGTCCAAATGTATAGGTTAATGTAAATCCTGTAAAAACATACCAGTCATTACTGTTAAGGTTTCCAATACCAACTTGGTCTTTAAAATCACCATCAGGAACACTTCCATCTATTTCATCTGAAAATGTATATCTGGCACCAATTTCAAAGCCTAGAATGATGTGGTTGGTAATACTCGATTTGATTCCTAAAACCATGGGGATTCCAAACGCCCAACTGCTGGTATCTTCCGTTATAATTTCTCCATTTGAACCATAAAAGAAATTATCATGTTTTGCAGCCGTGACTCCAGAATACAAATAAGGGACAGCCTTAAAACCTGAGGTGTGAAGGTCAAAATCCCAAAACGTAAATTCCATCCCAGCTGAAATTTCTAACAAATTACTATTAAACTCATAATTTCTGGCTATTCGTCTAGGATCATCAGAATCTCTGTCACTACCTATTAAATCTGCATAAATTAATGATACTCGCCAAGAATGACGAGGACTTCGATTCCATTTTAACATTAAACCAAAAGCACCTGTATTTGGTGAAATATAATCTGTTGCTCCAACATCTCCAATAAAATTGCTTCCACCAGCATACAAGCCAACCTCATATATTTGAGAATGACTAGTTTGGGCGAAAAACACACCTAGTAAAAATAAGATTAAATATCTCATAAATTTTTAAAAGTTTGCAAATATAACAATTATGATTTGCCTATAACAATTTGAGGCAAATAGTCTTAGAGATTAACAGTTTTTGTTTGATTTTATTGTTTAGTTTCGTTTGTCTTCGCCCCAAAGCATTTTTTTTCTGAGTGTGTCGATAAAGCTTTCTTGTAAAAGCTCAACCATCTTAATTTTAAAATTAGCTTTTCTAATAGTAACGATTGTTGAATTATGTAATGTAGCGATTCGAGAATCTAGCGATATTAAATAATGTTCTTCTCGACCGTCAACTTTAAGTTGTATTTTGGTGTTATCTGGAATTACAAGTGGTCTTGCATTAAGGTTGTGTGGTGCAATTGGCGTTAATACAAAACTATCTGCTTCAGGTGTAATCACTGGTCCGCCACAACTTAACGAATATCCAGTAGAGCCTGTCGGTGTAGAAATTATTAGTCCGTCAGCCCAATATGAGGTCAAATATTCAGTATTTAAATGTGTTTCTACAGTAATCATCGACGTTGTATTTTTTCGGCTAACGGCGATTTCATTGAGAGCAAAATTAATCTCGATTAAGTCTTTGTTTTCAGGTTGAGTTTCAACACATAAAAGTGTGCGTTCAGAAATTTTGTAATTACCTTTTATAATATCAGTTATAGCAGCTTCAATTTGATTGGTTTGAATGGTTGCCAGAAACCCAAGTCTGCCAGTATTAATTCCAACGATAGGAATAGATAAATCACTTACATAAGTAATGGCTCTTAAAATGGTGCCATCACCACCAATACTAATTAATAGCTCATAGGTTTCGTCTAAAGTTTCAAATGTTTCAAAATCCTCTAACTTTGAAGGCTGCTTGCTTTCGTGTTTAATGATATTAAAGAAATCATTTTCAATACATACTTCAATACTTTTATGTGATAAAACATCTAAAAGTATTTCTATACTCTCATGCGTACTGCTGTGATAATATTGTCCGTAAATGGCAATTTTCATTATATATCTAGATATTTTCTTAAGTATTCTGAACGATCCTTTAAATTTTCTACATAGTTATCTTCTTCATGTCCAGAAACGATATTGTAACTGTATCTTCTAAAAGTTTGAATAACATCATTGAGTCCTGCATTCCCAATTTTTAAGGTAATTTGAACAACATCACTTTCTAATTTTGAAACAAAAGCGCCTAGTATTTTTGCGTCATTAGATTCTACAATCTGACTTACTTCACTAAAGGAATAATCATTCAGCCCTTTTTCGACAACAAGAATACCTCCAGGTTCAGAAAAGAATGGTGTTTGATTAAATAGACCAATAATGTCATTAAGTTCGTAGTATCCTAAGTAATTATTTTTATCGCTTAAAACAGGCATGATATTACATGAGTTTTGAGCGAATGTTTCTAGTACGTCAAGCCAGTTGGTATGTGTTCTTACAAAGAAACCTTCAATAGCATAATTGCATTCGGCTATTGTTTTTTCACCATCAAAACAATGTGCGTCAGTTTCAGAAATACAACCTAAATACATACCGTTATTTTTAATAGGAATATGTGAATATGTAAGTTCGTTAAACAGCAATTGCAGGTCACTAACCTTATCGTTTAAGTGTAAAGGTTTAATGTCATTGATAATATATTCTTGTAAAGGCATAACAGGTTTTATAATCCATCGCAAATTAATTAAAAATAACCACAAAAAGCAGTAAGTACTTTGTATTTTTGCACTTAAAATATGAACAAATGACGAAGTTAAGTGTAAATATTAACAAGATCGCTACCTTACGGAATTCACGAGGTGGTGACACGCCTAATGTTGTACAATTTGCTAAAGATGTTCAGCGTTTTGGAGCTCAAGGTGTAACCGTTCATCCAAGGCCAGATGAGCGTCATATTACCTATCAGGATACTCGAGATTTAAAGCCTATCGTTTACACCGAATTTAATGTAGAAGGCAATCCTATTAAATCGTTTATGGATTTGGTTTTAGAAGTAAAACCAACACAAGTAACCCTTGTCCCAGATGCTGTTGATGCCATAACGTCAAATGCTGGCTGGAATACGATTAAGCATAAAGAATTTTTAACTGAAGTGATTTCAGAATTTAAAACTAACGGCATACGCACGTCTATTTTTGTAGATCCTGTTCTTGACATGGTCGAAGGTGCTAAAACAACTGGTACAGACAGAATTGAGCTTTATACCGAAAGTTTTGCTCATCAATATAGTATGGGAAATATGGAGGCTATTAAACCCTTTGTCAAAGCGGCAGAATTGTCAAATGAGATTGGATTGGGTGTCAATGCTGGACATGATTTATCTTTAGATAATATCAAATTTTTTAAAGATCATATACCAGGTTTATTAGAAGTCTCTATTGGTCACGCTTTAATATCTGAAAGTCTTTATTTAGGGATAGAAAATGTTGTTCAAATGTATCTCCAGAAACTAAAATAAATGACATTGCACTCTCAAATCTTAGGGGAAGGTCAGCCGTTTGTTATTCTACACGGATTTTTAGGTATGTCTGATAACTGGAAATCATTAGGCTCTAAATTTGCTGAAGCTGGTTTTCAGGTACATCTTGTAGATCAACGTAATCACGGACGTAGTTTTCATGATGACACCTTTAATTATGAAGTTTTAGCGGAAGATTTAAAAAACTATTGTGAAGATCATCAACTTAATGATATAATCTTATTAGGTCATTCAATGGGAGGAAAAACGGCTATGTTATTTGCAACGCTGTATCCAGAATTAGTATCTAAATTGCTGGTTGCAGATATCAGTCCGCGATTTTACCCTGTACACCACGATGCTATCTTAAACGGATTAAGTGCTTTGGATTTTACTGACATAAAAAGCAGAGGTCAAGCTGATAAGGTGTTATCTCAATATGTTTCTGAAGTTGGAACACGCATGTTTCTTTTGAAGAATTTGTACTGGATTGAAAAAGGACAATTAGCGTTGCGTATGAATCTCGATGTTTTAAAAGATAATGTATCTGAAGTTGGCGAAGCTTTGCCAATGCATTCTAAATTTGAGAAGCAGACCTTATTTCTTCGTGGTGATAAGAGTGAATACGTAATGACTAATGATGAAGTGTTAATCAAACAACATTTTCCTTTGGCTGAAATTCAAACGATAAGTGATGCTGGTCACTGGCTTCATGCTGAAAATCCAGAAGATTTTTACGAAACTGTAATAAATTTTATTACGTCATAAAAAACAAATACCTTTAGCTTTCTAACTAAATTTGTCATGAAATCAATACTTTCTATAACAGTCTTTTTAGTCATTTGTCAAATTTCTGCTTCGCAATCACGATTTGAAGATGGACCATACAAAACTTATTATGAAACAGGTGAAGTGAAAAGTGAAGGTCACTATCTAAATGGAAAGCCAGACGGAAAATGGATAGACTATTATGAAAACGGACAAATTTCCAGAGAGTACTCATATGCCGATGGAAAATACGTGAGAACTTCATCTAAGTCATATTTTGAAGATGGGACTTTAGAAAATGAGATTATTAAGGAAGATGATTACTATGTTTCTATTGGTTATTATGAAAGTGGAAATTTAAGATATAAGCGAAAATTAGAAGGTGGATTCTATAAGGAATATAGAGAAAACGGACTTTTAAAAATTGAAGCTAACTATGTGAAGTCTGATTTATACGGGTTTTGGAAACTGTATCATAATAATGGAAATTTAGCTTGGCAAGTCAACTATTTAAACGGTTACAGAAATGGAGAATATAAACAGTTTTATGAAAATGGTCAATTAAAATTGGAAGGCGTAATCATTAAAGAAAAGAAAAAAGGCGAAGAGAAACGTTATACAAAAGAAGGGCATTTGGAATGGAAAGGATATTACGACATTGATAAGTTTGACAAAACCTGGATTCGATATAATGCCTCTAAAAAAAAGGTAGACAAAGTAAAGTTTAAAGATGGTATAGTCATCGATTCTAATCAAAGTGACCTGCTTGAAGCCACAGTTGTGCCTGATGGAGTAATTGAGAAGGTGCCTTTATTTCCTGGTTGCGAATATGTGTATGGTAATACGGCAAGGAAAAATTGTATGAGTGCTGCCATCGCAACTTTTGTCAACCAAAGATTTAATACAAATCTAGCATTAGATAAAGGGCTTACTGGGAGACAAAGAATCGCTGTAATTTTTAAAATAGGAAAAGAAGGTGAAGTAACCCAGGTTCGTGCGAGAGCACCTCATCCTGCTCTAGAAAAAGAGGCGATTAGAGTTATTAAATTATTACCAAAAATGAAACCGGGTTATCAAAATGGTAAGCCCGTTATAGTACCTTATTCATTACCAATATTATTTCAAGTTAAAAAATAAAAATATTTAAATTATGAACCTTATCCTTAGACTTTTAATAACCGCAGGAATTGTGTTGCTATTAGCTCATTTTTTACCTGGAGTGGCTGTTAGCGGATTTGCTGCAGCTATTATTGTTGCTGTAGTTTTAGCTCTGCTAAATGCCATTTTAAAACCAATTTTAATCATTTTAACCATTCCAATTACCATTGTAACTTTAGGTTTGTTTTTATTAGTCATTAATGCGTGCATTATTCTTTTAGCAGACAAATTTATTGATGGTTTTGGTGTCAATGGATTTTGGACAGCCTTACTTTTTAGCATTCTCTTGTCTATTTCACAATCTATTGCCTACTCCTTTTTGAACGAGAAGAAAAAATAGACTAGTAATCAGTCGTTAAACTATTGTTGGGTTGCAAAAAATATTGTATTTTTGCAGCCCAATTTTGATATGATTTAAAATGAACATCACAAGAGAAAACATCGATGCATTAAATGCAGTTGTAAAAGTAGATATCGCAAAAGAAGATTACAGCGATAAAGTAGAGCAAATCTTAACAGATTACCGTAAATCAGCAAACATTCCTGGATTTAGAAAAGGACATGTGCCAATGGGAATGGTTAAAAAGCAATATGGTAAAGCTGTATTGGTTGATGAGGTCAATAAATTATTGCAAGATGCACTTAATAAATATTTAACTGAAGAAAAGTTAGATGTACTTGGTAATCCGTTACCAAAGCCTCAAGATGATTTAGATTGGGATGCTGATGCATTTTCTTTTGAATTTGAATTAGGTTTAGCACCTGAGTTTGAAGTGAACTTAAAAAGTAAAAAAGCAATTACACATTACAATATTGTTGCTGATAAGAAGATGCTTGACAACCAGGTTGAACACATCAGAAAACAATATGGTAAAATTATATCGGAAAAAACAGTGTCTAAAGATTCTGAAATTACCGGAGTTTTCGAAAACGAAGAGCAAGGTATTAATAATTCGGCTACCATAACTTTAGATAAGTTTAAGGGAAAAGCAACCGAAAAACAATTCCTTGGTGCTAAAGTTGGTGATGTCATCACTTTAAAAACTAAAGGCTTATTTAATGACGATCATGATTTAATGACCTTCTTAAAAGTGTCTCATGATGATGCTCATGGTTTAGATACTGAAGTGAATTTTACAATCAATGAAATCAATTCAAGAGAATTAGCTGACTTAGACCAAGAGTTATTTGATAAATTGTTTGGGAAAGGTGTTGTAACTTCTGTGACTGAATTAAAAGAGAAAATCAAAGAAGATTCTGAAAAACAATTCGCTCAGCAAGGTGATCAAAAGTTATTAAATGATGTGACTGAGTATTTGGTTGAAAACACAAAGTTTGATTTACCTGCGTCATTTTTACAGAAATGGATGCAAACTGCTGGTGAAGAAGAAATGGATGCAGAACAAGCGAAAGAGGAATACGAAAAGTCTGAAAAAAGCATGCGTTACCAGTTGATTGAAGGTAAATTAATTGAAAAGCATAATCTTCAGGTAACTTTCGATGATCTTAAAGCCCATGCAAGAGAAATGATAAAAGTTCAAATGGCGCAATTTGGTCAGATGAACCCTTCAGATGAAGAGCTTGATGGTATCGCTTCTCGTATTTTATCTAATAAGGATGAAGTAAAACGTTTATCAGAGCAGTTAATGAGTACTAAATTGTTAAACCTTTACAAATCTGAAGCGAACTTAAAAGTAAAAGAAATAACTTACGATGATTTTGTAAAAGAGTTTTATAGCTAAGCCATTAAGGTTTACGTTATCAGAAAAGAATAAATCATCTGAGATTGTAATTAAATCAAGGTGTTGTATTTTTTTTGATTAACAGATATTAAGATTATAAATTAGTATATTTGAGCGTAGAACTTATGGGTTTTACGCTTTTTTGTTTCACAATAAATTATTTGAAAAACAGTATATGGATTACGGAAAAGAATTTGAAAAATTCGCAATAAAAGACCAAGGCATTAGCAGTACATACTATAATAAAATTATCAGCAGTATGTATCCTCAAGCGTTAACACCTAATATAATTGAAGAGCGTCAAATGAATATCGCTATTTTTGACGTTTTCTCACGTTTAATGATGGATCGCATCATTTTCATGGGAACTGGTATCAACGATCAGGTTGCTAATATTATTCAAGCGCAACTGTTATTTTTAGAAAGTACAGACGCTTCTAAAGATATTCAAATTTATATCAATTCTCCTGGAGGAAGCGTATATGCTGGTCTAGGAATTTACGACACCATGCAGCTTATAAAGCCTGATGTAGCAACAATTTGTACAGGAATGGCAGCTTCAATGGGAGCTGTATTATTATGTGCTGGTGAAAAAGGAAAGCGAAGCGGATTAACACATTCGCGTGTGATGATACATCAACCACTTGGTGGTGCACAAGGTCAAGCTAGTGATATTGAAATTACAGCTCGTGAAATATTAACACTCAAAGAAGAATTATATAAGATTATTAGTAAGCATACAGGTCAAGATTACGACAAAATCTATGAAGACAGTGATCGTGATTACTGGATGAAAGCTGATAAGGCAAAAGAATACGGAATGATAGACGAAGTGCTATCAAGAGGATAAATCTATAAATAGAAAGTTAAGTATGAATTGAAGGCGTTTAAATAAAACGTTTCAATGTTAACTTTTCAATTTTAACTAGTAAAATGGCAAAGGAAGAATTAGAATGTTCGTTTTGTGGTAGGAAAAAGCCAGAAACCAATTTATTAATAGCTGGATTAGATGCACATATTTGTGATCGCTGTATCGAGCAAGCACATGGTATTGTTTTAGAAGAATCTAAACAGTCTGATAATGCTGAATTATCATCTGAGTTGATGTTAAGAAAACCATTACAGATCAAAAACTTTCTTGACGAATATATTATCGGTCAGGAATACACCAAAAAAGTAATGTCTGTTGCAGTGTATAATCACTATAAGCGTTTGCTTCAACCTTCTACAGATGATGATATTGAAATACAAAAAAGTAACATTATCATGGTTGGTCAAACAGGCACAGGTAAAACATTAATGGCAAAAACTGTGGCTAAAATGCTTAATGTCCCTTTAGCAATAGTGGACGCAACTGTGCTTACTGAAGCTGGTTATGTTGGAGAAGATGTTGAAAGTATTTTAACACGTTTATTGCAAGCATCAGATTATAATTTAGAAAAGGCCGAAAGAGGAATTGTTTTTATTGATGAAATTGATAAAATTGCTCGTAAGAGTGACAATCCGTCCATTACCAGAGACGTTTCTGGAGAAGGCGTACAACAAGCTTTACTTAAATTACTAGAAGGAACTACAGTGAATGTTCCACCAAAAGGAGGTCGAAAACATCCAGATCAAAAGTTTATTGAAGTAGATACAGAAAATATTTTATTTATTGCAGGTGGTGCTTTTGATGGTATCGAAAAGAAAATCTCTAAACGGCTTAATTTAGCTGCAATTGGTTATAAAGCAGCACATGAAGGAGAGTCATTAGATGGTGATAATTTATTGCAATACATTAATCCTAAAGATTTAAAAGATTTTGGATTAATTCCTGAAATTATAGGTCGTCTTCCTGTATTAACTTACATGGATCCTCTAGATGCTAAAACATTAAGAGCTATATTAACTGAACCTAAAAACGCCATTATCAAACAATACAAAAAGTTGTTTGAGATGGATGATATTGAATTTTCAATTACCGATGGTGCTTTAGATTTTATTGTTGAGAAAGCGATTGAATATAAATTGGGAGCTAGAGGATTGCGTTCCTTGTGTGAGGAAATTCTAACAGATGCCATGTTTGAATTGCCAAGTGGTGAGGATAAAAAACTTAATGTGACGAAATCTTATGCGGAAGGCAAGCTTGAAAAAACTACTTTAAAGAAATTGAAAGCAGTTTCATAAATATTTAAATCTTAGTTAAAAAAATAAAACCACTCTTTTCGGAGTGGTTTTTATTTATTTGGATTTAAAAATTAACATTGCTAAACAATATTTATAAAATTTCACAGGTTGTTTTTTAAGGGATAAAACCAGTAATTGTGAATGTATTTCTCTGTATTACTTTGTAAATATAATGGCAATTAGTTGAGATAAAAAACCACTTTCCTCAGTTTTGGACAAACCGAATTAAATACTCGTTGTGAGGAAAATTCCTATGTTGTTTGTCGGATTAATTTGAAATCTGTTTCCATTCATCGATAGGTGCAAGCTAAATTGATTTAACTAATTGAAGTTTCGCTGGTATTTAATTGAAGTAGTTCATCTATGTATTCACGATTGTTGGATAATCGTGGAATTTTATGTTGACCACCTAACTTGTTATGCTGTTTTAGCCAATCATAAAATAAACGTTCTCGAGCAATATGAACACTTGGCATATTTAGAGTCATATTATTAAAACGTTTTGCTTCATAATCTGAATTCAAAGATTGAAGCGTCGTGTCAAGAAGTTGTTTAAACTCATTTACGTTCTCAGGAGGTGTTTTGAATTCAATAAGCCATTCGTGTGATCCCTTTTGTTTACCTTCCATAAAAATGGGAGCAGCTGTATAGTCAACGATTTCTGCATGAGTCGTATTACAAACTTCACGTAAGGCATCTTCTGCATTTTCGATAATTAATTCTTCACCAAATACATTGATATGATGTTTTGTTCTGCCAGACACTTTAATTCGATAGGGATTTGTAGAGGTAAATCGAATGGTATCTCCAATTTTATAACGCCAAAGTCCAGCATTAGTGGTTATAATCACTGCGTAGTTTACATCAACTTCAACTTCACTCAGAGGGATTACTTTAATATCAGATGTGCCATACGTTGACATTGGAATGAATTCATAGAAAATACCATAGTCTAGCATCAGTAATAATTCACTGCTGTCATTTTCATCCTGAATGGCAAAAAAGCCTTCCGACGCATTATAAATTTCATAATATTTGAAATTAGACTTTGGTAAGATGGCTTTATATTGATCTACATAAGGTACAAAACTTACACCACCATGAAAATAGACCTCAAGGTTAGGCCAAATATCAAATAAATTGTCTTTGCCTGTAGCATCCAGAACATTGTTGAGTAGTACCAGCATCCACGAAGGCACTCCAGCTAAACTAGTCACATTTTCATTCATGGTTTCTTCTACAATGGCTTGCATTTTAGTTTCCCAATCACTCATTAGCGAAACTCGATTACTAGGTGTACTACTAAACTCTGCCCAAAAAGGCATGTTGTCAATTAGAATTGCAGACAAATCACCAAAAACAGTTCCATTTTCTTTATATAATTCTTTACTGCCACCTAGGCGTAATCCTTTGCCAGTAAATAATTGAGAGTCTTCGTTATTATTAAGATACATGCAGAGCAAATCTTTACTTGCTGCATAATGACAATCTTCTAAAGATTCTTCACTTACAGGAATAAATTTACTTTTAGCATTTGTGGTTCCGCTAGATTTTGCGAACCATTTGATAGGTGTAGGCCAAAAAATATTATTATCACCTCTACGAGAGCGCTCAATCAAGTCTTGATACTCTTCGTAAGATGAAATAGGAATACGCTCAGCAAATGTTCGGTAACTTGTTATGGAATTAAAGTCATATTGCTTACCAATTTCAGTGTCTTTTGCTTTTGAAAGCAGCTGAAAAAGTAACTCATTCTGTACTTCGTTAGGATACTTTAAAAACAATTCAATTTGATGAAACCGTTTTTTTAAGAACCATGATGCAATGGAATTGACTAAAGGAATCGGCATTTTTATAGTATCTTTATTTTTTAAAAATAATACTTTTTTTTATATGTTTTATCAAGGTGTTTTGACAAAAATGGAAACGGAGTTTTCACATCCTATTCAATATTATTTAATCCTTGAGAATGATTTCTTGAATATGAATCAGTTACTGGGAAAAACCATCACTTTACAATTTGTAAAATACCAGTGTTTAAAGTGTGGTTTAGATAAACCTATTTACCGACAAGGGTTTTGTAAAGCCGATTTTTTTGATATTCCACAGGCTGGTGATTGGATCATGCGACCAGAATTAAGTACAGCACATCTCGGTAAAGAAGATCGAGATTTAGAATATGAAAAAAAAGTACAACTCCAGCCACATATTGTATATCTAGCCAATTCAAGTAATGTAAAAGTGGGTGTGACCAGAAAAAGTCAGGTGCCAACGCGATGGATTGATCAAGGTGCTCATGAAGCTATAGAAATAGTGGAAGTACCAAACAGATATCTCGCAGGAATTACTGAAGTTGCCCTTAAAGATCATGTTGCCGATAAAACCAATTGGCGAAAAATGTTGAAGAACGATGTCGAAGACGAAAACCTGGTGGAATGGCGTGAGCGATTAAAATCGTATATTCCTGATGAAGCACAGGAGTATTACATTGCCTCAAATACAGAAACGAATATTGATTTTCCAGTATTAAACTACCCTGAAAAGCCTAAAAGTCTCAATATAGAAAAGCAACAAACATATACTGGTAAATTAGTTGGGATTAAGGGTCAGTATCTCATTTTTGAAGACGATACCGTTTTTAATATAAGAAGTAATGAAGGTTTGGTAGTCAAATTTACAATTGCCTGAATATTAACGTAATTTTATAAATCTTTCAGCTATGTAAATGGTTGTTTTTTAGTATCTTGAAAATAAAAAACACTATGAAAATTCCTGCTATGTTTTACGTGGCTTTGACCACATTTTTATTGATAACAGTGACTATTGCTGTTGCTATGGACATGCCGTTCAATTGGGTGTTCTATTTAACTTGCTTAGGACAAGTTTTTGTGATTATTATGGTTTATAAAGTACTGAGAGATAAGTACACAACAGATAAGACGTTTAAAGATTTCTATGAAGATTGTCCGATATCTCAAGTTGAAAATTACAGATAAATTAGAAGAAGCTTAATCTCGACATGATTGTGTATTGTTTTTAAAATCAAACATAAAAAAAAGCATACTTTACCTAAAGTATGCTTCGTTTATTGTGGTAAAAAACTACTAAATATCCTCTTGGTCTCTTAAGTTTTGGATATAACCAGCCTTTTGAATCTCTCTTCTTCTTTTTACTGAAGGTTTTGTGAAAAATTGGTTTTCACGAATGTTCTGCATCGTCTTTACGTTACGGTGTTTTCTTTTGTAACGCTTTAAAGCACGTTCGATACTTTCTCCTTCTTTTACTAATATCTTAATCATCTACTTGTTTTAATGTTTATAAATTTATCCTAAATATGTTTTTAATATTTTACTTTTTGAATCTTGGCGTAAGCGTCTGATTCCTTTTTCACGTATTTGTCTAACCCGTTCTCTCGTTAAATCGAATGTTACTCCAATTTCATCAAGCGTCATAGGTGGCTCATTACTTAAGCCAAAGTTTAAGCGTATCACATCGCTTTCTTTTTGAGAAAGTGTGTCTAAGGCTCTGTTGATTTCAACATTCAAAGACTCTTTCATCAGATCACGATCTGGATTTGGTGATTCACCAGATTTCACAACATCGTATAAACTTGACGTTTCTCCTTCTTTCAAAGGTGCATCCATCGATAAATGGCGACCAGAATTTTTCAAAGATTGTTTCACTTCTGAAACTGTCATGTCTAATTCCTGGGCAATTTCTTCAGCACTTGGTGCTCTTTGATGCGATTGCTCTAAGAATGAAAACGCTTTATTGATTTTATTAATTGAACCAATTTTGTTCAAAGGTAATCTAACTATTCGAGATTGTTCTGCTAAAGCTTGTAAAATTGCTTGTCTAATCCACCAAACAGCATAAGAAATAAATTTAAATCCTCTGGTTTCATCAAAACGCTTTGCAGCTTTTACTAATCCAGCGTTACCTTCATTTATTAAATCAGGAAGTGTAAGTCCTTGATTTTGATATTGTTTAGCAACAGAAACTACAAAACGTAAGTTAGCCGTTGTTAGCTTATCTAAAGCAGCTTGATCTCCTTCTCTTATTCGTTGAGCGAGTTCAACTTCTTCCTCAGCAGTAATCATTGGTAATTTGCTGATGTCTTGTAGGTATTTGTCTAATGATTTAGATTCGCGGTTGGTAACTTGTTTAGTAATCTTTAATTGCCTCATATATTCTGTTGTGTTTTAAAAAGTTCGCAAGAGTATAATGTAACTTTTAATTTGACAAAAGCAAATAAAAAGGCAATTCTTTATGAAAATTACTTAAAAACTATGGTATTTTACAATTTCTTTAACTTTTAGCGTTACAAATCAATTGTTTTTTGTCGAATCTTTCTCTTTGGTCTTTCCTTTTAAGATGTTACCAAGAAGACCTTTCACACTTTCTTTGATTGGATCTTTAGTTTTTGTGCTATCTGTTTTTACAGTTGTTGTTGAATCTTTAACTGTATCAGTTTTATCACTACCTAAAAGTCCGCCAATCAAATCTTTGACCTGGTCTTTTCCTTTGTTGATGTATTTCTGCTTTTCAATCTCAATAAGTTGTTTGGTGAGATTAGAAACACCACTTGACAAATCGGTTTTCACATTCGGACTTGTATAACTCCCAGTAATGTTTGCGGTTACAGGAATGGTGATCGTATTGACTTCGGCATCATTTATTTTTCCAATTAATCGATTCACTTCACTTCCTAAATATTTAGCAGGTACGTTAAAAACAGCATTGTAATCTAAAGTTTTGTCAAATCTGTGAGAACCTGAAACCTGAATGCCAATATCTTTATATTTTAGATTAAACGGTTTAACGTTGACGTTTCCATTGGCAAAATCCAAATTGGCTTTTAGATCTTTTAAATCCAACTTACTAAAATCGACAAAGCTAAGTGCGCCTTCTAATTTACTTAATACAGAACCTTGCTTTGGATCAATTTGAGTTGTTAATAATTCAGCAAAAGCATTACCAGTCATTGTGCTCAGGTTTGGTGAAAACTCATTGTCTAAAGTTCCCTGAAGACTTATGGTTGTATTTAGTTTTCCTTGTAAGGCTTTGGCAATTGGAGCCAGGTTTTGTAGTAAATCAAGACCATTAAATGATTTAGCAATGTCAAATCCGTCAGCGCCTAAGTTCAAATTAAAAACTGGTGTATCTGTTTTTGTTGATATTTTTCCAGTAATTGCCAAAAGGCCATCAAAAAGATTACTGGTCATGTTTTGCAAATTGGCTTCTTGATCTCTAATTGATAGAGTACCTTTTACGTTACTCAAGTTAAGATTGTCATAGACCACATTTTTAGCATTGGCATTAATGGTACAATCTAAGAAATCTGGAATTTTGAGTGATTCAGAGTTTGAAGTTGTTTTGTTTGAAGCTTCTGAAGCAGACGTGTCTTCAACCATAAAATCACTCACTACAAAATTGTTAGAATTCACATCAAAATTACCTTGTAGTTTTTTGTCGCTTAATAAAAATCCGAGTAAGTTTTGAATGCTTCCGGTTGCCGTAAAATCACTTGTTCCAGTTCTGGCATCAAAACTATTGAGTTTTACATTTCCAGGATTAAAAGTCACATCAGCTTTGCTTATTTGAATAGGATTTACAATGTCTTCCGAAGAAAACACAAAATCGGTAACACTTGCTGAACCATTATTCTTGATACGACTGTATGCATTGGTTTCAATAGCATTCATATCGAATTGTGTATTGAGTTTTGCTTTTAAAATGCCGCTTAATTCTTTATCAAAATCTATTGGATAAGCTTTGGTGAGATTTCCAAGGTTGAGTGTGCCATCAATATCAGCATTAACAAACATATTTTTTGTAAGATTCCTTATCACTGCAGATGCTTTAAATACATCATCGTCAATTTTAAAATTGAGTGTTTTAATATCTATGTAAGTGTCATCAGCTAATCCTGTTTCGTTTTTTATAGCTGTATCAATCGTGATGTTGCTAACACGTTTTGGTAGATCAGGATATTTGAATGACGCATTATTTGATGAGATATGAATATCTAAAGTCGGGATGGTCGTTTCAGTAATTTTTCCTTTTATAATACCATTAACTTTAAAATCTCCTGTAGTTTCAACATCTTCAATGTTTTTAGAATAGGCTTCAGGAATCACCGCTAAAAAGTCTTTAAATGATGATCCTGTATTTTCAAATGTAATATCAATATCCTGACCTTCGTCAATGAGTTGTACATAGCCTTTAAATTCTAAAGGCAATTGATTGATGAAACCTTTGTTGTCCTTGAAGGTGTATTTTTGATTGTTCAAATCTAAACCAATCAAGGCATCTAATTTTATACTATTATTGTTGAGGTATTTAGTGCTGTCAATACTCATGCTAATATTTGAAGTCGTTTCAGTATCAAGCTCTGAATTTTCTGCAGAGAATGTTCCGTGACCAGAATGATTGAATTCGGTTAGGTACAATTCAGTATTTGAAATTGCATCTAAATAGGTAATTGCACTGTTATTGATGGTATAATCTTCGATGTCAAATGAAAAACTGGTATTATTTGCATCTGGATTGTTTGCAGTATTTTCTTTTTCCTTTGTGATGTCGTAATTGTTGTTACCCAAAGCATCAGTTTTTAGGGTTAACAAGGCTTCATCAATATTAATGGAATTCACAATGATTGGCTCATCACTAGAGGATTTAAACAGTTCGTTTACCGACATGGTAAAGGCGATGTTTTTTGCCGTTGCAAAGGTTTCACCTTCAAAAGGTTTAAAATTAGTAATCACTAAATCGTCAACTTCTACATGTGCCTGAGGAAAGCTTCTAATAAAACTTAAGCTCACATCACTAAATTCGACCTGAGCATTTAGATTTTCGTTAATAAAACGCTTCACCATATCTTTAATTTGCGACTGAAAGGCAAAAGGAATGGCTAATAAAAGGAAGACTATAATAAGTAAAGATATACCTATAATTTTAAGTGCTTTTTTCATAAAACAGTGTCAGTTGTAATTAATGTGTAAATATATACGATGCTAGATTCACTTTAGACCAAACTACGGTAAAGTTTAGTAAAACTTTAACCCATTTCATAAGATTATTATCTGTTTAGATGAGTTCAATTTCTTCATTTATTTTTAAGTTGAAGCGTTTTCTAAACAGATATACACCTAAGTATAAAAAAGGTGTATCAAGAGCTGCTACCAAAACTTTAAATAAAAATCCGCTTAGGAGTAATCCTTTGAAGTTTTCCCAAGGAATAATGCCGAAAGAGCTCAATAAGGTTAAGATGGTTAGTGTGTCGACGAATTGTGAAAACCAGGTAGAAAAATTATTCCGTAGCCATAGGTGTTTCCCTTGTGTTAAGCGCTTCCAGAAATGATAAATTTGAATGTCAACAAATTGCGCAAATAAATAGGTTATCATGCTTGCAAATACAGCAATTGCCGAATTACCAAATACATTTGAAAACGTTTCATCATCAACATAAGACCACGATGTTGCAGGCATGTTGCTTGAAACTAATATGATTAATAACGAAAATACTGAAGCAAAAATTCCAGCTACTACCACTTGGTTGGCACGCTTTTTTCCATAAATTTCACTGATTAAGTCAGTGATTAAAAACGTAAGAGGATAGGGTAATATGCCAACAGAGATTTCGAACAACTTTGCACCAAAAATTTCAACATCAAATGGATACCAGTAAAAAAACTTTTGAAATATAAGATTGGAAACTACTAAAGACGTTATAAACAGAGCAGCTAAGAATAAATAGATTTTTTGCGCAGCGAGTTTGTCTTTTAGGGTCATAAATTGTGAATAAATACTTGCTGTAAATATACGTCAAAGTGATTTTCTTTTCATTATTTTGGCAATCATTATGAATCCACCTAACCACATTTACATAGCTCTTGGGAGTAATAAAGGCGACAGACTAAAGCATCTGCAGAACGCTGTTGACTTGATTTTTAAGGATATAGGAAAGGTGAATATTATTGCTAAGGTATATAATACGCCTGCTTTCGGCTTTGAAGGTGACGATTTTTTGAACACCTGTCTTTTTGCTGAAACAGATTATTCTGCGGAAATTGTATTAGACAAACTTTTAGATATTGAAACCAAATTAGGCCGCATTAGAACTACTTCTGAAACTTATGAAGCCAGAACGATTGATTTAGATCTCTTGTTTTTTAACGATGCCAGAATAGATTCAGAATTTTTAAAAATTCCACATCCTGAATTGCATAAACGGAAGTTTGTATTGTATCCATTACACGATATTGCTTCCAAGTTAAAACATCCTGTTTTGCAGCAATCTATTGCTGAACTATTGGAATTATGTGAGGATCAAAGTGATATTGAACCTATTAAAATCTGGCTTAAGAACCCTTCAAAACAGTTTAATTTTTCCAATCAGAATTATATTGCCATCGAAGGAAACATTGGCGCAGGAAAAACAAGTTTAGCTCATAAAATTGCGTACGATTTTAATGCTAAACTCATTTTAGAACGCTTTGCTGACAATCCCTTTCTGCCAAAATTTTATGAAGAACCACAACGCTATGCCTTCACTTTAGAAATGTCATTTCTTGCCGATCGTTATCAGCAAATTAGTGATGATTTATCACAATTGGATTTGTTTAAGGATTTTATGGTGAGCGATTATGATATTTATAAATCGCTAATTTTTTCAAAAATCACCTTGCCTGAAGATGAATTTAAACTCTACAGAAAGCTGTTTTACCTCATGTATAAAGATATCGCCAAGCCAGATTTATATGTGTACCTCTATCAAAATACCCAACGTTTACAAGAAAACATTAAAAAACGTGGTCGCGATTATGAACAGAATATTGACAGCGAGTATTTAGAGAAAATTAATTCAGGATATCTCGAATTTTTGAAGAATCAAAGTGAACTCAATGTTAAAATTATTGATATTTCTGAAAAAGACTTTGTTTTGAATCGTACGGATTATTTATGGTTGCTTAACGAGATTTGTAAAACCTGATGAAATATCGCATTGAAATCATTAAAGATCGATTCGTTATAGGCATGAAAACGAGAACGTCTGTTTTGAATATTAATGAAAACACGAAGCAATTGGCACAAGTGTTTATGCCCAGACGACATGAAGTGTTATCCAGAATTGGTAAGCATGTCTTTTCTATTCAAAATTATGGCAAGGATTTTACGCCAGCTAATCCAAATTCAGAATTCGACAAGTGGATTGGTATAGAAGTTGACAATACGAGTGATATTCCCAAAGGTATGGACTCCTTTGTCATTTCATCTGGAACATTTGTTGTGTTTAGTTTTAAAGGTTCGGTTTCAGAACTCCCAAAACAACGAGCTTATATTTTTCAAGAGTGGTTGCCGAATTCAGGATATCAACTCGATCAAAAAGCACACTTCGAAATTTTAAGTGAAGATTACAGTAAAGACCTTCAGAATATTAAAGAAGAGATCTGGATTCCGATTAAACAAGTAGAATGAGTTGATGTCATTTTGATCTTGCCGAGAATTCTTTTTGTTTATGAAAGATTCTTCAGTCATTCTTCCTTATGAATAACACTATGTTTAAGATGTATTTTATTCAATATTTTCATCAGAATTTATAATGTATGGAGTGTCGTTACAATCTGACCTTTGTTTTCAGCTAAAACAACCTTGTTTAATATAGATGTTTTGTTAACTTTTAAGTTAAAAGGCGATTTTAATATATCAACACCACTGTTGTGCTTCAGCCTGATCCCTTGTCCTGAAATTATATCGTTATTAGGTGTGAAGCTTCCGTTTGGAATATGTTCGGTTAAAATGATGTATTTATAATGTTTCAGTTTTTTTATAACACTTTGAATTTCAGTATTTGATAAATGCTGAAGTACTTGTCTCAGAATGATGCAATCAGCAGTCGGAAGCTTATCTTTTGCAATATCTAAACATTGAAACTCAAGATGGTCTTCTTTAAATTTGGTTTTGTTTCGTTTAATGAGGTTATCTACGATATCAACTGCTATATAAGTTTTAGAGTGCTTTGTGAGGTGTTTTCCAATATTAAAATCACCACAACCCAAATCACAAACAACCAAATTATTATTGTGAGATTTTAAAAATGAAGTAACAGCTTCAATATAAGGTATTGCAATTTCAGAATTATGAGAGCCTTCTCCTGAATAGAAATCAAATGATTTTCCGCCCCAAAGATGCTGCTCATAAATTTGTGTCATAGCAGCTTTTGTTGGCCATGGTTGTTTCATAATAATTTTAAAAATTTGTCATTTAGCACGTAATGTGAAATCTACTCATATGAGATCCTGAAATTGAAGATTCATGAATACAAAAGTTTGAAATAATGACCTATGAATAATCAAGTTCAGGATGACAATTCCTAATTTAGTTGTTTGTTCTCATTTTACTAAACACATCCCAAACCACAACACCACAACTCACCGAAATATTTAAAGAATGCTTAGTGCCATATTGCGGAATTTCGATCACTACATCACTAGCATCAACAACATCTTGTGTAACACCTTTTACTTCGTTACCAAAAACTAATGCATAAGTTGAGTTATGTTGAGGTGTGAAGTTGTGAAGTAAAGTAGCGTTTTCAGCCTGTTCGATACTGATGACTTTTATGCCTTCCGTTTGTAATTTTTTGACTAGTTCAGCAGTGTTCTCTGCATATTCCCAGTCAACAGTTTCAGTGCTTCCTAAAGCGGTTTTTCTAATGTCATTATGAGGAGGTGTTGCTGTAATTCCGCAGAGATAAATTTTATCAACTAAAAAAGCATCGCTCGTTCTAAAAACCGAACCAATATTGTTTAGGCTTCTTATATTATCTAGAATAATAATGAGAGGTGTTTTTTTTGCCGATTTAAATTCGTCTATGTTTAATCGGTCAAGTTCACTATTTTTTAGTTTTCGCATGTTAAAATCTTACTCGTTTTGTAGATAACTTATGGGTATTGAGTTTTATAAAACTTTAAAATATAAGTACTTTAGCAGTCTTACAATGATCACAAAAATACATAAAACCATTGGCTAAAAAAGTAAAAAAGGAAACACCATTAATGAAACAGTACAATGCTATCAAGGCAAAGTATCCTGATGCCTTGTTGTTGTTTAGAGTTGGAGATTTTTATGAAACCTTTGGAAGTGATGCCGTAAAAGCATCCAAAATATTAGATATCATTTTAACGAAAAGAGGAGCAGGTAGTGAGACAGAAACCGAATTAGCTGGTTTTCCTCACCATTCTTTAAATACCTACTTACCAAAATTAGTCAAAGCTGGTTGTCGTGTTGCCATTTGTGATCAACTTGAAGATCCGAAACAGACCAAGACCATTGTGAAACGAGGCGTTACCGAACTGGTCACTCCAGGAGTGGCTTTAAATGATGATATTTTACACTCAAAATCGAATAATTTTTTGGCTTCTGTGTATTTTGGTTCACATGCCGTAGGCGTTTCATTTTTAGATGTGTCAACAGGTGAATTTTTTATATCTCAGGGCAATGAAGAATACATTGATAAATTACTTCAAAACTTTAAGCCTAGTGAAGTGCTGGTGTCTAAACCCAGTAAATTAAAATACAATGCTGCTTTTGGAAATGATTTTCACGCGTTTTATTTAGAAGATTGGGTGTATCAAGATGATTATGCCAACGACACCTTACTCAAGCATTTTAATACCAAATCATTAAAAGGTTTTGGAATCGAAGATTTGTATGAAGGCATTGTGGCTTCAGGTGCTATTTTGCATTACTTAAGTGAAACGCAACATCATAAATTACAGCATATTGCATCCATTCAGCGCTTAATAAAAGGAGATCATGTCTGGATGGATCGCTTTACCATTAAAAATCTAGAGTTGTATCAATCGACTAATCAAAATGCAGTGACTTTAGTCGATGTGATTGATAAAACCATTTCACCAATGGGTGGACGATTACTAAAACGATGGCTTGCCTTTCCGTTAGTTAACATCGAAGCAATTAATCAACGTCTTGATGTGGTTGAGTTTCTTAATAAAGATACCACGTTACTGAGTAATTTTCAGCAGCAATTAAAGCAAATTGGAGATATTGAACGCTTAATTTCAAAGGTTGCTACTGCTAAAATTTGTCCGAGAGAAGTTGTTCAGCTTAAAAATGCTTTGGAAGCCATTGTTCCAATAAAAGTACTAGCAGGTCAGTCAAAAAATAAAGCATTACAACATTTAGGAGAACAAATGGATGCCTGTGAAGAACTTCGTGAACGCATCAAAGCAACTTTAAATGAAGAGGCACCAGTTAATATTTTAAAAGGACATACGATTTCTTCAAATTTTTCTTTAGAATTAAAAGAACTTAGAGAGCTTTCGGCTTCAGGAAAAGACTATTTGGATAAAATGTTGGAGCGCGAAAGTGAACGTACTGGTATTACCTCATTAAAAATTGCTTCTAATAATGTGTTTGGCTATTATATTGAAGTACGTCACACACATAAAGATAAAGTCCCTGAAGAATGGATTCGTAAGCAAACTTTAGTGAGTGCAGAGCGTTACATTACTGAAGAACTTAAAGAGTACGAAACTAAAATTTTAGGCGCTGAAGAGCGCATTTTGGCTATAGAGCAACAGTTGTTTGCAGAATTGATTCATTGGATGATTCACTTCATTAAGCCAGTTCAGAAAAATTCGGCATTAATCGCACAATTAGATTGTCTTTGTGGATTTTCTAAATTAGCTACAGAACACAATTATGCAAGACCAATTCTAACAGAAGGTTACGAATTAGATATTAAAAATGGAAGACATCCAGTAATTGAAAAACAGTTGCCACATGGTGAGCCATATATAGCAAATGATGTGTATCTCGATCGTGAAAAGCAACAAATCATTATGATTACTGGTCCGAATATGTCTGGTAAGTCTGCAATTTTACGTCAGACAGCCTTAATTGTATTATTAGCGCAAATGGGAAGTTTTGTTCCTGCGGAAAAAGCAACGATTGGATTAACCGATAAGATTTTTACTAGAGTAGGTGCAAGTGATAATATTTCGATGGGCGAATCTACGTTTATGGTAGAAATGAATGAAACGGCTTCTATTTTGAATAATATTTCAGACAGAAGTTTGGTGCTATTGGATGAAATTGGACGAGGAACAAGTACTTATGATGGGATTTCAATTGCTTGGGCTATAAGTGAATATTTACACGAGCATCCGAGTAAGGCTAAAACCTTATTTGCGACACATTATCATGAGTTGAATGAAATGTCTGAAACCTTTGATCGTATTAAGAATTTCAACGTATCTGTAAAAGAATTAAAAGACAATGTATTGTTTTTAAGAAAACTGGTTGAAGGCGGAAGTGAGCATAGCTTCGGAATACACGTTGCTAAAATGGCAGGCATGCCTCAGCAAGTGATTCATCGTGCAAATAAAATATTAAAGCAATTAGAAAAATCACATTCAAGTGAGGAATTAACAGATAAGGTTAAAACGCTAGGCGATGATATGCAATTGAGTTTTTTTAATCTTGATGACCCTCTTTTAGAGCAAATTAAGGATGAAATTGTCAATATAGATATTAATACCTTGACACCAGTTGAGGCTCTAATGAAGCTAAATGAAATTAAACGTATGTTACTGAAAAAGAAACATGCATAAAAATATCTGAGTTTTTTTTTAAAAAGGCTTTGCTTTTCTGATAAAAGTCTTAAATTTGCCCTCGCAATAACAAAGAACGTTCTTATACATTGCTAATGCGAAAGTAGCTCAGGGGTAGAGCATCACCTTGCCAAGGTGAGGGTCGCGGGTTCAAATCCCGTCTTTCGCTCTACGCTTAAAAATATACCAATTTAGTCAGTCGAGACTAAAACGCTGAAGTGGTGGAATTGGTAGACACGTTGGACTTAAAATCCAATGTCCGTTTAGGACGTACGGGTTCAAGTCCCGTCTTCAGTACTTAGAAAAACCGTAATTACTTTATTTATAAAGTGTTACGGTTTTCTTTTTATTATATTTGTACGGTTTTTGTACGATTAAAGAAAATACAAGTTTTTTTTAAATTTTCTCACAGATATCTTTTTCTAGTTTAAAAATCAAATCTCCTCTTTCAGGTTTAGTAGAATATATAGAACTAATTAGGTCCAAGTTATTTGATTTTTTTTGAATAGTGGAAGTCTTTTTTGTGATTCCATTTATCAAATCTGTTCTTTCTATTTTATAATGTGCAAGTTTTTGAAAATATCTTAATACTTCTGAATTTGGATGGCCATAGGAATTTGGACCGACTGAAAATACTATTGGTGTTTCTTTCGTTCTTTTTCGTAACTGCCAAAATAGAATATTATGGTTTCTCTTAGATCCGTGATGAGGTGATTGACCTAAGCCAATTCTATTCAATCCCAGTCGCCCACTTTTCCTGTTACCGATTCTTGTAAGAACATTTTTTTCTGAATCGGAAGTTAATAATGCTGAGATTTTATCATTATAAATTCTTAATACTGTAGACAGCCAGTTAGCATTTGGATGCCCAAAAACACCTTCTTCGTCAAAAGGAAATTTTACACTACTAATGTATTTATCTATTTCGATAGAAGAAGGAGCCAATACTTCCATTTTAAATTCTTCTCCGAGAGGAATAATCATATTGGGGTTATCATCTAAAACATACCTTTCGATTTGATTATTATCTATCATTTTGTTTAAAAATAACCACAATTTCTGAAGTTCTCTGCTAGCCTCTTTACTGCGTGTTGCCATCATCAAGTAATCGGGTGTAACAAGTGAGGTATGTAAAAACCTCTTTACCTTAATGTTGTTTTTTATGCAATAATCTAAAAGATCAAACATTCCTGAAAAGTGGTCTAAATGGGGGTGTGTTAATAAAATAAATTCTATTTCTATTATATTATTAACCTTAATATGATCTAAAACTGGATTGGAATTGGAGTAAATATTACAATCAATTATAGCAATTTTATTTGTGTCATCCTCTGACCACTCGAGTATAATTGAATCACCTTGTCCAACGTCTTTAAAAATTAATCTTACCACTTATCTAACTTCTTATCTTGAACCCTTCCTTTGAGCTCTTCCCATCCGTCTTTTAAATCAAATAAGTCTAAATTAACTAAGCCTTTACCCGGATATATATCAATTCTAAATGATCCTGGTTTAGTTTTTATTTTCATTAAAATTGGAATATCATTGTCAAGATCGGTAACATTATTAAATAATTTTCGAGGAAATACTCGGCTTTCAAAATACTTTAATTCTTCATCAAGTAAACAATCTACGTAAACACTTTCTTCATTAAAACTTATGACCTTACTTTGAATTGATTCTACACTATCCCAATTTTCATTTAAAATAGTCTCTTTATTTTTGAAGAGGTTTTCTAAAAATAAACCAGCATCTTCGGCATTTGAATAGGATTCAATTTCGTTAGGTAAAATATCATCATCAGAATCAGTAGTAGTTATAGTGGGCTGAGCAGAATCTTTCAAATGATTATCAGATGATGTGATTTCTTCTTGCGCCATGGTGTGGCCGACATAAGCAGTAAAATGCCTTAAATTCTCTACATGCCGAGGTTCATTTAGTGCATTAAAATTAAAATTTTTCCGCCAAGAATGTTCAAAATAAGTTATCTTAGATAAATCTTTAACAATCAAGTTACTATGCCTTTTAAAAGGGTCGTAACTAAAAACCGGAACTTTATGGTCTAGCCCTAAATTACCTTTTATTTTTTTCTCAGTTTCTTGCATAGATCAGAGAATATTTTAGTCGATTTTTCCTCTTCTTTCGAGAAATTATCTAAGTTAATTTCGTTTGATTTTAAAAAGTTCTTGTACTCAAATATAACGCCGGTAAATTCAATATCACCTAGTCTATTAATATTTAATGGAACAATAGTCCTATTCATAATATCTGTGGGATTCAAATAAGGACCAAATCTAATTTCCGTTAAATCACCAGATTCTTTTTTTTCCAACATTACTATTGCGTAATCAGAAAATTCCGAAGATATATCCTCTAAATCATCATTAAATATTTTACTCTTAAACAACTTTGGTAAATTATCTAAACTTGTGTCAAGTTTTGCCACATAAGTAGTAGCAAACAAGAACGACTTAATATTACCGAATCCTTCGATTGATTTTATCCTATCTAATATTTTTAAAAAAGGTATTTCTACATAGGACTTTTTCTTAACAAAAGTTTTTATTTCTCCCTGTCCTCTGAGAACTAATCTATCCCAAGAAACCATTATGAGATAATTGTCTTCATCAAACTTTAAAATCGTCATTTCTTCAGTGCTATTTTGTTTGTCAACACTGACATCACTTGCTAACTTTACAAATGGAGCCAATAGACTTCTTGATATTTCAGAAAAATCTAGAATTTTAGTAAATCGGATTTCAAATTGAAATGCGGTATTTATCATTTTAAATGATTTATTTGAAGTTAAATATAAAAAAATAGATGAATATGAGTACTAATTTTAGTTCTTATTTCATTTCCTCATCTCTTTTTTCATAGGCTTTATTTGCATTTATTTATTTAATTATGACTATTTTTTTTGATTTTTCTTTTCTTCCCTGAGCCATTTGTTGATATGCTTATTATATTGTCGCTCGTAATCTTTTAGCAGTTTAGTGTATTTAAGGCCATTTGTTGGAACTTCTATTAACCAGTAATTAATTAGTAAAATATTATAAGGTTTTTTAGGTTCTTTTACCCATTTATCAAAATTGACATATTTAGGGAAGAACTGCAGGGCGAATTTTTGAGTATGTAATTTTCTACTAGAGTATTCCTCTTTATATTTTTTTTATTCCTATTTGCTACGTATGGCATAAAATTAATATACAATGTGTGTATTATATCATGTAAAGCCATATTTAAATTGATTTAGTTTTTTCAGTTTCAAAACTCCTAAATTCGATAATGGAATTTTCTTCATTATATACAACTTCAATAAAAAATTTATCGAATGAATAACATTCATATGCTTCCTCATTAGTTAAATAGTTGTATAAAAAAACACCTCGATCCATTGCTTTGTATTTATCATTAAAGGATAACATGTTGAATTCTGCTAGTGTCATAAATGGATAGTCTTTTGAACTAATTAATCTAAAACGTTTGTTTAAAAATACTAATTAAAAATCAATGCTATTCGATTTCATTCAATTTGATTGATTAATTTTAATGACTATAAAACTCTCTTGAATGGCATCTTATAATATTGATGAATCATATAAAGAATATAGTACCCAGGATATATTTAGGACTATTCAATGCCTTATAAAGGATAGTACTTATACGACCTATCAAAAAATTCTCTTAATTGCGTTCACTCTGAAATACATTTCGGACGAAAATCTATTAAATAGCACAATAAGTATTCTCAAAGACTGTAATTGGTTGCTGAATGACAGTCAAATATTATTGCCTTTAAAAGAGAAGTTTAGCAATGAAGAGTATTCTGATAATGATAAAACTAGAATTAAGGCTTTCGCATATTCAGATTATCTGGCTTATGAGGTTCAATTTAAATACTATAGTAAGGAGTGTGATTTGCCAAAATTATATATAGAAATTATTGGACGTGAAGTAAAAAGTAACCTCAATCAAATTGTAGAAATTATAAAAAAGTGTTCTATGAATTTGGTTTTAAACGACGTTATTTCTCCAATTACACCAATAGAACAAGAGTGCGAATATAAAAAAATAATTACAGCCATGTCGAACATTGATTATGAACATGGAACTGATTTTTTTGATAGGGACATTTTTCATTTATCGAATCTCAAAAATAATATTATTAATACCAATCATTTTCAAACCGCGAATGATGTATTTGCACATCCTAGAATTTTCACGACTGGCTTAGGTTATAAATTATTTGAATTACTAAAAGATAATTTGGTTAAAAACGATCACGCCGATTATAGTTTTATATACAGAATGATGATTAAAGATGATTTGATCTATCCTACTGTAGGAGATAGTGAGTTCAGAGAATGGTTAAATAATGAATACATGATTGTTATTGATAAAACTAAACAATACGACAATTGTAAGACTATCGATAAAATTAATCTTTATTCAATTCTTAAAGACAGTATTAAACCCTAGAAAAAGACCATACCCAAAATACTACATTTTTGTATCCACGAGGGTTTTAAACCTATTGGAGATTTGTATCAAATTAATCTTAAAACATTAAAAAGATGCAAACAGTACAATTTATTCAAGTAACGCCGGAGCAACTTCAAAACGCAATTATTGAGGGTGTAAAATCTCAACTAGAAGATTTAAAGAAACACTTTCAACCTAAGGAACCAAAACAATACCTAGGACGACAGGAGGTTGCAAAAATGCTTTCAGTTGATTTGTCAACGGTTCATAACTGGACCAAGAAAGGCATATTAACAGCAAATCAAATCGGTGGCCGAGTTTTTTATTTGCGTTCAGACGTTGAGAATGCAATAGTTAAACTAAAAAACTAAGGCAATGAGGACGGCAACACCTAAGCCAATAGTTCATATATTCAAGGAATATAATATTGGAAAGTTCAAAACTACAAGACATTACAAACTTGAAAAAGTATTAAATGGTTCTAATCAATTAACTGATATTATTAATATCTCTAAAGATAGAAATTGTGCACAGTCAATGCCAGATTATTGGTTACAAGTGCGAGAGGGAAAAAGGTGGAAAAAACCTCGCTTAACTGGATTATTTAGAACAGGTAAAAACTTCATTTATAAAGGCGATACCGATAATCGGACTAACTTAGTCTTATTCAAGTTTTCAGAAAGCGCAGAAGCCTTGACAATTTACTTTTATAGTAATTTCTATACTAAAGACATCACTTCATTATTAAACACAATTTAAAAATGACATAAAAAAAGACGGTTGTTCAAAGACCGTCTTTTAATTGTTCAAATGGTTCTAGTGGCAACACTTAAACCGAATACGAAGATACAAAATAATGCCAATAGATTATCTGAAAATATTGAGTAAAAATGAGCAGTTTGCAGATCGGTTATTTAATAACCCTTTGTTAGATAAGTATGCTTTAACTCAAAAATTCAATAATAAACTGGATCAAGAAAGTCAAATAATAAGACAGGCTACTCACATAAAAGCATACAAAGAAATTCTATTTTGTTTTTTCACTAAAAATGAGGTGTTTACTAAAATAGAGATTCTAATAAAACCACATTATTATTTTAATGATAACCTGCATAATGCAAATGATTTTACAGTATTAAATTGTATTAAGGTGCTAACAGAAATTAAAGATGTTTTTGGTTTTCCTGCGGAAGAATTAATCATTTTGAATATAGAGTTTGGTATAAATTTTTTAAGTCCGATTGATTGCACCGATTTAATTTCATATAGTATCTACCATGAAAAAAATGAGTTTATTAACTCTAGCGATAGCCTACGATTTAGTAAGATAAGTTTTAAGCATAATAAAGACGGTAAGGCGAATAAATACAAACAAATTAAATTCTATGCTAAAGGTTTGCAATTTCCTGACTATTCGGATATTAATAATTCTAGGTTTGAAATTAAAAGCAAAGAGCGTAAATACATTAAATCATTAGGTATCTATAATTATTCAGATTTATTAAGGCTAGAAACCTTTAATACATTAGCGCAAACTTTAAGATTGGAATTTAGAAAAGTATTGATACTTGACATTGATAACAATGGGCAAAATTTAACGATTAAGGAACTTTCAAAACTAAATGAGTATCGTAATTCTTATAAATGGGTTAAAGCGTTACAAGGTAGTAGAAACCTTTTTAATAAATACAAGCAGGAATATTTTAAACTTTTAGATAAAACAGGGAATAATTTACATAGTAATCTCTATACAATAATTAATGATAAACTAAGAGGACTATTAAAACCGTGTGCAATTTCCACACCCCTAAATAAAGAAAAACCGAGTGCAATTTCAGACGTATATATAATTGGAAACTGCACACAGCCAAATTTAAAACGTTGCCCAATAACTGGGATTGATTTATTCAGAGAAAAACCAGGTTCAAAATATATTAAAACGAAAACTATAAAACACCTAATGAAACATAATGTTGAGGTGTACAGAAATTTGTGTAGCATACATATTCCTAATAATGGGAAGAAGCCAAAGTATGAATCTAATATAGTTAGTCATTTAAGAAAACAAATAAGAAATAGATACTATAATTCTAATCCAATTAAGCAAGTTGGATATAGAGTAAAGCAGTATCAAAATCAATTAGAATTAGAATTATGAAAACAACTGAACAAGAGCGAGATACTTTAATAAAAATTTTTGAACAAGTACCTTTTGATGAACATTCATTCGTTTGGTATATTCTCAATACTTATATTCATAGTCAAATTCCTGAGTTTCCAGTTTTGGAATTAAGTTCGACTAAAGAAATGCATAATTTAAAAGGTGCTTTAGTTGATGTTTTTGATTTAGTGAGAACAAGGATTATTAGGGTAGTATGAAAGTGTACATTTGTACATTTTAATGTTTCACAAATAAAAAGAACTCAATAAAAAATTCCCATTAATTAGGATTAAATACAAAGTGAGTTTATAAAATATAACCACAAAAGATAGATCATTAAAAACCTGAATTAATTCAATGCTCAATCCCTGTAAACAACCCATACCCCTAAAATAATTCGTTTTCTTTTTTCTTGGCAATCGATTTTATATGTAATGAGTTTCAGACCTAATTACACATGAAATTTATTTAGAAGGTGTTTATGTATATGAGGATTAAGTTATTGAATTACTGTCCCACCTCAAGGAATAAGCACATTGAATAAAAACATGAAGATTTCACTAAATATGACTTATTAGAAGTTTAAGACTAAAAATTGAAAACTAGAAGTATTATTTTTCTGATTTAGGTTTAGGTCGGTTTCTTTTGTTAATTTAGTTCCAGTCAAAACTGATCAATAATTTAAAAACAGAATATGACAATAAAAGAATACGTTAATGTAGTAAGCAAAAGACTTCAATCTGGAATATCAAGAGAACATTCATATCGAGGGGATTTAGAAACTCTTATTAGAGATTTAGTACAAGGAATTGAAATCACAAATGAACCTGCAAACGTAACGGACTGCGGAAACCCAGATTATGTAATTACAAAAGGAAAGATTCCTATTGGATATATAGAGGCAAAAGATATTGGAAAGGACTTAAACAGTAAATCTTATAGAGAACAGTTTGGACGTTATAAAAAAGCACTAGACAACTTAATAATTACAGATTATATTTGGTTTCAATTTTTTCAAAACGGAGAATTAGTTCACGAAATTAAAATTGGAGAAATTGAAAATAATTCAGTTAAACCAAATCCCGAAAATTTTTCAAAGTTTGAGAATTTAATCAAAAATTTTTGTGTTCACATTGGGCAAACTATCAAATCGTCAAAAAAATTGGCAGAAATGATGGCTGGTAAAGCACGATTATTACAAGATATTTTAGAACGTGCTATAGCATCTGATGAAGAGACACAAGAAAACACCTCATTAAAAGGACAATACGATACATTTAAACAAATCTTAATTCACGATTTAAAACCTAAAGGGTTTGCAGATATTTATGCTCAAACGTTAGCCTACGGAATGTTTGCAGCAAGGTTACATGATACGACCTTGAATGATTTTAGTAGACAAGAAGCAGCAGAACTAATTCCAAAATCAAATCCTTTTTTGCGAAAACTCTTTGGTTACGTAGCAGGACCAGATATTGACGAAAGAATTGTTACAGTAGTTGATAACCTTGCTGAAGTATTTAGAGCAACAAATGTTGAGCAACTTTTAAAGAATTTTGGAAAAAGCACACAAACCAACGACCCAATAATTCATTTTTATGAAACGTTTTTGGCGGAGTATGACCCTAAATTAAGAAAATCTAGAGGGGTTTGGTACACACCAGAACCAGTCGTGAACTTTATAGTTCGTGCAGTAGATGATATCTTAAAAAGCGAATTTGAGTTACCACAAGGATTAGCAGATACTAGTAAAACTAAAATTAAGGTAAAAAATATTACTAAAGCGACAGCAGATAAAAGAAGTAAACTCAAAGAAGTTGAAGAAATCAAAGATGTACATAAAGTACAAATACTAGACCCAGCAACAGGAACAGGAACATTTTTAGCAGAAGTGGTAAAGTTTATCTACAATAAAAATTTTAAAACAATCTCTGGTGCGTGGAGTAGTTATGTGGAAGAACATTTAATACCTAGATTAAACGGGTTTGAGTTATTAATGGCAAGTTATTCTATGGCACATTTAAAATTAGATATGTTATTGACCGAAACAGGTTATAAACCTACTAAAAATAATAGACTCAACATTTATCTAACTAATTCTTTAGAAGAAGAAACAGGGGCTGTTCCTGATTTATTCATGGCGCAATGGCTAACTGAAGAAGCATCTATGGCTGATGTAGTAAAACGTGATACACCAGTAATGTGTGTGATTGGAAATCCACCTTATAGTGGAGAAAGTTCTAATAAAGGTAGGTGGATTATGAGTTTAATGGATGATTATAAAAAAGAACCAGGTGGAAAAGAGAAATTAAAAGAGCGAAACTCAAAATGGATAAATGCCGATGAGAATAAATTTATTAGATACGGACAACACTTTATAGAGAAAAATGGTGAAGGTATATTAGCATTTATTAATCCACATAGTTTTTTAGACAACCCAACATTCAGAGGAATGCGTTGGAAGTTGTTAAGTACATTTGATAAAATTTATACTCTAGATTTACATGGAAATAGTACAAAGAAAGAAATAAGTCCAGATGGTTCAATTGATCAAAATGTATTTGACATTAAGCAGGGTGTTGCAATAACTTTTTTTATAAAAACTGGTAAGAAAAAGTCTAAAGAATTAGGTACAGTATTTCATTATGAATTATATGGAAAACGAGATTTTAAATATGATTTTCTTCGGAATAACAGTTTAAAAACGATTGATTATGTAAAACTGCAAAATAAAGCACCTAATTATTTTATGATGCCAAAAGACTATGCAGCTGAAGAAGAATATAATGAAGGGTTCGATATCAAAAAATTGTTCATAAAGAATGGTGTTGGTATATGTTCTAAAAGAGATAAAATAGCATTTAAAAATAATAAGCAAGATATTGAAAAAGTTATATCTGATTTTAATAACCTCGATGAAGATGAAATAAAGACGAAATACAATATTCTAAAAGAGAGTCGTGATCAAAAGGTTTCGTTTGCAAAGAATAACATTTCTTCTTTTGGTATTGAGAGTAGTTATTTTAAAAAAGTAGAGTATAGACCATTTGATACAAAGTGGACGTACTACACTAATATGTCTAAAGGATTTCTTGCTTACCCTGTTTACGAGATTATGCAACACCTACTCAAGGATAATGTTGCATTAATTACAAACAGACAATGTCAAACTGTAAATTATCAACATGCATTTATAACCAACAAACCTAACGATTTACACATTACTGAAACCGCAAATGCTAATCCATACACATTTCCTTTGTATCTCTACCCAAGTATTTCAGATGGTGTCTTCACAGAAGAAAAACGAACACCAAATCTAAACCTAAAAATTGTAAATGAAATTGCTGAAAAAATAGGCTTAACTTTTATTAATGAAAAAGAAAAGACGGAAAACACCTTTTCACCAATAGATATTTTAGACTACATCTATTCAGTTTTGCATTCTCCTAGTTACAGAAAAAAATATAAAGAGTTTTTAAAGATAGATTTTCCAAGAATACCATATCCTAAAGACGAGAAAACATTTTGGACATTAGTAAAATTTGGTAAAGAAATTAGAGAAATACATTTATTGGAAAGTCCAAAACTTGAGGATTACATTACAAGTTATGAAATGGTAGAAAATGCAGAAAATGACCACAATGTAATTGCTACAAAAATTGCTAAGAAAGATTGGGAAATCATAGACCAAGAAAAGCAACTCGGTCGAATTTGGATAAACGAAAGTAAATATTTTGATAATGTTCCTGTTGCTGCTTGGGAGTTTTATATTGGTGGTTATCAACCAGCGCAAAAATGGCTGAAAGACAGAAGAGAAATAGAATTAAAATTTGAAGATATTTTACATTATCAAAAAATTATAGTTGCTCTTTCAGAAACGGACAGAATAATGAAAGAAATAGACAAAATAGAAATTTAATAAAACCAGTACATAAGTCAAAAATCAATAAGTTAGATTATGAAAAGATACATGCTCATTTTGATATTATTGGTTTTTACTTCTTGTACAAATCATCTAGAAGTAAAAGTAAATAATCCTGATGCTCAAAAAAGTGTAGATGCTATTAAAGAAAGACTAGACGATAAGACTTCAGAAAAATTTACTAATACATATTTTTGGTTTTTAGTCCTTGAAAATAGCGAAAAAAAAGGAAAGCAAAAAACAATTATGATGTAAAAAAAAGTGTGAAGATGTTACTCTTGGAGATATACTGAAAAGAGCAAAGGAATAATTTAATATTTCTTTATTTTCGATTTTGGCCTTTCAGGTTTTTTCTTATTCGTCTAACTTCTTCATCCGTTAAACTATCAATAAAATCAATTAACTTTTTTTTGGATTTTTCAAACTCGGTTTTAAGTATCTCGAAGTCTCTGTTATTTGTTGTATCGGTTTTCAAAATTTGATATTTATTATTGTGCTTTCTTTATAATTGTTAGTTGAGGTTCTTTTTTCTCTTTTAACTCCTGGAGTTTGTAGAAGTCTGCAATTTGTTGGGCGTAGTCTAAACCTTGTTTTCCAATATAGTTTAATAGCATTTTTTCAGTACTGTGAGCCGTTATTTGCATTATTAAAGGTGTTGGTAATGTTCCATATAAATTTGAAGCAAATGAACGTCGACACACGTGCGAGCCAATTAATTCCCATTTTTCATAATAGCCGTTAACCTTTCTTTTGTGAGTGTTCCCTTTACCTTTTTTGATAACTTCAATTACGCCACCTTGAATAGTTTCGTTTATTTCTGCTAATTGGCAAACGGTCTTGACATGCTTATTGAATTTCTGAATTGATATTTTGTAAGGCAGTCCAGTTTCTAATATCTTCTTTGTTGTTTCTAGAACTGGTATAGTTACGTTTTTTCCAGTCTTTTGTTGTTTTATTTCAATTACTTGTAAGCCGTTTCTGTTTACAAAGTTTGATTCATTTATGTTTAGTAAATCTCCACCACGTTGACCAATGTTACATCCTAATAAGAGCCATTTGCGAACGTTTTGTAATGATTCGGACTGTATATCTGCATCTTCTATTTTTTGTAGTTCGTTAGTACTTAAATAGATTATGTTTTCGTTCGTTGGTTTAGTGCTGTCAATCTTCTTTAATTGGAAACTGACCTCAACGCCATTTGTTTCAGCATCGAAACAAACCGTTTTTAAATCTGCTATTTTTTTAGTTGCATAACTTTTTTGATAACCTTTTTCATCAAGTAGATATCTTAAAAAATCCTTTGCAAATTTTACATTGACATCTTTGACTTTGATACTATTATTACTTTGATATTCAACAATGATATTTTTTAAAGACTTATAAGAGTTTACTCTGCTTTTGGATAAACCTAAGCCACCTTTTGCGTTTTTCCTAGTATCTGCATTATTTATGATGTCTTGTATTGCATCTGTCAGTAAGTCGCTTTGTTTGACATCCGTAATTGGATTGTAGAATAAATCCATTTGAGAAGTTAACCAGGCTTTATTTATTTCGCTTTCCTTAGCATTATTAAAAGCATCCAAAATAAAGTTTTCAATTTCTTGTAATTCTTTATTTACTTCAACTTGCTTATTTTTTACAATAGGATCTTTAGAATTGGTATTGTGTTTTTTCCAGTAAGATTTTTCAATACGGTACTTTGTCTTTGTGCTATAAACAAAATCTTTGCCGTTGGTATCTCTAAATAATAACCGTAATGTTAAGGGTGCTACTTCTTTTGTAGAACGTAGTAAAAAGTTAATCGTTGCCATAGTATAAGAAATTTGAACACTCAAATATAAGCATTAAAATTTAATATGTACGGCTATGTACGATTTTTGTACGGTAAATTTCTAGTTACTTCAATTTTATTCTATTATTTTAAATATAGTTGAATCATTTGTTATTACTGGGAATTATTGATTTGTTTGATTGTTTGATTGTTTTTGTTGAGGTTGTAAAAGTTGTAAAATAGACTATTTCAAGTCCCGTCTTCAGTACTAAGTGGGACAAATCATCTTTTTTTGGTTTGTCCCTTTTTTTATTTTCTTTCAAAACCTTGTTAATACTAGCAATTTTAAGAAGTATGGGATTAATATCTTCGGTTCGAACTTCATTATTTTCAAATTGGAATTTTTCAGGAAAAATCGAACCTAAAAGTTGTCTTTTTAGGTCTATGTTGCTGTCAATGAAATGTTTATCAAAAGATTCAAGTTTCTTAAGGCCATTTTTGTAGATGTTCAAAACGTCTTTTGATTTTTTAAAAGTTTCCTCGATTTGTTTGAGTTCATTCAGTCTTTTCTTTAATCGTCTTTTAGTATTTTGGTATTCTTCAGAATTGAAATCACCCTCCAAATAAAGATCTTGTAATTTGATTAGTTTTTTCTCTAAGGATTCTATTTCCTGATAATGTTTTGGGCTTAGGTTTTTGCATTTAGTTTGCTCTTTAAAACGATTTTCAATCATTTTAGAGAGTAATTCTTGAGCATTTTTATTTAGTGTAATTCCGCTAAGGAAGGAATTCATCCAAAGCTCAACATCCTCAGCTTTGTATCTGGTATTACAGGGTTTGTAACAGTGATAGTAAGAATAGTATTGAGTCCTGCCTTTAGAAGTACTTGCTTTAAGTGGTTTGTGACAACTAGGGCATAACACAAACCCTTTTAAAGGAAACTTTGTATTTACTTTTTTATGGTTAACCCTATATTGTTTTGAGTTATTATTAATAAGGTCCTGTACTTTGTCAAAAATAGCTTCAGAGACCAAGGGTTCATGTATCCCCTTAATGATTTGCTCAGGTTCATCCTGAAAAGCTTTAATATGTACAGAGCCTTTATACAAAGGATTTCTTACGATGCGTCCAAAAGCAGCCTTACTGGTTTTAAATCCTTTCGCTTTCAATTTGGTTAATACCTCTTTCTGGCTGTATAGTCCTTTACTTAGTAATTTAAAAGCTTCAGTTATATATTTAGCGTCATCATTGGGAACTAGAATCGGTTTGTTTTGATTATCACGTCCCATGGAATATCCTTTTGGAGGGGAAACTACATAGCGACCTTCTTTTAAAGCACGTCTCATGCCAGCAATAATATTAAGTGAGCGTCTATGGTTCTCAACCTCTGGCATTGAAAGATAAACTGCGAGCATTAGACCTTGTTCAGGGATAGATAGATCTAGAGGCTGTTCGATAGCATTGACAATGACCCCAAGTTCATTAAAGTCTTTTATTTTATTATAGGACTCGGAAGTATTCCTAGAAAACCGATCCCATTTAGTAAATAATAGTCCATCAACTTTGGAGGTATTCTTCTTTATAAAGCTAAAGAGTTTTTTAAATTCTGGACGATTGAAAGACTTTGCTGAATGGTCATCACGAAAAATAAAAACTACGTTCATATTATGGATTAAGCAATAATTCAATAGTTTCTGTTCTTGGTCTCTGAGAGAAAACCCTTTATCGGCTTGTTCATCAGTGGAAACCCTTACATATAGGACTACATTTTTCATGGTCTTTAAGAATTTTGTGGTAGGTTAAGATATATGATATTGGAGAATATATCTAACAGGGCAATGATTTCTGTAATTTCAGAATCTGTGTATGTATCAGCTCCGTTGTCATTCAGTATTTGTTTTGCCTCTTTGAATAAGCTTGATTTCTGGTCCATCTTTATTTGGATTGAAATCAGGCTTTGTTTTCAGGAACTGATTGGGTTCTACATTATAATTCATTTATTTTAATTGTTTTAGTGTTATTTTTTAATAAGGGTAATCTTATAATGGTCATTGGATCTAATATCGATCAGGAGCTTTGAGCCTTTCTTGATTTTATTCTTAAGAATATATTCAGCAAGTTGTATTCTGCTCTTATGTTGCTCGGTAACCTCAATGGTTTTGATGTCGCCCTCTTTAAATGCAATCTCAACAACCTTTGGTCTTTTAAATACAACGATATCCCTAATCTGCTTTTCTATACTTGAGAGATACTTTAGGTCCTTAACCTTTTTGTTGTCGAATTCTTGCAATAGTATTCGTGATAGTATTGGTACAATAGGTATACTTACCATTGGCTTTTGTAAATAGATACTACTTAAATCTAAAGTTAGATTCAAAGGCTGGTAATGAAACATGTACTGATTTGTCTCTGGTACGTAAAGGAAGTTATGGGGAAGCTCATTTCTATAGAAAGCAGATTTAACAATATCAGTAAATGGATTGATAATGGTTCTGAAATAATGCTCCATGAGCATTTCATTTTTTAAATGACTTTTAAGCTTATCAATTTCATGCTTTGGTAAATTGTTGGGATTATGATTAATATGATATTCAAAGACCTTGTCAGCAAACTTTTGTTCTCTAGGCTCTTGCCATACACTAAAGGCTAATTCTTCCAATTTATACAATGGGACTTTAAAATTGTATAACTCATTGATTATTGACACCCAGACAGCTTGTGCAAGGTTGAGTCTTATCCATTTAGCCTGTGGTTTGCTCATTTTGCTTGAAACAGAAGGAGCAGTTAAATGACTATTTTTATCTGGAGCTTGTTGTACAGGAACAAAGGGAACCAATTTTCCTCGTATCCAACTATTAATGTTTTTAGAACTAACCATTAATTGAGTAGGACTTATGTTTCTTTCCTCGAATAAAGCGTTGCCAATTTCTTCGATGGTTTCTGTGGTCATTATATTAATTGAATTAAAAAAGTAGATGTTTCAAATATAACAAAAAAGAATTAATGGATTATAATTAAATAAAAAATATTACTTTTGAAATATAATTATGCTAAACAACTAAATTGCAACATTATAAATATAACAGGTGTAATATAATAATTAAGAATACCTCAAGTATTCCAAGCGTTTACTTAGAGTATAACATCGGTATACCTAGACTAATAAATTTAAAATGACTATGGAAAACACTATAGATACAAACAAAAATGTCACACTTAGTTTTAAAACTACTGCAGAAGAAAAAACGGCATTGCAACAAATCGCAAACGAAAAGCAAATTTCAAGATCTGAACTTATAGCTAGTTTAGTTCATGCATTTAAACACAATTATGATTACATTGGAAAAACATCTCCAAAGGAAGAAGAACTCAAATCAAAACTAGAAATATCAAACAAACAAAACAGAAAATTAACTCTAGCATTAGAAAATGCTGAGAACAGAATAGAGTTCGTACAAAAAGCAAATAGAAATTATGTCAAAGAACAGCTTGAGATGAACAAGACTATTTTTACTGTACAAGATGAATTAAACCAAAAATTTAATGAGATTAAAAAATTGAACGATTTAATAGATAGTCTTCGATCACAAAATCAAGAAAATAATAATTCTTCATTGCTTTATACTTCTTTAAGTTCATCTGTTTTGGCCGGACTTACATTAATTTTTTTTCCAGTACTTTTCAAAAACAATTAATAATTTAAAGGTATTACTAATAGTTTTCCAGTTTCTGATGTACTTTATCAATTTCTTTGTCTATATAAGCTTGAGCATAATGAACATAACGATTAAACGAACTACTACTGTGGCTATGACCACTAATTTTTCTGACTAGATGTTCTGGCATTCCTAAAATGAGGAGGGTAGTGATGGCTGTTCTTCGCATCATATGCGAGCTCATTTTATCACAAAATCGTAATTGTTTACCATTAAGTTGCTTGGTTTTGCCTTGACGTTCTCTTGACATTTCAATAGCATCAATAAAACCAGCTTGTTCTCCTATATGTTTAAGACTCCGATTAAATATAAATAAAGTTACCTTTTTAAAGAGTAATGTTTTAGTGGATTTTGATTTATATTTTTTATATATTTCTACTGCATAGTTTGGGAGCTTAATAAAACTATAAGTTTTCGTTTTTTGTGATTTTACTTTTAAGTACCAATCACCATTTTGAGCATCAAAGTTTTTATTTGTGAGTTTAAATATATCTGAATATCTCAAGCCAGTAGTGCAGCCAAAAACGAACACATCTTTAATGCGTTTCATTGCAGGTGATAAACTATTGTGAAAGGCTTCATCATGGATTAAAAACTTTAATTGCTCAGGTGATAAAACGAGAATATCAACAGCTTCTTTGCGTACATAGAATAGTTGATGAAAGTCTCCGGTGTTGAGGTTTTTATCTCTTTTTAAGTAATTAAAAAACGTTTTAATTTGTTTGATATTTGCGCCTACATAATTATCATAACAACCTTTTTTATAGAGAAACTCGGTAAATTTTTTATAGAATTTTTTCCAGTAGTTCTTCTCAGAGAGACGTTCTCGTTTGTTAAGCTTTGAAGCATCGCATATACGAAGTTCAAAACCTGTTGTCTCAACAAAGAGCTCAAGATTGTTAAATGTGTATTTATAATTACTAATAGAGCCTTTGGTAATTTTCTCACCATTCTTTTTTAGGCGTTTACCGGTCTCACTATCTCTAATAAATTGTTTGAAGAGAGGGATGAGTGGTAAATGTTTTTTCATATATAAAAGTCTACAGCAATTTTTTAAATAATTTGCTTAGAGCAAATCTAGGGTATTATTTTAAAATTTAATTTTATTTTAAATAACCTTTGCTTGTATATATAAGTTCTATTTTTTAATTCTCGCTGAAAAATAAATTCTGTAAAGATTGAAATTAACTTGCTTTACTAGGTTTAAGCTAAATTTTTCATAAAAATTATTTTATTAGCATGGGTTTGCAATTTTCATTTATTGTTCCATGATAAATTTCAAGATATCTAGATTCTTGATCTTCCCATAATAAAATAAAATTATTTTTAGATGAGTTTATAAATAAATCATAGAAGTAATAGTCTTTTTCCTTATAAAATTCAGTTATTTTATCCAAAAACTTATCAAGTTTTATTTCTACAAAGATATGATTAATTACGCTCTGTCTTTCTATAAAAAGACTTGAACTCGTTTTAAACTCAATTTCGATTGTCAATTTTATTTGTTTTATTATTTCCTCGAAACTAGAATTTTTATAATAGATTTTTTTAAAGGCTTTGCTGGAAGTAGGTACTAAATCCCATATTTGTCGTGTTGGGAAATCCCAATCTGTTGAATAACTTATGAAGCCAATGTCAAACTGTTTCCTATAAAAAGACTTTATTTGTTCTAAATCTTTCTGCTTTTTAGCTTTTAACTTTAACTCTTCAATTCTATTTAATCTAGTCGAACCATGCATGATTTACTTCTTCTATTTTTTTATATCTATTAGTTTGGAAATATTTAGCAGCTGCGTCAGCTCCATTGCCTATTGCATTAGCATCTTTTGGAACTCCTATATGAAAATGATTTTTCCCATCTTTAATATGATTAACAATAACTTTATAACCATCATCAGTTTTATACAGCCAAAACTTGCCGTGGTCGGTAGCTGACTCACTGTAAACATAGTTTGGTAATCCTTTTTTAGTTTTATCAGCTCCAACTGTCCATTGTTTTACAGGTTTTTGACTTTTAGGCAATTTAAGAATAATTCTTTTCAAATATGCTTTTGCTAGGCCTCTAGAATTAAAAAGAAAGTTTGCCCCCAATTTATAGCCTTTGCCAACTGCATAAACAGAACCTGCTTTTTTAGATGGACCACCTATATACCATGGAACTTCAAGAGCTACTGGTTCTTTGGAGAAATAATAGCTCAGCTTGCCAATCATATATCCATCTTCATCTACTGGTATGCCATAGACTCCTTCTCCTCCTTTTATCTCAACGACTTTATCATTTGTGATATCAATATATCTTTGTCTAGTATTACCGGTAAGTAATTTATTTAATAGAGATTTTTCTTCTCTTGGTAAAAGAATTTGACCATTTTCATAATCTAATTGTGTATACTCATAATCTTCCTTTGAATACCATCCTTTTTCTGTATAATCTGTTCCTTCGTGCCACCACCAAGTTTTAATTGGTCTTTGTCCCATATACAACTCACCTTCGGTTGAAGAAATTTGACCCTCTTCAGTTCCATCTTGTTCAGGTTTAGGGCAAGTTGTACAATTTCCATGAGGGTCTGACAATTTTATTGGGCTATTATCAAAACCATTATAGGGGCTTTGATTTGGGAAATTCTCCATTTCTGGATCTAAACTTAACCATCTTCCTATTCTAGAATCATATTGTCTAAAATATGATGTATAACTATTCCCTCCACCTTTTATTTCATCATCAGCTTCCATTCCATTGAACCCATAACGATAGTTCCCTTCTGAGTCGTGGCGTTTTGGCATTAGCATTCCAAAAGGATAGTAATCATTGTATGCAAATACATCTGGCACAAATGTTCCAAAAAGGTCTATTTGATTTGTATCATGGGCAATACCTGTAACATCTGCAATTATTAAATTACTTATTGTAAACTCCTCTGTTTGAGTAAAACTTTCATCTACATAAATTAACAATACATATGTTCCACTTTGATTAGTTGTAAATTGAGTTCCGATAGTAGTTGATTCTAATACAGTTTGCGTATATATAGGATCTCCTGAAGGATCTAAAATTTCAAAAACTAAATTAGCCATAAAATTCTCTTTACCAATATCCATCTGAACAGAATAGGTGAGACCTGAATCTAATACGTATTTGCCATAAGCACCAGATTCTGGCTCATGACATTTAACATGTAATGTATGTTCATCTACTGAAAGACTAGATTTATTATAAGGATTCCAATAATCCTTGAATGATTTACTTCCGTACCACTCTTTTCCTATATTAAATGCTGGAAGTTTTCTATCTGATATTACAGAAATTACATTTCCTAAATGATTTGAAAGTTCATATCGTTTGTCTCCTACAAGATTATAGTGATAAGACATATTAATTGGTCCAGGTACATTTGGATTAAGGTCTTCAGCATCTAAAAAGTCCGGGTGACCATCACCGTCTTCGTCATCATCAATAGGGTTATTGTTAAAGTTATCGTCCTCCTCCTGAGTTATATAACCATCATTATCATCATCAATATCTAAAAAATTTGGATCTCCATCTCCATCAGTATCTAAGAGATATTCATCTCCAGGAAATGTGTTTTCAAATGCTGTTGGTACTGTATCATTATCGTCATCAGTATCTAAATAGTTTAGAGCTCCATCTCCATCAAAATCTTGACCATCTAAGTATTCGTCTATTGTTAAAACAGTATCATCATCGTCATCATTATCTAAATAGTTAGGTATTTCATCGCCATCAAAATCTACTGCATCTGATGGTTCATTATCATCATTAGGATCTGCGTTTTCATTTTGAGTTGGAATACTGTCACCATCATCATCTGGATCTAGATAATTTGGAACCCAATTATTATCAGTATCGTCATTCAGTACAGAACCATTTTGATCTGCATCCTCATATTTCGTTAAAATACCATCATTATCATCATCTTCATCCATCCAATTAGCGATACCATCTCCGTCAGTATCGTAAACATCATTAACACCATCATTATTATTGTCTACAAAAACTGGAACATTTGGGTCATCCTGGTCTAAGTAGTTAAGTATACCATCGCCATCTTCATCTTGAGAGGGGTCTACTCCGGAATTTCCATCTTCATATACATCTAGAACAGTATCATTATCGTAATCATTATCTACTCCACAACCGCCTTCGATCCATAAACTTTCATTCAAATTTGTTAAAATTAACTCAACTGTATTACTATTGAACTCATCACTTGGATTTTGTTCTTTTAATTCAAAATTAAAGTTTCTGCTAACACCATCAAAATTGTATGACAAATTGCACATTCTGAAGTTATTGTTTGATATATGACTTCCAAATTGTGATAATATATTGGATTGTTCACTAACCATTGAAAGTGAATTGTCACTAGTTGAAAATTGATTTCCATTAAGAGATAAATTAACTATTAGCTCATTTGAAGGTGTAACTTCTACGGTATAAAAAATATCCTGTAAACTATCAATACTAGAAATAGTAACGTCATTAGGATTAGTTAACGTAAATGTTGTTAATATAGATGGAGATACCTGATTATTGACCAATTTTAATATTGGTAAGTATCTAAAATCTGTTCCGTCTGAATTTCTTTCCAAATACAAGAATATCTTGTTTAAACCTTGGCTAGGAGTACCAAATGGAGATTCTCCTAATTCTAGAATTAACTCTTCAGTATTTATTTGAAAGTTGTTTAATGGACTTATTATTGTATTAAAGGAAAACGTATTAGATGTATTTAAATTGATGTCTAATAAATTATCTATAATACTTCCGGTAGAATTATCTGTCTCGTTAAAGCTATATGCGCAGTTTTCACATAATAATGTATTACTTTGATCAATTATATTTTGTTGTTGAGATCTAAACTTCTTTAATTCTTTATCTGTATAATTTAAGGTAGCTAATAAATTCTCTTTTCTTTTGGCTGCGTATTCTTGTAAACCTAGTCTAGAACTTCCATAGATATTATGTTCTTTTAATGAATATCTTGTATTCCAATTTAAAAAATTATTACTTGGAAAGCTATTTAAATTATTAACAGCAAGTGGATTCCCTTGAGCATCCCTTAAATAATATGTTGTGGTAGAATTACCTCCTTTTTTTACTTCCGTTTTGGATAACCTATTACCTAGACCATCATATGTGAATTTTATATCTTTGTTTCCTCCAATAGCCTTAACCTTTCCAGATACTGTCCAAGCTATTTTAAGCTGTTCTGAATCATCGTAAACTAGTTGCCCTATGGCATCGTAAACATAATTTTCAGAATTTTGTTCATCGATATCTATATCGAAATTGCTTGGATTAGCAGTTTCCTTAATATGCTTTAATTGATTTGTGTTGTCATATAATTCATAATTTTCGAAATTATCCATATTGACACCAAACGCATCTCTACGCAATGTTTTTATATTGCCATTTTTATCGTAGGTGTATTGCGTGTCATATCCAGCATTATTGGTATCAAAATTATTATTAGAATTTAGCTCCATAATAGTTTGATTATAGCTTGAGCTAATTCTGTTCAATTGATCGTACTTATATAGATTTGAAAGTGAACTTAATTTTTCTTCATTTAATCCACGCAAAGAGGTTACCATTTGCTTTATATTCCCATTGTAAAGATTTCTATTTGATATTTCCATGAAACCTGTTAAGTTTGACACTCTTGCTCCTTCATTTGCTTCATAATCACCATTATAGTATCTCAAGCTAAAACCAAAAGCATCTTTTGCTACTTTAAAGTGATCTCCATAATAACCATCATTACCCATATCATCTTCAGCATCTATTTTTTCTGAATTAACACCTTTAAGCCAGCCTTGAATTGTATAAGCATAATCTAAACCTTGCACTTTTTTATTACCAATTAGCACTCTTGCCAGTGGACCATGTTTATAATAATCATATTCAGCTTCATTTTCCCAAATTATACCATCCTTTGATGTTTTAACTTGAGTAATTCTATTATCAGCATCATAAAAATACTGATGTATAAACTGATCTTTATAGCCTTTTTGATAAAAGACTTTATTTACATTACCACTAATCAGATCATACTCATAACTGACTTTTTTTAGGTTTTGCCACATCATTTCTAGTCTAGGATCTTTAATATCAGTAACAAGTTCCTTGACATTTCCATGAATATCATAACTATAAAACAAACCATTATCATAATTAGTGATTTGAAAAGGATCAGGGTAATTTTCGTAATACAACACAGCTGTAACCCGATTGCGATTATTAAATTTATTATAATCTTCAAATACAGGTAGGATATTAGTTATGCTCTGTGTATCATAAGTTGTAAGAGTAACTTCTTCACGCACTTTAGAAATATTATTTGGAAAGCTAAACTCATTAACATCATTAACCAAATTACCATTAGACGTGTAAATAAGTCGGCCTTCATTATTAATCTCATAATAATTGTTAGGTACTTTTAATTGTCCTGCTTCATTAATTCTGCCTAAATCATCGTAAGAGGTATAGCTGAAACTTTCTAAGGTTTTCCAAGTATTTACTATTTTTATATTTCTAATGGCTTTAGGTTGTATACCATTAAAAGCACAATCGAATCGCAAAGGTGAGGTTGGATCTACATCTGTCATTAAGTGGACAAAATTATTGTCAACGTAAAATTTTATATGTCCACTAATTCTTTCTATTCTTAATTTTTGACCAACTTGCCATTGATCAACTGTTTGTGGTGTTCCAAAATCGTCATAACCAACTAATTTTTGTGCACTACCTGGTGATTGATAAAGTCTATAGTCAATATCTTCAGCTGTTGTATCATTATCCGAATACGATAGACCAACTGCAATGTCCATATTCATGGATGCAGGACTTAACAATTCCCATTCGATGTATCCATTATCATATATTAATTCTTGTGAAGAAGCTCCCGCAACCCATGGACCAGAAACAATTGATTCAATATCATTCCCAGAAGTTGAAACACCAATTTTATTTACAAAGGTTGGGTACTCGACAACCTCTTGAAAGAATCCATTTACAGGAATTGCTTGTTTAGCATTTTGGGACATTACAATACGACCAAGTTTGTCATAGGCAAAACGCGTTTCTCCTCCATCAGGAGTATTTTGATATACTAATTGGTTCAACGAATTATACTTGTATCTTGTTTTTAAACTGTGTATAGGATTAACACTATTATTAGTTGACATCCCATCATTAAATCGTAGATTATTAATCTGATTATGGTCAGCAGAATTTAATCTGTACACACCTTTAGGCGGAACCGTTTGCATTAAATTGCCTGCCTGGTCATAATAATAAAGTGTGTATTGATATTCTTTATCATCATAACTTAGATCTAAATTTTCTACCAATGAATTCATTGCGGCATTTAGATATTCGTTTCTAAAATATTCTCTTTGCTCTTCAAGATATTGTTCATACAAATCATTTTGATAAGTATTCTGTAGATTTGTTAAGAAGGATTCACAATCATCCACTACATCAATCTCTGGTGTATTAATCTGAAGTGTTGCTCTAGGACAAACTCCAGACATATCGATATATTCTTCAGCAACAAAGTTTAAGAAATTTAAAGGTACTGATACTTCAGTAGTTGGTTCTGGCCCACCATTTACAATATCAGAATGATAATCTACGTAATCTTGATAATCTAATAAGTAATTAGCATATTGTTGAATTGCATCAGCAGTGCTTGGATGGCCATAACCAAGATCGTGACTGGTAAAATTTGGGAATTCGATATAGTATGCGTTATTAATTCCAGGATTACTTGGGTCTCTGGCATTCATAACACTTGAAACATACAATTCGTAGTGTTCTATTGAGTACTTATAGTTAAGCTCACAAAATTTATCTTCATCTAACCATTCATAATCACGAAGATCGAGACCTGGAATCAAATCACTATAGTTTGTTATATTTGAATCATTTCCTAAACCACTTTCATAAATATCCCAGGCTTCATTACAACTGGTTGTAGGAGGAATTATAGGAGTACAAGGATTACATGGGTCTGTACTTGATACTTCTGTAGATTGATTAAAGACTTCATTATAACTGTTTGTTAAAAATGTAGTTAACTCAGGGAAGTCATGAGTAACAGTTGGTTCATAGCTTAATTTTGGATGACTTTCATCTAAATCTGTTAAATTAAATGCAAAATAATCAGAATTTAGTGTAGTATTTGTAATTCCATTATATTCTATAGGCGTATCGCCAATTAAAAGCTCTATAAATTCGTAAGGCGTCCAGTTGTGTTCATAAGGATCCCAATTCTCAACATCTTCAAAGTATGCACTCCTGTTTGACATTGGTGGAACTACATTGCTTGGTATTCTAGGAATTATAAAAAATACCTTTTTGATTAAAGGATTATTCTTGAAGCTATTATAGCTTTGAATTACCCCATTTATATCATATACTTTATCTGAAAGTAAAACAAAATACATTACATCTATTGGCTCTGTTATATTTGATGGAATATTTTCGATGATATTTCTGAATGTATTATTGTAGTTGTCATTTTGACTTTGCATGATATAACCTCCATGAGTTGAATCCTCTGTGACGTCAACTTGTGGTTGTCTTCGTAATTCATTAGTGGAAATATTCATAATATAAGAATCATAACCACCAATAAAATTTGTTAAGTTTCTCTCAACTTTCACAAAAGGATTACTAGCTTGATCATGAAAAGATGTAAATAGCACATTATCTTGATATATATTATCAACAAAGTCGGCAATCCCTTGAATTAAATCATGTCTTTGTCCTTGATCAACTGGTGAATCAGTATATGTTGTACTATGGTTTGGAGTCCAATTATCTCCTTTGTCAGGAGCTAAAATAGTCATTCCAATATGTCTAATTTCGCACTCACCTGCTACTGGAATAAAATCGTACTCATCATTGCCTGCTTGACTACCATCTGTGCCACAATTTGCGACATTAGCACATGATGACCCTGAAAATACTACCTCTCTAATGTTATCGGGATCTCCAGATAAGCTTACCTTAGCTAAGAATGTAAATGTTTGTTGTCCTTGGGTAGTTCCTGTATAAACAAAATCAAGTATATTAGTAATACTCCATTGAACACCATAATCTAACCAGTTATAATTCGTATCATCTGAATCTGTGTCATTGATATAGATAGCACAGGTTTCATCATCACCATTAGTGCTAATATCATCTGTGTCATAATCATCTCCAATTCTAATTGCTAAATCTCCTGAGTTTGCTGCAGAGGCACCATTCGTGTAAATTTTTATACCACCATTTGTAGATCCTAAAAGAGGCTGATCGTCATTATCTTCTATAGTAACCGTTCCGCCTAATGCAGTATATAGATCAGGAGTAAGGTATTGAACATTATTGTATGCCGTTTGATTTCCACTACCATTTTCTATTGGGAAAGCATCATTTTTATTAACATCTGCAAAAAAACCTTTAATGAAATATAGCATATCAACAGCAGTTGGACATAAACCTGTAAACTGCCAATAATCATAATCATTACTATCAATAAGATTGTTTAAAGCGTCTGGATTGCCTGAATCTTCACCAAGAACTACATCAAAAGGTAAATAGCGTCTAGATTTAATTTCATAAGCATTTCCATTATTGTAACAAACTCCTGTAGTAACTGTGTTAATATAGAAAGACTCGATTATGTCAGTCACTAATTGACTTGGATAATTATTAATTACAGCAAAAGGGTTACTGTTCAGGTTTTCGATACAACTATTATTAAATCCATTTTGCTCTGCAAAAATATTAGAGAAAATATAGATGACTTTTTCTTTCATGCTTAAATAAGTAGCTCTATATGATGCCCAGTAGGCTTCTTCTTCTTCAGGAGTTAAGTCAGTCATTATATCACCAATAGAGTCTGGTGCTTCACATTCAAATAAGGTTATATCTCCACAATTGTATAATCTATATGCGTGTTGCCACATTGGTAATCCTAATCCATCGAGATCATGCTCTAAAGCATATTTCATTAACGCATTTCTAGCATCTTTCTCGTTGTTAAAATCATAAGTTGATCCATCAAGAGTTATAGTATTGCTCCCTGTGTTATTACTATCAATGGTTGTTATACCATAAAAAGCATCCTGCTCTACATTGTAAGTTATATTAAAAAATGGGTCTATTAAGAGCAAAGCCAAAGGGTCATCGAGAATTGCTTCTAAACTACTATCATTTAAAATATCTGCAGCACTTAATGATTTAATATAGTCATCAAAAGCTGTAGAACTTAATTGTATTGGGTTACTAGTGTTGTCACCAAGATTTGTACATATTGCTTTGAAGTAAGATGAATATCCCACTTCTGGATGGTAAAACAGTAACGAATGTGCCCATTTATCGTTCCAAACGTTAATAAAATCTTCTTCTTTTGCTAAGTGGTGTGGTCTAACTTTTTTGCCTTCATCATTTATAAGATGGTATTCTTGATCTACTCTAGGGATACCACCAATTAAATAATCGTCTATAAACTCGACATCAACTTCAAGGGAATAAATATAATCACCATTATCAACAACAAACTCTCCATTTTCATCTACTTCCACTTTAACATCCACATAGGCCTCTTCTAAAAATGCATCATCATTATAATAAATAGTTGGGGCTCCAGATAAATCTTTTGGATGTTTCCATATAGGGAGTTCTAAACTGCTGTCATAAGAAGGTAAAAAAGAATTGCCAGAACTAACACAGGTTTCATCATTAACATTATTACAGCCATAAAAGATACTGAATTGATCTTCTATTGCTTCCATTTGACCACTACTATTTTCTTGCTCATAAATGGCGTATTGTTCACCAGGTTTAAAATCCTGTAATAAACGCAATGTGGCTATATCACAATTATCTGTATAAGTATAAGTGCCTGAATCGTCTTCTTCATTGTATTCATCAAGTAAGTCACAACTAATGATTTTATTATCATAAATGGCAATAAAAGCTTCCATGTATTGATCTTCTTTTTCCGAAGTAAGTACAGGTAAATTATTTGCGACTAAATGCTGGTTTATAACATCAATTTCATCCACAGCATAAGCTGTCGCATTAGCATAAGCTCTTAATGTGATACAATCTTGTTCAGTAATTTTACAGCTGTCGTCAATTAGGTGTAATTCAAAATAGGCTTTAGGTAAAATACAATCGCTTAACATATAGTCTTCAAGATACTCATTGAAAATATCCTCGTTAACAGTTAAAGTTTTATTTATGGTGTAGTTACCTTGTTTTAAAAGACCTTGAGTTGTAGTTATCGTTTTAGAATACTCGTCAGTTTGGTTTGTAGTAGAGGGTTCATTAGTACCTATAATAGTGTTTACTATTGAAGAAGGGCTTCCTGAATTTAAATCTGTTGATATTTCATCACCGCATTCATTTAAAATACTAAGATTTAAATTATAAACAAATGGATAATAAGTATCACAAAGTAAAACATCGCTGATTTTTGCCTTATAGGAAAGTATAAATTGATCATTATCATTGATTGCGAAATGATTTCCAGTATATCGTAAACCATCCAAAAAGGGATTAAATGCTTGCGAATTAAATCTTTCATTTCTATCTATGTCAGTATCTGGATCATCACTATTAATTTTAGATAACAAGTCTATAGAGGCCATTGTTTGAGGGTTGCTGATAGCCTCAGATAACGCTTCTAAATTGTTTGGTGAATTTCCTGTTAATGCTGTTGCAATTGTCCTACCTTGAGGATCTAGATAACTAAGACTAATTTGTCCATTTGGATCTATAACCGTATTTTTTTTATAAAATCTACTAAACCCAACTTTGTATCCAAAAAGTCTATTTAATTCTGGCTGGTTAGGAGTTCCATAGTAATACTTCATTTCATGCCCACTACCAAGTTGATGATTATTCCCTACACCAGACTTTCGTTTGATACGGCCAGTATTATCATCAGTATATTGGATTTGAGAAAATGGATAATTATTTGCATGAGGCACAAAATAATCTTTAGGCTCTGTTTTAAGGTCAAGATTATCTGAATAGTACAAGCTAGCTCCAGAAATATCACTCATCCCTGAAGTACTAACACCCAAATCACAATCTAATGAATTGGGATCGGACCAATCAAAATCATAATGTGTATAAATTTCGTTATTGAGATTAAGGTTAAACTTCTCATGAAATTGTAAAGCTGAGATTTTAGTTGGTGATGGTAGCACTTCAATGGCAGCACGACCTTGATTATCATAGATAACTTCGCCAACAATAGCTGAATTGTCAGTATTTATTTTAGTAACTGTTTGTCTATTTCGAAGCGTGCCATCGAAATAACTTACAACTTCTTTCTTTTTTCCATCTTCAGCAAAAGATGCTTGGAATTGCCAGTTTTTATTATTTTCATGACTAAAGGTTGGAAAGTGGTCATTCCAATCTGAAACTTTTGTTTCTTCATCAATAGGACTGCTAGTCCATTCTCCAAAGTATAATTTTGAGGTATTTGTAAAGTCAAGATTCCCAGAATAATCATCTGCTCTGAACCCAACAGCTCTTATTCTATATACTAGATAGCCATTAGCGTATACAAGTGGTATTCTGTATGATGTATTCTCAATCCGTACTCTTGTACTGTTATTTTCAAAAGTTCTAAGGCTTAAGTTAATATCAGACTCATCAAGCGCTTGACTACCAACATTGGTAGGATAATTATCAATCCATGTCCATTCTAAATCATAGTATTTAGCACCTGTTATTGGATTCCAGTTAAATTCCACTTCTTTAGCTTCTGATGATGAAGTGTTTGAAACTTCAAACTCTCCATTTTCATTATAATTAAAGAATTTAGTAGTAATGTTTGGAAGTACTGTTGACAAACGTCTGTATCTATTTGACAAAAATCTTAGTTCTAAGTAAACATTCCCAGGGTTTGAAATGTTGATAGGGTTATTAGTATTCCTATCAATTATGGTAATGTCTTCAACATATATTTTAAGCCCTTGAGCATTATTAAACCGTTTTAAGTCTAAATCTTTGAAATTACCCACATTACCAAATGGGCTATATTCAATTTTTAAGACTTCACTAGTTGCAGGGTTTTCAGTGTTTGTAATTAAGTTTAGAGTATTCACTTTTAATTTAATCTCATAAGTAAACCAAATGGAAGGGTTGATTACAACATCATCTAAAATTCCAACTCTTACTTCAATTGCTGGTTTTTCAACAACACTATTAGGATTTGTAAAACTAGGATCCTCTATTGTTCTCATTAAACCTTCAATTAAATTAGAAGGCTGTATTACATCAGAGAGCTCTTCAGACTGCGCATTAAGAGTTGTTGTGATCAACAAAATGAGGATAAAAATCAGTGGAAAATTACGTTTCATACTATGGTAATGATTTACTAATGGTTACTGAACAAAGACCTTATATGTTTTTAAGGGCTCAGATGGCACATAATTATTATTCTTTACTTGGATATACTTTTCTAAATTAAATAGACTTTCATCTATTTTAGGATCTTTCTGAAAGTTAGTTTCTACAATTTCAAATCGTTCATTTTTAGTATTTTCCATTTCTGGATTTAATTTCTTTTCCATAGAAGAACTAAAAAAGTAAACTTGTTTGGTTACCGCATAATTATTTTTTGAAATAAAAAAAATAATTTTGGAGTATGGCGAAATATTTCTAGGATCACTTAAAACACACTTCCAGCTATTGGTCATATCAATGACCTTATTTGAATTGAAATTCTTAATTAATGCAAGAAATGGAACCTGTTCATTAAGTGATGTTTCAAAATTGTTTTGTTCTTTAGAGAAAATCATAGCTTTTTGAATATGATTTACTTTAAGGCTAAATGTTTTTGAAAACAGGAATTCGGTCTCTTTTAGTTTAAAGTAATAGTTTTGACCACTTTTTATGAGTTCTCCATTGAGCTCTTCCTTTTTAACTTCTGAAATACTATCTGTATATACTGTATAACGTAAGGTTTTTTTAAAATTTGAAACTTTATCATATTGTGCTTTAGCAAGGTTAATAATGCTGTCTAAATTTTGAGAATAGCAGCTAAAGCTAATAACAAGTACACAAATATTTATAAATAGCGTCTTAATCATTTTCAATCTTTTTTGTACTTGATCTAGTTTCTTGAATGGTCATTACACCTTTTTCAGTTTCTTTCTTAACCCTAACTAAACCACCTTCATTATCATACTCATAAAACGTTGCAAAATTGTTTTCGTCTAGTTCTGCCATGAGTCTGTAATTTTCATTGTCATAAACAAAAGATTTCATGTTGCCATTAAATGGATGGACTCTAACATCATCAAAATATGCAGGATATCCTCCATCGTTGATTAAGTTTAAGTTAAAGTAAACAGCATGCGGAGGAATTTTAAAAGACCCAACAATACGTTGCCAGCCTTCAATAATTTCTCCAGAAGGGTAGAAGTTTTCAGAACCTATGAAGGTATTGGAACCAGTAGAATAGGTTACTTGAACAAAAGAATTATTATAAGATAGAACTTGTTCTAACTTCTCTTCTTTAACCCAAGCGCTTAACCAATATTTTTTGTTGCTTAGAGGTCTAAAAGAGTAACAATCTTCACATGTTTCATTAGTTTGCCCACAATCCTCAACATCTATGTAGAGGCTTTGACTACAATTAAGACCTGTTGTACCAGTACTTGGAGGGCCGTAGGTAACTTTGTAATATCCTGTTTGAGTATATTGAAATTGAGCAGGATTATTAGTATTTGTATTTATAAGTACGCCATTATTATCATAAAAAGACCACAAATAATCTGTATAATGGGTATCACTTACAAAAGTAACAGTATCATTCACACAGATATTATTTGAAGAAGCCGATATATCCGTTGTATTAGTACTGCAAGAGGCTTCAAAGTAAGCATATCCAAAATGACCTCCATAACCACAATCTGCTACTTCAGCTACAATTTTTACTTCATCTCCAAGATTAACAAAATCTAATAAATTAATAATGCTTTTAGACCAATCCTTTTTTAAAACACCACCAACAGAGTCAAATTCAAATGTATTTTCGTCACCAAAAATTAAATATTCAGAACATTCAATTTTTTGTCCTTGAAATTCCAAAAAAACAGTGAAATAAGGCTTATGATGTGATTGAATATCCCCAAGATTATTTAGGTTGTTTGTATTGCAATCAATATCATAAACTATATGATCACAAACACCAATGTCTTGAAATACTAATGCAAATCGATATTCAAAAACACTGTTTGAATTATCCACAATAAATGATTGCTCTATCCTATTGACATTATAGTCTAAACAACTATTACCTAACTTTACTGCATAATTACCTTCAATATTGCCTAAATCAATTCCATAAAGATCAGTTTGTCCAATTTGCCTCTCTTGTATTTCGAATTCTAAAGCAGACAAAGGTTCTCCCGAATCATCGCCACAGTCCAAATCTTCCATAATAGAGTTATCGCAAATGACTAGACTAATATCATCTATATCGTCATAAATGACATCGTATCCGTTTTCAATAGTATAGCCTTTATATACGCCTGTTCTTCGACACCAACCATTAAAGTTATTGTCTTCAAAACCCATATTAGTACATGAGGGCTGTAAGTTTGTGGGTATTAATAAATTGTTTTCATTGCCAATACTATTATAGCGTTTTATGTAGTAACTTCTCATTTTTGCTACTAATGCTTGAACATCAGAAGAGTTAGAATTTTCCTGAGAATATAATGCAGTATAATAAGCGCTATCAAAGTTAAGTTCGCTATCTGTTGGTGCTTGTTGTCCAAAACTTATTTGAACGATACCTATAACAAGTATTAGTAATACATTAGTGGTTTTCATATTTTGAACTCTTGATTTATATGCAGATCCTATTTTTATCATATCGTTTTATAAATAATCATTAGTTTCCATTTGGATTAGTTTCTTCAGGACAATCTTTTATTCTTACCTCTAATACTGCCGCATTATTTGGATTAACCTTCAGACTATTTCTGCCTGAGTGAGAGTTTAAGCCACTTATTTCACTATTAGTATTAGTAATTGAACTCTTTATTTTAAAATGTTCATTATCACAATCAGAAGTATTATCCTCAAATCCATCGAAGCCTATTTCTCTATATTGACCATTTGATGTGACAGCTACTGGTAATTTATAGTTATAACCATACTGAGCAGAAGAATAACGGTCTAAAGCATCTTTGTTTTCTAATTCAGCTCCATATGGATTATATAATGACACCCGAGACGCAAATGTCCATTTACTATCGGTTTCGGTTATAGAAGGATTAATATACCATTGAAGGTTAGTATTATCCAACTTATAAAATGGATCAAACTCCATGAAAAAGCCTGCTTTTCTAGGATTATAACCTAGATTACTATTCAAGTTTAAATTATCGTCATTATCATCATCATTATATCTTCCCGTCAAGAAAGCAAATGATTCGTTAGCCCTCCATTCATTTTTGATATTATATAAATAAGGATTGTAAGCTTCATCTCCTTCGTACACAAATTCAAGTATTCCCTGATCGTTATATTTCATTTTAGGAAGATTACACTCACATGGAGCAGGCCATGTGTCGGAATATCTGATAGCTGATGCATTAATTATCCTTTGATCGTTCCATGTTGAAGGTGTAGCTATAAAAGATGTTTCATTTAAGTCATTATAGTTATCATCATCAACACCATCAATATTGATAGGATTTTTCATTAAAGTGACGCTTCCCATACTTGCTGTCTGCAAGTTTTTATATCCAGACTTAATTACCTTAATGCGTTCAGCGTTATTGAAGAATAAACCATTCTCATCAATAAGCGAAAATGAATTACCATTTAATGCTGTAACCCAACACCTTGAACTACTTAATGCACTTTTAGCCAATACTTCGTCTCCATCAATCAAGTAATTTGAAGCATTATTTACCGAGTACAAGTTGTTGCTTGGTGAGTTTAAAAGAAGACTAATCCCTAAATTATTTGATGCAGATGACATGGCTTTATAATGCCAATATGCTGGGTAACTAAAGTTGTAATACCTATCATTTTTGTATTCATTATCTGTTTCAGTTAAAATCACTTGACCTGTTTCTGCATCCCAAGCTAAGTTTTTAGTTGTTACCACCGCTCCTAAATCTGTTGCCTTTTTCTCAACCATAATTCCAGTTTTATGAATTACCTTCGTTGTTGTGGCCATTTTGAGCTCTGTAGTATGTATAGAAATTAGTGGTGTAACACTTGCACTAAAAAATGGGAATAGACCATAAATTGTACCTCCAAGATTAACATCTGCCCCATAACTTTTCAAACTACTTTTAGAATTTCTAAAATCATTAACTACATTATAATCTACACCTATTGTACGTTCCTCAACTTTGCCTTCTTTATCGATTGTTAAGAGGTTGTTGTCTAAATTATTATTGACATCCATATCATATAGGTATTCTACTTTAGAGACAGGATCGTTTGGCATAGATTCTCTATAGATAGTCTGACTCCACTGTTTTCCATCCATGTCATTGGTGGTAATTGAAAATCCTTGTGACATAGACAATGCTTTTTCAGTATAAACATTTATACCCAAGATTGATGCAATTATAGACACTCCGCCTGGAGGAAAATTTACAGGATGTGGTCCATCTAAAGTTGTATGCTTTGTAATTGTAGGATAGTCTTTAGACGTATAAAAAACATTTACAACTTTACCAGTACCATTGTTACCAATTTCAAGTGTTGTATCTCCACCATTATTTGTATGCGTCCCTCTTTGTAGGTTTGAAACAGTTACTTGACCATAGGTTATTTTAGCAGAAGGGAAGAATGATACGCCAAAAGGCTTTTCAGTGTAACCTTGTTCTTCTGGTGCTAGAAGCTTGTCGTCATTTACACCATCAAAAAACGGTTCTATGTATGGGTTTTCTTTGCTTCCAAAAGGCTCGAAAGTTGCAACACCACTAGAACTTCCGTCTATATAATCATAATCGTATTCTTGTCCATAAGACATTCTGTAAAGATGTTCGTTATCAGGATTGCTAGCACTAACCATTGTATCCCATTGGTCAAACATTTCTACTTTGGTAACTTTAAGTCCCCCTCCAATTTTATCTGTAGGACTTTGTAGTCTTATCCACGACTTTGTATTACTGAATAATTGTGCACAACCTCTATTTTTGAGTTCTGTATTAGGACCAACAAAAAGGGAATACATTTGTCCAATTTTATTGACAATATTCCAAGCCACGTCCATGACTCCTAGATTTTGTTCATACTCAGTACCTTCATAAACCACATTATTTAAATACTGTCTTCCAAAATACCAACCCGCTTTAGCGATTGGGTGCACTCCATCTGGAGTCATATAACTTTTGTTTAAGTGAGTATAACTTACAGGAATGGCTGCGAAAATTTTATTATTAGATACGAATACATTAAATTTCTCCTCAATTTCTAAACTATTATCTATCTTGAAATAACCTTCAACAAAATCATATCTGCTATTATTACCTCTATCCATATTTAGTAAAAACCTAAAGTAGATAGGGTCATTTATAATCTCAGAGAGAAAATTTTCTTGAAAAGTTGTTGGAGAAATTGGTGTATCAGGAGCAGATAAAAGCTCAGGATTCGTATCATCTCCAAGCTCTATGTACAAATATTTATTATGATTATTATTATCGTACAGTTTATTACTGTAAGGAGAAGAAGGAGTTAATGAGGATCCTGCACCTCTTACTTTAAACATCTGCATAGCATTTCTTTCCTGCACATGAGTGTAATCATCAGCTTCATAAGCTAATTCTATTTTACCACCTGATGGTAAATTTATTGATCTCATGGTCCAAACTGCAGCATTTTTATTTGCTTCTTCACTATCTTGATTAACATAAGCATATTCGGAATTTGTTGGCTCGCTATTATAATAATGTCCTCCAACTGGACTCTTATAATTTCCCCATAAATCAGAACCTTTAATATGATAGTTTGGATTTGAATCTGGATTACCTTCATCATAGTTGAACGTATATGGTGTAAATTTCCCCATATTTGATCCTCTATATGTAAAATACACCTTCTTTAAAGTAAGTTTGCCATCTTCAACAGTACTCGTTGTACTTGCGTTGTAGTTAATGTTGTTAGGAAGGTCTTGGCATAAAGAGTAATTATAGTCAAAATGAGCCACCTTAATTGCTGTTTTCATACAGATCGATTCTGGTAAATCATCAAAATCAGAAACGCCTTCCATTAGCTTATTATATTCTGGTTTGGAATATAGATAGATCTTATTGATTTTATACATAGCTGTTTCAGTAGATCGTCCACCATCTTCATCTATAACACCATAACCGTCCTCTCTTTCCACAAGATCAAATATGGCAACATGAGTTTTAGTTTCAATCTTATTTACATAAAACAATTCTTTTTCTCCATATATATAATTTCCCATATCATCACCTTGTAATGAGTAGAGTCCTTTATTTGCTGTTGCTGCATAACGTTCAAATGGAACTCTCCATTTATAAGGCCTTGCATTAGGATCTAAATCTGCGTCTGAAGTACCGTGGTCTTCATAATAAAATTTAGTATAGCTACCTAGATCATCATCAGTTGGTCCATCTCCTAAAATATCTTCATAATCTGAAGACAAAACCTCTGTGAGTAAATATGTATGGGCATAAGCAGGTGTAGTAACCCTGTTAAAATAATGATCTGTACCATTAGTGTTACCTGACCCAAAATCAAAAATATTCCCTGGTGAATTATCTGAACTTGAATATTTAACTAAATGATCACCGTATTGAGCATTTGGGCTATAATCTGATTTTCCTGAGGCGTTAAATGTCACTTCTTTTTTTGTAATATTATAAGCTGGCTGTCCAAAAACATAAGTACTTCCATCTGGCTGTGTAATTCTTGTTAAGGTATTATGGTGATTTTTTGCATTTGTATGAACTTTAGGTTTAAAGTCTTCTTCATAATTTAGGTATAGTTTATCTGCATCTACTTTAGACAATGATTGGATTGATTTATTTCTAATTAGTCTTTGAGACCTATTTACTCCATTAGAAGGAATGCTAATTGCAGTAGTTAATTCTTGGTTTCCAGAATAGTATGTGCTAGCTGTAGTTTTTTTGGAAGTATTAGCCCCGTGAAGCCCAATTCTAATTGGTGATTCTCCACCAAGATAATTCCATAACAAGTTGTCATTATCTACATTAAGCTCGCCAATAGATTTATAAAATACCTTTTCGTAATCAGGTGAGTTGTTATTTGATTGCAAGAAATTGTATCTTGCTTGATTAGTAATTCCAGTCCATACCCCTGTAGATGAATTTGAAGGAGAGTACGCAAATTCTACATTACCATGAGCAACATTCACAACACCAACTTCATAGCCCAAGTTACCGTCTCTACTAATGTCCTTAACATACTTATCATAAACATATCCTACTTGACTTCGATAAGGTTGGTACATTCCAGAAACACCTTGACCATTAATGGAATACAAGTCATACGTATAGTTCGTTATCGGTAAAACTGAAGTGTGCTCATTGACAATACGGTCATTTTGACGATTAAAGTCTAAAATGTCATTGTCTGTAGCATGTTCGGTAAAGTTAAAACCATATGCTTTTTCTGTTTTATTTCGTTCTTCGAGTGCTAATGATTGTTTAGAAGCATAAGCATACAGTTCAAGTTGTCCTTCAACACCAAAGATTTCAGCACCAAAAGCAGCATTCCCCTTAATATTCTCATTGACCATTCTATTTCTTTTAGTTGGTGTATAAGAAGTAGTTAAAAAGGTTTTACTTGCAGAACTTCCTCCATTTAAAACACCTCCAACTCCAATTCTCTTATCTTCCTTGTATAAAGAAGGAGAGATTGATAGCGATGTAATCCCTTGTCTAGAATTAAATGTAGCACCAAGTGAACTCCCTAAATTAAATTTTTTGCTACCAAACTTTAGTTTGTTAAGACTAACTCTAGGTGAAATTGACACACCACTATTACTTGAAGATGTTAAATCAACTCCAATGGTTGTATTATCTGACATTTTTAATGAAACACCAGTAGTTGAAGAATGTGACCATCCAGAGTAGTTATTGTGCTCAATACCAAGTCCAACATTAACAGACACAGGAATATCAACTCCCCAAAAAGCAGGATGAAACATAACATGACCACCAACAGTTCGGTTAGGCTTGAGTTTGTTTTCATATTTCATTTGGTCTCCTTTAAAATCATCTGGAAGACCTCTAACTTGTCGATTAATCTGACCAACATTAAGGTTCCAGCCCAAACCTACCCATGACGCTTCTTGGTCCATCGTTACACCTGAAGCATAAGATAAATTTAATGGGTATCCACCTACATCCATTATAGGGATATTATAAGAGAAGTCTCCTGAGGTAAGATTTACCATATCTGAAGTGCCTATTGGAGCAAAAGAATTAAATTCTGGTTGGGAAGGACCTCCAGTTAATGCATACAAATTACTAGGCTGAATAGTAGTTATCACTAGCTGGATTGCTAAATAACAAGCTATAATTTTTGAGCATTTACTTGTTTTAATAGTATGAATCATAATTCGTAATTATAGTTTTAAAGGTGTTTCGTCAAAATTGAACTTAATAATACCATTACCAAAAATTTGATCGTTGTATATCAATTTTATAGTATCGTCTGGATCTATATTGTTGAAATAGAGTAGCGCTCTTTTAAATGGTGCTACTTTAAAATTACGTTCAAAATTTACTCCTGAGCATTTGATTGTATCACTAGAAGATGTTACAATAAAAAAATCTTTTTCAATTTGAAACGCCATATACTTTACCGCATCTTCGTAAGGTTTTTTAGTGAATTTTTGATCTAGTAAATCTTCTTTATCACTATGTTGAAATTCTATTTCAAGAATACGTTCTTTTGCGTTTCGCTTATAAATAGAATCGATTTTATTTAAATCGTTTCTGCCTATTTCCTTCAGGATATAATATTGCAAGGGCACTTCAGTAGCTGTGTAATTAATATCATTAATGAAGTGCGTAATTTGTTTTGATTTCCAGCCTTGTTGCTCGAAGTTAAATAGTTTTGTATCTGTAAGTGTAGACCTGTTTTCAGAATTATTACAACCCACAAAGAAGGTTGTTATAAAAAAAGCATAAAGAAGAGAGTACTTCTTCATATAGAGTTAAGTGGTTGATTAATAGCTGTTGTGGTACTAAACTTACAAAAAAAATGTTAATAAATCGTTAAGATTTATATTTTTTTTAAGTAATTATAAAAACGCTTTAACAACAAGGGATTGAGAAGGTATTCTATATGAAATTATTGCTTGAAAAACTTAAAAGTATGGTTAATTTCTTTAAAATTTATTACATAAAAGCCAGAACTTAAATTATTCATCAGGATTTTATTGTCGTTCTGATTGAAAACTCCCTGTTTTATTTTTCTGCCAGTAGCATCATATATTTCATAAATTTGGGAACTTTTAATATTTGAAACATTTAAGACATCTTCGACAGGATTTGGATATAGTTTTGGTTTTAGAATTGAAAACTCATCAATGCTCAAGCTAGCGAGCTCAATTCTGTAAATAAAAGCAGTATTACAATAATATAAGTAGTCATCATTAATTAGAAGGTCTGAAACTCCATTAAAAGATAAAATCTCTTCAGCAACAAAAGGAGGGCTACTTACATCTACCTTAAATATCTTATCAGAATTTCTACTAGCTATATATAAATCATTACCAAAGAATTCGATATTTAAAGGATGATCAAGGTTTGATTCAGTAATGTCATCAATAACTAATTCTAATTCTGAGTTTTCATCCATAATATTTTTACGATATATAGCATCTATCAAAGTATTAGAAACATACATAAAACCATCTTTAAATTCAATACCAAATGGAGCTGGTGTTGAAAAAACTGCTACAGGTACAGCTCCACTAGAAGTGGTATCATAACTAGCAATTACATTAGAGTTAGGGACTGAAAAATAGAGGATATCGCCTACAAATAATAAATCATTTGGGCGTACACCAATTTGAAATACATCAATGGGCATCGGGTTAGTTTGTGATAGGTCTAATTTAATAATTTTATTAGAACCAGCTTCAGCAACATACAAATGGCCATCTTTATAATCCATACCTATAGGATTGTTGAGTGAACCAGTAAGAAGCTGAGGCGTGAAACTTGGATCGTTTAGATCAATAAAATGTATAGAACCATCTGGAAAATTCAAAGAACTTGTATCTCCAATACCGTAATACAAAAAATTGTCAATTTTAAATATTCTTGTAATATCATCTGTGCTAAACAAAAGTTCTTCTTGAGCATTATAGTTGGTTGTATATAAAACGATTATTATGAAAAGTAGTTTTTTTAACATGACAAGTTAATTAAGTGATTTATAAACTTAAGGATTTTCCTTCATATCTATCATTAATATATTTTAAAAGTTCTTCGGTAACGTCTAGATTTGTTTCATCTGCATACATAATATTGCCATTTCCAGAAATACCAAATATAATTTTAACCTCTTTTTGTTTTCCATAATCTTTTATATAAGCATTAAGTCTTGACCAAATCTTATTAGGAATAGTATTTGAAAATTCGGACTGTAAGGTTTTTAAGTTTTCATTTTTTATCGAAATCTTTGATTGTAAATCTATAGCCTGTATGGATGTTTTATCATTTACAATATTGTATAAACCCAATAAACTATCTAAGGCTTTCTTACGGAGTGTCATTTTATTTTCTTCTATCGACATGATCTCTTTAGTCATATTAAACTCGTTGAATAATTTTACATTATCCACATAAACTAATTCGTTCTTAGACTCGTTTACTATTCTAAAACAAGTAATGATTATCAAGGCTAGGATTAGCAATGTGTTAATTATTGGTAAAGTCTTTAAATTTTTCATTTATTCTCGTTATGGTCTTTGTTTCATTATTCAACTTAATGACAATTGAGTCATTGTAAGCACGAATAATACGAATATCTTCAACAGACTCTTGCTCTCTTTTACGATATAGTTTTGAATTGATTTTAATTAAAGCTAATCGTGTTGACTTGCCGTTACTTTTTACAAACCCATAATAATTAATTAGTGGCCATTGTTTTTTAATCTCACTTGTTTTGTAACGCCCAGATGTTTTAACAGGTTTGGATTTAGAAACAGTAATCGGGTTTTTAATTCTTTTATTTATACCAAATGGATCATTCTCTATATTATTGATATCAAAATTATTTCGTTTAATATCAAATTTTGGAATCTGGTTAGTAAACGAAAAATTGTAGTCTTGACTGTTAGTTTCAAGTGGTTTTTTGCCAAAAATTTTAGAAAATACGCCTGCATAAATTATTAATACCAAAACAAATAACGCTATGTTAAGATATTTTTTTTTCATCATTCAATAACTAAAGTTCGAACAACACTATAGTCTCCAATATTACCAGCTTCATCAAAAGTTTTTACTCTCCAATAATACGTTCCTATATTATCAAAAGTGAATTGATACGAATTATTTACTAAAGTTTCTGAAAATAATACGGTACCAAAATTAATATCTGTTGATATTTCAATAACATTAGATTTTAAAGATTGAACATTTCCAGTATCATTAACTGTAGTCCAATTGAAATCAATTGTAAATGTTGTAAAGGATTCTAGATTATTTGGAGATACAAGTGATGGTTGATTTGGAATTTCACGATCAACAAATATTGATCTGTTAGAAAAATTTGTTTCGCTATTAGCGTTCAACGCTTTTACTTGCCACACGTATTCAGCATCTTCCTCAAAAATATCAGAAGGTAAAGTTACATTTGTATTTGTAATATTAGTTTCTTGATATACAGTTTGTTGACCTGAAAGATTTTTAATAATATCTAAACTGTAAATATCAGCATTAGTAATTGGTGACCATGTTAATATAATGTTTGTGTCATTTGTATAAAAATCATCAGAAGGTGTAAGTAACATTACATTTTGATTTGTTAAGTTGTCTGACGCTTCAACCGAAAAATTTATAGGAAACGTATATTGAGTAGAATACGCAAAGTTTTCTCCTTTCACGCGCCATTGATAACTACCAGGATTTAATATGAAATTAATATTTGTAACAGTTACAAGTGAATCAACTACTAATAATTGATTAGCATCAATCACCTGTACTTTATATTCATCTGCGCCATCTAATTCTTGCCAAGCAAACTGAACAGTATTACCTTGAATCAGCATTCCCTCGGTAGGATAAATTGTTTGTATAGTATCGTTTTCAATATCTTCTTCTACAATGTCATCGCAAGAAAATGCAATTATTAGTAATTGTATTATAAATACGTAACTAAGTGTTTTTTTCATAATTCTGAAAAATTAATTCTAAATATAATCGTTTTGAATTAGTTCTATAGTTCTTAATTGAAAAGAATTTTGCACTTACAACTTTTGATACTATAAATTCTTGTTCAATTTTATAGAGCATTGGTACTAAATCAAAGTAAGAACCTTCAATCTCTATAACATTTGTATAAACTCTAAATTCACTATCATTTATAATATGAGTGTCTTGAATTGAAGAAATATTAATGACTTTTCCATACTTCGAAATAAAGTCTAAAATCATTTCTTGTACTTCACTTGGGGTTTTAGTTTGTCCTCCAATTATATTATCAAGACTTTTAATCTCATTTTTAAGAATAAAAACTTCATTAAAAGAATTATCTCCATTTTGTAATTTTTCATTAACAAGGCTTAATTGGGATTTCGCTTCAAAAACATGCTTATAAGTTTTTTTATAAGATGCCAATAACAGAATAACGAATCCTATAACAACACCAAAAAATTTTTGTTTATATGTGAAGCTACTTTGCATTTATTTTGTCACTTTTATTAAAAATGAATTAACAGATTTGTCTTCTGAATAGTCTAAAATATCCACTTTTTTTATCCAAGAGACCCTATTCAAATCTTTAATAAACGTATTAAAATCACCATCATTATTGGATTCGCCAATTACTTGGATTGTTTTAATGTCAATGTTTATTTTTTCTTGAACTTTAATTTTTTTTAAGGGAGGATTAATATGAATCATATTTATTGTAATTGTTTCAGGAGTAATGTTTCCTATATCAACAATAAATTGACTCATATAATTAGCGTCAATTACACCACTTGCTTCAAGAATTTTTTCTTTTAATAATCTTTCTTCTCTAAGTTCATTAACTTTCATAACTGTTTGTTGTGATAAAGAATACTCCGATTCTTTTTCTGCTAAAGAATTAATATAAGAGTTTAAAAGTTGATGACCGATGAACAAAATGAGCATTATAAATATTATTGTAAAAGCACTCATTAACTTAAAGCGTTTTCTATATAATTGCTCATCCTTATTTTTAGATAAGAAATCATCTTCAAACTTAATCTTTTCATTGCCTTGTTTGTATTCTAAAAAAGTAGCAATCAATCCAATTTCATCTTGACTAAACTTTTCATCCGAAATAACAATTTCAGTTAATTTAGTTTCTGTTTTCTCAAAAGATTCTATTTGACCAGAATTTAATTTAAGACAATGCGAGAAAGAAAACAGTTGAGTTTCACCCTTAACCATTTGAAAAATTTGAGGCAACACAAATGGACCAATTGATAGATGAACAACAAATTTTTCTATTGTATTTAATTGTATGATGGTATCATCAATAATTTGCTTTCGAGTTAATGATGCAAAAATTTGGTTTTCTTGATGGTATTCATAAAAATAAAAATCATCAGGATTCATTTTAAAGACAATATTATTTCTGTAACCTTGTTCGTTTTTGGTCGCTCTAGAAATCACATTGTCTCCATCAAAATGTAAAATAACCGGAAAGTCCTTTTTTAGATGTGCTTTAAAGTCATCATTAAAGCTTAGGAAAGCTTGTTTGTTAATAATTTTAAGATTGTCAACTTCAAGTGAAACCTCTAAGAGTTTATAAGCTATATTTTCTTCAACACTATATACTCCTATTAAATAGAAACGATCTAAACCTTTTATACTTTTCCTTATTTTTTCTATCATCAGTAAGTAACGGTAGGTTTAATAAAAATATGAAGTTTAGATTTTTCTTTTCTTTTTTTTCGGCTGCTAAAAAACCATTTTATAATTGGCACTCTGGCAAAAAATGGTGTTCCAGTTCCAGAATTTTCATTCTCTAGCTCATCAAGACCTCCAAGTAGAATCATTTCATTATTACGAACGCTAATCATGGATTCAAATTTTTGAGTCGCTTTTCCAGGAGGAGCATTTTCACCAACACGAGCTAAAAAAGAGCTTCTTTCTACGGATATGGTTAACGTTACATTTTCATCTTTTGACACAAATGGTTTTATATTAATACTCAAATTAGCTTCAGTAGATTTCCATGTTCCCGATTGCAAAATGTTATTATTAACTCCCGTATTAATTAACTGATTATTTTGCTCAAAGTAATAACTCGTTTCTCCAATTGTAGACGTCGCATCATGTCCATTTAGGGTTACAAGTTTTGGGGTTGAGGATAATTTTATTAACGAATTATTTTCAAGTGCTCTTAAATTAAGATAAAAACTTTCGGTAACCTTTCCTAGATTTATAAATCCAAGACCGTTAAAGGCATCAATAAGACTGTTGACGGAAGTAGAATTTAAAGACACATCTCCAGTTGGGAATAATGCTCCAGAAGTTGTTCTTTGTTGATTGTCTATTCCTGCCTGTATTCCAGTTTGGATCTCATAAGACTTTTGGTATTGAACAATTATAACTTCTATTTGAATAACAGGAACAACTAGATCTATTTCTCTAATATACTCTTTAAATTCATCAATATAAGTTTTAGAACCTGAGACAACAAATCCATTTAACTCAATAAATTCCTTTACTTCTAAATTCTGAGTAAGTGTTGCTGGCAAGGTTCTAAATACAGTTTCGATAGATCTGTTTTCTAATTGAATCAATTCTGTAGTTCTTAAACCTTCTGTAACATGCTCTCCAATTAAATAAAGATCATCAACTATTTTATAGGTATACTTTTCTCCTTTAAATAAATGATTTAATAAATCGTCAAATGTAATTGCACTTGCAATTAAGGTTGTATTTACACCTTCAGGAGTATTATACATAAAAAAACTAATATTAAGTTTTTCAGCAGCATCTATAATTATTTCGGCTGCATCACCTTCAAAAGATTGAATATCTAAGAATCCGTTATCATCTGTGGTAATTGAAAAACTTCCACCTTCATTATTAGATTTGTTAGAATTATTTCTTCTATTAGACGAATTCAAACGGGAATTATTATCTTTTAGTACTTCATTTGGAGTGTTGTTTTTTTCTAAATAATAATTATTGTTTTCATCTTTAGTAACAATCAGATTATTTGATTTTGACATCATCTCTAAAACCTGATCGAATGGTCTATTTAATATATATGAAGATACCTTCATGTCTTTCACATCAGGAGCAAGAAATACATTTTTATTAGATACGTCTGTAATAGCTTGAGCTACCCTAGGCAAAGAGTCATTTTTGAGTTTCATTGACAAGAAATCATTTTGATTGTTATATGAAACATCAATTTGTTTTAACGGTTTAGGTTTTTCAATTTTAATCTCTTCTTTTCTCTTGTTGAAAATTAAGATGTTGTTCATTACATCAACATCCAATTGGTATTTTTCTATTAAAAAATAGAATACGTCAGTTACTTTTACATCAAAGAAGTTACTTGTTACAATTTCGTTAAGTTGAGGGTCAACACTTACATTAATTTCATGTTCTTCAGCTAAAGTTGTTATGAAATCATATAGTGTTAGTCCGGTTAAGTCTATTCTTATATTTTCATCAAGACCTTTCTTTGTTTTGGCTAATTCTTCCATTTTATACTTAAACTCATTGAAATTCGACTGTGCCCAACCATATGATGATAGCATAACGATTAAGAGTACTAGTATTTTCTTAGCCATAAGTCTTTAGTTTATTAGTATAGAATAAATTTCGTCTAAGGAAGTATTTCCCTGCATAAACAAATCTAATGCTTTATCTGAAAGTTTTTTATTTTTCATAATATTTGATTGCTCAAGTGTTCCATTTTTGATGGCATTTGCGATATCAAAAGATAAGGGTAGAATTTCATAAATAGCTCTTCTGCCCTTATAACCAGTATGATAACAATTGTCACAACCTACTGCAATATAATGTGTTTTTATTTCTTTATTTAGTTCAAATGTTTTCGGCAAATCATCTTGATTAAATTGTTGCTGTTGCTTACAATCGGAACATAGTGTTCTTAGTAATCTTTGAGCAACAGAAATATTAATTGTCTCTGCTAACAAGAATGGCGGCACTCCCATATCTCTTAACCTTGAAATAGTTCCAATAGCAGAGTTGGTATGTATGGTTGACAAAACTAGATGCCCAGTTAATGAAGCTCTAATAGCCATTTGAGCTGTTTGCGCATCTCTTATTTCACCGAGCATAATAATATCAGGATCTTGTCTTAAAAAAGATCTTAATGCAGAAGTAAAAGTAAGACCTATATCTTCTTTAAGTTGTACTTGATTTATGCCTTTTAGAGTATATTCAATGGGATCTTCAACGGTAACAATATTTCTCTTTATATCATTCAAATATTTAAGTGTTCCATATAAAGTAGTTGTCTTACCTGAACCTGTTGGACCACTTATAAGGACAATACCATTTGATTTTCTAACAGCTTCAAGATACTTAGAGAGGTCATCAGCTTCTAAGCCTAATTGATTAATATCTAAATGAGATGCATCTCTACCTAAAATTCTCATAACTACTTTTTCGCCATGATGAGTTGGTAATATTGATACCCTCATATCAAAATCTTCATATTCTATTCTACCATCTTGTGGAAGGCGTTTTTCTGTAATATCAAGATTAGATTTAATTTTAATTTGATTGATTAATTCGTTGTAACTGTCCTTTTTAATATGTTTGCTTTCTATAAGGTGACCATCGATTCTTAGTCTTACTCTAGCGTCTTCTTCATAAATTTCAATATGGATATCACTAGCGTTTATGTGTTTCGCATCAAATATTAGATCTTCTAAAAAGTCATTTGAATATGAAATAGATTTTGAACGTTCTGTATTAGTTCTATAATATGTAGATAATGCTTTTTTTAAAACAGGACTTTCAATTGGAACAAGTTCAACGGTCTTATTGAGAATCAATGTAAGTTCTTCCTTTGTAGCAGCTAAAGAAGTTATTTTGCTTTCATCAATAAAAAAGCTTACATACTCAGCATTAATTTCTTTAGGCACTATGCTAAAATGATTTGCGATATCAGAATTAATAGACTGTTGTAAATCTATGCTTAGCTCAATATGTTCTAATGAATTCAAAAATTAAGATGCGTTAGGTTTAAATTTAATATGTGTTCAAAAAAAACTATTCCTAATAAAAATAAAGCAAGATAACCTGCTAAAGGAACAGTGACTTGTTTTTTGAATGAATTTATTATTAAATGTAATATTAAAGAGAATCCCATTCCTAAAATAAAAAATAAAATATAATCTTTTAATATAAATAAAGGTGTAATCGCTACAAAAAACAAAACATCACCAAGTCCTATCATTGAATCTATTGGATTAATCAGTTTTCTACTTTTAAATGAAAAATAAAACACTAATCCAAAAATATTGACTAATACAAAACCTATGTTTTTTAATAAATCTAAAAAAACTAATGACTCTTCAAAAAAGTTAATTACTATACTGATTACGAATACTAAGATTGGTAACGAAAAATGAATGGAACGATGTTTATAGTCTTGCCAAATAATAATGAACAAACACAAACATAAAACCCCATAAAAAAGTTGAAGCATCAATTTTTAGTCTCTCACAGTTTCTTTTAACATTCTATCTTGGTCAATCATCCATGTATTATAATTCCCGTCTCCATCAAAATCTTGAAGCGATGTTGCAGTAGCTTTAAATGTATTCATTGATGATTCTATAATTTCAATCTTGTATACAGCTTGACCTCCTTTATCAATGGTCAATGCATGTTCAAAACCTAATTCATCAAAATCTTGTGTATATCTAGAGTATCGATAAAAATGACTTCGTTCTAAACCATGAATCATGCTCAACATGTTTTGTGCTTCAATAGATTTTGCTGAAACAACAACAGACGTTTGGTTTGGCACAACCAAATAAATTAAAATCCCGATAATACAAAGAACTCCTAAAATTTCTGTCATGGAATAAGCATGTAAATGACCTTTTTTTATTGGTTGCTCGTTTAGTGTTGTTTTCATATTAATAGAGATTTGTTTTCATCTGTAACAAATATATCATTTTGGTTGAGAAATTAAAATCAAAATTTCAACTAGTTCAGACAAAAAGAATTACATATTTTTAAAATTAAGAAATTTTATTCTATAAAGTTATTATCTTTATGTCAAATTCATATTTAATAGATTTTTTTATGTCTATATTTTGCCTTATGAGGTGAAAATTTAAGTTTTTATAAATTGTTGAAGTTCTTTATATTATTGGTGTTACTACGAATTTGATTACTATCCTTTTGGAATGCTAATGCCAAAACGCCACGACTCAGAAGGGAACTATCGTTATGGGTTCAATGGAATGGAAGCTGATGATGAAATAAAAGGTGGAGGGAATAGTTAT
>NZ_JXJP01000022.1 GCF_000826645.1 Psychroserpens mesophilus
GTGTTTAGGTGTTTAGGTGAAAAATAAAAAAAGAACTTTCTAAAATCATGAGTATGTTTAAGTTTTAACAAAGCTATTGTTATGCTTAATGTATTAGTATTTTGTCATTCCGAGATTACGAGGAATCTTTATGGTTTTATGTAGATTCTTCATTTCGTTTCACTTCATTCTGAATGACAAATCAACGACTCCACAACTAAACGACTCAACGACTTACCAATACTAAAACTCTAAATCATCAATATCATTCCAATGCACTTTTTGCGTCACAGTTCCTTTTTCAAGCACTACAACTCCTGGATTAGCACGAACAATGGTTTTAAGTACTTTTTCATCGCATAGATAGAAGTCAACATCTAAATTATAAGCGCTTTGAATTTCCTTTTTCTTGTCTTCACCAGATGCTGTTAAGCCTATTACAGTGTATCCTTTTTTCTTAGCCTCATCAGTAATTGCTTTCAATTTAGCCATTCCATCTGCTTCAGCTTTATCTAAATTATAGGATACAATCATCACTAGTTTTTCGGTTTCTAGAAACTGCTGTGTTAGATCTTCATCTTCAGATTCTATTGAAAAATCCTGAATTTTAGGTACATCTCCTTCCTGAACTGTTTCCGTTTCTACACCAATAATTTTATCATAGGTTTTTGGTCCGCGACCACGATCTGTAAACACTTTTTCTTCACCATTTAAAGTGTAGGTCCAATGATAATCTATAATCGCATCTTTAGCATCTGCTGGTAATGTCATATTCTCCTGAAGATTATCACCAATTTTATAGGCTCTAAAATCGAAGGTTGGCAAATGCATCAATACGTGATATCCAAACCAAAGACAAACGATAAAACTCAGTAAAGCGCCAACCGTTAATCCGAATTTACTTAAAATAGGCTTTATATGTCTTTGACCAACGAACAGTATTAAAATTAAAACCAGCAATATCACGTCTTTACCAAAAGATTGCCAAGGCGTCAATTTTAGAAAATCACCAAAACAACCACAATCTTTTACCTTATCGAAATACGCCGCATAGAAGGTTAAAAACGTAAAGAATACAATCATTCCTAATAAACTCCAAACTGTAAATTTAGGTTTATAACCCAGTAATAAAAACACACCAAGTATGACTTCGAAAACAACAACAAATATTGAAATCCCAAGTGCAAAAGGTATTAAAAAAGGAATATCTAAAACATCATAACTAAAATATTCTTCCAGTTTATATGAAAATCCTAATGGATCATTGAGTTTGATAAATCCTGAGAAAATAAAAAGTGCTCCAATTAGGATTCTTGAGATGTTGACTAATGCTTTCATAAGTTATATTAAGACCTTTCGACCAAGCTCAAGGTGACATTTATTTTAAATTATTTATTCTTCATTGAGATGAATCATGGCAAAAACCGAATAATTAATCATATCCTGATAGTTTGCATCAATACCTTCACTTACAATGGTTTTTCCTGAATTATCTTCAATTTGTTTCACACGTAATAATTTCTGTAAGATTAAATCGGTTAAGCTACTCACTCGCATTTCTCTCCAGGCTTCACCATAATCATGATTCTTATCCATCATTAGTTGTTTCGTAATCGCAATTTTTTCATCGTAAAGACTTATGGCTTCATCAACAGACAAGTCAGGCTGTTCCACCACACCTTTCTCTAACTGAATTAAAGCCATTGTGCAATAGTTAATAATTCCGATAAACTCACTGATCTCGCCTTCGTCAACTTTTCGAACACTATTTTGTTGCAATCCTCTTATGCGTTGTGCTTTTATAAAAATCTGATCAGTTAACGATGGTAACCTTAAAATACGCCATGCACTTCCGTAATCTTTCATTTTATTGATAAAAAGACTTCTGCATTGCGCGATAACATCATCATATTGTTTTGAAGTATCTTGCATTTAAAACATTTAATTTTCCGTAAATTTCGCATAAATTAATCAGATTTAAAAACTTTAACCATACTATATAGTTTTGAATAAAACCATCAATTGTAAAGGCCAGTTAATTGACTTGAGTCAGCCGAAAGTAATGGGCATTTTGAATGTGACACCAGATTCATTTTATGATGGTGGACGCTTCAGAAATACCTCTTCTGTGATGCGTCAGGTTGATCAGATGTTAGAAGAAGGCGCTACGTTTATTGATGTTGGTGCTTATAGTTCAAAACCCAACGCAGATAATGTAAGTGAAACGGAAGAGTTACAACGAATTTTACCTGTAGTTGACCTTATTATTAAAAATTTCCCTGAGATTTTGCTATCCGTTGATACCTTTAGAAGTGAAGTTGCAAAACAATGTATAGATGCTGGAGCAAGTTTGATTAATGATATTTCGGCAGGACATTTAGATAAAAATATGCTCAAAACTGTTGCAAAACTGAAAGTACCTTATATCATGATGCACATGAGAGGAACGCCAAAAACCATGCAACAACAAACCCATTATAAGAACCTGGTTAAAGAGATTCTTTTTTATTTTTCTGAACGTATTGAAAAAGCCAGAGCTTTAGGAATTGTTGATTTGATAATTGATCCTGGCTTCGGATTTGCAAAAACCTTAGAACAAAATTATGAATTGCTGAACAAATTAGAACTTCTCCACATAACCGACTTGCCTCTTCTTGTTGGTATGTCTCGAAAATCTATGATATACAAAACACTTGATACTTCAGCAGAACATGCGCTTAATGGAACTACTGTTCTCAATACAATTGCTCTACAAAAAGGTGCTCATATTTTGAGAGTTCATGATGTTAAGGAAGCTGTAGAAAGTATTAAACTAACTAATATGTTGAGTTGTTGAGTTGTAAAAAAAAAATGAAAATGAAGTTTTATAAATTAATCTTTATACTAGTAATACTAGTTTCCTGCGGAAACGAGAAAACAGTGTTATTACCAGAAATAAAAAATGCCAAAATCACAGAAATTTTAGATGTTTCGCCTGCATATATCTTTTATAATGAAGTGCAACCTGATAGTGTGGAGCTCAACCGAAAAAACTTAATCGGAACAACAAACTGGTTATTTAATGTCGACAAACGTCTTACCTTAGAACAAGCCATTCCGAAGATCGTATTCCTACAAGATAAAAAGCGTAGTGCACAAATGCATAAAAATGAAAATGCAAAAAACTACTATACCTGCAACGATACCAGCATTCAAAATTTAGGATTTATAGAGTTTACTAATGTTCTATATAAACATAAGACGCTTAGCGATTATTTTAAGTTTAACAAACGTTCAGAAAAAATGAGTTTAGCTTTAAATGTCATTTCGGCAAATAATTATAGTCTGGAAACGTTGTACAAAGACGAATCAAACACTGAAGTGTACTCCAATATTGAAGATGCCCTTCAGAAAATTAAAGATGACTTTAAAACTGAACAAAACTTCAAACTTTATCTCTTGTTTTCGTCCAAATTAAGTTTTCAGGAATACATTACCAACAAATCTAAAATTCAAAACTTAGAAGATGAAGGCATTCCGATAGAAGACAACGAATTTATTTATTAAGCATAAATTATTACATTTACAGAAACACGCTAGCCTTGGATAAATTCAAATTTTGGGATTTTGGTATTATAGATTTTATCGACGTATTTCTCGTCGCTATCTTACTCTACTACATCTATAAGCTTGTCAAAGGTACTGTTGCCATTAATATATTTATTGGAATCATCATTATTTATGCCGTTTGGAAAGTCACTGACCTTATGGAGATGCAAATGCTTCATAATATTTTTGATGGTTTTATGAAGGTTGGAATTATTGCCTTAATCGTCGTATTTCAGCCTGAAATTAGGAAGTTCTTGCTTATGGTTGGCTCGACTAATTTGAGTGGTCGTGGCAAGTTATTCAGTAAGATGAAATTTCTTAAAAACGATATTGAAACTGAAACTAATGTCGATGCGATTGTTGCTGCTTGTCATAAAATGGGAAGCACTAAAACAGGTGCTTTGATTGTGTTAGAACGTAATAACAATCTGGATTTTCTGGTAAGTACTGGTGATGAAATGAATATTAAAGTTACGCAGCCTATCATAGAAAGTATTTTCTTTAAAAACAGTCCGTTGCACGATGGCGCAATCATCATAGATAACAATACGGTTAAAGCCACACGAGTGATTCTTCCTGTAAATAATGAAAAAAATATTCCGCAGCGTTTTGGATTAAGACATAGAGCTGCTGTAGGTATTACTGAAAAAACTGATGCCATTGCATTAGTGGTGAGTGAAGAAACCGGACAAATATCTTACATTAAAAATGGTGAATTTGTGATGTTTGAAAACGCGGATGAATTATTGAACCTCATAAAGAAAGATCTCGTGTAATATGAACTGTAAAAATTGTAATACTGCATTAAGCAAACTCATTAATTATTGTCCCTTATGTGGAGCTAAAATTGTTAAAAAGCGACTAACATTCAAAAATATTACAGCCGAGATAAACGAACAGTTTTTTAATATTGACAATAAGTTTCTAAAAACATTTCTTCATTTATTCTCCCAACCTGAAACCGTAATCAATGGGTTTATTGAAGGCACGCGTAAAAAGTACGTAAATGTTATTCAGTATTTTGCCATTTCGCTTACTCTGGTTGGTATTCAAGTTTTTTTAATGAACACGTTTTTCAAGGAAGCTATGGAGTTAGATCCAAACATGTTTAATCCTTTGGGAATTGATCCAGAATCGCAAAAAAACAATCCTTTTAATAGCCTTCAGTTCGAAGATTATAATAATTATCAAAGTGTCATTTATGTACTTAGTGTTCCATTTTCTGCAATATCTACGTGGTTAGCCTATTGGGTTGTAGGAGTAAGACACTATAATTTTACAGAACATTTAGTCATCAACCTCTATTACTCAGCTCAAGTAATAATTATAAATGCTTTTATTACAATTGTCCTTTTATGTTTTGATGTTGATTTTATGCTAATTTCTGTAATAACCAGTATTTTTATATTTGCCTACTTCTTTTATGTATTAAAACGTGTCTTTAAGACCTCGTTCTTAATTTCATTAGCTTATTTCCTTATTGTAATGGTTGGATATGGCTTTTTATTTATTGTTCTGATGATAGCACTTGGTATTTTGGCTTTTATTGTAATGTACATTCTTAAGAAATCATGAATAATTTAAATTATGAACTGTAAAAATTGTCATACTGAGCTTTCTGAACACAGCGAATTTTGCAATAATTGCGGTGGAAAAGTGATTAGAAATCGATTAACATTTCGCAATTTATTTGAACACATAAGTGAAACTTTTTTTAACTATGACAATAAACTTTTGCGAACATTAATTGATATGTTCAAACAACCAGAAGTTGTTATTGGTGGTTATATAAAAGGTGTAAGAAAACGTTATGTGAACCCTATAAGTTACTTTGGATTAGCAATAACCTTAACTGGGTTGTATCTTTTAATCTTAAATAAGTTTTTTCCTGAATCACTAGATTTTTCAAATTTTGCAGTTGAAGGTCAAGAAGAATTTCAACAAAAAAACATGAGCTTTATCCAAGAGTACATGTCCTTATTTATGATGCTGTACATACCAATTTACGCACTCATTGCTAGAGTTTCTTTTCTAGGATTAAAAAAATTCAATTACACGGAGTTGATTGTTGTTTTTCTGTATTGGCAATCTCAAGTATCTATAATTTCTGCCGCAGTCATTATAATAGCAGCCATGTTTGGCGTCGCAAATGGTCTTGTTAGCATGATATTTCTACCATTAATGGTACTTTATGCTGCTTATATTTTAAAACGACTATATAAGCTTACTTTTGGTGAGATTGTAGTTAGAACGCTTCTATTTATAGCCATATTGGGAATAGTTATGGTAATCGCTACTATAATTGTTGTTGTTATTATGCTTATGACTGGTGATATGCAAGAAATGATTGAAGCACAACGAGCCGCCATGGATGCTGCAAAACAAGCAAAAGGTTAAACTGCTTCAGCCTTTAAAAATTGAACTTCATAAAGATTTCTGTAATACCCATCTTCTTTTTTAAGAAGCTCGTCATGTGTCCCTTTTTCTACAATACGACCATCATCCATCACAATAATCTGATCGGCTTTTTGAACCGTCGCCAAACGATGTGCGATGACTATTGAAGTTCTGTCTTTAGTAATTTTATCAGTAGCATCTTGTATTAACTGTTCAGAATATGAATCGACAGAAGAGGTTGCTTCATCCAATACCAAAATACTAGGATTGGTCACATAAGCTCGCAAAAAAGAAATCAATTGACGTTGACCTGAAGACAACATTACACCACGTTCCTTGACGTTATAGTGGTAACCATTTGGTAAACTTGTAATGAAATCATGAATTCCAATATCCTTTGCAGCTTGCTCAACTTGAGCTTCTGTGATATTCGGATTTTTGAGTGTGATATTGTTAAAAATCGTGTCTGCAAACAGAAAAACATCTTGTAATACAATAGCAATTTGAGCACGCAGCGACTTCAAAGTCAAACTTTTAATATCTACGCCATCAATACTAATCGTTCCTTGCTGAATGTCGTAAAAACGATTCAATAAATTAATAATTGTAGATTTTCCTGCTCCTGTTGCACCAACAATAGCAATCGTTTCTCCTGATTTAACTTCTAATGAGATTCCTTTCAGGACTTCTTCATCTTCAACATATGAAAAATGAACATTCTTAAAAGTTATGTCTCCTTTAAATTCGGAGGCAACTGTAGTTCCAGTATCGTCTATTTGAGACGTGGTATCTAACACCTTAAACACACGATCTGCTGCTACCATTCCCATTTGAAGTGTATTAAATTTGTTAGCTATTTGGTTTAATGGTCTGAATAACATCGGGACAAACATGATAAATGCAAACAAATCGCCTTCAGTCGCTGTACCCTTCATTACAACTCCGATACCTCCAACCCAAATAATAGTCCCTAAGGTAATTGAAGATAAAAGTTCAGCAATTGGAAAAAACACGGAATTGTACCATACTGTTTTTAACCAGCCTTTTTTATGACGTTCATTGATAGCTTTAAATTTCTTGTATTCGGTAGCTTCTCGCGTAAATAGCTGAAGAATTTTCATTCCTGTAACACGTTCCTGCACAAATGAATTTAAGTTGGATACCTCAGTTCGAACTTCTTCGAAAGCGCGTTTCATATATTTTTGAAAAATTTTAGTGGCAAATAAAACGATTGGTAAGGTCACAAAAGCAATAAGGCTCAGCTTCCAATTCATATAAAACATCATTCCACCAACAACCAACATTTTCAATACATCACTAAAAATCATGAAAAGTCCGTCTCCAAATATATCAGCAATCCGTTCCATATCTGTAACCGTTCTGGTTATGAGAACTCCAACCGAAGATTTGTCATAATATTTCATTTTAAACCTTAGTACATGTTGGTAAAGCTTCACTCTAATATCTTTAACGACTGACTGGCCTAACCAACTGGCATAGTAGATAAATAATAACTGACTCACAACTTCAAGTATCAACAAAACCAGCATTGCAATAATGAAAAACATAAAGCCATCATATTGTTTTAAAGCGACATGTTGATCGATGGCTTGCTGCAAAACATAAGGCCTCAAAGCACCAAAACCAGCAAGACCAACTACACAAACCAATGATATTATAAACACAAGTTTATATGGTCTGATATAGTGTAGTAAGCGCTTAAAAAGCGATACATCGAAAACTTTTTTCTTTTCGTTAACCATTTAATTTGTTATCGTATTTGGGTATTCAATTTTTATTAAATACAATCCATGAGCTGGCACTGAAAAACCTGCTTCACTTCTATTTTTTGATTTTATAACATCATGCAAATCTTCAACTTTCATTTTTCCTGAACCAATATTAATCATCGTGCCAACAATAGCACGTACCATATTTCTTAAAAACCGATCAGCCTGAATGGTGAACACCAACTCATTTTCTTTATATGCCCATTGTGCAAACATAATCTTACAATAATACGTTTTAACGTCTGTATGAACTTTAGAAAAGCATTGAAAATCTTTATAGGTCAATAGAATCTCACAAGCCCTATTCATAGCCTCAATATCTAATGGATGATATAATGCATATGCCAAATTAGAGTTAAATACATTTTTGTTTTGCGAAATCTTATAAATATACGTTCTGCTTAATGCATCAAATCGTGCATGTGATTCATCATTAACCTGAAAAACAGAATGAATTGCAATGTCGTCTGGCAAAAATGAATTCAGCTTAAAAACCAAATTATCATCAATGAACTCATCAAAATCAAAATGAGCAAACATTTGAGATGCATGTACACCAGTATCTGTTCGGCCTGCACCCATTACAGAAATTTTAGATTGTAATACAGTTGAAAGTGCATGCTCTAATACTTCCTGAACTGTAATAGCATTTGGTTGAATTTGCCAGCCATGATAAGATTTTCCGTTATATGATAATTCGATAAAATATCTCAAGTAAACTCGTATTTTTGTAAAAGAACAAAGATAATTTATTCCTGTTAAGGCTATCTCGAAATTTCGGTATTATTAACAAAATTAAAAGAATCTTCTTTTAGACGGAACCTATTTATGACCAAAATCCTTTTACTTTCAGATACACACAGCTATATCGATGATGATATATTGAAATATGTTAAACAGGCAGATGAAGTGTGGCATGCTGGAGATATTGGTGATTTAAGCGTGACTGATGCTATTAAAAAGCTAAAACCCTTACGTGCCGTTTATGGAAATATAGATAATGCTAAAATAAGGGTTGAGTTTCCTGAAAACAATCGCTTTAAATGTGAAGATGTAGATGTTTGGATAACTCATATTGGAGGTTATCCTCCAAAATACAACGTAAGAACTAGAGATCTTATTAAAACAAATCCTCCAAAAATTTTTATTTGCGGTCATTCACATATCTTAAAAGTCATGCCAGACAAACGATATAATTTACTACACATGAATCCAGGAGCTGTTGGCAAACATGGATTTCACAAGGTACGGACGATGCTCAGATTTACAATAAATGGTAAATCCATTGACAATTTAGAAGTCATAGAATTTCCGAAACGTTATTAAAATAATAAAAAAACCCAAGGTCTTCACCTTGGGTTTACGCACTAAAATAATTAAGATAATAGGGTTTATCGTAATCGATCGACAGATTTCACAAGATCTTCATCCTTTTTTATGGCTTTATTGGCTAAAACCAATAACACGATAGACAAAATAGGTATGAATATCCCAACACCTTTCTCTGAAATTTGACTTTCTCCAGGTGGTATTAGCAATTGATATACAAAAAATCCTAATAAAATAAAATTTAATATGATATTCAGTCGTCCCAAAACAAATTGAAACTTCCTGTTTTTATAGTTAAAAATTGCAATTAAAGATAGTAAAGCAGATCCTAAAAACAAACCTAAATATAAGTATTCATCCTTAGCAAAGACAGGAACATCTTCTGTATTAGTCCATAAATGAAAAACAAAAATTAAGCCAGCTGAAACTATAGCCGACAACAAAAGGTAAATGGATTGAATACGTTGAATCATTTATTACTTTCAATAATGAGGCACAAAATTAATAGTTTCTTTTTAAAAGATGCATTAAATTTTAAAAATAAAATTGTATTATTGCATTAATAATATGTTACACAACAGTGCGACAGCTTATTAAATCTTCAGATTTTTTTCAAATTTTTCCCACTAATTACATTTTTTCAGAAAAGTAAGGATTAAATCAATTTCAGTTTATAAAATTTAATTACAAAATATACATGTTCGAAATTTCCGAATTAAAAGCAAAAAAGCTTCCTGAGCTTCAGGATATAGCGCAGAAACTAAATGTTCCAAAGTACCGCAGTTTAAAAAAATTAGATCTTGTTTATCAAATACTCGATTTTCAAGCAGCAAATCCTGATGTGGTAAAAAAAGAAGTGATAAAAGACACTCCCAAGGAGGAACAAAATAAACCAGCACAACAAAAAAAACCAGCGCAAGAAAGAAAACCTAGAGCTCGTGTTGAGAAGAAACCTGAACAGAAGTCTTCTCAACAAAAAATGGAATTAGATGATAAAAAAGATGTACAACCATCTAAGTCTAATTCTAATGATAAAAAAGATAACAGAAATACTCAAAAGAATAATCAGAATAACGATAATCGTTCTAAAACCTCTAATGATTCTAAGTCAAATCCTCGCCAAAAGGATGATAACAAACCTAATCCTCGTCAAAAAAATAACGAGAATAGATCGACGCCTCGTCAAAAAGATGGCAATGTTCACAAAAATAATGGTAACAAAGACAATCGTAACCGTTACAGAGAACCAGATTTTGAATTTGATGCCATTATAGAAAGTGAAGGTGTTTTAGATATTATGCAGGATGGTTACGGCTTTTTACGTTCGTCAGATTACAATTATTTGTCATCTCCAGATGATATTTATGTGTCTCAATCTCAAATTCGTTTATTTGGGTTAAAAACTGGCGATACTGTTCTTGGTCATGTAAGACCACCTAAAGAAGGCGAAAAATATTTTCCTTTAATCAAAGTAAGTAAAATTAACGGTCAAAAACCTGAAGTGGTTAGAGATCGTGTGTCTTTTGAGCATTTAACACCTTTATTTCCTCAGGAAAAATTCAACATTGCGGAAAAGCAAAGTACAATTTCTACTCGTATTATGGACTTATTCTCTCCTATTGGAAAAGGACAACGTGGTATGATTGTATCACAACCTAAAACAGGTAAGACCATGCTTTTAAAAGATGTTGCAAATGCAATTGCTGCAAACCATCCTGAAGTATATCAAATGATATTATTAATTGACGAACGTCCAGAAGAGGTTACAGACATGCAACGTAATGTACGTGGTGAGGTTATTGCTTCCACGTTTGATAAGGAAGCACACGAGCACGTTAAAATTGCGAATATCGTATTAGAAAAAGCTAAGCGATTAGTTGAATGTGGTCATGATGTGGTTATTTTACTTGATTCTATTACGCGACTGGCAAGAGCTTATAATACTGTTCAACCAGCTTCTGGTAAAATTTTGAGTGGTGGTGTCGATGCCAATGCATTACACAAACCTAAACGTTTCTTCGGTGCTGCTCGTAATATTGAAAATGGAGGGTCGTTAACAATTATAGCAACTGCACTTACCGAAACTGGTTCTAAAATGGATGAAGTTATTTTTGAAGAATTCAAAGGAACTGGTAATATGGAATTACAATTAGATCGTAAGATTTCTAATCGTAGAATCTTCCCTGCTATTGATTTAACCTCTTCAAGTACTCGTCGTGATGATTTACTCTTAGATGACACAACGATTCAAAGAATGTGGGTGATGCGAAAGTATTTAGCAGACATGAACCCTGTTGAAGCAATGGAATTTATTAACGATCGATTCAAACAAACAAGAAATAATGAAGAGTTTTTAGTATCCATGAATGGGTAAATTATAAAAACCTATAAATATGGAAAGCCTTGAATAATTAATTCAAGGCTTTTTTTTGCACCAATAAAGTTCAAATATCTAAATAAAAAAAAGCCTCTCAATTGAGAAGCTTTAGTAATATGTTTTATTGTAATTCTTACTTTAACGTAGCGACATGCTTCATTAAGTTAGATTTTAAGTTACCTGCTTTGTTATTGTGAACAATATTCTTCTTAGCTAGTTTGTCAATCATAGATATAACAGTAGGTAAAAATGCCTCTGCATCTTTAGCTTTTTCCATTTCACGTAACTTTTTGATAGCATTACGAGTTGTTTTGTGCTGATATCTGTTAGTTAAACGCTTTGTTTCGTTACTTCTAATTCTCTTTAAAGCTGACTTATGATTTGCCATTGTATTTTTTTCTTATTAAAAATTGTAGCCCGTAGGGGAATCGAACCCCTCTTACCAGGATGAAAACCTGGCGTCCTAGCCGATAGACGAACGGGCCATTTGATTTAAATTCAATTGTAAGATTATGTTTTTTTTACTGATAAACTTACATTTCAAATGAACGTGCAATTATTCATTGCGGATGCAAAAATACAACTATTTTTAAATGTTGCAACACCTTGGCGAACTTTTTTAAAAAAAAATTAATATGCCTTTGCAAATAGGACTCTTCGACTTGAAGGTTTTCCAGTAAAGACACACTTTCCTTCTTCATTTTTCGCATCTGAAGGAATACATCTTATGGTTGCTTTTGTTAATTCTTTTATCTTAAGTTCAGTTTCTGTGGTACCATCCCAGTGCGCAGATATAAAGCCAGTTTTAGAAACTAATACTTTTTTAAATGTTTCAAAATCATCAACTTCAGTAATATGAGAATCTCTAAAAGTCAATGCCTTAGTAAATAGTTCTTCTTGAATTCTTTTCAATAAACCATCTATTTTAGCAATTAAATCAGACATCACCACAATTTCTTTTGTTAAGGTATCTCGTCTGGCTAATTCAACAGTTCCATTTTCTAAATCTTTAGGACCAATAGCAATTCTCAATGGCACTCCTTGTAACTCATGCTGAGCAAACTTAGCACCAGGTCGATGAGTCGTTCTACCATCAAGTTTACAACTAATCCCCTTAGCCTTTAAATCTTGAATTATAGAATTAGCCTTTTTAGTAATAATCTCAAATTGCTCGTCTGTTTTATATATTGGAACAATGACCACTTGTGAAGGCGCTAAATTAGGTGGTAAAACCAATCCTTTATCATCACTATGTGTCATTATCAATGCTCCCATTAATCGTGTGGAAACACCCCATGACGTTGCCCAAACATATTCAAGCTTACCTTCATTATTTGTAAACTTAACATCAAACGCTTTGGCAAAATTTTGACCTAAAAAATGAGATGTACCAGCCTGAAGTGCTTTACCATCCTGCATTAAAGCTTCGATACAAAAGGTTTCAATAGCTCCTGCAAAACGTTCGCTTTCAGTCTTAACGCCTTTAATAACTGGAATAGCCATAAAGTTTTCAGCAAACTCAGAATAGACATTATTCATTAATTCAGCTTCAGCTAAAGCTTCTTTTTTAGTAGCATGTGCTGTATGACCTTCTTGCCATAAAAATTCAGCTGTCCGTAAAAATAAACGGGTCCTCATTTCCCATCGCACAACATTTGCCCACTGATTAATCAATATAGGCAAATCTCTGTAACTTTCAATCCAACCTTTATATGTACTCCAAATTATCGCTTCGCTCGTTGGTCTAACAACAAGTTCTTCTTCTAATTTAGCTTCAGGATCTACTCTTAATTTTCCTTCATTATCAGGATCATTTTGAAGCCTATAATGAGTAACTACAGCACATTCTTTTGCAAATCCTTCAGCGTTTTTCTCTTCCGCCTCAAACAGACTCTTTGGCACAAAAAGAGGAAAATACGCATTTTGATGACCGGTTTCTTTAAACATTCGATCTAGTTCAGCTTGCATCTTTTCCCATATTGCATAACCATATGGTTTAATAACCATACAGCCGCGTACAGCCGAATTTTCTGCTAAATCAGCCTTTACAACCAATTCATTATACCATTTAGAATAGTCTTCTGCTCTACTTGTAAGATTTTTACTCATTTTTAATTTTTTGGCACAAAAGTTGTGCGTATTTAGTAAGAAGTTCGTTTAGCAAAATTAACTAATTTTTATATTGTTTAACAATAAAAAACAAAGGATATGGAATTAAAAAACTACTTAAAAAGAAAACCTGAATTTTTTATTGTGATTAGTCTTAGTCTTATGTTGTCATCTTGCAGTACATCGAAAGATTTCAATTCAAATAATGCCCCTACAGTTGCAGCACAAAAAACGGACTATCGAGACTATTTTGATGAAAAAGTAAAAGATTATGAAACCTCAATACATGATGATAATTTATACTTTACTGATTTAAACACTTACAGATCTAATTATTTTACAGGAAAATCACTTTTTGGAAACTACCAGTATATAGGAATTGGAAACAGATTTAATAATGTTACAATCGACAATTATGGTATTAATATCTATTCTCCATTATCTCGATTAAGCATTGCTAGATCTAATTGGGCATGGACAAGCAATCAACTTGAATCCTGGGGATGGATAAACAAAGGATGGAACACGCCTTGGCATCAAAATGGATGGAGATCAATAAGCAATTCTTGGAATGGACCAATCTGGAATTATTGGGGATGGGATGGAGAACCAGAAAATAGCCTAATAAATGGCAACAATTCTTGGGCGAGAGGATTACATTTTAATAAAACACTTGGAAAAAGGCAATCCGTTTATAATTATATCGCATTTAACAATAGGCCTTCTACTAATAATCATGCTAAAACCTCAGTTATTACGAATAATACCAAGATTAACGCGATAAGATATGCTTCACTCACAAAGCGTACTACTAGTGAAAAACCAAGATCTAGACCTAGAACTGTTATAAAAACTAATACTTCTATACGATCAAACTCCTATGTAAGCTCAAATAACTCTACAACTAAATCAGACTCAAAAAACAATTCAAGATCAACAATAAGACGACCAAACAAAAATAATTCCAACTCAAATAGTTCAACTGTAAGAACTACAAGCAATGGAATTAATTCCATTTCAAATTCAAATACCATTGGTATTAATGTTAAATCTATGAGAAATTAATATTTACTATTTAACTAATATATTTTCTTAAAAGCTTAGATATAATCTATATCTGAGCTTTTTTATTTAACGGTAACTATTGAATTTTCAGAGAATCTAACTTTTAAACACCATCTCCAGATCAGTCTAAAGAATTACATTTCTAAGATTTCCAAACAAATAGCTGATTTTGGCATAAAAATTGTGATTATGTTAAATAAAAAAATAGTTCATGAAAACTAGCTATTTTTGTAATGTTCAACAATAAAAATTTATAAACATGCAATTCAACAACTACATAAAAACGAAATTGCCATTTTTTGTTGCACTTAGCTTTACATTTGTTTTAGCTTCTTGTGGATCATACCAATATGTTGGCTATGACAATGATGGTATTTATCAGGAAAGACAAGTCGTCTATGAAGAAGCTAATAATGTTGAAACGGAAACTCCAGTATCACAAACAGAAAGTAATAGTTATTACAAAAATTACTTTAACGAAAAAGCAAATCAATACAGTAGTATTCCAGACGATGAAAGAATAATATTTACTGACATTGATTCTTATGAAGGTGATTATTCGGATGAATATCAAGATGAAGGTGTCCAGACTGGATACGCAGGCTGGGGACAAGCAAGTAACAACATTACAGTAAATTATATAGATTATGGTTGGGGATTCAATGATCCTTGGTTATGGAATGGTGCTTGGGGATGGCGTTATGGTTGGAATAGTTGGGGCTGGAATAATTGGGGTTGGAATGCAGGCTTTGGTACTTTTGGATGGGGATGGAATAACTGGGGCTGGAATGCTGGATGGGGTTGGAATGCCGGATGGGGAAACAATTTTTGGTGCCCACCAGGTTTTCATGGATATTACTACAATAATCGTGGCTTGGCATACAATTCAGGACGACGTGGCTCTAATCTAGTGTATGGTAACAGAAACACTGTGACAAGAAGGAATACTTCAAATTTATCAAGACGAAGTTCAGCTATTAGAAGGAATAGTAATGCAACAAGAACTACTACAAGACGAAATAATAATTCAACTGTTAGAAGAAACAGCACAAGAACTAGAACTAATACTACAAGACGAAACAGCAACGTAACTAGACCTCGTTCTAACAGCACACGGTCAAGTACTAGAATGTCGACTTCTCCAAGAAGAAGTAGTAGTTCATCTTCAGTAAGAAGTTCAAGAAGTTCAACTAGATCATCAGGAACTACCAGATCATCAAGTAGTAGAGGTTCATCTGGTCGTCGCAGATAATAGAAATTTAATTCTCAACAATTAAAAAAACTTAATATGAAAAAGTTAACTATACTAATGATAGGTGTCTTGTCTATGTCTAATCTTATCGCTCAAGACATTACAGATGCGCTTCGATACTCGCAAGACGATATACAAGGTAGTGCGCGTTTTAGAGCTTTAAGTGGCGCCTTTGGTGCGCTAGGTGGCGACATGTCTGCTGTTAACCTGAACCCTGCGGGATCAGCTATTTTCAACAGAAGTCATGCTTCAATATCGCTCTCTATGCTAAATATTGATAATGACATAGCCTATTTCAATAATAGAACCTCTGTATCAGATTCAAAAATTGACCTACATCAAGCAGGAGGCGTATTTGTTTTTGCCAATACTGATGACAGTTCTCCATGGAAAAAATTTGTAATCAGTTTAGCTTACGACAAGACTGCTAACCACAGTAATCAATGGTATGCCAACGGAAGTAACACCAATTCTATTGACAACTATTTTTTAGCATATGCACAAGGACTAAGACTTGATGAAATTTCTAGATTTTCAGATGAGACAATTTCTCAGGCTTATGGTGAGATTGGGTCTATTTATGGTTTTGGCAATCAACAAGCTTTCTTAGGTTACGAGTCTTTTATTTTAGAACCTGTGAATGACACAGATAGTAATACCTCCTATTTTTCTAATATTGCTGAAGGCAGATTTAATCAACAATACGATTATATTGCGCGAGGTTATAATGGTAAGGTAAGTTTCAATGCTGCTGCTGAATATGAAGACAGACTATATTTAGGTGTGAACTTAAATGCTCATTTTATAAATTATGATAGATATACTTCCCTAAGAGAAACCAATTCAAATCCTGGTTCTCTAGTTACTAGTGTAGATTTTGAAAACAATTTGTTAACCGTTGGTAATGGGTTTTCTTTTCAATTGGGAGCAATCTTTAAGCTAACTCAAGAACTACGAGCTGGTTTTACTTACAATTCACCAACATGGTTTAGAATTGTTGAAGAAACTACTCAAAGTGTTTCAACTTTTGTAGATGACGTAGATGGAAGTTTTATTTCTGATGTCAACCCAAATATCATAAATATTTTTCCTGAATATAGATTGAGGTCTCCTGGTAAAATCACTGGAAGTCTGGCTTATGTTTTTGGTGACAAAGGTCTATTAAGTTTTGATTACTCGAGAAGAGATTATTCAAATATGGAGTTTAGACCTGAAAATGATTCATATTTCATTTCTCAAAATCAACTTATTAGCAATGTATTTAAAGCTGCCAATACCTATAGATTTGGAGGTGAATACAAATACAAACAATTTAGTTTCAGAGGTGGTTATCGTTTTGAAGAAAGTCCTTATTTGGATGAATCATTCGTTGGAAATCTTACAGGCTATTCTCTGGGTTTAGGTTATAATTTTGGAAACACTAGATTAGATTTAACGTTCGATCAGGCTGAAAGAACAGTTAATAATCCACTTTACTCTGTTGGCCTAACTGATGCAGCAACGGTAGATGCTATTAATTCAAATGTTACGCTTTCAGTAGCCTTTAATCTATAAGTTAGTTTAACTGTATAAAGTAAAAAAAACAATGCTAGATTTTCATCTAGCATTGTTTTTTTATCACATCTTTACAGCCTAGAATTACTTTTTCAAGCGTTAATAAACTGGTTATTTATGAGTGACAAAAGGCTTTATGAAATCATAAAGCCTTTTGTTGTTTTGAATTAAGCATTTATCTTTTCAGGGTGAAATGGGCTTTAAATTCTT
>NZ_JXJP01000023.1 GCF_000826645.1 Psychroserpens mesophilus
ATTCGATGTATTTTGAGATCGATGCAGATGGTTCAGTGAGTTGTGCGTCGGGAAGTGGCTGTTGTACAGCAGAATGGGATTTCACAGTAGCATGTGCGACTTGTGTGAATCCATCAGCGAGTTATAGTGTTGTCTCCAACTGTGTTGTAGGACCAGAGTTTTTTGTTGATGTAGATTTAACCGATTTAGGATCAGCAACGTCGATAACGATAAGTGATAATCAAGGAAGTGCAGATCAAACAGTAAGTGCAATAGGAGTTGTACAGTTTGGACCATATCCAAATTTAACACCAGTGGTAATCACAGTAGCTAACGACGATGATCCGAATTGTGAGATATCAAGTACAACGTTAACTCAAGATGTCTGCTTTGACACTTTGGTTGATTGTAACGCTGGACCAGTAAACACAGTATTCTGTTATTTTAATGATATAGACGACGACCCTTCAGTTGCTACGTTTACTTACACAAGCTCAAATGGATTGCCATTGAATTTGACATTTAACCAAGGTCAAATGGAAGGTTGTTGTGATGAATTAGTAGTTATTGATTCAGATGGTGTTACTGAGTTGTTTAATGCAAACCAGCCAGATGTTTCAGGCTTGACTTTTCAGTCCTCAGGCGATACAATATCATGGTATGTCAATTCTGATTTTTCAGTAAGTTGTGAAAGTAGTGGTTTTACACCATTTGATGTAACTGTAGCTTGTGCTACATGTATCAATCCGGCAGCGACTTATCAGGTTGTTGATGATTGTGCAAATGGAAATCAGTTTTTAATAGATGTTAATGTAACGAGTTTAGGTGATGCAACATCACTTACAATTACAAACAACATAGATGCAACAACAGTTCCAGTAACAGCAACCGGAGTTTATCAGATTGGGCCTTTCCCGTTTTTAGTAGATGTTATCGTTACCGTAAGTAATGATCAGGATGCAAATTGTGTAATAAATAGTAACCCTATTCAATTGTTGGCTTGCCCGCCAGCTAACGACAATCCTTGTAACGCAACAGTAGCGGTAGTTAATACCGATAGTTCATGTGATTTATTGACGCCAGGTTCTTTAATAGAAGCGACACCTTCAGGTGTTCCAGATGGTACATGTGGTGGCGATCCAGATGATGATGTATGGTTTCAATTCGTTGCTGAAAGTGAAGTACAACTTATTTCGATAATTAATATTGCTGGAGGTACATTTAATATAGATCATGGAATCTATGAAGGAACTTGTGATGGTTTAGTTGAATTAGAATGTACTGACGCGACAGCAAGTGTTTCGCCTGAATTAGTAGTTGGTAATACCTATTATATTAGAGTGTTCTCAGGAGGAAGTGCTTCTGAAACAAGTACATTTGATTTATGTATTAAAGATGCACCAACAAACATTATCTGTGAAAATGCTGAGAATTTTTGTGAAGATGGAGGTGCGTTAACAACGGCTAATATTATAGGTATTCCAGATCCTAATGATATAGCATGTTTAGGAACAGCACCAAATCCAACTTGGAATATTATTCAAATTGGAGATCCTGGTTTAATAGAAATCCAAATTGATCAAGTCGATGACTCAGGTAATGGACTGGATGTGGACTTCGTTCTTTGGGGACCTTTTACTTCCGTTGAAGATGGTTGTTTGAATATTGTGTTTGACGATTGTCCATCATGTCCGTTTTCCAATAATCCAGATACAGGTTTTTATCCTTTTGGAAATATCGTAGATTGTAGTTACTCTGCAGCTCCTACCGAAAATTTAACGATTGATAACGCTTTAACAGGCGAAATCTACTTATTGCTTGTAACTAACTTCTCTGATGATCCAGGTACGATTTCTATTAGTCAAACTAACGGAACAGATGTAGGAGATGGTAATGTTACTGCTCAAATTGAAGTAGATTTAGGTCAAGATCAGGAATTATGTGGCTTCCCTTCATATGATATTGTAGCAACTTCTCCATTCGCAGATCGCTTTGAATGGTATTGCGATGGATTTCTTATTCCAGGTGAAATAGGATCAACATTAACGGTAACAGAGTCATGTACATACACCGTGATTGCATTTGATGACCAATGTCAATCTCAAGCTCAAGATGAAGTTACCATTACTTTTGGAGCAGAACCTGTAATTAATCCTGTAAATGATATTGTTACGTGTGACGATATTTCTGGAGATGAAATCGAAGATTTTGATTTGGAAATCCAAACGGCAACAATTCTTGGAACACAAGACCCAACAGCATTTAATGTGACCTATCATTTAAGTATAAATGACGCAGCGCAAGGGCTTAACCCACTAACCTCGCCTTACACTAATATTTCAAACCCTCAAACTATTCACGTTAGGGTAGAAGATGTCAATGCTACATTTTGTTTTGCGTTATCAACATTTGATTTAATTATCTCTGGACCAACGCCTACAGCAAATATGGATACATATCCTGTATGTGACGATGATTTAGATGGTCTTGGAGTATTTGATTTACCATCGAGAGATGTCAACGTTCTTGGAGGTCAGAGTGCTACCGACTTTTCAGTAAGTTATTACGCCTCTTTAGCTGATGCTGAAGCCGGAACAGGAGCTTTAACGAGTCCTTATAATAGTCCAACAGCGACTATTTTTGTCAGAGTTGAAAGTAATTTAGCTTTTGATTGTTATACTACGACTACAATGGAACTTGTTGTTAATCCATCACCTGATACATCCTTTGTTTTAGATGATTTAGTGACTTGTGATGATGCTTCGGCTGATAACATTGAAGACTTTAATTTAGAAATTCAGACGCCAATAGTAATAGGAACGCAAAATCCTGGAGATTTTAATGTGACTTATCATTTAACATTGGCCGATGCTCAAGCAGATACAGGAGCGTTAACCTCGCCTTACACAAACATTTCAAACCCTCAAACTATTTTTGTTAGAGTTGAAAATGCTACAGCAACAGAATGTTTTGCTACATCTAGCTTTGATTTGATCATATCTGGACCAACTCCTACGGCAAATTCAGATGTGTACTCAGAATGTGATGATGATTTTGATGGTATTACTGCATTTGATTTGGCATCTAGAGACGCTAATATTCTAGGAGGCCAAAGTGCTGCCGATTTTACAGTGAGTTATCACGAAACTCAGGCAGATGCAGATGCTGGAACTGGAGTAATAAACACAAGCTCATTCTATAATAGTGATTCTACGATCCTTTTTGTGAGAGTCGAAAGTAATATTGCGTTTGATTGTTATTCAACAACAACATTAGAATTAATTGTTGATCCACTGCCAGATACGACATTCTCGACTAATTTTGATTATGAAGTATGTCCTAATGCTACAACTCCAATTCAAATTACTGCAACTGCAAATAATTACAGTGAAAGTGAAGTGACTATCAACTGGTATTATGAGGGTGGTTTGATCTCGGGAGAAAACAGTTTAACACTTCCAGTAGTTGATGCAGGTCTTTATGAGATTGAAGTAATATTTAATCAAACACAGTGTTTCAGTATTACTGATCAAATGGTTGTTGAATTGGCAAATTGTGTCATTCCACAAGGGATTTCACCTAATGGTGATGGCAGTAATGATACGTTTGATTTAAGTAGCTATGATGTAAGTAAACTAGAAATTTTTAACAGACATGGAACTTTAGTATACTCTAAAGAAAATTATACGAACGAATGGTATGGTCAAACCAACGATGGTGATGAATTACCAGTAGGAACTTATTTCTATACCATGGAATATGAAAATGGAAAACGTAGAACAGCATGGGTTTACATTCAACGATTAAATTAAAAGCTATTTAACCAATTAATATTAAGACGTACAGTATTTGTCTTTTAACGTAGAGAAATACTGTACAAATTTAATCCAACAACTAAAAACAACTAAAAATTAACAGATGAAAAAACTTTATATTATTGTTGTATTTCTCATTGCAACACAAATGTATGGACAACAAGATCCACAATATACACAGTACATGTATAACATGAATGTGATCAATCCAGCCTATGCAGGATCTAGAGAAAATCTTTCGTTTGGATTATTATACCGTACACAATGGACAGGTATTGATGGTGCTCCAGAAACAGGTACGTTTTTTGGTCACCTTCCAGTAGGTGAAAAAGTAGGAATAGGATTATCTGTTATAGCAGATCAAATAGGTCCTGTTAAAGAAACAAATGCTTATGCTGATTTCTCATACACATTGAAATTAGGAGGAGAGCATCGATTGGCTTTCGGAGTAAAAGCAGGTGCCACATTTCATGACATTGGATTGGGTAGCATAGATCTAATTGATCCTACAGATCCTTTCTTTCAAAATATCAATTCAACCACACCTAATATAGGAGCTGGTGTATTTTATTATACAAATAATTACTATATATCATTTTCTGTACCTAATATGCTAAACTCGGTGCACTTAGATGCAAATGGAAATAAGTTAGGAACTGAAGCAACGCATTATTTTTTAACAGGAGGTTACGTTTTTCAGTTATCGCCAAACACAAAATTGAAACCTTCATTTCTGGTGAAATCATCCTTTGATGCTCCTACATCATATGATGTTAACTTAAATGCATTATTTTTTGAGAAATTTGAAGTTGGAGGTTCATACAGATTGGATGATTCATTTTCAGGATTGGTTAATTTTGCTGTAACTCCTACAGTTAGAATAGGATATGCTTATGATGCGGTTAGATCGGATATTAAAAACTATGCTCCTGCATCGCACGAATTCATGTTATTGTTCGATTTGAATTTCCCGAAAAAAGTTTCACGTTCACCAAGATATTTCTAACCAGCTAAGCTAAACATTATGAAAAAAATAGTAACACTTTTTACAATAGTAGCATTAAGTAGCTTTAGCTTAATTGCTCAAAATAGCAGTACAAAAAAAGCAGATAAACATTTTGCAAGATTCGAATTTATTGAAGCTGCCGAAGAATATAAAGAATTAATAGAAGATGGCAAGGGAGATACCTACGTGTATAGTAAACTTGCTGAATCATATTATAACGTGTTTAACACACAAGAGGCCGAAAAATGGTATGCAAAAGCATTAGAAACAGCAGATAACCCAGAAATGATTTTCAAGTATTCTCAAATGCTTAAAGCCAATGGTAAATATGAAGAGTCTAATGTACAAATGGCCAAATTTGCTAAAATGCGTCCAAGTGACGACAGAGCCATTGCCTACAATGAAAATCCAGATTACTTACCTAAGATCTTAGAAAAAGGAAAAAAATTCAATATTCAAAGTTTAGGTTTTAATACACAGTATTCAGATTTCGGAGGAACATTGAAAGATGGAAAATTATATATTACCTCAGCAAGAAATACATCGCGTAAAACTTATGGATGGAATGAAGAACCATTTTTAGATATCTATGAATTAGTAAAGAATGAAGATGGGACTTATCAGGCTGCGACTTTAGTTGAAGACAAAGTAAATACGAAACATCATGAAGGTATTGTGTCTTTTTCACCTGACGGCAAAACTATGTATTTTTCAAGAGAGAGTTTCTTTGAAAAGGAATATGAAAAGGATTCGTTAACTAAAGTGAGATATAGCTTATTACATCTTTTTAAAGCCAAAAAAGTAGGTGATACATGGAGTAATGTTGAAGGGTTCGCTATCAATAGCAAAAATTACTCTATTAAAAATCCTTCTGTAAGTCCAGATGGTAAAACATTATACTTTGCATCAGATATGCCTGGAGGCTTTGGAATGTTTGATATTTATAAATCTACAATTAATGGTGATGGTTCGCTAGGAGAGCCAGTTAATCTAGGTCAGAAAGTTAATACTCAAGGACAAGAAATGTTTCCATTTATAAGCAGTAATAACACCCTTTATTTTTCTTCTAATGGTCACCTTGGATTAGGGAATCTTGATGTATTTCATACGAAAGTAGTTGATGGCAAAACAGGTCCAGTTAAAAATATTGGAATTCCAATTAATAGTAGTGCTGATGATTTCGCTTTCAATATAGATGAAGAGAGTAAAGAAGGTTATGTGTCTTCTAACAGAGATGGTGGTTTAGGAGGTGATGATATTTATGGTATCAAACGATTACAACCTTTAAATGATGTATTAGTTGCAAGTACCGTTGTAGATTCAAAAACCGGAAATCCTGTCAATGCAGCGAGCGTAACATTATATGATGATCAAGGCAACAAAGTATTATCGAAAGTAACAAACTCTGATGGTACCGTAGATTTTATTATTGAAAGTGACAAAGATGCTGAATTGGAAGTTGTTTTAGATGGTTACGTGAGTCAAAAAATTAAGGTTAGCGCTACTAACGAGGAAGAAGTTAAACTTAATATCATGTTAGATCCAATTGATGAAATCATTAAACCAGAGGAAATAGTTTTAAACCCTATTTTCTTTGAGTTTGATAAATCAAATGTTACGGCTCAAGCAGCATTTGAATTGGATAAATTAGTTCAAATTATGAATAAGTATCCTGATATGGTTATTAATGCTAAATCTCATACAGATAATAGAGGTTCAGCAGCCTACAATGAAAAACTTTCAGATAGACGAGCTAAAACAACCGTTCAGTACGTTATTTCTAAAGGTATTGATAAGTCTAGAATCTCTGGAGTAGGAAAAGGAGAAAATGAGCCTAAAGTTGATTGTGGTGCTAATTGCACTGAAGAAGAACACCAGATGAACAGAAGATCAGAATTTATTATTGTAAGTGGAGGGCCGCAGGCAAAATAATTAATTAAATATAATGACTAACTAACCAACCATAAAAGCTCTGTTAAATAGCAGGGCTTTTTATGTTTTATAACCTAGTCAATTACTAAAAGATAAGAATAACGACTTCAACAAAATCAAATGAAAAAAATTATATTAATAAGTATGCTTTTTATACTATCCATTAGTATAAATGCACAAACCTATCTTCAAGAAAACTTTGATGTAGATATTCCAGCGACTTGGACAGTAACCGATGCAGGAGGAGCAACTGGTGATTCATGGATTTCTGGTTTACAAGGTGGAGCAAATAGTTTAAATGGAAGTAATGTCGCTGTAGTTGATAGTGATGCCAATGGCAACGGAGTTGAGCTCATTGAAACATTGACATCTCCTTCTTTTGACACAACTGGCGCAGCTTTATTGTATTTAGATTTCGATCAGTTTTATAATAATGGCGGTGGAGACTCTGCAATTGTTGAAGTCTTTGATGGCACGAACTGGGTTGAAGTTTTAAATCAGACTGCTGATGCTGGAGCTTTTGGTGCTCCAGACTCACAACATATAGATATTACAGCATATTCTAATGCTAACATGCAGATACGATTTGTTTATAACGATGGAAATATTTGGGCATGGTATTGGTTACTTGATAATATTCTTGTCTATAATTCTACATGTGATTTCCCTTCAGCAATTACAGTAGATAATATTACAGATACTACTGCCGATATTTCATGGACAACTGGAGGATCAGAGTCCAACTGGGAAGTTGTAGTTCAGACAGCAGGTACAGGCGAGCCAACTGGTTCAGGAACACCAACGACAGCAAATAATCCATATAGTGTATCAGGTCTAACAGCGATTACAGACTATGAAATTTGGGTACGTACAGATTGTGGACCAGATGGATTTAGTTTATGGCAAGGCCCAATAACCTTCAGTACGTTCAACACACCACCACCAGCACCAGTTGGTGTGACGTGTAGTTCAGGGAGTTCTTCATTTATTTATACGGCAGAATATGATTCAGTAGATGGCTGGTCAGGCGATATCAACGGAGGGGATGGAACATGGGAGATTCCGAATGATTCAGGCTCAGGTGGCACAGGAGCAGATGCGGCTTTTAGTGGAGGAAGTTTTATGAACTATGAGTCTTCAGGAGGGACAACAGCTACAGCCTCGGCAGTAAGTCCTGCGATAGATTTAACGACAGCTG
>NZ_JXJP01000024.1 GCF_000826645.1 Psychroserpens mesophilus
TGAATGGCTTTTTTTTATTGATGCGTTTAGGTTGAGCGTAGTCGGATACCTCTTTAAGTAAAGTGGTAAGTTTTAAAATGAAGTGAATTCAATGACATCTCCTTTTTCTAAATTCCAGACATCACTCAGTCCAGCATTAACTTCTAAAACATATTTCGCTGGAGCTTCTGAAGGTAAAGAAGTTTCATCCATTGGTTTAGCATTTTTTTGAATGCTAACAATCTGTTTGTGTTCTGAAATGTAAATGATATCTAATGCAATTTCAGTGTTCTTCATATAAAAACTTCTATAATCAGAATCCGGGAAAATAAATAACATACCTTGATTGTTATCCATGTGATCGCGATACATTAAGCCTGTTTGAGTAGAATAGTCATCGTCGGCAATTTCAATATCAAGTTTAGTAATTATTGAATCTGAAACCGACTTTTTAATTTGAAGTTCACCTTCCTTTTTAAAAGAAACAGTAATCGCTTTAACGGTTTTGCTTTTGGCCTCTTCCTTACATGAAATGCTAGAATAACATACAACACCAATAATAGGAATAGTAATTAGTTTTAGCCATTGTCGCTTCATTACTAACTTAATTTGTCTTTAGGTTTATAAACGAACATAAAATAGAGTCCGATTAAAATAAATGGAATACTTAATAACTGACCAGTTTGTAAACCAAATAATGTGAAATATTCTTCACCTTGTGGTTCTTTCAAATATTCAACGAAGAAACGAACCGTCCAAAGAAGCACTAAAAACAAACCAAATAAATACCCTTGTTGTTCGCTTTTATTTGTTTTCCAATAGACAAACATTAATATCAGGAATACAAAAACATAACTAAAAGCTTCATACAATTGGGCAGGATGTCTAAACGGAACTTTTTCTAAATACTCCGCATATTTCGGATCGCTTCCTAATGCTGTGTAAGCGTCTTTAACGTCTTTAATGCCTGTGATTTTTACAACATCATATTTATTATAGGTATCTTGAATGAACTGAACTCCAAATGAAGAATCAGTTACTTTCCCTATGATTTCAGAATTGATAAAATTTCCTAAGCGTACAAAAACAGCACCTAAAGCAACTGGAACTACAACACGATCAAGAATCCAGAGTACAGTCTTTTTAATCACTTTTTTATTGTATAAATACATGGAAATAATCATACCTATAGCAGCACCATGACTTGCTAAGCCTTGAAAACCAGTAAATTCAACGCCTCCTTTAAATTTAAACGGAAGGAAAATACTAAAGAAATCATCATTGATTAATTCGGGCTGATAAAAAATCACGTGACCAAGACGTGCGCCTAACATGATACCAAGAACCGAATAGATAAAAAGCGAATCTAGTGCTTCGTTGGTTTGCTTTTCATTTATGAAAATACGTTTTACGATATAGAAGCCTAATAAAAAGGCAATTATCCACATTAAACTATAAAAGTGGAGCGTAAAAAATCCTAAATCAATTCCTTTAGAAGGGTTCCAGACGATATCTAAAGCGTACATATTTTTTGTTTTTATGAGGTAAAGATACTATTTATGACCGAATGGTCGTAAACGTTAAGATAGTTTTAATCTTCTTTTTCGGGAACAGGATCGTAACCACTTTTTCCCCATGGCGACGGAACGTAAAAGGAAATGTACAGTGTACATTTTTAGTGAATGTGCGAGCTTGCGCCTAGGCAAATATTTAGTTGTCATCCTTTTTAGGAACAGGATCGTAACCACTTTTTCCCCATGGATGACAACTAAATATTCGTTTTATAGCTAGTTTTCCACCTTTAAAAAAACCATGGACTTCTAAAGCTTCTTTGGCGTAATGAGAACAGGTCGGTTGAAATCTGCAAGAAGCAGGTGTAAATGGAGAAATCAAGGTCTGGTATACTTTAATTAAAAAGAGAAAAGGATATGTCAGGAGTTTCTTCAATTATAGTAAAGGTATTAAGTTGTATGTTGTTAAGTTGTGGGTTTTACTTTAAAAAGTGATTTCTTAAACTATTGATTTTATTGGTTATTGATTCAATATCTTGTCGTAATTTAATAAAGTTTTCGTCAGAAATTAAATCAAGTTCTTTTGATATAATTAATTGATTTAGCAATTCTAAAGATGAACTATATGAGATAGTCATAAAATGCGCTTTATCTTTTTTAGTTAAACGCGACGTGCCTTCAGCAATATTTGAAGATATAGAAACCGAGCAACGACGCATTTGTGAAGTAAATCCATACTTTTCTTCCTTAGGTAATAATTTAGTTATTTTATGTGTTGATATAGCTAATTGAATGGCTTCTTTCCAAACCTCAAGTTTCTCAAATAAGTAAGTGCACATAAATCTTAAATCTATAACAAATATAGATTGTTTTCTACAAATATAAAAGATTATTTAGCAACTCAACAACTCAACAACTCAACAACTCAACAACTCAACAACTCAACAACTCAACAACTCAACAACTCAACAACTCAACTCTTACAAAGAAAACGTCGTACCATTCTTACCATCATTAAGCTGAATTCCTTTTGCAGCTAATTCATCACGAATTTTATCAGATAAAGCAAAATCTTTATTGGCTCTCGCTTCTTGACGTAATTGAATTAATAATTCAACTGCGGCTGATAGTTTACCAGTACCAGAATCAGATTTAGACGTATTGACCAATCCCAGAACATCAAATGTAAACGCATTTATAGTTTTCTTTAATTCTTCTAGATCTTCAGAAGTTAATGAAGCCTTATTATCTTTAATCTGATTGACTAATTTAGCAGCTTCAAAAAGATGCGCAATCAAGATTGGTGAATTGAAATCATCATTCATAGCATCATAACATTTCTGTTTCCATTCAGAAACATTAAACGTAGATGTAGTTCCGGCTTTTAAATCGTCTAAAGCATTTATAGCATCCATTAACCTATAGAAGCCTTTTTCACTTGCCAACAAACCATCATCAGTTAAATCTAAAACACTTCTGTAAGACGATTGTGCATTAAAAAAACGAATCACACTAGGAGCATATGCTTTACTGAAAAACTTGTTGTTTCCCGATAACAATTCATCAGGATTAACCGTGTTTCCTGTGGTTTTAGACATACGTTGCCCGTTTAACTGAAGCATATTAGCATGCATCCAGTAGTTTACAGGTGAGATGCCCTTTGCTGCTTCACTTTGTGCAATTTCGCATTCGTGATGAGGGAATTTTAAGTCCATACCACCACCATGAATATCAAAATTATCACCTAAATATTTTGTGCTCATAGCTGTGCATTCCAGATGCCAGCCAGGAAATCCGTCACTCCAAGGTGATGGCCAACGCATGATGTGTTGAGGTTCAGCTTTTTTCCAGAGTGCAAAATCCTGTGGGTTTTTCTTATCACTTTGTCCTTCTAAAGCACGAGTGTTATGGATTAAGTCTTCCAGCTTTCGCTTGCTTAATTTACCGTATTCGTTAGATTCATTAAATTTATGAACGTCAAAGTAAACAGATCCGTTTACCTCATAAGCAAATCCGTTATCAATAATAGTTTTGATAAGCTCAATTTGTTCAATAATATGTCCAGTAGCAGTAGGTTCAATGCTGGGAGGTAGAAAATTAAGTGTGTTTAAAATGTTATGAAAATCAACTGTATAACGCTGAACCACTTCCATAGGTTCGATTTGTTCTAAGCGCGCTTTTTTTGTAATCTTATCTTCTCCGGCATCAGCATCGTTTTCTAAATGACCTGCATCTGTGATGTTTCTAACGTATCTGACTTTAAAGCCTAAATGTTTCAGATATCTGTAAATCATATCAAAAGACATGAAGGTTCTTACATTTCCTAAATGAACATTGCTATAAACGGTTGGTCCACAAACATACATACCAACATAACCTTCTTCAATGGGTTTAAATATTTCTTTTTTACCGCTTAATGAATTATAAATCTGAATGGTCTGGTCTTTATATAGTTGCATGCTGAATAATTGTAAGGTCCTTAAAATTAAAATGCTGTATCTAGATTGATGTAGTCTAAGAATTCTCTTTTGGTTTCTTTTTCTTTGAACTTTCCGCCAAATTCAGACGTTACTGTACTGCTATCAATATCTCTAATCCCTCTAGAATTTACACAGAGGTGTTTGGCGTCAATCACGCAAGCTACATCCTGAGTGTTGAGAACACCTTGTAACTCTTTAACGATTTGAATGGTTAGGCGTTCTTGAACTTGTGGTCGCTTTGCAAAGTAATCGACAATACGATTCATTTTGGAGAGCCCAACTACAGTTCCGTTGGAAATGTACGCAACATGTGCTTTTCCAACGATAGGAAGTAAATGATGTTCACACGTTGAATATACTGTGATATTTTTTTCAACGAGCATCTCGCCATATTTGTATTTATTGTCAAAAGTTGAAGCTTTTGGTCGTCTTTTAGGATCAAGACCACCAAAAATCTCATTCACAAACATTTTTGCAACGCGATTGGGTGTGCCATTTAAACTGTCGTCTGTTAAATCAAGTCCTAAAGTTTCCATGATATGACGAACATCATCTTTGATAATGTCTATTTTTTCTTCATTAGTAAGTTTAAAAGCATCATTACGTAATGGAGTTTCAGACGAAGAACCGATGTGGTCATCACCTATTGCTTCAAAATCTTCCAAGTCTTTTTCTATTTTCATTAATTAAATGTTTCTGAGTATTATCGATTCCTTATTAATAAACCTGCTCAAAATTAAAAATGTATAAATCAACTTTAAAAGTTGGTTTTAGAGTCTGCAAAGATAAACAATTAAAAAAAGTTAATCTAAAGGTAGGAGTTTTTTAATCTTAAATGTTATAGTAATGTACGTATTGGTCGTTATTTACGTTTCGACATTAACAGTATTTTAATTAAAATTTTCTTAAATTTCACGTCTTTTAATCAATAGAAAGCTATGAGTACAAAATATCTTCTGCCTTTGGCATTCATTTTTAGTGTGTTAACGATTAATACATCGTTTTCTCAAAATAGTCAAAAACAAAAACCATTGCAGCATGTCGTATATTATGATAATGTTGACGCGCCACTAACGGCTAAAGAGTTGGGACAAATTGTTGAAGTTTACGGAGAGCATGCCGAAGAAGATATTTTAAGTAAGCCACAACGCTTAAAGGATTTAAAGCATATTCTTAGAAACCGAGTAGAAATTATTGAACTTCAAGGAAAAGACTTGTCAAGCTTTAGTAACCTATCTACGATTCCACTTTTCAATCATTACAATAAAGGTTTAAGTCGTGATGCTTCATACAATGCGAATACATTTAATCCCTTAAAATATCAATTTAACTTTTATTCAAGAGAAGGTTCAAAAACGTACCGATTTGATAATTCACAGTTTTTAATAATCATCAAATCTCAAAACCCTCAATAATCTTCATATTATGAAAAAAATAACTACGCTATTATTCCTCATTTTTTCAGTTTTTTCATATGGTCAGGATATTCTGATGCAAGATGGAACTATAAGTCAATGTACAGATCGATTTTTTGATTCAGGAGGTGAATTTGGACCTTATTCAAGTAATGAAAATTTCACGTTAACAATTTGTCCGCCTGATGCAGGTGATGCTATTCAGTTGTCATTTACAGAATTTAATACTCAATTAAACTTAGATTTATTAACGATATACGACGGTCCAGATAATACGTTCCCTTCTTTAGGTTCATTTTCTGGAGGAAACAATCCTGGCGTTATTGAAGCAACAACTCCTTCAGGTTGTTTAACTATTGAGTTTGTGTCTAATGGTTCGGGTACTACTACAGGATGGGCTGCAGATATTGCTTGTTTAACTCCTTGTCAATCTATAGTAGCAAATTTGGATAGTACAAACCCAGCGTTTGACGTCAATAATGTTGTTGTTGCAGATGTAAATGAAGTCATAACATTTAATGGTAGTGGTACATTTTCAGTAGACGGAACTGGCGCGACTTACTTTTGGGATTTTGGTGATGGTAACACTGGAACAGGAGCAACTACAACACATCAATATGCTACAGCTGGCTTGTTTACAGTGACCTTAGTCATTACAGATACCAATCCTTCAGGTTGTTCTAGTGCAAATATGATTAATTTGACCGCTCAAATTGGAGCATCTGGTCCAGGAAATCCATTTGTTGAAGCTGGTGACGATATAGTTATCGATTGTGCAGATGATTGTACAGATATCACTGCAGAATTTTTAGATATTGGTGAAACAAATACCTATACAGTTTCTGCAATTCCTTTTGTGCCACCATTTGCTTTTAATGGTTTAACGAATTCATTAAATCCTAATCAAGATGACCGTTGGTCTGGTGTGGAGAATTTACCGTTTGATTTTTGTTTTTTTACAAATATTGAAACCCAATTTCAAGTGGGATCTAATGGTGTAATTCGTTTTGATGTTAATGCAGGTGACACCAGTAATGGTTGGTCTTTTAGCGAAAGTTTACCGAATAATACAAACGATACTCTTGGAGAAGCTAACGTATTAACACCAACTCATGATATAGATCCGTCTGTAGGTAATGCAGAAGAAATTGCATGGGAAATTATTGGTACAGCACCAAATAGAGTATTGGCAGTATCATTCTATGAAGTGCCAATGTTTTCTTGTAACAATTTAGTAGCTACACACATGGCAGTGTTTTATGAAACAACCAATGTGATAGATATTTATATTAAAGATAAACCATTGTGTACAGGGTGGAATAGTGGAAATGCAGCTGTTGGTATTCAAAATGATGCAGGTACAACAGCTTTTGTACCACCTGGAAGAAATACAGGTCAGTGGACAGCTACTGATGAAGCTTGGCGTTTTACACCTGCTGGTCCTAGTATTATTGACTTTGCATGGTTGGATGAGTCTGGAGCAGTTATTGGTACAACACCGACGTTAAATGTTTGTCCAACAACTACAACCACATATACAGCTCAAGTAACTTACACCAATTGCAATAATGATGTTGTTATCGTTACAGATGACGTTACTGTTACTAAAGATGTTCCTTTTACAGTAGATTTGGGTCCAGATCAAGATTTATGTGAAGGTGACGCTGATATTATTTTGGATGCTGATATCGGTTCTGCTACAGCCACATATCAATGGTATATAGATGGGATATTACAAGCTGCTGAAACTAATTCTACCATTACGGTGTCATCTCCCAATTCAGGAGTTTATTTAGTAGAGGTTACCGATCAGAGTTGTACTTTGAGTGAAGACGTAGAAATAACTTTTTTACCGAATCCTTTTATAAACCCTATTACCGATTATATTCTTTGTGATGACGCTGTTATTGATGATTTAACTGAATTTGATTTATCTACCAAAGATGCTGAAGTTTTAGGTGGACAAACTGATGTTGTTATTTCTTATCACGCAACACAAGCTGATGCAGATAATGATGCAAATCCTCTTCCTAATCTTTATACAAATACAGTTAATCCACAAACTATTTTTATCAGATTAGAAAATACGAATAATACTTCTTGTTATGTTGTTACAACATTTGATTTAATTGTTTCTTCAGGACTTGTTTTAGTTCAACCTGATGATTTAGTTGTTTGTGATGATCTTTCAGCTGATGGGTTTGAGCAATTTGACTTAGATTCTCAAACAGCAGTTATTTTAGATGGTCAGACAGGAGTAACATTGACTTATCATCTTAGTCAAGCTGATGCAGATGCAAATATAAACGCACTTACCAGTCCTTACACAAATATCTCTAATCCTCAAACTATTTTCGTAAGAGGAGAAAATGATTCTAATACCTTGTGTTTTGAAACAATCTCTTTTGATTTGATCGTTAATCCTGGGCCAGCTGTTATTGTGCCAACACCTTTGTCTACATGTGATGATGATACGGATGGTTTTGCGATATTTACTCTAACAGATGCTAATACGGAAGTGATTAATGGTCAGGCTAATGTTGTAGTGTCTTATTATGAAACTCTTGCAGATGCCAATTCATCAACAAACGAAATTTTTTCACCTTACACCAATATCATTCCAAACTTGCAAACTGTGTTTGTAAGGTTAGATGATACAGTAAATGGATGTTTTAGTACCACGACTTTAGATTTAGAGGTTATCATGAATCCATTAGCAAATTTTGTAACGCCCTTGGAGGTTTGCGATGATGACAACGATGGGTTTTCGAGTTTTGATTTAAGTTTAAAGGATTTGGAGGCCGTTGGAGTTCAAACGGGTATGGTTGTCACGTATCATGAGACGCAATCAGATGCTGACAATGGGGTTAATGTACTCCCAATACCCTATGATAATATTGTACCAAATGTACAGACGGTGTATATTCGAGTAGAGAGTGGAACGACAGGTTGTTATGATACGGTAGAGTTAACATTGCTTGTTAATCCGTTGCCAGATACGGTTTCGGTTACGCCATATGAGTTGTGTGA
>NZ_JXJP01000025.1 GCF_000826645.1 Psychroserpens mesophilus
TTTAGTATTAAGCACAACGGTATTGTATATGATTAGTTGTGTTGGCAGGAACTAAATTAGTAAAAGAAAACGAACCAGAGGAAAATCCGTAGGATTTTCCGAGTATGCACAGACTAAACAATTAATTATATACGTTGTTGTAGCACGTTTATAAGTTTTGTATTATTAAAATCATTCCACATATTAATAACATAAAAATAATTGCCCAAGAATTCACAAGTGCTTTCCAACCTCCAGCACTATAGTCTCGCATATTAAAGGATTCGACCTTGCCAACTTTATATATTAGGTAGCCAACACCAACTAAAATAAATATAATACCTTTTATCAAAGGATCATCATCCATAAATTCAGTAAACCAATCTACCATTATTCATATTTGTATTTATTCTGCCAAATATCTTCTCCTTTTAAAAAGTCAAGCAATATTTCAGTCATTTGTTCCACTGTTTCGATTGGTTTAATCATAAGTATGTGTTCATCGTCTTTCGTAAAAGTAGAAGCCAAACCGTCTTCGTTTAAACTTCCGCTTATATGCAGAGCATTATCATTTTCGTCTTTCAGTTCAACAATATGAAATTCATTCCAATTAATAGAATTCATTGTGTTTTTTATAATTTCACTTGTTGTTTTTTCTGATATTATTTTCTCGTCTTGTCCGAAATTCCGAAAAACTGTCAATCTCAAATTCCGATTTTCTTTTTGATTTTTTGTGCTTTCAAAAGTCTTTTTATTTGATTTTATATCTGAGTTTCGGACTATTTTTTCTTTTATTAATAAAAAACTCAGAATTATAAAAATTCCTAATCCAATAAAGAATAATCCATATTTAAATAATCCAGATAGAAAGAATGTAGGGAAGCTACCATAACGACCTCTTTCCGATTTTTGAACTAGCTCAGCTATAATGTTAGAATTCTCTAATAAGAAATAAAAGACGATACATAGTAAACTAATTGCATAAAGTCTCGCAATTTTTAAACTCCGTTTATTCATGTCGTTTTTCTCAAATGTGCTACAACGTGTTCGTGTAAGCGTCAGTAACGGGAAAAGACGTTAGTATTTTTCCGATGACGCAACTAAGTTAATTAAAACTGCTGAATTTCCGATAGGGAATTCAGTAGTTATTGCGTTTACACGTTGTTAGCAAACGTTTTTTATTCATAAACAACCTCGTGATTTATTTCAAAAGTTTCAATGAACGGATTATCAGTTAATATCAAATTGTCAACAGCGTGATAAGTCTCAATAATTCTTGCCATTTTTTCATTATTTATAATCGTATCTAAAACTCTATATTCAAATAGCATTCCCACGAGAGTATCATTTTTATTGTAAAATTCGAATTCCACAAAATTTTGGTCTTTTTCAGAAAATTCAACGACATTAGTACTGTCTTCCAATTTTTGAAAAAAGATTAATTTCAACTCCTTTTCTATTAGAGGACTTTTCAGTTTATAATCCAAAATATTATGATAAGTAACTTTTCCAGAATAGATGTTTTTCAGAGTATCTTTCCGCAATTCAAAATCGAAGTATTCACTTTTTGATTTATCTATATTTCCATTCTCGTCAAATTTCTTGAATTGATTGTAGATTGTGTCGTTATTGATATCCACATAAATTTCAGCCGTACTTTTTGTTTTTCCATTCGAGTCAACGTTATCCATCGAAAATCTTTTGTACTTCAGCCTTTCATTTTGAGGTGAATCTTTTAATTTATTTGCATTTTCTTTACAAGAGTATATGCTTAAGATTAAACAAAGTAAAATTATATGTGAGATTTTTTTTTTCAAATGTTTGCTAACGTTTATGTATAAGATTAGTGGCGCGTTTAAGCACTAATTTAGTAAATAGAAACTTGCCAGCGGAAAATTCCGCAGGAATTTTCCAAATAGGCTAGAACTAGCCATTAATTTTATACTTTGTTGGCAAATCGGTTTTTTTATCCGAACAATAATTTCGCTCGTTCATTTCCGATTTTATTTAATTCAGATTCAGTTTGTTTATAATTCAATTCGTTAAACATCGTTTTTAATTCGGTCAGACTATTTTCAAACAATTCACTTTCTTGCTCTAAATTCAGCCGTTTTGATAAATCAGATTTTCCAAACTTTGGTTTTTCTAATTCTGTTTTATTTCTCCGATTTAAATATGCGTTTATTAAGTCAAAGTCATAAAAATTTTCAGATTTGAGTGAGGAAATCCGAGTTTCAATTATTCCTCTGTCATTTACGATGTCAAAATTCAGCCAACTATTTTTAAAGCGATAAATTCCTCCCATTCCGCTAATTTCAGATTCAGTCAGTTCAAATCCGTTCTCATTCAGAATTCCGATATAATATTTGTTCAGACTAGTATCTAAATATTCTTTAATTCCCATTTTTTCATTCTGGTTGCGTTTCCTCAACTGTTTGCCAACGTTTTTGTGTATGATTAGTTACGGGAAAGGACGCGAGTCATTTTCCGCATAAGGACTAAAGATAATTAATTTCGAGGATTTTCCGCTAGGTAAATCAGTAGTAATTAATTATACACGTTGTTGTAAAATGTTTTTATTCAGATTTTTTTTCTTTTAGCGTTTCCCAACTTATAGTTTTTATTTTTTTTGCTTCATTTTTAATGGTTTCAATTCCAATATTATTCAGCCAAATTTCAGTTCTTTCATCAAGGTCTAAAAATTCAGGTATTTCTTTTAAATCTTTTGGGTTATCTGAGTAAAGTCCAATTACAGGATAAGGTTCTCCAAATGGGTTTTCCAAAGAAATAAGTTCATATTTCACACTTTTTGGAAATTCCGAAAACAATTCAGGTAACTTGGTTCGTATAATTTCTAAACACGATACAATAAAATCCATATTCCAATTCAGTTCCTCATAAATTGCAGGTTCAATAATTCCGTAACCTCGAGGATTTTTCATTATTCGTAAATTTTGCCCATATAAATTATTTCCGCAAAATTTTTCCAACTTGGTTCTTTGGAAAAATCATTGTCTTTAGTTCCTGCGTGCATTGCATCGAGAAATGAAGCTATATCATTATGTTCCCATCCATTATGTCCACTATCATAAGGCGATGAAGGTTCAATTTTTTCTTTTTCATCTTCGTCTCTTTTATCAAGCATAAGTGCTTTTAGAAAATCCAAAAATGTTTCTAAAGAATTTACTTTTTCTATTAATTCAAATGGTTCCAATGAGTTTCTTTAAATGTTTTACAACGTGTTCGTGTAATGATTAGTTACGGGAAAGGACGCGAGTCGTTTTCCGATAAGTTACTAAGTTAATTAATTTCGAGGATTTTCCGCTAGGTAAATCAGCAGTAATTAATTATACACGTTGTTACCCAACGTTTTTTAGTTTTCCGCTTATTATTCTAAAAATCAATAAAGCTGGAATTAATATTCCATAAAGAATTAAAACACCATTCCAATTAATCGTTTTTTCAACAAATAAATAACCTAATAACATCAGAATTGATATTGCAAACGAGAAATATAAAAAAGCATATACGTAATAAAAAATTTTAGTAAGTATGTACTTTAGTCTTGAATTCATATTGTTTTCTTACCTAATGTTTTTTTATTCAGATTTCCATAGAATGACTTTGGTTTAATCCAACTGTAAAGAGTTCTAATCTTTAATTTCCAATCTTTGTCAAATAAGTCATTCCAATATTTTTCTTTCGGATAAATAACCTTGTCCATTTTACCATAATGGTCATCGTATTCCAATTTATTCCATTCCGCTTGGATAGATTCCAATCCAAAATGTTTTTCAAAACTTTCTAATCCCTTTGTTCCAATTACGTGGTCTGAAATCAGATGAATTTTTTCCGATTTGTCAATCACAAGAATGAAAATACATTCATCATCCAAAATAAGCCTTGGACTAATTCCGATTAATTTTATTTCATTCAGATTTAGTTTAAATGACTTGCAGTATTTTGTTATTCCAGTTTCTTTTGAAGGGAACTCTGTAAACTTTAATTCAGTATCTGTTATTTTAATTCCAGAAGTCATTTCAAATGTTGGGTAACGTGTACGTGTTATGGCTAGTTGCGTTGGCTGGAACTAATTTAGTAAAAGAAAACGAACCAGAGGAAAATTCGGAGAATTTTCCGAGTAATCACAGACCGAGCAATTAGTTATACACGTTGTTACCCAACGTTTTTTATCATTTCGTTTATTCTATTTTCCGCTTCTGTTTTTAAAATTCCGTTGTAATAATCTCGTACAAATGGATGGTCAAAATCTTCGTGAGGAAAAATTTCAGGTCTATCATTTCCACTTTTTGTCATTACATCGCAAGGAATTGAAGATGTATCTCCATATTCAGGAATATTGCTACATAACCAACCAAAATATCCAGTTTCGTGATTCGTATTGTTGTAATTTTCTTTATAATCTAAATAACTTTTTTCGCTTAATGATACCCAAAGTCCGTATTCCAAAGTTTCGCAAGCGTCTTTTACTTTTTGACTAAGCGTTACTCTTATAAAACGGTCAATTTGGTCTTCGTAGTGAATTTCGCAAAAGTCAGAATCCAATTTCCCGAGTTCAGTTTTTTCTTTATCAGACAAAAAATCGTAATTCGCTGGTGATTTAAAAGTCAAAGCAGGCCATTCCGAATGAACTTTTCCACATTCAGGGCATTTAAATTCCGCCGTTTTATTTTTCTTTCTTTTCCAGAACACTAAATTCTCCGTTTTATAAAAATTAGACACGAAATTATTGTCAAAAATAAAATTCCGATTGTTCCATAAATTATCAAATTCAGCCACATTCCTACGTTGTGAATTCCAGAAGCAAATTTGTTCAAAAACGGTTCAGCCGAAAAGAATAAAACGATTGTCAAAATGACAAAAGTTAATAGATGAATTCCTATGATTTTTCGTTTTCTCAATGTTTCTTTCAAATGTTGGGTAACGGTTTAGTGTATGATTTGTGCGATTGAGAATCGATAGATTTTCAGTCGTTGCGAATCATAATGTTAAATATATGAATTTTCCAATGAAGTAGAAGTAAAGCATGAATTATACACATTGTTAGCTACTGTAGTGCATGACAGGTTTTTGGTAATCACAGAAAAAAGCAAACACAGACAGCAACCGAAACAGAATGCGATTCACAGACTTAAGCAAACAATCCCAAGATTCCGCTACTTTGGCAGAAAAGAAATGATCACAACTGCATTTAGGTTGCACACAGGAAAACCACAAACGCCTTTTTTTGAAAAGAACGAGTCAGAACGCCTTAGCGTTTAGTTCTCAAAAAAAGGATAATTCCGATGAATTTTAATTGAAAGTAGGAAAGTTACAAGCTAGTAAATCAGATTAGTAAAAAAGTAACTCAGATGATTTTTGCACTATGGTTGGTAACGGTTTTGTGTATGATTAGTGCGACAGAGAATCCGCAGGATTTTCCGTCGTAGCAATCATACTGTTAAAGATATAAATTTTAAATTGAAATAGGAGGTTAGCATTAATTATACACGGTGTTGTGCTTTCGTTATGTTTTTATTTCACTATCAATTAATTCGATGATTTCTTTTAGGGTTTTCAAAAGATCGTTCTCCTCAACTAATCCTTCTTTTCTGTTTATTTTCGCAAGTAATAACCACCAATTAAATTCTGAACTATTTATAATTTTTTCGCGATTAAATTTAAACCTTCCAACTGTTTGCCGATCATAAAACTGCCCTAGTAATGGCCAATAGAATTGAGACCTCACTTTACTAAATTCATCAGCCGATTCATTTGTGTCAAGAACAATATCGTTTAAAGAAGAAAGCGTATACCGTAATTCTCTATTGGAAATGTAATCTAATTTCCCTGAGTTGATAATAGAATTGAGAATACCTGTTCTTGGATCAAAAGTACTATTATAATCGTGTGCTCCTAATAATCTACCCAATTCAAGAGGTCTATTAACTTGTCTTAAGTTGGTGATTACCGAATCCAAGGTTATAATCGCATCTAGAGATGAGCTGTGAGATTTTATAATCTCATCAAGAGCAACAATGTTTGATTGTATTTCTGTTCTTAAATCACGTAGTAATAGCTGTTCAATATTTCTAATTTTTCTGTTATCATTCCAATTATTAACTTGTAAAGCCAATAATATACCTATCATTACCAGCACAATTTCGCCAATTGCATACTTAAAATACTTTCCGGTTTTATTTTCCATAAGTAAGTTTTGTCTAATTTTCCTGAAGAATTTTATCATTAGTTAGCGTTTTATGATAATGAAGCACAACGGTTTTGTGTATGATTAGTGGCGTGTTTCAGCACCTAATTTAGCAAATAAAAACCGAATAGAAAATCCGCGAGGATTTTCGTAAGTAGGCGAGAACTAGCCATTAATTATACACGGTGTTAGGCGCTGTGCTTTTCAGTCACAATTTTTCTTTAATTGCTTTTTTCCAAAAATAAATTCCAAAAACACAAGTCACGATAGCAAACATAATTCCGTTTTCGCCAAGCCAATGTTCCGCTCCTTCATTTTTTATTGTTAATTCGGGTAATATTTTTTGAATATATACATTACTTACTGAGTGAAAAATTACTGCTGGCCATAGGCTTTTAGATTTAAAAGTGTAATAAGTCATAATGAACGACATTGAGACTATAACAACATAAAATGTCGTCAATTCCAGGATTACATTTTCGCCATAATATACAATTAATGGCCAATGCCAAGTTGCCCAAATAATTCCACTAAAAATGGAAACACCAGTAAACGAAAGAACTTTTCTTAATTCATAAATGAAAAAACCTCGCCATCCAATCTCTTCTCCCAAAGTTGTTGATGCTGCTCTAATTACTTCGATAGTTCCTAATAAGATAATAGCTATGATTGCAATCGATGTTGGATTTAAAGTTCCTATTCCAATTAAACCAAGTTCTTTTCCCCAATCTGTTATTGCTTCGCCATTTGTCAAACTTCCAAAGCCAAAAACCCAAATTAGTATATAAGTGATTAAGCCATATAAAGCAGGAATAAAATAAGAAAGTCGAATATATTTCCAATTTCCCCAATTCCAATTTAGTGAAGAAATAGGGCGTTTTATCAGTTTTAAAGTGATTATGGTAGCTATAGCAGGACACCACATTAGTCCTCCAATATATATTCGTGACGGATATAAATTAACTATCGCATAATGAAATAAAGAGCTTAAAATTGTAACAATAGCAAGGAAAATAAATATTGTATTCCAAGTTTTTTTTCGTTCCATTATATTTTCTTGCATTTGAACTTCTGATTGGTTTATTAATGGAAGACGATGAGTTCGTAGTTTTGTTACATTGCGCCTAACGTGTTCGTGTTATGATTAGTTACGGGAAAGGACGTTAGTCGTTTTCCGATAAGCACTAAGTTAATTAATTTCGAGGTATTTTCCGCTAGGTAAATTAGTAGTAATTAATTATACACGTTGTTGGCAGTAGTTATTTACTTGTCTAGAAAAAATTTATAATAGAAAGTATTATTGCAATGATTCCCATAAAAATGAGTAGGACTGCTATTCCGTATAAATTGCCTGGCTTATTATCAATTGATTCTAAGTTCTTTTCAAAATATGAGTAAACACGAAATCCAATAATTGTCAAAACTAAACCGAAAACTAAAAATAAGATTTTATTCATTTTTTGTAAAACAAGTTTTCAATTCTTTTAGTAATGTTTCAAAGTTTATTTTTAATTTCATTTAAAAGGGAATATATTTTTTTTCCAGTTTCTATATTTTCGAATGATATCACACCTTCATTAGAATAACCATAAATTTGAGGATCAGATGGATCAGTGACGCATTTAGTATCGTTTTCACATTTAAAATGAATCAGAGCCATTTCAGGGCATATATCAGCACAACCTGGTCGCTCAGGTAATATTTCAAGTGAAATAAAAACTTTAGACAATTTGCCAGAAACTCTACCAGTTGAAGCAGCTCCAGTATCAAATTTGAAATTACCTAAATTATCAATATCTGCATCAGAAATATCTCCTTTAAAATAACTCTCAACTTCAGTAATTAATTCTTTTAATTCTGAATTTTTATTTTTAGAATTTTCTTTGCATGCTTGTAGAAATAAAAATAAACAGGCAATTATGATTATATTTCTCATGTTGTGTCGATTTATATTAATTACTGCCAACGTGTTCGTGTTATGATTAGTTACGGAAAAGGACATGAGTCATTTTCCGATTAGCTACTAAGTTAATTAATTTCAAGGATTTTCCGATAGGGAAATTAGAAGTAATTAATTATACACGTTGTTGGCTGCAGTTATTATTTGTTCATTCCAAATTCAAGTTGACGCTTATATTCTTTTTCATCAAAATAGCCTTTTGATTTTTGGATTAAGCCATCATCATTTAATGTCCATTCCTCAAACCCGCTAATTTTAACTTTATTTCCAGTTCCATTGGTTGCGTTATTTGTTCCAGCAAGTGTCCAATGAAATCTGGTTTTATCTGATGTGGTAGTCAGGCTATCCATTGAAACAATCATATCAGGGAAAGCATCCATGAATCCTTTTACGACATTATTTATAGCTTCTGTTCCTTTGGCTGGTTTTCCTTTATTAACTGTTAATTCGCCATCTTCGGCAAAAAAGGACGATACAAAATTTGGTCTTTGACTGCACCACACTTGAGCGTAACTTTTGGCAAAAATCTCCACATCAAATTTTCTCTTCTCCTCTGGTAAGCGCGTATTTGTGAATGAGATATTAATGAATTTCCATTCACCATCTTCCTTGATAAGTGTGAAATTGTCGATATTATTTGTCCGTGGAACACCGTATGAATGTAGGGTAGCATCAGCCCAAACAAAAGCGATTTGCCCTTTATTTATCAGGATTTTGTATTTATTAACAGGTTCATAAAACGGCTTGCGTTCTCCATCTCGGTTTTTTTGTGCTTCAAAATATTCGCCAATCGTGATAACGGAATTTTTAGAAACACCATCTCTCACTATTGCACTACCCAAGTTTGCTTTGTCTGAAACTATGGAATCCAAAGTCTGAAAGTCTGAATTACCTACCGCAAACAAGAGCTTTTCTACAAGAACTATTAATTCTTGTTCCTCCGCATTCCAAGTGTTTTCTTTTTGTTCTTCTACAACCTTTTCAGTCTTTTTAGTATTGTTTGAATTGGATTGACAACTAAAAAATAAGCCAGAAACAACTACAAGAGTTAATATTACAATACTCAATATTTTTTTCATAATTGAATTTTTTAATTGCTGCCAACGTGTTCGTGTTATGGCTAGTTGCGTTGGCTAGCAACTAAATTAGTAAAAGAAAACTAACCAGAGAAAAATCCGCTAGGATTTTCCGAGTACACACAAACCAAGCAATTGGTTATACACGTTGTTAGCTACTGTTAAGGTCAGTTAACTATGATTTTTTTTGTAATAGATAAATTATTTTGGATAAATTTTGCAAAATAGACTCCATTTTCGAGATTGAACTGACCAAATTCAATTAAGCTTAAATTTTTGATTTTCTTTGAATATATTAGTTTACCAGTTATATCAATAATCATTAAACTTTCAAAATTTGCTATGTTGTCAATGTGTATGTATGTGTTTTGAGTAACAGGATTTGGAATTATTCTTATTATACTTTTAAGATTAAAACCATCGACTGTCAATTCAGCCTCCTCACATATAAGTTCTACTAAATTTATTGATTCAGTAAATTCATATAAAAAAGGAATCATTAAATCATATTCCGAGATAACAAATAATGTTTTTTGCAAACTTTCAGTTTGAGATGCAGGAAAGGCTGGTGTAACATCTATGATTGAATTATTCAAGAATTCCGAATCACTACTGGATATATTACTAATAGTTTCCAAATGATTTATAAAATCCATTTTGTTAAAATCATCAGCAGGAATCTCATCAATTATAAGTCTTACGTAGTTATGGAAATAGCTATCAGAAAGTTCACAATCGCAATATATAGAAGCCAAATCAATTGATTCAGTAAACGAATTCAAATAGGAATCTAAAGAATCGTCAGAAGCAATAATATATATCATTTTATTAAACGGCTCGGATTGAGACGAGGGCAATGCTTTAAAAGCTTCAATTATGTTTTCATTTAGAAAGATTACTTCTGTGTTTGATATGTTACTGTTAATTTCCAAATATTCTATCAAATCTGTTTTATCAAAATCAATTGGAGGAATATTATCTATAATTAGTAGAACGTTATAATGATAATTATTATCCGAAAATGCACATGATTCATTTTGTGAAAATCCACTGAATGACGCTATGGTTAATAATATTATTATTACTTTTTTCATAATTGTAGCTAACGAGTTTGTGTATGGTTTGTACGGAATTCAGCCGAGCGCTTTGCGATTCGGATGAGCCAGTTTTTTCTGGCGAAAATTCCGTTGGAAAACAAAGCGAGCGGTTGAGCTTACTAAATGTTTCTTGAGATAAATATAGTTAAATAAAGTGAGAATTTTTCCGCTGGAAAAATTAGGTAGTATTGACCATACACGTTGTTAGGCAACGTTATTTGTAATACTCGATTTTTACATTTACATACGAGTGCGTTGAGTCATTTTCTGTGAGTTTATATTTTATACAATTATTGTTTTCATCATATTCTTCACATTTGAAATAAGTGATTTCACCAAATAATTCTTCGCTATCTCCAACAAGAAGGTAGTTTTTAATTACCTCTCCATTACGCAATTCTATGACACTTTTTAAATTAGACGTAGGATTATCATAGACATTATATTGAATCAAGGTCTCATTAGAATCATATATGAATTCAGTGATTTGATCTGGGAATATGTTGAATTTGACATCAGTAGAATCAACTATTGAATTTCCAAGTGATTTAAATTCAGACTGTTTAGTTAGTCTTCCTTTGTCATTTAATACGTTTTCAAATTTTGATTTGCTTACAAATTCTCGTGACCCATCGTAATAATTTTTTGAAATCAATAAGTTATTGTCATTGTATATGTAAGTATGAATTTCATTTAAACTTTCAGATGTATATTTTCGTAGTTCGGAAATCATATTATTTCGGTTCAAATGAAGTTCATTACTAACTCTATATCCGTTTTCTACTGACTCCTCTTTTCTTTCTTCAGTGCCTTCAAATTTTATTGTTTTTATGTTTCCAGTATATCCAATTTTTTCTAAATCAGTCAAAGTATTTTTGTTGTTTGAACAACTAAATACTAAAATTAAAATTACTAGAAGTTTATATTTTGACATTTCGATCTAATGTTGCCTAACGTTTATGTATAAGGAAAGTTGCGTGTTTGTGTGCGAGGATTTTCCGAAGGAAAATCGGAAGCTAGCAAACGAGCAACTAACTTTGGTTTAGCTAAAACTAGCAATTTTTTTTATACGGTGTTGGCGTTAGTTTTTTTTATTCCGTTAATATTTTATTCAGTTTTGGAAATTCATTTTCTATTTTTCTATCAGGTTCATAACCATATTCCAATCCTGCGTTTAATAATCCTTTTAGAGAGTTTTTCCGTTCAGATTCTAATTCTGATGCGATTTTTACAAATTCCGATTCTCCCATTTTATAAACTATTTCCGATGTAATTATTCCTAAATCATAACAACCAGCTCCACCACCACACCAAAACTCGGTCAATTCAGATAATCCGTTTGAGTTTTTATTCAGAGTTTGAGTAATCAGTTCCGATAATTTTTTATTCTGTTCAAACGATTGGTTTGTGTAGAGTGTATGTCCAATTTCAATTCAGTCAACAACTTTTTCTTTACAACTAAAAAGTGTAAAAATCAGCAAGAAATATATTGTTAAGTTCTTCATTCTCAAATTAACGCCAACGTTGTTGTGTATGGTTAGTTGCGTGTTTAAGCAACTAATTTAATAAACAAAAACGAGCGCGAGAAAATTCCGAAGGAATTTTCCAAATAAGCAACGACCAAAGCAATTAATTATACACGTTGTTGGCAATAGTTTTTTAATTCGGATGTTTATATTTATCAATTAATTTTGAGTCAGAGAAAGTTAAAGAAAATACTTTTCTTCCATCTAAATATTCGTTTTCTGTTTCATAGGTTTTAAAAATCGCATCTTCTTTAGAAATAATTACAGTATCGTTATTGTTCAGTTCAGTAGCAAAGTCATCAATCATTACACCTTTTGATGTTTCTATGATTCCAACAATTTTATTGTCTTTAAGAAATAGTATATGAGTATAGAAATCAGATTTAATAAAGTATTTAAATCCCATTACTTTAAATCCGTTTACTTTAATTCCTGTATTTTTTTCAATATAATCTGGACTAAAGTCTCTATGTAAAAACATCATCTTATTCCATTCGAAACAATCCAAACTTTCATTGAAATTAAGGATTTCATTTTCAGTTAGATTCTCGGTTAAATTGATTTTCATTTCATTTAAACAGGAATTGCTATTTTCATAGGGAAAACTATACACAAATAAAGAAATTAAAATAATAATTAATATAAAAATGAAACTCCTAATTTTCTTCATATGAGTGTTTCCCAAATTATTGCCAACGTGTTCGTGTAAGCGTCAGTAACGGTAAAATGTGTTAATATTTTTCCACTGACGCAACTAATTTAGTTAAAAAGGCTGAATTTCCGATAGGGAATTCAGTAGTTATTGCGTTTACACGTTGTTGTGAGTAGTTATTTGTACTTTACTGAATTTATTAATTTTGATATAATATTTGATGTTAGGTCAATTCTAATAATATGTGAATTCGTTGCGTCAACTCTTTTACCAAGGTCCGTTCCTCTTGTTTTTATCCTATCATAAATGAGCTTTTTAGTTGAATTTCCGTCTCTTAAGTTAAAATTGTCCAAATTTGAAATAATAGTATCAACCTCAAAATCGAATATTTCTTTAGTCCAATTATCTGTTTGTTTATAATTAATAGACATTCCAGTATAGTTTAAAGTTGATAATATACCTCTTACTCCATTAAGTTTTGGGTATTCACTAATCAGATGTGACATAGAATCAATAAACCATAATCCAGCGCCTACAATTTCATTATTTCTGAATTCAGGAATGTCATTATAAGCTCTTTCAATTAATGAAGGAAACACTATACTTGAAATTCCAGTATTTAATAGAGGGCTGGCATCTTCCGAATAAATTTTTTTTACATTAATTTGTTTTAATCTATTTAATTTTTTTTCTCTCTCAATTATTTTTTTATAACCAGATTTTAATTTCCCACCTTCTTCATCAGTAATCATAATTATATAAAAGTCCTTTAAATTAAAGTCATAAAAAGATTCTATAATATCGCAAATTGCTTTTCCAGAAATAGCAGTATCAATAAAAACAAATTTTTCGTTTTTTATGATTTCTTTTTTATAGTATTTATCAAGTTTAAGATCTGATGTGTTAATCGTTAATATTGTTCCGACTGAGTCTACTAAACCGTTATAGAATTTGGTATAAGGAGTTGTTTCTTTTCTGATTGAATCAGCAAGAATTTTGGACCAAAACTTCCTAACTGATTTTGAATTTGTACTAATATTTGCCTGACCCCAATCTGAAGTATATGGTAATAACCAAATGTCAAAATGAGCATTGAAAGTATGTCTTTCTAACTTTGAATTAGTCAGAAAACTTATTGATTTTAGAGCTCCAGTGTAAAAGGGATAGGCACCTCTACTAGGTATAATTAATCTTTTAAAATCATTGTCTTTTAAAGTTAGTAAAGTATTACAAACTTCTATGCAAGCATTCGAATAAGAAAGTACGTTAGTAGGTGTAATTAGTGTTTTAAGATATTTGTTCACTATGACTTTTTAAGTTTAATTACTCACAACTGTTTTGTATAAGATTAGTTGCGTGTTTTAAGCACTAAAGTTAGCAAATAAATCACAGATAGAAAGTCCGCGAGGACTTTCGTAAGTATGTGAGAACTAGCAATTAATTTTATACGTTGTTAGCTTGCGTTTTTTTTCAGTTGTTCTTTATTTGTCAATATTAAAATTCCTCCAATTACAAATCCGCTTATCAGTCCACCAAAATGAGCTGCATTATCAATTCCGGCTAAAAATCCAAATAACAAACTTACTCCTGCGTAAAGTCCTAATAGCATCCAAGTCATTCCTCTCATATAATTTGGGTAAATTTTAAAAACTGTAAAAGCCAAAATCAGACCATAAAGCCCAAAAATTGCTCCAGATGCTCCAACACTAACTGTGTTTTCGTGCCAATAAATACTCGCTAAACTTGCAAGAATTCCACAAACAATGTAGATAATTATTAATTTTATCGAACCAAGAATGTTTTCCAATAAACTGCTTCCAAGTCCAAGACCTATTAAGTTCATAAACAAGTGTAATAGTCCACCGTGAATAAACATCGAAGTAAATAACCTCCAATATTCGCCACTCATAACTTCAAACCTTCTATTCCCTCCAATTTCGAGTAATTCTTTTGGTGTAGGCGAAACTATGTTTAGTCCGTCAAATGTCATAATTAGAAAAACAATAATATTTAGAAGCAATAAAATTGCTGTGGCTTTATTTTTGCCCATTGGATTTAAAAAGCCAATCATATCTTTTAAACCATCTTCTTTTAGTGGTTTATTCTTTTTAAAATCGTTTAATTCCTTTTCGTTAATTTTTGGAATTACTACCATTAACAAAAGAGCTAATGCTCCAATACCAAAAGACCCAAAAATCCAAGGAAATGAATTGCCGAGTCTTTCTTCAAAAACATCATTTTTAGGTACAAGTATTATTTGTTCCTTTTCGTTTAGATTAGCGTTTTTTTCTTTTATTGCTTCTATAAATCCATCTCTGTCGTCTGAATATCCTAGCCGTTCAAAATATTCTACATCTTGAAAATTATAGGTTTTAAATTCTTGTTCTGATTTGTTTAAAAAAGTTCTGTATTCTGAATTTTTCCTTTGTTCATTAATACGATTGCTTAAATTCTTTTTATACTCAACTCCGTACCAAACAGAGCTTGTTTCTTCAAACGGACAAGCGAGATATAAGTAAAAGTTCAGATTCTCATTATTTCGACCAGAAGTTCTAGCAGTTACATATGGAAGACTTGAGTTATGGTCTATATTAAATGAGGTTATTTTAAAATATTTTTCGTTTTTTAATTCTTTAATTTTTGAGATTGAAGATATTTCGTTTAAGTCAAAAGAACTTTTCTCAATGTAGTTTTGACTTATTATTATTGGTACAGCTATTGCTGCTGCCATAGCAAATTGATATCCAAAATATCCATTATCTCTTTTGCCTCTAACATTTAAAATTCGAATTCTTCTACGTAACCAAATAAGTATTGGAATCCAAGGAAGAGCGAAAGGAATCCAAAAATTCAATAAGTTTTCTTTTAAGGGTAAAATTCCGAGTTTGATATCTAAAGTCCAACGAAATATGTTATAAAAAAGAATAGTTCCTATCGAAACTATTAAAAATGGAATATATACTTCTTGAAGTTTTGTTTTAATATTGTTCAATTCTCGATGTTGGTTTTAAATGCAAGCTAACGGTTTTGTGTATGATTTCGTTGCGTGTTTCAGCAACTAAATTAGCAAATACAAACCAAATAGAAAATCCGCGAGGATTTTCGTAAGTAGGCGAGTACTAGCAATGAATTATACACGTTGTTGTGCTTTCGTACTTTATTCCTTTTTTATTTCATAATGACCTTCATTCGGATGTTTTTTTCCACTACAATCGCAACTTGAAAATTCATTATTTGAAATCCAAACTAAATCGTTTTTGTTTTTATCATACCAGTTTTTAACAGCAAGTTTGAAATTCAGTCTATTTTGATAATCCTTTCTTAAAAAATTCCAATACTCACAATATCCGCAACCTTCTTGGTCAAATTCAGTTCCGAGTAATTCAAAAGTTGGTATTCCGTGAATTATTTCCTCAAGTGCTACATACGCAATATCAGCAACAGTATGATTTCCGCCAAACAGCACAACTCCAGCTTTAGTTTCAGTAGAGTCATTCAGTTTTTCGATAAGAAATGGTATTCCTTTTTCCTTTAGTTTCACAACGTTCCAAAATATTTCCTCTCCACATTTCGTAAATCCCTCGCAGATATATGGCATAGTCTCAACATATTTCAAACTGTCTATTTTTTCCTTTATTTCATTCTGACTAAATGATGAAAAAGGTAAAATCAATAGAATTAAATACGCTATTTTAAAATATCTGTTCATTTTTCTGGGTATGAAGCACAACGTGTTCGTGTAATGATTAGTTACGGAAAAGGACGCGAGTCATTTTCCGCTTAGTACTAAGTTAATTAATTTCGAGGGATTTTCCGCTAGGTAAATCAGTAGTAATTAATTATACACGTTGTTAGCAAAAGTATTTTAACTAAATTTTTATTTCAGTACTTTATTATCCTCTTTCTTATGACTTGATTTATTTCATTTTGTAATGTCACAAAATATATTCCATCAGCAAATTCTTGAAGATTAATAATTACCTTTTCTTTATTATTCTTATTCAAGTGAAAAACTTGTTTGCCTAGAGTATTAAAAATTCTAATATAGACACGATCTAGTTGGTTTTCAGAAGCAATTTCAATTGACTTATTTTTAGCATTGTAGAAAAGAGAAATTTCTACACCTTCATTTTCATTAATTGATAAGGTTTGCGAACCATAAATGGCTTGATCACCATTAAAAGAAGTTACAGTTAAAGTTTTACTATTTTCAGTGTTGATGACTATAGAGTAGTTAAATATATTTCCATTATTGTAGTTGTCATAAAAAAAACCAAAGTATAGACCTTCATATATTGTATTTTGTGATAGCATACATCCTCCACCTAGTGTTTCATAAGGGCCATCAGTGAATGAAAAATTACTGCTGCTATTGTTGAATTCAATTAAGCCTCCAATTGTTTCACAAGTTGAGCCAAACAAATTAATGTATTGTATGGATTCATGAACATAGGAATCAAAGCCTAAAGTTACATAAGTGATTTCTTCGTTATTTGGTGGTAAATAACTATTGTTGTCAATTACTAAATCTTCTAATATCCATAAATCATCGAATAACATTTGTTCTTGAGCTATACTATTTAATGACATTCCTATTAAAATTATTAATATTCTAATTCTCATTTTGATTATATTTTTGCTAACGTGTTTGTGTAAGGTTTGTTGCGGGATTTTAGCCTTGCGTTTTGGCGCTGGGCTGAGCCTTTTTTGGCGAAAATTCCGTTTGGAAACAAAACGCAAGGCTAAACTTACCGAAATGTTTCTTAAGTAAATGTACTAAAGTTTTTGTAATTATTATTCCGATGGAATAGAGAAGTAGCAATTAACTTTACACGTTGTTGGCATTAGTGCTTTATTGCTTGATTAATTTTAAGAGTATCTCTTTGTCTTTATTTCTAAATTCATTCCAAATTGGATCAGATATCCGTGAATTCATAAGTTTTCTCATGTAACCACTTTCCATTTTTGCAGAATGTCCCTCAATTATTTCTAAAACTTGTATTGGATTTATATTTATTTTTCCATTTAAGTTTTCAGCTAACAGATTTAAAACTCTTCCAATGTTTATTCGGTTTTCAGTTAATGATAAATATGAATTCGGTCCACCCCAAACTTCATCTTCATTTACGTCATCTTGATTATCATCTTCCCAATTACAAACTTCACATATTTCATATTTTCCACGTTCTGTAAGCGTAGGGTATCCGCATCCAGGACAAGTATATAAATTCAGATTATTTTCTTTTAAGTAATTATCAAATAGAGTCCGTTTTTTTCTGTAATCAGTAATAATTTGATTATCAGATTCAGTCAGTTTATTTGGTTCAAACTTTCTAGAAGAGTTCGACTTAGTCATTTTTTATGTAATTCTTCGCATTACTGCCAACGTGATTGTGTATGGTTAGTTGCGTGTTTTAAGCACTAAAGTTAGCAAATAAATCACAGATAGAAAGTCCGCGAGGACTTTCGTAAATAGGCTAAAACCAAGCAATTAATTATACACGGTGTTACAGCACGTATTTATTTCAGAGTTTCTTTATTTCCATTATCGTCGATTATATATTGAACTCCATTTTCAATTAATAAACCTTTGGTAAATCCGCTATTTTTTTCAATTCCGTGTTTCAAGTCAATTCGTATTACTTTACCATTAAAGTCTGTAGAAATATTCCGGACAACTGTGTGTCCGACAACAATATTTTTTACATTATAATATTCCAAGACTTTATTTAAATCAGTTTCATTAATTTTTTCGTAATATTTATAGTCGGTTACTAATCCTCGATACCAAATTGGGCTAATCCGTCCGACTAAGAAATTAGCAATTTTATCATCTTTTGGATTTCTGTATAAATCTTTATCCCAGTTTTTTCTTGTTATGCTATTTATCTTATCCAAATCAATTTTATAGTCCAATAATTCTGGATGTAAACCAGCGTGAACAAAAATATAATCTCCAATCTTTTTGATTACGTTTTTCGTTCTTAACCAATTGCCAAGTTCAGTGTTATCGGAAAACATAAATTGTATGGCTTTTTCCCATTCTTCTTTTTTGCTTATTTCTTGGGCAACTTTTATGTACTTTTCTTGATTGTATCCGCCATTCCCTTGAAAGTTCATTATTTCGTGATTTCCTAAAATAAAATGTACTTTTCCACCTTTCTTTTCGGCTTGTTCTTCCAATTTATAAATCAACCATAAAACTTGCGTTACGTTATTTCCTCTATCAACAAAATCTCCAACTAAAACGAGATGTCCATTTCCAAAAGTCCAATTAAAATTGGAATCTACAACTCCATTGTTTTTTAAAAAACTCGAAAAAGCATTGAAATTGCCTTCTATATCAGATATAGCAATAAGTTTCTCAGGCATTTTATATTCAGATTTTTCTATTGAGTGCCCATCTCTTTTTTTGAAATAGAACTTATCGGAATCTTTATTATTTACCTTTACTTGTATAGAATCCTCATTAGAAATATTCATTTCTAAGAGTTTATTTTCTGAATTCACATTATAGATTTTTTCAGAAATCAGATACGGTCCATCAATTCCATCATATTCAGTTTTTGGATAGTAATTGAACTTTAATCCAAAATCGGTATCGTCAAATAATGCTGTCCAACCGCTCCAAACAAACAATCTTTTACCTGTACCTTCCATTTTACCTTCTACAGGTGACCAAAGCATAATTAAAAAAAAGACTCCAATTACAATTGAAATCCATTTGAATATTTTCTTTAATCTCGATGTTTTTCTCATATGTGCTGTAACGTGTTTGTATATGGTTTGTTGCGTGGTTAAGCACGTAATTTAGCAAATAAAAACCAAATAGAAAATCCGCGAGGATTTTCGTAAGTAGGCTAGAAGTAGCAATAAATTATATACGGTGTTGGCGGTAGTAATTATTTTCCAAGTATTTCATTGATATAAATTGAACGATATTTTTCAGGATATTCAACTTGTACTCCGTGTGTTCCGTTTTCAAATAAAAACCATTTTTTAGATGGCGCAATAAGTGAATCAAAATACGCTTTTGCTACTGACGTTTCGGTAAAATGGTCATTGTCTCCCTGTAATATATAAACTGGCACTTTCAATTCAGGAATATCACGCATTAAATTCATATTGATTGCAGTAGGTTGTAAAATTTTAGCTGCAGGATAGTAGGATTCAGGACTATTTATCATATCAGTAAATTTTTCCCTAAACGTTAATCCATTATCTAAAAACATACTTTTAATAAAATTAAAATCGGTTTCTAATTTTATCGGTGCATACTTCATTACAATCTTTCGTTCTATTTCAAAGGCTTCAGTTACTGAATTTTTTGAGTTTTTAACATAAGGTGGTCTTCCAATTTGTTTTAATTGATTGATTGAAATGGTATCATTGTGTTTTTGGGATTCTGACATTGCAAATTCATAAGATAATTCTTCTGAAAGTGATAGATTCGCCATAAGACCACTACCAATATAGGCGTGATATAATTCTGGCTGTTTTTGAACCATATAAGCTGCTACCGCTGTTCCCCACGATAAACCTTCAATGTAAATTTTGTCTTTTTTGAACGTCTTTTTTAAATGATTGGATAGTTCCAAACCATCATCAACTATATGTGATAAGGTAATGGATGAATCAGGTATGCTATCATTAAAAGCTAGCCCAGAGCCTCTTTGCTCCCAGTAACAAACCGTAAAAATATCTTCCAAATCAGTTCTTGTCAATTTGTAAATTACAGGTAAAATTGGTGCGCCTGGTCCTCCGTGAACTATTAGTAGTACGGGATTATTCTTGTCTTTTCCTCTTATGGTAATCCTTTGAGGTACTCCATTGATTGTCATATCCTCGTGCATAGCGATACTATTCGGAAGAACATTACCGTTTTCGTCTAAAAAAGGTTCTTCGTTTCCAGAACTATTGATTCGAATTATTAGTAATACAACTAAAATAAACGCAACAATTGCTCCCAGTAAAATCAAAAACCACTTTCCTATTTTCTTTAATATTTTCATATGTTATTAATTTGTTCTATGGTTTTTTCTTATTACCGCCAACGTTGTTGTGTATGGTTAGTTGCGTGTTTAAGCAACTAATTTAGTAAACAAAAACGAACACGAGAAAATTCCGAAGGAATTTTCCAAATAGGCAACGACCAAAGCAATTAATTATACACGGTGTTGTGCTTTCGTTGTTTTTATTTTTCCAAATATTTTAAAATTGTTTTCGCCTTTTGGATATGGCGTACCAAGTCATTTCTTATAAGTAATCTATAGGCACCAATCAATCCTATTTGCGTTTTTAAATAGTTATTATTCTTCATTCCATTCCATTCTACATTATATTTCCATGAATAATTTAATTCTATGGAATTGTTCCCTGCAAAATAATCTCGATTTAATAGTGGGCTATGGAATTTTGACATTTCATCCCGGTAGTCATACCAAGCGGTTTTAAGGATTCGGTTGTTAAAAAGTGCAGCCCAATTATTACGAATATAATAATCATCTAGTAGTCTTTTTAACTCAATATCATTAAACAATTGAATGTTATTACTATTTATTAAATCATTATATGTTGCGGATATTACAGTTAAATTTGGGATATATCCAGTAAAAATGATTGACTTAGTAAGTCTTAAAGTATCTACCTCCACCAAATTATTATCCAAAAATTCAGCTAGGTAAAATCCATCCGTTTCGGCTGATGTATTGATTGTATTAAGTCTCTCTAAATTTTCTAAATCTTTTTTAAGGTCAATCTTTAAATTTTCTAAATACGATGTTCTTTTACTAGTGTTCTTTCTTTCTTCATTCCAATTGTTGATACCTAGTGCTATTAGAATACCAATTACAACTAGTATAATTTCTCCAATTGCATATTTAAAGTACTTTCCAGTTTTTCCTTCTGAAAGTAAGTTTTGTCTAATTTTCCTAAAGAATTTTATCATTGGTTAGCGGTTTCTGATAATGAAGCACAACTTGTTCGTGTAATGGCTAGTTGCGTTGGCTAGGACTAAGTTAGCAAAAAGAAACTAACCACTCGAAAAATCCGTAGGATTTTCCGAGTAAGCACAGACCGAGCAATTAGTTATACACGTTGTTAGGGCAAGTTTTTATTCCGCTAATATCGTCTTCTGTTTTTAAAATTCCGTCTTTTCTCTTCGAGATAAGAACATAACCTAGTCCATTTTCTTTTTGTTCATAATAGAACTCATTATTCCAATAATCCAAAGTGATTTTTTTCCTTAATGGATTATTTCTAATTATCGTATTTAGTTTTTCAGGATAAATTCCTAGAGCTTTTTTTTCCTTTTCAAGAATCAGTTCAATCTCAGCTATTTTTTCAGTTGTTTTTTTTGTTCCAAAATCAGAAAAGAAGAAAAACCTTGCTACAATTATAAATGACAGTAAAATTCCCAATAATTTCCAAACAGGATGAATCATTAATTTTTTCGGAAGATTGTTTTTCTTTTCAAATTCACGTCTGGCTTTTTTTCGTTTCGCAAATTTGTAATCTTCACGCCAAAAAAGTAATTCTCCAATTATATCTAACATTCGATTTTTCTCTAATTTGCCCTAACGTGTTTGTATAAGATT
>NZ_JXJP01000026.1 GCF_000826645.1 Psychroserpens mesophilus
CGCCATATGAGTTGTGTGATGATAATGCGCCAGGTGATGAGGTAGAATTGTTTGATTTAACGACTAAAGATTCAGAAATATCTGATGGTCAATCGGTTGTTGTGAGTTATTATGAGACCTTGGCAGATGCTCAGGGATTGGTTAATTCTCTAGCAAGTCCATATAGTAATGTTAGCAATCCTCAAACGATTTATTATGCATCAGTGAGTACTACCACAGGTTGTATAGCCACAGGTAGTTTTGAATTGGTTGTAAATCCTCTTCCTGCATTGGTAGTACCGACGGATTTAGAGGTTTGTGACGATGGCGTTCCAGATGGACTAACCATTATAGATATTTCAGTAAAGAATCAGGAGATAGCTCCAAACCCTAATTACTCGGTGAGTTATTATCTGACACAGTTTGATGCGGATAATGCTATAAACCCACTACCAGTTCCTTATACCAATATTACAAATCCACA
>NZ_JXJP01000027.1 GCF_000826645.1 Psychroserpens mesophilus
TGAAGGGCTTTTTGTATTTTAATATGTTCATAGTTTTAAAACAAAGAGTCCAATAATAACAATTCTATTATTGGACTCTTTTAATATTTGGTGTAGTGTGTTTTTATTTAAACATACTGTCCATAATAATCTTTAGCCCTTTGAAGGCAAAGTAGATTGCTAAGGTACATAAGATAAATGCCAGAATTAGAATAGGAATGTATAAGGGTTTTTCAGTGTTGCTTTGAGCAATATACATAAGACTTGGACCTATAAACATTAAAACTAAAGAAATTCCCATAGTTTTAATTCCTTTAACTAACTCTTCTTTATTAGTTCTTTTAGTTTCCATTCGTATAATTTTTAATTGCTGATCTCACGTTTTTATAGGTCTTTAATAATTGTTCAGCTTCATCAAAACTAATGTTTAATTCATTCATTATCATTTGAGTTCCTCTATTTACTAATTTATTATTACTCAATTGCATGTCTATCATTTTATTGCCTTTAACTCTACCTAATTTAATCATAGTAGTTGTAGAAATCATATTTAGTACTAACTTTTGAGCTGTACCAGCTTTCATTCGTGAGCTACCAGTTAGAAACTCTGGACCTACAATAACTTCTATTGGATAATTTGAAACATTTGATAGAGGACTATTATGATTACTGGTTATGCATCCAGTAATGATATTATTTGTATTACATTTCTCTAATGCTGAAATAACATAAGGTGTCGTTCCTGAGGCTGCGATACCTATTACAACATCTTTTATGGATATATTGTAAGCTTTCAGATCTTCCCAACCTTGGGTTGTTGAGTCCTCTGCAAATTCAACAGCTTTTCTAATGGCTGAATCTCCTCCAGCAATTAATCCGATTACTAATTCATGCGACACACCAAAAGTAGGTGGACATTCGGAAGCATCTAAAATGCCTAATCGTCCACTCGTTCCAGCTCCAATATAGAACAATCTACCTCCATTTTTAAGTTTAATGACTATTTGTTCAGTTAATTTTTCAATTTGAGGAATCGCTTTCTCAACTGCTAAGGGCACTGTTTTATCCTCGTTATTGATATTAGTCAATAATTCAGTCACAGTCATTTGTTCCAAATGATTATAATTTGAATCCTGCTCGGTAGTTTTTATAAATGTCATATTGTAAAAATAGTTATTTTTCGCCTGCGTTAGTGATAGTAGCGGCATCCTTTTTGAGATTTTCACTCAAAAAGATATAGTGGATAGCACGACAACTCTTTGCTCTAAGCAAAAAGAGCTAAGAGTTGAAACGTCCAAAATATACTATTCAATAACCGTATAAACAAATTCATCGACTTCAGACAGTCTGAAATATCCAAGAGGGAAATTATCAGGATTAGTTTGATTGACGCAATTACCTCTTACAGTTGCAGGTTGTGTTTCGAAAGGTCCACCACCTCCATCATCTATTTGTTGTAATAGTATAAACATAAACTCATAAAAGCGTTCAGATACACCATGAATTCGTATCGTTACGCTTTGTCCTAAATCTAAGTCTTCTTCAACGTAAAATCCGAAAATTTCATTTCCATTTACAAATTCATCATTAAAAGTATCTAGAGTTGGAGTCACTGGCAGTGAAGGTGTAAACTCAAAAAAGTAATAATTTTCCTCGTCTGCGGGATCATTAAAAAACGCTTTAATCTCGGTTTCATCTCCAGAAAAACCACCTTCTAAATTTTGTTCCACACGTGTAATTTCATTTACAGACCTGAGTGTTTCTGTCGCTATATAAGTTTCTCCTTCATAAATTACAGTTAAAGTGTACTCACCATTTATTTCAGGAATAAACGAGTTGTTAATATAGATGCCAGTATCTTCATTTTCAATAAACTCAAAGCTATTAGCATTGCTATCTGTTATGATCACTGAAGCACCATTGGCAGGAGGAACCTCAAGATCAAAGAATGGCGCAGTTAAACTCAATTTAATTTGTTGTTCATTTCCAGGTGTCCCTTTAAGCCAGTCTATGGAAGCATCAATCACTAATTTTGGTTCTGAAGTTGGCAATTCCAAATCAATGACATCTTCACAAGCGTATGCGAAAATTAGAACTATGATAAATAAAATCTTTTTCATTTTTAAAATTTAAAATTATAAGATACTGATGGTACAATTCCGAATATAGCCAATCTAGTTGCTTCATTTCTACCTGTATCTCTGTTTTGGCTAAAGCTTATTGAGGCAGCGTTTCGCCTACTGTAAACATTGTATATTCCGAATACCCATTGACCTCTAAATCCCTTAGTCTTATTTGGCTTAGGCGTATAATTTGCAGAGATATCTAGACGATGGTATGCAGGTAGTCTAAATTCATTTCTGTTAGTATAACTAGGAATTCGAATACCATTATACTCATACTGACCGTTTGGATAGGTTACAGGCTGACCAGTTTGAAATAAAAAATTAGTATTAAAGGACCATTTTTTTGTCAGTTCATAACTTCCTGTAAATGATACATCATGTGTTTTATCGAACGGTGTATTATACCACTCACCATTGTTAATACCAGTTTCATTAGCTGATCTGCCTTCGGTTTGTTGCTCCGATTTAGAAAGTGTATAGGCTAACCAACCTGTAAATCGACCTTCGTTTTTTCTTAAGAGTATTTCTAAACCGTAAGCTCTAGCTCTTCCATTTAGAATTACTTGTTCAATGGCATCATTTGCAATCAAATCGGCACCATCTATATAATCAATTCTGTTTTTTACTGTTTTGTAGAAACTTTCAAGTTCTAAGGAAAAGTTATTGTTAGAGAAATTTCTGAAGTAGCCAACAGCATATTGATCTAAAATTTGAGGTTTCACATATTTACCACTAGGCGTCCAAACATCTAAAGGAGTAGGAGAACTTGTATTAGAAAGTAAATGTAAATATTGTGTCATTCTGTTATAACTTGCTTTTACAGACGACTTATTGTTTAACTGGTAAGCGAGAGCTAGTCTTGGCTCAAGATTATTGAAGGATTCTATAATATCACTACGTTTAAATTCTTCTGTACCAATAGGTTCAGCTTTTTCGTAAATTTGAAGTTGGTCATTAAATATTACTGCCTGATTATTTTCATAAGTATTAAGCTCATCTTGGCCTAACCTCAAAAAGTTACTATATCTTAATCCGTAAGACGCAGTTAGTTTATCATTTAATTGATGTTCTACGTCAAAATAGAATGCATTTTCTAAGGCATATTTATCAATTAGTTTTTGAGGATTTATTCCAGAGGTACTGGATGAAGGTTCAATTTCACCAGGATTGAATTTGTGATAAATTGTATTTAATCCGTATTGCAATTTTACTTTATCGGTTAAATAATGTTTAAAATCATATTTTATGTTGAAGTTTCTAATTCCCGAATTCCAATCGAAACCAACAAAATCTAAATTTAAGCCATAGTAATAATCGGAATAAATTAAAGAAAGATTAGAAAATAATTTATCCGAAAATAAGTGATTCCATCTAAAATTTAGAACGGTGTTACCATAGGTATTTTCAAAGCTATCGTTTATACTAAACACATCACGGCCAAAATAACCAGACAAGTAAATATTGTTCTTTTGGTTTAGCTTGTAACTCAGTTTAGTATTTAAATCATAAAAATAAGCGATATTATCAATATCAAAAAGGGGTAGGAATAAATGTGCATAAGATGCTCTTCCTCCAAGTAAAAACGAACCCTTTTCTTTCTTAATTGGCCCCTCGACTAACAACCTGCTAGACACAGCACCAATACCACCATTGGCATGAAACCCATTACTATTTCCTTCTTTTTGATATATATCTAGAACAGACGATACACGACCTCCATATCGAGCAGGAATACCACCTTTATATAATCTTAAATCTTTTATAGCGTCTGGATTAAAAACCGAGAAGAAACCAAATAAATGAGAGGAGTTATATACGATTGCTTCATCAAGAAGGATTAAATTTTGATCTGCTGAACCACCTCTAACATTAAATCCGGAAGCACCTTCACCAGCAGTGGTTACACCAGGTAAAAGTGTAATGGCTTTAATGACGTCTACTTCACCAAGTACTACAGGAATTTGTTTAATAGTATTAGCTGAAAGTGCATTGACACTCATTTGAGGTTTTCTTATGTTTAATTTTTCAATATTTTCAGTGATTACAATTTCATCCAGAGCTTCTGTGGCTTCATTCAAACTGAAATTTTTTGTCAAATCTGAAGTTAGTTCAATTGTTTCTATAATATTTTGAAAACCTAAATAGCTAATGACCAGTTTGTAAGTGCCTTCAGCTAGAGTGATTGAATAAAAACCATATTCATTAGTTATAGTACCAGTTTGTTGATCTGGGAATAAGATATTGACTCCAATAAGTGTTTCATTGCTATTTTGGTCTGTAATGACACCACTAATCGTGTATTTTTCTTGTGCTTCAAGAGTTAAAGGACTTATAATAAATAGGAGTAAAATGACTCTAAAAAGTATTGTCATAATTTATGATTAATATGTTTTGATTGATAAAGTATGTAAGTTTAAACGAATCACTTTAACAAATGTTACACGAAATTAAAATTAAAAAGTAAGAACAAAGGTTCTTATTAAAGCTTTTAACATAACATTTAATCATCAGTTAAACTTTGACTTAACATAGAGTAATGTGTACACTTAAAATTTAAGTATTATGGAACTAAAATGGCAAATTAGCAACATCCACATTTCCTCCCGAAATGATGATACCAACTTTTTTAGTTTTAAAGGTTGTTTTGTTTTTTAAAATAGCGGCAAAGGCAACAGCACTAGAAGGTTCGATGATAATTTTCATTCGTTCCCAAATGAGTTGCATGGCTTCAATTATTTCTAGTTCAGAAACTCTAATAATTTGGTTGACATGTTCTTTTATGATAGGAAAATTATGTGAACCAAGTTGAGTTCTTAATCCGTCTGCAATGGTATTTGCAGTGATATTAGTTTCAATTTTTCCACTAATAAGGGAGCGATAGGCATCATCTGCTTCTATTGGTTCACCTCCAATAACTTGACAGTTCTCAGAAAAATAAGTTGCGGCTAAAGCTGTTCCTGCAATTAATCCACCACCACCAACAGGACAAATAATATAATCTAAATCGGAATGCTCTTGCAGTAATTCTAATCCAGCTGTTCCTTGGCCTGTAATGACATCAGGATGATTTGAAGGATGAATAAATGTCGCTCCAGTATTTGCGACAATTAGATCAGCTGCTGCTTGTCGAGCTTGAATTGTTGATTCACATTCTATAATTTTACCTCCATATTCTAAAACAGCATTTTTTTTGACGCTAGGCGAATTAGAAGGCATAACGATGTATGCTTTGATATTTAAGTTTCTAGCTGCAAGTGATAAGGCTTGCGCAAAATTACCAGAAGAATGCGTTACAACACCATGCTGCTGTTGTAATTTTGAAAGTTGCATGATCGCATTCGTCGCACCACGAATTTTGTATGCTCCAGCTCTCTGGAAGTTTTCACATTTAAAATACAATTCTGCACCAACAAGTTTGTTGATTAGACCAGATGTTAGAGTAGGTGTATGATGTATAAAAGGTTGAATTCTCTTATAACATTCCTGTAAATCTTGTTTCGTCATTTTGTAAAAAAAAAGACCATAATAAATGGTCTTTTTCAGTATTTCTTATTTCAAAATTTTATTAAACGTATCGCTTGGTCGCATCGCAGCAAAAGTAGCTGTTTCGTTAGGTTGGTAATAACCTCCAATATCCATAGATTGACCTTGAACCGAATTTAATTCATCTACAATTTTTGCTTCATGTGCTTGTAGTTCTTTAAACACTTGAGCAAATTCATGTTTAAGATCCGTATCTTTCGTTTGATTAGCTAAAGCTTCAGCCCAAAAAAGTGCTAAGTAGAAATGACTTCCTCTATTGTCTAACTCATTGACTTTTCTTGAAGGCGATTTTCCATTAGACAATAATTTTTCAGTAGCATCATCTAAGGTTTCAGATAGTATTTTTGCTTTTGCATTATTATTAACCTCACCAAAATGTTCTAAAGATACTGCCAATGCTAAGAATTCGCCTAAAGAATCCCAACGTAAGTGATTCTCTTGGGTGAACTGTTCAACATGCTTAGGAGCAGATCCACCTGCACCAGTTTCAAATAAACCACCACCATTCATCAAAGGAACGATGGATAACATTTTTGCACTTGTTCCTAATTCCAAAATTGGAAATAAATCTGTTAAATAATCACGCAATACATTTCCTGTCACAGAAATGGTATCTTTTCCGTCTTTAATTCGTGTTAATGTGAATTTAGTAGCTTCAATAGGAGATAAAATTCTAATATCTAAACCAGAAGTATCATGATTTGGCAAGTACTGATTTACTTTCTTTATTAATTCTGCGTCATGAGCTCTCTTTGCGTCTAACCAAAATACAGCAGGTGTTTTTGAAGCTCTAGCTCTTGTTACTGCTAGTTTAATCCAATCCTGAACAGGAGCGTCTTTGACTTGACACATTCTCCAAATATCTCCAGTTTCAACCTTATGAGTAAGCAATACATTTTCTGAAGCATCTATCACCTGTACAGTTCCGTTTGAAGCGATTTCAAATGTTTTATCATGAGAACCATATTCTTCGGCTTTTTGCGCCATTAATCCAACATTAGGAACAGTTCCCATTGTGGTAGGATCAAAAGCACCATGCTTTTTACAAAAATCAATAGTTGCCGAATATAAACCAGCGTAACTACTATCTGGAATAACAGCTTTGGTGTCCTGTTGTTTTCCTTCAGCATTCCACATTTGACCAGATGTACGAATCATAGCAGGCATTGAAGCATCAATAATCACATCACTTGGCACATGTAAATTTGTGATTCCACGATCACTGTTTACCATGGCTAAATCCGGACCATGATCTAAAGCAAATCTGATATCATCTCTAATTTCGTCTCGCTTGTCTTCAGATAGCTCGCTCAATTTTTCCAATAAGTTTCCAAATCCGTTATTCACATTTACACCAATCTTATCAAAAGTAGCACCATGTTTTTCAAATAAATCTTTAAAGAAAACTCGAACTGCATGACCAAAAATGATTGGGTCGGACACTTTCATCATGGTTGCTTTCATATGTAACGAAAACAACACACTTTTATCTAGAGCATCTTCTACTTGTTCTTCTAAAAAGGCCAATAAGGCTTTTTTACTCATTACAGTAGCGTCAATAATTTCACCTTTTAATAAGTCTAAACCTTCCTTTAAAATAGTAATATTTCCAGATTTGTCTGTGTGAACTATTTTTACAGAAGTTGCTTCTGTTAAGGTAACCGACTTTTCATTGTGAGCAAAATCACCATGCGACATTGTCGCCACGTGCGTTTTAGAATCTGAAGACCAGGCTCCCATTGAATGTGGATTCATTTTCGCAAAATTCTTTACAGCTTTTGGAGCACGTCTATCAGAGTTTCCTTCACGAAGAACAGGATTTACAGCACTTCCTTTTATTTTATCGTATCGAGAACGAATTTGTTTTTCTTCTGTAGTTTTTGGTTCGTCAGGAAAATCAGGCAATTTATAACCATGATCCTGTAATTCTTTTATTGCTTCCTTCAATTGTGGAACAGAGGCACTAATATTTGGTAGTTTTATAATATTTGCTTCAGGTAGTTTTGCTAAATCACCTAATTCTTTTAATGCATCAGGGACGCGTTGGTCTTCGGTTAAAAAATCGGGGAATGTTGCTAAAATTCTACCAGCTAAAGAAATGTCTCTCAATTCAATATTAATACCAGAAGAGGCTGTAAAGGATTTTATGATTGGTAATAACGAATGTGTTGCTAATGCTGGTGCTTCGTCTGTTTTTGTGTAAATTATTGTAGGAGTATTTGCCATAAAAAGTTTAGAATTTGTTTTAATCTGAAAAGCTTAAATTTTAAGCCTAGCAAATATACAAATAAACTAAGAGCTAATAAAGTGAAATTAACTATTGAAACAGGAGAAAGATCACTTTAGTAAAAGACAGCAGAGATTAAAGAAATTTATATAAAAACAAAAGCCATATCACTGTAGCAAAACTACTCTGACATGGCTTTTTTGATTTAGCTTCCACATGACCTATTTAACATTGCTGTTAAAATTGAAATCGCTGAATTTGCATTCCCACATTTCAGTTCGGTTCAAGCTTGACTATCTCAATGAAACATTTCATAACTTTCAAAATGTATTGACCTGCTATTACTTTGTTCCGGTTTTAATTGCTTTTCTTGATCTCTTTTTCACCATCTGTTCGTTTTCACGTAAGACGCTCAAAAGACATTGCTCATCCTGTTCTCATTTGCTTTCGCTCCTGATACTTATTCAAAGCTTTCTACTTTTTCAATTGTCAACTGCCTAAACATTCAACAACCACAAAAGTGTCATGATTTCTTTGTCTAACACGCATACACCTGCGACGCCAAAACCTCCAAAAACAACTAATAAATAAAGAACGTTACTCTATCACAATTTAACACAAATTCAAAATTTAATTCAAAACCAAACTAGGTTTGTTGTTAATTGTTTAGCTAAAGTAGAGTTTTGTTTCGAAATTCCAAATTTTTACGCCTTTTAGATATTCACATTTTATGAACCGAAGTTATTAACAAAAGTTCATAACCAAAAAAGCCCTGACATTGTCAAGGCTTTTCTTAATCTATATGTATTTAGAAAATTATCTTCTAACTTCCTTAATTCTTGCTTTTTTACCTGTAAGGCCTCTAAAGTAGTAGATTCTTGCTCTTCTAACTTTACCTCTTTTATTCACTTCTACTTTTTGAAGTGCTGGTAAGTTAACTGGGAAAATACGCTCTACACCAATAGTTCCAGACATTTTTCTGATTGTAAATGTTTCTGAACTTCCAGAACCTTTACGTTGTAATACGACACCTCTAAAAAACTGCGTACGTACTTTTTCTCCTTCTCTAATTTCGTAGTACACAGTGATTGTATCACCAGCACTAAATTCAGGAAAATCTTTTTTTGTTACAAATTCGTCTTGTACAAATTTTACTAAAGAACTCATCTTTTTATATTTATATACGTTATTTCAAACCAACATTCACGATTTTCGCCAGAGGTTAATCCAAAAGTGGTGCAAAGATAGTTAAAAAGTTATAAGTAAAAAGTAAAAATTAAAAAGTTTTTCATTTGGATTTGGGTGTTCCCTTTTGCTCATACCTACAAGGTTTTCAAAACCTTGCAGGATCACAAAACGTCAGGCTTTCCGCAGTCGCTCTTTTCAAGGAGCTCCAACAATGCTGCAATCCTTAACACAGGTTCATTGATGTTAAGGCATTAGTTTAGAGGCATAAGGTAATAAGGCATAAGGCATAAGGTGTAAGTTTAGAGGTATAAGATATTAAATTATCCTAATCCCTAATCCCTAATCCCTTTCATTCTTCCAATAAATCAGGTCGTCTTTCCTTTGTACGTAAGTAAGCTTGTTCTTCTCGCCATTTTTCTATTTCAGGAAAGTTTCCACTAAATAACACTTCTGGGACTTTCATGCCATCGTATTCTCTAGGCTTCGTATAAATAGGAGGCGCTAATAATCCATCCTGAAATGAATCGGTCAGGGCAGAAGTCTCATTTCCTAAAACTCCAGGAATTAACCGAATCACTGCATCACATAATACAGCTGCTCCCAGTTCGCCGCCTGATAATACATAATCTCCTATTGAGATTTCTCTGGTGATAAACTTATCACGTACGCGCTGATCCACACCTTTATAATGTCCGCAAAGAATGATAATATTCTCCTTCATTGAAATCTGATTGGCAATACTCTGAGTTAAGCGTTCACCATCTGGAGTCATATAAATAATCTCATCATAATCACGCTCGCTTTGTAATTTTGTAATGCATTTATCTATTGGCTCAATCATCATAACCATTCCTGCTCCACCACCAAATTGTGTGTCATCAACAGCTTTATAGCCTCCAGTGGCATAATCACGTAAGTTGTGAAAATGAACACTTACCAAGTTGGCCTCAATGGCACGTTTTAAAATGGAAGCTTCAAACGGACTTCTAATTAATTCAGGTAAAACGGTTATAATGTCTATGCGCATAGTCTTCTTTTGTAGAGCGTAAAGATAGTTGAATTTTTGATTTCTAAAATGGGTTTAATATTTTATAACCAGCCAAAAGCTATATTTAATTTGTATATTTGGCTACGTATAGAGTTGTTTTATGAATTTAGTAATCGGTAGAGAAGAACAGTTACAATTGCTTGATGACGCCTTGTATTCTAATAAATCTGAATTGGTTGTTGTGTATGGCAGACGTCGAGTAGGCAAAACATTTCTTATTCGAGAGGCGTATAAAAAGTATTGCGTACTTGAGGTTTCAGGCATTCCTGATGGAAGCTATAAAGACCAGCTCACAAATTTTCATAACGCAATTTGTCGAAAAAATAAAAGTTTCAGTGCCTTAGAAAAGCCCGAAAACTGGTTGGAAGCATTTGCGATGTTGAGCGATTATCTTGACACATTACAATCGGATACTAAAAAAGTCGTCTTTCTAGATGAATTTCCATGGATGTACACTCGACGTTCTAAATTTGTTCAGTTTTTCGGACATTTCTGGAACAGCTTCTGCAGTCACAGGCGTGACCTTATTATTGTTATTTGTGGTTCAGCGGCTTCCTTTATGGTAAACAGAGTTATTAATGATCGTAAGGGGTTGCATAATCGTATTACCATTCCAATAAGACTATTGCCTTTTAATCTTTACGAAACAGAACTCTTTTTAAAATCTAAAAATGTGCATTTAGATAGATATTCCTACTTGCAACTCTATATGGCAATTGGCGGAATTCCACATTATTTAGATAAAATTCAATCAGGTGATAGTGTTCCTGTTGCTATTGATCGTTTATGTTTTAAACCCAACGGCATTTTAGTCAATGAATTTAATCAGGTGTTTGTCTCGCTTTTTGATGATTCAGATAATCACATTCGCATTGTTGAAGCCTTATCAACATCACAAAGCGGCATTAGTCGTGAAGAGTTAGTGACTAAAACCAATATAAGTTCTGGAGGAACCTTAACAACTACACTTTCCGAATTATCAGAATCGGGTTTTATATCAGAGTACAGGCCTTATTCAAATAAAAAAAAGGAAACACTGTACCGATTAACTGATGAGTATTCTATTTTTTACTTGAAATACATCAAAAATAATAAAGGGCGAAGCTGGAAAACATTATACACATCCCGAAGTTATGCATCCTGGAGCGGATTTGCCTTTGAAACTTTGTGTTTAAAGCATATTCAACAATTATTGAAAGGCTTAGGTATATCTGGTATAGAAGTTCTAAGTTCGAGCTGGAGAAATGAAAATGCTCAAATCGATTTACTGATTGACAGGAGTGATAGATCTGTAAATATCTGTGAAATGAAATTTTCTGAACATGAGTTTACTATAAATAAAAGTTACGCTGCAAATGTTCAGAAGAAAAAAACAGAATTTATAAATGCTATGAGTAAACGTAAAAATGTCTTCGTGACTTTTGTTACAACTTTCGGTGTTAAACCTAATGTGTATAGTAATCAAGTGATGAATAATCAAATTACTATTGACAGTCTTTTTCAAAAGGACTAATTTTTATATGTAGCCAAATCTCATGTTAAAAGCTACTTTTGGCTAAGTATAATTTACTTGTTAGTCCAAAAGAACTGTAAATCGGTATCCTTTTCAAAACCCAATCGTTTATATAGATGTTGCGCTGGATTATCAAAAGCGGTTTGAATTGCTAAGCCTTTTTGGTTTTCGTCTTGGCATAATTGTTTGGCTCTATTGATTAAAGCCTCTCCAATGCCTTGATTTCTGTAATTTGAGTTTACATACAAATCATTTAATACATACATAGATTGCATTGATACGGAAGAAAACAAGGGAAATAGTTGCGTGAAACCAACAGCGTTATGATTGATATAAGCGATGTAAATCACAGAAGATTTTTGTTCAAATAATGTTGTTAGAAATTTTTTGGCATCTTCTAGGTTTGATTCTTGTTTGTAGAACACTCTGTAAGCATCGAATAACGGGACAACTATTTCTAAATCTTTAAGATATGCTTGGCGTATAGTCATAAAAAAAATCTGTAATCGAAATTACAGATTTTAATTGATATTTTAATGTTATACTAAATCAAGTTCAGTAGGACTAGATATTAAGCATTCTTTTGCTCGTTAATCATGTCTTGTAATTGACGTCTCACTTTTTGTTCACGTTCTAAGGCATTACGTCTGTGTTCTTCAAATTCTTCTTCAGTTTCAGCTAAGGATAGTTGTGCTTGTTTTGTTACTGCATTACTATTTCTATATTTATATATAAAGAATAATAATAAAGCAGCAAGAACTCCAACAATACTCCATAATATTAGACTGTAATTTGGCTTGGTCATTTGCATTCCAAACAATTGCATACTATCTTTTTCTGAAATGGTATTATCTAACTTGCTTTTAGTATTTGATAAATTCAGTTTTAAATCCTCAATTTCTTTCACCTGACTGTTTACAGTGGCCTCTAGATTATCTAATTCCTTGTAAGTTGTTTTTAACGAATCCAAGACATTGGTCTTTAATTGAAGTAGCCAAGCTTGTTTTACAGCTTCATACCGTTGTCCGTTAGTGCCTTTGAAGTTACCAGACTTTACAAAAATATATTCAAATTGACTATCAATAGTACCACTGCTAAGTGATAGCTCATTTGAGTCGTCTTCGGTTTGAGAATATGCTGTAAAACATGTTAAAGCAAATAATGAAAGTAATAGTGTTTTAAATAATTTCATTTTGGTTAGTAAAATTAATAGTGTGATTATTAGGGAACAATATAATAAATTTATGAAGATTTACTTCATAATGGTTAAACAATTAGCCTCACAATTTGTGAGGCTAAGATATATACGTAAAAAAAATAATTTTAGATGTTTAATCGATTAGTAATACGTAAATCGTCTTACTTTGGCGATATATTTGGCAAGTCTAATGACTTGATGGCTATAACCGTATTCGTTATCATACCAAATATATAATATAACATTTTTACCATTTGGCCTTACAATCGTCGCCTTACTATCATAAATTGAAGGTGCAGAGCTTCCGACAATATCACTAGATACCAATTCGTCACTCATTTCATATTTAATCTGTTCTACCAAGTCACCTTCTAATGCATACTTTTTCATGATAGTATTCATAGCATCTACAGATGTTTTCTTTTCCAAATCTAAATTCAGAATAGCTAAAGAGCCATTTGGTACAGGAACACGAATGGCATTAGATGTTAGTTTTCCTTCAAATGAAGGTAAGGCTTTACTAACAGCACTTCCAGCTCCAGTTTCAGTAATGACCATATTTAATCCAGCGGCACGTCCACGTCTGTATTTCTTATGAAAATTGTCTACTAAGTTTTGATCGTTAGTATAAGCGTGAATTGTTTCTAAATGTCCACTAACTACACCATAAGTATCTTCAACAGCTTTAAGAATAGGAGTAATGGCATTTGTAGTACATGAGGCAGCAGAGAAAATATCTACTTTATCAGGATCATTTTCTAAATGGTTTACACCATGCACAATATTAGGAACACCCTTACCTGGAGCCGTTAATAATACTTTATTAACACCTTTTGATTTTAGATGCCTGCTTAAGGCTTCTTTATCTCTAAAAGCTCCTGTATTGTCAATTACTAACGCATCTTGTATACCATATTTCGTATAATCGATATCTTCAGGTGCATTTGCTGAAATAATAGTTACTGTTGTTCCATTAATAATTAAAGCACTGTTTTTCAAATCGGCAATAACCGTTCCTGAAAAATCGCCATGCACTGAATCATTTCTTAATAATGAAGCTCGTTTTTCTAGAACCGTCTGGTCTATTGTTCCACGAGTTACAATGGCTCTCAAACGCAGCTGACTTCCCTTACCGGTTTTAGTCATCAACTCTCTGGCTACCAAACGACCAATTCTACCAAAACCATATAACACCACATCTTTTGGTTTGATGTTTTTATTTTTTTTGGCGTCTTTTAATTTATTGGCTACAAAGGCAGTTGCATTACTGTACTTTTGATCTTCAAGATGAAACTCATACGTTAACTTCCCAATGTCTAATTTCGCAGGAGGAAGGTCTAGGGTTTTAATAGCCTGAGCTATTTCAACAGAATCAAAAATAGAAATTGGTTTTTGTACAAATTCACCAGCATATTCGTGAAGATTTAAAATTTCACTAACATTACGATCTATCAATTGATTTCTAAATAGCACCAATTCTATAGATTTGTCGTACCAAAGGTCGCTAACGATTTTAATAAATTCTACCGTTGCTCTTCTTCGATCAGCTTGAAAAGCCAATTCGTTTTCATAAGTTCCATTCAAACTCATTGTTTTAAATTTAGTGTGCCTGATTATTCAGCAGACAAGGTTGTTTGTTTTGTTTTAACGCTTCAATTTTTATCATTAAAAATTGTAAAGACGTCTCTGTTTCAGTTTGCAAAAATAATATATTTCAAACGTTTTCGTAACGTTTTTTTTAAAAATAAAAAATCCGTTAAAACCACTAGATATTAACGGATTTTCTTAACAAAAACCTGAGGCAATTACCTAATTAGAAATTGCTCTTTTTCGCCTTCTTTATTAATAAGACCAATTTTTTTAATGTACTGTTCAGGATTTGCACCAAACTTCTGTTTCAAAATAGCAATGTCTTCAATGTTGTTAATTTTGACGTTATTTATGTCGGTAATTATGTATTTTGAAGATACACCAAGATTTTCAGATAGCCAGTCGTTGTCATTTTTTACAACTTCAACTCCGTAACTGATGTTGTTTTCTCGTTTGCGCTCTTCAGAAAGATTTTTCAATTGCATATTCATAAATTCAACGGTGAGAATATCTGTTTTTGAAAGGGCAACAGGTAGAATTTTTACCTTACCATCTCTAATGATTTCAACATTCACAACATCGTCAGGACGTTTGGTTTTTAGATAACCACTCAAATCTGAAAACTTAGAAATTTCAATATTGTCTATTCTCTTTATGATATCACCAATCTTGATACCTGCCTTTTCAGCTCCAGATTTTTCAGTAACTTCAGCAACATAAACACCTTTAATTTCATTTAAGCCTTTTTCGATAGCTTCTTTAGAATTGCTATTGAGCAGTGATACACCTAAAATTCCGTTTTGCACATTTCCATATTCAATAATGTCTTCAACAACTTTTCTGGCAATATTACTCGGCACAGCAAAAGAATATCCGATATATGATCCTGTTTGTGAGGTGATTGCTGTATTGATACCGACAAGTTCTCCGTTAGCATTGACTAAAGCACCTCCAGAATTACCAGGATTAACAGCGGCATCTGTTTGAATAAATGATTGAGAATTTCTACCCGATAAATTTCTTGCTTTAGCGCTAATAATTCCAGCAGTAACCGTTGATGTTAAATTAAAAGGATTACCAACGGCTAAAACCCACTCGCCAATTTGTGCAGCATCAGAATCACCAAATGTTATAAATGGCAAATCGTTGTCTGCTTCAACTTTTAGAAGTGCAATGTCTGTTTTTTCATCTGTTCCAATAAGTTCAGCATCATATATTTTGTTGTCGTTTAATGTAATCGAAATTGATTCAGATCCAGCAATCACGTGATTATTCGTAATGATATAACCATCAGGAGAAATGATAACTCCACTTCCAGTGCCAACCTGAGCACGTTTAGATTGTTGTCGACCGAAGAATAAGTCTTGTAAAGACAATGGTGCAGATACCAAAGCTGTGTTCTTTACGTGAACCACAGCATCAACCGTTTTTTCGGCAGCATTTACAAAACTCGGATGTTCTGCATCTATTAGATTTGCATTCGTCGTTTTGTAGTTTGTAGGAACAAAGAATGGCTGTTCTGAAGCTGTTTCAGCGACCACAGTTGTTTCTTTTTCTATCAAAAATTTATAGGCAGATAATGTTATAATTCCACCTAACACTGAAACAAATACTAAGGTTAAGATTTTTTTCATATTTAAAAATATTTATTAATTAGGTAACGATTAAAATTAATTATTTATTGATTTAGCTTGTCAACTTTAACGATTTTTAACGTCACTTTTAACGGTCATTTAACAACGTAATTATCGTAGCATTATTCCTATATTTGCATCTCTATGCAATTGCCATTTTACAAATATCAAGGAACAGGAAACGATTTTGTGATGATTGATAATCGTCAGCACATTTTCGACAAAAATGATACCAAACGTATTGCCTTTTTATGTGACAGACGTTTTGGCATTGGAGCGGACGGATTGATTCTTTTAGAAAACCATGATACAGCAGATTTTAAAATGGTGTATTATAATGCAGATGGAAATGAAAGCTCAATGTGTGGAAATGGAGGTCGTTGTATTACTGCTTTTGCCAAATATCTAGGCATTATTCAAGATTCGGCAACATTTGAAGCTATTGATGGTTTGCATGAAGCAACGATAAATGATGCGATTGTAAGTTTGAAGATGCAGGACGTTCCAAAAATTGAAAATCATAACACACATGTGTTTTTAAACACAGGATCGCCTCATCATGTGCAATTAGAAACCAAACTTCAGCAGGTGGATATCAAAACTAAAGGCAGTAAAATTAGATATGGAAGTCCTTATAATGAAGCTGGAAGTAATGTGAATTTCGTATTTAAAAACTCAAATGACAATTTTTCAGTTCGAACTTACGAACGTGGTGTTGAAGATGAAACCTTGTCTTGTGGAACTGGAGTTACTGCAGTTGCATTAGCCATGCACTATATTGGAGAAACAGAAAAGAATACGATTGCTTTACAAACTCAAGGCGGACTTTTAAACGTGTCTTTTGAAAAAGCTGAAAATGGATACAAAAACATTTGGTTAATTGGTCCAGCAACTCAGGTATTTAAAGGTGAGATTAATGATTAATATTAAAGGTAAACATATCTACTTACGAGCTCTAGAACCTGAAGACTTAGACTTCATCTATGCTATTGAAAACGATCAGTCGGTTTGGGAAATAAGTAATACTATTACACCTTACTCCAAATTTTTAATCAAACAATATCTTGAAAATGCACATAAAGACATTTTTGAAGTCAAACAATTACGTTTGGTGATTTGTAATATGGAAGATGTCGCTATCGGACTTATAGATTTATTCGATTTTGATTTTAAGAATAAACGCGCAGGAATTGGTGTTTTGATAAAAGAGGAAGCGAACCGACAAAAAGGATATAGTAAGGAAGCTTTAACATTACTAATAGATTATAGTTTGAATCATTTGGGATTACATCAATTGTATTGTAATATTTCCGAAGACAACAAAATGAGTTTAAAACTGTTTAAGAACCAAAGTTTTGAAATTGTAGGCCTCAAAAAAGACTGGAACGTCATTAACGGTTCTTATAAAAATGAATATCTCTTACAACGAATTTTAAAATAATATGTATATCAAAAAAATACTTTGGGCAATTGCACTAATAGGCTTAGTTGTTGCCGCATACTTTGCATATTTTGTTTATGGAGCCATGTTTAAAGCTAATACAGCTTTTAATAATGCGGAAGCTTATATTTATGTGCCAACAAATGCCTCTTATGAAGATGTAAGAGAACAGTTAGAACCATTATTAATTGATATTGATAAATTTGATGCACTTGCAACTCAGAAAAAATACACTACAAATCTGAAGGCTGGAAAATATGTCATTAAGAAAGGAATGAGTAATAACGACATTATTAATTCTATTCGCATCGGAAATCAACCAATAAAACTATCTTTTAACAATCAGGAATCGCTTGAAAAATTGGCAGGACGTGTAAGTCAGCAAATTGAAGCAGATAGCTTGTCTCTTTTACAAGCAATGACTAACCCTGAATTTTTGAAGGCTAGCGGCTTTTCAGAAAAAACAGCTTTAGGCATGTATATTCCTAATAGTTATGAAGTGTTCTGGAATACATCTGGAGAAGAATTCAGAGACCGAATGTTGAAAGAATACAATCGCTTCTGGAATGCCGATAGAAATGCGAAAGCTAAGGCAATCGGATTATCAAGAGATGAAGTGATGGCTTTAGCTTCAATCGTTTATGAAGAATCAAAACAATCCAGTGAACAACCAAGAATTGCTGGTGTATATATGAACAGGATTAGAATTGGTATGCCTTTACAAGCAGATCCAACTTTAAAATTTGCTGCGTATAAGCTTCCGAAATATAAAAATACAATCATAAAGCGAGTGCTTAATATTCACAAAGAAATAGAGTCGCCTTACAATACTTATAAATATGCTGGTTTACCGCCTGGATTAATTGCTATGCCAGATATTTCAGCAATAGATGCTGTGCTTAACTTCGAAAAGCATTCGTATTTATATTTTGCTGCCAATGCTAAAAAACCAGGTTTTCATAAGTTCGCTAAAACCTTAGCACAACATAATGTTAACGCCAGAGACTATCAAAATTACTTATCTTCTCAAGGTATTAATAGATAGGCGTGAAGTGTCGTTGGATATATACAAGTCTTATTTTTTTAGTGTCGATTTGTTCATTCTCTCAATCCAAAATTGATGCATTTCTAAAACCTAGTGATTCCTTGAATGTTTCGCGTAGAAATGCCGTTATAATTTCTGAAGTGACTTTAGGAACACTAACATTGGTTGGTTTAGACCAGTTATGGTATGCAGATTTTCCAAGATCTAAGTTTCATACTATTAATGATGCTGACGAATGGCTTCAGATGGATAAATTAGGCCATACGTTTTCTGCCTATCAATTAGGAAAAGTAGGAGCAGATGCTTTAAAATGGAGTGGTGTTGGTAATAAAGACCAGTTAATTTATGGAGCAACTTTAGGATTTACATTTCTTACAGCTGTTGAAGTATTAGATGGTTATAGTGCAGAATGGGGATTTTCATGGTCTGATATGGCAGCCAATGCATTGGGAACTGGATTGTATGTTGGTCAGGAGTTACTTTGGGAAGAACAACGGATTGTAATGAAATACTCATTTCATCAAACGGGATATGCAGCTCAACGTCCTGATAAGTTAGGAGATGGTTTTTTGGAAGAAATGCTAAAAGATTATAATGGACAGACGTATTGGTTGAGTGCTAATGTTAGTTCCTTTGTAAAATCCAGTAAACTTCCTGTTTGGTTAAACGTAGCCATAGGTTATGGTGCCGATGGCATGTTAACTGGGAAAAACGAACGCGTTAATAACTTATTAATAACTCAGAACAGACAGCGTCAATATTACTTAAGTTTAGACGTCGATTTGTCAAAAATCAAGACAAATTCTAGACTCTTGCGATCGTTATTTGACGTTTTTAACACGATTAAAGTCCCATTTCCAACCTTGGAGTTCAACGATAAAAATGGCTTTAAGTTCCATTATGTCTACTTTTAACAACAGTTTAACAGCTAATTTTCAGTAGTTTAAAAAAAGGCGTATATTTGCATGCTGAAATTGTAAGGTGAATTAGGGGACAAATTTACCTTACATAAAGTTAGCTATTATGATGAAAAAAGTAAGTAATTATTTTGCTATCCCTCTAGCTATTTGTAGTGTTATGTTTATGGCACTTAAACCGAGCCCTTCTCTGGATGTCGCCATGTATTCGACCGAAGGATTAGAATTGGACTTTACAGTTCAACATGATTTGGCTTCATCTTCTGAAGCTCACGGTACACATTTATCAAATCCTTTCCAAAAAACACATACGTATTTTCCGTATTTAGGGAAATCGTACACAGGTTTTAAGGAAGCTTTAGCGTTTAAAGAATCCAGAGGGAATTATTTTTCAGTAAATACTTTAGGGTATTTAGGGAAGTATCAATTTGGAGCTGAAACTTTAAAGTTAATTGGTATTCACAATCCCAATCAGTTTTTGTATAATCCTGAATTACAGGAAAAAGCGTTTCTCGCTAATGCTGAGCGTAACAAATGGATCCTTAGAAAAGATATCAAACGTTTTAATGGTAAGAAAATTAATGGTGTACTAGTTACAGAGTCTGGTATTTTAGCAGCAGCGCATTTAGCTGGTCCTGGAAGTGTAAAGAAATTCCTTAGAAGCGCTGGTCGTCAGAATTTCTCAGATGCTTATGGTTCTACAGTGAAGCATTATATGAAGAAGTTTTCCGGATATGATACCACTTCCATAATTCCGAATAAAAGAGCAAAAGCAATTTTATAAACGGTATAATAAAATTAAGCACAGAAATCCTTGAGGTAAAGTACTTCAAGGATTTTTTTATACAGAATCGCTACCTTCATCAAAAAGGTCATCAATAGCATCTTTTTCGACAAGGGTAACAGCTTTCTGAAGCATCAGGTTATTAGGATAAGTTACCAAATCACCATTGTCTAATCGCAAATGTAATTGAAACGCTCTAATATCTTCTATGATTGCTCTTACTGGGAAATCCTTATCATGAATTTCTATTTTATCACCTACCTTATATGGAAAATTAAAAAACATAATAATACCAGAAGTGATATTGCTTAATATAGACCATATGGCAAAAAGACCAATACCAATTACAGCAAATATGGAAGAGAATAGCAAGGTAAGTTCTCTAAGTTGAGCACCAAAAACAAAGGCTTCAATAAGCAGAGCGATAAGTAATAGGGTCACTGAAACATATCGGCAAATTAAGTTTATTCGCGCATCATTAATTCCACTAGTCTTTCCAATTTTTCTAATGACTTTATGTGCTATTAGTCTCACAATAAGAAGAAATATGAGGACGATTCCTGTTGTGATTAATTCAGTTTGATAAGTTTCAAAAAACATAGGTTCTTATTTTAAAAGTGCAAAGATAGGTCAGAATTAGTTCAACTGAAGTGTTTCTCTTAAAACTTCATCTGAATTACTGTTTTTTGACCAGTAGGCTGAATTTATAGAATTAAGTTTTATTGCTTTAGTCGTTAGGATTTCAGCAGTTTTGCCAAAACCATCTTTATAGGTTTCTTCCCAATCTGTTATGTTGTACGGAAAATTAGAATTGAAATTGATAGTGAGTGTTCGGTTAAGTTCAGGATACGTTATTTTGTATGAACCTTTATTTAATTCGGCTTTGGCCTCATAAGCTTTTAAGTCTATATGTTTCAATCTGATAAACTCAAAAGAAGGAATCATTTCAAATGTTCCTGTTGGGAGTGAAGTAGGATCAATTCGCAACTGCGTCCATAATTCATTTTCCAAAATGGTTTTGTCTAGGTTAAAATCTTGATCGCCTTCACTCTCAAAATACGAATGTGATTCAATTTCAAATTGCGCTCTGTTATTTAATTGCGAGTAAACTTGTCCGCACCATTCCTGCACAGAACACGTCACCTTCAGGGCATGTTGCGTATTAGCAACAGGATAAAATGTGGATTGCATGATAGCATACGGATAAATTCCTGTGTTGAAATTTTTAGTCGCATTCAGTTTTAAGACAGGAGTATTACTTTTATTATAGTTGTCTGCTTTCACTTGTTTTTCAGGAAGAAAATCTTCAGTAACATAAATTAGAACAGCTGTGCCATCACGTAATTCGCCATAACGTGCTTGTTCAAGTTTGTAAGATGTAATTTCTGCTTTTCCGGAATACCAGTACGATTTAAATTCAGGTGAAGGTATAAATGCTTCTTGATGTATTTCGTTAGTGACTTCCGTTTTTGAAATCGTTTCAACCTTTGATATTTGTTGAGATTCTTGATTTTTACAAGAAAATATTAGTCCGATAAAAAGAGTTAAAAAAAAGTATTTAGGTTGTAACATGTTGCATGTAAAGGTTTCAGTTAAAAGATCATTAAAAATACAAATGAATAGCAACTAAACCATGCTGTTTAACGTTTTATAAACTAAATGTGTAGGCAAACCAACGACATTAAAATAAGATCCTTCAATACTAGTAATCCCTATATGGCCAATCCATTCCTGGATGCCGTAAGCTCCAGCTTTATCAAAGGGTTTAAAGTTGTCGATGTAGTAATTGATTTCGTCTTCAGATAGAGCCTTAAACGTTACTTTGGTAGTGGCATTTACCGTTTTTTGTGATGAAACTGTAGTGAAACATACAGAAGTAATGACTTCATGAGTTTTATTGCTCATAGATTGTAGCATTTGGAAAGCATCTTCTTTACCTGAAGGTTTTCCAAGAGCTTTGTGATCATTCCAGACAATAGTATCACTTGTTATAAGAATGTCATTAGACTGTAATTCATCCTTAAACGGAAGCGATTTCAGTTGAGACAAATAATCACTAATTTCAAAATGAGTTAATCGGCTAGGATAGTCTTCAACAACAGGTTTTAATCGGATTTCAAATTCGAGACCTAAATCTTTAAAAAACTGCTGTCTTCTTGGAGAGCCAGAAGCCAGAATAAGATGGTAGTTTTTTAATTTATCGCTTAACATGAATTTATTTACTTCAGAATAAAAGGATATAATAACAAAGATAACATTCCCAGTAGCATTATAACTTTGTAGCCTGTGCTAATATGATGATATTGTTTTTTTGTAGTTGCGTTATAGATTTTAATACTGGAATAAAGTAAAGGTCCGAGTACAAAAATCAAAAAATAACCTATGGCAATTTGTTGTTTATATAAATAAGTAACTATATAGTATATAACAGCTAAAATAGGCATCAAACTGATAAAAAAAGCAACATATCGTGCTCGATCACGACCAATAGCAATGGGAAGCGTGTTCATTTTGGCATTATAATCGCCATTTACATCTTCAATATCTTTTATCAGTTCACGAACCAAATTAATTAGAAACGCAAATACAGCATAATCAACCAAAATCTTAAAAAATGTAATTTGAGTACTTTGGTTAACTTCAGTAATAGCAGGAATTAAGTCAAAAATACCAACAATGAGAATACTCATGGCAACTAAGACTGAAATTACAATATTTCCAATAAGAGGTCTATGTTTTAAAAAGGAAGCATAGATGTATAATGTTGCAGAAATAAGCACAAAAATGGTAAAGAACGGACTTTTTTCAATGCTATGTGATAAGTAAAACCCTAATCCGACACCAATGATATTTAAAGCTAAAAACAAATTGAAAGCTGCTTGTTCAGAAATTAATTTTCCTACAATCATCTTATCTGGTTTATTTATGGTGTCAGTTTCGATATCGTATATGTCATTAATAATATTTCCAGCAGCAGCAATACAAATGGTTGTCAGAATTAAAAGGAAAAAGTGAAGTGTATCCAGTTTAACATCGATATGGAAAGGTTCAAATAATGCAAATCGAATCAACAGTTGAACTAAAATAATGAGTAGTATATTTTTATAACGAATAAGATGTAATATGTGCAATGCTAAATCTTTTTATGAGTTTCCTTAATCTGAAAATTAATCGTATTTGGCATCAAAATTACCATCCCATTTGTCATGAACTTTTAAAACCTGTTCAATGACGTCTCTAACAGCTCCTTTTCCACCATCTTTATGAGAAATGTATTTACTTATGGCTTTAATTTCGTAAACCGCATCCTGAGGACAAGTAGGCAAACCAACTAGTTTCATGACTGGTACATCAGGAATGTCGTCGCCCATATACAAGATATTTTCAAGTTTTAAATTCTTGTTTTCAATGTATTCATTAAGCTGGTCTATTTTATTATGAGCTCCAAGATAAATGTCTGTAATTCCCAAACCTTCCAAACGTTTTTGCACACCAAGATTACTTCCGCCAGAAATAATGCAAATATTAAATCCAGCATTAACTGCAGTTTTGAGGGCATAACCATCTTTGATATTCATACGTCTGAGCATATCGCCATTAGTCATAATAGTAACAGTACCATCAGTAAGTACACCATCGACATCAAATATAAATGTGTTGATGTTATGTAAGTATTCTTTATAGCTTTTATCTTCCATGGGTCTTTTTAATTGATTCTGTTAGTAATTTATAGATAGCCTTATGATGCTCATTATCTAATGCCTTTAAGTGTTTTTTTATCGTTTTTTTATCATTGCGTTTTGCAGGTCCAGTTTGTGCTTTGTACGGCGACATGTGTTGCACTTTATTGGCTGTTTCCATAATTAGAGGTTTGAGCATGTCGAACTCGGCACCATTAGATTCAGTGATTTCATGAGCAATTCGATAAATCTGGTTGGTAAAATTATTCACGAAAACTGCAGCTAAATGTAAAGAAGCACGTTGGTCGCTATTCACACGTTTGGTATGATTCGAAATACTTACAGCCAATTGTTTCAAAAGTTTATAATCTGTTTTCACAAGCGTTTCCAGGCATATGGGAACTTCAGAAAAGTTTATTGGAGCAGATTTAGAAAAGCTTTGCAACGGATAAAAAACACCTCGACGATTTTTCTTATCGATATCATAGGCACTTACACTTCCGGAAGTGTGGACTACAAATCGATTTTCAAAAGGCAATTGTGATGATAATTCGGCAACAGCATCATCACTAACAGCTAAAATATATACGTCAGCTTCAATGAGTTTTGATAAGTCGTTTATAATTTCAACTTCATTTTTATAGGTTTCAATCTTTTTTAAATTTCGGTTAAACCATTGCTTAACAGAAACTTGTTCTGATGCTTTAAAAGCTTTGTATAAATGTGTGGCAACATTGCCAGCTCCTAAGAGTACTACTGAAATCATACTGCTAAAATACAATACAATTACGACATACAAATTAAGTTATTTTGATTTCCTTATTTGTTTTAAACAATTAACTTTACGTTTAATGAAACATGACATTCAAAATAGAGACCATATAACCTTACTGGTTTCTGAATTTTATAAAAAAGTTAGACAGGATGCTGTGCTCGGACCCTTTTTTAATGATACCATCACAGATTGGGAGCATCATTTAAATCACCTGACTACCTTTTGGGAAACAAGTTTGTTTATGACAAAAAAGCTTACTCATAAATACTATGGAAATCCGCTTGAAGCACATGAAAAGGTGGATAAGAAATTTAATCATTCCATTACAGAACTTCATTTCGGTTTGTGGCTTAATTTATGGTTTCAAACTTTAGATGAACTATTTGAAGGTGAAGTTGTAGAACATGCCAAACGAAGAGCACGAAAAATGGGAACCTTTATGTATCTCAAGATTTTTGAAGCTCGACAGAAATAATTTTACTACTTTTTAACACATTTTAGAAGCTAATTCTTTAGACGTAAATGAACTAAAATGGTTACCTTTGCACAGCTTAAAAAGTCAAGGAAAAATTCAATCAAAAGCTATGCGAAAAAAAATTGCCAATATTCTTTTCTCAACACGTCTCACTGGTATTTTATTTATAGTTTTTGCAGTAGCAATGATTACGGGTACTTTCTTAGATGCCAGCCAAGAAACATCACCAACACCTTACACGAGATATTGGATTTATAACGCCTGGTGGTTTGAACTTATTATGGTCTTATTTACCATCAATTTTGTTGGAAATATCTTTAGATACCGATTATATAAAAAGAAAAAATGGGCAACATTAACATTGCACTTAGCCTTCATTTTTATCTTTATTGGTGCTGGAATTACACGTTATATTGGCTATGAAGGTTGGATGCCAATTAGAGAAGGTGAGACTACTAATAATTTTTTAACCAGAGATATTTTTGTTACGGCTTACATTGATGGAGACTATGTTGTAGATGGAAAAGCGCAACGTAAAGTCATTAATGAACGTGTTGATTTTTCAGAGCGTTTGAATAATGATCTGGAAATCACAAGCGATTACAATGGAACTCCCGTAACCTTAGCTGTGGAAAAATTTATTAAAGGTGCTGAAATTGATGTAGTGCCAAGTGATGATGGTGCGTCTTATTTGAAAATTGTTGAATCTTCTGGAGGAGAACCTCATAATCATTTTCTTAAGGATGGGGAAGATCAGCTTATTCATAATTTAGTTTTTACGCTAAATAATCCTAAAAAAGGAGCGGTTAATATTACAACAGATAATGACAATGGTATTTTTATAGAATCTCCTTTTGAAGGTGATTATATGACTATGGCCACTAGGGCAACAGGAAAATTAGTGAAAGATTCATTACAGCCTTTGATTTTGCGCTCCAGATACCAGATTGCTAATTTGTCAATGGTGTTTCCTAAACCTGTGGTTCAAGGGCAATTTGAAGTTGTAAAACGTTCTCAAATGCTTAGAGGAAGTGAAGATGGAGTAGTTATTCGTGTAACTGCTAATAATGAAACAAAACGCGTTAATCTTTTGGGTGGACAATACATTAGCGGACAATTTGAGCAGGTTAATGTTGGTGGACTTGATATTGCTGTAAAATATGGTTCTATGGTAAAAGAATTACCATTTAGCATCAAACTAAACGACTTTAATGCTGATGTCTATCCTGGAACTGAAGATAGTTTTTCATCTTTTGAAAGTCTTGTAACCGTCGTAGATGAAGAACATGGCGATTTTGACTATCATATTTATATGAATCATATTTTAGATCATAAAGGTTATCGTTTTTTTCAAGCGAGCTTTGATCCAGATTTAAAAGGCACGATGTTGTCTGTTAACCATGATCAATGGGGAACTTGGATCACATATTTGGGCTATATGCTCTTGTATTTTGGATTAATGGCTATTCTTTTTGATAAGGGAACCCGATTTGCAGATTTGAAGCGTATGTTGGATAAAGTAAAAGACAAGAAATCGAAGTTAATTACCATAGTGTTTTTATGTCTTGGATTAACTGGTTTTGCTCAGGAACATACAGCTGATGATGGTCACGATCATGAAAAGAGTGAAATAAAAATTGCTAAACCAACTAAAGCACAAATTGATTCTGTAATTCGAGCAAATATTACTCCTAAATCACATGCTGATGCTTTTGGTGAATTAGTGATTCAGGATTATGGCGGACGAATGATGCCGATGAACACTTATAGTTCTGAAGTTTTGCGAAAAGTTAGTAAACTAGATCATTACGAAGAATTTGATCCAAATCAGGTCATGTTATCCATGCAGGAGAGTCCGTTGTTTTGGTATAACGTTCCAATCATCTATTTGGCAAAGCGTAAAGCAGATTCTATCAGGCATATTATTGGTGTTGATGAAAGTGTAAAGTATGTAGCAATTACAGATTTTTTAAGAGAAGATGGTAGCTACAAGTTAGCTCCTTATTTAGAAGATGCTTATAAAACTCAAGTTCCTAATGGTTTTCAGAAAGAATTTAAAGAAGCAGATCAACGTGTTACTCTATTGTTTAATACTATTGAAGGTCGTTCACTAAAGATTTTTCCGGTTCCTGGCGATGAAAAGAATACCTGGATTTCACCTATAGAATACAGAGAGCAATATGAAGCACAAGTAAACGATTCCATCTACGGAAAATTTATTGAAAATAGTTTCGGTTATTACCTTTCAGAATTATATAAAGCTAAGCAAACAGGTGATTATACAACTGCAGACAAGTTGTTGGAAGGTTTTAAAAGGAACCAAGAGAAATTAGGTAGTGAAGTGATGATTTCTGAAGATAAGGTCAAGACTGAAATTTTGTACAACAAATACGATATTTTCAAAAAACTATTTTCTTGGTATTTATATGCAGGTGCTTTATTGTTTGTTTTGTTAATTGTTCAAATATTTAAGGATAGGAACAAGGTAATTAATACCATTACTAAAGCACTCGTTTTCGTTATTATAGGTTTGTTTTTACTGCATACGGCTGGCTTGATTGCACGTTGGTATATCTCTGGTCATGCGCCTTGGAGTGATGCTTATGAATCTATGATTTATGTGGCTTGGGCAACAATGTTTTTCGGTTTGGCATTCGGAAGAAAAAGTATGCTTACCATAGCAGCTACTGCATTCGTGACTTCTATGTTACTTATGGTTGCGCATCTAAGTTGGATGGATCCTGCTATTGCTAATTTACAGCCTGTATTAGATAGTTATTGGTTAATGATTCATGTGGCTGTTATTGTAGCAAGTTATGGACCTTTCACTTTGGGAATGGTTCTGGGTGTTACTGTAATGTTATTAATGATTTTTACTACGGAAAATAACAAACAAAAAATGTTACTTAACATTCAGGAGCTTACAATTATTAACGAAATGTCACTTACTGTTGGTCTTGTCATGTTAACCATAGGTAATTTCTTAGGTGGCATGTGGGCAAATGAAAGCTGGGGAAGATATTGGGGATGGGACCCAAAAGAAACTTGGGCTTTGATTAGTATCATGGCTTATGCATTTATAATTCATATGAGATTGATTCCTGGGTTGAGAGGACGCTTCGGGTTTAATTTTGCGTCTATTATAGGAATAGCCTTTATCATATTTACGTATTTTGGAGTTAACTTTTACCTTTCAGGATTGCATTCTTATCAATCTGGACAACAAATTTTAAGCTATCAATATATTGCTGTAACATTAATAATAGTTGCTGCTTTAGGATTTTTTGCCTACAGAAAATATCTTAAGTTTTATAAGAAGTAAGTTTTAAAAACAGCTTTAGTTTTACAACTAATCATTTCAATGCTATTGTAATTACAATAGTATTGAAATATCTTTGATGTTTTCAAAATTCAAATCAAAATCCTATGAAGTTTTTAAAAGAATTTAAAGAGTTTGCCGTTAAAGGGAATATGATGGATATGGCCATTGGTATTATCATTGGTGCAGCTTTCAATAAAGTAATTGATGTATTGGTTAAAAAGGTTTTCATGCCTCCTTTATCTTTAATGACTGACGGACTCAACTATCAAGATAAAAAATATGTGTTGCGTGAAGCTATAACAGATGTTAATGGTGAACTTACTGTTAATGAAGTTGCCATTGAATACGGTATTTTGTTTGAAACATTTTTAGATTTTTTAATCGTCGGACTAACCGTGTTTTTGGTTGTTAAGGGAATGAATAAATTGCGAAATAAAGCTCAGGATCCTAAAAATAAAGTGGTAGCGACACCTAAAGATATAGAATTACTGTCCCAATTAACAGAGTTGATGGAAGAACAAAATGCATTACTTAAAAAGAAGTAATATATTTATTTAACTGTACTTAAAAGTTTTTCTAGGTTGTTAAAACTAATCTCCTTAAAGTCTTCAATAAGGACATCTGCTTTTGAATAATCTTGACCTTCCGAATGCGGGCTTTTAAATCCGACACAAAATATTTGCGCAGCTTTTGCGGCAGCAATGCCATTTGTAGAGTCTTCAATAACAAAACAGTCTTCTGGATTATGTTCAGATAATTCCGCAGCTTTTATGAAAATTTCAGGATGTGGTTTAGACGCTTCTAAATCGGCGCCACTAATTTTAGCTTTAAAATATTGATCTAAATCAAAACGTTTAAAAATACGATTGATATTATCCATAGATGCCGAAGATGCTAAAACTAAAGACATACCATTAGCATGGTAATCTTTTATAACCTCAAGAACACCATCTATTAATGCCAGACTTTTATCTTTTTCAAATAAATATTTAAAGTGGTCACGTTTAATACCAACAAGTGTATGAGGAGAAAGGGGTAAATTAAAATGTGATACCAGTGCTTTACAAATTTCAAATGTTGATTGTCCTGTAAATGAAGCATATAGAGCATCAGATACATGAATATTTACATCGTTAAACATTTGGTGGTAAGCACTATGGTGAAGTGGTTCAGTGTCGACAATAACACCATCCATATCAAATAATACAGCTTTAAACATATTGTTATTAGTTGGTTGATACGAATATAAATAAAAGCATACTGATAATCAATACCTTTAGTATACAATTGTTAAGGTGCACTTATGTTCGACGAAATGTAAAATTAGTAGTGTTAAACCATTCAAATTAAATATAAATTAAATCATCTGATTATTAGCTGTTTATCGGATTTTTTTGCCAGAAATCGGAATTGGTAGGTAAACAAAGAATAATTTAGCAGTTCACCGTCAATATGTCTCTAATAGTTTCATTATCAGTAATTTTGTTTCTCCCTCATTGAAAACTAGTTAAAGTTATTACGCTATTTTCCCTTAGATAGGTAAAGCTGAAACATTAACTCAAGACAATGAAAAAGTTCTACATTTTAAGATATTTAGTTATTTTATGTTTTATAACTAATTATTCGTTTTCGCAGTCAGATATCTATGAAAGCTATGCTATCTTAGACTTAAATAGTTTTGGTAATGTTTTCTATGATTTAAATGTTGATACTGGTAATCCTAATTTTGAAGGTTCTAACCTGGGCACGTTTAATTCTTCTAATAGTTTAATACTAAATGGCGCACAAAATCAAACCTATAAATGTGGAACACATAATATTCTAAATAGCTTTATTGATTATAGAGTTTATTTGTTAGGAAATTCACCTTCTGCTTTTATTTCATCTGAAATTCTTTTTAACATTGATGATGGGACTTCTAACTTTTGTTCAGGAACCAGTGTTGACCAAACATGGGAATCATCAGGAGCCAATATCAACATACTAAACGGTTTAGCATCGGGTGATTATGTTCTTGAGATTTACACCAGATCTGAAGTAGATTATGATAGTGATAATATTGCAGATAATACTTACTATATAAGTAACAGTGGCGCCAATTTTAAAGCGTTGTTTAGAGTCGATAATCCGCCAATCGCTACTTGTACAAATTATATTGCACAACTTGATTCAAGTGGTAATGCCAGCATATCTGCATTAAATGTTGATGGAGGAAGTACTGATGATTTCGGAATAGCTAGTTTGACTGTTACACCAAACACATTCAATTGTTCTAATATCGGAAACAACACAGTGACTTTAACGGTTACAGATAATAACGGAAATTCTTCAACTTGTACAGCAACTGTAGATGTTCAGGATAATACAAATCCAACAGCGATTTGTCAGAATGCAACTGTTGTATTAGATGCATCAG
>NZ_JXJP01000028.1 GCF_000826645.1 Psychroserpens mesophilus
TCATCACACGAACACGTTGCCAGTAATTTAAGAATGAACACGATAGAAATAAAATCATTTACCGAACTTACAGAATTAATCACTTCTGACGAATACACTTGTGGACATTATGTCTACAGAGGAGTATCTGATACTAAAAATCACAAATTAATTCCTGCAGTCGGTAGAATCGATGAAGAAATACTTTGTGGATTAACAATCGAAGAATACGAATTAGAAACTTTGAATAGATTCAAATTACGGGCTAATTCTGAAATAAATCCTTCACCAAAAGATGATTGGGAATGGTTAGCACTTGCTCAACATCACGGTTTACCGACTAGATTATTAGATTGGACAAGTAGTCCTTTAATTGCACTGTATTTTGCTACTAAACCGAATATTTTACATAATGGAAAAATCGAAAAGTGCAATCCAAATGGAGGAGCAATATTTGCACTTCATACTTGTGGATATATAGACACAAGTTGTATTTATTCGCCATTTGAGTTTGATGAATATGGATTATTTTATCCACCACATATTACTAAAAGAATTACTGGTCAATTTGGACTTTTTTCTATTCAACCGAATCCAAGGGAAGAACTACAAAATGGATTTGAAGACGATTTTGCTAAAACTATTACCAAATTTACGTTTAGCTGTGATGTAGCTGAGGAAATTCAAAGAAAATTATATCTACTTGGAATTAGACACGAGACTGTTTTTCCTGATTTAGATGGTTTTTCTTATGATTTAAAAGTGAAATTTAATGTTACGAGTTGTCACACAGCTGAAAGTAAATGTATATAAAAACTACTGGCAACACCGTGTATAATTAATGGCTAGTTCTCGCCTACTTACGAAAATCCTCGCGGATTTTCTATTCGGTTTTTATTTACTAAATTAGGTGCTTAAACACGCCACTAATCATACACAATCACGTTGTGTGTAAGCTTGAATGCAGCCTCCAGAATAAAATATAAACTATGAAAAAACATCAAATAATAATACTTCTTTCATTTTTCACAATTGTGTCCCTAGGATTTATTTCGTGTAACCAAAATAGTAACCAAAATAAGGGTTTATCCAATGAATGGTTTAAAGCAGGAAATAGTCCTCAAAGTTATGAGGTAGGATTAGATAAGTCAATTTCCCAAAATGGAAACAATAGCTCCTTTATAGAATCAAAAGAATCTAAAATTCAAGGCTTTGGAACTTTAATGCAAACTTGTAGCGCTAAAGAATATCTAGGAAAAAAAGTTAAAATGAGTGGTTTTATCAAAACAGAACAAGTTTCTGATTGGGTTGGAATGTGGTTAAGAATTGACCCAAATAACTCCCCTGCAAACAAATATTTTGACAACATGAGCAAGAATCCTATTAAAGGAACAACAAATTGGACAAAATATGAGATTGTTTTAGATGTTCCTTCAAATAGTAATTCTCTGAATTTTGGTGTTCTAATAAGTGGAACTGGAAAAGTATGGTTTGATAATTTGAGTTTTGAAATTGTTGGAAATTCAACGGAAAAATTTAATGACTCAATAAATATTGAAATTTCAAAATATATTTCTCCTAAACCGACAAACCTCGATTTTGAAAATTAAAAGCCTACACACAACACCGTGTAAAGCTTATTGCTTAAACATTTTCCATCTGAAACATTAATGACTATAAATTGTTAACCCTTTTTTACTAACTTTATAAACAATAACCGCAACAAGCCTTACACAAACACGTTGGGCACAATATGAAAAAAACATTCTCAAATAGAATTTTAGATTGGATTTTAATCGGAATTACACTCTTATTCTCGGTATTGTCAATCTGGAATTTATCAAGTGAATTTGATTTTTTTAGTAGTTATCTTCTGCGAATTGTTTTTGCTTTAACATCGATTATGGCATTGCTTTCATTGCTTATTTCAAAACTTAATGGCCAACGATTTTCACGGATTTTCATTCTCGTAACTCTGATATTGCCAGCAGTCTTAATTGTAAACCTATTCATTACTGATTTAGTGTTTTATGGAGCAACTCGAACGGATTTGTTACAAAACCCATTGCTTTTTCTTAAACTTGTTGGCGGAATTATTCTATTCTACCTAACTTTAAAATATTCAACACAGCAAAAAGCGGAACGAATAAAAGACTACGGAATTTTAATTGTTGGAATCGGAATTTTTACAATTTGCTATGTTTTGACAAGAACCCTAGAACCGAATTTTAACTCTGACGCAAATAACTATCCGATTTGGAAAACCGTTGTGAAATCTTTAATCGGAATTGCAACTTTAATAATAGGAACTCGAATAAAAAAAGAAAAAATAAAATTTAAAAAAGGACTGATTTGGACAATAATTTTAATGTTCATATTCGGACTGATATAAATACTGTGCCCAACACCGTGTATAACTAATTGCTTGGTTTTTGCGTACTCGGAAAATCCTACGGATTTTCCTAATGGTTAGTTTCTTTTTTGCTAACTTAGTCCTAGCCAACGCAACTAGCCATAACACGAACAAGTTGTAGCACATTACCCAATTAATACTTTATGAACAAAATCATAACCATACTATTTTTTTTATTAATCGGATTTGTTTCCTGCAATAAAGTTGAAAAGGATATCAAAAAAATCAAAATTGCGGAACAGTACTACAGTGTTCTTGATTCTTCTGACGATACAAAAATCATGGAATTAATTACTACTGAATTCACAACTATTGACGATGGTTTAGAACAAAAGTACTCTCAAAAAGAATATTTGGAATGGATGCGTTGGGATTCTGTTTTTGAACCAACTTATAAAATTCTTGAAATTCAAATCAAAGATGGAATTGTAAAAGCAAAGATTTCAAAAATTGACAAGCGAATTTCTTTTCTGCACCAAAAACCTATAATCACGAATGAAATAATACAATTTGAGAGTAATAAAATAACAAATATCAATAGAACATCTGCATCATTTGACGTTGACAAATTTATTGAAAACAGAGATCGACTTTCAAACTGGATTTCTGAAAACCATCCAGAATTGGTTGGATTTTTAAACGAACAAACCAAGATTAGTGGAATGAATTACTTAAAAGCGATTGAATTATATAAAGACAAAAAATAACGTGCCACAACAACGTGTAAGGTTCATTGCTTGAGTATTTTCCATCTGAAACATTATTGGCTACAAATTGTTAAGCCTTTTTTACTAACTTTATAAACAATAACCGCAACAAACCTTACACAAACACGTTGTATGCAAGCTCTTGGAAATCTAAACTTAAAATATTGAAAAAAGTAATTATAATATTACTCTTAATGAATTTTGGAATATGCAATTCTCAAAAAATTGTAAAAAGAGTTGGTGATATTAAAATAAGTGTAGCTGGATATTCTTTTGATGAAAAACAAAAGAAAAAAAAGACTTTTAAAATTGAACACTATTATGATAGTTTAGGTAATAAACTTGAATCAATCCAGTATGGAAAACATCATTTTAACAAATTAAGAGTTATTGGGTACGTAGAGCAAAATTCTTATAATTTAAATAAACTTCAGAAAGTAATAAATTATATTTCTCATTGTAAATCTTGTGAATTTTATAAAACTTATAAAGAATTGAGTTATGATATAGAAAATAGATTAGTCGAAATAAACAAATTTGATCAAAACGACTCTTTAATTACAACTATAAATTATATTTATTATGAGAATATAAAAGAAACTCACTATGAATCATCTGTTTATTTACAAGAAATTTATGACTCTGAAAACAGGATAATCGAACGGAATGAACTTTTTGAAAAAACTAATAAAATAAGATGGCAAAATATTTTTCAGTATACTGATAATTGTAGAATAGGCAACTTTCAAACTTTCTATGGAGATGGAGATGAGAATTCAAAAAAAGAAATTTATTGTTATGATACTCTAAATAGGATAATATCAAAAAATATAATTTCTAATTATAAAACAAAGGTTGAATACCTTTACTCAAATGATGGTTTTATCAAAGAGGTTAGGCAATTTGATTGTTTTGATGATAGTAATGAATATGAATTAGTATACCTTTTAAAGTATAAAGTTAGAATAAAAAGTAAAAAGCCAAAAATCGAAATAGTGAATAAAATAAATTCATCATTTCTTAATGAGTGAGCCAACATACAACAACGTGTAAACGCAATAACTACTGAATTCCCTATCGGAAATTCAGCCTTTTTAATTAAATTAGTTGCGTCAGTGGAAAAATATCAACATATTTTCCCGTTACTGACGCTTACACGAACACGTTAGCAAAAATATAAGCATGAAAAATAGGATTTTAATCGTCTTTATAAGCATATCACTCAATTGCTTTAGTCAAGACCCTGTATTGTTTGATAATTATTGGATATTGGAAGATTTAATACTTGATAATGTTAGTCATCTTCCACCAAATAATGAAGAAGTAACAAATGTAACATTGGAATTTGATTCCTATGAGAATAATGGTATTGAATATATTAATTTATTTGGTAATATTTGCGAAACAATTGGTGGCTTAATTGATTTTAATGACATTGACAACACTTTTTCATTTTACGATGGACCTTACGAAACATTAGGTGGTGGGTGTGGGCAGTCACCAAATGCAACTTATGAAGGTATTTACTTTGGATTTTTTTTTGACAATTATAATAACGGAAATGTATTCGGCTATTCTATTGTTACTAACAATGATAACAGTAAAACTTTGACAATTAATTCTTTTAATGGTGACCAAGCCATTTATGGTTCTCAAACCTTATCGATTAATGAGAATGAAGTTTTTGGAATTTCTATATTCTATGACTCTAAAACTAGTTCAATTAAAATTGCTTCCGAAAAGAAATTAGAGTCTATTTCGATTAAAATTTTTAATTCTCTTGGGAGACTAATTTTCAACTTAAATGAAAATAAAAAAGAGAAGATGAATATTGACGCTCGTCAATTTACAGATGGAATATATTTCGTTAGTTTACAAAATAATATAGGTCAAATAATCAGTAAAAAGATATTAAAGTATTGACCTAAAATCTAATAAAAAATACTTTTGCTAACAACGTGTATAACTAATTGCTTGGTCTTTGTGTACTCGGAAAATCCTACGGATTTTCCTAATGGTTAGTTTCTTTTTTGCTAACTTAGTTCCAGCCAACGCAACTAGCCATAACACGAACACGTTGGCATGCATTTTGAGAATGAACACAATTTCAAAGGATATAAAAAATCGTCTTTTTAAAACTTGGCTAGAAAAAGTACCTATTGCTGAATTTGAAAATTGGGTTTACTCATCAACTGAATTGAAAGACCAAATGGATTCTGATTCTTATTATGAGTTTTTATCATTCAATTACAAAAAAACAAATGCTATTTCAGATCTAAAAAATCTAATTGAACTACAACTCACTCAATCCGAATTGGAAACGTGGAATTTAAAAAGACACTTAACAAACGTAAAAGAACGGAATAATAACTGTACAGAATCTATTAGAAAATTTTATACTCTTAATTGCAAAGGATATGATTTCATGGATAGTTTAGCTTTTAATTTTAGTCTAAAACTAGAAGTTCCTTACATATCTCAGAATGTAGTATCATTTGAGGAATTAACTGAAGTACAAAAAGAAAAAATAATAAGTGATTTCTATCCTGAAATACAAGACGAGATCAATAAAGTAATGAGTTGGTTGGAAAACGAAAATATCGTGTTATTGGGAAAGTCAAATGAATTTGGAAAACTAGAGTATATCGATAATAGAACCGAATCACAAAAAGCAAAAAAGAATTATACGATTAAAAAGAGTTGGTGGAAATTTTGGAAATAAAAACGACATGCCAACAACGTGTATAATTAATTACTGCTGATTTACCTATCGGAAAATCCCTTGAAATTAATTAACTTAGTAACTTATCGGAAAATGACTCGCGTCCTTTCCCGTAACTAACCATAACACGAACACGTT
>NZ_JXJP01000029.1 GCF_000826645.1 Psychroserpens mesophilus
ACACGAACACGTTAGCCACAAGCTGAAAAAATCACTCGAAATTGAAAAACGGAATCTTAACTTTACTACTGATTTTCTTAATGTCAAATTCTTTTGGGCAAACTAAAGCAAAAGTTTATCTGAATCACGATCACAATTATAGTACTACTTACTCATACGAAGTTTCTGAAATAACTATTCATTCAGATTCATCTTATACTTTGAAAAGTTGGAATCTGATAAATAAAAAAGAATGGAAAAAGTATAAATCTAACGAACCAGAAATCAGTAGCGGAAAAATAACTCAGAATGCGGAATTTCTTACTCTTACGGAATATAGAAACGAAAATAGAACAGATTCTAATTGGAAAATAAAAGTAACGGATAAAAGATTAGTTTTTTATTCCAAAAACAAAAATGGCAAACTAAGAAAAACAAAAACTTATAAGAGAATTGGAATTAAATAACTGTATGCAGCCAGTGGCTAACAACGTGTATAATTAATTACTACTGATTTACCTAGCGGAAAATCCTCGAAATTAATTAACTTAGTAACTTATCGGAAAACGACTAACGCCCTTTTCCGTAACTAATCATCACACGAACACGTTGGGCATAATATACAAGCTGGAAACTAAACTGAAAAACTATCCTATTTAAATGACAAGTAAAGTAGAATTAGAACTGGAAAAATTGGAGAATTTTGAAAGGGTTATTATAGACTTAGGAAAAAAAATGCACCCAGGAAACACATTTCCTTTAGATATTTTAGCAAATGCAGTTATGGACAGATCTCTACATTTAATTTTTGGATTTACAAGTCTGTTAAGAAATGAAAATTATATAGGAGCTTGTCATCTTGTAAGATGTCATCTTGATAACATTCTTAGATTTTCTGGAGCTTGGCTTGTTGAAAATCCTCATAAATTTGCAACAGATATTATGAATGGAATTCAAATAGATAAAATTATTGACAGAGATGGGGAAAATTTGAAAGATTGGTATTTAAGGAATAAATTAAATTTAGAATTTCCTTGGGTGACAAATGTTTACAAAGAAACTTCTGGTTTTATTCATCTAAGCAAAAAACATATTTTTACATCATCTAAAATTAAAGATGTTGAAAATAGAACATTAGAATTAAGAATTAGTAAAAGTGACAATTACGTAACTGACGAATCTAGAATTGAAGCTATTTTAGGAATGGTGGAAATAACAAAAGTTTTATGTCATTTTGTTGAAGGTTGGATATGGACTAAAAACAATACAAGAATAAAATAAAAATACTATGCCCAACACCGTACAAAATTAATTGCTTGCTTCTCGCCTACTTACGAAAATCCTCGCGGATTCTCTTTGTCAGTAATTATTTAGTAAATTTAGTGCTTAAACCACGCAACTAACCTTGTACAAACACGTTGTGTTTAATTATGAAGAAACTCTTAATTTACATATTAATATTGAATTCTCTATTTGCATTATCGCAAACTGAAAGAGATACTATTATTATGGATGTTGAAAATTCAATTAAAGCATATAACGAATCTGATTTTGAAACTCTATTAAATTACACTCCTAAATTCATTTTTAGATATATTTCAAAAGAAGAATTAATTAAAGGATATTCTGAAAAACACAAACCAAAAAACATTGATGTTAATGAGATTAATATAGACACAATAATGACTATTGATTCTGTAAAATATGTCAGGTTCTATTTGAAATCTGAAATTGCAACATATGGAATAAAAACTAAGAAAAATTGGACTTTTATTGAATTAAGTGAAATGTTCGAAAAATATTTACCTATAGAAATTAGACAAACAGAAAAAAAATAACTAAACACAACAACGTGTATAATTAATTACTACTGATTTACCTAGCGGAAAATCCCTCGAAATTAATTAACTTAGTACTTATCGGAAAATGACTCACGTCCTTTTCCGTAACTAATCATAACACGAACACGTTGGCTGTAATTTCACGAATCCTCAAAATGTTTAAGAAGAACAAATATTACATCAGATTATATCTCAATCAAATTAAGGTTAAAGATTGTATTAGTGGAAAATTTACAACCGAAAAATCTGAAATTAAATATAATAATCAAAGAAGTTTAATTGCAGACATTCAAAAAGCTGAATACTTTATAAGCAGTACATTTAAAAAAAATAATTTTTCTTTGCGAAACTCTATTGGAATTATCCAACAAATGGAAATGTCAGAAGGAGGACTATCTAATGTGGAAAAAAGAGTTTTATTGGAAGTATTCACAAGAATCGGAATTAAAGAAATATACATTGACGAAAGTTTAACTGAGTTAACGGAAAAACAACTAGCTGAATATAAAAGATAACGTCGGAACAAATTTCATGAAATATGACCAAAGTGTTTTTATTGATTCTTGGAATAGTTATAATTATTATTGGATTTCGCGCTTATTCATATTTTAATAGAAATCTTGAAATGATTGACAATGAGCCTGGGAATTTATTTGGAATTGCTGCATTACTAATTATTATCGGAATTTTTATAACCATAGTTTCTGTTATAAATTTCTTTTAATTAACAAAAAACTACAGCCAACAACGTGTAAGCGCAATAACTACTGAATTCCCTATCGGAAATTCAGTCTTTTTAACTAACTTAGTTGCGTCAGCGGAAAAATACTAACGTCTTTTCCCGTTACTGACGCTTACACAAACTCGTTGTAAGTAATGCGAGAAAAACTCATTTACATATTAATTTTCGGAGTGTTTTTAAACTCTTGTGATTTCACTTCTGCTGATGAGTATTACAATCAGGCGTTTGAATATGAGGAAAAAGGTGATTTAAAAAAAGCAATTGAATTGCTGGATAAAGCTATTGAAAAAAAATCTGATTTTAGACCTGCTCTTTTAAATCGTGGATATTACAAAACTGAATTAGGAAATCTCGATGGTGGAATTATGGATTATAAAAATATATTAAAATTTGATTCTGATAATACTCTTGCACTTTATAACATCGGAATTAACTATCAAGAATTAGAAAAACCTAAAAAAGCGATTGAATATTTCACAAAAGCACTGAATACAAGTGGAGCTTTGACCAGTTTTTCGAGTTCAAATGGTGGAACACTGAGTTTAAGTAAAGCTCTTGACTTTAATACTCTAGATAACGATAATAATTTTGAAGTACATAAGTGCGAAATTCAATTTTCACGCGGAATTAATTACTTATTTCTGAAAGAATATGATAATGCTTTAGAAGATGTAGAGAACTGCATAAAAGCTAATTATTCTAAAAAAGAAAGCTATTTTTTAAAAGGTGACCTTTATTTTTTAATAGGTGATACAACAAAAGCTTGTGAGAACTATGAAAAATCTTCGAAATTAGGTTATTTAGAAGCAAGGAATAAATATAAAATATTTTGTTTGGATAAATAAGCACTACTTACAACAACGTGTATAATTAATTACTGCTGATTTACCTAGCGGAAAATCCCTCGAAATTAATTAACTTAGTAACCAATCGGAAAACGACTCATGTCCTTTTCCGTAACTAATTATCACACGAACACGTTACCAACCATAGTGCAAAAATCATCTGAGTTACTTTTTTACTAATCTGATTTACTAGCTTGTAACTTTCCTACTTTCAATTAAAATTCATCGGAATTATCCTTTTTTTGAGAACTAAACGCTTTGGCGTTCTGATTCGTTCTTTTCAAAAAAAGGCGTTCGTTAATTGTCCTGTAAGCAACCTAAATGCTATTGTGATATTTTCCCTTTTGCTAAAGTTGCGGTTTCTTGGGATTGCCAGCCAAAAACTTTAACAAGCATTTTGAAACGGTTGCTCTCTGTGTTTGCTGTTTTCTGTGAATACCTAAAACCTGTCATGCACTACAGTAGGTAACACTGTGTATAATTCATGCTTACATCCTACTTCAATTAAAAATTTATATATTTAACATTATGATTCGCTACGATGGAAAATCTATCGATTCTCAATCGCACAAATCATACACCAAAACGTTAGGGCTTAATACTGCCAGACTTCCGGATCTTCCCAGGTTTATTGCTATAAGCAAAAGCGGTATGTTAAAGTGAGAACTTTAAATGTAATACGGAATAGACTATTGACTAATTTCGGACCCTTCAAGCTTACGATTGAAATCGTGTGAGAGTTCTACTCTCAGATACGAATGAATTCGCATAAAGCTTGAGTCAAGGTATAGAATATTTTCGATAAAGTCAAGTGATTATCCGAAAACTTATCATTTAAAGTACTGGATTTTAAAAAGGTAACCACTCTTGCGGATAGCTTTGAAAATAACGACACCATATACGAAGTATATAGCACATGATTTTAAAACCATAAACCTGAACCAGATGCTGCTATGTTGCGTCTGTTGTACTCCGTAATTTCAGAAATTCCAAAAAGGGAATTTCCATTAAGGACATTCCCAGGGTAATCTCCAAATTACTAAGCCCAACAGCGTATATAGAAAATAGCTAATGTTTTAAATGAATAATATTTTTCGTTTCTTTATAAAATGTAACAAGGCATCAATAAGGAGTAGTTATTTAATCGCTACTTTCCATATACGCCACAGTTGTGCATAAGCTATAAAAACTCAACTATAAAAATTAAACATATTCAAAAACATAATAATAGAGAAAGTATTAAATTAAAAAGATGGGATTACTTTTGGCATTTTTCTCCTGCTCTTTTTACAATGATTTTACCTGCTCTTTATTTTTATTGGGTTCTTGAAAGTTTGTTAAACAAAAATCAAATTGTATTTGAAAGAATGATTAATGGTATTGGATTGATAATCATCTTTATAATTGTATCGATAATTATTTTTATCTATAAGTATCAAAATTTAAAGTTTAAGACTTTAGAGTTTAGAATTTCAGTTAAACAATTTCATGAAGTAGTTGAACTGACTAAGAGTGAATTAAAATGGACTATTCTAACAAAAAAAGATAATTACATTTTTGCTTATTCAAAAAAATCTATGTTTAGTTGGGGAGAACAAATAACTATAATTAGAGAAAAAAATCATATTCTAATTAATAGTATATGTAAAACACATAATACTTCTTTGTTTGGAAATAATCAAAGAAATATTGAGTCCTTCGAAAGGAATCTTAAAAAAGCCAATGCACAACAACGTGTATAATTAATTACTGCTGATTTACCTAGCGGAAAATCCCTCGAAATTAATTAACTTAGTAACCAATCGGAAAACGACTAACGCCCTTTTCCGTAACTAATCATTACACGAACACGTTGTAAGCAATACCCAAAAAATGAGAAATTCGAACATTTTGATAATTTTATTAGTGACGCTACTATCACTAACTGAATCTTGTAAAAGTTCGAAAACATTCGAGGATAATCCCGAAAAAATAAGATATACAATTGAGTTAGCAATTAAAAGAGATGCTCGGAAAATGAATGAGATTATTTGGGAATTTAATGACTATAAAGCAAACGGAATTGACAATGCGGAAAAATTATCTGGAATGTATAATGATGCGTTAAAAACAAAATCAGTTTGTATAGAATTAATAAAAAACCTTGACGACATAAAATCGGATATTAATCTGAAAAAAGAAGCTTTGGAATATTTTGACTTTAGTGAAAGTTTTTTAGAGGATTTTATAAAGCCAATGGCAAAAACAAGCCTAACCGATTTACAAGAAAACACTGAATTACAAATGAAAATGAAAAACTCGGTAATTAAAAACACTGAAGTTTCTCAAACTATGAGCGATAGAATACTTGAATTTTGTAAAGAACATAATTTGGAAATGGAACTATCTGAATTTGATAAAAATAAATTTAAGGAAGAAATAGAAGAACTAGAAAGGCTATTACCTGAATAAAGTACTGCTTACAACAACGTGTAAAGTTCATTGCTTCTGCATTTTTCCAGCGGAAAAATTTGAAGGCTATAAAATGTCGAACCTTTTTCACTAACTTTAGCGTAAATAATCGCAACAAACCTTACACAAACACGTTGGCAGTAAGATGAAGAAACCTATGAGATACATTACAACCTTTCTTTTATTAATTATAATCACTTCCTGTAATTCAAATCAAAAAACGGAATCTAACTCAATCTTTGGAAAAGATATTGATGGAATGTTTGGGATTTTAAGCACGAAAACTGATCAATCTATTGTATTTCTGATGGATGATATTCACGCAAAAATTTTAAGAAACGATTATGACAGTTTGAGTTTAATTAAAATTCAGAAATACGATAAACTCACGAAAGATTATTTAAAATATTTGAACGGAATTGAAAAGCAATACGCTGAAAATAATGTTAATCCTTTTTTTACCAATGGTAGATATTCCGATAAGGGAACTGAATATATAAAGAAAACGGAATTGTACGAAAAAGAGCTTTTAAAATTAGCAAATAACAATCAAACAAAGAATAGAATACGTGCTAAAGCTGGAGCATATAGCGTAATTGCAATAAATGGCTACGAAGCTAAACATTTGGACTATTATTTTGATGATTTACCACATAAAGGAATTGTAACTTATTTAAAATTTAGACAGCAAAGTATATTGGAGCTTGAAAAAGATTTCCTGAATGAAATATTGATTAAACCTGAACAAAATCCTACTGCCAACAACGTTTATAACTAATTGCTTGATCTGTGTGTACTCGGAAAATCCTAGCGGATTTTCCTAATGGTTCGGTTTCTTTTATTAACTTAGTTATCACCAACGCAACTAGCCATACACAAATACGTTGCCAACAAGCTTGACCCGTCCTGAATAAA
>NZ_JXJP01000003.1 GCF_000826645.1 Psychroserpens mesophilus
CTGGAAGATTAAAAGCTGCAACCGATTCTGATACTTCAGCTGAAACATCTATGGTTAATAAATCATTAGGTTTATATCGAATATCAAAATCATTACTCAATTCACTTTGGTTATCACTAGTGATTGGCTCATCCTGAAAATAAACAAGTTCTTTTCTGCTGCCACATGACGACAATAAGACTAATGTCACGACTAGTATTAAATAATGTAAAGGCTTTGTATTGTAGGTCATAATTTATTGATAAGATTGATTATTTTTTTGAATCTAACACTTCAAATTTAGAATTATTAGAAATATATTCTGGTAGTATTTGTTTAATTAAAGATACAACTTCTAAGTTTTGCACTTTTGAGTTTACCAAGCATAGATTGGCAATTTTATCTGAAATATCTTCTGCATCAATGGCTTTGGTTTTAGCAATCATGATTTTTTCATGATAGGTAGGTCTTGTTTTTTCACCATCAGCTAAAAGTTCTTCATATATTTTTTCTCCTGGTCGTAAGCCAGTTATTTTAATATCTATATCTTCAGGATAACGCAGGCCAGATAAAATAATCATGTTTTTTGCTAGGTCGAAAATCTTAACAGATTCTCCCATGTCAAAAACGAAAATTTCACCACCATTACCCATTGTTGCAGCTTCTAAAACTAATTGACACGCTTCAGAAATCGTCATAAAGTATCTTGTTATATCTTCGTGAGTTACGGTTAAAGGACCTCCAGCATCAATTTGTTTTTTGAATAAAGGAATTACCGATCCGTTGGAACCCAATACATTTCCAAATCGTGTGGTTATAAATTTTGTTTGGCCTTTTCCTTGAAGGCAATTCACGTAAAGCTCAGCAATACGTTTGGTTGCTCCCATTACATTTGTTGGGTTCACTGCCTTATCTGTTGAAATAAGTACAAATTTATTGACACCATGTTTTACAGCCAGATTAGCCATATTTCTTGTGCCTCGAATATTAACACTTACAGCTTCGTAAGGATTGTTTTCCATTAATGGCACATGCTTATAGGCAGCAGCGTGAAAGATGATTTTTGGTCTGTAGATATTAAACAAACTTTCCATTCTCACTTTATCACGAACATCTGCAACAATAGCAATAAAGTTTTTAATGCCTTTTTGGATAAACTCTTGTTGAAGTTCATACAGCGCAGATTCAGCAGTGTCAATGAGAATTAATTTCTTATAAGCGTAGTTTGTTGCTTTTCGAGCAATTTCACTACCAATAGATCCAGCAGCTCCAGTGATAAAAATAATTTGATTTTCGTATTCGTGAACTAAAGCCGGATTAATAATAGAAATTGGTTCTCTTCCCAGAAGATCTTCAATTTTAACATCTTTTATTTGTCCGACACTCAAATCACCATCAATCCATGTTTGAACAGGAGGAACGATTTTAACTTTTAAACCTAATTCAAATAAAATACTGGAAATTTCAAGTAATCTGCCTGGTTCAATATTCTGTATAGAAATAACAACTTCTTCGATAGCTTGTTTTTCTATAAAATCTGGAGTTATCTTTTTTAAACTGTAAACGTATAAGGTGTTTATTTTTTTTCCAACCTTTCGATCATTATCATCAATAAAGGCAACAACTTCATGACTGTTTTTTGGGTCATTGGTGATGGCATCATACGTAAGCATACCTGAACTTCCTGCACCATAAATCATCACTCTTTTTTTGTTTTTAAAATCTTGCATTACGTGGTTATACATAGATTTTATAAAGAGTTTAAAGCCAATAATAAATAAGATATTGAGCATTAAGTGAATGTAAATCACTGATCCGGAAATGTTGAAAATGCTTTCGTAATTAAGTTTTCTACTTAGAAACGTTGAAACAATAAGAATCGTTGCTAAGATATTTACTCCAATAATAATATTTACAACATCTTTGAACCCTGTAAATCGTACTACGCCTTTGTATGAACCAACTAATAAAAAGCTTATAAATGCTGCAAGAAAAACAAACGGAATTTGTTTTAGCATGACTTCAATATCAAAGTCAATCTTAAAGTTAAAACGGATGATATAGGCAACGACAAACGTAAACGCTACAACGATAAGATCGAATAGCATTACCAGCCATTTGGAAGCATATTTTTGCGATATGTTTTGAAGTTGACGTTTAATCATGCTCTAAAATACGTTTTTATTGCAGAAATCACTCTATTCAATTCATTTTCAGTTAAGTTTGATCCACTAGGCAAACATAAGCCTTTTTTGAATAAGTCATCTGAAACACCGTTCAAATAACTAGGGCACGACTTAAAAACAGGCTGTTGATGCATAGGTTTCCAAAGTGGTCTTGATTCTATATTGTACTCTAAAAGTTTTAATCTTAGACCTTCTCGAATAGTTTCTGAAGGTGTTAAGATACAACTCAACCATCGGTTAGAGTAAAACCCTTCAGGTTCATTCAAAAATGAAATTTCATCTATAGCGCTTAATTGCGTTTTGTAAGTTTCAAAATTGTATCGTCTTGCTTCAACACGATCATCTAAGACTTCCATTTGTCCTCTGCCAATTCCTGCTAAAACATTAGATAATCTGTAATTGTAACCAATTGAAGAATGTAAATATTCAACAGCATTATCTCTGGCTTGAGTAGATAAAAATACAGCTTTCTGCTTTATGGATTCGTTTTTAGTTACTAAAGCTCCACCACCTGAAGTTGTTATGATTTTGTTTCCATTAAATGAAAGAATAGCAATATCACCAAATGTTCCACATTTCTGGTTCTTGTAAGAGCTTCCTAGTGCTTCAGCGCTATCTTCAATTACAGGAATATTAAAATTTTTAGCAATATTGTGAATTTCATCAGCCTTATATGGCATTCCATACAGATGAACCGCTATTATAGCTTTCGGTTTTTTTCCTTTTTTAATTCTGTCTTGTATAGCAATTTCAAGGGTTTCCGGACACATATTCCATGTGTCTGCTTCACTATCAACGAAAATAGGAGTAGCGCCTTGATATACTATAGGATTGGCTGAAGCTGAAAATGTTTTACTCTGGCATATCACTTCGTCGCCTTCTTTCACATTTAATAAAATAAGAGCAAGGTGAAGTGCAGCAGTTCCTGAACTTAAAACAGCAACATGAGAATCTTCTTTAAGATAATTTTGAAGGTCGCTTTCAAAACCATTAACATGAGGTCCCAGAGGAGCAATCCAATTGGTCTCAAAAGCATTGTTGACATAAGATTGTTCTTTTCCACCCATATGTGGAGATGACAACCATATTTTAGAATCCATAATCAAATTGTTAAGTAGTAAATTAATTACTATTCAATATTATTGTTAAGTGAGGGATTTGGGTTTGAAAGTTCAGGTGTACACAAGAACATTCATTGATAAAGATGCATCAATCCACTTTCACTAACCAAATTATCACGATAAATAGCAAGTTTATACGATATATATGTCATTATGACCTTATTTGAATAAAAAATATTGGCCCTATTTTCGTGTTCTTTTTAAATTTTTTAAAATTGTTTTTATTCCACAAGTAAAAATATATACATTATATTACATTTGTCCTGTATTATGAATGAAAGCTAGATTTAATTAATGAAACAAAATCCATTTACATCAACCAGTTTTGTTACTGTGTGGTCTAAACACTTTAATGGATCTAAGTTATCAAAATCCTTCGATTTTATTTCAGGTGTGCAGTTTTTAAAGCATTCAATTCTACCACTTTATATTAATATTGGAAAAAACTTAACTAAGGGTATCTTTTATGAGTTGCATACGTCAATTACAGATTATAAAGGAAAAACATTCTTAATTTATGATGTTCCAGACTATTTTAATGTAAGAGAACTAGCAAGGGATAACCCATCGTCACTTCGTTTAAAAAAAGTGTTCCAATATCAAGGATTTCTAATGGATATTTCATCTTATACAAATCAAGATGAATACATTAATGCGCAATTTAGTTCAAAAAACCGAAGAGAGTTCAGGTCCAATCAAAGGCGATTGGAAGAGTGTTTTAATATTAAATATTCTTTTCTGCATGGAGAAATCAATGAGTCTGATTTTATCGAGGTATTTGATAGTTTCTACAGTCTTTTAAATAAACGTTTTGCGGGTAAACAGGTAAATTATCATCATTTGAGTCCTGAAAAATGGAATTATTATAAAGAACTAGTCTATGTGATGTTGCAAGAGAAAAAAGCTTCACTATTGATTATATACAGAGATGACACTCCAATAGGTGTGACTTTAAATTTTCATTCGGAAGCTATTTTATTTGAAACCATTACAGTTTTTGATCCTGATTACTACAAATTCAGTGTTGGAAAAACATCTATCATTAAATTGTTAGAATGGTGTTTTGAAAATAACTATAGCATATCAGATTTCTCTAAAGGCGATTTCGATTATAAGCATAAATGGAGTAATCTAATCTATGATTTTAATTACCATATTTTATACGATTCAAAATCAATCATATCAACACTTACAGCCAATCTAGTTGAAACCTTTTTCAAAACCAAACTTTATTTACGACGTAAAAAGGTTAATGAACTTTATAGAAAAGCTAAGTTTTTATTGCAAGGGAAACCTGAAGAGTCTTTTGAATATGAAGCGATTAAATTTGAAAAACTAGATGGTTTTGAAGCAAATTCCGGCCATTATCTGCCTATTGATTACAATATAGAAACGTACAGTTATTTACAACAATATGTCTATACGTTTGCTTTCGCAAATCCGGAACCTATTGACAATATAAAGGTTTACAAGACTTCTGAAAATGCTAAAGAGTATGTGATTTCAGGATCTAAAAAAGCACAACGAATTACGTTAAAGTAGGCGATTCTATTTCGAGCATTCTATCGCATTTAGAAAATAATTTTCCAGCGACATATTGGTTGTATTTCGTCACATCAGTATTGCCTTTTAACCATTCTATATAAATAGCTGTAGTATCAACTCCTGCTTCATGTGAAAACGGATAACCTCCTCCAAATCTTGGATTTAACTCCAATAAATAAAGTTCGTCTCCTGAAACAAAAACATCACAATCTAAGTTTCCAACATGCTTTAAATTTTTAGAGATGACTTTGCCAAGCGCTTCAAATTTTTCATCGATAACCGACACCGCTTTATCGGTTTCGCCAGAACGCATGTTTAATTTTTTTCTGACGAATGTTCCAAAATAATTACCCTCAAAATCATTCACAATGTCCATTCCAAATTCCTGACCATTCATTTTCTCCTGAATGAGAATCGCATTGTCTAAATCGTCTTCACTAGCTGTATTGAGAATAGATTTTTTCAATTTTATATGCTGAAGCCTAAACGCTAAATCTAATTCTTCTTCAGTTTCAGGAAAATCAATTCCTATTGAAGCGCTTCCCCAACGAGGTTTAACTACTAAAGGAAATTTAAGTGTTCCGTTATAGATGTCTTCTTTAGCTTTATTAAGAGACGTATAAGTTTGTGGTGTTTTTAAACCAATTTTTGATATGAAATCGAAGGTTTTCATTTTATCAAATGCAATGTCAATCACATCTTCATTAGAGATAATAACCTTAACTCCAGTGCTCTCAAGATCATTTTTATGCTTAGATAATATAGGTAACTCTAAATCATTTAATGATATAATGGCATCAATTTGATGTTCATTAACTATCGTTTTTAAGGCTGAAATATAAGTCGAGTCATAAATTCCAGGAACAATAATAGCAACATCTGCATCTACCATAGCAGGAGCAGAGGGACTCATATCTGCTGCAAATATTTTGCCCTGATCTTTTATAGCTTCTTTAAAGTAATTGATTAAATAATTACGTCGTCCTGCACAAGTAAAAAGTAAGTTGATACTCATTTATGTATTTTGGTTTGGTTCTGTGCCAGTAAAATCTGGTACGATATCATTATCTACACTATAAATTCCGTCTTTTTTAAAGACTTTATAGATGGTTAAAAATAGAATTTTTAAATCTAATGCAAAAGAAAGATTGTTCACATACCAAACATCGTACTCAAATTTTTGTTCCCAGCTAATGGCATTTCTTCCGTTTACCTGAGCCCAACCTGTAATGCCTGGTTTGATATTATGGCGTTGTTTTTGAAATGCATTGTATCTCGGCAAATATCGAATTAATAATGGTCTTGGACCAATAAGACTCATATCACCTTTAATGACATTTAATAACTGCGGAATTTCATCTAAAGAATATTTTCGTACAAAGATGCCAGTTTTGGTAAGGCGTTCACCAGGCGGAAGCAGTTCTCCATTAGCATCTTTTTTATCATTCATGGTTTTGAATTTTATGATTTTGAAAATACGTTCGTTTTTTCCTGGTCGTTCCTGAAAAAAGAAAGCAGATCCATTATTTTTAATCATCAAAATCAACCACGTCACAGCAAAAACAGGAAACAATAAGATAAAACCAATGCTGGCAGCAATAAAGTCCAATAGACGTTTTATGACGTTTCTGTAGAGTTTCATTAGTTTAGAGTTTGATAGGTTTTTAAAATTTCATTCCAGACAAATTCTTGTTTATAACGTTCTATAATTCGGCTTCTTGAATGTGCAATCATAGCTTGACGCTTTTCAGGATAATCGATCATAAACTGCATAGCATTTTCGATAGCCTTGGCATCTTTTACAGGAATAATCAAGCCATTTACATTATGTTCAATAATTTCATTGCAACCATTTATATTTCCAACGATACAAGGTAATTCCATACAACTTCCTTGTAACACAACATTTGGAAATCCTTCACGATAACTAGGAAATGTAAGCACATGAGAGATGGCGACGTAAGGTCTAATATCTTTTTGAACTCCAACAGCAATAATTTGTTTATTTCCTTTTATTAAGGCTTCCGTTTCTGGCAAAAGTGGATCTAAATGGTTTTCTCGAGGACCAACCAATAAGAGTTTGCAATTTTTATTTCTTTCTGAAAGCGTATCGAAAGCTGCAACCAATTCATTAATACCTTTATCTCTTACGATACGTCCTATAAATATAAAAACGATATCTTCTTCAGCGATATTTAATTCGTTTCTTAGATTATTTCTAACTTCTCCTGAAACCAAAGCAGCATCGTAGTGTTCGGTGTTAATTCCGTTTGAACTTCCGTTACCAATCACCTTTAATTTACTGGGTTTGGTGAATTTTTGATCTAAAATGATTTCCTCTAAACCAAACGAATTCGGAAGAATAAGCGTCGCACAACTGTAGGTGAATTTTTCAACTGCATTTAACAGCTTGCGCTTTTTTCCTGTAGCTTCCAATAATGGTAAACCAGCAATAGTGTGCAAACGATGCGGAACTCCAGCTAATTTTGCAGCAAGCATACCAACTGTTCCTGCTTTTGGTGTATGAGTGTGAACAATGAACGGTTTCTCTTTTCTGAAAAACTTGTATAACTGATACACAGCTTTCAAATCTTTAAAAGGCGTTATCGTTCGTGTCATTTCAACGACATGCGTTTTAATGCCTTCATTTTGTCTTACTTCGGCTAATGCATCTCCATCTCCTGATACACCAATGACTTCGAAATGATTACTCATAAATCGAGATTGTCCTTTTAAAAGTGTTCTTAAGGATGACGGAACTGTTGTTATGCGAATGAGTTTTTGCATTAGTTGCTAATGACCGACTGGTATAATTTTAAATGTTTTTTATAAACTGAATTGATATCAAATACACTTTTGTTGTCTTCGTAAAGCTGATTTGCTTTTTTGGTTGCATTATCATAATCTTCCATGACTGAAACCATGGCTGCATGAAAATTTTCAATCTCTGGAACAAAACAATTAGAAGGTTTAAAAAACTTCGGAATGCTACCAACAGGTGTTGTAATAATGGGAAGTTTGGTTGCTGAAGCCTCAATTAGCGAAATTGGTAATCCTTCCCAAAGTGAAGGCATAATCATACAATGCGCATTAAACAATTGCTGTTTGACATTTTTTTGAAACCCTAAAAGTTTAATATACTTTTCGAGATTATCGGTTTTGATTAGAGATTCTAATTCGTCTTTCATATCACCATTTCCAGCGACACGTATTTCGAAATTTGTGATGCCTTCATTCAGTAGTTGTTTGGCTAACTTAGGAAGAACTAATGGGTTTTTTTGCTCTTCAATACGACCTAAGTACAGAAATTTGAATGTTTCAGAAGTACTGAATGTTCGCTCTTTATCTAACTTAAATTTCTCGAAGTCTACACCATTAGCAATAACTTGTATTTTTTTTAAATACCATTTGGTAGCATCTTCACTAAAATTTATATCGATTTTTCGGAAGGCTTTAGTGAAAAACAAGAACCATCGTCTGTAGATTTCTTCCACCAGAATATTATGAAGTGTAAATACAATCGGGACTTTTCTAACAAATAATTTAAAGTAAATTCCGATGACTAATGCATGAAACATGTGGCAATGCAAAACGATATTATCATAGGAAGATAAAACCTGCTTCATTTGTTTTATTCCATTAAAGAAACCTTTAGGAGAGTTGATTCCTAAGAAGTGGTATTTTAAATTGTTTTCAGCAAACTTATATGCAATCTGGTCGTTATTTGTGATAGCTAACACAACAGTATCAATTCCGTCTTCATGACTTTTCTTAGCCATTTCAAGAATCATATGTTCGGCACCTCCACCTCCTAAACCAATATTTAAGTGTACTATTGTCATTTGCTCTTAGTTAGATTGTGCAATGTCTGAAAACAAATCTTCATATTTACTCAGAATAATCTTTTTATCAAATTTATCGGTTATAGATTTGCTTACAATCTCGGGATTCCATTGTTTTTTATATAAGGCTTCATTCAGGTGATTTAGATATTCTTCTTCATCATTAGCAATGAATCCGTTGATGCCATTTTGAATAATTTCTTTTGTTCCGCCAGGCGCAACAAAAGCAACAACTGGTGTTCCTACAGCGCAACTTTCCATAACTGCATTTGGGAAGCCTTCAACATATGACCCTTGAATAAAGACATCGCTTTTGCTTAAGTAATCAGACACATGACTTGTATATTTAATGTAAGTTACCTTATCCTCAAAATGAAGGGTTTTTATTTGCTCCATCAGGATTTCATACTGATTGCCTTCACCAATAATGGTATAATGCCAGTCGGTGTTTAATTTCGACAAAATATTTAATATTCGTTCATGACCTTTTTCAGGACTGAGTCTGCCAACTGTAATTAATTGTTTAACTTCATTGTTTAAAGGCGTTTTTACTTTAGCTTCAACTGTTAATGGATTGTTGATGATATGGATACGTTCTTTTGGAATGCCATGATCTTCATGCATATATGTCGCCATTTGTTCTGACTGACAAACAATACGATTTAAAAATTTTCTATAGTTTTTAAATAACCATACAAAACCGGTAACATGTGTACTTCGGTTGTATTGAGACATAATACTATTGATGCTAGCTTCTCTGGCTATGAATGTTGTTTTTCTTAAAAAGAAGGAGTAGAGTGCATGAAGTTTATTCACATGGCCAATAGATCCCATCACAATATCTGGCTTGTGCTTTAAAAAGTATAAAAACAGAGGCCTTGCGACTAACAACAAACGATCTTTGTCAAAATAATGAACCTTAGCATGCGATACATCAAAATCTGTTGATTCGGCTTTAGCAATGACTAGTAGTGTACAATCAAATTTGTCTTTGCTCATATTCTGCGATAAGAACGACATGATGCGTTGCGCTCCTCCAGCATTTAGAGCGGGCAAAACAAAACATATTTTTATTTTCTTTTCATTCATGGTCATGAATAGCGTTTACTATTTTGATATTTTGAGGAACATCAACAACTGATAAAAAACTGTAATTTATATCAGCTATATTTTGATGTTTGAGCGAGGGATATGTGAAAAAACACGTTGCCAAATGTAAATAAAAAATAGCAATTAAATAAAGCATCTTTAAATGTTGTAGGTATACGTGTACCATTTTTGAAAACAGAAATACGTCCAAACTTTAAACGTGTTATCTTGCTTACCTGATAAATGATTTTTAACCAGATTAACAATTGTATCAGAATTAAAAATAGCTTGTTGTTTTAAAAAGCTCAAATCAATGTAACGTTCCAATTCTTGTCTTAATCCTTCACGAAGCCAATCTCCAACCGGAACTCCGAAACCTTGCTTAGATTTTTCTAAAAAACCTTCAGGAAAATCGTCTTTAAAGGCTTCCTTTAAAATGTGTTTTTTACTCCATTTTTTGATTAAATACTCTTCAGGTAAAGTCATCGTGAATTCAAACAGTTCTCGATTTAAAAAAGGAGCTCTGCATTCTAGAGAATTCATCATGCTAGTTCTGTCTACTTTTACTAGCATATCGCCTTCTAAACTGATGTGCCTGTCTATCGTTCTAAAATCATTAAGCGATTTTGGTGAACTGATTTTCGTTTCAGCTTTGTAATAGTCAAAAACTGAAGGACTTTGAAAATCGGTATTTAAGTATTGGTTAATCTCATCATTTTGAAATCCGAGAGAAATAATTCCCCAATAATAATCGTCATCATAGCTAATGGTTTTGATTAATTTATTGAGTTTGTATTTAAAACCTCTGTTATCATCTTTCCGTTTCAGGAACGAATCTGAAAATTTATCAATTTGATTATGAAGCACTTTTGGAACGACATTAGTGTACTTCTGATTTAGTTTTCCGACGTAATATTTATTATAGCCACCAAAAACTTCGTCACCACCATCACCAGTTAGAGCCACTGTGACATTGGATCTCGTTTTATTTGAAACCAAATAGGTTGGGAGTGAAGACGAATCGGCAAAGGGTTCATCGAAATTTAAAAGAATGTCGTTGATATTGTGCTTTAAATCATTTTCGTTAATAATAAACTCGTGATGATTGCTTCCAATTTGATTTGCTACAACTCTTGATTTATCCGTTTCATCATAAGATGCTTTTTCAAACCCAATGGAAAACGTTTCAATTTTTGAATCATTGATTTCAGACAAACAAAACGACACGACTGAAGAATCAACACCTCCAGATAAAAATGTTCCTAAAGGCACATCAGCAATTGATCGAGACGCCACGCTATCAAAAACACGTTGTCTTACTTCCTTTTTAGCATCATTAAAAGATACATTAGAAGTCGTTTTTGGTTTTTCCTTATGAATCGTTTCTATGTTAAGTTCAAAGGTTTGAGTGTCATAAACGATATACTTATTGGCTTCAAGTTTATTTACGCCTTCATAAATGGTAAAAGGAGCTGGAATATAAGTGAGTTTGAAATACAGGTTTAAACCTTTTTTAGATATTTCTGGCTTATAATCTAATTGATTTACGAGCGATTTTAATTCTGAAGCCCAACATAGTTTATCTTTATTGTCTGTGTAGTACAAAGGCTTTTCGCCAAAGAAATCACGAGCAATAAAGACTTTATTCATATTTGCATCATAAATGCTAAATGCGAACATTCCATCTAAAAGTTTGAAAGCCTCAACACCTTTTTGTTCGTATAGTTTTAAAATGACTTCGGTATCGCTGTTGGTATGTAATTCAACACCATCAATGATTAACTGCTCTCTGAGAAGTTTGTAATTATAAATCTCTCCATTAAAAACAATAACGATGGACTTGTCTTTTGAATAAATGGGCTGCTGACCTGAGCTTAAATCTATAATAGATAAACGTCTCATTGCCATTCCTAATGCGAAGTTTGTACCTGAGAAACTAAATGTACCATCTTCATCAGGACCTCTGTGAATGATAAGATTATTCATTTTAGTGAGTGCCTGTTTTACAGCCTGATCATCTTTAGACGATTTGTATAATATGCCATTTATTCCGCACATAACTTTCTATTTAATTGTTAAGCCTTTTCCCTGTACATTCAACCATTGTTTAAGCACGATTAATTTCCAGATTAAAGGATATCTGTTCCATGAACCATCCATGTGCTGTTTGATCATGAATTTTACATTTTCAATATTAATATTCGGAATATTTTTAAGGCTCTCATCATCAAGTTCACTTAAAACATAATCTTTTAAATCCTCTCGAAACCACCTTGAAAAAGGGATTGCAAAACCTGCTTTCGGTCTGTCGAAGAATTCTTTAGGTGCATATTTATAAAGCACATCTTTTAAAATTCGCTTTTGATTGTTGCCTTGAAATTTGTAATCAGTTGGCAAAGATCTGGCGAATTCAACAATGTTAAAATCCATTAAAGGCGATCTGGCTTCCAAAGAATACGCCATTGTTGCACGATCGACTTTAGTATTAATGTCGTAATTTAAATAGGTTTTTAGGTCAAAGTCTGAAATGCGTTCCAGCAGATTCTTATGAGAATGATCTAAATAAAATTTATCATCAATATCTCTGAATTGTTCAGCATCCTTTACATAAGACAAATTAATGCCAGTCATTACGCTTAAATAAGCGAGATTTCTATTCTTGGCTTTAAGTCCTTCAGCAACAATTTTTAATTTATAATTCGGAACATGTTTTAAAATATTTGAAGATAACTTTCGGATTGGATACGGAATGTCGTACAATTTACTTTTAGTTCTAGCCCAATTGTATCGACTATAACCTAAGAAACTTTCATCACCACCATCACCTGAAAGCGCCACAGTGACTTGTTCTTTTGTGTGTTTGGCAAGCAACATAGAAGGTATTGCTGATGAATCGGCAAACGGTTCATCATAGTAATGCGAAAAGTTTTCAATAAGATTTAAGCCTTCATTATAATCACAATGAATGACATTATGATCGGTTTCTAAGTGGTCTGCAACGGCTTGCGCATATTGACTTTCATCATATTCAGCATCATTAAATTTGACAGAAAACGTTTTAACTTTAGCATTAGAACTTTTAGTTGCAACTGCAGCAACTGCTGATGAATCGATGCCTCCAGATAAAAATACGCCAACAGGAACGTCTGCAAATAAACGCATTGAGACAGCACTGTGAAGTAAGCCATCTAAAGTTTCTTTGGCCTCATCGTAACTTCCTTTGTATTTAGTTTCGCCTTTGTAATCAATATCCCAATAGCAATTTGTTGAGAGTTTACCATTAGAAATCGTATATGTAAATGTATGTCCAGCCTTTAATTTTTGTACTTCGTTTAGTATCGAATACGGATCTGGAATATGTCCCCAAGTTAGATAATAACCAATCGCTTTTTTAGAAATGGATAAGTTATCATTATACATCTGAATGGATGATAACTGGCTTGAAAATTCAAAATCGGTTCCATTATGATAGTAGTAAAATGGTTTTTGTCCTAATCGGTCACGAGCTCCAAAAAGTATTTGTTTTTTTTCATCGTAAATCACGAAGGCAAACATGCCATTGAAATGATTGACACATTGTTCACCATATTCTAAATAGGCAGCACACAAAACCTCAGTATCACTAGATGTTCTAAAGGTGTAACCTTTTTCAATTAAAGTCGTTTTTAAATTTCTGAAATTATAGACTTCACCATTAAACACAATATGGATATGATCATAATAGGTAAACGGTTGATCTGATCTTGGATCTAAATCGATAATCGATAATCTGTTATGTCCAAACGTAATGGTGTTATCGTTTTTAGTGTACGATTGCCAACCCATTTTGTCAGGACCTCTAAAAGCAGTTCGCTTCAGTTTATCCTTGACTTGGTTTTCAGAGTATGTTATGGTTGTTCCGTATATTCCACACATAATTTTTACTAGTTTTTTAAGCTTTCTTTATAGACACTTAAATGTTTAGCGAATACGTTTTTAATTTCAAATTGCGATTCAATTTCATGATACAATTTCGTCGATTTTTGTAAAGCAAGATCGTAATTTTCATAGACACTTTTCATAGATTGATCAAAGGTATCCAATACGGAAACATAAGCATTAGTGGTGTTTAAAAAATCAGGAATACTTCCTACAGGTGTTGCAATCACAGGTAATTTTGATGCTGCAGCTTCAATAATCACAACAGGCATGCCTTCCCATAACGAAGGAAGCACCAGACAATGCGCTTCAGCTAAAAAAGGTTTGATATCGTGTTGAAAGCCATGTAATGTGACATGATTTTCTAAGTTTCTGTTTTTTGCATCTTCGAGTATGGCTTCTTTCAGAATACCATCACCTACAAAATGAATTTTAAAATTGGTTATGTTATGTTCTAAAAGTTGCTGCGCACATTCGATGAGTCGATGCGGACTCTTTTCATGGCTGATTCGTCCTATAAATAAAAAGTTAAATACTGAAAAGGTGTTACTTCTTTCGCCAAAATCAAACTCTTTAAAATCAACACCATTAGCAATGATTTCAGCATTTCGTTTCAGATACCATTTTTTGCCCTTCGGACTGAATATAATATCTCTAAATCTTAGTGGTTTCGTAAAAAATAATATAAGTCGTCTGCTAGCAAATTCTAACATATTGGAATGAAGCGTAAAAACCAATTTCGACTTTGGGTGTCTTAATTTGTAGAGCATTCCGAAGAGTGCAGCATGATACATATGACAATGAATCACCACATCATCTAAACTGTCTATGATGGATTTAAATTCTTTAAGTCCATTAACAAGAGACTTATTTTTAAATGAATTAACACCAAGAAGATGATACTCGATATCATGATCTTTAAATCGTTTTTCTAAAGCAATTAAAGTATTTGACAAGGACACAACAACAGTTTTATGAACAGCGTTGCTTTGCTTCGCTAATTGAAGCACCATTTGTTCTGCACCACCACCTCCTAAAGTACTTGTTAAGTGAATTATAGTCAAAGTGTTTTATTTAAGAGTTCGGTTTCAGTTGAGTCTAAATCTTCAATTTCATTTTCATCTGAAACTGTTTCCGTAGTTTGAATAAATAGCCAAACGGAAACAAAAATTAAAAGGAAGTTATCAAAATAATTATGAGTCGTCATTAATAAAATAAAAAGCGTTGTCGCAAACATGATTTTAAAAACTTCTGTTTTGTATCTGGCTACATTTTTAAATAACATAAAGAGATAAATTCCGATGAAAACCAAAAACGGAAATATGCCTGCTTCTCCAATCACCATTAAATAAGAGTTATGAACACCAGGCGTCGTATCATCATAGCCACTTAATTGCCTGTAACCGTTTCCAAAGATTGGACTGTCTAAAATATCATCATAATATCTTGCCCATGTATCTGTTCGACTATCTTCTTTAATCACAGATACTTGTGTTGTTTGGTTGTCATTAAAAATACTCTCTAAGGCATTAAATCGATTAACATCTACTTTTAACAAGGAACCAACGGTAAGTATAATAATTAATGCGCCAATTCCTAAGCCGAAATTTAAAGAGTTTTTTCGGTCAGAAACAACAGCAATCAAACTTACCAGTAACCAGAGAATAATAAAGGTTCTTGAAAAGGTTAGTAAGCCAGCAAAGGTGACCAAAAACTGACCCATATTTTTAAGATATTTAGGTTTAATATTAAAACTCAAACAATAGGCCATGATACACACAAAGCCTGCTCCGTTTGGATCGAGATATAAACCACTATAGCGACCAAAACCACCTTGAAAAAATAAAGCGTGAACCAATATACTTGAAGCACCAAGAGTAAGTATAACAAATAACTCTTTTTTAGTTGTATCTCTGGCTAATTCGGCGCCACAAATGATTAAAACAAAATACTTTATTAAATCGTTTCTGAAATACTTTGGATCACCATAAACCATCACAAGTCCGCTAATCAAAAAGTAAAGCAGTCCGAGAATGATAAAAGGAAGAAGAAAGCTTCGTTTTTCACTAATAAAATAGTAAAATGCCAAAGCACAAACCATCAGTAAACTGAACACACTTCCTATAGCTTCATCATAGGAAAAGAAACTAGGAATGCCCCAAAGTACAAGTATCAATGCCAAGTATTTTACAAGTTTCATATCAGTTTCCTAATTAAGCGTTTGAACATGTAAACTATAAATATAACAAAGCACATCAATAACTTTGGAAAGCTAAGCTTCAATTTATTATCTGAATAAAATAACCAAGATTTAAAGTAATTAAAAGCTTGTGTTCTGAAGTATTTGTATTTAATTATATCAGAAGTCTTAACATCCTTTAAAGCGTAAAAAGCACTGTAATAGCCAGCTCTGGAAATTTGTTTTCTGGATTTTTTTGAAGTTATCAAGCTGTTTGGTGATACATGCGCTTTTAAAAAAGCCTGATTTACGCAAAGAAAATCATATTTTTTATTGATTCTGTTCCAGGTCTGACTTTCTTCAACATGCGATTTTGAATCAGCATAAAGCGGATGCGCTTTTAATATATCAGCACGCCAGGATGTCCATTTGTCGCCAGTTATTTCTTTATTAATATCAAGGACACGCTCTTTAAAGCCAACCTGCCATTTGTCTTCAGGAAATTTATCTCCTTTAATTTGGTCTTGTTCATCGACAACAAGAGTCCAAACGGCAGCGATATTAGTTTTATTTTGAGCATTGATGTCATCCCAAATCGATTTAATATCTGCTAAGGCATTCGAAACGAAAGTGTCATCACTATCTGCAATAATGATATATTTATCATTGCATTTGGTAAGCCCAAAATTAACAGCTTCAGGTTTTCCTTGATTATGAGGCAAACAATAATATTCAATTTCAAAATCTGTTGTTTCCTTTTGCCATTGTTGTATAAGCGCCTTTGTGTTATCAGTGCTGGCATCATCAATCACAATCCAGTTAAACCCTTTGTATGTTTGCTGAGATAATGACTCATACACACGATGTATAAGATGTTGTCTATTATATGTAGGCGTTATAATATTAAACATGTTGCTTCTTTAATTGGTAAATATATAGATATAAAATTACACTGTTAACAAGTGACACAATAGATGTGGCAAGTGCTAAACCATAAACGCCTAATTGTTCAATAAGAATAAAGTTTAAACAAATATTGAGTATCAGACTAATCACCGAAGTCAACACCATAAAGTTATTTTTATTTATTGAGGTTAAAAATTTAACCATAATTAAACCTGTTATATAAGACGGAATCTGGAGTAGATACATTTGTTGGATTCTGGAAACAATAACAGTGTCAGAACTAGTAAACGCGTCTCTTTCAAAAAATAAACTGATAATAGTTGAAGAAAATACAAATAAGATGATGGTAATGATTAAGCTAAAAATGATAAGTTGTTTTAGCATTTTCTGTAATTTATTAAACGTGTTTAAGAGATCTTCAACAGCTTGTTTTGAAAAATAAGGAAGAATAACATTACCAACAGCAATGCCCACAATACCAATAGCAAAGGCTGGGATTTTAATACCATAGTTAAGAGCAGCAATCGATCCAACAACCAGTTGAGCTGAAAAATATTGATCGACAAAAGGATTAATTCCAACAAGCAGACTAGAAGATAATTTTGCTGGTAACTGAACAAACAATGTTTTAATACCTGCTGATGTAAAATCTGGTTTGTGTAATTGAATTAATTTTCGGTTGAAAGCAATAATAGCAACAAATACAAACCCTAAAATGCTTCCAATTAATGTACCTATTGCCAGGACGAGATCTCCAAGATATTCTTTAAAACAAAGCAGGCAAACAATAATTGCAATTGGTGTAAATACCGAACTTAAAGATGAATATCTGAATTCGTCATCTATAGTAAGTAAACTGTTAATAATAGAAGAAAATCCCCAGAACAGAATACAAGGCGCAATGTAATAAAACTGCTTTTTAACCAGTTCATAATAATGTTCGGTATGACCTTTAAAAAAGACTTCTAAATAGACATCAGTAAATAATAAGGCAAGAATAAAAAATAGTACAGCGACACCGAGTGTAACAAGAAAACTGGTACTTTGAAAACTTCCAACAAGTAATTTATTAAGTTTAAGTGTACTTACATAATTGGGAATAAACACACTTTTAAATGAACCAAGAAACACATTATAAATAAGGCTTGGTACGAGAATGGCAATGTAAAACGTGTCTAATAATTCTGAAAGTCCAAAATTTTCAGCAATGATAATCTCCTTACCAAAACCAAGTCCTTTAACAAAAAGAGTAAGAAGGCCAACTGTAATAATATTAGTTAGCGTAGCTCCACCAAGTTTTTTTCTCAGAGCGTTAAATTTGTTAGGTTTTGAAAACAACATTTAAATGCTTTAGTTTATTTTAAATTTAGGACAGAGCTAAATTAATTTTTTTTTTAAATCTACATTTACCAAATACAATAGTTTAGACAAAGTGGTTCATATATAGTATGAATGACAAGTGTATGTCATATTTTTAACTGAAACGTATTTCATTATTTCTTTTGATTGTCTTCAGAGGAAGGTTTACATATTCACTAAATTTAGAATAAAGGCTTTTAGCTATTATGAATTTTCAATAAGGTATTCAAAATCATTTTTTCTGAATCTACATAGTTATTATAATATTTATAGTTTTCAAACATCATATCCTGCATTTTGACTTTATCATTTAACAGACTATGAATATTAGCGATTAATTCTTCAGTGTTACTAAAGCTTAAATAATTTTTATCCTTTTTGAAATCACCAGGTAAGCCATAATGAAGTGGTTCAGAAATAATAGCTCTTGATGCCGCTGTATATTCGGCAAATTTCCAACCTGTAGAATTATGTAGACCTGTAGTTGCTATACAAATGTTATGCGTCTTAATAGCATTTAAGAAGTTTTGTTTTTTGGTAATTTTAAATGGAACCAATATATCTTTAGCGATGCGCTGGGAATATTCGTCAATTTGAATACCTCCAGTAAATTGCGCTCCAAATTCGGATTTACAAGCGCGAACAAAATTCATTCTATCCGTATTAATTTGGCGTCTTTGTTCCTTTAATTCATCTGAATTAACTTGATCAGGATTCCATAAACCACATAAAAATAAAATTTTATTGTCAGGGTTCTTAAACGGAGGGTATTCATAAGTATGTAGTTTGAAGGTGTCCTTTTTAATGTTTTGTTTCACAAAAGCTTTTACTCTCTCTGGAAGAGTCAAAGGATAAGTACCTTCATAATCAAATGGGTAATTTAAGCCTAAAGGATACAATTTGCCTTTTCTTAAATGGTCTTGAAGTTCTGGTTTGAAACTACGTTTAAAATAAAAATCACATTCTAAATTAGAGGTAAAGTAATTAAGATTTTCTTCTAAGCTTCCGTCTGTCCAATTTAATCCATCTAAGGTATCGTAGATAAGCGTGTATTTATTATTAACTATGACTTTAATAACAGGTTTGCTATGCTCCAGCTTAATACGTTTGGACTTCAATGTGATGAGTCCCTTCTTATTCAGTCTTGCAAAGCCATCATAAATTTGAGTAAGGTGAGGAGACGGACAGAATTCTATCTCACAATTAAATAGAGGTTTAAGCATATAGTGGTTTTAAGGGCAAAAGTTATGGTTTATTTTATTAGTATTCTAAAATTTAATGAATTTGAGTTCTTTTTTTTTGATATAGGCAATAGATAATCAGTTGTTTATGAGTTTAAATGTTTAATGCCATCATTATTTTTTATGAGCTCGACATCTTTATTCTTATTTAGCCCGTATATAAATTATCGATAAACTACCAAAATGTACAGTTCAATTACATTTGTAAGAAAATTATGTAATAAAATTACACTTTATCGAATAATATATACTTTAAACGTTAAATATCATAAATAATATATAGATTGCTCTCAATTAATTAATAGCCCCAAATATTAATAGCTTATGAAATCCCCAAATCTAGCTAACCATACTTTTGGTTTTAGCAATAATATTGTAAAAAAACTAACTTACTTTTTCATATTTTTTATCGCACTTTCAAGCTTCTCTCAGCCTACGAAAGCATTTCCAAATGTACAAGGTGCAGGTAGTTACGTTACAGGTGGTCGAGGTGGCATTGTAGTTAAAGTGACTAACCTTAATAATTCCGGTGCTGGTAGTTTGCGGAATGCACTTATGATGACAGTGCCTCGAATTATTGTATTTGAAGTTAGTGGAACCATAGTGTTAACATCTGCAATAGAGCTTATTGAGGAAAACTCAAACTTCACTGTTGCCGGACAAACAGCTCCTGAAGGTGGAATCACAATCAGTAATCATCTTATTCAAATGGGTGGCGGTTATAACAGACCTGCTCAGCCATGCAACAATGCTATCTGGAGATATGTACGTTTTAGAAACGGACGATATAATGGTCAGCCAGATGTTAGAGAACACAATGGGTTTCTATCATCAGGTTGTGACGGATTAGTATTTGATCACTGTTCTTTCAGTTTTTGTGATGACCAAGCTATTGCTATGGGTGGAGATTGGGGACCTTTACAAGATATCACGATTCAAAATTGTGTGTTTTCTGAAAATGCAACAGGAATCATTGTTGGTTTAAATCCTAATTATCCTACAGGAAATATGACATCTATCAATAATTTATTTGTTGATCAAGGACACAGAACTCCAAATGTAGGAGGTGGCCTGCAGTATGATATCATTAATAATGTGTTTTTTAATTGGGGCTCACGTTTAACTAATGCAAATTCTAGTAGCCCAGAAATCAATTTTATTGGTAATTATTTACAACCAGGAAATCATACATTAAATGGTAGTGCTAACAAAGTACAAAATATTGTACCAAGCATTTATACCGCTAATAATTATCATTCTACTTATTATCCAATACCACAGGAAGATGACAGAAATCTGTGGCAAAATTTCTATACTAATTCAAACTTGTCAAATGCTTACTTTACTACGACAATACATCCATTAATTGAAAACCCAACAATTACCAGTGCACAAGAAGCATATGATAATGTATTAGCAAACGTAGGAGCCAATAAGTTTTTAAATGCTGATGGAAGTTATGGAACGTATAGAGATAGTTTTGATGTTTTAAAGATTAACAATGTGCAGAATAATGTTAGTTCAGATCCTTTTAACAAAAACTGGACCATGCCTACATTACCACTTAATTCAAGACCTTCTAATTATGATACAGATAATGATGGAATGGCAGATCTTTGGGAAACTAATACCTTCGGAAATTTAACAAGAACGGCTAATGGCGATGAAGATGGTGATGGTTATACGAATATTGAAGAATTTTTAAACGGAACTGATACGGAGTCTAATATTGTATTTCAAGTAGAAGCTGGAGATGATATCACTATTTGCGAAGGTGAAACAGCTACTTTGACTGCTTCTGAAGCTGATTCTTATACATGGACTCCAGGAAATATGACTGGAGCTTCAGTAGATGTAAATCCAACGAACACGACGACCTATACAGTTACAGGAAATCATTCTGACGGAAGTACTACAACCGATACAGTAGTTGTTACAGTTAACGCACTTCCAGTGGCTAATGCAGGATCAGATGTTGAAATCTGTCAAGGTGCGTCAGTGACAATAACAGCTTCTGGTGGTACAAGTTATTTGTGGAGTACAGGACAAACTTCAGAAAGTATCACTGTTAGTCCTAATACAACGAGTACATATAGTGTAGAGGCCATCCAAAATGGTTGTTCAAGTGAATTAGATGAAGTAATAGTTACAGTTAATCCTTTACCTAATGTTGATGCAGGATTAGACCTCACTATAAATTATGGCGACTCTATTGAATTAACAGCAACGGGAGCAGATTCGTACGTATGGAGTACTGGTGAAACTACGCAGAGTATTACTGTTAGTCCAACCATTGAAACAACTTATACTGTTACAGGTACCATTGACTCCTGCGAAAATACAGACTCGGTAACGGTTTTTCTTATCGGCAACGAAGTAGTTGCCAATGCAGGAGAGGATCAAACGATTTGCAATGGATCAGAAATTACATTAACCGCTACAGGAGGAGCTGCTTATGTGTGGAACACTGGAGAGACCACTGCGAGCATTAATGTTAATCCGTCAAATACAACAACCTACACAGTCACAGCTTTTGATAGTACTGGTACCGTTTCAGATACCGATGATGTAACCGTAACGGTAAATACATTGCCTAGTGTAGATGCAGGAATTGATGTATCGATTACAGAAGGTGAAAGCACAACACTTACAGCAAGTGGAGCAGATACATATCTGTGGAATACAGGAGCAACAACTCCAATTATCGAAGTGAGTCCAACAATTACAACAACATATTTCGTCACAGGATTTTCTAATGGTTGTGAAGCAACAGATGAGGTTACAGTAACAGTAGAAACAGAAACTGTAGTTGCTAATGCAGGAGCAGATCAAACCATTTGCGAAGGAGAAGTAGTAACCTTAACCGCTTCAGGAGGATCAACGTATCAGTGGAGCACAGGAGATACAAGTCCGAGTATCGAAGTTAGTCCGAATACAACAACAACATATACAGTAACAGTTTTCAACAGTTTAGGCACAGCTTCAGATAACGATGATGTTACTGTAACTGTAAATACATTGCCAAGTGTAGATGCAGGCATTGATGTGACGATTATAGAAGGCGAAAGCACAACACTTACAGCAAGTGGAGCAGATACTTATCTGTGGAATACAGGAGAAACAACTCCAAGCATTGAAGTAAATCCGACGAGTACAACCACCTATTCTGTAACCGGATTTTCAAATGGCTGTGAAGCAACAGATGAGGTTACAGTAACAGTAGAAACTGAAACTGTAGTTGCTAATGCAGGAGCAGATCAAACCATTTGCGAAGGAGAAGTAGTAACCTTAACCGCTTCAGGAGGATCAACTTACGAGTGGAGTACAGGAGAAACTACTGCAAGTATTGAGGTTAGTCCGAATACAACAACAACATATACAGTAACGGTTTTTAATGGTTTAGGCACAGCTTCAGATACCGATGAAGTTACAGTAACTGTAAATGCATTACCAAGTGTAGATGCAGGCATTGATGTCACAATTACAGAAGGTGAAAGCACAACACTTACAGCAAGTGGAGCAGATACTTATCTGTGGAATACAGGAGCAACAACTCCAATTATCGAAGTGAGTCCGACGAGTACAACAACATATTTCGTCACAGGATTTTCAAATGGCTGTGAAGCAACAGATGAGGTTACAGTAACAGTAGAAACGGAAACAGTAGTTGCTAATGCTGGAGGAGATCAAACCATTTGTGAAGGTGAAGCAATAACTTTAACCGCTTCAGGAGGATCAACTTACGAGTGGAGCACAGGAGATACAAGTCCGAGTATCGAAGTTAGTCCGAATACAACTACGACATATACAGTAACAGTTTTCAACAGCTTAGGCACAGCTTCAGATACCGATGATGTAATAGTAACGGTAAATGCACTACCAAGTGTAGATGCAGGCATTGATGTCACAATTACAGAAGGCGAAAGCACAACACTCACAGCATCAGGAGCAGATTCCTATGTTTGGAGTACAGGAGCAACGGCTCCAAGTATAGAAGTGAATCCGACGAGTACAACAACATATTCTGTTACAGGATTTTCAAATGGCTGTGAAGCAACAGATGAGGTTACAGTAACAGTAGAAACGGAAACAGTAGTTGCTAATGCAGGAGCAGATCAAACCATTTGTGAAGGTGAAGCAGTAATTTTAACCGCTTCAGGAGGATCAACTTACGAGTGGAGTACAGGAGAAACTACTGCAAGTATTGAGGTTAGTCCGAATACAACAACAACATATACAGTAACAGTTTTCAACACTTTAGGCACAGCTTCAGATACGGATGATGTAACCGTAACTGTAAATGCATTGCCAAGTGTCGATGCAGGCATTGATATTACAATCACAGAAGGCGAAAGCACAACACTTACAGTAAGTGGAGCAGATACATATCAGTGGAATACAGGAGAAACAACTCCAAGCATTGAAGTAAATCCGACGAGTACAACCACCTATTCTGTAACCGGATTTTCAAATGGCTGTGAAGCAACAGATGAGGTTACAGTAACAGTAGAAACTGAAACTGTAGTTGCTAATGCAGGAGCAGATCAAACCATTTGCGAAGGAGAAGTAGTAACCTTAACCGCTTCAGGAGGATCAACGTATCAGTGGAGCACAGGAGAAACAAGTCCGAGTATCGAAGTTAGTCCGAATACAACAACAACATATTCAGTCACAGCTTTCAACAGTTTAGGCACAGCTTCAGATAACGATGATGTTACTGTAACTGTAAATACATTGCCAAGTGTCGATGCAGGCATTGATATTACAATCACAGAAGGTGAAAGCACAACACTTACAGCAACAGGAGCAGATTCCTATGTTTGGAGTACAGGAGCAACGGCTCAAAGTATAGTAGTTAATCCTTTACAAACAACACTTTACACAGTTACAGGATTCTTAAATGGCTGTGAAGCGACTGACGAGGTTATAGTAACTGTAGAACCAATTATATTTACAGCTAGTGCAGGTGAAGATCAATTTATATGTGAAGGCACTTCAACAATACTTACGGCTTCTGAAGGTGATGCCTATTTGTGGAGTACAGGAGAAACTACTCAAAGTATAGAAGTGAATCCTTGGGCTTCAGAAACTTATACTGTAACTGTTTTTGAAGGTAATGAACAAGCTCAAGATGATGTTACCGTTTTTGTAAATTTAAATCCGAATGTTGTTATTATGAATGGTGGAGAGGTCACTATTTTGGAAGGTGAATTTATAACACTTTCAGCTAGTGGAGCTAATTCTTATGAGTGGAATAATGGTGCGACACAACCTAACATAGCAGTTAGTCCATCGGCATCAACAATCTATTCGGTAACAGGTTACATTAACAATTGTTCAGATCAGAAATCGGTAACAGTAAATGTAGTAGAAACCGTTGAAGCTTATGCTGGTGAAGATGTATTTGTTTGTCTAAATGAAACTGTAACACTTACAGCAAATGGCGGAGAAGAATACTTATGGAGTACAGGTGAAACGACTCAAAGTATTAATGTAACGCCTGGTGAAGATACCGAATATTCTGTATTAGTGTATAACGCATTATCTTCAGATGAGGCAACAGTGATGGTATTTGTTGATGATTGCGAACCAGAAGAAATTCCTCAGGTTGAACAAGCATTCGACTTTTTAATATTCCAGGACACAACAGCCGATGTACTTAAAGTTAAAATTTCAGGTATGGATCGAGTGGACGTAGATCAACTTGTAATATATGATATGTCTGGAAAAGTTCTTCATAGAGAGCAAATAAAAACGAATACGAGTGCTCAGTCTCTAGATAAAGAGATTGACTGTTCTCAATTTCCGAGAGGCATTTATATCGTAAGATTAGTTTACGATGATACAGAATTATTAAAGAAAATCCCGATAAGATAATTTTAATTTATGTTAGTCTTATGCCAATATATTCTTTAGAATGTGTTGGCATTTTTTATTGAGGAAAATTGACTAATTCTTTACAAATTCTAAAGACAAAATTGTTGCTGTCGAATCACAATTTTTGACAAGCATCTCTAAGTCTTTGTTTTTGTAGGTGTTTTCAATAAGGTAAGTTTTACAGCCATCAGTTTTAGTGTCGCTTTCTGAAAAATTAACGTCTCCTGTTTTTATAAGGTTGCTCACGTCTAATGTATCTAAGCTGTAAGTATTCATGGTTACCATTGCAACATCAGTATATGTTTTCTTTTTTTTGGAAATGTTTTTGATGGTTCTGGCGTTTGGGCTATAATCGCATGATGTTTTTTTTCCGCTGAGAAAAAAGGCAAGGACTACGAGTCCGATAGAAAAGCCGCCTAAGTAGTAGCCAATTCGGTGTATTAATTTCATAATAAAGCTTAAATCTTCTGTTTTTTAGAAAATCAACAAATTCACATCACTGCAGTCTAAGTCAAACCAATCTGCGACCGATTTATTGGTTAAAATTCCGTGGTAAAAATACAACCCATTTTTTAAACCACGATCAAAACGGATGGCATTTTCTATGCCACCATCTTCGGCAATTTTTAATAAATAAGGTGTAAAGATATTACTAATCGACACGGAAGCCGATCGTGAATATCTTGCAGGAATGTTAGGAACACAATAATGGGTGATACCGTTGTATTCAAATGTAGGTTTATCGTGATTAGTAACTTCGCTGGTTTCAAAGCAGCCACCCATATCTATACTAACATCGATAATCACAGCACCAGCTTTCATACTGTCAACCATTGGTTCTGTAACAATAACAGGAGATCTGTTCTTTCCTCGGACAGCACCAATAGCCACGTCACAACGTTTTAACGCTTTGATTAAATTTTTCGGTTGTAGAGTTGAGGTGTAAATAGTTCGACCTAAATTAGATTGAATACACCGTAATTTGGTAATAGAATTATCAAATACTTTAACATTCGCGCCTAAGCCTAAGGCAGAGCGCGCAGCAAATTCGCCAACAGTTCCAGCACCTATAATTACAACCTCAACAGGAGGTACACCACTGATGTTTCCAAACATTAATCCGTTACCACCATTAACATTTGATAGTAATTCTGAAGCAATGAGTATAGAGGCAGTTCCGGCAATTTCACTCAAAGAACGAACAGCAGGATAAGCACCATCTTCATCTTTAATGAATTCGAAAGCCAAAGCTGTAATACGTTTGGACGCCAGAGCTTGGAAATAAGATTTATGTTGCGTTTTTAATTGTAAAGCAGAAATGAGCAGCGTTTGCGGATTGATCAATTTAATTTCATCAAGAGATGGTGGTTCTACTTTAAGAATAATAGGACAGGAGTAAACTTTTGCTGTGTCTTTAGTGACTTCTGCACCAGCTTCACTGTAAGTCTTATCTTTAAAATTAGCACCTTCACCAGCACCAGATTCAATCATCACACGATGGCCATTGGTCACTAATGCTGAGACAGCATCTGGCGTGAGGCAAACACGTTTTTCCTGGAAATAGGTTTCTTTAGGGATTCCTATAAACAGATTGCCTTTTTGTTTTAAAATTTCAAGGGTTTCTTCCTGAGGAAGTAATTGTGCTTTAGTAAAAGGAGATCTAGATTTACTCATGTAGCTAAAAATTGAAACTTCAAATTACAAATAATTATTTGAATTGTTAAAATAAAAATTTATATATTAGATGTAGATAATTTTCTATAACTATGATAGAGTTTAAACTTAAAGATATAATAATAATATTTATAATATTAGGTATAACTTTTGGGTATTTTTTAGATGATTTAATATTAGATTATGATGGTAATAAGTTTGAGTTTTATGACGTAGAGAACTTAATCTACCATTCAAAAATGAAAATTCTAATTATTATAATTTGTCTTGTTTGGTATTTCACTTGTAAACATTGGTGGAAATCATCTATTTTAGTGATAATTACTATTGAATTACTTAAATTAATAAGTATTTTCAATCCGAATCAATTTCATGTTGATCGAATAGAGTATTTAACAAGTTTACCAATCACAATACCTATCATTCTGTTATTATTATTTATATCAAAAAAAATAAGTAATTATAATTTAGCTAAGGATTTGAAATTTCATTTGGACGTTGAAATTGACCACTTGTTTTTTGAACTTTACGAAGATAAAAACAACGAAATATGTCAGTTAAATAAAAAGCTAAATGAGCTAAGAAAGGAAAAATCTACCAATGTTAAAGATGTCAAATATTTAGAAGAACTTATTTCTCTTAGAAATGAATTTTATAAAATTTAACAAGTATTAAGATGTATGTTAAAACAAAAATTCTAAAAACTGATATTTGGGTTTTAATTTCAATAATGATTTTACCATTTATTTTTTTTATATACAATGTTGCACCTATTGAAATCAGTATATGGAAAACAAATTGGTTTGAAATTGATTCAGGCTTTTATAAGAGTGTAGAATACTATTTTTGGATATTAAGTGTTAAATTTTTAACTCTTTCCATATTGTCAATTTGGTTTTTAACGTGTTTACATAGATGGAGGTTGATAATACTCATACCTATTTATGTTGAAATTTATAAAATTTGTGTTAATTTTTATGTTGTAGACTATGGTTTTAAACATGAATTTGATTTTCCTAATAGTTTTTTAATTTCCATTCCTTTTTCAATATTCTTACTTTTATTGTCTAGGAGATTGGGTTATAATAAGAGATTTCATAGGCTAAAAATTAATGATGAAATTAGTAATGAAATGCTTAAAACTTCAATGATTCATCCAAAGGTATATTCAAAGATTAAAAAAGAACTATCAGATTTAAATAAAGAAAAAGAAGGGATAAGTAAAAAAGATTACTTGATTAAACTCATAGCTTTAAGAGATCAAATTTCAATTTGATTTTATTATTTTGAATCTGAAATTTCTTTTAAAATCTCATCTAAAAGCGCTTTCTTTTCGTCAGTCCATTTAGATTTTAGTCTGTCGTCAATATAAGCCTCAATTTCCTTAGTTGTTCTTGTTTTAGGTCTAGCTTGTTCTGTAATAAACATATCACCTTTACCTGTGATAAGCCACACTAAATTGACTTGAGGATATTCTTTAACGATGCGCTCAATGACATCACTACCAACTGAGGCATTGTTTTTTTTCATACGTAAGATATAGCCATTGGCAGTTCCAATAGACATATCAAATTGTCGAGCACTTAAATTTAATTCAGAAACAAGTTCTATAATACGATGTATGGTTTTACTCATTATTAAATAGGGTATATAGGGATTAATTAAGAGTAAATTATATGTTATAATTTATACAAATGTAATTTTTTTATCTGATATATATAGATATTGTAGAACATATTCTATATTTTTGATTTAAATTAAAAGTATTTGCATAAAAAAACACAGCCTAATGAGCTGTGTCTTATATTAAGTTTTATTAAGAATGGTTTAAAAATACTGTTTCACTTTTCCCCAAAACGTAGTAGGTTTGATCATGAATTCTTGTTCTAACTCTTCCATAGTCTTATCAGCATCAATTATTTTATTAAACATTTTAGCTCTGATTAAATAAATTGAAGGAATAACAATGGCCATTATAGGCACGATATAAATTAAATCAAAATTATCAAAGAATTGAACATCATCATTAACAGTTCCAATAATTTGATAAATATACATAGCAATTGGGACTAATATGGCATGATACCACCAATGACGGCAAGTGAAAAACCAAATAAATAACAGTGCCAATGGAGTCACTTTTGAGAAAATCATCCAAACACTAGTTTTGGCGTCTTCATAAAAGCCACTATCATATGTAAATAAAAAAGTGTCCCAAACTTTCACTTGAGGGACGTAATTATATGAATAAAAGAAAACAGGAGTTAAGGCGATTAATACACCTACAAAACTCCCGCTTGCTATACTTTTAGTGCTAAGTCTACTATCCGTGAGTAGGGACTTTGACTTTTGCTTTGTCGATTTCTGTTTTAATTTGTCCATCTAGATCGATTAAATCAGTTGCTTGAGCTGTGAATAGCATTCCACCGAAAATCGCAATGGCTAATACATACTTTTTTGTTTTCATAATATAAGGGATTAATTAATTAATTGTTCAAATATAAGATAGGCTTATACTTTAAACAGTTAAAACGAGTGTTAAAAACAACTCAATTAATCGACTTATAGTTACGGTTTTTCCGTACTTACCAGTAATTATGCGATGTAAGGTGGTCTATTTATTATTGCATTTAGCAACGCTCATAAGCAGGTTTTTGGGTTAATAATTCGTTTTGGCTCAATTTGAGGGTTCTTGAGGTCTTATTGTTTCCTATAATTGTGATCTCACTTACCTCGTCTGGAAGTAAGTTTACCACGTTATCTGGCCACTCAATAAATAACCAGTTTTTTTCTGAATTTAAATAGTCTTCAAAACCAAAGTTTAAGGCTTCCATTTCATCTTCTATACGATACATATCAAAATGAAAAATCTTAACTCCGTTTGAAGTTTGATATTCGTTAACTATAGAAAATGTCGGACTCGTAACATCATCTGAACTACCAAGTGCCTTAACAATGGCTTTTATGAGTGTTGTTTTTCCAGCTCCCATGTCGCCTTGTAACAAAACAATTTTTGAATTGATTTGCTTCAAAAGCTGAGTCGCTACCGACTCTAATTCATGTATGTTATAATCTATTTCCACAGTATTGTGCTAAATTTTTTAACTCAAAGCTCTTCTTTAAGAAAAATTTATAGGCAATGATACGCATAAAAATTGAAAAAAACTAGGAAAAAGTGTATTTCAACGGATTTTTTTGCAGTACATAGATATTTTACTTCGGATTCATCACCACAAATGGAATGATCATTTCTTCCAAAGATACACCACCATGTTGATAGGTATTTCTGTAATAGCTTACGTAGTGATTATAATTGTTCGGGTAGGCTAAAAAGTAATCACTTTTTGCAAAAATAAACGAACTACTCATTGTAATACTGGGTAAACAAATACTTTCAGGATCTTTAACAGCTAAAACTTCTTTGTCTTCATAGGTAAGGCTTCGGCCAGTTTTATAACGTAAATTTAAACTTGTATCTCTGTCGCCAATTACTTTTGAAGGATTCTTAACGTTTATGGTTCCGTGATCTGTTGTTAAAATTAATTTGAAGCCTAATTGTTGCGCCTGCTGAATCATTTCTAATAATGGTGAATTTTTAAACCAACTTACGGTCAATGATCGATACGCTTTATCGTTTGAAGCCAATTCTTTAACAACATCCATCTCTGTTTTTGAATGCGACAACATATCTACAAAATTGTAAACTATTACTGAAAGGTCATTATCCTTTAATGTTTTGAAGTTTTCAACCAGTCGCTTTCCAGATTTAAGATTGGTGATTTTATGATATTCTGTTTTTAAATTCTGAAGTCCTAAACGTTTTAATTGGCCTTGCAAAAACTCATCTTCATACAGGTTTTTACCACCTTCATCTGTGTCGTTTTTCCAGAGTTTTGGGTGTAAACGCTCCATATCGCTTGGCATTAAGCCTGAAAAAATAGCATTTCTTGCATATTGAGTTGCTGTAGGTAAAATACTGTAAAATGGTGTTTCAGAAACTTTCTTATAATAATTGTTAACGATAGGTTCAAAGGCTTTCCATTGGTCATAACGTAAATTATCAATCACTACTAAAAGCGTTGGTTGTTTATCACTCAATTCAGGAACAACTTTGTCTTTAAAAAGCGTATGCGATAAGGTTGGTGCTTCGTTTCTATGATCAAACCAATCTTTATAATTTTTTTCAATAAATTTTCCGAATTGATGATTGGCTTCATTTTTCTGAGACTCAAGAATTTCAGTCATGCCAACATCTTCAATATCTTCAAGCCGTAATTCCCAATACACCAATTTTTGATACAGATCGGTCCATTCTTCAAAGGAATTCACCATAGATAAATCCATCGCAATTTTTCTGAATTCCTGCTGATAGTTTGATGTTGTCTTTTCAGAAACCAATCGAGAATGATCGAGATTCTTTTTCAAACTCAACAAAATCTGATTCGGATTTACAGGCTTTATGAGATAATCGGCAATTTTATTACCAATAGCTTCTTCCATAATATATTCTTCTTCACTCTTGGTAATCATTACCACAGGAAGATTGGCTCGCCTTTCTTTAATTTCATTCAGTGTTTCTAATCCTGTTAATCCTGGCATATTTTCGTCTAAAAAAACAATGTCAAAATTAGAATCATCAATTATTTCTAGAGCTTCGGTGCCGCTTTGGCAAGTCGTAACCTTGTATTGTTTTTGTTCTAAAAAGAGGATATGAGGTTTTAAAAGATCGATTTCATCGTCAACCCAAAGAATATTTATAGTGTTCATGTATATTTGTTTAAAATTAATGTAAACTTTAAAGTTTGATGACAAGTAACAAACTTAAAATCTTTAACGATCCAATTTACGGATTTATTACGATTCCGAATTCTCAAATTTTCGATTTAATTGAACATAAATATTTTCAGAGATTACGTCGGATCACACAAATGGGTTTGTCCTATTTAGTCTATCCAGGCGCAAATCATACGCGTTTTCATCATGCCATTGGTTGTATGCATTTAATGCAAAAAGCAATCAATGTGCTTCGTTTTAAGGAGGTTACGATTTCTGAAGAAGAAGAACAAGCTTTGTATTCAGCTATTTTATTACATGATATTGGTCACGGACCTTTTTCTCATGCGATGGAGCACAGCATTGTTAATGGTGTATCGCATGAAGAAATTTCACTGTTATTTATGGAAAAACTCAATAAGGAATTTAACGGAAGTTTAACGCTTGCCATTAAAATTTTTAAGGGAGAGTATGAGCGACCGTTTTTATGCGAGTTAATTTCGAGTCAGTTAGATATGGATCGCGCAGATTATTTAAAACGTGATAGTTTTTACACAGGAGTTGCAGAAGGAAATGTAAATAGTGAGCGTTTAATTACCATGTTAAATGTTGAAAATGACAGGTTGGTTGTAGAAGAAAAAGGAATTTATAGTGTTGAAAAATTTTTGGTGGCAAGACGCTTCATGTATTGGCAAGTCTATTTACATAAAACGGGATTAGTTGCAGAGCAATTATTAACCAGAGTTTTAAAACGTGCGAAAGAGTTAACGAATAAAGGTGTGCAACTTCAGTCAAGCAAAGCTTTACAATTTTTTTTAACGAATGAAGTATCCTTAGAAAATTTTGATGATGAAACTTTAGAAACCTTTTCTAAGCTTGACGATACTGATATCATTTCAGCAATGAAAGAATGGCAATACCATGACGATTTTGTACTTAGTCAGTTATGCGAAATGATAATCAATAGAAATCTCTTAAAAATCAAGCTAAAAAATAAGCCTATAACACAAAAATTATTAAATTCCCATCTTCAGAAATTAATTGAAAAGTACAATATCACTAGAGAAGAAGCCGAATATTTCGTGTTTATCGATAGTATTTCTAATCAGGCGTATCAATCAAAAATGCAAGCCATTAAAATTCTGCAAAAATCCGGAAAAGTGGTAGATATCGTTAAGGCTTCAGACCAATTTAATATAAAAGCTTTGTCAAAACCAGTGACAAAATATTACATCTGCTTTCCAAAAGACTAGTTCAAATTTCGTCAGGTATTATTTAAATATAATGAATTGATTTGTTGTAATTTCACAATAAATATAATTGCTATTTAGATGAAAATTATGAAGCTAAACAACTGACAACTTTGCATCTTCCGTTTCTAAAATATAAACTACTCTATATCTACTATAAATATGTGATACATTTTTTCTATTTTTGCGAGAATGAAGTTTACAGCACAACAGATAGCTGGAATCTTAGAAGGAGACATTGTAGGGAATCCTGATGTTGAAGTTTCTAAGCTTTCAAAGATAGAAGAAGGAACAAAAGGCTCATTAACCTTTCTGTCAAATCCTAAGTACACCTCATTTATTTATTCGACCAAAGCTTCCATAACCATTGTTAATAAAACGTTCAAGCCAGAACATGAGATAAGCACGACCTTAATAAAAGTAGAAGATGCTTATAAATCTTTTTCGAAGTTATTAGAATATTATAACCAAGTGAAGCTTAATAAGCAAGGTGTTGAACAGCCTTCGTTTATATCAGATTCAGCTACTCTAGGAGATGATGTGTACGTTGGTGCGTTTAGTTACATTGGTAATAATGTGCGTATTGGCAACCATGTTAAGATTTTTCCCAATGCTTACATTGGCGATAATGTAACTATAGGTGATCATACCATCGTTTTTGCTGGAGCTAAGATATATTCCGAATCACTAATTGGTCATCATTGTGTTATCAATTCTGGAGTAATTGTTGGTGCTGATGGTTTTGGTTTTGTTCCAGATGAAAATGGAGAATATAGTAAAGTACCACAAATTGGAAATGTCATTATTGAAGATTATGTAGACATTGGAGCAGCAACTACAATTGACAGAGCCACCTTAGGTTCAACAATTATTAGAAAAGGTGTCAAACTAGACAATCAAATTCAGATTGCTCATAATGTAGAAATCGGTAAAAATACAGTTATAGCTGCCCAAACAGGTGTTGCAGGTTCTACAAAAATAGGTGAAAACTGCTTAATAGGTGGTCAGGTCGGAATCGTTGGTCATCTTACTATTGGAAATAATGTGAGAATACAGGCGCAATCAGGTATTGGTCGTCATGTGAAAGACAATGAAATTCTACAAGGCTCACCATCATTTAATTATGGAGATTGGAACAAGTCTTATGTATATTTTAAAAATCTCCCAAAGATTGTTAAAACGATAAATGATTTAGAAAAGAAAGTAAATGGCAATAATTAAAACAGACGTTAAGCAAAGAACGATACAAAAAGAAGTATCTCTAACAGGTGTTGGTTTACACACTGGAAAAGATGTGAAACTTACGTTTTGTCCTGCTCCAGTAAATAACGGGTTTTCTTTTAAGCGCGTAGATCTCGAGGGTTCTCCTGTTATTGAAGCAGATGCAAATTATGTAACAAATACGCAACGAGGTACTTGTCTCGAAAAAAATGGGGTTACCATTCAAACATCTGAACACGTTTTAGCTGCATTGGTTGGTCTAGATATTGATAACGCCATTGTTGAACTCGATGCTTCTGAACCTCCAATTATGGATGGTTCTTCCAAGTTTTTTGTTGAAGCTCTTGAAAAAGCAGGTATTACCGAACAAGACGATTTTCGTGAAGAATATGTTGTAACCGATGTGATATCTTACTCCGATGAAGAGTCTGGCAGCGAAATTATCGTGATGCCATCTAAAGAATATCAGGTGACTGCTATGGTCGATTTCGGAACCAAAGTTCTCGGAACTCAAAATGCAACTCTAAATCATATTTCAGATTTTAAAGAAGATATTTCAGATTCAAGAACCTTTAGTTTTTTGCATGAGCTTGAAACTTTGCTTGAAAATGGTTTGATAAAAGGAGGCGATCTCAATAATGCAATAGTATATGTTGATAAAGAATTATCACCTGATACTATGGAGAAATTAAAAATAGCGTTTAAAAAAGATTCTATTGCTATTAAACCTAATGGTATTTTAGATAATCTAACACTACATCATCCTAATGAAGCTGCCAGACACAAATTACTTGATGTTGTTGGCGATTTGGCATTGATTGGAACTCGAATAAAAGGAAAAGTAATAGCCAATAAACCTGGGCATTATATCAATACTCAGTTTGCTAAGAAAATTTCTAAAATTATAAAAAATGAGCGTCGTAATAACGTGCCGCAAATAGATTTGAATCAAGAGCCTCTAATGGATATTATTCAAATTATGGATATGTTACCACACAGGCAACCATTCCTCTTATTGGATAAAGTATTTGAACTTTCAGATTCTCACGTCATAGGCATGAAAAATGTGACCATGAATGAAGAGTTTTTTAAAGGGCATTTTCCTGGAGCTCCTGTAATGCCTGGTGTTCTTATTGTTGAGGCAATGGCGCAAACTGGAGGCATTCTCGTGCTTAGTACTGTACCAGATCCTGAGAATTATTTAACGTTCTTTATGAAAATTGATAAAGTAAAATTCAAACAAAAAGTTGTTCCTGGTGACACACTCATATTTAAATGTGACTTAATTACTCCTATAAGACGAGGTATTTGTCACATGCAAGGTTACGCTTATGCCAATGGAAAACTTTGCGCAGAAGCTGAGTTAATGGCACAAATTTCAAAAGTAAAATAAAATGAACCAACCTTTAGCATATGTACATCCTGGAGCAAAAATCGCCAAGAATGTAGTCATCGAACCTTTTACAACAATTTACAGTAATGTGACAATTGGAGAAGGTACTTGGATTGGGAGTAACGTAACCATAATGGAAGGTGCTCGTATTGGTAAAAATTGTAATATCTTTCCTGGATCAGTGATTTCTGCTGTACCTCAGGATTTAAAATACAATGATGAAGATACATTAACTATTATTGGTGATAATGTTACCATAAGAGAATGTGTAACAATCAACAGAGGGACAACCGACAGGATGAAAACAGTTATAGGTAATAATTGTCTAATTATGGCATATTGCCATGTCGCTCATGATTGTATCGTTGGAAACAATTGTATTTTTTCAAATAACAGCACATTAGCTGGTCATATTAATGTTGGAGATTTTGTTGTTTTAGCTGGTATGACAGCTGTACATCAGTTTTGCTCTATAGGAAATCATGCTTTCGTTACAGGAGGTTCCCTAGTGAGAAAAGATGTGCCACCTTTTGTAAAAGCTGGTCGTGAACCGTTATCTTATGTAGGTATCAATTCGGTTGGTTTACGTCGACGTGGATTTTCTACAGAAAAGATTAGAGAAATCCAAGATATTTACAGGATGCTCTATCAAAAAAATTATAATAATACACAAGCTTCCGATTTAATTGAAGCCGAAATGGAAGCCACTCCTGAACGTGATGAAATTCTTCAGTTTATAAAGAATTCTCATCGAGGAATCATGAAAGGTTATTTTAAATCAAATTAAAGCAAAGGTTTAAATAGATTTAATAAATAATTGATTACTAACAATATAAAATAAGAGCTGTTTTCTTTCGATTTTTAGAACAACTCACATTACTTAACGAATAAACAACTTAACACTAATAAAATGGCAAGTACTTCAGATATAAGAAACGGATTGTGTATCAAATACAACAACGATATTTACAAAATTATAGAGTTTCTTCATGTAAAACCAGGTAAAGGACCAGCATTTGTAAGAACTAAAATGAAAAGTGTTACTACTGGTAAAGTTTTAGATAATACGTTTTCTGCAGGTCATAAAATTGATGACGTTCGAGTTGAAACTCATAAATTTCAATTCTTATACAACGATGGTGAGTTTTATCATTTTATGAACGAAGCAGATTACACGCAAATTAGACTCTTAGAAGCTGCTATTGATAGAACTGATTTGCTGAAAGAAGGTGAAGTAGTTACAATTCTTATTAATACTGAAGATAACATGCCTCTTTCAGTTGATATGCCAGCGACAGTAATTTTAGAAGTTACAGCAACTGAACCTGGAGTTAAAGGGAATACCGCAACAAATGCAACTAAACCTGCTACTGTAGAAACTGGAGCAGAAGTTAATGTGCCTTTATTTATTAATGAAGGTGATAAAATAAAAATTGAAACAGAAAAAGGAACGTATAAAGAACGTATCAAGGACTAATGAAGTTTCCTAAACCGTATACACTTAAAGAGATTGCAACAATTATTTCTACAGAATTTGTAGGAACTGACGATTTTCCTGTACTAGGAATGAATGAAATTCATGTGGTTGAATCTGGAGATATTGTTTTCGTTGATCATCCAAAATACTACAATAAAGCATTAGAGTCAGCAGCTACAGTTGTTCTTATAAATAAACAAGTTGAGTGTCCAGAGGGTAAAGCCCTTTTAATTAGTGATGATCCTTTCAGAGATTTTAACAAGCTCACACAATATTTTAGACCATTTCAGTCCTCTCAAAACTCAATTTCTCCTTCAGCAAAAATTGGTGAGCATACAGTTATTCAACCGAATACGTTTGTTGGTAACAACGTGATAATTGGTGATAATTGTATCATTCATTCTAATGTAAGTATTTATGATAATACCGTTATTGGTAATAATGTCACCATTCATTCTGGTACTGTTTTAGGTGCTAACGGATTTTACTACAAGAAACGTCCGGAAGGTTATGATCAATTACTTTCTGGCGGACGAGTTGTTATTGGTAATCATGTCGATATTGGTGCTTGTTGTACAATTGATAAAGGTGTTACTGGTGACACAACCATTGGAGATGGAACAAAATTAGATAATCAGATTCAAGTTGGTCACGATACGATTATTGGAAAAAAATGTCTAATCGCTTCTCAAACTGGAATTGCTGGTTGCGTCGTTATTGAAGATGAAGTGACAATTTGGGGACAAGTAGGCACAGCTAGTGGAATCACTATAGGTGCAAAAGCTGTTGTACAAGCACAAGCAGGTGTTACTAAATCCATAGAAGGCGGAAAGGTATATTGGGGAACACCTATACAAGAAGCACGTTTGGAATTAAAACGCTTAGCTTCGATTAAACAAATTCCTAGAATTTTAGAAGAACTAAAAAAATTAAAATGAGTTCAAAAGATATTGTTAGAAAATTTTATCAATCCGATTTAGCCATAGATGAGTCTATAATGGATTTCTTTCACAACGATTGTGAGTTAAATTGGAATAGTAGTAAAGGATTCTCTAAACTAGATTATAAAGGGGTTGAGCATATGCTTTCTGGTGTTCAAAAATCATATCTCTCATTTAAATTTAGAGTAAGCCATCTGTTAGAAGACAATAATGTTGTAACGTCTAGATACACGATTTACGCTACAACCATTGAACGACCTGAAAAAGAAGATGCTATTGCCCATTTTATATCAATTTGGGAAGTTAAAGATGATAAACTCTTCAGAGGATTTGAGATAAGTCAATTGGCTGACGCTAGTTCTGAAAGCTTAAACTCTTACGCAGAAATAAAAGTTTAAAAAGGTTTATTAATCAGTATCAAAAAACTTATTTTTGCACAACGAATTACTAATTAAAAATTCAATAAAAAAATCAAACACAAATGAGCGTTTTAGTTAACAAAGATTCAAAAATAATAGTTCAAGGATTTACAGGTAGTGAAGGTACATTTCACGCTGGTCAAATGATTGATTATGGAACCAATGTTGTTGGTGGTGTTACTCCGGGAAAAGGAGGTCAAATGCACTTAGATAAGCCTGTTTTTAATACAGTTCAAGAAGCTGTAGATAAAGTTGGAGCAGATACGACTATTATTTTTGTTCCACCTGCATTTGCTGCAGATGCCATAATGGAAGCAGCTGAAGCTGGTATTAAAGTGATTATTACTATTACAGAAGGCATTCCTGTTGCAGATATGATTAAAGCCTCAAATTATATTAAAGGAAAAGATTGTCGCTTAATTGGTCCTAATTGCCCTGGTGTAATTACACCCGGAGAAGCAAAAGTTGGGATCATGCCTGGTTTCGTATTCAAAAAAGGGAAAGTAGGTATTGTTTCTAAATCTGGAACTTTAACTTACGAAGCTGCTGATCAGGTTGTGAAACAAGGCTTAGGAATTACAACTGCTATCGGTATTGGTGGCGATCCAATTATTGGAACTACAACTAAAGAAGCTGTTGAGTTGTTAATTAATGATCCAGAAACTGAATGTGTGGTTATGATAGGTGAAATTGGTGGTCAATTGGAAGCTGACGCAGCTAAATGGTATCAAAATAGTGGTAGTAAGAAACCCGTAGTCGGATTTATAGCAGGTGAAACTGCTCCTGCTGGACGCACAATGGGTCACGCAGGTGCCATTGTTGGCGGAAGTGATGATACTGCTCAAGCTAAAAAAGCGATTATGAGAGAGTGTGGTATTCACGTTGTGGATTCTCCTGCTGAAATCGGTAAAAAGGTAGCAGAAGTTATTAGTTAATCCTCTGTTAAAATATATATAAAAACATCACGTTATCATTCCGTTAGCTCTATTTTAGCTAACGGATTTTTTTTTACATACTAATCAATATTATTACACAAACATGAAGTACATTAAATTATTTGCTTTGGTTGCATTTGTAGCTTTTGCTTACAGTTGTAAAACCGAAAACAGCAACAAAGATTTGGCATACACCGTCGAGTCTCAAAAAGATGCTAGTGGTTTTTCTTATGAAACAGTTGCTAACGATCCAACAGGTTTACGATTGTATACTTTAGACAATGGTCTGAAAGTATATTTAAGCAAAAACATTGAAGAGCCAAAAATTCAAACCTACATTGCTGTAAGAGCAGGATCAAACTACGATCCTAAAGAATCTACAGGATTAGCACACTATCTTGAGCATATGGTATTTAAAGGTACTGATGAGATAAGTTCGTTAGATTGGGAAAAAGAAAAAACGTATTTAGATCAAATTTCAGATTTATATGAACAACACAGAGCTGAAACTGACCCAGAAAAAAAGAAAGAAATCTACAAGAAAATTGATGAAGTGTCTCTTGAGGCTTCCAATTATGCAGTGGCGAATGAATATGATAAAATGATCAGTTCATTAGGTGCAACTGGTACTAACGCTTACACATGGTTTGAACAAACTGTATACACCAATAAAATTCCAACCAACGAATTAGACAAGTGGTTAATGGTTGAAGGAGAACGTTTCGGTCAATTGGTGTTGCGTCTTTTTCATACCGAATTAGAAGCAGTTTTCGAAGAGTTTAATAGAGGTCAGGATAACGACTTTAGAAAGATGTATGCTGCAATGCTTGATGGTTTATTTCCTAATCATCCTTACGGACAACAAACTACCATTGGTACTGGAGAACATTTAAAAAATCCTTCAATGGTAGATATCCATAATTATTTTGACAAATATTATGTGCCAAATAATATGGCAATGGTTTTAGTTGGAGATTTTGATTTTGACGAAACTATTAAAAAGGTGAATGATACCTTCGGAAAATTAGAAAGTAAAGATGTTGTGCATCCAACCTTACCAAAAGAAGAACCAATCACCTCTCCAGTAGTTAAAGAAGTATTTGGTCCAACTGCTGAAAATGTATCGATAGCATTCAGAACTGAAGGCGCTGGTACCGAACAAGAAAAATTAATCACACTTTGTGATATGATTTTAGCTAACGGAAATGCAGGTTTAATCGACCTAAACCTTAATCAGCAGCAACTTGTGCAAAGAGCAGGCTGTTCTCCAACTATTTTAAAAGAATACGGATATCATACTTTTAATGGTACTCCAAAAGACGGACAAACATTAGATGAAGTTAAATTGTTACTGTTAGCTCAAATTGAAAAATTGAAAAATGGAGAGTTTGATGACTGGATGATTGATGCTGTTGTTAACGATTTAAAACTTAACCAGACGCGTCAATATGAAAATAGTACAGCATTAGCAAATATGTATGTTGACGCATTTATTAAGCATGAAGACTGGAATAATCGTGTGAAATTTTTGGAAGATCTAAAATCCATATCAAAGCAAGAATTAGTTGATTTTGCTAAAGGATTTTACAAAGATAATTATGTCATAACTTATAAAAGACAAGGTGAAGATACGTCGATTGTAAAAGTTCAAAACCCTGGAATTACACCCGTAAATGTTAACAGAGATAAAAGTTCAGAATTCCTGACTAATTTCAACAATAAAGAAGCAGAACCACTTCAGCCAAAATATGTAGATTATAAAGAGGCCATTAAAACGACTAAAATGGATAATGGTCTTGAGGTGTCTTATATCAAAAATGACTTAAACGATTTATTTGATATGAATATCATTTTCGATATGGGAAGCGACAATGATAAAAAATTAGGACTTGCAGCTGGTTACATGGAATATCTTGGAACCGATAAGTATTCAGCTGAAGAACTCAAGAAAGAATTTTATAAATTAGGGATCAACTATTATGTTAGTGCTGGTGCTGAAACAACTTATGTTGGTTTAAATGGTTTAAAAGAAAACTTGCCTAAAGGATTAGAATTGTTAGAACATTTATGGAATAATGCAGTTCCTGATGAAGAAGCTTATAATAAATACGTACAATCTATAGCTAAAGGTCGTCAAGATAACAAAACTCAAAAAGGAAATATTCTTTACAGTGGTTTGATGAGTTATGGCCAATACGGAGAAAATTCTCGTTTAAGAAATATTTATCAAATTAGTGAGTTGGAGGCAATGAACCCTCAGGAATTAGTAGATATCATTAAAAGTATGAAAGACTATAATCAACGCATTTTTTATTATGGAAAAGATGCTGACGCTGCAGTTGCTGCACTAAACGAGCATCATAAACTTCCTGAGCAATTAAATTCTTATCCTGAAGCTATGGCATATGTAGAAAAGGAAACTGGTGGAAATGTGTATTTTGTAGATTATGATATGGTGCAATCTGAAATGCTTTTCTTAGCAAAAGGTGATCCATTTAAAGTCGAAAATATGGCTGCTTCAAGATTGTTCAATACATACTTTGGTAGTGGTTTGTCGTCAATTGTATTCCAAGAAATTAGAGAGTCAAAGTCTTTAGCATATTCAGCTTGGTCAAATTATAGTACAGCGAGTAAGAAAGAGGATTCAAATTATGTTATGGCTTATATTGGAACGCAAGCTAATAAAATGCCACAGGCTGTTGATGCCATGATGGATTTAATGTCTGATATGCCTGAAGCAGAAGAACAATTTAATGCCGCTAAAGAAGCAACACTTAAGAAATTGGCTGCTCAACGAATCACAAAGTCTAATATTTTCTGGACGTATGAAGGTCTAAAGAAATTGGGTATTGACAATGATAACAGAGAGGAAATGTACAATGCTATAAAAGATATGACTATTGACGATTTACGCGATTTCTTTAATTCAAATATCAAAGGAGAAAACTATAACGTTATGGTTATTGGAAACAAAAAAGATATTGATTTTCAAGCGCTTAAAAAATTAGGTAAGGTTCAAGAAATGGATATTGATTACCTCTTCAATTATGAAAAGCCTGAAGAAATAAAAATGTAATTTAAAGACATCTTTAAGTAAAAAGCAGCTTCATTTTGAAGCTGCTTTTTTGGTTTTAAAACCAAATTACTTTCTTATCTTTAAAGACTTATTAAAAACTAATTTTTAAAATGAAAAAAACAACTTTCCTCTATCTTCTTTGTACATTGTTTTGTTTGCAATCTGTCGTTGCTCAAAAAGAGAAAAAAGAAGATAAACAACCTTTAGATGACATAAAAATTAATGGATTAAAATGGCGAAGTATCGGACCATCATTAACCTCAGGCCGAATTTCAGATGTTGCTGTAAATCCTAACAATCCATTCGAATACTATGTGGCAGCTTCTGCTGGAGGCGTGTGGAAAACGACAAATTCAGGAGTAACATTCACACCAATTTTTGATAATGAAGGTTCGTATTCAATTGGATGTATCACTATTGATCCTAATAATCCCAATGTGATTTGGGTTGGCACAGGAGAAAATAATAACCAGCGGTCTGTGTCCTATGGAGATGGTATTTATAAATCTATAGATGGTGGTACCACCTGGAAACACATGGGATTAAAAATGTCGGAGCATATTGGTAAAATCATTGTGCATCCCGACGATTCTAATGTTGTATTTGTTGCTGCAATTGGTCCGTTATGGAGTAAAGGAGGAGATCGTGGTTTATATAAAACAACTAATGGAGGTGAAACTTGGGAAGCTGTTTTAACAGTTGACGAACATACTGGTGTTAATGATGTGGTTATGGATTTAAATAATCCTGATGTGCTTTATGCGTCTACATTTCAACGCAGACGTCATGTATACACATATGTTGGAGGTGGACCAGGTTCTGGTCTTCATAAAAGTACAGATGGTGGTAAAACATGGTCAAAAAGTCAAAATGGTTTGCCTAGTGTTGAATTAGGAAGAATTGGCTTATCTATTTCTCCTGCAGATCCAGAAATTATTTATGCTATTGTAGAAGCAGCAGACGGAAAAGGAGGTTTTTTCGCATCTACGAACAGAGGCGCAAGTTGGGAAAAACGAAGCTCTCATGTTACCAGTGGTAATTACTATCAAGAAATAATTGCAGATCCCGTAGATCCTCATACCATTTATTCTATGGATACATGGATGTCAGTGAGTCATGATGGTGGACGAACATTTGAAGGTGTAGGAGAAGTGTTTAAACATGTCGATAACCATTGTATGTGGATAAATCCTAATAATAATAAGCATTGGCTTGTAGGTTGTGATGGTGGTATGTATGAAACCTTTGATGCTGCTGCAACTTGGGATTTTAAAGAAAATATTCCTGTAACCCAATTTTATAAAGTGGCTGTCGATAATGATTATCCGTTTTATAACGTCTATGGAGGTACTCAAGATAATTTTAGTATTGGTGGACCTTCGAGGGTGTTGACAAATCACGGAATCACAAATTTCGACTGGTTCATTACCAATGGAGGTGATGGTTTCGAATCTCAAATTGATCCTGAAAATCCAAACATCGTTTATGCACAATCGCAAAACGGATTCTTAGTACGTTTTGATAAATTAAGTGGAGAAATTGTAGGTATTCAGCCAGCAGAACGTGATGGAGAAGATGCATATCGTTTTAACTGGGATTCACCTTTAGCGGTAAGTAAACACAAATCCGGACGCTTATATTTTGCCGGAAATAAAGTATTTCGTTCTGATGATTATGGAAACAGCTGGAATGTGATTAGTGATGATTTATCGAAACAAATTAACCGTAATACTTTAAAAGTTTATGATCGTGTCGTGAGTATTGATGCAGTTGCTAAAAACGGATCAACCTCATTGTTTGGAGCTGTTGTAGCATTGTCTGAATCTCCAATTGATGAAAACTTATTAGCTGTTGGTACAGATGACGGACTGGTTCATATTTCTGAAAATGGAGGAGACTCTTGGAAGGAAATTTCTAATATTCCTGGAGCGCCAAATCAGTCGTATGTCAATTCAGTGTATTTATCAAAACACGATGTGAATGTAATATATGTGGCTTTTAATCATCATAAGTATGGCGATTTTAAACCGTATATATTTATGTCTTCAAACAAAGGCGCAACATGGACAAACATTAGCAATAACTTACCAAAAGGAAGTGTGTATGCAATTGAAGAAGATCATGTGGACAAAAATTTAATTTTCTGTGGAACAGAATATGGTGCTTTCTTCTCTCCGAATCAAGGACAACGTTGGAAAGAATTATCGGCTGGATTACCAACAATTGCAGTCAGAGATATGACAATTCAAGAACGTGAAAACGATCTGGTTTTGGGAACATTCGGACGAGGTTTTTATGTGCTTGATGATTATTCAGCATTACGTACTATTGAAAACAGTAAGCCTTCAGAAACAGCAATTTTGTTTCCTATTCGTGAAGCCTTAAGTTGGGAGCGTAGTTCGCCATTAGGTTTGCCAGGAAAAGCATTCCAAGGTGATAATTTTTATACTTCTGAAAATTTAGGTCCTGAAGCGATGATTACTTACTACTACAATGAAACTTACGAATCCTTAAAAGACAAGCGTTCAGAAAAAGAAAAAGAACTGATTAAAAATAGAAAGGACACACCTTACCCTAATTATGATCAATTAAAAGCTGAACGTAGCGAGGAAGACCCACAATTGGTTTTTACCATTAAAAATAGTTCTGGTACTGTGGTTAAAAAAGAGTTCCAAACCCCTAAAGAAGGTGTGCAACGTTTCCATTGGAATTTAAGGTATACTTTGCCAAATCCGATTAATTTAAGTACGTCTTCATTTTACAATCCTTGGGAACCAATAGATGAAGGGACTTTAGTTGAACCAGGTACATACACTGTACAAATGGATTTGTTTAAGGATGGTTCAATGACCGCATTGGTTGCTCCTAAATCGTTTACAGTAAAAGCACTTAAAAATACAGTTATGCCTGCGGAAGACAGAGCAGCTAAAGTAGCTTTTCAGAAAGGAGTTTCACAACTTGAAGCCGATTATGCCGCAACACAAACCATTATGAATGAAACGTACAATAAATTGCGTTACATCAAAGCTGCGATTAAACGTTCAGAACAACCTTTTGAAACTTTAACAGCTTCAGTAATGGCTATTGAAGATAAACTTGAAAATATAAGTGTTGAATTGTATGGCGATCCTGTAAAAAGTAGTTTGGATGTGAGTCAGCCACAATCACCTGCAAATAGAATTGGAATCATTAGCTATGAGCAGAAATATTCAACCTCAGCGCCTACTGAAACTCACAAAAATAGTTTTGCAATAGCTAAGCGTGAAATAAGTGCTATTAAGAAAAAAGTTGAAGCTGTTTATAATGTAGATATTAAACAACTTGAGGACAAACTAATTGCTTCTGGTGCAGGATACACTCCTGGACGTGGTTATAAAGACTAGTGTAAAGTTTTTAATTGATATTAAAATCAGCTGCTATTCTTAGTAGCTGATTTTTTTTATCATGAATTGTTAAGGTTTATTTAAAGCACTTGCGTTTGTCGGTTGTGTTTTTTAAATTATTATAAATCAATTACATAACAATTACTATGAAAACAAAAATCACCACACTATTACTGTTATTAAGTTTAACCTTGGGTTTTGCTCAACAATATCCACCAATTAATGATGGGAGCCTTAAAGTTGAAGCTAAGGCAGATTCTATAACTGATGCTTATGATAGAGAACTGTCTATGACTGCAAAACAAAAAGCATTGTTTAAACTTAAAGTTGAAGACTATTTATTAAGAAAGCAAAACATTGAATCTAAGTATGAAGGACGTAAGCAGCTCACAGCATTAGTAGAATTACAAGCGCAAGAAACTTTAGACATGAATGACATTTTGACCAGAATCCAAATGCAGGTCTATAAAAAGATTAAGCCTGAAATCCAACCATTAAAAATAGTTAAGCCATGATAAAAATGGTAATTTTAACATTCATAATTCTTAACACATGAAATTCATATACAAAGGTTTCTGTGTGTTGATTGTTTTTGGTTTTAGTCTTTTGAGTTCTTGTGGTTCAAGCAAAACAAAAGTAACTCCAGAACAACTAAATCAACTTGCAGAATTGGTTAATGACAAACATTTTGAAATAGTGTCAGATAGGGCTTATCCTCAAGTAACTAGTGGTATGGCTTCACTTCAGAATTCTGGTATACTTCCTCAGGGAAGCACTATTAATCAGATTAATTTAATTGGAAATGTTAATTACTTACGAATTGTAGGAGACAGTATTTATGCCGAACTGCCTTATTTTGGTGAACGTCGAATGAATGCTGGGTATAATGGTTCTGATACTTCAATAAATATGGAAACTATGTTACAGAATTACAGTGTTGAAGCAAATTCTAAAGATCATAGTTATATCATTTCATTTGATGCCAAAACGCAAACAGAGTTACTTTGGTTTACCATTACGATATTTCCAAATCTCAATACTTCGATCTTATTAAACAGTTCAACTCGTACGCCTATTCGATATTCAGGAGTGGTTTCCACTAGGTAGCTTATTAGTGATACTATTTTTTAGTTTCGTTTGATAAATCGTACATCCCTTACTTCTGAATAGATTATATATTATCTTTACAAAATGGAAAAGAAAAGCTATAAAATTCATATTATTGGAGCAGGCGTGAGTGGTCTAATAGCTGCTAAGGTCCTAGAAGATAACGGATATCATCCAATCATTATTGAGGCCTCAAATCGAGTAGGAGGTCGCGTTAAAACTGATGTCATCGATGGTTATCAGCTTGATCATGGCTTTCAAGTGTTATTAGATGCTTATCCACAAGCGCAAAAGTATCTTGATTTTAATGCATTGGAATTGCAGAAATTTGTGCCAGGTGCAACTATTTTCACTGATGGAAAAAGAAGTACAATTGGTGATCCTTTGAGAGACTGGTCGTTACTATTTTCAACATTATCCTCGTCTATTGGTACTATTGGTGATAAGCTTAAAATCTTAAAATTAAATTCGACCTTAAAGAAGATTTCTATTGAAACTATCTTTTCTTCTCCTGAAACTACAACTTTAAGTTATTTAGAATCTAAAGGATTTTCTGAGGATATTATTAACAAGTTTTATAAACCTTTTTTTGCTGGTATTTTTTTAGAACCACAATTGAATACATCTAGTCGGATGTTCAAATTTGTCTATAAAATGTTTGGAGAAGGTCATGCCGTCTTACCAAAAGCAGGCATTGAAGCAATACCAAGATATCTACAAAAACAATTGAAGCAAACATCAATTCGTTTTAATACAAAGGTGACTGCTGTAAATGATGATCATTTGGTTCTAGAGAATGGTGATAAAATCCGTACTCATTTTTCAATTATCGCCACAGAAGCAAGCCATCTTATTCCTAATTTAAAACAAACTACGAAATGGAAGTCTTGTGATAACTTGTATTTTACGATGGAAACTAGAGCCATTGATAAACCAATTATCGGACTGATATCCGACAGGAATGCACTCATTAATAATCTGTTTTTTCATAGTAGCCTAAATACAGCTTCGGAAACTGAACGAGAATTACTTTCTGTAACGATTGTTAAAAATCATAATCTTGACGAAAAACGTCTTATTGAAAATGTTCAGATTGAATTAGAAAAATTATGCGGTATTTCAAATACACATTTTTTAAAACGTTATCAGATCACAAAAGCTTTACCAGAACTAAATAATCTTCAATATGATTGTTCGCCTACGGAAACCCAATTAAAACCTACCATATTTCTTGCAGGTGATCAACAGCTAAACGGTTCACTAAATGCTGCCATGTTATCTGGACAACGTGCGGCTGAAGGACTCATATTAGCATTGGAAGATGGTTTACGGGTTGAAGAGTTAACTTCAGAATATTTATAAGTTAATAATCGTAATACTTATCTGTTTGTTCCATTATTTCTATGCTTTCTGTAACTAGTTCCTCTAGTACAAGCACATTCGCTAATCCCCTGTAATAAATCGATTCCAATAGTAATCACATGTGTTCCTGAATTAAAACCGGAAAGATCATTCATCGTCATTTGATAGGCATAGGCAAAATAGAGGCCGTTATGCATAATTCCAGCCATCGGACCAACATTAAGAGGTTTAAAAAATTGATCGTTTAAAAAGCGATAAGACGCTCCAATCCAATAGTAATCGCCATCTCTATTAAATTTTCTATATTTAAAATTAACATCAGTACTTGAACGGTTGTCACTGTCAAACATTTGAAAAAATACCGAAGGTTCAAACTCCACACTATTATTTCGTTTTGGAGAATACACATAACCTGTATATACTTGGTAGTTTAATAGTTTGCTAGGCTCTAAGCCTATAAAGTCATCAAGGTCTTTACTCAAGAAGTTATTCGCATTAAAACTGAAATAGAAATCTTTATAACGATACAGGAAACCAACATCAAAGTTATTGTTTGAAATTGCTCTATCATCAGTAATGCTCGGATCAACAATTGGGATTTCTTCAGTTGGACGGAAATTTTCTATATCAATTCTGAAACTGTTAATGTTATATGATATTCCGAAAGATAAAAACTGTTTCGAGGTATAATCTAAAATAAGATGATGCGCATACGAGAATTTCACACCTTTCTGACGTGTATTTCCATTTCTGTCATTGTATGCTGAAATTCCAACACCTGACCGACTTGCAATTCTAAAATCTGAATAAACCGACTGGTTGTCTGGAGCGTTTTTAATTCCAACCCATTGTGTTAATCCGTTAGCTCTAATTTTTAGATTATCTCCAATACCAGCATAAGTAGGGGAAATAACAAAATCGTTATCAGCCAGATATTGAGTCCAAACGGGTAAATTTAATTCTTGTCCATAACTAGAAGTAAAGACCAAAAAAAGAATATATAGTGTAATTTTTTTCATTTCATTGTAGTTTATAATTCTTTAGGTACAATTACCTGTAAAGTGTAAAATGTCCAACATACTGTCTCTTTAAAATCGGACTGTTAGGGTTAACAACATACCAGTAATCTCCTGTTGGTAATTCTGTTCCGTTATATCTTCCATCCCAGTATTCACCAACGTTATAAGTGGCTACTTTACGTCCATATCTATCAAAAATATCGAAGGTAAGATTCGGGAAATCTTCAACACAACCTGGTGCCCAAGTATCTGTTGTGCCATCTCCATTAGGTGTAAAATAATTTGGAATACAAGGTCCTAAAATGGTAATGTTAATACTGGCAACAGCCTCACAACCAGCACTATCTTCAACTCTAATGGTGTAAACGCCTTCCGTAGTAACAATAAATGTATTGGTATCACCATAGTCTTGACCGTTAAAATAGAAGGTATAATTACCAGTTCCTCCAATAGCTTCAGCAATTATCTCACCTGGTTCATCACCTTCAGTAAGAATTAGGGAAATCGGCTCATAATCTTCAATATCGAATAATGCTGTTGTTACAATACAACCATTGGTATGACGAACATCAATGTAATGATCAACTCCAGAAACCACATTTGTAAAGACATTACTTATCTGGAAAGGTCCTCCATCGAGAGAATAGTCTAATTGTGAAAGATCAGTTTCATCTTCATTAATAGTTACAGTAACGATATTAGTCAGCGTATTATTTTCACATAAATATTCAATTTCAACTTCAGGATTTATAACCACGGAATTCGGGAATGAAATATTCCATTCAGTTTCACAGCCTTCTGCATCACGTACATAAACAATATGATCTCCACCAGCTAATCCGTTGAAATCGAAGTTGGTTTGATTCATTGCTCCAGTAGTATAAGGACCATCGTAGGTATCAAGACTCACACTATATGGTAAAGTTCCGCCAGAAATATCGATGCTAAATTCTCCATTTAATTCGCCATCACAGGTTTCTTCAAACATTGAATTTGGAACAATACTCAAAATAACTTGTTCTGGATTTGTAATCGTAAAATTGAAAGTGACGTAACAACCTAGTAGATCCTGAACAATCACATCATAAGTTCCAGCAGCTAGATTTTCAAAAACGTTTGTTTCAAAAAACTGATTTAACTGTGGTGAAATAGCATATTGAATGGCTCCTGTTCCTCCAGTAGCATTAATTATTAAAACACCATCATCATTACCGCTACACGTGATATTATTAACTGTAAATTCAACTTCAAGAGGCGCAGTTGGTTGTGTAATAGTAATTGGTGCAGAAGCCGTTTCACAATCACCACTTACCACATTTACGATATACGTTCCTGCTACTAATTCTGTGAAAATTCCAGGACTGTTTTGCGTTGCAGGTATTGTGTTTCCTGCAGAATCTTCTAAGAAATAAACATAATTTCCTAATCCGCCTTCAGCAGTTGCTATAATAGTTCCATTATTATCACCATTACAGTTTATTGATGGATTTGTAGATTCTAAATTGATGATTAATGAAGGAAGTGGATCAATAGTAATCTCGTTAGACACATTAGCTATACAACCGTTCACATCTCTAATGTAATATTGATACGTTCCAGAAGGCACCGAAAATGTTGTGGATGAAGTAAAAGTCCCTAAAACAGTAGTGAATGTACTATCTGCACTATACGTATAAGGTCCGGTTCCTCCTGAAGCACTTAAGGTTAAGGTCGATTCAGTTAAACATGTTTGTGTTGTTGCAGCTACTAAATTTGCCTCAATAGGTGTAGGCTCAGCAATCACAATTTCTACTGAAGTTAATGAACATTCTAAACTATCAGTTATCGTTACAGAATATGTTCCAGCTCCTAAATCAGTAAATACGTTTGAGGTCTGTGGTCCTGAAGAACTAACTGTAGGTAAAATAGTATTTAAGGTATATAAATACTCAGTTCCTTGTCCGCCAGAAACATTAGTAACTGTTATTGAAGCATTTTGATCACCAAAACAAGGTAAAAGTGTAGTACTCGGAACAAATGTTGCATCAATAGGAGTAGGTGCAACTAAAACAACATCTACTGAAGCGATACAACCTTCAGCATCTCTAACATTCACAGTATAGTTACCAGCCGACAAATCCGTAAATGTTCCATTAGAGGAATATCCAACTGAAGCATCTCCAGTTAATTCATATTCATAAGTTCCCCAACCTCCACTTGCAACTGCCGAAATTGTACCTTCGCTGTTATCACAAGTTACGTTAGAAGTTTCAGAAGCTATTAAAGTTAAAGCTTCGTTTGGTGATGAGATGATAACACTTGATGTTACAGAACAAAACGGATTATCAGTTTCTGTAATGACAACAGAATAGCTTCCTGCAGACATTCCTGTAACAGTTAAAGGATTTGTTGATGTGTTAGCATTTACAACTCCAGTTACAGAACTACCTAAGCTATCAAATACTTCATAGGTGTAAGTACCAGAATAGCCATTAACATTCATTTCAAACGATCCAGAGTTATCACCAAAGCATGTCACTGATGTTGAACTTATTGAAACTGTAGGAGGTATAGCTTCCGGTAACGAGATAGTCACTTCGTTTGTACAAGACGTTACAGTATCTGTAATTGTTATCGTATATATTCCAGATGGTACTCCAGTAAAGATGTTACCAGTTAAGTTGATAGAAGCTGGATTCGGATTAATACTGTAAGTATATGAACCAGAACCATTACTTCCAATAACTGTTATTTCACCATCATCATCACTACAGGTTGTTTGTGCAGTAATGTCTGCTGAAATTTCTATTGGAGCAGCAACGTCAACTGAAACTAAATTTCCACAACCATTAACATCTTGAATTTCGATGGTATGTGTTCCAGAAAATAAGTTAGAAATTGTAAAAGGAGCTGTTTGTGTTTGGAAAGCTCCACCATTGATGCTAAAACTATATGGTCCAACACCTGCAGTATCTAATGCAACTTCTATTTCAAAGTTCCCTTCGGTTGTTGTACATAAATTATCAACGGTAGCTGAAATTACAGGCGTAGGATCCATTGATAAAACCACAACAGGACTACTTTGAATACACCCATAAGCATCAATGACATGTACATAATAGTTTCCAGAATCTAAATTAAAAACACTTGCAGAAGCCCAGTTTGCATCAGTTGCTAAAGGAGCTCCAGGAGTAGTTGTAACCTGATATAAATAAGGCGCTATACCATTTTGTGCTACAGCACTAATGACACCTGAGTTTGCATTACAATTGGCATTTTGATCTATAGAAACTGTCATGTCTAAAAGAAATGCAGATTCCGTAATATTAAACGGACTCGTTACGACACCACAACCTGAGTTTGGACCTGATGTTTCAGAAATAGAAACAAAATAGTTTCCAAATGGTAACGGACCTAAATCTGAAACTACAAGTGATCCACCAGCAGGAACAACTCCTGAGCCAGTAATACCTGTTGAATTTAGGGTTAATGAATCAAATATTTCGTAATCTACATTAACAGGAGTTCCGTAAACACTATTTATAGTAAAGGTAACATTACCATCAGCACTACCTGTACAAGTAATATTATTTGAACTTACAGCACTTAGTGTTAATGTTGAATTTGTTGGAATTGGCGTAGTTGCAGGCTCATAATAGGTGCAATTTGTTGATGCATCATACACTATAAACGTGTAAGTAATTCCTGGAGTTAAACCAGTAAAAGTAGCTGTTTCACTATTTGGTGCATCTTCAGGAATCCATGTGCCACCTGGAGGTGGAGGAGGTATAAATCCTTGATAGATATCAAAATAGAAAGGTCCAGCACTACTTAATGAAGAGCCTATACTTACAACCGCTTCACCACCAGTAAGACAATCTACTGATGACGTAATTATAATATCTAAATCTGTTGGAGGAGAGGCAACCAGTACATCCTGAACCAATACAGAACAACCATTAGCATCTACCACATTGATTTCATATAAACCAAAATCAACGACATCAAAACTTACAGAAGTTGATCCTGCATTATTTAATTCAGAATTTGAATACCCATTTGTTCCTGTAACAAAATAATTATAAGGTGCAGTTCCGCCAGTTACAGAATTTATAATCACAGAACCTTGAGAAACACCACCTGTAGTACACGTAATATCTACAGTTGTGTAATCTAAAACTATTGGGTCAGGCTCATCTATAGTGATAATTTCGGTTGCTGTACACGATTTAGCATCAGTTACAGTAACCGTATATGTTCCTGCTGGTAAACCCGAAGTTTGTGTTCCGTAGTTTGTCGCAGTAGTATCATTATTAATATTAATTACAAAAGGAGGTGTACCTACAGAAGTGTCAATTGTAATTTCAAGTGCTCCAGTTGCATCACCATGACATTGTATGTTTTGTGTTTGAACGATTAGACTTAAGTCTGGAAATGAAATTGGATTTACCGTAATCACTGAAGACTCAGCAGTACAACCATTGGCATCAGTAATTTCAAATTGATAGGTGCCAGCTGTTGCTGTTGTATAATTAAATGTTGCTCCAGTTGCTCCTAATGAACTGTAAGCACTACCATTAATTGATACTGCATACGTATAAGGCGAAGGTCCAGTAATCGTTCCGTTTATAACAGCATCAGGAGACGCCGTACAATTTAAATCTTCTGTTAGAATAACATTGACAGTAGGCGTTGGTATAGGGTCTATGGTATACGATTCACTGTAAACACAATCATTTTCATCTCTTACCTGAAACGTGTAAGTGCCTGGTTCTAATCCAGAAAACACATTTGAAGTTTGATACGCTGTAGCACTTGCTGCTGGAGCAATGATTTGATACTCTACAGCTCCAGTTCCTCCTGTTACACCAGTAATAGTGACAGTACTAGTGTTTGTCGGACAAGTAATAGGTGTGTTATCAAATGCTAAATCTGTTGGTGGATTTAAAGCATCAATTGTAATGTCATTTGTTACAGATGTACAAATATTTGCATCTTGAATGGTTATGGTATATGTTCCAGCGGTTAGGTTAGTAAAAATGTTACTAGTTTGAAAGTTCACACCATCAATACTATACATATATGGAGCATCTCCACCAGTAACACCAGTCACTGTTATTGTACCTGTTCCATTACAAGTAAAATCTGATGTAAGTTCAGCTGTTCCAGAAATAGCATCGCCAGCAAGAATAGTTACTGTTTCAGGAATACTAGTACAAATAGTTGAACTTGTTGAATACTGAACGACCACATCATAATCTCCTGCTGTAAGTCCGTTAAATGTATTGTAATTGAAGAAAGTCAGACCTCCATCAATGCTATACTCTAAATTAAATCCGTTTGTAGCAGTTACATTTATGGTAATTGCTCCAGAATTTCCTGCATCAGCACAGGTAATATCTGTTGTTGTAATATTGAATACAGGTTCTGGAATAGCGTCAACTGTAATTGTTGTGCTTGCGCTACAGTTATTCGAATCTACAACAGTAATATCATAAATTCCAGCTGTAGTTACTACGATTTCAGGAACGGTTTGAAAATCTGTTGACCCATTAATAAAATAGAAATAAGGAGGCGTTCCACCTTCAGGATACACCGTTATTTCACCATCAGAACATGTTAACGGAACTGTAATAGCAGCCGTAACTGTTAGTAAAGGAGGTTCGATAATAGTGATGTCTTCAGAGAATGTACAGCCATTTTCAGTTTCAACGGTTGCTGTGTATGTTCCTGGATTTAAGTTTTCAAAAATATAGGTATTTTCTACAATTGGTCCAACACTATTAACTAATGTTGCTCCTTGATATAGCGCATATGAATATTGAGGATCAACATCATTTGCAGCTAATTGAATGCTTCCCAAATCGCCATGACAAAGTGGTTGTAGAATTGTTGTCGAAACTGTAAAATCTCGATCTCTAATCAGAACATCTAAAACAGTAAATACACATGGATTAGTAGGTACACCTATTTGTCTTACGTAAACAGTGTAATTTCCAGCTGTAGTTACCGTGAATACATTGCTGGTCTGGAAATTCACATTGTCTAAACTATATTCATAACCCGATGGAACATCATAAACCGTTATTGAACCTGGAGTAGTACAAATAATATCTGTGGCAATAACTGATGGCTCCAGTAAATTTTGATAAACGTTGAAATAAAACTGAACAAAACAACCACCTTCATAATTGATGGTTAATCTGAATTGACCTGCAGTATCGACTAAAAAGTCTGGTCCATTTCCAACTTCATTCCATGTACAAGAATTGTCTTCATTAGCACAATCTGAATTTGAAACCGCAGCACAACTGCTTTCATCTAATTGTTCCCAAATAATTGAAGTTGCACTAGCAATATTGGTTTCAATAAACCGCGTATCATTGGCACCACACAAAAAGATGTTAGGTAACAGCTTTCCATCGTTCGGACAAGTTACAACCTCATCTGCATAAGGGATTACCGGATTTTCAACCGTAGAACCAAATAATTCAACTACATATTCCTGTTCAATTGACTGACATGGCGCAATTGCAGTATTGAATGAATAATATGTTCCAGTACTCGTTACAGTAATGGTTTGTGTCGTTCCTATAACAGGTGTTCCACTCGCACTCGTTGACCATGAATATGAATCATAACCATCAGCAGCTGTTAAATCTACGCTATCACCACATAAAACAATCTCTTCGGTAAAAACACAGTCAAGTTCAGCTAAGAAATTGGTAGCTTGAGGCGATAATAAACACCCAGTATTACTGCTTAAACTTGGATCGTCTGTAATTTGAAAAGTCGGATTAAAGAAACCATTATAAGAAGCAAATGCTTGATTGCTAATAATATTTGAACAAGCATCAGCTAGTTGATTACATCCATCAACCACTTGCGCTTCGATACGGATTTCGTAAACAGGATCATTTTCCTCTACAAGATAATTTTCTACATCAAAAATAAGTTCTCGTGTTACTGGATTATAACTGCTCACCGTTACACCAGGAGGAAGTATTAAATCATCTGGATAACTGAAGATAATATTCACAGGAAGAATGTCTCTAATCTGGAAGTTAGTCGCATTATCATTTCCTGTATTCTGAAAACCTATAACATAGTTTAATGATGCACCCAATTCAACAGTTTCACCTCCAATATTATTACCTGCATCGTCTTCAACAATTTTTGTAAGGACGATATTTGGCTCTATAATATCAACAGCAAAAGCGAAGAAGTAAGGAAAATACGTATCTCCACTGGTTTCTAATCGGATGGTTCCTGAAGTTGCATCATTTGCGATCACAGAATTTCCAGGATTAGGAATCGCCATGACTCCTGTATCAAACCCTAACGTATTTGTGCTATTCGGAACTCTGTTATTAACTGGCATAGCGCTTAACTGCGTTACCGAACTATTAAAAAAGTTTGAAGCTGGTCGGTCTGCAGTTGATAAACTAATACCATTAAGTCGTAATCTGTCACCTAAAATCGGACTGTCACCTTCTAAAGTTGCAAAAGCAAAATTAGCACGTACTGGAGCAGGAGCAGGAACGGTTCTAAAACCATTCACAGGAATGTCTAAATTCGGATTTCCACCTGCAACACTAATGGCACTAAACCCATCAAAACTTGTAATCGATTTTCCAGGTAATGTCGGATCCTCATAAACAACAAAAAGTGACCATCCAGCAGATTGCCCTGTTCCGTTATAAGGTGTGAAATTTGCAGTTTCTCCCTCACCAGAAGACACATTTGCTACAGTATAAGTACCTAAATCTGTACCAGAACCGAAACTAGTTACAATGTCAGTAACATCTGCGAAACATGCATAAGAAAAGCTATCTCCACCATCGACGGTTGTTCCATTTGCATCATAGATTATAGTTCCTGAGATGTCATTATAACCACCAATTGGTCCTTTAAACTTTACATCAGTTATAGGTTCATTTCCTGGATTAACAGCGCCCCAATATAGTCCAGCATAAATAATTCGGTAGCAATTTGGATTTGGAATATCTAAATCTGCACTAGAAGAACTAAACGTAGATGCATCACCATCAATATCAATATAGGTCATATTTACATTATGATTATATACTGAATTGTCATTAAATGCATTATTGTCTGGTCCGAGAATATTATTACCAATAAGGATAATATCTCCTTTTAAATCCTGATTAAATCTAGGTGTGAACGGTTCATAGTTCTGCGAATGTGATTGAAGGCCAAAACATAATAGCATAACGATTATGGCGATTCTAGAAAATGTAGGTCTTTTCATGATACTTAATTTTTTTAATTCCATTTTTAACTTGGGCATTATTAAAAATAAAATTGGGCCTTAGTAATTTATTTAATTTTCTATTTTAACGAGGGACATGCTTTTATTATATGGTCTGTTTCCTTTAGATTTCATAGCGTTATTAGCTTCTTCAATACTACCAAATTTGTCATAATAGATATAGTATTTACTGCTGCTAACATCGTAGAAGAAATCTACATTTGTTCTGCCAGAGGCTACAACTTTTCTAACAAAATCATCTCTCTTTTCCTTATCTGTATGAACAGCAATAACTAAATAATAGCCATCTTCAACATTATTAACATTCTTAAGAATCTGGATGTTACTGGTTTGTTCTTCTCCAAAATCGAAATCGTCTTCTGTTAATACTGTATTAGTTAAAGCTGTTGTCTGTTTAATATTTTTTAGAGCAGCTCTATCTTGAGAATAACGTTCTTCTTCATTATCAAAAGCAGCACGTTTGATTCGTCGTCTTCTTTCAAATTCGGTTTTAACCTTAATGTCTTGAAGTTTTACTTCTAATTGTGATTTAGTCGCTACAGCTTCAGCCTGCTCTGTTTTTAACCGTTTTAATGTTTTTCTGTAGTGTAAATACACTTCGTCATTGTAAAGCGTATCCGCTTCAAAATTATCGTTATATAACTCTTGTAACTCCTCAATCTTTTTATTTCTCTCAGTAATGATATTATCTAAATTAGATTTAATAGCATTTAAAGCATTGTTCTCAGCAGTGATACTTTTAAAAGGTTTTGGTTGTACAGCAATACCTTGTTCGCTTAAATCATTTTCTTCTTTTAAATCTTTAAGATCTTGATTCTTAATACCAACAATATCATCGAATTGCTGTAATAAATCATTTTGCGATTTTTTAGCTTCCTCGGTTTGTTTCGTTAATTCTAGCAATGATTTTCCAAGCTCATCCTTAGGATTATTAATGATTTCGTTTTTAGCATTTTCTTCTGCTTGTTGTTCTGCTAATAATTTGGCTTGCGCTTCAGCTTCTTGTTGTGCTTGTTGTTCTTCTAATAATTTGGCTTGTGCTTCAGCTTTTTGCTCTGCTAACAATTTGGCTTGTGCATCAGCTTCTTGTTGCGCTTGTTGCTCTGCTAATAATTTGGCTTGTGCTTCAGCTTCCTGTTGTGCTTTTTGTTCAGCTAACAATTTGGCTTGTGCATCAGCTTCGTGTTGCGCTTTTTGCTCTGCTAATAATTTGGCTTGCGCTTCAGCTTCCTGTTGTGCTTTTCGTTCAGCTAATAGTTTTGTTTGCGCTTCAGCTTCCTGTTGTGCTTTTTGTTCAGCTAACAATTTGGCTTGCGCTTCGGCTTCCTGTTGTGCTTTTTGTTCAGCTAATAATTTGGCTTGCGCTTCGGCTTCCTGTTGCGCTTTTTGTTCTGCTAATAATTTGGCTTGTGCATCAGCTTTCTGTTGTGCTTTTTGTTCTGCTAATAAAATGGCTTGTGCTTCAGCTTCTTTTTGTGCTTCTTCTTCAGCTTTTTTCTCAGCAGCCAATTTTCTATTAGCTTCAGCTTTAGCTTTTGCAATTTTTGAAATGACTGGTTTTCTTTTGTTTCCTGAAATCAAACCAGAAACGTCATCACCACTACTATAATCGTAGCGATCTCTGTTTTTAAATCTATACGCAAGCGTAATATCGTGAGAAGGACCAAAGGTTGTTAAATCACCAATGGCTTTTTCGTAGTTGTATTCAACAGCAATTTGTGGCGTTATATTTAATCCTAAACCGCCTGACATTCCAAATACCGAATTATAACCAACTTGAGCCCAAATTCCTTTTGGTATTGTAAGCATTGCTTGTGCAGAAATAATAGTTTCATCTGTTTTAAATTCAGAACGTAATAAACCTGAAAATTTAGCTTCATCAAAAAAACCTCTGCTATTCATATAGCCAGTGTACATTAAATGTGCCTGAATGCCTTGTTCCGGATTGTCTTTCAGCATTTGAGATGATTCAAAATTGTAAACCACTAAATTGTTAATTGAAAGTCCGATATCTATAAATGCCAGTCCGTAATTAATTCCTGGATTAATAGTAAGTAAAAAGTTATCTGGAATATTTTGCAATGCAGGATCATCAATGTTAGAAACCACACTTCCGGAGTTAAGTCCGCTTTTATAGGCACCAATATTAAGTCCGAAAGTGAGATTACTATCCCTATTCATTCTTACGTTATAGGCAAAGTTTGTAGTTGCACCAAAAGTTGTTAAAACACCATAATTTTGTTGAAACAGTCCAAGTCCGGCACCAATATTTTCGCCAAAACGTCCTGAATAACTTGCCATATAGGTAAGAGGAGCGTCATCGAACTGAACCCATTCTCTCTTATTAAAAAAACTAATGTATTTGTGTTGCTCACGTACAAAACTAAAGGTTGGATTGATTACGAATCTATTAAAGGTTAAAGAGTTTCTTACAGGCAGGCTAAGCGCAACCACGCCATCATCTTCTTGAGAGTGGAACATCTGTATAGAACAGAAACATAATATTAAAACCAATAGATGCGTTTTCATATTATCTTACGACGGTTATTGAGCCTTTTTTAGTGTCATTATCTGATGTAGTAATCACATAATAAAACACTTGATTTATATTAGTTAAATTTAAATTGGTATCTGGCCAGTTATTGAGATAGTTATCGGTTTGCAAAACAACTTCGCCACGATTGGTCATGATCAAAACATTGGTATCAGTTCCGTTGACATATTTCGTTGGAATGATCCATGTGTCATTGAATCCGTCACCATTCGGACTCACAATATTTGGAATATTTTCCACATCTGGGAAGGGATCTAAAGCTTCATTAATCTCAAATGTGAATTCCTTAGAAGCAATACAACCAGAAGTTTCAGTAACAATAACTTTATATAGACCAGCTTCGGTAGCATCATAATTATCTGTGGCTGCATCAGCGATTAAAACATCATTTAAATACCATTCAAATACCGGATTGTTAGCATCAGTAGTAATAAAAATGTAAAGACTTTCATCGTTTTCAATCGTATTTTCTTCGGAAACATTAATCGAAGCATCAAACAATTCGCTCACTAATTCAATAGCTCCAGTAGCAGAACAACTTCCTAAATCAACCTGAACGGCATAGGTTCCAGATTCATTGGTTTCATACATTTGATTTGTAGCCTCTGGAATAACAACACCATTTTTGAACCACTGGTAACTGTTTCCAGATAAAGTGGTTAAGGTTGTAACACCAGAACCAGGACAATATGGGTTTCCTAAACTGGAAACAATTTCAGCATTTGCTTCACCTGAAGACACTGCAGAAACGGTTACACGATTTGAAAAAGAATTAGAAGTACAAGTTCCGTAATTGGTTTCAACAAAATAAGTGCCTTCTTCACTTACCGTTAAAGAAGATCCTTCAGCAACAAAAACAGAAGTTGTAGGACCAGTAACTTTAAACCAGTTAAATGTAAGTGATGGATAATTTAAAGGAGAATCATTTGTTTCAGAACCTGGATTATCGATCGTTAAAAGATAGTTTCCACCAGAACAGTAAGCTGCAGTTGCAACTAAATTATTGATGGTGAAAGGCGAATCTTGAATTTTATAGTAAGCCGCAAACGACGATGAATTTGAACTCGTTGCAGCAGGAGCAGAACTTTTAATTCTTATTTTATAGTTTTCACCAGCTGTTGTTTCTGGTAATGAAAAATTTAGTGTAGCAGGAGAGGAGGTTACACTTCCTGGACTAGAGGTGAAAATTACAGTTGGACTAGAAAAATCGCCATCAGCATTAGACATTTCAATTGTAAACTGATTTGAAGCGCTTAATGCACTTGCAGGAGAAAACACAAAAGTTGTGCTATACGTATTAAATGACTCACTGGCACATGCCTGACTAAACCCCAGATTTGGAGTTCCAATAACTAGTTGTGCATTTAATTGTTCCTGAGTAAATAGGACAAAAAAGCATAATCCAAAATATAATTTGTATGCAATTTTAGTAGTGTACATTTGGGGCTGTAATTTTCTATTCTATAAGCAATTTATTTTTTTAATCGTTGTCGTCAATGTCATCATTGGCAGCAAAGATTCTATTTATTCTTAATCTGAAATCGGGTTTACTTGAATTTTTTAAATCGATAAATGTTTCAGCATCTGGACCTTTAGAATAGACATTGTTAAATGCTCTGTTTCCATACCAGTTTTCTAAATCCTCATTATTAGGATTGTATTTAATGAAGATGTTGCCTTTACAGTTGTTGAAATACGTTCTTGTAAATCCGATTCTGTCTAAGTTTTGACTATTGATTGTAATCTTATTATCAAAAATCACAGCAGGATTAAAACCAGATATGACACTGTTATCAATTGTAAAAGACACATGTTCTCCAATGAAAATAGCTTCATTGACTAATCCTATTTTAATATCGTTATCAAGATTGTCGCTAATATTGACTAAGGTTAAGTTTTGTGCTTCAATATTAGTTTGACTTTTAGCGAAATCGGCATCTTCTTTTTTATCATAAGAAATGGCATTAATACATCTCGAAACTTCTGCACCAGAAGCATAAGGAGATCTCACTGCTAAAGAATTAGATATGTTAACTTGAGCACCATAATTAAACTCGTAATCATTAATACTTGACTTATAAGACACTAATTTTTCAAGGTTAACTTCACCACCAATAACGTTAAAGGAATTACCTTCACAGTAACTTACCATAACATTTTCTATAATAGTTTGTTGACCAACACCAGCCAGTGTTAATCCGTTGAAGTATCCATAATCTTTAGTTCGCTTTCCGGCAAACTCAATTCTAACATATTTTAAAATTCCTGAATAGCTATCTGAGTTAGTTCCACCATAGCTTATATCTTTAGCAGATGAAGAATTTAATCCAAAGTTTAACACATTTTCTTTACTAATTGTATTTGTTGGCGCATCACCAAGAATGAATAATCCGCCCCAATCTCCTGGTTTTTTTAAACTTCTTCCAGAGGTAAATATTATTGGATCGGTATGCGTTCCATTAGCAACAATTTTAGATCCGTTACTTATAGTTAAAGAACCTTTGGTTTTAAAATCACCTATGATGATTGTGCCAGGTTCGATAGTAAGTGTCGTGCTGTCTGTTACAAAGACATCTCCTAATAACATGTAAACATCTCCTTTGTACAATTTGGTGTCTCTGGTAATGTTTCCACTTAAGATTTGAGTAGGCTTACCGTAATCAACTTTATTAGGTTTAAATTCAGTCCAAGGATTTAGCCAATTATCATAGCCAGTTATTCCCTTTTCTTGCTGGGCAAAAACGTTGCCATACACTAGTAAGAACAAAAGTGCAAATTGAGTAATTTTTTTCATAGTGGTTAAATTCATTTAGTTTAGATAAGTGGGCTCTTAAATATAAGTATCAAACATAGGCTTTATACTTATGAAATGCAAATAATATCGATGAAATACACTTTTTTGATACTTGAATAGTATTTTTCTTACAAAATATAAGAATTTTAATGTTAAAGTGTAGTGATAAGCTAATGCTCAGATAATCAATTGTTTTAAAATTGAAACTATGGTGCATTAAAAAAGCCTCAACATTTTGGGTTGAGGCTTTTCAAAAACGGAAATTAATATGGCTAATACTAATCAGCTTTATAATCGTTATAGGTGTGTAAGGATTTTAGTGTTTCTTCGTAAAAAAGAATAGCAGCAATTAAATCTCTTGTGTCTGAATATGGTAATATAGTTTTCTGAAATTCAATTGTACTATCAAAATAACTTACAGAAGCTTCAACATTGTTTTCAAGTGCTTTTTTGTTTTCCTTAGTATCAGGAATCCCTAAATCGGACATCGTGATACCAGGTTTTGTGGCAAAAGCAATATTTGGTAAAATATTTACGATAACTTTAATACGTTCGGTATATAAAGTGAGTAATTCGCCTTTTGACATTCTGTCTAATTCATCATGACTATGGTATTTAGAAATGTTCACTTTACCACTTATGATGTTCATTGAAGCATCTTTTTTCTTAGTTGAGGCTTTTTTATCCTGAGCGAAACTGATGCTAGCAATCAGAAAAAAAGATAGGATTAATAAAGTAGATTTTGTTCTCATTTTTCGAGTTTTTAGTTAATCTGGGTGAAACAAATCTATACATTTTATTAAAAAAAACAACAATATTTCAGATTTTTTTGCAAATTATTTTTCCATATGAAATGCATATTTCTTGGTTAAACTGCATTTTTACTAGATAAAATGCAAATATTTACGATGAAATACTATTGTGATTTAAGTGGTTTATATTCTCTTGAAATGTTCAATTTTGAATATTTTAACTTCAGTTTTTTCTACTTTAATGAAATTTTCTTCTTAATAATCAATATAAATTTTAGTCATTTATAAAACCATAATTCTATCGTTTTAAATTGAAAAATGCACGTATTTAATCGATAGATTTTGCAGATTGATTCATTTCGTCGTACTAATGTTACGCTAATTCGATTTTATTGAGTTATTGAATGAAAATCATAGAAATTTGATGTATCCCAAAATACTTATTGACAATGAAATACCTATTTACTTCGATTTGCCTTACTTTTTTTATTAGTAGTACCACGTTCGTGAATGCTCAAGCATCTATTGATAATTCTAAAGATTTTATAGAACGTAGCCCAGTATATGATTACACTGAAGCGCAATTAAATAACACAGATACGATTCCTGGATTTGAATCTAAATTGAATAAACTCAAGATTACAGGAACTATCTATGAAAGTGATGGTGTTACTCCAGCAAAAGATGTAATATTATATATTGATCAGGCCGATGAGAATGGCGATTTTGATTTGCGTTATACTAATGAGAAGCGTTATGTATATAACAGAGGCTGGATAAAAACTGATGCTGATGGAACGTATACATTTTACACGTACATACCTGGAAACGATAGACGCTACAATCAAATGCAACAACTATTTCCTATTGTAAAAGAGCCTTCTAAAGACGCCTATGAGATTGCTTCATTTCTTTTTAATGACGACCCGTTTCTAACGAAAACATGTCGCAAAAGATTAACTAAAAAAGGAGATCCTAGTCGAATACTGACTCCTAAAATTGTAGATGGATTACATGTGGTTGAAAAGGATATTATTCTCAAAACAGCAGAAAATTCTACAAAATAGGAGGTAAGTGATTAATTTTCAATCACTAATTTTTGACCTGGTTTTATAACTGAAGTCTTACTTATGGCATTAGTTTTGCACAAAGCAGCGATTGATACATTATTTGTTCTGGAAATTCTAGACAATGTATCACCACGTTTTACGATATAAATTCTTTTTTGTTTTTTCAGACTCGTAAAGGCATCTTCTTCAGTAAGTATAGGAGATATTTTACTTTGGCGTAAGGAGTTGTGTACATAAGGTCGCGTCCACTGTTGAGTAACCCAAATTTCATTAGACCTGATCGCATTGGATTCATCAAACTCAAATAAATATTCAGGATTTATAGCGATACCTTTATAATTTATAACCAAATGTAAATGACTACCTCTGGCATTTCCTGATACACCACCTTTACCTAAATATTGTCCTTTGAATACAGAGTCGTTTTCTTTTACACCATATTCCGATAAATGTGCATAGACAGTTTCTAAGCCATTATAGTGTCTAACGACTACAGTTTTACCATGACCTTTTGAGTAACGTGACATTCTTACAATGCCATCAAACATTGCATACAAACTGTCACCAGTTATTAAATCGATATCAATACCTTTATGAGCTCTTCCTCGTCGCCAGCCATATCGAGACGTAACGACTTTATTTTTAGATATAGGAGATGCATAAGTTGAATCATTAAACTCAAGTTGTAGAGGAAATATGACCACTTCATCTTTATAAGGATTATAAACGGTATGATCCCAATATTCAGCTTTTATATCCTTGTGTATTATTGTATCCTGTTTGACAACTAGATCGGTAGAGTCAATTTTTTTAATAACTTCGAAATCTAACTTATCAACAACTTTTAAATCTAATTTTTTTTGACTGTAAACACTTAAAGATAATAGAGTTATAAGGCAGGTGGAAAGTAACTTCATAAATAATAATAAAAATGCTAATTTTTTCGATTGCCGAATATAAAAAATTAAATATTTAAAAAATGTTAAAATTTTTTATAAATCACATGAAGACTTCATCACATATTGTTTTAATTACATAAAATTAACTGAAACACGTTGGTTTTCTTAAGGGTGTCTTTTATGTTGTTAGTGTAATCACCTAATTAATTTCCATTTGAGTTAAAGATTTGATGCTTAAAATCAATCACATTTAACGATAAGTAGCATATTACCTGTGAAAGTAATAGTTAAACAATAACACAAACATGGAAAACATATTAGTAGCAGGTGCCACAGGCACAACAGGAAAAAAAGTAATACAATTATTAAAATCCTCACAATATTTTGAGCCTATTGCAATGATTCGTAATGAAAATCAAAAGGCACAATTTGAAGCACAACACATCAAGACGGTATTTGGTGATCTTGAAAAGGAGGTTTCACATACTTTACAGAATATAGATAAAGTTGTTTTTGCCGCTGGATCTGGAGGAAAGAAGGTAGTAGAAGTTGACCAAGAAGGCGCCAAAAAAATGATTAGGGCATCTGAAGATTCTAATATCAAGAAATTTGTAATGTTAAGTTCTATGGGAGCAGATAATCCCGAAGAAAGCAATGACCTTTTTGAATATTTAAAGGCTAAACATAATGCTGATGAATATTTAAAGTCGTCAAATTTAAAATACACCATAGTTAGACCTGGTAGTTTGACTAACGAAAAAGGGACTGGTAAAATTAAATTGTCAAAATCACTTAATGAGTTTGGAGAGATTTCTCGTGACGATGTAGCGCAAACTTTAGTTAGATCACTTCATGATGACGCACCAAATCTAACAACATTTGAAATTTTGAAAGGGGATACACTTATAGGTAAAGCTTTAGAAAACGCCTAAGAATTAAAACTTAAATAAGCAATAAAAAAAAACACCCAAATTATTACATTTGGGTGTTTTCTTATTTGTGAATTAGTCTTCACTAATCATAATGGATTTAACATTCACGAATTCTTTCATTCCGAAACCACCATGTTCTCGTCCATAACCTGAATCTTTTACGCCTCCAAAAGGCATGTTAGGTTCAGCTAATCCAAACGAATTGATAAATATCATACCAGTATCAAAATAGGTTTCAGCAAGTTTAGTAGCTCGTTGTATATCTTTTGAAAAAATACCACCTCCTAATCCAAAACGGCTATCATTTGCTATTCTCATCGCATCATCATCATCTTTAGCCATGATTAAGGATGCAACTGGACCAAAAAGTTCATCATCATATGCTGGTTGTCCAGGTTTTACATCTTTTAAAACTGTTGCAGGATAATAATAACCTTCACCTTCCAAAGGTGTACCTCCACAAAGTATAGTCGCACCGTTTTTAACACTTTCTGTTACCTGATCATGCAATTTGTCTCTTAAATCTTCTCTGGCCATTGGTCCGAGATCTGTGTCTTCATTTTTAGGATTTCCTAAATTTAATTCAGACATCGCCTTAACAAAAGCTTGTTTGAATTCCTCATAGACTGATGCTACAGCTATAAATCGTTTTGCAGCAATACATGTTTCTCCATTGTTGTAGATTCTTCCCTTTACCGACTTTTCAACAGCCTCTTCAATATCAGCATCATGAAGAATTAAATAGGCATCATTGCTACCTAGTTCCAATACTGTTTTTTTAAGTTGTTCTCCTGCTTTTTTACCAATGACTTTTCCAGCACTCGGACTTCCAGTTAAGGTGACACCTCTAATTAATTTATGTTTGATGATTGCATCAGATTGGTCGTGATTAATAACCAAAACGCTAAACAATCCGTCAGGTAAGCCAGCGGCTTTAAAAATGGATTCTAATAGCTTCGCAGTTCCCGTAACATTACCTGCATGTTTTAAAAGCACACTATTTCCCGCCATGAGATTAGCTATAGCATAACGAATCACCTGATATGAAGGATAATTCCATGGTTGAATACCGTATATAATTCCGATAGGCGCATAGGTAATAATTCCTTTTCCACCATTAGATAATTGGCGTTCTTCATTTTTTAGAGTTTCCGCTGCATGTTCAGCGCAATAATTACAAATGGCTTCACAAAGGTCAACTTCCTGATTACTTTGTGAAAGCAGTTTTCCCATTTCATCAGTCATTAACTCAGCAAGTTCCGACTTGTAATTCTGAAGTTCATTACCAATGGATTTAATAATTTCTGCACGTTCTTCAAACGACGTTAAGCGCCATTTTAAAAATGCCTGATGTGATTGCTGAATTATTAATTCTACGACATCATCTGTCATATAAGAATACGTTTCCAAGGTCGTTCCATTGGAAGGATTTATAGTACTAAAGGTATCTGTTTTTGTTTGAGTTTGCATTTGTTTGGTTTTAGTTTTATTATTTCTGCTCACTAGGAACAATATATATGTCGTTTATATTCACACGTTTGGGTTGCGATAGTGCATAATAAATGGCATTGGCAATGTCCTCTGATTCCAGTGTGGTCATTTTTTGCATCTCAGACAATTTATCTTTTATATCCTCATCGGTTATGGTACTTGTAAGATTTGTGTCAACAGCACCAGGCTCGATAGAAGTTACATTTATATTATACTTTGGTGCTAACTCCTGGCGCAAACCTTCCGAGAACATTTTTACAGCAGATTTTGTTGCACAATACACTGCACCTCCAGGAAAATAGCGATGAGCGGCCATGGATGAAATATTTATGATATCACCACCATTATTTTCAATGAGTTGTGGTAAAACTGAAGACACACCGTTTAAAACACCTTTTATGTTAACATCTACCATTTGGTCCCATTCCTCTGTTTTTAGTTTCTCAACAAATGACAATGGCATCAAACCAGCATTATTAATTAGTCCGTCTACTTTTCCAAAAGTCGCCACAGATTTGGCAACAGCTTCATCAAAATCACCTTTCTTAGTCACATCGCCTGGTGTTACCAAAGCTTTTCCTCCTGCTTTTTCGATACTTGTTTTGAGCTTGTTCAATTTTTCAGTACTTCTTGACATCAATACCACATTTGCACCATGATTTGATAATTTTTTTGCAGTGGCTTCGCCAATTCCGCTTGATGCTCCAGTGATAATAAAGGTTCTGTTTTCTAAATTCATATTTTTTTTTTTTGGGTTAAACTTATTGAACTTCAATATAACTGTACAAATAAGAAGAGCTTTGCTGTTTTGTAAATGATGTTAACCCATATCATATGCATTGTGATTTTAGTTAAAACGAATGAGATCCTTAATTTGAACAGAAACCATAGTTACATAGTGAGAAATACATATCTTTGAGAAACAAAATTTAATGTATCATGAAAAATATTTTTTGCTTCTCCATAATTTTTCTAGTAGTAGTATCTTGTAAAAATGACAAAACGGTTGATCTTTCTGAAACAAGACAAGACATCAAACCAATCGTTTTTGAAGGTATTGATCCATTGATACAACCAGGTGATGATTTCTTTAATCATGTGAATAAAACTTGGATGGATGATGCTGTTATTGCAGATGATCAGGTAGGTGTTGGTGCTTATCGATTTTTAAACATTCCACAAGAAGAATTACTTAAAAATATATTGGAAGAGGTTTCTAAGGAGAGTCATCCAGAAGGTAGCATAGAGCAGAAGGTAGGCGATTTTTACGCTTCAGGAATGGATACTGTAAGCATTGATAATCGTGGCATGAAACCAATTCAGTCAATATTAGATAGAATTGACGCTATTGATAATATCGATTCAATGCTCGAGTTTGTAGCAACTCAGATGCAAACAGGAGATTATTCATTCATTAATCCATATATTTCTCCTGATCAAGAAGATAGCTCTGTAAATATGTTGCATTTTGCTCAAACGGGATTGGGTTTGCCAGATCGGGATTACTATTTTGTAGAAGACCCTTCAGTAGACCAAATTCAGAAGGCCTATAAAACCTATTTGGCAAAACTTTTTGAACTGGTTGGAGATGCTAATGTTTATGCCAAGTCAGACATAGTTTATAACATTGAAAAGCAACTTGCAGAATCTCATAAAACAAGAGTGCAACGTAGAATTATAAAGGAGAACTATCATAAAATGGCAGTTTCAGATTTACAAGTAAAGCACGCAAATATTGATTGGGTAAACATGCTTACTATTTTGGGAGCAGAGGTGGATTCAATTGATATTGCTCAGCCAGAGTATTACGACAGATTGAATAACATGCTGGTTTCGGTTCCTTTAAAAGATTGGAAGTTATTTCTTAAAGCGAATTCTATTGGTTCTCACGATAATATTCTAAGCAAGCCCTTTCAGGATGCATCCTTTGAATATTCTAAAGTATTATCTGGTCAGTCTGAGCAACAATCACGTGCAAAACAAATGGTGCGTCGTGTGGATGGTCAAATTGGATTTGCTTTGGGGCAATTATATGTAAAGCGCTATTTTAACGAAGATGCTAAAAAGCGTGCACTAGATTTGGTTAATAATTTCCAGAAGGTCTTAGAAAAACGAATCGATAATCTCGATTGGATGAGTGATAGTACCAAAGTAAAAGCGAAAGACAAACTTTATGCTATCAATAAAAAAATCGGCTATCCAGACGTTTGGAGAACTTACAATGTGTCCATTGATAGAAATACGTTTTTTGAAAACGTAGTAGCTTTACGCAGAGATGCTTATGAGTATGAATTAAAACAATTAAATCAAGCGCCTAACAGAGATGAATGGCATACAACTCCTTCAACGGTTACAGCGTATTATAATCCGTCATTAAATGAAATCGTATTTCCAGCTGGTATTTTACAATCTCCATATTTTGATTTGTATGCCGATGATGCTTTAAATTATGGAGGAATAGGAATGGTTATTGGTCACGAGTTTACCCATGCTTTTGATGATCAAGGTGCACAATACGACAAAAATGGAAATGTGACAAACTGGTGGACTGACGATGATTACACAAAATTTAAAGCTAAAACGCAACAGATTATAGAGCAGTATGATGCATTTACGGTTTTAGACAGTGTACATTTAAAAGGCGCACTAACTGTTGGTGAAAATACAGCAGATAATGGAGGCATTGCTATTGCCTTTGATGCTTTTAAAATGACAAAGCAAGGTCAAGACACTACAAAAATTGGAGGTTATACGCCAAATCAACGATTCTTTTTATCTGTTGCAAATATTTGGAAAGTAAAAATGCGTGATGAATATTTAAGAAATTATGTCGCTACTGATCCGCATTCGCCACCAATCTGGCGAGTTAACGGACCACTTATGAACTTTACACCGTTTTATGAAGCGTTTAATGTTCAGGAAGGCGAAGCAAATTATAGAAAAGAGGAGCAACGCATTAAGATCTGGTAATATAAGAATTTAACTTATAATTGCTTAAGTTTGATTACTGGCATCATCTTTGTAATTCAGTAAGTAATATAAATTTAATTACATTACAATGAGTAAAGGAACAGTAAAGTTTTTCAATGATGCCAAAGGATTTGGATTTATCACAGAAGAAGGCGTAAACAAAGATCACTTTGTGCACATTTCAGGATTAATAGATGAGATTCGTGAAGGCGATTTGGTTGAATTTGATCTTAAAGAAGGAAACAAAGGATTAAACGCAGTGAACGTAAAAGTTATTTAAAACATATACTTCTAGTTAAAAAAAAAGCTCACCAGTATTGGTGAGCTTTTTTTAATTATAAACCCTAGAAGCTAAAGTTGCATCAATTATAAAAGGATTGTCATTTCCTTGTTGAACTTTTATGGCATTATTTCTATCTATTTCATCTTGATCTACAGGGTCATTTTCATGCCATTGTAACAGCGTGGATTTCATTACATCAAAAAAAGCGTCATTAGCATAAGATAGATATGAATTTTGGTTATTGCTATTATAAATCGCATAGAAATAAAAAATAGCGCGAGCAATATCTCCCTTTTTATCCTCTCTAGGCTCAAAATCGCATTGTTGACTGGCTTGTAAGGTGGCATAGATGGCATCGTTATCTTTTTCAGAATACAAATTTATATTGGCCGTTGGAATCGTATTAAATTCCTGATTTAGATAAAACCAAGATTCTGTGTCTGGATCTACAATATCATTATACGGACAATTACTTCTGGAAGAATTTACCTCAATTCTACTAGGAAATATATTAAACATATCGCTTCGTGCTGGCTCATCAGCTGCACCCATACTTTGAGGAAATGCATGTTCAGTATTGATGCCTAGATTAAATGCATGATTACTTGGGTCTGGATCAGTACTGTAATCCATTAAAATAGTAAAATTTGAATATACACAAGATAATTCTTGAGTACTTGAATTTACGTCTATATTTCCATAGAGAACATCTCTTGCTGGACCATATCCAAGTGTTTGATTAGGCGTATAATTAGTTTGAATACAGATTAGAAACTCATTAAATGTAGTTGAAGACAAACAAACGAGCTCATTTGAATCTGTGGTAATGGCATGCCATCTTGTACCATCAAAAATATTTAAAACATTTGTATCGGTATTATAAATAATAAGTCCGGCAGACGTACTCGAAACTAAAATGTTATCTCTTTGCTCACTTGTCATTCTTGGAGGCAACATCCCTTTAGTAGTACTACTAATATCTAATGCGGATGACGTTTCGGGTGTGTTCGTTTGAATTCCAACTTGTGACCATGAACAGAGGCTAAATAGTAACACATATACTAATATGAATTGGCGAAATGACATCATTGGCTATTGGCTGTTCCTTTGGTATTTGCGTTGCCGTTTGACGTCCAAGCACCACTATTTGTACGTTCAATAGAACCATTTCCTGTGGTTGATGCTGTTTCAGACAAACCAATATCTGTACTTGTTACTCCACTAGCTGCACCATCAATGGCTGTTAAACTGCCTTCATAACTTATAAATTCAATAAGTCCTGAAGGTCCACTTAAAGCGATTCCATCTGGAGCTCCATTTTGTAAAGCAGCATCCCATACATAATAGCAATTAGATGCATCACAAGTTTGAGTAAGATTATTTAATGTTTCAGCAGCATAAGTAGATTGGTCAGAACCATTGTATAAAACAATTGTATACTGAGACAAATCACTTGGTTGATTAGAAAGGTTTTCAGTAATTCTAATTTCTACAAATTCATTAATATCAGTGCCTGAATTGTCATAATGAAACTCATTAATTCTTCCTACGTTTGACGTTATGGAAATAGGACCTTGATAACTACTTTTTGCTTCCACACCTACCAAAGCACCAGTTTGAGCAATTGGAGTTATTCCGAAGGCAAAATACTGTCCATTGTCAGTGACAAGAACCGTATAATTGATAGCATTTTCTGAAGGAATAGCAACTTCATTTGTTCCTGAAGCATCATCGGCTCGATACCATTGATAGAGTGATGTAGCTTCTAAATCTGCTTCATTATCTAAATAATTGTAATTTCCAGACAAGGTATTTCCTATACTTAAGGTTCCACTAAATCCAACATTCGTTGCATAAGGAACTGTATTGGTTGTTGGACAATAAATGTTTTCCCATCCTGTACCATTGTACACTTGCAAGCATTGTTGTGTACCATCAATTAGATAAATGAGCAATCCTATTGCAGGAGAGGTAATAGCATTCCGTTCGACTAAATTCATTCTTGGAAGTAATAATCCACCACTGGTAGAACTAATATCTAAAGCTGCTGAAGGATCTGGATCTGTTGTACCTATTCCTACCTGAGCAAATGATAGTTGACAACAAATTAAAAATAGAATGATAAACTTATTCAAAGTGTAAAATAAATTAACCTTCAAATATATGCATTAGTTATCTGTTTTTATAAAATTAAAGGCTAATCTGATATTATATTCGGTATTTTGTAACTATATAGAAAATAGGCTATTAAAGTGTAGAATTTATACTATATGTTTAAATATATAAAAGGTCATACGACGTATCGCATGACCTTCAAAAAATTATTGATTTTACTTTAGCAACCCATTAAACCAAAAGACACAACAAGCTCTTGAATAACTGGTTCTCCATCACTATTTTTTGCTGGTGACCATGTGCCTGGTAATTCGCTCATTAATTCAATCATCTTTTTATCGACTTCAGGATAACCCGAATCTCTATCTAATCTGATGTTTTTTAGAATTCCATTTTCAGAAATAGTAAAATAGAGTTTAGCAGATTTTAATTTTTCAGGATTAACACCAATCAATTCTGATTGGATTTGATCTTTAAGAAATAATTTGAGTGATTCTTTTCCTTCAGAATATCGTGCTTGTTCTTCAGGAACGATAGTATGATAAGGCGACCTGTAATTGTTAATCAATTGACCTGACGCCTTATCTTTTTCAGTGAAATCAACACGCATTACAAAACTTGAGGAATAATCAAAGTTTCGTAATATATCTAATTGTGCTTCAGTAAAATCCCTACTGTTTCCATAAGCTCTGATATGCGATTCTTCGTCATCTACTACTAGAATAACGCTGGTAGATTTGATGTTTGCCATGTTTTGAATAACCTCATCCTCAAGAAAAGCTTCAATAGATGTTATCTTACCGATTTCAGATTTTGTAATAGGACCAAATCGTGGACCAATATCATATATAAAATCACTAAAGATTTTAAATTCTTTAGTTACCATGTTTTGGTCAGTTTCAGGTATACTATTAGTAGACTTGGCTAAGAGGTCTTCTTTTGGTGAATCCCGATTTATTAGTCCGAATCCTAAAGCAGCTAATGTAATCACTAATGCGAATGCAATTAAAGTTTGTTTTTTCATATCTGTAAAGTTTTTTGATGATGACGTAAAACTATTAGAATGAAACTTTAAAATTGTCAAACAACTGTCAAAATAGTGTGAAAAGTTTACAGAATATGACTGAATTTGACTTTTATGCTCATGAATTTCAAGGCAATTTAATTTGGACAGATTTCTTTTATTACACTAATCTTGTTTAGTTTATCCCAAATAGGTTCATTGTAATTCTTAGGCGAAAACTTAAATACAATAACTGACTCCTTTGTTTGTTTACATGATATCAGATGACCTAAAAAGTTGATTTTGATAATTTTTCCTGTATGAAAACCGTCAAAAAAAGTTAGCTTTCCTGCAAATCTAAAACCGTTTGTTGTAGTCACAGGATGTGAAAATTCTGCTAATGGTATTGGGAATTCATTAGCCCAATGGTTTGGTTTCATTAATCCGTCAAAATAGTGTATTAAGTTAAACTCAAGTTCATAAAGAGGTATTTCTGAGATGGTTTTTACCTTCCAAGCCATTACCAACGACCAAAACTCTTCATGTTCTTCATTAGACCATTGTGGAGCAAAGTGCAATTCCTCAAAACCTTCTAATGTCAGTTTTGGAGCCCAATCGATGGGAAATTTAATAATTTCTTTTCCCCAAGAACTATCTACTAAGATTATGTGCAATTGATCTGTCTCCTGAGCATTGGTTATTAATGTTGCAATTAAAAACAGTGAGATAATTATTGATTTTAAAAGCTTCATTTAATTTGTATTTAGTTTTAGTAAAACTAATGTAATACGACAACTAAACTTTCAAATAATTGTCAAAGAATTGTCAAAAAAATAGATTGACACCTAAAATGGATAAAATTTTAATCACAATCGACCGGACAGAAACTTTAAAGGGACATTGTACCTTTGTGATGCAAAGAGTACTATCCTGACGTTAATAATTAATATTTAGATTTTTACAAATCTTTAATTTAAGATGTTCACCTATTTACTTGAAAGTCTTCAAAACACATTCACTATTTTTTATGTGTTTTATTACGCTACTTTAATCTATGATAACATATGAATCCTTTTGAATGTTCATAATTTAATCTTTTACCCTAATAGGCTTCAACTGAATAAGTCCAATGGCATGTAACACTTTTATAATTACATAGGTGATATCAATTTCATACCATTTCACACCAAAATTTGCTCTGCTGGCATGTTTATGATGATTATTATGATAACCTTCTCCCATCATTAAAAAATCAAAACGAAATAAGTTTTTACTCGTATTTTTCATTTGGTAATTAACATAGCCATAAATATGACCAAACCAGTTAATAATCACACCATGAATTGGTGCCATTAAAAATGTGATTGGTAATAATAACCATTGCCACCACGCAGTTGCAAAGAATACAAAAATTAAGACGTAAATAGAAATCCATAACAATCTAGAAAAACGAGAACTTGCAAACGAATCAAAGCTTTTCCATTGTGGCACATTTTTAGTAAAACGTTCGTCAATGGTTATACGTTGTTTATTGATGTCTTGATATATGGTTTTTGTTTTCCACATCATGGCAAATAGATTTGCATCGTGAGATGGTGAATGAGGATCCTTTTCTGTATCTGTATAAGCATGATGCATACGATGCATAATACCATAACCATAAGCACTTAAATAACTGGATCCTTGAAAAATCCAGGTTAGAATAAAAGTTAACCGTTCCATAGGTTTAGACATGGTGAATACCTGATGTGCTGCATATCGATGCAAAAAGAACGACTGAAAAAATAGACCTCCATACCAAAGTACAATAACGAAAACAACAATGATCATATTCATTTTTTCGCAAAGATAGACTGGTGTTTTATGCGAAACAATGAACCTGAATCAATTAATTAGGAAATAAATTATAGCGTAACTTAAATTATATGCGTTTTCTAATTCTGCTTAAAGCTTGTGCTGTCACTCCAATATAAGAGCTAATATATTTGAGAGGAATTATGTTTAAAAGCTCAGGACGCTCTTTAAATAATTTTAAATAACGTTCTTCTGCAGTAAGATTTAATAAGTATTGTTCGCGTTTTGATTTCAATAAAAAAAGACGTTCAGCCGTTAATCTACCAATAAGATTGCCTATTTGGGTAGTTTTATAAACCTCTTGTAAATCGTTATAGGAGATGCTTAAAATAGTTGTTTCAGCAAGGGCTTGAAGCTGATATGCTGAAGGCTTTTGAGTTAAGAAAGAATCATAAGCACTAACAAATTGATTTTTGAAACTAAAACCAAATGTGATTTCTTTTTCAGGATCATCTTTTGGAATATATAATCGTACGACACCAGATTCAATAAAAGAAATATGATTTTCCACCTCATTGTGTTTTAAAAAGACAGTCTTCTTCGGAATGACGCGACGATGCAATTTAGAAGTAAAAAAATCCCAATCGGTTTCTGAAATACTAGCTATTTGCTCTAAGTAGGCTTTTATTTGTTTCACAAATTTTAATGCTTTTATTGCTTTTTGAGTAAAGGTCTTAAAATTTCCCAAACCGTATTTGCAAGTATTTTATGACCTTCAACATTTGGATGTATGCCATCACTTTGATTGAGTGCTTTAATACCTCCAACGTCTTTCAGAATAAAGGGAATAAATGCCAGATTATTTTCTTTAGCTAATTCTGCGTAGATTTCTCTAAATTGACTTGTGTAATCTTGTCCCATATTAGGCGGCAACTCCATACCAGCCAGTATAATGGTTGTATCTGGACTTTTCTTTTTTACACTATCTATAATAGCTTGTAAATTTGAACGTGTTTCGGTAAGTGGTACACCACGCAAACCATCGTTGGCTCCAAGTTCTAACAAGAAAATAGAAATATCTTGATTTAAAATCCAATTGATGCGACTTTTCCCACCTGCTGAAGTTTCACCGCTTAATCCTGAATTGACAACGGTATAATTTAAACCTAAAGAATCTATCTTTTGTTGTAATAAAGCTGGATAAGCATCATTATTATCATCTAGTCCATAGCCTGCTGTAATACTATCTCCAAAGCATAAAATGGTTTTGGTTGAAGTCGTTGTAACTTCTTCAGTTTTTTGATCTGATTGTGATTCTTCAGTTTGCGCTTTGGTCTTAGTCTCACCACAGGTCATCAACAAAAATGGCAGTGAAATAATATAACAAAACTTTAAGAGTTTATGGGCAATTGATTTTAGTGAGTTTGAATTCATTTGTTTATTTTGAGCCTTCGGCATAAGCTATCATCTAAATTAAAATTAATATGTCAAAGATATTAAAGATTAATGGGCTAGAAAAGACATATTCTAGTGGTAACAAACAATTAACGGTTTTACAAAATATCACGTTTGACGTTGAAAAAGGACAAACATTTTCAATTGTCGGACCTTCGGGAAGTGGAAAAACAACCTTATTAGGGTTGTGTGCAGGTTTAGATCAACCTAACGCAGGAACTGTAGAATTATGTGGACAAGATTTAAGTGCTCTAAATGAAGATCAACGTGCACAATTGCGAAATAAGGAAGTTGGATTTATTTTTCAAAATTTTCAATTGTTACCGACATTAACAGCTCTTGAAAATGTAAGTGTACCACTTGAACTGCAAGGGGATAAAGATGCTACTATAAAAAGTAAGACCTTGTTAGAAAAAGTGGGTTTAGGAAACCGCTTTCATCACTATCCTTCACAATTATCTGGAGGTGAGCAACAACGTGTTGCCTTAGCCAGAGCCTTTGCAAATGCACCATCAATTTTGTTTGCAGATGAACCAACAGGGAATTTAGATGAGGACACTGGTGAAAAAGTAATTCAGTTATTATTTGATCTTAACAAAGAAGCTGGAACAACTTTAGTAATCATTTCTCATGATTTAGATTTAGCTAACCGAACGCAACAAATTTTACGACTTAAAGGCGGACAAATAGTAGCAAACGAATGTACAGAAAAAGTACTGTAATTCTCAATTAATAAGCACAATGAATCAACATACAACATGGCTTTTTAAGATGGCTTGGCGAGATGCTAAAGCAAGTAGAGTACGTTTACTTTTGTTTATGGCATCAATTATTTTGGGTATTGCTGCTGTTGTATCAATACAGTTGTTTAGTACTAATCTTAAAGATAATATACAACGTCAATCTAAATCCTTAATGGGAGCAGATTACATTATTGATGCCAGACAGCAACCTACAGATCGGGCTCAAACGATTATTGATTCCTTAAAGCCTGATGCTTTAGAAGTTAATTTCGTTTCTATGATAGCCTTTCCGAAGAATGGAGGCACTAAATTAGTTAAAGTACGTGGTATTGATGGTGACTTTCCGTTTTATGGCTCAATGAACACTGAACCCGTTTCTGCTGCTACAACGTATCAAGAATTAGGTGGAGCGTTAGTTGATGCGACGTTATTGCTTCAATTTAATATTCAACCAGGTGATTCTATTAAAGTAGGAGAATTGACAATGCCTGTTATTGGTGCTTTAAAATCAATTCCAGGAAGCACAGCAATCGGAACATCTGTGGCACCACCAATAGTCATTCCACATCGTTTTATCAATGCCACAGAATTATTACAATTTGGGAGTCGAAAGGAATATCAGTTTTTTTACAAAGCTTCAGATACGCTGGATTTAAATCGCTTTGAAGAAAAGATTGGTCCTATGCTGGATAAAGAAAATGCCGATCTAGACACGCACACAAGTACTAGTAAACGTTTAGGACAACGGTATGAAAATGTAGGTAAATTTTTAAATCTGGCAGCTTTTATTGCTTTGCTGTTAGGCTGTATTGGTATTGCAAGTTCTGTTCATATTTACATTAAAGAAAAACTTAAATCTATTGCTGTTTTAAAGTGTATAGGAGCTTCAAGACGACAAAGTTTTATGATTTTCTTAATTCAAATTGCAGGAATTGGTATTATTGGTGGTTTTATAGGTTCTATGATTGGTGTGGCTTTACAGGAGTTGTTTCCATATATCTTAAAAGGATTTTTACCTTTTACTGTTGAAGTTAGCATTACAGCTCAACCTATTGTTATGGGTGTTTTTCTTGGTTTATTCATGTCTGTTTTATTTGCCTCATTACCACTTCTTAGCACCTGGTATGTATCTCCATTAGAAGTGCTTAGAGTTGATGAGACTGCTTCAAAAGGCCCAAAAAAAGCACGTATAATAGTATTTTCTTTAATATTAATATTTTTGTTTTTGTTTTCGTTCTGGTTATTAGGTAGTTTTATTTATACCTTCGGTTTTGTAGTGGCAACACTTATTACATTTGCTGTATTAGCTGGTATTGCATTGCTTTTTATGAAGGTCATACGTAAGTTTTTTCCAAAGCGATTTGGATTTACTAGCCGTCAAAGTTTATTAAATTTATTCAGACCTAACAATCAAACTGTTGTTTTGGTTGTAGCCATAGGTTTAGGAACATTTTTAATTAGCACTTTATATTTTACTAAGGATATTTTGCTGGCAAAAACAGAAGTTGGTCAATCAAATACCAATGCTAATATGATTATTTTGGATGTGCAAAGTGAACAGCGTGCCACTATCGAGCAGACCATTAAAGCGAAAGGATTACCAGTACTTGATAATATTCCCTTAGTAACCATGCGTATTCATAGTTTAAAAGGTAAACTGGTTAATGAATTACGTCAAGATAGCACACGACAGGTGAGAGGTTGGCTTTTAAATCATGAGTTTAGAACAACCTATCGCAATACGCTTATTGATTCTGAAGAAGTGATAGAAGGTTCATGGATACCAGAGTTAAAATCTGAAGATTCTGTTGTTATTTCTATTTCAGACAATCTTGCTGCAGATGCGAAACTTAATGTAGGAGATGCTATGGTCTTTAATGTTCAAGGCGTACTTATGCAGACTACAGTTGGTAGCATACGCAAAGTCGATTGGACACAATTGCAACTTAATTTTTCCATACTATTTCCAAAAGGCGTTTTAGAAGATGCACCTCAGTTTAATGTGATCACTACAGCTGTACCAGATGAAGTGACTTCAGCTAATCTACAGCATGATTTAGTAGTTAAATTCCCTAATGTTACAGTCATAGATTTGAGACAGGTATATACCATTATTGAAGATATCTTAGACAAAGTATCATGGATAATCAATTTTATGGCGTTCTTTAGTATTCTTACAGGAATAATTGTATTAATTGGTTCAGTGAGAACAAGTAAATACCAGCGCATTAAAGAAAGTGTATTACTACGAACACTTGGTGCAACTAATAAACAGATATTAAAGATTTCTGCTCTTGAATACATCTTTTTAGGACTCCTCGGAAGTCTGGTCGGTATTTTACTTGCTTTAATAAGCAGCTTTTGCTTGGCGCTGTTGGTATTCAAAGAGCCATTTGTGCCATCAGCCATACCTTTTTTGGTTTTTTTGCCAGGTATTACGTTATTGGTTTTAGGTATAGGATTGAGTAATATACAAACCGTATTACGAAGTTCACCATTAGAAGTCTTAAGGCGAGAAGGCTAAGCATGTGTATTTGTTGGTAGTGAAGGTTTAAACCATCCATAATATTTTATTTACTTACAATGACTTACTATATTTGGTACTAACTCACCTTACAATAAAACATATTATTATGCTATTAATACGTTCATTGCTTTTAACTGCTCTATTTTTTTCTTTGCAAAGTATGGGCCAGAATAATGAAACTTCTCTCACGTTTTGGAACACACTGAAATCTCATTGTGGAAATGCTTATGCTGGTACACTTGAAATCCCGAAAGAAGATGAGGCTTTCGGAGGTAAAACATTAATGATGCATGTAAAGTCTTGCTCTGAGAATGAAATAAAGATTCCATTTTATGTAGGAGATGATAAATCGCGAACATGGATTTTAACTATGAATGATGGTATTATCACCTTAAAACATGACCATCGCCATAAAGATGGTACTATGGAAACTGTAAACTTTTATGGTGGAACTTCAACCAATCAAGGGAAATCAGATATTCAGTTTTTTCCAGCAGACGTACATACACAAAAAAGCATACCAGATGCAGCAACAAACGTATGGTGGATTACTATTGATGACACAACGTTTACTTATAATTTACGACGCTTAGGTACTGATCGTGTTTTTAGAGTCGTCATGGATTTAACAAAACCTATTGCGACTCCCGAAGCTCCTTGGGGCTGGAAAGATTAAGTCATATCTAGCTAAATTAAGTTTCATAACGCATATTGACTCAAACCCTTCGCTTATTGCTTGAAAGCCTACAAAAAAGAATTAGCTATGTATTTATGCGTTTTATAGCACTACCTTGTTTTATTATTAAATATGAATTTTTCTTTATGTTCATAATTTAATCGTTATTTAGCCTAAATTAACTGTCGTTTAATAAAAATGCAATTGATAGTTTCGCAATAAATTTGTTGTTAAATTCATGAAAATCATTAAATCTTGTCTTGTTTCTCTAATTTGTTTTATCTGTTTAACGACAACTATCGAATCACAGAATAGAGCGATTGATAGTCTAGAAAATGCCTTAATTATTCATAAGGAAAAAGACACAACTAGAGTTAATAATTTGGATCATTTGTCTTTTTTGTACTACAGAAAAGATATTGATAAAGCAAAAGAATACATTGAACGAGCAGATGAACTTGCAAAAGAATTGAATTATGCCAAAGGAATAGGTAATGCTACTTATATGAGAGCTGTAGTAGAAATGGTGCAATCAAATTTTGATTTGTCAATTGAATACTTTGAAGAAGCTGCTAAAATCTATGAGGAGAATAACTTAATAAAGAGCATGACAGGTTGTTATAATGGTTTAGGCATAATTTATTCTCACTTAAGTGACTATGAGCAATCAACAATGTATTACGAAAAAGCGCTTCAGTTAGAGGAGGAGGTTGGTGTAAAACGAAATATTCCGAACTATATCATCAACATTGGATCAAATCAAATGAAAACAGGTCAATATGCTGAAGCACTTACTAGTTTTGAAAAAAGCTTAGAATTGTATACTGATCTCAATCATACATTGGGAATAGCAAACAGCTTAAAAAACATGGCCTTAATTTATAAGACGCAAGGAAACTATCCCTTGTCGCTAGAATATAATAATAAAGCACTTGTCTTAGCTGAGAAAATACAAGACTCTACAGGCATCTCAAATTCTTTAAATAATATAAGTATTTTATACAAAATCCAAGGCCACTATGACAAATCTTTAGAGTTGTTAGAAAAATCGCTAACCATCCAAGAACGTCTTAAAAATAGAAGCAGAGTTGCTGGAATAAAAACTAATATTGGTTCTATTTATATAGAAAAAGAGGACAATACAACTGCCATAAAATATTTAAATGAAGCTTTGGAAATAAACAGAGAAATTTCCGATAAATCGCAACAAGCTGAGAGCCTAAATAATCTTGGTTATATTTATGTAACGCTCAAAAAATATGAAGATGCTTATAACTACTATAATGAAGCAAAAAACATCAATATAGAAATAGATAACCAAGAAGGGATAAGTTTGTCTAATTTAGGGATTGCAGATTGCTATATGGAACAAAAGAAATATGATAAAGCATTGCCTCATATATTGAGGAGCTTTGAAATTTCTAAAAAACTTGATTTATTAGACCATCAAAAAGATGCTTATAAGTTTCTTTCAATCATTTATGAAAACAATGGTGATTATAAAAACGCCTATAAAAACCATAAGCAATTCAAAATAATAAACGATAGTCTTTTTAATACAGAAAATACAGAAAAATTCACACAATTAGAATATGAGCACAAATACAAACAAGCACTCGATTCAGCTAGTATTCGAGAATTAAAACTCACAAAAACGGTTCAAGCAACGTCGCAGGATTTACAAAAATCTCAACGAAATTATTTGTGGGCTATTATTGGAGTGCTTCTAGTTTCAATACTCTTAGGTGCTATCATTTTTTATCAAAAACTAAGACATGTCAAAGCAAAGACACAAAACATCATTATGGAGCAAAAATTATTACGCTCACAAATGACACCGCATTTTATCTTTAATTCGTTATCTGTGTTACAAGGGATGATTCTGAACAAGGAAGAAAAAAAATCAGTACACTACCTTTCAAAATTCTCAAAACTTTTGCGTATTACTCTTGAAAATTCAAGGGATAAGACGGTTTCATTATCTCAGGAATTAGCAGCAGTTCAAGACTATCTTACCCTTCAGAATTTAGAAAATGAAGCCTACAAATGTACTATCTTAGTAGAAGATAGCATTGATGTCGAATTGTTTGAAGTGCCACCAATGCTTATTCAGCCCTTTGTTGAAAATGCTATAGAACATGCCTTTGTTAATCAATCGGATGATCGAAAAATAGATATTAGATTAACCTATTTAGATAAAAAGCTGGTGTGTACAATTACAGATAATGGTATTGGAATTAATTACAAATGTGAACACAAAAATAACGGTAAAAAATCGTTGGCAACGACCATTACATCAGAACGATTAAAAGTGCTCTCAAAAGACTTTAAAATGGAAGGTTCTGTAACTATTGAAGATCGACAAAAATTTAATGAAACGGGAACACGAGTAACCTTAGTGATTCCTCATAAATTAGTATTAGGATGATGAAGACATTACTGGTAGAAGATAAAGCTTACATTAGAAAAGGCCTACTTAATTTATTACAACTAGTAGAAAGTGATGTACAAGTTATAGGAGAATGTGAATCGGTAAAAGATGCTGTTATTGTTGCTAATGCTTGTCTGCCAGACCTAATTTTTCTAGATATTAATCTTACTGATGGCAATGCTTTTGATTTTTTGGAGCAAACCCAGCATCTTAATTTTAAAGTTATATTTATTACAGCTTATGAAGAATTTGCGCTTAAAGCATTAAAAATTGGAGCAGTAGATTATCTTTTAAAACCTGTAGATATCAAGGATCTCGAAGTAGCACTGCACAAAGTGTCTAAGTTACCACTAACAGAACAAAAGCAACAAATAAACGCGGTGAAGTCGGCCTGGGATAATGAAAACGCGAAACTCATATTATCACTTCATGACAGCTTTCAAGTCATTGATTTAAGTGAACTTATGTTTTGTGAATCTGATAAAGGCTATACGTCGTTTTATTGTAGTGATGGTAAAAAACATGTCGTTTCAAAAACCTTAAAGGAATTTGAAGCGCAGCTGACATTAGCTAATTTTACGCGTCCACATCAATCATATATGGTGAATCTGAAATTCATCGACAAATATGACAAATCAGGAGTGATTCATTTAAAAAATGGAAAAAAAATACCAGTATCTTCACGTAAAAAGGAACAGTTCGTATCGTCTTTATTAAAACGGAAGTCGAACTAAACCTTATATAACTCATTATATCGACATCTTTAGTTTACAAATATGTCATAAGGTATCACGCTTATTTATTTATTCCTATCATAAATAGGTTCTCTATTTCGTACTTCATTTGTTGGATATACTTTTATCAGTAAATCTACAAACATTATGAAATTAACCTACTTAAAACAAAACTACACACAACTTATACTAATAGCTTTAACGCTCACATTAGTATGCTCTTGCGGAACAGGCACAAGTAAACAATCAGCAAATGCTGAAGGATTTACAAATATAGAGCAAGAGCTAAATAGCAAATTTGGTAAAAATGCCTATTACACAGATTTAAGTATTTCTTACGATGCAACTATTGGTAATATGATTTCTGTAACGGTTACCGAAGATCCTGAATCCTTAAAAATGGAACAATGGATCAATTCTCAAGATTCGTGGGAACAGACCTCTGAAATCACTCTTGAAGTCCCACAAGGTAGCAAAGCAGCAGATTTTATGTTTCAGTTAAATGATGCTATAAGTTTGTCTCAATTGGGAGCGTTGGTAGCAAATTCCTGCGATCAATTGAAGTCTGAAAAAAACATTGAAAATCCAACACTAAGTATCGCTCATGTGAAATTTCCTAAGAATGGAGAGTTTTCCAAAGCAGAATATGCTATAAATCTTAAACCAGAAAATGGAGGTACAACCTTTAGATTCTATTATAAGCTAAATGGTGAACTTATTAAAATGGACTATTAAAAAAATAATTCAAAACAATTAATTCTAATTTAAAAACCCAATATCATGAAAAAACAACTACTTATTATTACAACATTAATAATAGCTTCAATAGGCTATTCACAATCGGTTGGAGATCTCTTTACTGAGAATTTTATAGACTATCAAGTGTCTTCTATTACTCCTTATGAGGTTAAAATTGATAACTATGATGCTAATGGAGGTGCGATTGTAAATATCCCAGCCAATGTCACAAATATGGGTACAACTTATAGTGTCACTACAATTGATCAAACTAGTTTTTTCAATAAAGGATTAACCAGTGTAACTATACCTAATACTATAACTACTATAGAAACAGCAGCTTTTACCACTAATAATTTAACTAGCATTACTATTCCAAATAGTGTTATTTCTATTGGGATCTCAAGCTTTCAAAATAATCAAATAACAGATCTTGTAATTCCGAGTAGTGTGACCAATATTGCTGAATCTGCTTTTAAAAATAACCCATTAATTACTATTAATTCATTAGCAATGACTCCACCTACTATAACTACTGGAGGTGGAGGAGATACTTTTAATAGCGACAGAAGTGGTATCGATTTAACAATACCAACTGGAACATCTGCAGCTTATGTTTCTGCGCAATGGACAGGCTTTAATTCGGTTACAGAAACAGGATCAGCACAGGTTGGAGATACTTTTGTTGACAATTTTATAACTTATGAAATTACGTCTTTAACACCTGATACGGTTGAGGCAATAGATTATGATATGGCTGGAGGTACTGTTGTTAATATACCTAGCACAGTTACTAATAGTGCTATACCTTACAATGTTGTAGGTATTGGAAATTCTGCTTTTTATAACAAAAATTTAAGTGCCATCAATTTACCTAATAGTTTAGTGAGTATTGGTGATGATGCGTTTAGACTTAATCAAATAAGCTCACTTACGATCATTCCAAATACAGTTACAAGCATTGGTGAAAGAGCATTTAGAAGTAACCAATTGACTAGTGTTATTATTCCTAATGGTGTGATATTTCTAGGGTCGCATGCTTTTGCGCAAAATCTATTAACGAGCGCTGATATTGCCGATAGTGTAACAACTATTGAAGGATATCTCTTCTGGCAAAATAGTTTTACCGATTTGTCAAATGTTATATTCCCTTTGGGAACGACTGATATTCCTGAAGGATGTTTTTATGAAAACCCGTTTACCAATGTTGTTATACCTGAAGGTATAACAAGTATTGGTGACGTTGCATTTGAAGAAAATCTAATAACCTCTGTGACTTTACCGAGTAGTCTAATTAGTATTGGTAATCAAGCCTTTAAGGATAATCAAATAACAAATATTACGATACCAAACGGTGTTATTAGTATAGGAGATTCTGCTTTTATGATTAATCAGTTAGTGAGCTTAGACATTCCAGATTCTGTAACCAATATGGGAAACAGTGCATTTAAAAACAATGTATTAACAAGTGTTGTATTAGGAAATGGAATTGCTAGCATTGGCGAGCTTTGTTTTCAAAATAATCAATTAACCAATATTGCTATGTCTGATAGTGTCACTACTATTCAAGATGGTGCATTTGAAAACAACTTACTGACTAATATTGTTATACCATCAAATGTGACTGTCATTCAAGGAAATGCGTTTATTGGCAATCCATTAACGAGTGTTACATCTGAAAACACGACACCTCCAGGTGTTGTTACGGGTTCTGAAGATACTTTTGCTGCCAATCGTGGTGGAATTGATTTAATAATTCCTACGGGAACAACCAATGATTATTTGGCAAATGGGTGGACAGGCTTTAATTCGGTTACTGAAGCAGTATTAAGTGTTTCTGATTATGGACTAGCTAATACTGTAAAAGTCTTAACAACTCCTGATGAAATAAAAATTGTTTCAAATGAAGGAGCTAAACTTAATAACTATGCTATTTACAATATCTCTGGAGCTAAAGTTGCTTCAGGTACTGAACGTGTGATATCTAAATCATTTTTAGCTGAGGGTGTTTATATTTTAAAACTTACCTTTAATAAAGGAACACTCACTAAAAAAGTTATAGTTAATTAATATGTTAGGCATTCATCCTTATAACAACACCTATCAAAGTGAAATCGATATTATGATGAATGCCATTACTAATGAATTTGAGTTGCCAATTTCTAATAAGGATAAAACGACAACTATAAAGCTTGATGCATACTGGGTAGCCATTTATAACAAAGAACTGGTTGGTACAATTGGAATTTTGAAAATTGATAATACCTATTCAGTTCTTAAAAATATGTTCGTTAAAAAAGACTATCGAGGAAGGGATTATGGTATTGCTCAAGCCTTACTAAAAACAGTATACGATTGGTGTAACAATGAAGGTATTAACTTTTTGTATTTAGGGACAATGAGCCAGTTTAAAGCAGCTCATAAATTCTACGAAAAAAGTGGATTTATGAGTGTAAATAGTGATGAACTACCTACAAATTTTATAAGGAATCCAGTCGATACTGTGTTTTATGTAAATCATCTTATATAATCAAATATGAATTTGAGGTATAGGAAAGGGCAACTCAATGATTTAGTACGCTTAAAACAATTAGCAATGTTGTCTTGGAACCGTTACGAGAAAGAATTGTCACCAAGCAACTGGAAAAAACTATCAGTAAGTTTAACTAATGATAATACGTATTTAACTCTTTTAGAAGATTCTGATTCTATGATATGTGAGACAGATGATGAAAAAATTATAGGTATGGCATTTATAGTTCCAAGTGGAAATCCAACAGAAATTTTTGATGAAACTTGGTCATATATAAGATTTGTGACAGTACATCCAGAATTTGCTGGTCAAGGTATAGGCAGGAAATTAACAGAACATTGTATAGAAATTGCAAAGCATAACAATGAAAAAAGTATTGCGTTGCATACGTCAGTTATGATGAAAGAAGCCATACACCTGTATGAGAGTTTGGGTTTTAAAGTCTTACTTGAAATTGAACCTAGACTAGGAAAACAATATTGGTTATACATTTTGCATTTATAAATATGATTACGTATCAAATAGAAAAAAACTTAGCAGCAGAAGAGTTTATTAGTGTGCTCAATAGATCAACTTTAGGTGAAAGAAGACCAGTTAAAGAGCCTGAAAGGATATTGCAAATGCTGGAACATGGTAATTTAATAATTACTGCTAGAGATCATAATAGGCTCATTGGAGTCGCAAGATCATTGACCGATTTTACATACTGCACGTATTTATCAGATTTAGCAGTTGATCTAGCGTATCAACATCAAGGAATTGGTAAAAAATTAATTAGACTTACTAAATTAGAAACATCTAAAGCAAAACTAATCTTATTAGCAGCACCAAAAGCAATAGCCTATTATCCCAAAATTGGAATGAAACAATGGGAACATTGTTATTTTATTGACAACGAAGAGGAAATTATTTCCAGTTAACATCAGACCGTGTTAAAAGTGTAACAAATTCTGAAAAACATCATCCTTAAATGAAACTCTAACCAATGAAAAATACAGTTCCTCTATTCATTTTTATACTATCAATTTTAGGATGTGATCACAAAGCGAAAAATTCAAATCAAAACATTATCTCGTCCGATATTGCTAACTTTTGGAATGCTTATGACCTGATTGTGGCTACTAATGATTCTATAATGCAATACAAATACCTTGATAGTTTGTATATCCAGAAAGGAACTTTGGGCTTAAAGGGAATTATGAAGGCTAGAAATTATTCACAACAGGATTACATTGATGCTATTAACTCGTATCCCAAATTCTGGAAATCTATTCGGGAAAACACACTTAAAACTGATGCTTATGTTTCCGAACTAAATTCTGGTATAGAAAGAATTAAAAAGGTCTATCCAGAATTAAAACCTGCTAAAATCTATTTCACCATTGGAGCGTTACGTACTCCAGGAACTACAATCGATAGCTTGGTTCTTATTGGTAGTGAATTGGCAATGACAGATGGAAACACAGTGTCTTCAGAATTTCAAGGAGATATTCAAAGAGGAAGACGTATTTATTTTGACAGTAACCCAATTGATAATTTAGTACTGTTGAATGTTCATGAATACGTCCATACACAACAAAAACCAGTTGTGAATAACCTTCTGTCATACGTTTTACACGAAGGCATAGCTGAATTTGTTTCGGTAACTGCACTCGGAGTGCCTTCATCTGCTCCAGCTATAGAATATGGCAAACAAAATGAAGCCGTAAAAACTAAATTTGAAAACGAACTATTCTTTGGGTATAACCGACATGAATGGCTATGGAGTGATTATAAAAACGAGTTTAATGTGAGAGATTTAGGCTACTATATTGGCTATCAAATTGCCGAAATAAACTATAACAAAGCTGAAGACAAACAAGCTGCAATTAAAGAAATGATAGAATTAGACTATACCAACGAATCACAGGTTGAAGATTTTGTTGATAGAACGCATTTCTTTTCTAAACCTTTAGAAGTCATGTATGAAGATTTTGATAAATCAAGACCAACAGTATTAAAAATAAAACAATTTGAAAATAACAGTACAATGGTTAATCCAGAAACTAAAGAAATCACTGTTGAGTTTTCAGAGCCTCTCAACGGACTCAATACGAGTGTGGATTTTGGTGAATTAGGTGCAGAAAGTTTTCCGAAGGTCACAGATCGATTTTGGGAGCCAGGTAATCAGGCATGGACCTTAGTTGTTAGTTTAGAACCTAACAAACACTATCAGATTTTAATTTCAAATAATTTCAGAACGGAAAAAGGTATACCGCTAAAACCTTTTCTTATTGAATTTCAAACGACTAAATAATATGACAAAAACAATGACTATTAAAAATGAATATAACTCCTTAGAAACACTTTATAATCGTCTTAAAAATGAAGCCACTAATGGATGTTATATTGATTTTGATATTTGGGACTTTAGATTAGACACCAACGGTCAATTGGAAGAATGTCTGGTACTCAAAAAAAGCAGCATGCATGCCATCAAAGTCTATTTTACAGAAGGGAATACAGCCAAATTGTCTTACATCATTCCTAACAAAATGATGAACTCATATTTTGGTAAAAGCAAGCGAATCCGACAGAATATAATTGAATTCATAGCTGAAAAATTAAAGCAGACCATGCTTGCTGGTTCGCAACAAAAAGCCTTTGACGAACTGGAAACGATTGTAAGAAAAGCAGCTCTATAATTAAATTAAGACGTATCGCTAACGGCTTGAAAAAACAGATATCTAATTATAGAAGAAATGGGAAGCCATGAAAATTCTGTTTAAATAATAGTAGCTGTTAGTTATTGTTACTTCGAATAACAAAAATAACCAAACCAATAACAATCAAAGCGACCACACCTATAATTAAAAAAATAATGGTCGTTACTGTTGAAGCCATTTCATCACTTAAAAGAGGTTTCTGAAAACTTCGATTTTTAGACTCGCTTTTTGGGATATAAATATAGTAGGCAATTATTTGTTCAACTTCTTTGATTTTTGTGTAGTAATCATCAAAATCTTCAGGGTTAACGAAACTATGTTTATTTCTGTATTCATAATTGAGATACAAAATGTCTCTTGAAGGATTCATTTTAGCCTTCATTGAAAAATCAAAACTTTTAGAATTCACACTAATATCATCTTTAGCAAGACTCCATCGCTGAGGAAGTTTAACCGTAATTTGATGCTTTTTATGTGTTGGATAATATAACGCAAATGGCGTTTTTCGTTCTTTGTCATTAGGTGAGATAAAAACATCAGAAATGCTGTAAGGAGAAAATTCTACAGTAATATTTTTATCGTCGGCAAGCATCTGTGTCCAAATATCATTGATTTTGTAGGACTCTTCAACGAGAATTTTGTTTGCTAAACTATCATCATCAAAAATAGGGTCTTTCAAGACTTCTACGCCATCGTAAAGTTTATCGTAATAGTTTTTAAAATCTTTACGCATAGAAGATAAACTACTCGATTTATAATATGATCGCATGGCATCAGCTTCGGCATCGCGATAAACCGTCATAATATTGAGCGTCCCAAATCCGCCTACAGAAGGCAAATCAAATGTATCAAATACCTCGACTAAATCTTCACTTTTAGACGTAATTTGTTCTAATGAAGTATTGCCTTTTTTTATCACTAAAGCTTTACTATAATTTGGAAATGCGACCGACTTATAACTCCCAAATTGATTGCTGATGGTTGGGTCGTAAAAAAAATTGTTATCAGTACTATCGACAACCTTTACAACAACGTGATCAAAGACCTTTGGCGATGGTAAAAATTGATGAAGTGATTCGCCATAAACAGAGTTAATGAGTACAGGATAGGCTTCAATATCCATATGTCTTAGCATGGTTACCATAAGCCAGCTTTTATCTTTGCAATCACCAAATCGCTGCTCTAATACTTTATTTGGTGAAAATGGTTTATAAGCTCCAATACCAGATTCCAGACCAAGATACCTAATATCATCTTGCACAAATTTTAATGTAGCACTAATACGTCCGCCTTCATTATCATAACTGTGTTTTATCTGATCAATTTTAGTCTTTAGTGCATGAGATGGTTTTAATTCATCTTCATAAACGGTTAGAGCCCAATTCACAACATCATTCCAAGATTTATAATCGGTAACAAATACATTTTGATAAGGTAAATACCAACTCGGCATATTATCTTCAAAAGTTGGCTTTTCAGTTAAGGTCGTTTGCCAATGATATGTGAGGTACCCATTATAAGTCCCTTTTTGGGGTTGTATATCTGAATTTATGGTTTTGTATTGCAGCGTATTTTTAGAAATGAGATAGAAGTTAATTTTACCTACAGGTTGAAAATCGTTTAGCGAAGTAGCAACTGAAAAATGTGAACCATGGATAGGATTAAATCCTTTGATGGTATAGCTTACATCCATAATATCACCATTACGAATATCGGCTAGGTTGGCGATAGCGTTGAGACTTCCGTCATAAATATAGCTCTCTGCGTTTGATTCTTGACGAATGGTCTGAAAATCGTTGACGTTAAGTTTGTTTATGATTTTACCCTCTCTAAAAACAGTAATCTTATGTAAATAAAGCTCTTGATACGTAGGATCGAAATTAATTGATACAGCTGAGCCATCTTGAACACCAACATTGTCTGTAATTTTTTGAACATATCTTATGTAACGCTCCTTTTTAGGAATGTGAATCTGCTCATCACTCAATAAGGTAAGTAAGCCATAGGAAATTTCTTTCAAATCTATATCTGGTTCTTTTTCATAGGTTTGTTGAACAACCCATTGTGGAGTTTCACTAATTTTAATTTGAGCCTGATAAATGCTAAAACTAAAAAAACAAATGATAATAAATAGATAGTGGCTGGTAGTTGTAGTCCTCATGCTCATGGATTATAAAAACAAATAAACTAAAAATATATATCATTTCTAAAGCCAAAAAGTATAAAATTCAAATACTTAGTCGCTTTCTCATTAATAATAAAAAATTAGAATACATATACTTAGCGATTACTATGCCTTGATCAACCTAAAACCATGATTTAGTTTCTTATATTTGTCTAATTCATTTCAGTAATCATCAAATTATCTTACCAATCCATTATGAGAAGCTTCCAAAACCAACGTTTTTTTAAAGTAATTTTAGTCTTTTTTATTTGTAGTCAATTTAGTTTCGGTCAAACGAAAAAGCCGCTAACGCTGGAAGATTATGCCCAATGGAATAGAATAAACAATGTAAATCTATCGCCTGATGGAAATTATATGACGTATGCCTACGAACCAAACGAAGGTGATGCTACACTACATATTCGAAAAGTAGATGCTGATACATTACGTACTGCAATCAACGGAAAACAAGCCGATTTTTCAGAAGACAGCAAATGGTTAGCTTTTTTAACAGACCCTACAAAAGAGGCTGCTGAAAAACTTAAAAAAGCCAAAGAACCTGTCTTAAGTGATGTGAAACTTGTAAACCTCGAAACCAATGTAGTTACAGATATTAAAAGTGTAAAAGACTTTAGCTTTTCTAAAACAGCAAAGTTTATAGCTATTCTTAAAAATCCTGCCGACAAAAAAGCCGATCATAAAGGCAGCGATCTATTACTGAAAGATTTAACTGCAGATAAAACGATCAATATTGGTAATGTGTCAGACTATGCGTTTAATGAAGAAGGCACATTGTTTTCATATACAGTTGATGCCGATGGTGATAATGGAAATGGGTTATATCTAATTGATCTTAGTAACTTACGTACGTGGCCTTTGCATACTGGTGCGTATACTTATTCTGAGATCTCTTGGAATGATAAGCGTAACCAAATCGCTGTTTTATTCGGAACTAAAGACGAGGAAAACACAGAATTTCAGAACACAATTTATTGGACCTCTAATCTCGCGCCTGGCATGACTACTGCTGGTTTGGAAGAAACTTATAATCCACATGAAGATGCTAATTTTCCTAAAAACATGGTCATCAGTGAGCATCGTAATTTAAGCTGGAATGAAGCTGGAACCCAACTATATCTTGGGGTTAAAGAACAACAAACCGAAATAAAAGAGGAAGATGAGCTTAAAGCCAACGTCGATGTTTGGCACTGGAAAGATGAACGCATTCAATCTCGTCAAATCGTTCAGGCAAAAAGAGATCAAAGGTCAACGTTTAAATCGGTATTAAATCTCGAAAACAAAAAGTTTCTACAATTAGAAAATGAGGACATGCCTTCAATACTGGTTTCAGAAAGAAATATATGGGCTGTTGGTGGCGTAGATACATTGTATCGTAAAAACCTAAAAATTCCTGGTGGCTTCGAAGATTTATACAGCATTAATACAATTACAGGAGCAAAACAGCTTATCGCTAAAAATGTATATAGATTTTTGGGCATGTCTCCAAATGGTGAATGGACACTCTTTTCTAAAGATGGTGAAGTTATGGGTTATAATTTCCAAAAGGCAAACCTGAAGAATTTATCTGCTAAAACCGGACTAAATTTTAGTGATGTGGACTATGATAAACCAGTAGAAAAACCAACCTATGGTGTGGCTGGATGGTCTAAAGATGGTAATACCCTAATCCTCAATCATCAATATGATTTATGGACTATTGCTCTCAATTCAGACATGACAGCAAATATAACTCAAGGTATGGGTACAAAGGAAGAAATTCGTTTCAGACTGGTACAATTAGATCCAGAAGCGAAAGCTTTCGATCTTACTAAGCCTTTATTACTGTCTGCATATGGCGATAAAACAAAGAAATTAGGATATTATGAAGTAGAACTGGGCAAAGCTCCTAAAGTGTTGCGCTACGAAGATAAATTTATACGAGGTATCACTAAAGCTAAGTATGCAGATAAAGTCATATTTACCCAACAGTCATTTGTAGAGTTTCCTGATTATTGGATGTCTGACTTGTCGTTCAATAAACCAAAAAAAATAACCAATGCTAATCCGCAACAATCAAATTATAAATGGGGAAAACGTGTGTTGATTGATTATACCGATGCACGTGGCCATAAATTACAGGCAACCTTAGCGTTACCTGCAGATTATGATGCCTCTAAAAAATACCCAATGATTGTGTATTTCTATGAAAAACTGTCGCAAAGACATCACGTGTATTCTATGCCTAGCTATGACGATAGGCCTCACATGTCAACCTACGCAAGTAATGGTTATTTGGTGTTAATGCCAGATATCGTTTATGATACAGGCTTGCCAGGATCTTCTGCTTTAGATGATGTCACTAGTGCTGTTAAGGAAGTCATTAAACAAGGCTATGCAGATCCAGCAAGAATTGGTTTACAAGGGCATAGTTGGGGAGGTTATGAAACGTCTTTTATCGTGACTCAAACCGATATGTTTGCGACTGTGGTGACTGGTGCTCCTCTGACCAACTTAATAAGTATGTACAATATCACTTACAAGCGTTCGGGTAATTTTAACGGACCTATTCTTGAGTGGTCTCAAGGTAGAATGGGAGTGAGCCCTTGGGAAAATATGGAGCTGTATTACAGCCAATCACCTTTGCATCATGCGCCTAACATCAAAACACCTTTTCTAATACTTCATGGTACAGCTGATGGTGCTGTAGATTGGAATCAAGGGTTAGAGTTCTATTCTGCGGCTAGACGACTTGGGAAAGAAGTGATCCTCCTGTCATATCCTGATGAACCACATCATTTACAAAACGAAGATAATCAGAAAGATTTTCAGATTCGCATGAAGCAATATTTTGATCACTATCTCAAGGATGCACCAGCACCACTTTGGATGACCAAAGGAGTCGATCATTTAGATAAAAAACGAATTGGGCCAGAGGTGATTGAAAATGGTAATTAATGAAAGAACAGTAAGAGGCGTTTCCTTTTTTGGTAGCTTTTTAAAGGTTCATAACTCTATATCCAGATGTTCAAAAAAACAATAACACTCATCGGTTGTATAATTTGTTTTGTGGCTTGTAAACAATCATACAAACATGATGCCAGTAATAGTGAAGCAGGAGAGAGCTCTAATGCAATATCACACGTTAACTTAGATAGTTCTAAAACATCTCTAAAATTTGGAATATACCCAACAACTACCAAGAACGATTTTAATGCCAATACTTATAAAGATTTTGATGTCTTGTCTTATGCTGGCTATGCCATAGATCCCTTCACAGGAGACGCTATGCATACAAATAATTGGGAGTTGTCACCTGTAGTTGATTCCTTACAGTATATAGGTGTTGACTGTATACTATTGGCTACAATTACTGACTCAACAGCGAATCGGCAGTTTTTAAATAATACGAAGGCTATGGCCACCTTTATCGTTAACTCTTCAAGTAAACTGGCAATACAAAATGCTGAAGGGATTCACCTCCAATTAGACGCAGTAGCTCTCGCAGATCGTCACAAATTAACAAATTTCGTTACTATGCTCGCGACACACACCCATAAACAAGGGAAGTATGTCGTTTTGAGCTTGCCCAATACGTATCCAAATGCTTTTGATGTAAAGGCCTTAAGTAAATATGTTGATTATTATGTGTTGATGCCAATGTCAAACACTGAAGCACAAGACAAGGTCATGAAAGCCTATCTCAATCTAGGAGTGCCGATTGAATTATTACAAGTAGTGAAACCTATAGAATAGTATGAAAGTACAATACCTTATTGTCTTTGTTTTTTTCTTGAGAAATATTTCATTACGGTTTCCGGTATATTTTAACATGTAATTAGTATGTATAATATAAACCTCACCAATCCATAAAAAAAGCAAGCTTTAATAAGCTTGCTTTTTTCAATTTAAACGATATCTATTAATTTTAATTAATGATCAGTTTTTTTATTTTTTTAGTGCTACCATTTGACAATTGCACGATATAAACGCCACTACTTAATGTAGTAACATCGACAGCATTTGTCAGGATTGAATTATCAAGATTTTTGTGTCTTACCAAACGCCCTTGGATATCATAAATATTCACTTTGCTCATTTCTGATAACTGACCTTTAATAATAATTTCACGACTGGAGTTATCCGAATAAATTAAAATATCATTTAATGCCAGAGTTTGTAGTGATAAGGTGTCACTAGAATATCTTAAAAAGAAACGACCTGCACCTGCTAAAGCTGTATCTGGTGTAAAAACATAGTCAGAATCATTTAAAAGCGTTAAAGTATTTAATAAGGTATCATCAAGATATACATTTACAGAATTTGGTAAGGTAGCGTTATCTCCTAAACTAATTGTTAAAGGTGTTCCAGATGGTGCTTTTACGCCCAACGGAATAACAACATCATTGAAATCATAATATGGTAACGATTGAATTGCAAATTCTAAACCTTGATTATCTTCAACAAGGTGCGTAAAGATTGAAAAATCATCTGAGGCACCTCCAAAAGCACAAGCATCATATCCAATATCTAAGCCTCTGGTAGTTCCTTCTATAAAATATAGTCGTGAACTGTAAGATTCAGTAGCATTTGATAATACTAATGTGCTTAATACTGAATTGGCATCATTTTGCGATCGTCCTAATATAAAATCATCACTAGTTCCAGTAGCTCTCATAGCTGGAGTAAACTCTAAATCATATAAAGATTCGTAAGGAATATTAGCACTTACAAAGAATCCTTGACCAGGAGCTATAAGTGTTGAAGGGGTTGTAGTTGCTAAATTATAAATAGTCCAGCCATCTAGTGCATCACCATCATAGCCATATATGGCTGCAGTACTGGCCTGCAATAAAGTCATATTACTCACTTCTGGACCTAATTCATGAGTCAAAAATGCTTGGACATTTAGATAGGAAGGGTATGGGTTTCCGACAAGATTCCATTCTCCTGTATCTGATTGTGGTTCAAAATTAGTGATGTTATAAGTCACAACGCCAGTATTAGCTGTTCCTGTAAACGTAAAGGTGTCATTGTCACTTGATGCTGCTCTATAACCTATTCCTGGATCTAATGTTACTGAAGACGTGCCAGCATAAGTGGCATATTCAGCTGTGCTGTTATCAAAATGACCAAATAGATATAAGGTGCCATTGTTTAAAATATTAGGATTTGCTAATGCAAAATCATTAAATGTCTGACCGGTTAATGGCGCCGAAATTAAGTCGTTACTTCCAGTTTCTCCTGATCCATTTACATTCACATGGCGTTCGTAATTTATGGTTCCAGTTAAAGAACCATCCAGGATTAAACTGGAATACATCTGAGATGTTGATTTTAAAGTTGTTGTATTTGCCGTTAAAGTTACGCCTGGATTTATTGTTAAAGCGGCACCAGCTTCAACTGTTATAAGGTCAATTGCAGTATCCATAGAAATCACAGCATTACCATCCATAACGACAATAGTGTCGGTATTATTCGAGACATTATTAGGATCACTAGGCGACCAAACATCGTTATTATAGGTATACACTGATGGGTATTCATCCAAACAGAAATTCGTGGTCTCAGAGTTTGTAAAGCTTCCACCAGAAGCAACTGTTAATCCGTTAGCAGTGACACTATAGGATCCGTTGCCATATCCACAGCAAATACCATCTCCGTAAGTATCATAGATGATAAAGTCATAGCAGCCATCTTCGAGGCATTCTACAATAGTAACTGTTGAACCATCGGGTTCACTATTATAAGTCCCTCCTGAAGCAACAGTCTCTCCTGAACTGTTTAAGATGGCCCAGCTTGTTTCTTCTGGGTAATTGTCAAGTATAATAGAAACCGTGACGTCTGTACAAGGAGGCGGACCAGGACAAGCATCTGGACAAGAGCCACCGCAATCAATTCCAGTTTCATCACCATTTTGAATACCATCAAAGCATGTTGGTGTTGGTTCAGTTTCTAGAATATGTAAAAATTGATTTATTGCCGGATTAAGGATTTCATCCACAATTCCTGAAGGCCATTTAACGACCACTTTATCAACTTGCGTACTGACTCCAAGACCGAAATGTTGCGTAAACGAATTTACCAAACCATAGCCTTCACCTGATTTCACATCTCTTATCTGAATTCCCCAACTACCATGTAATTCTACTCGAGCACCAATACCATTGATATTACTTACCGTTCCTTCACATTGAATGTTAAGAAAGTTGTTGGCGTTTCCTTCATTTAACCAGATTCTATCTTTTATGGTCGTTGGAGAATTAAATCCGTTAGCATATCCAGCGTAAATATCTAAGAAACCATCGTGATTAATATCTCCTACAGAGAACGAATGAATTTGATCGGAGTTAAACGGATTTGTTGCATTCTGAAACGTGCCATTTCCATTATTATAAAAGAGGAAGTGGCTATTAGTTCCTGAAACCATTAAATCTATAAATCCATCATTATTGAAATCTTTAAAGAATCCTTGTATCCCTGTAATATTTTGCGAATCTAATGTTGGCATAAGTCCACTTCCTGCAGTAATTTCAGTAAAAGTGCCATCACCATTGTTTCGCATTAAATTTGGACCTTCAAAGTGGTTTATTATTATAGCATCTAAATCACCATCATTATCAATATCACCGAAATCTGATAACCAGGTTTGCGCTCCTATTTTAAGATTTGCTTGTTCAGCAACCTCAGTATAATTGTTATCACCATCATTTTGCCATAACATGTTTAAACGACGCGGATCAGTATCACTGGTGACACCACCTCTACATTTGGAAATATAAAGATCAAGATCACCATCATTATCATAATCAATCCACATACTTGCATAATTTCCAGAATTATCACTGGTTGGTGTGGTAAACGTCCGTATTAAATCTTGATTGTAGGAGAGTGTTCCATCTTGATTATTTTGAAAAGCTCGTGATTCTGCATCATCATGACAAGCAAAGATATCAGCCCAGCCATCATTATTGATGTCCGCAAAATTTGCACCTTGCAAGAAGATGTTTGAGTTAAATAGATTTGACTGCGAGTAGGAGTTATTCCCATTATTATTCTTGATAATTTTTAAGTTATCATAGGCACCACCTGCCATAATATCATTATAGCCATTATGATCAAAATCTGCAATGACTGTTCCCCATTGATTTTGGTTACTCACATTACCATGATCGAAACTTGTAAATGGTTGTCCAGGTCCATTTTGATATTGAATACGAAGACTTCTGGCATTATTAAACTGAACGATATCATCTTTTCCGTCGCCATTCATATCGATAACTCCCATCGGTAAACCACTAAAATTGTCTTGACCCAGAAGCGCTGTTCCGTCGGTAAAGGCTACTGCATTTCCTCCAGGATTCGTCGTATTGACTGCAATGGTCGTTGTGGCTTGGTCAGATTGAAGTCCATCACTAACAATTAACATTGCTGTATATTCAGCTGAAGTCGTATAGACATGACTGGTCGTAACACCTGAAGCTGTAGTGCCATCACCAAAATCCCATGAGTATGTTAACGGATCATTATCAGGATCTGTTGAAGCCGACGCATCAAAATCAACACTCAATGGTGCTATTCCATTAACTGTAGAAGCAGAAAACAAAGCTACTGGTGGAGAAGAGGTGGTAGGTGTCAAGCTATTAATCCAGTCTTCAATTAATTGCACACCTGCTGCGTCAACAACATCTTTTGCTATAGGTGGCATTTCAATGCCAGTTTGTGTAGAATTCATTCTAAAATGTGCCATTGAATTGGCGACATCTTGAGGAATAATCACCTTAGGATCATTCAAACCTTCGTCATAGATGACATCACCATAAACCATGTTCTGATTTCCTAAGGGTGTGGTATAACGCGCATCAAACATAGCAATATTATCCACTGTTGGGTTATGACAACTTGAACAGTTGACATCAATATACGATCTGGCTCTATCTTCAAGTGACTTACTTAAATCGTCTTTTGCTGCAACGGCTGGATAACTAGCAACATTGCCTGTGGTAATGGTTTCCGTGATAAGTCCGAGCTGACTTAAATTAACCAGTTGGTTCATCGTAATCCCTGTACTCGGGTAAAAGATAGCCTTATTCAAATTTCTTGTTTTTGGACCAAGAACACTTCCATTTTGAGGAAAGTGGCACGACACACACTCGGTTCGACTTGGGTAATGCCAGGATTGTGTAACGCCGTTTACTACGACATCTTCATCAACGGCAGCATCTAATAGGTCGGCATCTGTTTGAGCAGCATTCCATTTATAGGTTAGATAGTAATAGACATCATCGTCTCCTTTCACTTCAAATCGTGTTTCCAGTCGTTGTCCATCAATCTCAAAATGTTTGATAAGAACAGAACCTCTTGGAAAGTCCCAAGCCTCATCATTTGAAAATGTAATTTGCTCGTCAGCAGTATCGTAAGTACCATCATTTGGTACAGCCATCCATCTTGTTTTGTCAGCGCCATCAGACCAAAACGGTTCAATCATATCATAAGGAATGAGTCCTGGGCTTGGCGTCAAGGTGTTCAAATTAGAAAAAGCACCTGTTTGCGAAAGTAAAAGTGGCACTCCAGTATTGCCTGAAGGCGTCGTTGTGGGAAAATTTGAATTCAGAAATTTGGCAATCGCTGCGGCATTATTGGCTTGCTCTGCCAGTAAATCTTCAACCTCGTAAGAAGCTAAGGCCAACATTTTATTATCTGGAAGTTCTATGTCTTCATAGTCTGAATAATGTGAAGCATTAATTGGTAAATCAATAACAAATAGAACGGCAAGCGTTACTATTGTTAATAGTAAACCTGTGATAAGTTTCTTTTTAGCCATAGTCTTTATGGAATTAACAAAACAGACCTTAAAAAAATCATGTGCTAGTCATTCCTAAACAAAAAAGAACATATAGTTGTAACAATGAAAGCAGTAATGAAGACTCTAGTGCGTAGTTTTAGTAATAGTTAGTTGGTTTTAGTTGTATGTTATATCCTTGAAATCAATGTCAAGCATAATTATTTAAAAGACAAGATACTAATAATTTCGTGTTGTGGTACTATTTTCGTTTAACGTATTGATTTTTTGGTTTATGGGTGGTCGTACTTTTGACTAAAATTATGGCGAGGTTTTAATTACTAATTCTCAGAACCAATTTAGGCATAACCTGTTAGTTGATTTGGATGGATAACAGAACACTATCCTGTTGATCATTTTAGCAGGATACCATATAGCTTGAATGCGCTTGCTATGTTCCTTTATAACAATAAAACGATCGTTACACTCGCATGGAATAGTGCATATAAAAAACCCTACTCTAGAAGATTTATCGAGCTGCTAGAGTAGGGTAGTTTTGGATTAAGACAGGATACTTATCCTGTAACAGATACCATCATAGTATTGCCTTGTGCAAACTCGTATAAGTCTCCATTAATATCTTGGTAGAATACAATACCAATACCAACAAATACAGCCGAGCTAGCAGGTATGGCACCAAGAGATGATACATCTACCTCTAATGCAATGTCACTACCTACCATACCACCAAGCGGGATTGGTGCACTATAGGCAGTACCACCATTACCATTAACGGTATCCTCATCTGGCTCATAGCTGCGCATCACAGGAATGTATTCATAATTGCTAACATAGCCAGTAGCTAACACCAGTTTAAAATGTGTAGCACCTTCTGGAGCTGTAATAAAAGCATCTGTATCGAAATCTGTGACTAACCAGTCTATGATATCACGAGACGCATTGATATTAGGAAGTGCATAAGGTGCATAGAAGATGCTTTTAAACGGGAGTTTATTATTAAACTCGAAGCCTTTAAAGATGTCTCTCATGCTAACCAGATCCATGTCACGTTCTCCACGTTTACCTGCACCAGCGCTGATTATTCGTCTCATTATACCGCTTAAGCGAGAACTTATATAGGAATCTCCCATAAGTTTTACCATGTTGGCGAAGGCATCTCTAAAGGCTTTTCCAGCTTTAGAAGCACCAGAGAACTCCATCATGTTTTCGCGTGTACGTTTAAACGCAGGATCGTTCATGATGCGTTTTTTACTAATTCTGCTTTGGGTTTTCACAAAATTTTGTCCGTTTTTTCTGTAAAATGTTAGTCCGTCTAGGGTACCATCTAATTTTACAAATGAATTGTTTCTTGCCATAATAAAAGGTTTTACAAGTTGCTGCAAAAGGCAAATATGTTTTACAGTCACTTAGGTTCATATTAAGGAAATAGACTTGGGTCTGATCCTGTTATTGGGTTATTTATGCCCAGGGATTATATAAGGCAATTAGGTTTTAAATACTCTAGACTATTAGCACCGCGAATACTATACGTATAGATTATTTACTCAAATGTATAAAAACAATTTTAAATGAAACCGTATTTTAATTGAATGATAATCAGTTAAATGCATAAATTAATAGACAAACGGTAAATTATTATAGAAAATAGTCTATTAGTTTGTAGTATTTTCATTAGTAGCCGACTACCTTATGAGAATATCATAAAAATGCATCCTAGTAAAAAAAAGTGTTTGTACCCGAATAGACCCGAAGTAAACCCGAAGTAAACCCGAAGTAAACCCGAAGGAGACCCGAAGTAGCGTTAGTGGAAATGAGGTGGATTAAGGATTTTTTTTGGGATATGCTTTTGTTGAAGCGACGATAGGAGCGTAGTGGAATGTGTGTGGAATGGTATTAATACTTCAAATTATCTTATATTTGGAATAGCTTACAGTTTAATTTCAAAATTTTTTTATGAAGCCAGATATTAAGAATAAAATTAATGCAAAAAATCCAAATAAAGTTAAAGATTTAAGATTAGAAAATGGCAGATTAAAAGAAGTTCCTAACGAGTTAATAGATTTTAAGAGATTAAAATTTTTGAATTTATTTAATAATAGTTTGACTGAATTACCTGAATTTTTTGAAAATTTTGTGTTGCTAGAGAACTTAAATTTAAGTAATAATAAATTCATTCTTTTTCCAGAAGTAATTACTTTATGTAAAAACCTTAAGGTTTTAAACTTTAGAGATAATAGAGTAACTGATTTAATAGGCTTACAAAAACTATCTAATTCATTAGAAAAAATTGATTTATCATCTAATAACTTACAAACATTAAGAGTCGATTTTTCATCTTTCTACAAATTAAAAGAAGCTGATTTAAGCAATAATGGAATAAGTAAATTCCCAAAATCTTTACTTCTAGAAAGACTTAAGCATCTAAATTTATCTTCAAATTCTATAGATAATTTGCCGGAAGATATAAACAAACTAAAATCTATTAGACATTTAGATTTAAGCTATAATAATATTACTGAATTGCCTGAAGAAATATGTGAGCTTACAGAACTTCGCTATTTAAATTTAACTGGTAATAACATAATTACATTGCCAAAATCGTTTTCCAAGCTTAATAAGTTACAAGATTTGAACTTAAGTGGAAACCCAATAGGTGATGTTCCAGTTGAAATCTCTAAGCAAGGGTTAAAGGGTGTTTTAAACTATTATATGCATTTAGGAGCTTCAGTACGTTTGAATGAAGCTAAATTATTGGTTGTTGGTCAAGGAGCTGTAGGTAAAACTTATCTAATTAATAAAATGATTAATGGCAGTAGTCCTGAAACATATACAACAGAAGGAATTGATATTTTCAAATGGCACCTTAGCTGCGAAACGGAAAATGAAGGAAATCAGAGAATTCGCTTAAATGCTTGGGATTTTGGAGGGCAAGAAATTTATCATTCAACCCATCAATTTTTTCTAACCAAAAGATCCATTTATTTGTTTTTATGGGAAGCTAGAAAAGATGAATCACTAATCAATTTTGATTATTGGTTGAATATAATAAAAATGCTTAGTAATTCCTCACCAGTAATAATTGTTCTAAATAAAATTGATGAAAGGCTAAAAGAAATAGATGAAAAATCTCTGAAAGAGAAATTTCCTAATATTAAAGCTTTTAAATCTGTAAGTGCAAAGGAAGGTACAAATATTGAAGATTTAATTAATTGTATTAAAACTAATATTATTACTCTTCCGCATATTGGAGATAAACTACCTGAAGTTTGGAGTAATATTAGAGAAGAATTAGAGGCTCTAACGGATAATTATATATCGTATGAAGCCTATATTGATATTTGTCATAGCTATGGGCTAAATAAAACTGAATCAAAACATTTGAGTAATTATTTTCATGATTTGGGTGTTTTCTTGCATTTTATTGATAATCCAATCTTAAAACCTGTGGTTTTCTTAAAACCAGAATGGGCAACGAATTGCGTATACAGAATACTAGATTTAAATGACGTAATAAAAAATTTTGGTGAGTTTGATAATGAATTACTTGAAAAACATATATCTGATTATGATTCTCAACAGATGAGTTACATTATTGAACTAATGAAGAAATTTGAGCTTTGTTTTGAAATAAACAAAGGCACATTTATTATACCAGAATTATTAAAACCAAGTTCCCCTGATTTAGATATACAGATTATTAACCCAATTAGTTTAGTTTATAAATATGACTTTATGCCAGCTGGTATTTTATCTCGTTTGACAGTGAGGTTAAAAGATTCTATTTATGATAACTTTTACTGGAAAAATGGGCTTTATGTTCAACACAATGACTCTATTGGAATAATTGAAAGTAACCAATTTTCTAGAACCATAAAAATCAAAGTATCTGGCGATAGCAAGGCTACATTATTAAGTATTATTAAAAGAGAATTAGATATTATTAACCAAACATTAAATTTTCCACACCACGAAACTAATATTCAATGCAATTGTGATAAGTGTCTTGTTGAAGATTCTCCATTCATGTTTGATTATGAATATCTTGAAAGAGCAAGAATTGCTAAAATTCAAACAGTTCAATGCCAATTGCATTTAAAAAATGTAGATTTATCTAAATTAATTGGACCTTATGATATGTCGTCAGGTGAATATAAAACTGAATTTGGTTTTACAAAAGAAGATTTGACTTATGATATATGGGAAATATCTTCTAGGATTTTAGAACGAAAAAGCATAGTTAAAATTGAGGATTTAATTACAGATAACTTCACTGATAATCTTCGGTCAAAAGGGTATTTTGTTACTGACCAAACAAGAAGCGGTAAGGCTAAAAAATTTAGTGGAGAGTTAGATATAATGGTTAGAAATTCAAGAAATATGCCAGTAGCTATTGTTGAAGCAATGAGATTAAGCTCTTTTAATTCTGGAAATAAAACGATTATTAATCATTTGAATAAATTATTAATTGATTATGATACAAATGGGTTATCAAGAAATTTTATGCTTATCTATTCTGAGACCGAGAAATTTTCGGAGTTTCAAGATAAATATATTGATTACATAAAAGAATTACCTTTAAAAGAAGAATATGATGAAAGAGCTAAACTTATTTCATATAGTAAGAATATTGAATTAAGTAAAAATGACAGTTTAAAGGTTATTAAATCTATGCATCAAAGGGATAATACCATTTGTGAAGTTTATCATTTCTTAATTAAAATGAATTAGTTTTCGACCTCATAAAATTTTGGTAAAACAATAGGTGAGTGGAGCGTACATATTTTAGGCTTTGCAAATGCAATTATACTGGATGATTTATTTATAATTCTATTTTACATAATATTTCACATTGTAAATTGTACTAATTATAAAAAGCAAACAAAAATCTCTTAAATGGATCATGACTCATAAAAGTATGAAATACGGGATTCTTAGCGATTGGTTTTTTTTCAATAGACAATTACATATTGACCTTCGGGTTATGAGCCCGACGATTTACATAAATTAAAATTATTAGAATTTTTTATTCGCTGAGAATCGTGTATTTCAAAATTTCTGGACGATTGTCCAGAATATTTAAATTATATGAACCTCGTTAAATCGTTTAAAACATAACTTCTTAATCATTGTACCGAATACTCAAATTATAAAAACGCTTTTTATTAATAATTTTATTGTTTAGCCACAATTAGCTTGTACATAATCACATTAGATATAAAACACTTGGGTGTTGTGAATTGTATTATAATTATACTCATGAGAAGAATGTCACAATTAGCTGTTACATAATTACTCACGTATTTTAATTTAATTGATAGGAGTTCGTGAATCTCCTAAAGTCGATTTGTCTAACGATATGAACCTAAAGGCGTCATATCTGCAACTATGTAAAATAGAACCCAAAAGTTCTATTCGCTATTTTACTCACATGAATACATTTGTATTATAATTTATATTATGTAAAATAGAAATATTTAGGTTATCAAAGATACATTTCCTTAATTGCATATACAGAAGCAATCTCCTCTTTAGTTGTATTTAAAATTAATCATCCACTGGATGATCAATCTTAAATAGTGTATTCAGAATCAAACCTCCACAGGATAATCAATCTCAATAGTCTCTACAGAATTATAGCGACACCAACATATTATTTGTAATTCTTCAAGGTAAACCCAAAAGTCAAAAATTGATCTTGACGCTCTTGATTGGCAATCACCAAGCTTTCAAATGTGTGACGATAATTAATCTTAAAATTTAAATGCTTCACTAATGGAAATTCTACACCTAAATCGGCCTGCCATCTATAATTGTCTGAAGCCTCTAATGATGGCTGTACATAACTTTCATGGCTTAAAATAATTTTATCTTTAAAAGCATAATACTTTCCATTAACCCATAAAGTTCCACGAATTGTATTAATAGACGTGTTTCCATTATAGTTGGAAAGATTAAAATGTGCTTGCTTAAATAGCGTGCGTTCAAATTCGCTGGTCACAGATAACTTAAGCCAGTTGGTTTTATGCTTGATGATTTCAAAACTAACGCCTGCGCCACATAAATAACGTGCATTAATTTCTCTTCTGTAATTGGTACTGAAAAATCCCAGCATTAACGGATAAACAGTGCGTTTCGGATTGATATATAAAAAGTTTAAACTTAAAATATCCTCGTCTGCTTTTTCTTTTCCAAACTCTTGATACACATAAGAATTTTGTGTTTTAAATACCCAATCACTCCAAGGTTTAAAACTTAAATCAGATTTAGCTCTAAAAATAAACGTCTCCACATTTCCAGATTGCCAAAATCCGGTTAACGACAAATTGGCCTTAATCTTTAACGAATCTGTGGCACTTTCATTAATCTGACTGTACATGGTACTGGTCGTAAAAAAGAAACCGTAAACCAGTAGTTTCATCATAGGTATTGTAAATAGTTTAAGCCTACCCAAAACCTCAAAATTAATTTACTACAAGACCTTCGAGTTCTGCTTTTGCTGAAATCAAATCCTCATGAAAACCTTCTACAATACTGCCATAGCCATTGACATACAAAAAGCGCAGCGTCGCAATTCTTGATTTGTGATCTTCATTTTTCAGTAAGTAATTGATGCAATCATTTCTGCATATAAAATCTGTAATCAATTCGGAATACCAGGATTGGGTTTCTTCAATCACAGCTAAATTATGGGTCATTTTATCATATATAATCGCTTCAATATCATCAATATCTTTTAAATATATTTTATACATACTGTTGATATCAATCATTTTTTCCGAAGCATGACTATTATCTAATGTAGCATTGTCTATCAAATTATTTAAATGTTTATCTAATGACAAGGTATTTACTGAAAACAACACTGTGCTAATCATACCTTGCTCATTAACTTTCGCTTTATCGTAGTCTCGACCTAACACTTTAAGGTAAGTCTGATTTAAACTTTCGATATCTTCCTGAAACTCTTTTAAAAAATCGATGTCCTTCGTCAGTTGCGCCAAAACCTTTTTTTGAAGTGCCCTATTTGCACTTTTTAGTTGATTTTCCTGGTTCCAATTATTAATAGCTAAAGCAATTAAAATTCCTATAATTACCAGGATGATCTCTCCAATGGCATAGACCATGTACTTTCGAAATTGTTTTCCATTCATAAATGCATAACGTTGTTTATTAAATAGCTTTATGTCTGTTTTTGATTTAAGAATGCAATCATATGTTTTAAATCGTCTCTATATTGATTAATGTAATACAGATAGTTATCAAAAAAGAGCGCTTCATAATAGGTCAAACGGTTTATATAGTCACTACTTTCAAAATAATCAAGGCATTCAGTATTACATTCTGTGTCTTTAAAATAGGCAGCAAACCAGCTAAAATTATCTCGTAAATATTGCATGTTGCTAACAATTTCTTCAATAATTATTTTATTTTGAAACGTCATATGATCCTTATTATAAACGCCATAAAAATTAACTAATGAATCCACAAAAATATTGGATTGTTTTACTTCCTTATTAAAGTTAACTAAGAGTTCATATCCTTTTGATTTAAACTCAGAGATGTCACCTGCAGTCATTAAATACCTACAATCTAAACATGTTCTAATAGAATCTTTAAATGTGCTATCGTATAAAATCTTTTCTATCAGTATTTGAGGTTGTTCAGATCGTTCAATCAAGGCTGTTGCCAGTTTTAAATCGGCTTCTAAATCAGCGTGTATAACGTTTATTATGCGATGTAATTCTTTTTCATCTGCCTTATGATTGTTCCAATCATTAACTGCCAAGGCAATCAAAATACCTATAACGACTAAAATAATTTCACCTAAAGCATAGGCAATATACTTTTGAAAACGCTTTCCTTTTAAAAGTTGAAATCGTTGTGCATTAAATAACTTCATAGGTTTGTCTAGTTATTCTCAAATATAACAGAACTATTCAGAAATAAAAAGGCAGACAATACAAATACGTAGGATGATGACCTGCGAAATTCATATGAGATAATAATCTTAAGAAATGCGTCATCTATAACCAGTAAATTCTGTTATCATTAATGAACAAACACTAAACGAGTTAGTGTGTTATAATTAAAAACACAATTTATGAAAGTTATATTTGAATATCATGATGTATCACCAAGTGAAAGTTTAGAAGCTTTTACTAAGGAAAAATTAGAACCCGTATTTAACCGTTTCGAATTTGTCATTCGTGCAGATGTCTTCTTTAAGACAGAAAACACATCAAGTGATAAAACAGGAATGATTTGTGGCATCAGATTAAGTGCTCCTGGTCCTCGCCTATTTGCTGAAGCTTCGCATGATGAGTTTCATGCTTCCGTTGTTGAAACCATTAATGAATTGACCCGACAATTGCAAAAACGTAAAGAAAAAATGAAGACGTATTAAAAGACGTTTTTCAACAAATTCATCCTAAAAAAATCTTAAAATTGGTTTTAAAACATCTATATCTGTGTTAGAACCGTAAATAAGACATAACTATTAACTCTTAAACCAAAATTATGAAACGATTATCATTAATTGTATTATCAGCTTTATTTTTAACAGCCTGTGTGTCAAAGAAAAAATATGTTGCTCTAGAGCAAGATAATGGCGAATTAAAAAGTGAGCTGACAAAGACTAAAGTTGAAAAGGAAGAACTTGAAGCTAAATTTCAAGCCATTGAAGCTCGTGTAGATAGTTACAATTCTAAAATAAATTCCTTAACTAAAGATAACAATGCTAAACTTGTAAATGTTGATGGTGTTGTGATTTCTGAAAATCAAAAAGTAGCCTTGAGAGAATCTTTAAAAAAGGTACCTCCTGCTTACTTGGCAACAGCTAAAACACTTAAAGACTCGATGAATCTTGCAGTGCAATTTAATTTAAAACAGTCGATGGATACCATTGAAGAAGATGAAGATATTTCTATCAATATTCAAGAAACTGTAGTTATGATTTCTATATCAGATAAGATGTTATTCGATTCTGGAAGTTATAGAATTAGCGATAAAGCGAATGAAATCCTTCAAAAAATTGCAAACGTCGTGAATTCTGAAGAAAGTTTAGACATTATGGTTGAAGGTCATACAGATGACAAAGCTTTAAAAAGTACAGCATCTGTTAAAGATAACTGGGATTTAAGTGTATTGCGTGCAACATCTGTAGTTAAAAAACTTCAGAAAGATCATAACGTAGCACCTGAAAAACTCATTGCTGCAGGACGTAGCTTCTACCAGCCTTTAGTACCAAATGATACAAAAGAAAACAGAGCGACCAACAGAAGAACGCGAATTGTCATTTTACCAAATATTGATAAATTCTTTGCGCTGATGTCGTCAAATGAATAAAGCTTAACCTCTTTAATGTTAATTAATCCATGAAAGACTACTGTAAATTACAGTAGTCTTTTTTTTATATGGTATCTCTCATTATCTATCCTTAAGGTTACTTCATCGAAGATAATTGGTCATTATTTTGTCAATTGGAAAACTTTTATACTTTTATAGGATAAATTTTAACCTGCTGATTATCATGAAGAAAATTACACTATTACTTGTCGTATGTTTTTCTATTATCTACACATCACCTGCGCAGCAATCTGTTGCTCGTGAATGGAATGAAGTATTGTTAGATGCTGTGCGTTCCGATTTTGCACGTCCTACCGTTCATGCCAGGAATTTATTTCATAGTTCTGTTTTAATGTATGATGCCTGGGCAGTTTTTGATGCGCAAGCGGAAACTGTTTTCCTCGGAAAAAACTTTAGTGGTTACAACTGCGTGTTCAATGGCATAACAACTCCTACAGATGCAGATGCAGCAACGCACGAAGTGATGAGTTTTGCCATCATGAGATTATTAAAGCACAGATTCTCTAATTCTCCAGGCGTCAATGAGATTACTGCTGAGATAGACAATTTATTTGCTAGTTATGGTTACGATGATACATTTACTTCTGAAGATTATAGCACTGGATCGTATGCCGCTTTAGGAAATTATCTGGCTGCTCAAATGATTGCTTTTGGTCTTGATGATTTTTCATATGAACAGTTCAATTATCCTAACGTGTTTTACATACCTGATAATCCACCTTTAATTTTAGAAATGTATCAGGATAACACTGCAATCGATCCCAATAAATGGCAACCCTTAGCTTTTTCAACCTTTGTAGATCAAAGTGGAAATATTTTTCCTGATGATACACCAGCGTTTTTAAGTCCGGAATGGGGAAACGTCAAACCTTTCTGTCTGGTTCCTGAAGATTTGGAGATTTTAAACGACGGATTTGATTGTTATGTATATAACGATCCAGGACCACCAGTTTATATTCAGAATTCTAATGAAGATGGCATTGACGATCCGTATAAATGGCACTTCTCGCTTGTGGCTTCTTGGTCATCACATTTAGATCCTAATGATCCTACTATGATTGATATTTCACCTGGAGCCATTGGGAATTTTGATTTGAATAACTTACCACAAACTTTTGAGGAATATAAAGCCTTTTACGACTTCACCAATGGTGGTGATGCAAGTACAGGTCATGCCCTTAATCCGGCTACAGGAATGCCTTATGCTCCCAATATCGTAAAACGATCTGACTATGCCAGAGTTCTTGCCGAATTCTGGGCTGATGGTCCAGATTCTGAAACACCTCCTGGTCACTGGTTTACGCTTATGAATTATGTAAGTGATCATCCTGATGTGGTTAAAAAAATAGGTGGTCAAGGTCCTACTGTAAGTAATTTAGAATGGGATGTGAAATGTTATATGGCACTTGGTGGTGCTATGCATGACGTTGCCATAAATACATGGGGAATTAAAGGTTACTACGATTATATTCGTCCGATTTCTGCTATTCGTTATATGGCTGGAAAAGGTCAAAGTAGTGATGCCTCTTTACCTAATTATGATCCACATGGAATGCCATTAATTCCAGGTTTGATAGAACTGGTGCAATCTGGTGAAGAACTGGCTGGTTCAGGTGATGAAAATGTGGGTAAAATTAAAATATATGCTTGGAGAGGTCCAGATTTTATTAATGATCCCGAAACAGATGTTGCGGGTGTTGACTGGATTTTAGGTGAACATTGGTGGCCTTATCAAAGAGGTACATTTGTAACACCGCCTTTTGCTGGTTATTTGTCTGGTCATTCTACCTTTTCTAGAGCAGCTGCTGAAGTGTTGACGCGTTTAACTGGAGATCCGTTTTTTCCAGGAGGAATGGGAACCTTCGACTTAACACAAAATGACTTTTTAGTTTTTGAAGTGGGTCCAACAGAAAATATGACCTTACAATGGGCAACCTATCGTGATGCGTCAGATCAAACCAGCTTATCGAGAATTTGGGGAGGAATTCATCCTCCTATTGATGATATCAGAGGACGAATCATTGGTGATAAAATTGGAAATGAAGCTTTTAACTTAGCGCAACAGTATTTTGAAGGTACTTTGAGTACTCCATCAATAGCACTTGAGGAAACGATTCGCCTCTATCCTATTCCATTTCAAAATGAACTGACTATTTCAAATCCTGGAAATGATGCATTGTACGTAGAATTGTATAGCTTGGACGGTAAACGCGTTTTTAAATCGAACTTGCTTCAAAATAAAACACAATTGGAGTTATCTTCGCTAGGAACAGGCTTATATTTTGCTAAATTCATCGATACGAATAACAATACAGCATTCGTTAAAAAAGTTGTTAAAAACTAGATAAAACAAAGAACATAAGGTACTTTTGTATTCAAATTTGACGCTTATGTTTTCGTTATTTAACAGCTTTAAAGTTATAGCCTTATTAGAGGGTATATCTTATATTTTATTGCTATTTGTAGCAGTTCCAATTAAATATCTTGCCAATGATCCGCAATATGTGAAACTTCTTGGAATGCCACACGGATTACTATTTGTGGCCTACATTGTTTTGGCAGTTTTGCTGGCATCACAACTGAAATGGCATGGTAAAACCTTATTGATTGTACTAGCCGCTTCAGTAATTCCTTTTGGAACCTTTTATGTGGATAGAACGTATTTGAAAAAAGCGAAATAAATGGAAGCCATACGTCATTTTTTTTACGATTATTTTATTTTATTAGGACTTTCTGAAATTGTAGCAAAGTATCTCAATATGATATCCTTATTTATCATATTAGCGATCTTTCTATTTATTGCCGACAGATTAGCGAGGCGAATTATCATAGGTTTTTTTAATCGTATTTCAGAACGTACAAAAACAAATTTTGACGATTTATTAGTCAATCATCGTGCGCCAAGACGTATTGCGCATTTAGTGCCATTAGTACTTACGATCAAACTATTTCCTTTAGTATTTCATGATTTTCCGCAATTTGAAGGCTATATTTTGATTCTGATAAAGATTTATGGAATCATTTTAACGATTTGGATTATAAGAAGTATTCTAAACACGTTTGAATCCTATTTCAAAACTTTGCCAAGATTAAAAGATAAACCTATCGATAGTTATATTCAGGTAGTTATGCTATTTATCTGGATTATTGCAATCGCTTCCATATTAGCCATTTTAATCAATTTATCATTTCTCAAATTTTTCACCACACTTGGTGCAGCTTCAGCCATATTGCTATTAATATTTAAAGATACTATTCTGGGATTTGTAGCCAGTATTCAAGTTGCAATCAATGATAGCGTGCGTATTGGAGATTGGATTACTATGGAGAAGTATGGTGCAGATGGAAGCGTGATTGAAATAAATTTATCTACGGTTCAGGTTCAAAATTTTGATATGACCATTACCAATATTCCGACGTATGCCTTAATTTCTGATTCTTATAAAAACTGGAGAGGTATGCAATCTTCCGGAGGTCGTCGTATCAAACGCTCTATTATATTGAAAGCAAAAAGTATTAAGTATTTAACTGATGATGACATAAAAAAACTAAAAGGCATTGAGCTAATATCAAGTTATCTGGAGTCGCGTCAGAAAGATATTTCTAATTTCAATACCGAAAAAAGTATTGATAAATCTGTTTTAATTAACGGTCGTAACATGACTAACGTTGGTGTGTTTAGAAAGTATATGCAAACTTATATTGAAAACCACTCTGCTGTAAACAAAGACATGACTATAATGGTGAGGCAATTAGAACCAACACCACATGGTTTGCCCTTAGAGATTTACTGTTTTAGTAGTGATAAACGCTGGGAGAACTACGAATATATCATGGCCGATATTTTTGATCATGCGCTCGCAGCTGTTACTTATTTTGATTTAGAAGTCTTTGAATATCCAACCAAGTTTATGGATGTTAATTAAATAATTACTTGTCTTCTAATCGGTCTTTAACAAACTCAATCTCTGTTTTGCCATGAGGTTTTGGCTTTCCGTCGTCTCCAAGGTTAACCATGATGATACTGTCAACTGTTAAAATGGTCTCTCTTGTCATTTTATTACGGACTTCACATTTTAAGGTTAATGATGATTTTCCAAACTTTAGAACTTCAATACCAATCTCGACTATATCGCCTTGTTTTGCTGATGCCATAAAGTTTATTTCAGACATATACTTTGTGACCACTTTAGAGTTTTCTAATTGAATAACGGTATAAAGCGCAACTTCTTCATCAATCCATGCTAGTAATTGTCCGCCAAATAAAGTTTGATTCGGATTTAAATCTTCGGGTTTTACCCATTTTCTTGTATGAAATCTCATATATGTTTTGTTATTAAGTCGTTAATTTTTAAAGTTGTTCTATGTAGTTTAACATAATGTATCAATTAATACTTGCGAAAAACTTACATCAAAATCTTAAAGATTATTCAAGCTTCCAGATGTTATGATAATACGTGTACCAAAGATAATTGTTTGTAGCTTTAAACTAAAGCTATTGATATTACTATACGCTATAGTTTAATATAAAAAACAGATTTGTTAATAACGCAGTTAACAAGATATAGTCAAGTCGGCAAATTAGCCTCTCATAATCTCTATTTTTATTTAAAATTAAAGCCATGAATGATCGATCTACCAATTTAAAATCTATCAGACCTGTAATTGCTTCAGCGCAAGTAAATGATACAATGTCTGCTGATGAGTGCTTTCAGAATGCTACGTTACGACCTATTATCAAAATGCAAAATCACCTGTTAATTGTCGTATTTAGAAATTATATCGCTAAACGAAAAAATGTCTTTTATGATTTGTCTTTAGTTAAGCAGTTGGACTATATTGAAAATGCTATTCAGAAAGATATGAAGTTTAGAAATTCAGTCAAAGGCATGATTATCGGACAATTTACTGTGGAAGAGTATGATTTGTATATCCAAAATTCTTCAGCTTTAAATAAACGCATGATGTCTATTGTAAAAGAACGCTTGGTAAGCAACATTCAATTATTCACACAACCTCTTGCGCAAGCTATATGAGTACTTTAAAATCTAAATTGTTCGACATCTGTTTGACTCATGTGAATAAGCGTATTTCAAGTTATAAAGACGAAATTGAAACCATTAAAGAATCGATTGACAGTAATGATAAAAGTACAGATGAAGATGATGATTCTGGAAATGGAAAACTCATGAACGATTTAGAAAAAAATGCACAATATTTGAGTGATGCTCATAAAATGCTAGACATTATTAAATTGATTAATCCGAAAACAACACATCAAAATGTGGTGTTAGGAAGTTTGGTAAAGACTAGTTCGGCTAACTTTTATATCGCTGTAAGTATTGGCAAAGTGGATGTTGACGATGAACCTTATTTTATTATTTCAAAATCTTCACCAATTGGACAATTGCTACTAAACAAAGTGGTGGGAGACGAAATTGCTTTTAATGAGAACCGTTATAAAATTCTAGACATCAAATAATTGTTTCTCCATTAAGATTGGTAGTTAATACATCGCTCATATAATCGAAAAATGGTCGAATGGTTTTGAATGATGTATTGACATCATTTAAAAAGTCATCACTTATAACTTCTTTATCTGTATAATTCTTGGTAAAAATGTATTGTTTCTTTCGGATTAAATCAATGGCAGGATGATCCTTGTCGAAATCTCTTGGTGCTGTTTTTAATTCATCTCCAACAAATTTGCCCCAAACAGATTTAAACGTATTGTCATTAATGATGGCTCTAATTTCCTGATCATCTTGCTCAAATTCACGTCTGATTCTCAATAAATCCTCTTTGTTAGGTTCCCAAAATCCTGTGGCGATAAATGATTTGTTATTGGGTTGAATGTGTACATAATAACCACCTCTTAATTCAGGTTTTTTTCTTTTGAATGAACCACCAAAGTACGTTTTATATGGTAATTTATTTTTAGAAAAACGAACATCTCTATAAATTCTAAACAGTTTAAATTCATCAACGAGATCATGTGTATTTAAAGATTCGTAAATGAATTTGTAGGCCTCTTTAGCTTTAGCCTCAAGAGTTTTAAATTCTTTTTTATGGTCGTTAAACCAGTCTCTGTCATTATGGTGTTCTAGTTTATTAAAAAAGTCAAGAATATCTTTTGAGAATTTAGGTGTCGCCATGGTTTACATTTGAAGTTTAAAAGTACAAAAAAAGTCCCGACAAGATATCGAGACTTCCAGTAATTACTACCGAGATGTATTAGAACTTAGTGTCACTTTTAAACTCTTTAGTTACTAACATTTCTAAATCAGCATTATAATATTCTACGACAAAATTACCAGCTTCATTAAAATATCCAACTCCCGAATAATTATCCATAGTAAGAATATAGTATTCGTTGTTTGTTGAGCGAGCTGCGAATCCAATATCGTTACTCTCGGCATCACTCATTGTAAATCCTTTTTTATTGGATGTAAACAGATACTTTCCATTTTCATCTGTATAATAAATGACTTTATCTGTCGTGTCGTAAAACGGATCGTTGTCGTTATCTACACTAATTGTTTTAGTGACTTTGACTTTTGGAAACACTCTTTGGTTATTTATGGTACTACTGTCTTTAGGAGTTGTCATAACTTCTTGAGTTTTGGAAGTCGTAACTTTAACTTTGTTTTCAACAATTTTACCGTCCTTATTAACTTTTATAGTTTTTGTTTTCGTCTCCTCTACCTTATCAACTGGTTTATTTTGAGCATAAGCTCCAGTTACCATTAGTAAAGAAAATGCATAAATTAAATATTTCATTTTTTTGTGTTTAATGGTTATTCGTTATTAATCAGTCTTTCTAATTAATTATTGTCATCACCTGCTTCTTCAGCGACTTCTTCGATTTCATCTTGTAAATCTTCAGCAGCATCTTTAACGTCATCTGCGGTATTTTCAAGATCTTCATTGACCTCTTCCATCGCAGCTTCTATTTTCTCTTCAGGTGTTTTCTCTTCTCTACAGCCAATCATTATGAGTCCTAAAGCACATATGATTGTGAATGTTGTGATTATTTTTTTCATAATAAATAGATTAATTAGTTATCATCTGCAAGGTCTTCAACTTCATCTTCAACGTCGTCTGCAGCATCTTCAATAGCATCTCCTGTATCTTCTACAGCTTCTTCTACTTTTTCTCCAGCAGATTTCTCTTCTCTACAGCTTGTGGTTAATAAACTTAAGCTAAATAATGCGATAAATACAAAGGTTAATTTTTTCATTTTGAATTGATTTTAGATTAATATAATTTGTTTTAAAACGTGCGTTTATTTTTTTACTAGTCCTTTTAATAATGATAGTGCAAATAGTACTATAAATATGAAAAAGATGATTTTAGCAATGCCTGCAGCTGCTCCAGCGATTCCACCGAATCCTAAAATTGCAGCAATTATTGCTATTACTATAAATGTGATTGTCCAACGTAACATAATTTTATGGTTTTAATAATTAGTATATATGAGTCACTGTCGATCAGTACTCTTTGAAATCAAGCTTAGCAGCTTACTCTATGATATGTGAGTTAACATACGTTTGCATGACGAATTTTTAGTTATTAGAAAATGATTCTTCTAGAGTATCAGCTTTGACATTTAAATTGTTGTCAAATTGTAAGGTTCTGATAGGGAATGGAATATTAATACCTTCATTATCATAGGCCTTTTTAATTTCAATGATGGCTTTGGTTTTAGCTCTCAATTTTTCAAGCATGCTTTCAGCATCAATCCAGAAACGACATAAATAATTGATGGAACTATCTCCAAATTCTGTGTAATAGAACTCTACATCCTCAGGACTTTCAACTTGATCGAAAGTATTTGCAATAGTTGACTTGGTTAATTTTTCAACCAATTCTAAATCGGATTCATAACCCACACCACATTCTAAAAACACTCTCATTTTTGTTGTTAAAGAATAATTCTTGATAGGGTTTTCTAATATCATTTTATTCGGAACAACAACAATATTATTATCAGCCTCTTTTAGAATAAACGTGTTCAAATTGATATCTATAACTTCACCAGAATACCCATTGGTTTCAACCCAGTTGCCTATTCTAATTCTGTTTCTGAAGGATAACACAATACCAGAAACCGTGTTTGATAGTGTGCCTTGTAAAGCAAGACCTACGACTAAACCAATAACACCTGCACCAGCGAGAAGCGATGTTAATGCCTGACTTAGATTAAGTATCCCTAATGCCAAAAATAATCCCACTAATACTGTTATAACTGAAGCGATTCTAGAAACTACTAAACTTATAGATTTTTGTTCAACGCGTTTGCCCACTAGTTTTTCTACTAGCTTACTTACATATCTTGCTACAAAAAACGCAGTGACAAATACTACGATTGCCAAAACTAAATTTGGTAAATTCTCTATAATAGCATTAAACCAACCTAAAAGTTTATCTTTTAAATTACCGAATGCTGTGCTCAATTGTTCTTCCATTTTCGTTTCTTTTTATTATTTAATAATGTTGGAGGTTTAAAGCATCAAACCAACATACGCAATATAGTTATGTTGGTTTGGTAGGGTTTGCTTATTTGATTTTATTCTTTGCTCTAATAAGCAATTCGTGATGTTTCAGTGTTATGAGGTGATGGTATCCACTTTCAATTTATCGGAAGTGTTTTTAGTCCATGCATTTAACATCCAGCTTGATTTCTCCATCTCTCTGATGTAAGCTCCAATTAAATCAATAGTACCTTCATCTGAAGCACTTTCAGCTTTTTCAATAACGACACTCATTTGGTGCAGCAAGATTTTATGGTCGTTTAAAATTTCTAAAACCATGTCTCTATCAGATTTTAATGGTGATACCTCTTTAACATCTGAAATTTCTAAATAATCACTCAATTTACTCATTGGATGATGTCTGAGTGTCAACACACGTTCAGCGATTTCATCAATCTTAGTGCGTGCGTCAGTGTATAATTCTTCAAATTTATTGTGTAAATCGAAAAAGTTTTCTCCTAGAATGTTCCAATGGAAACTTCTTAATTTTTGATAGTATACGTGGTAATTTGCAGATAATGTATTTAATTCTACAACAACAGGTATTAAATTTTCGTCTTTCATGTTCAAATAACTCATGGTTCTATGTTTTTTAGTGTTAATAATTAATTACACTATATAAACTATAGGTTATTTGAACTTTGTCAAGCGGTTTAACGACCTTTAACTGTATTAAGAATCAATTAACTTAAATTATGTTAAAGCCATTTCTTTCTTCTAAAATATATTAACATAATAATGAAGAGAACCAACATTGCACCCAGTAAAACGAAGTAGCCATTTTTGTATTGTAATTCAGGAATGTATGTGAAATTCATACCATAAATACCAGCAATAAACGTTAACGGAATAAAAATAGTAGCAATAATGGTTAAGACTTTCATGACTTCATTCATTTTATTACTAATGATAGTCATGTACATATCCATCAAACTCCAAACCATCTCGCGATATAAATCGATAGCTTCATTCACTTGGATGATGTGATCATACAAATCTCTTATGTAGCTTACCGATTTTTCGTTAATAATTGAATTATCAGATTTCTCAAGTCTGTTGATGACTTCCCTCAAAGGAAATATGGAACGTCTTATTTTTAATACTTCCTGTTTTAATTGCTGAATTTGTCCAGGTGTGGTTGAATTATCGGTTTGAGATTCAAAAATACTGGCTTCTAAATCTTCTATTTTATCACCTATGACTTCAATAACAGTAAAATAATTATCGACAATAGCATCCAATATAGCATACATTAAGTAATCTGCACCTTGTGATCGAATTCGGCCTTTAGCAGCTTTGATTCGTTCTCTCAAATCATCAAAAACATCACCATCAGATTCTTGAAAGGTTAACACATAATCTGAACCAACGACCATACTTAAGTGCTCATATTGCAAATCATCATCATCCTTAAAATAGAGCATTTTAAACACTACAAAAAAATAGTTCTCAAATTCTTCAAGTTTAGGTCTTTGGCTTGTGTTTACAATATCTTCTAAGGTTAAAGGATGTAGTTTGTAATGGGTTCCAAGTTTTTCAATATCTTCTATATTATTGAGTCCGTTTATATTAATCCATGTTACCTGTTCATTTCCTTCAAAGTGAAAGCCATCTTCAACATCATTGCAATCAAGTTTTGTAAACGTTTGATTAGAATAATTAATGATATCAATGACAGTTTTTAAAGAGGTCTTTTTTCCTTTGTAGGCCATTGTGCCTGGAGGTAAATTGGATGCTTTATAAGCTCTTTTTTTCTTTTTGACTTTCATTAAATATGAGATTATTGACGTGTGTTAAAAGTATAAAAACTTTTTCGGATAGCATTAGTCTATTTATTTATAAGTATTAGCTATTATAAATACATTGTAGTCGTATATTATACATTTACCTTTGATAAATTAAAGTAAGGCTTGCATATTGATTATATTTTTACTAATATGCAAATTAATCCTTCATAAAATATAATTCATGGGAAGACCTCCAACTAAACCTATAAAATTCAGAGACGGATTTTATATCGAAATAAGAAACAAAGGAAAAAATACAGGGATCAAGTTACATCGAGATACCAAAGAACAAATGTTAAGAACAATCAAAGAATATGAACAAACTAAGGATGTTCTTATTCTTGGTGAATCGAAAAACGGAAAGTGGGTTAATAAAACACCTGTTTTACACGTTGTAGAAGATTAGCAATAAATTTTTTAGAATATACCTTTCTTAGATTTACAACTTCTGTAAATCTTAGAGAGGTTTTTTTATGTATTATTATTAATTTTCTTAAATTGTTGTCAATAACTAACTAAAATCATAAATATTATGACGACTATTTCTACTACGAAACCACCTGTTGGGTTTTGGATTATTGCAGTTGTAGCCCTTATCTGGAATGCTATGGGTGTTATGGCTTATCTTGTTCAGGCCTTTATAACAGATGAAGCAATTGCATCATTACCTGAAGAACAACAAGCAGAGTTTTTAATTGAACATCCTGCTTGGTATACTGCAGCATTTGCTTTAGCAGTTTTTTGCGGAGCCTTGGGCTGCCTTGCCTTACTTCTAAGAAAGAAATGGGCGTATATGCTGTTTGTAGTTTCATTTATATCAGCTACGATTCAGCAAGTGTACCTCATGGTAACGGTTGAAGGCATTAGTGTAGTGATGCCTATCATGATTATTATAATTTGCGCATTCTTAGTGTGGTTTTCAAAAATGGCTAGCACAAAAGGATGGCTTAAATAATATATATTTGATGTTAAAGTATAAAAAAAAGGCATTCGGTAATTGAATGCCTTTTTTTGTGTTATAATGTTTTTAAACTGTTACTTATAATTGATTGGTATGATAAGCCACCAAACCTTCAATCGGACGTCTTTCAAAATTTCCAACGGTAAAGCCTAATTCATTGGCAACCTGTCGAATTTCATTTTCAGAAAAGAATGCAATAGAACCAGCGAAATGCACAGGAACTGTTTTCAATTCTTCTTTAAATTGAAAAATCATATTTTTAACAAACACACGAATACCTTTTTTTATTAATTCTATGATGTATTCAGAGTCTTTATTTAAGAACATGAATTCAGCAAAACTAGCTAAATAGGCATTTGGGTTGGGTTGTTTATAAAGATTGTATTTGATATAATCTGCATCTAAATTATATTTATGCTCAAATGCCACTTTAATATCTTCTGGCATTTTATTAAAGTAGTAATCTTTGATTAATTCCTTTCCGTAGTAATTTCCTGAAGCATCATCCATTAAAATATATCCTAGTGATACGACGCGCTGATGTAGTTTTTTACCATCGTAATAGCTACAGTTTGAGCCTGTTCCCATGATACAAACAACAGCAGCTTCATTGCTATGATTTATGGTTGCTCGAACAGCTGCCATTGTATCTTCTTGGACTTCAATAGTAGCATTAGTGAAAATAGATTCAAGAATTTCTGCAAGCATTAATCTTGGCTTACTTGTTCCACAACCAGCTCCATAAAAAAATACATGTGTAACCTTGTCTTTAAACTGCATTAAATCATCACTATTTCTAATGATTTTATTTAGTTTTTTTTCTTTTAGAATGGCAGGATTAAGACCTTTAGTTCGAATTTTTTCATGCAGTTGATTGCCGTTATCATCAATGACAATCCAATCGCACTTTGTTGAGCCACTATCTGTTATTAAAATCATGCTAAAAAGTTAGAAAATTTAATCCGTAGTTAAAGAAACCAGTCGTTTCAATACCTACGGATTTTATAGAAATACATTTTTATAGACTGTTAACTTTTTGAGCTAAGTCAACTAATTTATTAGAATAACCAAATTCATTGTCATACCAAGATACAACTTTAAAGAATTTCGAATTTAACTCAATCGCTGCATCAGCATCGAAAATACTTGTACGTGCATCACTAACAAAATCTTGAGATACTACCAATTCTTCAGTATAACCTAAAACACCTTTCATAGCTCCTTCTGAAGTACTTTTGAAAGCCGCTTTAATTTCTGCTAATGAAGTTTCTTTTTCAGTTTTAAATGTTAAATCAACTACAGATACGTTAGCTGTTGGCACTCTAAATGCCATACCTGTTAATTTACCATTTAGCTTAGGAATTACTTTACCTACAGCTTTAGCCGCACCTGTTGACGCAGGTATAATGTTTAATAAAGCACTTCGTCCACCTCTAAAATCTTTACGAGATGGTCCATCTACTGTTAATTGAGTAGCAGTAGTAGCGTGAACTGTAGTCATTAAGCCTTCTACTAATCCAAAGTTATCATCAATAACTTTAGCCAAAGGCGCTAAACAGTTAGTTGTACAAGAGGCGTTAGAAACAATGTTCTGACTACCTTTTAGTTCATGATCATTAACACCCATAACAAACATTGGAGCGTCTTTACTTGGAGCAGAAATTACTACTTTTTTTGCACCACCATCAATATGATATTGAGCAGTTTCTAATGTTGTAAAAATCCCGGTACATTCTGCAACAACATCTGTTCCAACTTCATCCCATTTTAAATTTTTTGGATCTCTTTCAGCTGTAACTCTAATAGTCTTTCCATTAACAACCAAGTTGCCATCTTTAACTTCAACGTCTCCATCGAATCTTCCATGAACAGAATCATACTTTAACAAGTATGCTAAATGTTCTACATCTAATAAATCGTTAATAGCGACAACATCTACATCATTACGCTTTACAGTTGCTCTAAATACGATTCTACCAATTCTACCAAATCCGTTTATTCCTAATTTCATCTTTTATAATTTTCTAGTGTTAATATTTAATAAGGTTCTATCACTTATATCGACATGATATCTGATACTCGTAATAATTCTAAATTTATTTTTGACTTTCCTTTTACAGCTTGATCTAAAGGTGTTAAAGTCATCACATCATTTTTTAAACCAACCATACAATTTGTTTTTCCTGTAATTAAACTTTCTACAGCTTTTACGCCCATTCTGCTTGCCAGTACACGATCAAAACAAGAAGGTGATCCACCGCGTTGCATGTGCCCGAGAACCGAAACTCTTACTTCATACTCTGTCATGTGTTCTTCTACGTAATCTTTTAGTTCAAAGACATTTTTCCCAATTTTATCACCTTCAGCAACGACAACAATACTTGACGATTTACCAGACTGCTTACTGCGTCGTAAAGATTCTAAAAGTCGGTCAAGGCCAAGGTCTTCTTCCGGAATTAAGATTTCTTCTGCTCCTGCTCCAACACCTACATTTAAAGCAATATGACCAGCATCTCTTCCCATCACTTCAATAAAAAATAATCGGTTATGAGAACTTGCTGTATCACGAATTTTATCGATGACATCAACGACAGTATTTAAGGCAGTGTCGTAACCTAAGGTATGTGTTGTACCGAAGATATCATTATCGATAGTCCCAGGAATTCCCATAACTGGCATGCCATATTCCTGACTAAAAATCATGGCTCCCGTAAAGCTTCCGTCTCCACCGATAACAATAAACGCGTCGATACCAGCTTTCGTTAACTCATCGTAGGCTTTTTTACGTCCTTCTGCTGTTCTAAATTCTTTAGAGCGTGCCGACTTTAAAATTGTGCCTCCTTTGTTAATGATTCCTTTTACGCTTCGCGCATCCATAGATTTGAAATCCCCTTCAATCATACCTTCATATCCTCTATAAATCCCGATACATTCGATATTATGAAACGCACAGGCTCTAACGACAGAACGTATACCTGCATTCATTCCTGGAGAATCTCCTCCAGAGGTCATTACTCCTATTTTCTTTATGGTATGTAACATAAAAACCACTTTTGTTTTAGTAAAATTAGTAAACAAAATCTATATAAACCGTTGTATTTATGATAATTTAACGGCACGAAAAAAATTCAAACGTTTTCGTTAATAACTAATTGATGATTGTGATAAAAAGGCGATGTTTAATTGTTTTTTTTATCTGTTTCTGATGTCACAGTAATGAATTCTGGAAGTAAATTATCGTCTTCTTTTTTGGGTGGTTTCTTCTCGTCCTTCTCTTCCTTTTTATTTTTTCCAGAGAAGATGATTTCAATTAATTCTTTAAATGTATCAAATTCCACATTATAGGATAAACCTACACCTTGTGTGTAACCAATTTCTTCACCAAAATTTCGAATATTATTTTCTCTATTAAAAAATTTGGCAGTAAGCGTTCCTTCTTCGTTTAAAAGCACATCAATTTGTACATCTCCAGCAATGACCGTTTCGCTTACACCTCCTATGGGAACACCAACTTTTCCATTTATAAGAACTCTATCACTTATTTTCGTACTTAAGGTGAGTCCGATTTCATCATTAGTTTCATACTCGGTTGTTTGTTGACCAACTTGATAATTCACACCAATATTAATTTTATCACTACCATCGTTTCCTAAAATACTATTAAATAGCGAATTAACACGATCTGATATTGTACCGTAAGCACTTTGTCCTAAATTAAACTCGCTCGCAAATGAGCCAAAAGACAATACATTTAAAGCTTGAAATTCTCGAGACTCTTTGGTTTCTAATCGGTATTCTAACTCAGATCTGATATTAGAATCTACTCCAGGAAAATCAAAACTGAAGTCAGGCTCGGGCTGCTCTAGTTGTCCTGCCAGATTTATTTTTACTTCAACATCAATGTTCCTATTAATAGGATTATCTAATAATACAGAAGGATTTGCTTGAGCTTTGTAGATGGCTGTTAATCCAATTTGCGCTTTTAAAGGATCACCTTCCCAGCGCATTGAGCCACCAGGCACAACGGTTAATTTTTTCTGAACTAAGCCTCCATAGGCAAAATTATACGTGCCCTCAGTAATTTGAAAATCACCAAACATTTGAAATTTACCATTGGTATTGATGTCAAACAATAAATTACCATTCCCTTTTCCTTGAATGGTACTGCCAGAATTTTTATCGATAACGATTTCTATATCTGCATAAGGATTAACAAATAAGTTGAATTCTAATTGTAAGCCTTTAAATTCATTTTCTCTTATTATTTCTCCATTCTTTCTGGCATTCTTTTCTTCGGGAGTTAAAAACCGAATATAGGAGTTGTCGCCATAGGTTTCTAAATCACTTAAAGGTATTTTAAAGATGGTTCCTTCTGCAGTACTTCCATTGAATTCAATTTTAAGCGCATCGGTTGGCCCAACAATGTCAGCTTGACCATTGACGAAAGCTGTTCCGTAATACAATTCTTCTTCGTCATAATCGGTATTTAAAACTAAAAGTCTTGACGTATCGACATTTAATCCTAATTTCCAATCTGAAAAATTCTTATGGCTAATAAAACCGTTTAACGTTGCTTTTGAGAAATATTCGGAATCTGTAATTTCTACATCCTGAAAAATGAACTTTTGTGATTCTAATTTTACACGAGAATCAAAATCGAAGCTGTAATCTACATTCAAATATGGAATCGTAAGACCAGCATTATCTAATAAAAGGTCACCATTAATCTGAGGATCTTTTAAGCTACCTGTGACTTTAGCTCTACCAGTTACCAAGCCTCTTATATTGGTGATAACACCTTCTCCAAAAGGGTTTAACGGATTGAGTAAAAACTCATCAAAAGTAACGTCTAAATTGATATTAGAATTAGTATCGCTCACATCTATAGTTCCTTTAGCTGCTAAAGATTTTAGATTGTCATTTTTAAGACTCAGGTCAACAACATAATTGGTTAATGATTCATTTCCAGACACATTAGCCTTGAGTTCTCCTAATTCATAATCGTTTGCCTTTAAATCACTGATAATAACATTTGAACTTGGTAAGTAAATGCCATTATCTTGTAAAATTTTTAGTTTGCCATTAACTCTTCCTTCTAAGGTTAAACTATCGATACGAGGTGTGATTTTGGTCAAATCAACATTGGTAAAATTAAGATTGATATCTTTCGAAATGTCATTATCAATATTACCATAAAGTTCAATTTGTTCTCCAAAGTGAGTCATGATTATATTATCAATATCAAAAGCGACTAAATTTCTATCGAAAATTATTTTATTGGCAGCATCTTTTTCTTCGTTTATAGTCCAGGTATTTTCTTTAAACGTGATATCAGATTTTCTAAAACCAACTACTGAATTTTGATCTTCATTTATGGTGTAAAACAAGTTTAAATCGAAATTATCTCTGTTTTGCTTACCACCTTTAAATTCAGATTTTATAAATAAAGTATCCCTTTGTGTGACGTTGATTAAACTAAATTCAGAAACATTATAGAAGTTAGTTCCTAAAGAGTCTATTTCGATATACGTATTAAAAACAGGATTATTATTATCAACTAATACCGATAGATCTTTCGCAAAATATTCTTTAAGTTTAATTTGAGGTGATTTGAATGTGAGGTTGAATTTTTTCTCATTGGTTTCAATTCTACCTTTAATAGTTGTATTGGGACCCAATTCTAAATCGTGATAAAACGCTTCAACAATTTTATTGTAAATTTTAAAATTAAATTCGACATATTGGTCCGTTTTAATTTGGTGAGGCGAATAATTTGTATAAATACTTCCGACCGAATTTTCTGTTAGTTTTGCAAGGTCTTCAAATTTAAAATTCCCTTTCATTGTGCCTTCAATGATATCTGGAGAATTGATAATTACTGTTCGCTGTTCATTTTCGAATGTTGATGTAATGATAAAGTCTTCAAAAAAATAACTGTCATTTTCATTAATGTAGGTCGTATTTTTAAAATTTAAGGTTCCAAACGCATCATCAATTCCAGAGCCTTTCATTGAGATACTTACATTACCTTTAAACACTGATAGACTATCTTTATCAATAAAATTTAGAGCTTTAAGATTTGCGTAGTCCACATCTGCATTAAAGTCAAAGCTTTTTACATCTTTAGACAAATCGGCTAAACCATCAAACTTGAATTTGAAATTTTCATCTTTTGATTCTAGGAGTCCATTAAATACCTGATTTCCTAATTTACCAGAAACATCAATATCCTGATAGTTATAATCGTTATACTCTATTTGAAATACCTTACCAGAAACTTGAGTACTAAGGTTATCGATAGTAAAACCTTTTCCATCTACATCTAAGTCAAACGATGTTGTTTTTACATTAGGATCATTAAGTAACTCACCTAAATTAAACTCGTCAAACACAACATTCCCTATATAATTGGCATTATCAATGTCATCGATATGAGTCATTTTCATATCAGACACAATAATACCCAAATCGGTATTGATTTTAATATCGGCATCTATAGTGCTATCTGTTATATACGAGGTGCCTGTGATTCTGAAATCGCCGAGTTTAGAAAATACTGATGGAATTGATTCTCCTAATATATTTGGAAGTAGTGCTTTTAAATCATAGTAGTTTGACGAAAGGTTGTCATAGCGACCATTCATAGAAAAATCACCTTCTGCGCTGCTAAACAAATTTTTAAAATTCAGATCACCAAAAATTTTTGTTCTGCCACTAGCATTCAATTGTAGGTTATTGGCATTCAAATCATTTAATGTCCCTTTTAAATTAACATTGAGTGTGGCTTTTTGATCTACCCCAAATTCGTTGTAAAAGGTATTTAAATCATTAAGCGATACTTCTGAGTCTATGAAATTAGCTGTAACCAGAACTTTATCTTCAAAATTCTTAAAATCTTCGCGATTGTAATCAAAGCGTAAATCACCTTGCAAAATTGATGTTTCGGTTTTAATACTTAAATTTTCAAAATTCATATAGGTTAGTGTATATTCAAAATCGGTCATCAAATTTTGAATATGTGCACCTCTACTATCTTTAAAAGCTAAAGTATTGATTCGCGTTTTGACATCACTACCATCTATAACAAAATTAGTTGCGTTTATATTCAGTTCGTTAAACTCTAAAACCTTGTGATTTTCTCTATTTTCATCAATAAGCCGAAAAATACCATTATAAATAGACACATCACTGGAAGATAATAAGAACCCACTTTTTTCAGGTCTAGGATTGTCCTCATCAAATCGAGCAACAAAAACATCTAGGTTAGTATCTTGTTCACCTTCATAGGTTTTGATATTAAGAATTAAATCATAAATGTCAATATCCCCAAAATTAAGTTTGCCATTAGCGAGATTTCCGTAATTTAAAATTGAAGTGTTTAATTCTTGAATGGCTATAAGGGTATCTTTTTTGTAATCTTCAATGTAAATTTCTTTGAGTTCAACGTCGCCATTAAATTGTAATCCAACTTTACCTATATTGATATTTGTGCCAAAATCTTCATTCAATCTATTAGTAACATATTTTCCCAATGCAGTTTGAACAGGTGGAATAGATAATATGAGCACCAAAATGATGAACAAAAGCAATAAAATTGCTATTATTTTGGATAGTATTTTTAGGAATTTTTTGATACGCCTTTAAAGTTATAACTTTGACCTCAAAATTAACAATTATTGTGCCTAATTTATATTAATGAGTTCACAAAATATATATATTCTTGCTATTGAGTCGTCCTGCGATGATACTGCAGCTGCAGTAATGTTAAACGGTAAAATTTTAAGCAACATTGTAGCCAGTCAAAAAATACATGAGGAATATGGTGGAGTGGTTCCAGAATTGGCTTCGAGGGCACATCAGCAAAACATTGTTCCTGTTGTAGATCAGGCACTTAAGAAAGCAAATATTGATAAATCCCAATTGAGTGCAATAGCTTTCACTCGTGGTCCAGGATTGATGGGTTCATTACTAGTAGGCACATCTTTCGCAAAATCGTTGGCTTACGGATTAGAAATTCCGCTCATTGATGTGAATCATATGCAAGCTCATATTTTAGCACATTTTATTGAAGAAGCCGATTTTAAAAAACCTCCTTTTCCGTTTTTAGCGATGACGATTTCAGGTGGACATACGCAAATTGTTAAAGTGACATCTTATTTTGATATGGAAGTCATTGGTGAAACAATTGATGATGCCGTTGGTGAGGCTTTTGATAAAAGTGGAAAGATTCTGGGTTTAGGATATCCTGCTGGACCCGAAATTGATCGGCGAGCAACACTTGGAAATCCAAAAGCATTTCAGTTTACGAAACCCAAGGTCGATGGATTGAATTTTAGTTTTTCAGGATTGAAAACAGCTATTCTATATTTTATTCAGAGAGAAGTAAAATCCAATCCCAATTTTATCGAAAACAACTTGAATGATATTTGTGCGTCTATTCAATATACGATTATTGGCATATTAATGGACAAACTTAAGTTGGCAGTTAAGCAAACAGGAATCAAGCATATTGCTATTGGTGGCGGTGTTTCGGCAAATTCTGGTATTCGAGAAGCTCTTAAAAAAGGAGAACAGAAATTTGGATGGACGACTTACATTCCGAAGTTTGAATACACTACAGATAATGCCGCAATGATTGCTATTGTTGGTCATTTGAAATTTTTAGAAGGTAATTATGCTGAACAAAATGTGATGGCTTCAGCCAGACTGAAAATTTGATAAGTCGTTAGTTGTAAAGCTGTAGCTCACTCGTGTGAAAAGTTTAATCATATTAAAAAAAGAGATTATGGTTTTTATAATAATCAACCTACTCAACAACAAACAACTTTACATCTTAACAAAACTAAAGGGCAAGTGAAATCACATAATTCAATACGACTTTGCACCTCTATGTAAAAAATTACTCAAACTCTACCGAATTCAAAATCAAGCCTGAAGCAGGTGCAATAAAATCCATCACTTCTGAGCTGTCCTGTTTTAAGGAGTTTTCAATATAATTTAAATCGACTTCTCCTCTACCCAATTTGATGAGCGTTCCCATCATTAAACGAATTTGATTTCGTCCAAAACCTTTTCCTTTTACAATTAATGTATATGTGTTCTCTGGAAAGAAATTTGCAGTAAATAATGTGTTTTCAATTAATTTACAACTATCCACTGTTCTGGTATATAAACCTTGATCTGTAGCTCTGAAGCAATAGGGTTTAAAATTATGTTCGCCTTCAAAAAGTCGAGCACCTTCTTTCATAATCTCAATATCTAAATCGTCTAAAATCGTTGTCATTAAAGGCGCGCAAAACGGATGACATTTCTGTCCGAATGTAAACAAATAAACATATTCTTTAATTTTAGAATGCTGAATGATATTAAATTCGGCATTGACTTCTTCAATCGCTAAGGCTCTTAAATCTTGAGGAAGGTTATGATTAAACAGATTTAAAAAAGCAGTTTCGTCTTCAATTTTCTCGTAAACGAACAATTCAAAAGCCGATTCATTTGCAGACACCATAGCGTCAGTACGTCCAGAGCCAAGGGTTTTAAATTGCTTTCCGTCAAGAATGAAATTTAGTGTTCTGTCAATCATAAAATGTATGGTTTTCAATTTTGGCTGTTTTTGCCATCCATGAAACCGATATCCTAAATACTGAATCTTAATTAAATAATAAAAGCGCTTATTGAACATGATAACAAGAACGTTATTTTAATATATATTCCAAAAAAAACAGCCACTAAAATAGATTAGTGACTGTTCATATTTCAAAATATTTGAACTTATTTTATAACAAGTTTTTGAGTTTTAGTAGTGTTTCCATCTGACAGCTGTACAATATAAACTCCAGCACTCAAATCATGAACATTAATCGTGTTAACTGTATTTGAAACATTTAAGTTTTTATTTAGGACTACTCGACCTTGAATATCGTAAAGCGTAGCAATACTATTTTCTGTTAACTGACCTTTGATAATCAGTTCTTTAGTGGAATGATTTGAGTATATCAATACCGTTTCTAATTGAGATTCTAACGACGATAAGGTGTCGGCAGAATATCTTAAAAAGAAGCGACCTGTTCCTGTTAGATTACCAGCTGGTGTAAATGTATAATCTGTACTACTTAATAAGGTTAATGTGTTTGCTACAGTATCTTCAAGATACACATTTACGCTTGGTGGTAAAGATGAAGCATCATTAATGCTAATGGTCATTTCTCCATTAGCGACGGCATTTACACCTAATGGAATAACAACGTCATTAAAATCATTAAATGGTAAAGATTGTATGGCCATATCTAAACCTTCATTATCTTCAACAAGGTTGGTGAATATCGAAAATTCTCCGGCCGCACCTTGATATGAACCAGCATCAAAACCATGATCCAAACCTCTAGTTGTTCCATCAATAAAGTAAATGTCTGTATACGCATTATTTGTTGTACTTATAAGCGAAATTTTACTCAATACAATATTGATGTTTTCTGCCGAACGTCCAGAAATAAAATCATCAGCATTACCAGTCCGTCTCATTGTTGTGGTAAAATCGACTAATCCTCCTGTTGATTTCGCTTTAACAAAAAATGCTTGTCCCGGAGCAATTAATTCGGTTATTGCCTTGTCGTAAATAGTTGCTTGATTCCAAACGGTCCAGCCATTCGAAGCATCACCATCATAGCCATAGATGGCTTGATAAGCACTTGCAGAATCAAATTGAGATTGATTAACAGAGAAGAATTCACTAAAATCAATATAACTTGCATATGGATTGCCAATAAGGTTCCAAGCATTACCTGGTTCAGCATCAGAAATTGGAACGTTTAATACATCTGAACTTAAAACGGTTCCAGTAAAGGTTAATGAACTTCCATCAGTTGATGCTGTTCGATATCCTTGACCTGAATTCATCGTTGTTGCTGAATTTGCAACAGCATCGTAATTTTCATAAGCTCCAGTAACGGTGTTGTAAACAGCAAATGCTCTTAGAGTTCCTGAGGCTGGTAAGTTCGGATTTGAAGTTTCAAATGTGCCAAAACTTTGTCCTGAGAGTGGTGCTGAAATTAAATCGTTAGATCCTACAGGACCAACTTGAGCTGCATATCTATTATAATTTACAGTCCCTGTAAGAGTTCCGTTAACTATCATACTGGAGAACTGACTTGATGATGAATTTAATTCAACAGTTGTTGTTGTCATCGTTACACCAGAATTTATGGTTACTGAAGCACCTGCTTCTATCGTTAATTCGTCACATTGCGTATTCGCTGTTAATGTTATGTCTCCAGCAACCACATTAATCATATCAGTAGCTAAAGCCACACCTGTTGGATCACTTGGTGACCAGCCATTATTATACGTATAGATTGTTGGACCAGCCGAAGGTTGAATGTAAATTGTATAATCTTCAGACTGACCAGTTACTAAAGATGTATAACATGCTGAATCAATCAAACTGACACCACCATATCTGTCGTCTAACTCAGAAATTAATCGAATCCTAACATAATCACCATAAGGTATTGCAGTAGGATAAGTTAGTAATACTGGTGTCGTAGTATCTTCTGCTAAGTCATTTGCTAAATATTGTTGCTCAGCCTCATCATCAAAATCACCATCATCATTCCAATCAATCCAAACGCCCAATTGTTGCCAATTAACAGGAAACATCGTAACATTTACTGTGTTTGAAGTTGAAGCATCTATTTCAAAGTAATTAGAACAATTTCCAGAATTATCAATATTACCACCATCACTTCCCGAGCTAAAAGATGTAAATGCTACTCCATTTAATTCTACACCAACAATTCCAGAAGAAAAAGTAGATGTTGCGTTATTATTACACGCAGAAACAGGTGAACTATAAGTAGGATCAACAGGTTCATCACCTTTAGAATTAGCAATTGCTGTGCCTTCCATAGCGCCTCTTACTCTAGTTTTTTGATCATTTGTCATTAAATCTGTACACCAATAATAACTCATGATATTATTGATGGTATTATTATCTGCCCAAGGGTTTCCACTGTCACAAAAATTAGTTGTAGGACAAGTACTCGTTTCTCTTTGGTGAGGGACAGTATCTGCACAACCATCACCATTAGTTCCTACATCACTATCGTCCGGACACTGGTCAGAAACACCATCACCATTAGCATCATCGCCTTGAAAGGTGTGGTACAAATGAAAATAATGTCCAGCTTCATGAACCACTGTACTATTATCTCGTGCAAAGTTTAAAGGCCAAGACGGATTGGCATTAGTAGGATCATATCCAAAAACAGAATACATCATTACTGAACCTTCATACGGATTTCCATTATAAAAATTGGCATAGCCTTGAAATCCGCCACCTCCATTGTTACCATCAATTTCGGTGACAATCCACACATTAAAATAGTCGGTTTCTGGCCAACGGCTTAAATCTTTTAAAGTGGTCTCATCTGCTCCAGGACCTAAAAACGAAACACCATCAGAGGAGTAATTAGGAACACCAGAAGCATCAATTCGATTAATTCCAGTGGTTGCTAAACAGTTTTGATCACGCTGTGCTAAAGCAAATTGTATTTCAAAATCTATAGGACTAGCCGCTGTGAGGCCTCTGTAAAAATCATTGAGGTTGTCAATACTACTCTGAATTTGAGCATCAGAAATATTAGTACCAGTACCAACAGATTCACCTAAATGAAGCACATGAACTACTACTGGAATAGTGATTACTCCACCCATTCTATTTTGCATATTTCCAGATCTATTTTGACTCTCGAAAGACTCAATATATTTTTGAATCTTTTCTTCCATTTGCTCTTCTTGCTCAACAAATTCTGGATTTTGGCGAAGTAATTCTCTTTGGCTGTCAAATCCACATTCTTGTGCAAAAGACAAATAACCAAAGCATAAAAATACTAAGGCTACAAAATAAGTAAAGGATTTCATAATGATGATTTTAGTTGACTATTTGTTTCAAATATAATCCAATTCAATTAAAAACAATCAAGAAAAAAGGTTAATTCATCGTGTAACTGTAAAAGGCAGCAGTTAATTGTGTCTTTTATGTAGTACTTGGACTACATTTTCTAATTGAAATTCTTTTGCTTGCAATAAAATTAAAAAGTGAAATAACAAATCGGCACTTTCATTTAAAAACAAATCATCATTAGAATCTTTAGCTTCGATGACAACTTCAATAGCTTCCTCTCCTACTTTTTGTGCAATTTTATTAATACCTTCAGAAAATAATGATGCTACATAGGAATCTTCATTTGAGGGATTAATTTTCCTATCATTAATAATACCTTCCAGTTTGGATAAAAAGCCATAATTCGAAGAATTGTCCTCATTCCAGCAGGTGTCTGAGCCTGTGTGACAAGTTGAGCCTTGAGGGTCGACCATAATTAACAGTGTATCATTGTCACAATCTAATTTCATACTTACCAGATTGAGAACATTACCACTTTCTTCACCTTTAGTCCATAAACGCTGTTTCGTTCTACTAAAAAACGTCACCAAATTAGTCTCCAGAGTTGTCTTTAAAGCCTCCTCATTCATATATCCTAACATCAGCACCTTGTAACTAGTTGCATCCTGAATAATAGCTGGAACAAGTCCGTTATTTTTATTAAAATCTATAGTCATATCGTAATTAATTATGAGTTGCCAAATTAAATTCAGCATGTCAAACTTAAAGCCTGACCTCGATATTTTGTTTTCTTAATTCGTGTTTTAAATCTGAAATTTCAATCTCACCAAAGTGAAACACGCTAGCAGCAAGTGCAGCATCAGCATTTCCGTTTTTGAAGGCATCAATGAAATGTTGAACGCTTCCAGCTCCTCCTGATGCAATAACTGGGATGTTAACCATTTCTGACAGTTTTGCCAAAGCCTTATTAGCAAACCCATGTTTTGTGCCATCATTATTCATAGAAGTAAAGAGAATTTCACCAGCACCACGTTGTTCAACTTCTTTTGCCCAATCAAATAACCTTAAGTTTGTGGGAATACTTCCTCCGGCTAAATGAACAAACCATTCATCCTCAATTTGTTTGGCATCTATAGCAACCACAATGCATTGATTACCGAATTTATTAGATAATTCATTAATCAATTGCGGACGTTTAACAGCACTGGAATTAATAGAGACTTTATCTGCACCACAATGTAATAAGTCATCGACGTCTTCAATAGATGAGATGCCGCCTCCAACTGTAAAAGGAATATTAATATGTTCAGCAACTTTTAAAACCATATTGTGCATGGTTTTACGTTGTTCTAATGTTGCAGATATATCAAGAAACACCAATTCGTCGGCTCCTTTTGCCGCATACTGCTTTGCTAATTCTACGGGATCACCAGCATCACGCAAACCAACAAAGTTGACTCCTTTTACGGTTCTCCCATTTTTAATATCTAGGCAAGGAATAATTCGTTTTGTTAGCATAATTTAAGAATAGGTTTCTAGATCTCTAAGTCTGATATGACCTTCATAAAGCGCTTTTCCAATAATAGCAGCTTCACATCCCAAATCTTCCAAAGCATTTAAATCACTTAATGAAGTTACTCCTCCAGATGCGATTAATTTGATATCACGTGATTCTGTTAAAATACGTTTGTATAATTCAAATGAAGGTCCTTCAAGCATACCATCTTTTGATATATCTGTACAGATTACATATTTAATTCCTTTCTTTTCATACGATTTAATAAAAGGAATGACCTCTTTGTCACTTTCTTCCTGCCAGCCACTAACGGCAATCTTTTCGTGTTTACAATCTGCACCAAGAATAATTTTGACAGCACCATATTTTGAGAGCCATCCTTCAAACGTTTTAGGATGTTTTAAGGCAATACTTCCACCTGTGATTTGTTTTGCACCGGAATTAAATGCGATGTGTAAATCTTCATCAGATTTTAAACCACCACCAAAATCTATTTTCAGTGACGTTTTAGATGTTATTTGTTCCAGAACTTTGTAGTTAACTATATGCTGAGCCTTTGCGCCATCTAAGTCTACCAAATGGAGGTATTGAATACCTGCACCTTCAAACTCTTTAGCGACCTCAAGAGGGTTTTCATTATAAATTTTTTTTGTATTGTAATCACCTTTTCTCAGACGAACACATTTTCCGTCCATAATATCTATTGCTGGAATAATTCTCATAATTCTAAAAAGTTTTTTAATAGCTGTTCTCCTGCAGTACTACTTTTTTCTGGATGAAATTGCACACCGTAAAAGTTGTTGTGTTTCAAAGCCGATGCATATTCAAATTCATAATCAGATGTTGAAATTGCTTCATAACATTTTTCAGCATAATAACTGTGTACAAGATACATGTATTCGTTTTCATTAATGCTTTTAAACAGATCTGATTTTAAATTTTTAATAGTATTCCAACCTATGTGTGGCACTTTAACCTTATTGGAAAAACGTTTTACATTGACATCAAAAATTCCTAATCCGTTAGTATTACCCTCTTCAGTATAATTACACAACAATTGCATACCTAAACAAATTCCAAGAACAGGTTGTTTTAATTGTGGAATAAGTGTGTCTAATTTGTTTGTTTTCAACATTTTCATTGCCGAACTTGCTTCGCCAACACCAGGAAAAATAATGTTATCTGCCGTTTTAATAATTTCAGTATCGTTTGAAAGTATGGTTTCCACACCTAGCCTCTTAAAAGCAAACTCCAAACTTTTGATGTTGCCTGCACCATAATTGATGATAACTGTGTTCATTATAGCATGCCTTTAGTTGATGGTAAAATCATTTTTTCAACATCGCGTTTCACAGCCATTTTTATGGCTTTGGCAAAGGCCTTAAAAATAGCTTCAATTTTATGATGCTCGTTGGAGCCTTCTGCTTTGATATTAAGGTTGCATTTTGCACCATCAGTAAATGATTTGAAAAAGTGAAAAAACATTTCTGTAGGCATTTTACCAATCATTTCGCGTTTGAACTCTGCTTCCCAAACTAACCAATTTCGGCCTCCAAAATCAATAGCAACCTGAGCTAAACAATCGTCCATAGGCAAAGAAAAGCCATAACGTTCAATACCTAACTTATTTCCTAAAGTACTAGCAAATACTTCACCTAGAGCGATTGCAGTATCTTCAATTGTGTGGTGTTCGTCAACTTCTAAGTCACCAATGACATTAATTTCTAAATCTAAATGGCCATGACGTGCAATTTGATCTAACATGTGATCAAAAAAGGCAAGACCTGTATTGATATTGCTCTTTCCTGTTCCGTCGAGATTTAAAGCGATTTTAATTTTAGTTTCATTCGTATTTCGTTCAATACTTCCAGTTCTAACATCGGTCTTTAGAAACTTGTAAATAACCTCCCAATCATTACTCTCCAAAGCAATTACATTATTTAAGGTTTCTCGTTTTACAGTAATTTCATCAGTACCCAAATTTGTATTATCATTAATAAAAATACCTTTAGATCCTAGATTCTTTGCAAGCTCAATATCTGTTAATCGATCACCAATAACAAAAGAATTAGCTAAATCGTAGTTTGATGAAAAATACTTTGTTAATAATCCTGTATTAGGTTTTCTCGTTGGTGCATTATCTTTAGCAAACGTTCTATCTATGAATTGCTCTTTAAAAGAAATTCCTTCGCTTTCAAAAGTTTTTATAATGAAATTATGTACTGGCCAAAAATTGGTTTCAGGATAAACATTTGTTCCTAAACCATCTTGATTGGTAATCATCACGATTTCAAAATCCAATTCATTAGTGATTTTACTTAAGTATTGAAAGACTTTGGGATAAAATTCTAGCTTTTCAAATGAATCGATTTGTTCATCTGCAGGCTCTTTGATTAAAGTGCCGTCTCTGTCTATAAATAATACGCGTTTCATTGTAGTTGTTTTAGTGCTGTAATTAAGTTATTATTTTCTCGTTCGGTACCAACAGTAAATCTGAGGCAGTTCTGACATAATGGTTGATTTGTCCTATTTCTCACCACAATTCCTTTTTCAATAAGTTGAAAATAACGTGTATTCGCATCATCTACTTTTACTAAAATGAAATTAGCATCTGATGGATATACAAATTCTATAAAGTTAATTGCCGTTAATTCTGCTAGTAAGTGCTTTCGTTGCTGAAGTATGTGCTGAATGTCTTCTGAAACCTTTTCAGGTTGAGACAATCTTTCTAAAGCTTTTCGTTGTGTTAATTCATTCACGTTATAAGGTGGTTTGATTTTATTCAACACAGCAATAATTTCTTCAGAAGCAAAACAAATCCCCAAACGAATTCCAGCCATGCCATAGGCTTTAGATAAAGTTTGTGTTACAATTAAATTTGGAAACTCATGAAGTTTCTTTACCCAGCTTTCTTCAGTTGAAAAATCAATGTAAGCTTCATCAATAACTACGATTCCTTTAAATTTAGAAATTAAAGTCGTGATTGATTCTACATTAAAACTATTGGCTGTTGGGTTATTTGGAGAGCACAAAAATAAAAGTTTAGTTTGATCATTTTGTGCTTCTAAGATTGCATCTACTTTGGGTTGAAAGAGAGAGTTCAATTCAACTTTTTTAATAGCAATAGCATTAAGATTTGCCAAAACTTCATACATACCATATGTTGGTGGTGTCGTAATGATTTGATTGGTATTAGGTTCACAAAAAGCTCTAAAAATTAAATCTAATATTTCGTCACTCCCATTTCCCAAAAGAATCTGTTTTTCTGAAACTTGTTTCAAAAGACTTAATCGTGTTTTAAGAGTTTTCTGTTGTGGATCTGGATAGCGGTTAACTCCATTTTCGAATGGATTCTCGTTAGCATCAAGAAACACCATCTCGCCTGAAATATCTTTGTATTCATCACGAGCTGAAGCATAAGGTTTTAGATTTAATACGTTGCTTCTTACATATGTATTAAGATTGAAATTCTTCATGATTCTAAATCTTTTAATCGTATTGAAACTGCATTTTTATGGGCTTGCAAGCCTTCTGCTTCAGCCATAATTTCTATGGTATTTCCTATGTTTTTTAGTCCTTCTTTTGTTATCTTCTGAAACGTAATACTTTTTGTGAAACTGTCTAGGTTTACACCAGAATAGGCTTTACTAAATCCATTTGTTGGTAACGTGTGATTCGTGCCTGATGCATAATCTCCAGCGCTTTCAGGTGTGTAATTTCCAATAAAGACCGAACCAGCATTTTGAATATTATTAATATAGAAGTCTTCATTTTTAGTACAAATGATAAAATGTTCAGGTGCATATTCATTAATCATGTCCATGGCTACTTGATTCGATTCTACATATATTAGCTTTGAATTATCAATAGCTTGTTGTGCCATTATGCGTCTTGGTAATTCCTGAAGCTGTATTTCAATTTCAGCTGCAACAGAAGCTAATAAGGTTTTTGATGTTGTAACCAATATAACTTGACTATCTGCACCATGTTCTGCTTGGCTTAATAAATCTGAAGCCACAAATTCGGGTTTAGCAGAGTCATCAGCAACAATCAATAATTCGCTCGGACCAGCAGGCATATCAATGGCAACACCGTATTTAGTTGCTAATTGTTTTGCTACTGTTACAAATTGGTTTCCTGGTCCGTAAATTTTGTACACCTGCGGAAATGTCTTGGTTCCAAAAGTAAGTCCAGCAATGGCTTGAATACCACCAGATTTAATGATTTTTGTGACACCACATAGTTGTGCCGTATAAAGAATTTCGTTTGCAATCTTTCCTTGTTTATTAGGTGGAGAACATAATACAATATCCTTACAGCCTGCAATTTGTGCTGGAACGGCTAGCATTAGTACTGTTGAGAATAAAGGTGCCGTTCCACCAGGTATGTATAATCCGACTTTCTGAATAGGGCGTTTTTCCTGCCAGCATTCAATTCCTTCAGACGTTTGCACTAATACACGTTCTGTTTGTTGAGCCGTATGGAAGCGTTCTATATTTGATTTTGCTGTTTGAATTGCCTTTTTTAAATCTGCTGAAACAAGATTTGAAGCTTTCTCTATTTCTTCTTCGGAAACTTCAGTGTTGTCTAACAAAACACCATCAAATAATTCTGTATATTTTGAAATGGCTTCGTCGCCTCTTCGTTGTACATCATTAAATATAGCGTTAACAGTTTCTTCAATATTTTCAACCGTTTGTGTTGGTCGCTTTAAAATAGCTGACCATTCGTTTTTATTTGGATTTAAATAGGTTTTCATTACAATACCATGTTTTCAATTGGACAAACTAATATACCTTCTGCGCCATGTTGTTTCAATTCATCGATGACTTCCCAAAACTCATTCTTATTAATAACAGAATGTAATGAACTCCAACCTTCTTTTGCAAGTGGTAATAGAGTTGGACTGTTCATTCCAGGAAGAATATTTATAATTGCTTCCAGTTTGTCATTTGGTGCATTAAGTAACACGTATTTGTTTCGCCTTCCTCTTAAAACCGATTGTAATCTAAACTGAAGCTTATTTAAAATATCTTGATTTTCAGAACTTATTAAAGGAGAAACAGCAAGTACTGCTTGAGATTTTAGTAAAACTTCAACTTCTTTTAATCCATTTTTAAATAGCGTACTTCCACTTGATACAATATCAACAATGGCGTCAGCCAGTCCAATATTAGGTGCAATTTCAACGGAACCATTAATGATGTGCAAATTAGCACTCACCTTATTTTGATTTAAGAACTGATTGACGGTATTTGGATAAGAAGTTGCGATACGCTTGCCTTCTAAATCTTTGATAGATTTATATTTTGAAGATTTAGGAACTGCTACTGACACTTTACACGACGAAAAGCCGAGTTTTTCAATAACAGAAATACCATTACCTTTTTCTATAAGCACATTTTCTCCAATGATAGCAGCATCGACTACACCATCTTTTAAATACTGTGGAATATCTCCATTTCTAAGGTAAAACACTTCTAAAGGAAAGTTTTTAGCAGATGCTTTTAATTGATCTTTTCCATTGTCAATAGAAATTCCTACGTCTTGAAGAATTTTCATTGAATCGTCGTGTAGTCTTCCCGATTTTTGAACAGCAATTTTTAATTTACTCATGTTTTCTTTTTATTAAGTTTGAGTAAATCTTTAGAGTTGAAATTCCTACATGTGAAGGAATAAAAAAACCGCTTGATTTACTCAAACGGTTTTAAAATATCTTGATTTTATTCAATACATTCTCATCTCGCTTGAGCGCTAGTATGAAAATGATGATGATGTAGTTGAATAAAAGTCATTTGTTAAATATTAATAAACAAAGTTTGCAAATTATAATTTAGAAATCCTAATAATTGGTTACTAAATTTTTGTTAACACTATTGATTACCCAAAATTATTGGCATTCCCGATTCTCCTGAACCAATAATAATGGTTTTACTATTTGGTGATTCTGAAAGTTTTACAGTCGCTTCAATACCTTTGTCTTGAAGAATTTTATCTGTTAAAGATGCACTTAAAATTCGATTGGCATCTGCTTTACCTTGGGCTTCAATAATCACTTTTTCAGCTTCCTTTTTAGCGGTTACTAATCTAAATTCGTATTCTAAAGATTCTTGTTCTTGTTTAAGTTTACGTTCAATAGCTTCTTTAATTGTTGGAGGTAAGGTCACGTCTCTAATTAAAATGTTGTTTAATTGAATGTATTGAGGCTCTACAATTTTTTTTGTTTCCTCAAAAATCTCATCTTGTATAGCATCACGTTTACTTGAATATAATTGTTCTGGAGTATATCGTCCAACGACACTACGAGCAGCACTTCGAATTGCAGGCTGTAAAACTCTGCTGATATATTCTTTACCTTTTTCTTTATGCAGTCTGCTTAAGTTTTTATAATCAGGTTGATAAAGTACAGATGCATCTAGCTTGATATCTAGTCCGTTTGAAGACAATACTGACATTTTTTCTGGTAATTCTTGTTGTCTAACCTCATAATCAATAACACTGTTCCAAGGCGCAACAAAGTTAATACCTTCACCAAGAGGCTCGCTCTCAGGATCAACACCACCTCCTAATTGATACAAAACTCCTGCATGACCAGAATCTATTGTGACTACTGATTTAAATAAAAGTATTAGAACGGCGAGAATAACAAGTATTGTGATCACGCCTCCTTTAGGTAATTTTTCCATAGTTTTTGTTTTTTAAATAAGTCCGTTATATTTTCTAATAAACCACTCCATTGCTAGACTAAGAGCAATAAGTGCGAGAAGATATTTCCAATCGATCAAAGGTACGACTTTTTTACTGCTCTTTTGAATAGTAGCAAATCTGGAATCGGATAATAAATCGCTAATCATTGAATCTGTATTATCAATAAAATAGGCCTTTCCATTGCTTTTAGACGCGAGACTCTCCAGTTTTGCGACATTTGCATTCAGGAATTGTTGTTCTACATTATACTCTAAAATTTTAAGCTCGCCAGATTTGGAAATTGTTCCATCAGATGTCTTTACTGTGAATGTGTATTCACCAGCTTCTAATCCGCTTAAATCAACTTGATAATTGGCGTTTTTTAATACAAATGGATATGTTATGGTTTTGTCAGTGTCTCTATTTGATAAAATAATATTGATATTCGCATTTGCATCAAACTCATAGTTTTTATTAAAGTACTGCGCTGTAATTTTTACATTATCGTTTCCATTATAAAAGGATTCGTAATTGATATTTAATCGGGAACGTCGTTGTTTGGAGCTTAAATACTGAACCAATTTGCCAATAAAATTATCAAACGTATTAAACGACTTTTCATCTAAGTAGCTCTGTGCTCTCCATCTCCAGATGCCCTCACCTAAAAGCAAAGCTTCTCGCCTATCGTTAATTTCAAAAGTTGATAATAAGGGTTCTTCAATTTGAGTTCCGTTTATTGTTTTGAAAAGTAGCGTTTCAAAAGGTACTGTGAATTTAGTTTCTCCAAATTCTGATTGTAATGGTGGAAAAGCCTCAAAGTTTAAATCATCAACAATAAACGTACTGTAATTTTGATTTGCTGAAGGCTGAAAGTTTTCCGTTTGATTAGTGACTTCCTGACTGTAATTACTTTGTAACTGATTTAAAAGTGTCCAGTTTGTTTTGGTACCTGCAATAACTATTTTATTCAGTTTTAATCTGTCTATTTCATTAAATAATAACCTGAAGTTATTAGTTGGTTGATATGCTATAACCAATTGAAAATCATTTGATTGTTTTAAAAAATTTACTGAAGTTAAAATTTCAGCGTTTCGTTGTTCATTACTCTCAATAGACTTTTTTAGAGCACCTAAATCGGGATGCATAATATCTGAAACAATGGCTACATTAGTTTTTTGATCTATAACTTCTACAGCAAAATTTTTGACGTTATTGATGGTATTTTTCTCATTGTTTAAAGGAATAATTTCTGCTCTATAACTCCCTACGCCTACGCGATTTGCTGGTAAATTTAAATTAACTATTTGCGAACTTTGACTTTTACTAAAATTTAAGGGTTTTGAATATACTGTTGTATTACCTGAAGTAATTTTCAACTGAGTATCAACCGCTATATTTCCATTGTAAGTCGCTATAATTTCAACAGGAAACTTATTCTTTAAATAGGCATATCTGTTGACATTAAGTTGTTGGATTTTAATATCAGTGTACGTTGTTGTATCACCCAATATCACTGGGAAAATCGCTTGTTTATAACGGTTGGTCATAAACTCATAGTCGTAACCATAAGTTTGATTACCATCTGTGATTAATAGTGTTGGCGAAATAGAATTATTGTACACTTCAGACAAACGATCAAACAACAGAGCAATGTTCGATTGTTTATCATTAAATGCTAATGAATCTGTAGAATTAATTGATTTTCCGAAGGTATAAAACTTCAAATTAAAATTATCGTTGAGTTGCTCATTCTGCTTGATGTTCTCAATTAAACGGGTAGTGTTATCGGATTGCTCGAGATAACTAATAGATTCTGAATTATCTACAGCAATAATTAGATTTGGTTTTTCGTCATAAAATGACATTTTATCAAATTTCGGATTGATTAAAAGCAACAACACAGAAAAGATACTTACAAATCTAAGAAATGCTAAAAACCAGTAGATTTTAGTCGTTTTTTTTGATTTGAAGATATACTGAAAAAGCGCTAGTACTAGCGCTAATAATCCAGATATGATGATATATACTACGGTGTCTGTTTGCAATTACGATGATTATGTATTAAATAGTTTCTCCAAAAGTTAATAAATTATGATCTGGATCCAGTAAAGAGAATTCTTTAATTCCCCAAGGTTTTGTTACTAACGAACCATTTGGATGAATGTCAATATGATTATCCAGCATCGACTGATATAGATTATCAATAGTATTAGTTCTTATGTAAACTTGACCGTAATTCTGTTTAGGATCAAGCTCCTTAAATTCAAAAAAATGAATTTGAATGTGGTCTTGTTCTAACATTAAATAATGATCATAATCATCATTCCCAATCATTTTAAAACCTAACTTATTGATGTAATAATTTTTAGTTATTTCTTTATTACGCATTGGCAATTTCGGATGAATAGCATCAAGCATAACCCAATTATGTTAACATTCCACCATCAACATTGAGGGTCTGACCAGTAATATATGCACTCATGTCACTCGCTAAGAACACACAAGCATTGGCAATATCTTCAGGTGTACCTCCACGTTTTAATGGAATCGCATTACGCCAACCTTTAACGGTATCTTCATCAAGCTTCGCTGTCATTTCAGTTTCAATAAATCCTGGAGCAATGACGTTACTTCTAATATTTCTAGAACCAAGTTCTAAAGCCACAGATTTAGAAAAACCAATAATACCCGCTTTGGACGCCGCATAATTGGTCTGGCCTGCATTACCTTTAACACCAACAACAGAACTCATATTAATGATAGAGCCTTTGCGTTGCTTTAACATCGTACGTTGAACCGCCTTAGTCATATTGAAAACAGATTTCAGGTTCACTTCAATTACTTTATCGAAATCCTCTTCTCCCATACGCATTAAAAGATTGTCTTTGGTAATTCCTGCATTATTTACTAAAATGTCAATACTACCAAATTCTTCAAGAACGTGCTCAGCAAGCTGTTGCGCATCATCAAAATTTGCGGCATTACTTTGATATCCTTTAGCTTTGATACCTAAAGCATTTAATTCATTTTCTAGTTCATTTGCTGCTTCAACCGAAGCGCTATATGTGAATGCTATGTTTGCACCATGTTGAGCAAAAACTTCAGCGATTCCTTTTCCAATTCCACGGCTTGCGCCAGTTATAATTGCTGTTTTTCCTTCTAATAATTTCATGTATGATTGTCTTAAAATAGTTGGTTTTCAAATATAGCAAATTGAAGTTGCTATCAATAAAAAAACCTCAAAATTTATAATTTAATTATGAGGTTTAATATTCTATTTTATTTGGGTTATATCTAAATAATTTCGCCGTTAGATCTAAATTCTACATCCATGTTTTTACCTTTCTTTTTAAATTCTACGTCATAGAATAAACCTTTAGAATGATGCTCTACTTTTTCAATTTCAGTTATTTCTTCATCATTATATTTGGACTTAATAACCTCTTTGATGGCTTCAGGCAAATCGTCCTTATCAATACTGGTTTCCGTTTCTATCCACTTACCATCTGGTGAAAAATCAGCACGATATTTAATACCATCAATTTTAAAATGGGATTCATAATTACCATTAGAGTCTTTCTCCCAATCTGGATCATTTTCACCAGGATACAAATTTTGAAATGTTTCTTTTACTGCATCAGGTGCCTGAGCGTTCACTGTGTTTTGGCAGTTAAAACTAAAAAGGGTTACTAATAATACTGTTATTAAATGTTTCATATTGCTATTATTTGTTTATCTAAAGATACATTTTTGGAATATTCATGTTTAGCTCGTTTACTAATAATTATATCGCATAAGCTAATTGCTAAAGGATTAATATTTTGTTTGATACGACAAAGATCCTCTGTGTTGATAGTGTACATTTGAATAAATCAAAAACCACAAATTATGTCAATTTTAACCATTATTTTAAATATTTTACTACCACCTTTAGCTGTTGCTATGCAACATGGTATTGGTAAACAATTTTTAATCAGCTTAATTCTAACCCTTATAGGTTGGTTGCCAGGAGTCATTCATGCCTTTATAGTAAACTCATAATAACTCATTTAAAATCAATACTATGTCAAAAGAAAATATACAGAATACATATAATCCTGAAATAACACAAGATGACAAAATTGCTCTTGGAGACAAAGCAGGACATTTAAAAACAGAATTGAGTGATGACACACTCCTTAAAAATAGAGAAAAGAAAGTCGATTTTGTTGGAAAAGATTTAGATATCCCAGGAAGAAATAGTGCTGCGAAAAACACACTGAAAGACGAAGAAAATCAGTTGTATAGTCAGGGAAGCGATGATAATGAAGACCTTGAATTACCTTCTGAACACATCAAATAAATAGAAAGAATTGTTATGAAATTAAAAAAGACTGCTATTACAGCAGTCTTTTTTTTAACCGTTCTAGCTTAACAAGCTCTCAAGATCATTTCTATTCATAGACTTACCATATAATTTTTGATCTGGATCCATAACATTAGTTTTAGTTAAATCACCAATATACACAGCATCAAATCCAATATCCTCAATTAATTGTTGAGTTTTTTGTTTACTGTCTTCATCTTGAGCTGCAAACGGTATAGCTAATTTATCTGAATTTCTCCAAGCTCTATCTCTTAAATGTTCAGCTTTTATGGTGTTGAATGCTTTGGCAGTTTTCGCAGTATTAAACTTCATTGCAGTATATTCAGACGCATTACTGTTGCTGTCTCTAACGTCTTGAGCCATTGCACCATCTCGTTCAGGATACGGATTTGTAGCATCAATAATAGTTGTGTTACCATATTCACCTGCATATAGCTCAGATAATCTATCAATAGCTTTAAATGGTGTCGCTAATACATACACATCAGCTTTCGATTCAAAAGCATCTTCAATACTAACGGCTTTTGCATGTCCTTTAGTCTCATTAACCAATGGCTTTAAATTTTCTGGATGCCTTGAACTAAACAAAACTTCATGACCAGCTTTAGCCCAGTGTTTCCCTAGATTTCCTCCAATATTTCCACTTCCAATAATTCCAATTTTCATACTTTTAGATTTTATTTTGTTCAACATTTACTCTTAATTATCAATATGCTAAAATCCAACTGAAGAAATAGACGTAAATTCGAATAATTTTAACGCAAATAAAAACACTTGGTGTATCCGTCAGATTATATTGAAAATTTATACAAAGGGTTTTGTAACACTAAACTGTTGTGGAAATATCGTTTTAAGGGATTGAATCAATTGAATCTTATGGATATCCCTGAAACACAATTTAACAGACAACTACTTAAAAAACGTCGTCTTGGTCAGTTGGCAGAACAATTTGCATTCAATCAACTGGAACAACTCGATGATTGTAAGGTTTTAGCTGAAAACTTACAGGTTCAGAAAAACAAGCAAACACTTGGAGAACTTGATGCTTTAATTAAATTGAACCAAGAAACGATTCACCTAGAAATCATATACAAATTCTATGTATATGATGATACTATAGGTACATCTGAATTAGAAGGATGGATTGGCCCAAATCGAAAAGATAGTTTAATTGAAAAAATTACTAAACTGAAAACCAAGCAGCTTCCTCTTCTCTACTCGTCCGAATGTGAATCTGTTTTAAACGCACTGGAATTAGATCGAACAAACATTCAACAAAAGGTTTTATTTAAAGCACAATTGTTTATTCCTTATCAGAAATCGATTCATTTTAGTCAACTAAATGAAGATTGTGTTAACGGATTTTATTTTAAAACCTCTCAATTAAACGATTTTGACACCTGTAAATTTTATATTCCTGAAAAATTAGAATGGTTTTTAGATGTTAATGATAGCGTTGATTGGCTAAGTTTTGAAAACTTTAAAATAGACGTTGAAACCTTCTTAAGCGAATCGCAATCCCCATTAATTTGGATTAAGAAAACCGACGGGAAACTTTTTAAAAGCTTTCTGGTTTGGTGGTGAAAATCGTTAATAACTCTCTGTAAATCTCTTTTAATAAACTCATGCAATTTCCTATTTTGCAGGTCTGTTTTAATCAAAACACTTCTTTTAATAAATGAAAGTCTGCATTGCCGAAAAACCTAGTGTTGCAAGAGAAATTGCCCAAGTACTTGGAGCCAATTCAAAACGAGATGGTTATTATGAAGGTAATGGTTATGCTGTAACCTATACGTTTGGACATTTGTGTACACTTATGGAACCTAACGATTATAAACCGTATTGGAAAAGCTGGGATTTAAACAACTTACCAATGCTTCCGGAAAAGTTTAAAACGAAGGTGGTCAGTAATTCCGGAATTCAAAAGCAATTCAACATAGTGAAATCTTTATTTGATAAAGCAGACGTTGTAATTAACTGTGGTGATGCTGGACAAGAAGGAGAGCTGATTCAACGTTGGGTTTTAGACCAGGCGAGCTATAAAGGAAAAGTACAGCGCCTTTGGATTTCTTCTTTAACTACTGAAGCTATTAAAGAAGGTTTTGAGCATCTTAAAAATTCTGAAGCCTACGATAATTTATATTATGCTGGATTTTCACGTGCTATTGGAGATTGGTTATTAGGTATGAATGCTACGCGTTTATATACTGTGAAGCATGGTGGATATAAACAAGTGCTTTCTGTTGGTCGTGTTCAAACGCCCACACTTGCTATGGTTGTTAATCGTTTTAAAGAGATTGAAAACTTTCAGCCTCAGCCTTACTGGGAATTGCAAACCCTTTATCGAGATACCTTATTTGCCTATGAAGAAGGACGCTTCCTTAACATGGAAGATGGTGAACTACTGGCGAATAAAGTTAAAGAACACGATTTCGAAATTGTGTCAATCACTAAAAAGAAAGGCAAAGAATACGCTCCTAAATTGTTCGATTTGACAGGATTGCAAGTGTATTGTAATACGAAATTCGGATTTTCAGCTGACGAAACCTTAAAGATTGTTCAAAAGTTATATGAACAAAAAGTAGTGACGTATCCTAGAGTTGATACTACGTTTTTACCTTCAGATATTTACCCGAAGGTTTCTGGTATTCTTCAAAAACTGACCAACTATTCTCAATTGACACAACCTTTGCTTGGTAAGAAGATTAAGAAATCGTCTAAAGTTTTTAATGATAAAAAAGTTACCGATCACCATGCTATTATTCCAACAGGAATCCAGATTAATTTGCAATACAATCAGCAACAGGTTTATGATATTATTGTAAAACGCTTCATTGCTGTGTTTTATCCAGACTGCGAAGTGTCTAATACCACAGTAATTGGTAAAGCAGATGACGTTAATTTTAAAACCACAGGTAAAGAGATTTTAAAAGAGGGCTGGAAAGTTGTTTTTAAGTTTGGAAAAGACACATCGACTTCATCAAATACAACTGATAAAGACATCCTTCCTATTTTTGTGAAGGGCGAAAAAGGACCTCATGAACCTTCATTTCTTGAAAAACAAACGAAGCCTCCTAATCAATTTACCGAAGCATCACTCTTACGTGCTATGGAAACAGCAGGTAAGCACGTTGATGATGATGAACTTCGTGATTTGATGAAAGAAAATGGTATTGGTCGACCTTCAACACGTGCCAATATCATTGAAACCTTATTTAAGCGTCAGTATATTAAGCGTAATAAAAAGCAGATCCTTCCTACGGTTACAGGAATAGCATTGATTGATATCATTCAAAATGAGTTATTAAAATCTGCAGAACTTACCGGACTTTGGGAAAAGCAACTCAAGGATATTGAAAAAGGTGAATACAGTGCAAGTTTGTTCATTAATAATATGAAAAAAATGGTGGACGAGCTGGTGTATGAAGTTAGAAGCGAAACTACGCGTGCGAACATTTCTCAAGCGACTGTCGTTAAGCAACGCAAGGTGAAAGCGAAAACAACAAAAGCTGCAGGAATTACATCTGAAGTTTGTCCGAAATGTAAAACTGGTAATTTATTAAAAGGGAAATCGGCTTATGGCTGTAGTCAGTTTAAATCCGGTTGTGATTTTGTATTGCCTTTTAAAGTCTTCGGAAAAAAGATTTCTGAAAAACAATGCATTCGATTATTACAAAAAGGTTCTACGGTAAATATGAAAGGTTTCGATTCAGAAGCTGGTAAAACTGAAGGTTTGTTGCGTTTTGATGATAATTTTAAACTGGTACTGGAGCCAAAGAAACAAGCTTTAAAAGCTTCAGAAATAAAAACCAAAGAAACCGTAATTTGTCCTAAATGCAATAAAGGAGAAATTATTAGAGGAAAAACAGCTTATGGCTGTAGTAACTATAAATTGGGTTGTGATTTTAAAATGTCTTTCGAAAGCATTCGTGCAAAAGCTCAAGATAGAAAGCTCACCAAAGATTTGGTCTATGCCATTTTAAAAGGTGATTACTAAGATGAAACATAGACATTTTAAACTCTTTAAACCTTATGGCTACTTAAGCCAGTTTCAAACCAATGCCAGACATGAGATTAACAAGAAGTTTTTAGGCGAATTATACCATTTTCCTGAAGGAATTATGGCCATTGGTCGTTTGGATAAAGATTCTGAAGGCTTATTGCTGTTGACAACTGACGGAAAAGTGAGTTTTGACATCACAAGCTCAAAAACAGATAAAGAATACTATGTTCAGGTTGATGGAGAGATTACAAATGAAGCAATTCTAGCACTCAAACAAGGTGTAAATATTAGTCATAAAAGTGAAACTTACACAACGAAGCCATGTCAAGTGTCTCAACTAAAAGAGGAACCTGATTTTCCTGAAAGAGCTAAAAAAATTCGTGACGCGCGACATGGAAAAACCTCATGGATTTCTATCACAATCAATGAAGGGAAGTTTAGGCAAGTTAGAAAAATGACTGCTCAGGTCGGATTTCCAACCTTGCGATTGGTTCGAGTTCGGGTTGGTGCTATTACTTTGGAAGATTTAAAAATGGGAGAAGTTAAAGAATTGAGTCAGATTTAGCAACCTATGATATCTACGGTATTTTTAAACGTAAGCTAACTAAAAAAGCCAAGGACGAGTCTTTGGCTTTCATTATAATATTTAGTAAAAACTATATCAATTTTACGCGAACAGCATTCATACCACGTTGTCCTTTTTCCAATTCAAATTGTACTTTATCATTTTCCTGAATCTCATCAATTAAACCACTTACATGGCAGAAATATTTTTCCTGATCTTCGGTATCGATAATAAAACCGAAACCTTTTGAATTATCAAAAAATGACACTTTTCCCTTACGAATTGGATCAAATTCTTCTTCGTCTCCTTCTTCTTTTTTAGGAATACCAAGCACAATATTTTTAGCCTTCACTTTAATTTTTTCAGATGGATCTGGTGGTGTATCTGTAAGATTTCCAAATTGATCTACGTACGCAAAAGGAATACTTTCTCCGCCATTCTCCTCTTTTTCGAGTTTGCGAGCTTCCATCTTTTTACGTTTATCCTCACGTTTCTTTAATCGTTTTTTTTCTTTTTCACTTTTGTTGAAGGTCTGTTGCGACTTTGCCATTCTTTATCTTAAAGGGTTTTAATTTATCTGTCGTACAATACAACAGTTACGGTAAAGATAACGGTTATTATTGGATTATTATAGGATTAAATCAATAAGTTAATCAAAAGTTAAAGATTTATATTCTAATAGTATTACTATTATATTTGCGTGTAATTTATATTAACATGAAATATTTACTATCAAATTTAAAAATTGATATCAACGATAAAATTTACCTGAAAGACCCGCAATCATCAGATCTTGGTAAAAGAATCATTGAACACAGTATTAAACTTATAGATGAAATAGGATTTGATAGCTTTACCTTTAAAAAATTAGGAATTATCATTGGCTCAAATGAAAGTTCTATTTACCGTTATTTTGAAGGTAAGCACAAGCTCCTACTCTACTTAACGTCCTGGTACTGGGCTTGGTTAGAGTATCAATTGGTATTTTCTACGACTAATATTTTAAATCCAAATGAAAAATTAGAAAAAGCCATCGATATTTTAACCAGAACGATAGAATCTGATTCTTCATTTGCGCACATCGATGAAGTTGTTTTGAATCGTGTAATTATCAACGAGTATTCAAAATCATACTTAACTAAAGAGGTTGATGAGGAAAATAAGGATGGATACTTTGCCATCTATAAACGTTTAGTTAGTCGATTACATGACATGATAATTGATGTCAATTCTGATTATAAATTTCCAAACAGTCTAGCTAGTACAGTTTTAGAAGGTGCACTACATCAGCACTTTTTAAAAGATCATTTCAAATCGCTAACCGATTGCGATAATGTTGTGCAGCCTTCAGATTATTTTAAACATTTAGTTTTTAATGCCTTAGATATCAAAAAATGACAAAAACCATATTAACAGCTTGGCAACGCTTAATAGGATTATTAAAATTAGATCGAAAAGACATTAAGCAAGTATTTTATTATGCCATTTTCGCAGGTGTCGTAAACCTCTCCCTTCCATTGGGAATTCAGGCGATTATAAATTTAATTCAAGGTGCACAAATAAGTAGCTCGTGGATTGTTCTCGTAATTTTAGTGACCTTAGGAGTTGCTTTTGTCGGACTATTACAACTCATGCAAATGAGAATTATTGAAAACGTTCAGCAAAAAATATTCACGAGATCATCATTTGAATTTGCATATCGTTTTCCGAAGATAAAAATGAGTGAATTGAGAGATTATTATCCACCAGAATTAGCCAATCGCTTTTTTGATACCTTGACTGTGCAAAAGGGCTTGTCAAAAATTCTTGTAGATTTTCCGGCAGCAATTCTTCAAATCATTTTTGGATTATTACTGCTCTCGTTCTACCATCCCTTTTTCATCATATATGGAATCTTACTTATTCTTTTAATCTATATCGTTTTTAAATTTTCAGCACAACGTGGTTTAGACACCAGTTTAGATGAGTCAAAGCAAAAGTATAAAGTGGCTCATTGGCTCCAGGAAGTTGCACGTTCAATCGTAAGTTTTAAACTTTCTGGAAGAACAAGTTTAGCATTAAATAAAAATGATATTCTTGTTTCACAGTATCTGGATGCCAGAGAAAGTCACTTTAAAGTTTTAATTCAACAGTTTATTAAATTAATCGGATTTAAAATACTCGTTACTGCTGGATTATTAGTAATAGGTGGATTTCTTGTTCTAAATCAGCAAATGAATATTGGACAATTTGTAGCTGCTGAAATTATTATTTTATTGGTTATTAGTTCTGTTGAAAAGCTAATACTAGGTTTGGAATCCTTTTACGATGTTTTAACATCCATTGAAAAACTCGGCCAAGTGGTTGATAAAGAATTAGAACCTCAGGAAGGTGACGCTGTGTGCTCTGACAATAAATCGATTAAAGTAGAACTTGAAAAAGTAAGTTACTCTGTACCTGAAAGAACTACGCCAATTCTTGAAGATATCTCAATGACGATTGAACCTAAAGACAGAATCCTAATTTATGGATCTCATGGCTCTGGAAAATCTAGTTTGCTTAAACTCATCGCTGGAATTATTGCACCATCTAAAGGCGGCGTTTATATCAATGATATTTCACTAAGTGGAATTAAACTGAATAATTACAGAGCGCTCATTGGTCAGTCACTTCCAGAAGAATCACCTTTTGAAGGAACCATAAGAGAGAATCTCACTTTTGGAGATGAATCTATCACAGACGAAAATATCAATTTCGTTCTAAAGAAAACATTACTGGTAGATTTTGTAAAATCTCAACCAAACGGATTGAATACTATTTTATATCCTGAAGGGCAACGCCTGTCTAGAACAATATCTAAAAAAATTGTTTTAGCCAGAAGTATTCTTAAAAAACCTAAGCTATTATTACTTAAAGATCCATTAGATCAATTTGATAGACAAGAAGCCAAAAGTATCATGGCGTTTTTAACTGATAATAACAATCCTTGGTCTTTGGTAGTTGTTAGTTACAATTTAGAATGGAAGTCAAATTGTAATAGAGTTATTAATTTAGAAGAAGGTAAAATACTCTTAAACAGATAAAAAGATGCTTAATATTTCACACAATAAACTGAATAAAAAAGTGGACTTATCAGGTTATAAGTCTGTTCAAAAAGTGTTTCACAATAGGCATTTTAAACATTTTAACCGGTTTTTATTGGCTTTTGCTATTACTGGAATCATTATTATGTTTTTACCATGGACGCAGAATATAAACAGTCGTGGTAATGTTACCACCTTAACACCAGACCAACGTCCGCAAACCATACAATCTCCTATTCCAGGTCGTATAGAGAAATGGTATGTAAGAGAAGGTGATCGTGTTAAAAAAGGAGATACAATTCTATTTATTTCTGAAATAAAAAATGAGTATTTCGATCCTAATCTTGTTAATAGAACTGGTCAACAAATTAAAGCCAAAGAAGCTTCAGTAAATTCCTATGGTTCTAAGGTGAATTCTTTGAATAATCAAATAGGAGCTTTACAGAACGAACGTAAATTAAAGTTGCAACAGGCCGAAAATAAATTGCTTCAGGCACGATTAAAAGTCCAGAGTGATAGTATCGATTTTGAAGCTGCAAAGATTGATTTAAAAATTGCTGAACGTCAAATTGGTGCCATCCAAAACTTATATGATGAAGGGTTAAAATCTCTGACCGAATTAGAAGAAAAACGTTCTAAATTTCAAGAGAAACAAGCCAAATTAATTTCTCAAGAAAATAAATATTTATCGTCAAAAAATGAGGTGATAAACGCTATGGTTGAAATTAATCGCGTACAAGCAGAATATGTCGATAAAATTTCAAAAGCTGAAAGCGATAAATTCACGGCACAATCCAACCAATTTGATGCTGAAGCTCAGGTAACAAAATTAGAAAGTGATTTTACGAGTTACGAAATACGAAACGATTTATATTACATAAGAGCACCTCAAGATGGTTTTATAAATAAAGCTATAAAAGGAGGTATCGGAGAAACATTCAAAGAAGGAGAACAGCTGGTTGGTATTATGCCTGCAAACTACGATTTAGCAGTAGAAATGTTTGTTAATCCTATTGATTTACCACTCATTCATATTGGTGAAGACGTTAGGGTTCAGTTTGATGGCTGGCCTGCAATCGTATTTAGTGGATGGCCTAACATATCCTATGGAACCTATGGAGCAAAAGTTGTTGCTATTGAAAACTTTATTAGTCCGAATGGGAAGTTTAGAGTTTTACTTGCACCAGATGAAGATGCACACAAATGGCCAGAGGCTATTCGGGTAGGTTCAGGTGCATTAACAATTGCCTTACTTGATGATGTTCCTATTTGGTTCGAATTATGGCGAAAACTTAATGGCTTCCCTCCTAACTATTACCAACCAGAAGGTAGTAATTCGTCAAAATCTGATTATAAATAAGACCAATTATGAATAAACATTTTAGCATTTTATTCTTTGTATTAGCTTCAGTTGGTTTTTCCCAAGAGCAAACTCAACTTAAAGATACTCTGGTATTTAGTTTTAGTGAGTATTTAGGCTATGTAAAGAAATTTCATCCTATAGCTAAACAGGCTCAATTAACCATTCAAATTGGTCAGGCTAATCTTATGAAAGCACGTGGCGGATTTGACCCTAAGGTAGAAGTTGATCACAATCGTAAAAAATTTAAAAACACAGCATATTATGATCAGCTTAATGCTACATTTAAAATACCAACGTGGTATGGTATTGAGTTGAAAGGTAATTTTGAACAAAACGAAGGTGATTTCTTAAATCCTGAAGCCTTTGTGCCAGAAGATGGTTTGTATAGTGCAGGAATTTCTGCGTCCTTAGGACAAGGCTTATTCATAAATCAAAGAATGGCAGACGTTAAGAAGGCTAAATTTTTTAAAGAGCAAACCATTGCAGATAGAGAAATATTGGTCAATCAAATTTTATATGAGGCTTCTATTTCGTATTTCAATTGGTTACAAGCCTTTACAGAAGTTAAAACTTACGAACGTTTTTTAAATAATGCCAGAATAAGAGCTGAAGGTGTAAAGCGAAGCGCAGAAAATGGTGATAAAGCTCAAATTGATGTCACTGAAGCTAATATAACTGTAAAAAATAGAGCTTTGGGCTTAGAACAATCTAGAGTAAAACTCATGAAAGCAGCTTTAGATCTATCGACATTTTTGTGGCTGAATGACAACATACCTGTAGAAATACAAGATAATGTTGTGCCAGATATGACAATAGAAACAACAATAGATGATGTTCTAGAGATAGCTGGTCTACCTTTAACAGATTTTATTTTAGAGAATCACCCGAAACTGAGATCTTTAAATTTAAAATATGAAGGATTGCAGGTTGATAAACGCCTTAAAGCTAATAAGCTCTTACCCATTGTAGATGTTCAATATAACTTTTTAACCGAAAATCCTGATATCGCACGTTCGTTCAATAGTAATACTTACAAAGGAGGTTTCAATATTGCATTTCCTTTATTCTTACGCAAAGAGCGTGGCGATTTAAAACTGGCAAAGTTCAAACTTCAAGATTTGGAATTTGACATCCAAAACGAACGTATCTCAATTCAAAACAAAGTATTAGCAATTTATAGGGAATTAGAATCCTTTGAAACTCAAAATCAATTAATTGGTGAAATTGTTGACGATTATACAACAATGCTTAATGCAGAAGAACGTAAGTTTAGTTTTGGTGAAAGCTCGTTGTTTTTGATTAATTCACGAGAAAAAAGCTTAATCGATTCACAACTTAAAGCTATTGAATTACAAAATAAGTATTTGAAAGCTAAAGCAAAATTATTTAACAGTTTGGCAAGAGATTTAGAAAACCTCTAAAAAGTTAGTTTTCGTTGTCTTTTGTTCCCTCTGTGTCTACCTTTTCTTTCTGTTTTAATTGAGGAAAGTCATTGCTTTTAATGACTAATATTTTGGCCTTTACTCCAGTGAGTAAATTCCATCGTTTAGAAGAAACAAGAACTTCATTATCATCGTACACTAAAAATTCAGCTGTGTTAGGACCCGATTCACCTTGATTTAAGGCAATAAAAACAACAGTATTAATTCCTTCTTTTAGTGGAATATCAAAAGATTTAAAATTTGAGGTCAGTAAAAGCCTTGGAATAAATACTTCATCATTAACAACGACTTGAACCAAATCTCCATCTGGATATTCGTGATCTCGACATCTAATGTTTGCAAATTCGCCATTAACTCTTACGTCTCCTAAAAACATATCAGACATGGTTTTTATTTTCAAACCTTGCTCTTCAAGTTTTGCATTGTAACGCTTTTCAAAAATTTCCCCTGGATCTCTTAGATTGCTATCGTCAAACATGGAAAATTCTTTCTTTTCAGGTTTCAATTCTCTGATTTTTACAGGAATACCACTTATGTTTTCGTCTGTTTTAGTAATATCAATTTTAGGATTTGGCTTTATTTTAATAGGTGTTGGCGTAGAATCTTTTTCTTTAGTTTCTTTCGCTGGAATTTTAATAGATTTTTTTTCACCATCAGGATCAGTTTGTCCATAGACAAGTGATGTCATACATAAAAAAAATACGAATAGTGCTTTAAGTTTCATTTGTATTATAACTTGATAACTTCGGAAAATCAAAAACCGTTCCTTAATTCAAAATAACGACATTCAGCCTAAAAAATTTTAATATTAACACTTTATTTAGGTGTTATAATTTTGTTAAGTCGTTAAGAACCTTTAAAACTTACCGTTAAAACTTAATCGAAGTTTACGCGTATATTCTTCAAGCAACCAGTCTTTGTAGTTTTTTGTACTATTCATGATACAGTAACAGTATTGCTTGATACGATAACAAATGTCATCATGTAAAAGTTTGGCAAGCTCTCTGGCTTCAAAGACATCTTCACTGTTTGCAATCACGAGTTCAGAATGTTGTGCAATGGAGTTTTCGATAGCCTTCATAGATTTATGACCTTGACGAATAACATTTTTGTATTCCTCTTTAATATCAAAATCATCATTCGGATTCTTTTTAAATCGCTTACGTAATGAATCTGGCATTTCGTAAACGAAATCACGTTCAATATCCTCATCAAGTCTTAGGTTTTCTAAGTAGTAATCCGGATTTTTAAAGATATGCTGCCAATCGACAGGCTGACTCCAAGGACCAAAACGAATCACATTGTTTCCTAAATCAATCACTTTAAAAGTGGATTTATTTTTATGAATTCTGGAACCTCTACCAATCATTTGGAAATAAAGTGTTAATGAACGAGTCGCTCTATTAAGTATGATAGATTCGACTGAAGGTTCATCAAAACCAGTGGTTAAAATACTAACAGAAGTTAAAATGCCATCAGGTGTATTTTTAAACCATTTCAAAATATCCTTACGGTCTTGTTTTGAAGAGGTATTATCTAAGTGTCTAATATTATAACCCGCACGCTTAAAAGTATAATACACTTCTTTAGACGTATTGATTCCGTTATTGAAAATTAGTGTCTTCTTCCCTTTGGATAACTCTTCATAGGCAAACAATAATTTACCTTGCATCGTTGCATTGGTGTATAATGCTTCGGAAGACTTTACCGTATAATCGCCATTAATACCAATCTTTAAACTGTTCAGCGAAACGTCGTAATTATAAACATCTGCAGTAGCTAAAAAACCATTTTTTATTAATGTAGAAATATCATCTCCAACAATGAGCTCTTTATAATTATCTTTCATTGGAAGCTTGATATTGCTACTTAATGGTGTCGCTGTAACGCCAAGAATAAAACAATTATCAAAAAACTTAAATAATTTACGAAACGAATTATAGTGTGCTTCGTCAATAATCACTAAACCAATATCTTCTAATTTGAGTTTCTCGTCATTAAGTCGGTTGTTTAGTGTTTCAACCATGGCCACAAAGCATTCGTACTGATCTTGATCAGGAAGCTCTTTTACTTTGCTATTGATGATTTTATTATTCACATCAAAACCATGCAGCACTTTTGACGTCTGTTTGCATAATTCAATTCGATGTGTAAGAATCACTACTTTTTTCTTATGCTTTTTAATATAACGCCTAACAATTTCAGAGAATATAACGGTTTTACCACCTCCTGTTGGTAGTTGGTATAACAAGTTATAATTATCTGGAGCGTTTTCTAAAACTTCAAAAATGCGATTGAGATCGGCAATTTGATAGTCATAGAGACTCTTTTTGGCAATTTTTTGATTATCTATTTCTAAGGTTGAGGACATATAATTAATAGCTTCTGAAAAAAAAATTCTTACAAAATTAAGGTTTTATAAGGTTATCTAGGCATATTGTTAAAAACAAATGAAAAAAAAAGAGGAACTTAAAGCTCCTCTTGTCAAAATTTGAATTCGTATTACGAAACTTCTATTCGCTTAGGTGGTTTTTGCTTCGCTTCTTCTCGTTTTGGAAGCGTGATGCATAAGATTCCATCTTCATAGTTTGCCTTGACATGATCTGACTCTATAGTATCTGGAAGCGTGAACGTTCTTTTGAAAGATGAATAACCAAATTCTCTACGCGTATAGTTATCGTTATTTTCTTCATTTTCAGTTTCAACTTCAGAAGATATAGATAATACTTTATTATCTAAGTCGATGTTAAAATCAGATTTTTTCATGCCAGGAATAGCAAGTTCTAATATGTATTCGTCAGCATTTTCTTTAATATTAACAGCAGGTAATGTAATTCCTGTATTAAAATTCGAAAGAAAACCTGTTCCTAATCCGTTTTCAAAGAAGTTGTCAACCCAAGACGACAAACTTTTTTGAGTTGAAGTTTCATTGCCATTAATTGGCGATTTCATTAATGTACTCATTGTAAATCAGTTTTAAGTTAAACATTTATTTATTCGTTTATTAATAAACAAATAAAATACCAATACCGTTTTTAGCTAGGATATCTGACAAATTTTCAATTTTAAAAGTCAAAATGACATTTTTACGGGTATATATAAAACACTACTAATAAAGGATTTAAGTGTTAAAATATGTTAAATTACTACTTTGTAATGCATAGTACTGTAACATTTTTGATTTATCATCGTCTATCTAGTATAACAATCAATTAAAAATCGAACAATCATGAGAACATTAAACAGTAATCAATTAACAAGTACAAGAACAGAAACAAAAACATTTACTTGGAATCAGAAAAGACGTTATAGATAAATTCTGTAGCCAATTATCAATCAAATCATCAATCTACCATGAAAATATTAAATAGAATAATCAACACGTCGCATACAGCTAACGACGATTTAAATACCGGAAAATAACCTACATTAAATTGGTTTTAAATTAGGAATAAGCACTTAAGAATTTATTTCACAAGTGCTTATTGGCGTTTTAAAGTTGGTATCATTATTGAGAGTTTTAAATGAATCTTAAAAACTATACTCATGAAAAACTCAAGACATTCCATGCCTCAGGTTAATGCTGGATCAATGGCAGACATAGCTTTTTTATTATTGATTTTCTTTTTAGTTACTGCGATGATACCTAAAGACAAAGGCATTAATCGAAAATTACCAACGCCTTGTCCGTATGGAGAAATATGTGACACACAAATAAATAAAAGAAATATGCTTGAAGTTCATGTAAATTCAAACAACGAGCTTTTCGTCGAAAATGAGATTGTGAAAATTGAAAACTTAAAAGCTTTAGCTATAGAATTTTTAGATAATAATGGCGATAAGTCTTGTAATTATTGCAATGGCAAAAATTTAAACGCGTCATCTGATAATCCTAAAGAAGCTGTTATTTCTCTAAAAAACGATTCACAAACCTCGTATGACTTTTATATTCAGATACAGGATGAACTCACCAATGCTTATTATGAGCTCAGGTCAAACTATGCTACTACTAAATTTAAGAAATCTGTAAACGCATTAACAAAAGCGGAATTGTTAGAAGTTAGAGAAGCCTATCCTTTTATTTTATCTGAAGCGGAATTGAAATAATTAGTTTTGCAAACTATCTTTTAATTTCTTAACTCTATAAGTGATGTTAACTTTGCGTCTGCCCCACTCTTTTGCAAGCTTGACATCAGTTCCCATATAAATATCTATCTTATTTCTCCAGCGATAATGCATTTTATCTTTAACAAGATAGGTGCCTTCTAAACCTTCAACTTGTACTAAAGTATTATGCGTAAGACCTAATTTTAAAAGATCTCTGGAAATGGCAATGTATCGCACACCTGGTTTTAAACTATCTCCAAATGCCGTTATAAAAGGATTGTCATTAGTTTGATACGGTAATGAATTATAAGCTGTTGCAGTGACTTCAAGTGTTTTCCATTCATAACTATGAGATTCATCATCTTTACAATTAAAAAGAAATAGACAAATACTTAAAATAGTTACTAACCGACTTACATTTAAGAACATCATGTCTAAAGATAAGACTTTTTGATTGTAGACATTGCAATATTTATATCAATGCAATTTTGAATAATTAAATAGTTCTATCACTATATTAATGACTGAAACAACCAACAGAGCCATTAAAATTGAATTAAGCACCAAAGCAATAGTCTTTAGTTTTGTTCTAGGTTCATTTATTGTTTTAAGAGCAAAAATAAAACCTACTATTGTCATGAAAAAGATGAGTAAAATAAGAATACCGCTTACAACCGAATACACATTTATACCAATTACTTCTAAATTTGTTAGAGTCTTCAGGATTATAAAGCAGACAATGAGCACAACAGTAGTTAGTGCAGATCGAATAGCTTTTCTTGTATTAGGATAAATCATGTATTTTTAATATGCTAGTAATTCTTTCAAAGCAGCTTCAAATCTTCCTTTGGCCATATATTGATCTTCTAGCTGATTGATAAATGGAATAGGAGTTTCTAAACTCGCTACTCGCTTTACAGGAGCATCTAAATGTTCAAAACACTGTTCCATAATTAAAGCTGAAATATCACTGGCAATACCTCCAAAAAGTGAGTCCTCTTGTAAAATAATTACCTTACCGGTTTTTTTCACCGAATTGTAAATGGTTTCTGTATCTAAGGGCTGAAGCGTTCTTAAGTCGATTAGATCTGCATTAATCTCTATATTATTATCTAAAGTTTCCAAAGCCCAATGCACGCCTGCTCCATAAGAAATAACAGTAACATCATTACCTTCTTTTAATAAAGCAGCTTTACCAAATGGTAACGTGTAATACTCAGTTGGAACATCTTGACGAATACTTCTGTATAAAGCTTTATGTTCAAAAAACAATACTGGATTCGGATCATTAATTGCTGTTGCTAATAATCCTTTGGCATCATACGGAAATGCAGGATAAACCACTTTTAAACCAGGCGTTTTAGTAAACCAAGCTTCATTAGTTTGCGAATGGAATGGTCCTGCGGCAACACCTCCACCACAAGGCATACGTATAACAACATCGGCTTCCTGATTCCAGCGATAATGCGATTTAGCCAAATAATTCACCACAGGATTAAATCCGGAAGTTACAAAATCAGCAAATTGCATTTCTACAACAGATTTTAGTCCTGCAATAGATAATCCCATGGCTGCTTCAACAATAGCAGATTCACAAATAGGTGTATTGCGAACACGGTCTTTTCCAAACTCCTTTACAAAGCCATCTGTGATTTTAAAAACACCTCCATATTCAGCAATATCCTGACCCATAATGACCAGATCTTTATGTTGTTGCATCGATTGCCGTAAGCCTTGAGAAATAGCATCAATTAGACGGAGTTCTTCAGTTTTTGATTTCGGACTAACTTCCTTATATTCAAAAGGTTTATATACGTCATGTAATTCTGTAGTTAAATCAGCTTCAATAGGAGCTTCATCAAAGGCTATCTGTAAATTTTCATTAATTTCATGAACAATTCCTTCCTTAATAGCAACCTCTTGTTTTTCAGTCAAAATCTTTTCATTTTTTAAAAACTCCTGAAAATTTTCAACTGGGTCTTTTTTTGCCCATTCCTGCATTAATTCCTTCGGTACGTATTTCGTTCCGCTGGCTTCTTCATGACCACGCATTCGGAAGGTTTTAAACTCCACTAGAATTGGTCTCGGACGCTTACGAATACTCTGAACAAGCTTTTTAATTTTTGAATAAACTTCAACAACATTGTTCCCATCCAATACAAATGCCTCCATACCATAACCTTTACCACGATCTGCAATGTCTTTACATCGATATTGCTCATTGGTTGGAGTTGACAAACCGTAACCATTATTTTCAACACAAAACAACACAGGTAATTGCCAAACAGATGCCACATTTAAGGCTTCATGAAAATCACCTTCACTTGTCCCGCCTTCTCCTGTAAAAACTGCAGTCACCTGATTCTTGTTTTTTAATAAACTTGCTAATGCAATACCATCGGCAACTCCTAATTGTGGACCGAGATGAGAAATCATCCCTACAATATTAAACTCTTGAGTACCAAAATGAAAAGAGCGATCACGACCTTTGGTGAACCCGTTTGCTTTTCCTTGCCACTGACTAAACAATCTATGTAATGGAATGTTTCTAGATGTAAATACACCTAAGTTTCTGTGCATCGGCAAAATATATTCTTCAGGTTCAAGAGCCATGGTAACGCCAACAGAAATTGCTTCCTGACCAATTCCAGAGAACCATTTTGATATTTTTCCCTGACGTAATAGAATCAGCATTTTTTCTTCTATCAACCTGGGCTTCAGCATGTTTTTATATAGCTTTAAAAGCGTTTGGTCGTCTAAATTCTTTTTGTCAAAAGTTATTGTACTCCTTGTGGAAGTCAGCATAGTAATTTGTATTGCATTGATAAATCAAATGTAATTAAAAATTGATTGAAATGCCTTTAAACCATATTTTTTTTAAGCATATAATGCTATATGATTTTACCGATGTTTTCGTTATTTTTGTAGTATTGCAGTAATAACTTAAAAACTTAATCATGGATAGAATACCTAGTGTTAATCTTGAAGATTTCATTTCAGGCGACCCAAATAGAAAACAAAAATTTATTGATGAAATAGGAAAAGCTTACGAAGAAATTGGTTTTGTCGCATTAAAAGGCCATTTTTTAGATGACGCTTTAGTTGATAAATTATATGGAGAGGTTAAAAACTTTTTTAGTCTGCCAGTCGAAACTAAACGCAAATATGAAATTGAAGGTATTGCTGGTCAGCGTGGTTATATTTCTTTCGGGAAAGAAAGCGCAAAAGGCAAAAAAGAAGGAGATTTGAAAGAATTCTGGCATTTTGGTCAGTACGTAGAAGACGATCTTGAACGTGCAAAAGAATATCCTGAAAACGTGGTCGTTGAAGAATTGCCAGAATTTAATGAGGTTGGTAAAGAGGCCTATGGTATGCTCGAAAAAACTGCTAAATATGTATTAAGAGCATTAGCCTTACATCTCGATTTAGAAGAAACTTATTTTGATAATTATATACATAATGGAAATTCTATTTTAAGACCAATTCATTATCCACCAATTACATCAGAACCTGAGAATGCAGTTCGTGCTGCAGCACATGGTGATATTAATTTAATCACATTATTAATGGGAGCTCAAGGTCGAGGATTACAGGTTCAAAACCACAAAGGCGAATGGATCGATGCCATTGCAGAGCCAGATGAATTAATGATCAACGTTGGAGATATGTTATCAAGACACACCAATAACAAATTGAAGTCAACCATACATCGCGTTGTAAATCCACCAAGAGAACTTTGGGGCACATCTCGTTACTCTATTCCTTTCTTTATGCATCCTATAAGTGAAATGAAACTGAATGTGTTAGACAGTTGTATTGATGAAGAAAACCCAAAACAATTTGAAGACATTACAGCTGGAGAGTTTTTGAATGAACGATTAATTGAGCTAGGACTTAAAAAATAGTATGTTGTTTTGAGTTTGCTTTCATGGCAAGCTAATTACTAAATATTGATTACTTATCATTATAAAATGGATTTAAAAGATCAATTAAAAAATCTGTTTCCTGATCATGCTTCCGAAGAAGTTTCTGATGACAAGGATTCAAAAGCTCAGGATATTTGGCTACAAGACGATCCTATTATTTGTAAATACGAAAAACGTAAAGGAAAACCAATAACAATTTTAGAAGGTTATACAGGTGCTGATGAAGATTTTAAAAAACTTGCTAAAGAGTTAAAACAGAAATTAAGTGTAGGTGGCAGTTTTAAAGATGATAAAATCATCATTCAGGGAGATTATAGAGATAAAATTATGCAGATCCTTAGCGATAAAGGTTTCTCGGTTAAACGAGTTGGTGGATAATTATGAGCAAAACACTACATATTACAAATGGTAATGCCTTAACCTCAGTTCTCGATGAGCTTGAAATACAAGGCGATATTCTTACCTGGCAAGAAATGCTGTGTGAAGGACCAACAATTGCTCATATTGATTCTGACGAATTTATAGAGAAACGAAAACAATTTTTAAGCGAGTTTTACAACATTGAAATTGATGTAAGTGAACTTAAAAAGGAATTGAACAAATTGAACAGTATTGAAAACTATAAAGAAATCATCTTATGGTTTGAATACGATTTATTTTGCCATATTAATCTTATTGGTGTGATGAGTTTATTGCATCAAAAACAAATCAATCTACCACTCTATCTGGTTAGTAGCGGACGAGTTGAAGGTGAAAAAAATCTGAAAGGTTTAACCGAACTTTCTCAAGAGCAACTACTTAAACATTATGATGATCGCATAGTATTGACAGATGATGATAAAGATTTAGCGATTACGCTTTGGAGAACGTATTGTGGAAAAGATCATAATTTGTTTAAGCCTTACATTGTGAAAAAATCATCTTTCAAATATCTGAGTAATTGTTTAAAAGCGCACTTAAGACGTTTTCCTGATTCCCAAAGTGGTTTGGGTATTTTGGAAAAAAATACGCTTGAAATAGTAAAAAACAACGATATTAAATCTAGGCATCATTTATTAGGTTACATATTGAATTATCAAGGATTTTATGGTTATGGTGACTTGCAATTAGAACGTATGATAAATCAATTATCACTGTTTTTTACCGAAAATGAAAATGGGATAAAGCTTAATAGAAAAGGTCATGAAGCATTAGTCAAAATACACAATTTTTCAATCGAAATCAATAATAATATGACTTATGGAGGTGTAAATCGATTAGATTTTCAATTTAATAAGAATGAAAATAAACTTGTAAAAACAAATGTCAATGTCCATTAAAAATTCTGAATTAATACTTAATCCTGATGGTAGTGTTTACCATTTAAATCTGAAACCTGAAAATATTTCTGATACCATTATTTTTGTGGGAGATCAAGATCGCGTTGAAAAAATAACAAAGCATTTTGATAGCGTAGAATTTAGCACACAAAAGCGAGAATTTAAAACGCAAACTGGTTATTATCAGGATAAGCGAATTACTGTAATTTCTACCGGAATTGGTCCAGACAATATCGATATTGTATTAAATGAACTTGATGCACTCGTTAATATTAATCTTGAAACGCGTCAACCAAAATCAGATTTAACAAGTTTGAACATTATTAGAATTGGGACATCAGGATCTCTTCAGAAAGATGTTCCTGTAGATTCGTTTGTGATTAGCACACATGGTTTAGATATTAACGGCATGTTACATTTTTATCAAATTGATGCTATTAGTAATCCTGAAATTGAAAATGCGTTTATCGCACATACAGACTGGGATAAAAACAAGGCTAGACCAATTGTTATTAATAACAGTAAATATTTAGAAAACTATTTTGATAGTGATCAGGTTTTTAAAGGTATGACTGGTACTGCAGGTGGATTTTACGGACCGCAAGGAAGAGTGCTCAGATTGCCACTTCAGGATGCATCCTTAAATTCAAAATTAGATTCCTTTTCATATAAAGATTTCAGAATCACAAATTTTGAGATGGAAACATCGGTCATTTATGGTCTATCAAAGCTTTTAGGACATGAGGCTTTATCGTTGAGTGCTATAATTGCTAACCGACCAAATGGTGATTTTAGTAAAGATCCAAAGCAAACTGTTGAAAACTTAATTATTTATGCCTTAAAGCGTATTGTAAACATATAAGTTATTTAAGAACGAAAACGTATTTCCAGGATAATAACATGAAAATAATAAATATTGGTGGTGTTCCAGAGCATTTTAATTTGGCCTGGTATTTAACGCTTAAAAATGGAGAGTATAAAGACAAAGGCATCAACCTAAGGTGGAAAGATTACTTTGGAGGCACAGGCGCAATGAATAAAGGTTTGCGTGAGGGAGAAATCGATATGGCTGTTATTCTCACTGAAGGTATTATAAAAGATATCATAGATGGTAATCCTAGTAAAATCGTACAAACCTTTGTTCAATCACCATTAATCTGGGGAATTCATGTAGCTCACGATTCTAATTTTTATAAAATAGAAGATTTAAAAGGAACCAAAGCTGCGATAAGCAGATATGGTTCAGGCTCACATTTAATGGCATATATCAATGCTGAAAATAACGATTGGGATCTTGAAAAAGATTTAGATTTTCAGGTCATAAAAAATCTTGATGGCGCTGTTGAAGGATTGTCAAATGGTATAGCTGATTATTTTATGTGGGAAAAATTTACAACAAAACCCATTGTTGATGAAGGTGTATTTAGACGTATAGCAGATTGCCCTACACCTTGGCCATGTTTTGTAATTGCTGTAAACAGTGATTTTCTGAAATCAAATGAAGACGATGTTAAAACCATTTTAAATATAATTAATAATACAACCAAAGAGTTTAAGCACATTCCAAGTATTGATGTTACTATAGCCAATCGCTATGATCAAAAGTTAGAAGACGTACAAGAATGGTTATCATTAACTGAATGGTCGCAAGATCTTATTAATGAAAAAACTATTATGACTGTTCAAGACAAACTTTTAGATTTGGATATCATACCCAAAGCCATAAAATATACTGATTTGATTCACGATTTAAAATAAACTTTTAGGTAGGAGTTTTTCTTAGATTATTGTTATAGTATTGAAAGAACAACCAAATTTAGAAGAATTAAAAATTAACATAATTTTAATGTTTTTTCTCATAAGTTTCTATTTTTCAAAAATTTAGTTACATTTGTTATATCCCGAACGTGCTATTAACTTAACAAAACTTAAAGACTATGATAATGATTATTACTCTAACTATATCTTTCTTAGTTGCCATAAATTTCTTATTACTTATATTCAGTTGTAATAAAACTACAAAGAAAACTACTAGCGATCATTCTGTGATACTCAAACCAACTGAACGTGTCAAAACATCTAAATCCTCATTGCCTACTAAACATATTGGTAGAACTCAACTCGCTCCTACTGGAAGCTAGAATTTAAATTTTCCTATATATTTTATTTACCAGTTTATCGGTTCATAACCTTTTTCTGCTAAATAGAGATTTGTTTTACTGAAGTGGTTATTACCAAACCAATAGCCTCTATTCGCACTTAATGGTGATGGATGACCTGAGGTGAAAATTTGATGTTTATTAGAATTTATAAGTTTTGATTTTTGTTTCGCAAATCCTCCCCAAAGAAGAAACACAACATGTTCTTTATGATCACTAATGGTTTTAATCACTGTATCAGTAAATATTTCCCAGCCTTTTTTTTGGTGACTACCAGCTTCATGAGCTCTAACTGTAAGTGTTGCATTTAATAAAAGAACACCTTGCTTTGCCCATCGTTCAAGATTTCCAGATTTAGGATATTGTTTATCTAAATCTTTTTCAATCTCTTTAAAAATGTTTATTAGAGAAGGTGGATGTGAGATACCTTCATTCACCGAAAAACAAAGTCCGTTAGCCTGACCAGCGCCATGATAAGGGTCTTGACCAATAATAACTATTTTAACATTATCAAAATGGCACTGATTAAACGCTGAAAATATTTGCTTTCCAGGAGGATAACACTTGTGATGTGTATATTCTGATTTTACAAATGCAGCAAGTGTTTCGAAATAAGGTTTATTGAATTCGTCTATCAGTAATTTCTGCCAGCTTTCGTGTATGTTCACATTCATTTTATCTAAAAAAGAATCCTATGGTCTAAAATATGAAAAATGTCATAAAATTGTAATAACAAATATAGTATATTCGTTTCTGTAAAACCTGAAATCATGGAAAAAGAGATTATTAAACGCGTACAGAATATTTTAAACAATCCACTACAGGATATTAAAACTATAGATAAAATTTCGCATGATGATTTTTTTAACAATTATCTAAAAAAGAACACTCCAGTTAAAATCACACGAATGATGGATCACTGGAAAGCAACAGAACTTTGGTCTCTTGATTACTTTGAAAAAATAGGGAAAGACAAAGAAACTTACATGTATAAAGGTAACATTAGACAGAATGACACCAATTGGCAATTCGGCGCTTTTCAAGATTATTTAAATGAAATTAGAAGTGAAAATACAGACACATATCTCGGTAACATGCCAATTGCTCAAATGTTTCCTGAACTTTTAGAACATGTAGATTTTTCATTGATATCTAAGAATACAGTCAGAAACTCAACCTCATTATGGATAGGTCCTCCTGGTACTTTAACGGGTTGGCACACAGATCGTCTTGCTAATAATATTTTAGCTTTAATTGAAGGACGTAAATTAGTGTTTTTAGTCAGTCCGAAAGACTCTAAAGACATGTATCCAAGTGAAAAGTACGAACCAGGTTCACGATTGAGTGATGTGAATATGGAAAACTTTGATGAAAACAAACATGCAGCTTTTAAAGATCTTAATGTGCAATACACCATAATCAATCCTGGTGAAATGCTATTCATCCCACAAACATGGTGGCATTGTGTTTATGGCCTAGATATTTCTATTAGCTCTAACAATTTTGCCTTTACGCCTATTGATAATTTTAAAATGAAAACCTCTGAACTCATCAAACGTAAATTACATAGTGTAGGTTTGTTTGGCTCTAAAGATTGCGTATGTCACTATGTAAATAATGAAGGAAAACGTGTTAGACGATAACATCTAATAACCAATACATTTTCATTTTATTACTACATCATTAATAAGTACCTTTGCAACTTTACTTGGTTTTAGGGAAAATATTTAATGATTAATATTCACGACAAAACATTACAGGATATTGAATTTTACACGGTTCTAAAACAGGTGTCAGAATTGTGTATTACAGATTTAGGACGAATTGAAGCCTTGAAAATCAGACCCTTTTCTTCAAAAGAAAGTGTTTTACTATCACTGCAATTCACAAATGAATATGTCTCTTCGTTTTATAATGATAACCGAATTCCTAATCACGGTTTTGAGCCCATTACTAAAGAGCTCAAACTTTTAAAAATTGAAAATTCATATCTGGAAACCAAAAGTTTTCAGAAAATAGCTTCGATAACCATAACAGTAACTGATATTCTTAAGTTTTTAAAAAGCTTTGAAGAGTATTATCCTTCGTTATACAAATCGGCCTCAACTATTGAAATCGTTTCCCATCTTGTTTCAGAAATAGATGCTATCATTGATCGATTTGGTGATGTCAAAGACAATGCTACTCCTACGTTATTCCAAATCCGTCAATCTATAAATTCGGTTAGAGGAAGAATTAACCAAAGTTTTACATCAGCTTTAAATACCTATCATAATCTAGATTACCTTGATGATATACGAGAATCTGTAGTTGAAAACAAACGCGTTTTAGCTGTAAAAGCGATGTACAGACGAAAAGTTAAGGGAAGCATTATGGGTAGTAGCAAAACAGGTAGCATCGTTTACATTCAGCCAGAAACTACTTTTCAGTATGCAAGAGAATTAAATAATCTAGAATTTGAGGAAAAGGAAGAAGTTGATAGTATTTTGCGCAATCTCACAGAATATGTTAGACCTCATACCAATGTTTTAGACGAATATCAATCATTTTTAGCAACCCTAGATGTTATTTATGCAAAAGCAAAATATGCGCAGTCTATAAATGGCATATTACCTCAAATAAATGACGCTAAAATTTATGAGGTTAAAGATGCATTTCATCCGCTACTGTTTTTATCTAACAAAAATCAAGGCAAGAAAACCTATCCTCAGTCGATTATTCTTCATCCAGAAAATAGAATTATTGTCATTTCAGGACCTAATGCCGGAGGAAAAAGTATCACCTTAAAGACGATTGGATTACTTCAGGTCATGATTCAATGTGGCTTGTTAATTCCTGTACATGAAAAGAGTAATATCTGTTTGTTTAACAGAATCATTAGCGATATTGGAGATAATCAATCTATCGAAAATCATTTATCTACGTACAGTTATCGTTTGAAACAGATGAACTACTTTCTGAAGAAATGTAATAAAAACACCTTATTTCTTATTGATGAATTTGGAACTGGAAGTGATCCCGAACTTGGTGGTGCTTTAGCTGAAACTTTTTTAGAAGAATTTTACCATCGTGAAGCCTACGGAATAATTACAACCCACTACTCCAACTTAAAAGTATTAGCAAACGAGTTGCCATATATGCAAAATGCAAATATGATGTTTGATGAAAAATCATTAGAGCCTATGTTTAAACTGGCTCTCGGACAAGCAGGAAGTTCGTTTACTTTTGAAGTTGCACAAAAAAACGGAATACCTTACAGCTTAATTAATCGAGCTAAAAAGAAGATAGAACGCGGAAAGGTTCGATTTGATGCCACTATTGCTAAGCTTCAAAAAGAACGAAGTAAACTTGAAAAGACGGAACGTTCTTTAAAAGAAAATGAAAAGAAAAAGCAATCGGAAGCGGATAAACTTGAAGAAGTAAATGCTAAAGTTCAAAAGAAATTAGAGAGCTTTCAGGAATTGTATGATAGTAACCAGCGATTGATTTATCTCGGACAAAAATTTAATGATATATCTGAAAAATACTTCGATAATCAGAAGAAACGTGAACTCATGGCTGAACTATTTAAACTGGTTCAGATTGAAAATTCAAAACGCAAAAAAGTATCCGCTAAACAAAAACGAGCTGAAAAAGCTAAAGAGCAACAAATTAAACAAGAAGCGGAAAAGAAAGTTGCTGTTATCAGACAAAAGAAAAAGTCGGAGAAAGCTAAAGCTAAACCTGTTGAAAAACCGAAACCAATCTTAAAAGTTGGTGATCGTGTAAGAATGTTTGATGGCAAGGCAATTGGAAGTATTGACAGTTTAGAAAAAGGAAAAGCCATAGTAAATTATGGCATTTTCACAACTAACGTTAATATTGATTTATTAGAATTGGTCGAATCTAAAAAATGACATTAATCTGTACCACAACCTGGAACAGTTCCATGATCATTAATATCTCCTCCAGTAAATTGGTATGAGCGTTCATAGGTAACATGTCCTATATCGCAGTCTCCTATTTCTTCCCAATCTCCAAACCAACCAATCTGACTTTCGAAAACAATTTCTACATCATAAGCACCATTTGGTGGCGATTTTGTAGTGGAAGATCCTTGGTTTAATTCGTATTTTGGGCCAATCAAATAAAAATTTCCTCCTGATGGTTTATATTTAAAGTAAAAGCGTGTATCATGATATGAATTATTAGTAACATTTACATCTTCATGTACAAAGTCTATACTCGGATCACATTGTTCAACTGTATACGTTGTATTATATCCCATTTTTGCTAATGAATTATCTCTTAAAAAGCGCATAGTATATGCAATTGGTACTCCTGGATTATTTGCACTCAATAAAGCATTAGATCCAGTGATTGCGTCAATAAATCCTCCAGGACCAGAAGTGAAATCCGAACTGCTAATTGGACTCACTCCTACTTCGGCATTTCCTCCTATAGATAATAATTTAAAAGTTGAGGATGCAATAACAGATTCCTTTTCTTCATCATACGTAGCATTTACATTAACACTATAATCTAGAACTGCACTAAGATCAATGTCTGATGTTTCTTCAGTGTATTCGGTTTCCATTCTTAAAACTAATATTTTGCCATAAGAGACTGAACTCACATAGGCAGCTGGTACTTCGTCTGTAATTCTAGCTCTTACATCATCCAAGGTTAAGGTGTTTCCTAACATAGCTGCTGGTGATGCAGGCGAGTCCATAGTAACAGAAAAGAATACCTGCTTAAAAGACATAGTTGCTACTCTTCGCTCCGTATTACTCGTAAAATCTAGTTGAGCTGCAACATTATTATCTGCCCAAGATAAATTTAAACCAATATCTCTACTTAATTGCATCGAAGAATATAAGTTTGCAGAACTATAAACTGAATTTGCAGGCACTTCATTATCACCAGCGTTTGCATACCACCATTGTAAAGCGTTGTCGATTTTAGTATCTACCACTGATTTTGATGGGTTTTGAATATTTAAAACACCATTTTGCCCAATTCCTGGTAAATTTATTCTAAGCGTGTAAGCTCCTTTTTCAATTGATAATGGATCTGGAACGCCTTCTAACATATTATTATTTGCAGAAACTAATGCTCCAGGATAAATGGCATCAATATTTGGTCTTAAAATAGCGACATCATCAAAATTAGAATCTAAAGAGTAATTCACGATTCCACAATATGAAGTTTGTCCATTCACAGGATCGGTATATTCATTTGTTTCTGAAATTGGATCCCTTGAACTTGGCAGTCCACCAGTGTCTTTTACATCTAAAAGAATATTTCCGTCATATGTTAAACCTAGTAAGTATTCATTTATGCTAGCGGCAAATGGGTTTTCATCTTCACCATCATCACTATCATCAGGCTTACTACAGTTAAAAGCAGCAAATGTAAAAACGAATAGTAAAATAAATTTTAAATAAAATTTAATTGTATTTTGTTTTGAATGTTCCATTTTTTTAATTTTTTGGTTGAAAATGATTAATCCCATTGTTTTATAGACGTACTTAGGCCTTGCTGAAGTAATACCTTGCCTAAAACCCAATCGTCTAAAGTAGCAGTATTCCCTTCGCCATAATTATAGCTACTAGAATTGTCATCTTTAACTCCAAGTTTTAATGACGCATATAAACCTAAGTAAGCTTCAGAATTAGTTTTTATATTTGCTCCCTTTAATACAAAATGATTAAAACCATCGTCATGTTCTGGCAAAATCTCTCCAACACTAGAAAATGATTCTTCTGATGATGTTTCCGATAATTTTACGCGATTACTCGCAGCATTGCTAGACCATGAATAATATTTAAATGCAAAGAAGTAATGATCTACTGGCATACTATTTCCATTAGCATTCGCATAAGTCTTATCACCTGGTACCTGTTGTACAGAGTTACTACTAAATAATTGATTATCTGAAGCACCACTTTTTGTTATTGATGCTAAATTATTTGCAAGGTCGTTGTATTCACTTTCTGTGATCCAAACCCAATCACCAGGTGAAGCGTCTTCATAAGCTGTTCTTGTATTACCACTCAGAAAGGCCCAAATGTCATCGACGTTTTGAATGTTAATACGATATTCTTTTACTTCAGCATCTGAACCGTTAGAAATTTCAATAGTTACAAAAAGTTCTTCATTGGTTTCAAAGTCGAAAGCTAAAAAGTCACCTACCCTTAATTCATTACCGTTTAGAATAATGGCTTGATTTACTGTTTCAAAGGTTATAGAGTATGTTAAAGGGCCTTCTAAATTTGAACTAATTGTGGCAATAAAATCTCCACTTGAAGGATATTCAGCAACATTAATAGTTATTAGGTTATCTGAAGGGTCGTTTGAATCTCCATCATCTTCTGAGCTACAAGACATTGCAAGTCCAATACAAATGACAAAGCATAATTGATAAATAAATTGTGTTTTCATAATTATAAAGATTTTGTGGTTTTAATTTTTGTAGCGACTTACAACTGGAAAAGTCTGCAGCCAATCCAGTGCAAGACACCACAAAATATTTATGTCATTTTTTATTAATGACAAGCCAAAACTAAGTGAGATTAGGTTTGAATTCTAATTTTTAGCATGGACAAAGTATGGACAAGTCACAATAAACTGTATATATTTTGATATGATTTGAATATGGAAATTGAAATATAAAATATTGATATACAATTGCTTATATTATTTGTTTGTTCAAAATATCATGGACAAACTCTAGACTGAGCAAATTGCTATCAGGACTAATCAAGTCATTTGTGTCTATTAATAATTATCTTAGTATTTTCAAATTTGACATTATGAAACAGTATTTGATAGTATTATTTTTTGTGTTCTGTATTAACGGATTCTTACATGCTCAGGAACCAATTTATATTTTGCCAAATGATCAAAGAGCACTAATTGACGAGGGATCAAAATGTTTAATTGAGAAACAAAATGACTGTAATTTATATTTTGAAAAAGCATTAAATATCTCTAAGGAAATTAAAAATGATTCTATCCTTGCGCAAACCTATTTTGAGGTTTGTAATGCTTTAGATTTTGCAGGCAGCAGTGATGATCATATTATTTATGCTAAACGCGGACTTAAATTAGATGGTAAAAATCATCCATTGGTGACCAATAGATTATTAAGAGAATTAGGTTATGCGTTTTCAAGGTCAGGTAAAATTGATAGTTTGATTCCCATTTATGAATCAGCAATTTATTGGGCAGAGTATGCAAATGATAGTAGTGAAATTGCAATCAGTAGAATTCGACTGGCAAGTTCTTATAAGAGATTAGGAGATGTTAAAAAATCGATTGAATTACTTCTGGATACGCGTGTTTTTGTAGAGGCAAGTAACGATATTCATCGTGAAAGCGGATTGCTTTTTACTCTGGCAAACGCCTATAGTTCTAATAAAGATGACGAATTAGCTATCTCTAATTATGAAGAAGCAGCTGAAGGTTTTCTAAAAGCTGATGACGAAAGCATGTATGCTGCAAGTTTAGTTAATTTATCAATTGTTGCAAATGATATCGGGAAACATAAGCTTTCTCTCGAAAAACTTCCAATTGCCATTGGTATATTTAAAGAAAGTGAACCTAATAATGCACTTTACGGAAAAACTCATTTGGGAAGAGCACATTATTTTAATGGAGATTTCGATTTGGCGATCAAAATGTTTGAAGACTGCCTGAAGGAATCTTTGAGAGTTGACAACAAAATGTTAGAAAATCTGAATAGAAAATTTTTGGCTCAAGCCTATTTAGAAACAAATCAATATCAATTAGCATTACCGCAAACAACACGTGTTTATGTTGATGAAAAAGAACGTGGCGTTTCAGATGCTTATTTAAATGCATTAAAATTACACGCTGAAGCTTTAACTCTGAATAATAAAACTTCAGACGCGGTTAACGTGTATCAGGAATATATATCTGCGAAGGATTCTATTTTTACCATTGATAAAGAAAAAGAAATTGCAAATATGCGTGAGCGTTATGAAACTGAAAAGAAGGAAACTCAGATTGCTTTATTAGAAAAAGATGTGTCTTTAAGTAAAACTCAAAAAACGTTATATGGTATAGGAATGTTTTCTTTTTTGACTATTGCCGGACTACTCTATTTCGTATTTACACAGCGAATAAAAAAGAACAACATTGAACGTGAAAAACAAGAAGAAATTTACAAACAAGAAATAGAATTCAAAAAGAAGGAATTGGCATCTCAGACTTTACATTTGGTGCAGAAAAGTACTTTCATTCAAGAGTTAAAAGAGAATTTGGAAAAAATTAAAAAATCTCCAGAATTATTTAAAGTTGAATTCAGAAGATTAGTGATGCTCTTAAAAAAAGAAAGTGCTGAAGACAAAGATTGGGAAATCTTTAAATCCTATTTTTCAGAAGTCCACAATAACTTTGATTATAAAATTAAAGCTATTGCTGAGGATATAACAGAGAAAGAAATAAGATTAGCGTCATTTTTACGAATGAATTTATCTACTAAGGAAATTGCATCTATGCTCAATGTTTTACCTGATAGTGTTTTAAAATCAAAGTATCGCCTAAAAAAGAAGCTACAACTCGATAAAGATGACGATTTAACGCAATTTTTAAATTCCTTATAAATCTATCTCGTATTTTTGTAATGTGATAGACAACTTACCAAAAGATAAACAGTTAATATTATTTGATGGCGTTTGCAATCTTTGTAATGCTTCAGTATTGTATGTGATTAAGCATGACAAAGCTAATCGGTTTATGTTTGCTCCTTTACAGAGCGAAGTTGGAAAACAAATCATTCAAAAATTTAATGTAGATCCTACTAAAACAGATTCTATCCTTTTGTATTCGGAAGAGAAAGGACTAACTGTAAAATCAACAGCTGCTTTACATATCGCAAAGCATTTAAGCTTCCCAAGATCCCTAATGACTGTTTTTTTTATTGTTCCTACTTTTATTAGAAATTGGGTGTATGATTTTGTTGCAAAAAACAGATACAAGTGGTATGGCAAGAAAGATGCTTGTATGATTCCAACTCCTGAGTTAAAAGCAAAGTTTTTAGCATAAAAAAGTCCTTTCTCTCAAAAGGACTTTAATAACTAACAACTAATTAAAACTAATTTAACTCTAAAAAAAATTATCATTAACATTTGAGGGATTATCTAAATATGGTTAATGATTAATAGCACATTATTTTGATATTGTAAACCTACGTAATATGCTTACAATCAAGCTATATTCTCGATATAAAGTATAAAAAAATTGATTAAAAAAGTGTAACTGCAAAAAACATCTATAAGATGCACAATTTAAAATTTGAATGATTTGTCTAATGACCTAAAAGACTTTACTAATTAATATTAGAAGTTTACTCAATCAAAAATCAGGTTTACTCAGTGGGTATTTGTATTTATTACTGCATCAATTATCTTTAAATTATAATTGCACAGAAGCCTTAAAGCAAAACAGTTAATTTGAGCCCTACTTCAGTTAGTTGGGAACGACTCAAATTCTTATCATGTGCAAGTCTAACACATGGTCTGCTTCAGAACAACCTCTGAAAGATAATGTTGCGCTTTAAGGCTTTTTTATTTCAAACTCTTTAAGATAAAATCTAAATTGGTATTCGAATTATCATTGCTTAGGTAAGCATCTGTATAATATTTTGAAGGAATCGCTAAGCCTAATTTCTGAAGTTTTGTTATTGTATCGAGATATTCTAAACTTACCTTTCCTGTAAGTAACGGATTTAAATCACCTCCAGATTTGGCATAATTATAAACTTGAGTAATGCCTCTCAAATATAAGTGATCTTTTGTGAAACCTCCTCCTCTATGCACACGTAACGTAATTGCGAAAGCTTTTTCTCTGCTTAGTTTGTGCTGGCTAAAAAGTAAATCGAATGTATCTGAAAAACTGTAGCCTTTATTAAGTGTATCGACAGCAATAACACGATAGGCTAATTCTTTTAATCGTTGTATAGTTAAACAACCAGACATATATTCTGAATATACAGCTAAGCCTTCCTGAGTTTCAACGTTATTTGGTAATCCGTTTGAAAATACTTTAAGCGGTTGAGACAATCCATTAAATGTGGTCACCATATGAACACCAATTTCGTGATTGGTTAATACTTTCAACTGATTTAAACTGAACTTGTGATTTTTACGTAACACTAAAGTCTGTGTATTATTCATCACCATGGCAGCTGCTGAAATATTAGTCGACAACTTGATGTTATATTTAAAATCATAACGCTTTGAGTACGCTTCAAAATAGTTTACAGCATCGTCAACTGAATACATTGGTAATAACTCTTCATCAAAATCACTATCATCAAAACGAAGTATAAACTTAGCATTATCGATATCAACTTCTGTAGGTGTACCAAAACTTTTTAAACTATTGAAGTAAAATTTTCGTCCTTGGTTTATGGTCTGAATACATTCAATAAGCCCGGAATATTCATAAATAACATCTTCATATAACTGCCTTACATCTTCATCTTCAACACGTTCGAGGCGCTGAGAAAAAAATAAACGATGCAATTTATAACCATTAAATTTAATTTTCGGATAATTAAAAACCGGATCGTACGTAAATTTAGAAGAAAAGAATTGTTTCTTTTCGCGTTCAATATTTAACGGATTGATATAATTGAGAACTTCAATCTTTTGAACTAATCTATCGAGATTTCCATCAATATCAAATAAGTCTTGATATTCAGTTGTACTTGGAATTTGAGACATTATAACCTATGTGTTTTATAAAAATTTGCAGCATGTTCAGGCAATCGCTCTCGAAGTTGTTTTTCAACTGCAGCAACAACTTCAGGATATATCACCTGATCATATTCATCACAATAAATCTTTGCAATTTCGGTTGCCAAAACTAAAGTATTTTTGAAGTTTTTGGTAATAAATTTCAGGAAATAGCCATTCCCTTGAAACGTATCATTAATCTTTGAAGTTTGCTTAATACCATGCGGGAAATGTATTTCTGACAAACTTTGTCGCCACAATTCTATGTCCTTACCAAATCGGTTGTTATCCAAATTTGAAGTTCCTAAATTCCATGTCGGCACTTCTCTGTCCCAGCGTTTCCAGTTATAGCTATGCATATCGTATACAATGCAAACATCAAATTTTTCTTCTAGTTTTGAAATGAGAGCATGTACAACCTTGTAAAAATTTTCATGCTTACTAAGACTTTTCTGTTTTTGGTTTTCTGGTAAAGCTTGCTTCCACAATTGCTTTCCCCATGCCGTTTCAAATACTGCTTCTTCAGGAGTTCGATTTAAATCGTATTCAAAACGAGAATCACAACCTGCAATGACAATAGGATGAGATGTGACCATATGTTTCGTTTCAGGATCTTCTTCAAACCATCGGTCGTATTCTGTGTGTAAACAATTATCCCAAAGTTCTTTTCTAAATTGATGTCCGTCATGAACTGCGCCACACACGTAATGTACATAGTCATCAATTTTTAAAGTAAATGAATAATCTTCAGCAACAGCATGAAAAATTTCTTCGTTATTAATTTTAGAAATTATAGTATCAATTGATAATCGCTCCATAATTATTAACTCAATATTTTCTTTAAAATATTATAAATCATATGTTCAATCTGATCCATATGACCATCAGCAAATGCCATAAGTTTTATGTCTGCAAAAAGCGCCTCAGGATTGTTGCGATAGGCTGTATTAGTATTGACAGCATCCACTATTTTAGTAATACTCTGGTAATCATTATCGGCATCAAATTCAGTTTTAATATGCTTATACGTTGCTTCGTCAACACGAGATAATATGTACTCATGCTCTTTTTTGCTTTCTTTTAAATCAGAATGTGCAACAAACAATAAAATATAAGCCACGAGCTCTTGTTTTGTCCAGTTGGTAATTGCCATAATTAAGTTGTTAAAGTTCCGTATTCTGTCCATGAACCATCATAAACAGAGATTTGTTGATAATCTAAAATTTCAGCTGCCAAGGCTAAAATGCATGCTGTTATTCCTGAACCACAGGAGAAAGTTAATGATTTCTTTTCAATATTATAGCTATCAAAAATCCTTTTTAATTCTTGTTTGGATTTAAAGCAATGGCCATCTAATAAATCGGCATATGGAAGATTTTCAGAGTTTGGAATCGTTCCGCTTCGAAGTCCTTTTCTTGGTTCGGGTTCTAAACACATAAAGCGAGCTTTGGAACGAGCATCTAAAATTTTCACGGCGTCATTTTCAGATAATTTAGAGATATCATCAAAATAACGCATTTTAGAAGCATCGTATGAAGCTGAAAAATTTCCGGTCTTCCAGTCATTTTGTTGAGCTGTAGATTCTGTTTTATAACCCAAACGCTTCCACTCTGGTAATCCACCATCTAAAACGGCAATGTTTTTAAATCCGAAGGTTTTGAATAACCACCACACTCTCGGACTCCAATACATACCTTTATTGTCATAAACGATGATGAGAGAATCATGATTAACTCCGAGTCGACGTGCTTCATCCTGAAACTGTTGTTGTGACGGAATTGTATTTGGAAATGGAGCATTAGCATCACTGAGCTTACCTTTAATATCTACTAATCTCGAATTAGGAATATAGCCTGCAGTGCCAGAATTTGTAATTTGTTCGCTGGCATCCAAAATAATAAGATCATCTAGGTATTGATTGTCATACAACCATTTACAATTGACGATGGTTGACACGAACGGATTCCCATCAAGCATCCTCAACCGTTTTACGTAAACGCACTCGTCTGTCAAAGGCCTGAAGCTGATCTAAGACCTTGCTTTCAAGGAAATCAATCACGCGTTCTTCAACTTTAATTTTGTTTTTATAAACTTTATTAATGTACGTAATTCCGCCAGGTGACATCACATTTACTTCGACCAGTTTGCCGCCAATCACATCAATACCAACAAAATAGAGTCCGTCTTTGACTAATTTCGGACCAATTTGTTTGCAAAGTGCTTTTTCTGCTTTGCTTAATGTATGTTTTTGAACTGAACCTCCAGCAGACACATTTGATCGATGGTCATCAGAACCAGGAACACGTTTCATAGCTCCAACAGGTTCGCCATTCAACAATAATATTCTTACATCACCTTGATCTGCACCTTCTATATAATCCTGTAGAATGACGTAATTTGATGAACCTTCTCCACTGGTAATGTAAAAGTCTAATAAGGAATTAATATTACTCATGGCTGATTTTTCAATTAAAATAACGCCAGAACCACCAAAACCATTAAGAGGTTTTAAAATCATTTTATCAGCTTTTGACTCTTTGATTTGCTTAACCAGATACTCTTTATTTTTTGATACATGTGTATTCGGAATGATATTACTATGCGCGTCACCAAAAGCAGCTGTGTAGAGTTTGTTATTAGCCTCTCGCATGCCTTCTAATGAATTTACAATAAAAACATCGTCTTTAACAGAGTCTAAAAAATTAAGCATAATAGGATCTAAAGGCGGATTTGCCCTAAAGAATATGGCATCAAAACCTGCCAGAGGCAACATTTCTTCTCTTAACTTCGCTTTGTTATAAAATGCTTTAAGACTAGAAGGTACTTTGTCCATCCGACTAATCACATTACAAAATGCATTAGTCACACTGTCTCTAATTGTTAGATTCGCTGGAGTACACATAGCAACACCATGATGACGTTTAACACATTCTTTAATTAAAGCTAAGCTGGTATCATTTTCAGGATCTATATTTTCCCAAGGATACATAATAAAACATATATTCATGTATGTAAGGTTTTGATTGGAACTTGTTAAATTATAAAAATTCTCTTAAATAGTAAAATGATTGATGATTTAAGAATCTAAATCGAATGTTTGTGTCGGATTATCGTGCTCTCTATAATCTAACATATCCTCTCCATCAGCAATTATCGAACAAACGGTTGCATCTCCTGTAACATTTACTACAGTTCTAAACATGTCTAAAATTCTGTCAACTGGAAAAATAATTGCAATCCAAGCAGGATTTAAACCTACAGAATCCAATACAATAATAAGCATAACTAATCCAGCACTTGGCACAGCTGCAGAACCTATAGAGGCTAAAGTTGCTGTAAGAACAACTGTAACTTGTTGAGCGACGGTTAAATCTATCATATGCATTTGTGCTAAAAATATAACAGCTACGGCTTGATATAAGCTCGTACCATCCATATTTACAGTAGCTCCAATAGGCAGAACGAAACTGCTTATTTTTTTATTGACACCAAGATTTTGCTCCACGCATTCCATAGTCACAGGAAGTGTTGCTGCACTACTCGACGTCGAAAATGCAAGGGTTTGAGCAGGACTCATCGCTTTAAAAAACCCTGAATACGGAATTTTCTTCACAAATGCTTTTAAAATAATTGGATACACTACAAAAATCATTAATAACAATCCTGCTAATACAGTCAATGAATACCAGCTCAATCCTTTAAATATTTCAATAACTTTACCAATATCGTCACCTGCCATTTTACTCACAACACCTGCTAATAAAGCAAATACGAAAAATGGAGCTGCTTGCATGACAATATCAACCATTTTTAAAAAAACTTCATTTATCCCATCAACAAGATTCAATACTGGTTTTGCCTTGTCTAAAGGAATAAATAACAAGCATACACCAAAAAATACAGCAAAAAAGATGATTTGCAACATGAGTCCATTATTCGATAATGAGTAGAAAAAATTACTGGGAACAATATCGATAAGTGGTTGTAATGGTGTGCTTTCTTTTCTTTTTTGAACCGTTTCTAATTTATCGGCTACAGCAGCTTCCTGAAGTTCACTTTTTGTTAATTCTGAAATCTCTTGCGCACGTTCAAAATACTCTGGATCTTTTAAATAATTAATGCCATCTTTAAGTTCATAACCTTGAGAGTCTGCCCAAATTTCATAACTAATACGATTATCAATTCGACTTTGGTCGTCTATTAATTCTCCTGGTTTAATGGTATTAACCAATAATAAGCCGAGTGAAATAGCCATGATGGTAGTAATTAAATAAATACCTAAGGTCTTCCCTCCCATTCTGCCTAAGCTATTTGGGTCTCCAATATTGGCAACTCCACTAATAATTGAAAATAAAACCAGTGGTACAGCGATAAGTTTTAGTAAATTTATAAAAATAGTGCCAAAAGGATCAATCCAGTTGATTGTAAACGAACTCCAACCCATAGTACTGGACAATAATGCCCAAATAATACCGAGTACCATTCCTATAATAATCTTCCAATGAAGTGCCAGTTTTTTCATATATCAAAGTTGATATTAAGTTCTTGTTTATTATGAACTGTAATATTTAACAATTACAGCAATTAATATTGAAATTCCGAAGTAAAAGAATCTTCCGTAAAGTCTAGCCGATTTTGCTTCCTTTAATTTCTTGTCAAATCCGTGTTTTATAAATCGATCATCTTCCTCATTGTTCAGTTGATGATTGTCAAAACCAAAACTTTTATTCAAAACAGGGAAAAAGAAAAACTTTAAAAACTCTGCATTTGTCAATGACATCGTTTTACTTTTTTCAGCATTTTTCTCTTCTTTAGTCAAACTAAATTAATTATTAACTGTATATTTTATTCAGCAAATAGAAATCAGCCAACACGAGAGCTGCCATGGCTTCTACGATTGGAATCGCTCTTGGTACAACACAAGGATCATGTCTGCCTTTACCTTGCATTTCAACAATATCTCCAGAACTATCCAACGTATTTTGCTTTTGAATTATGGTTGCTACTGGCTTAAAAGCCACTCTAAAATAAATGTCCATTCCGTTGCTAATTCCACCTTGAATTCCTCCAGATAAATTCGTTTTGGTCGAACCATCCTCATTAAATAAATCGTTATGTTCACTACCTGTCATTCTTGCACCACAAAAACCGCTTCCATACTCAAAACCTTTTACAGCATTGATGCTTAACATCGCTTTTCCTAAGTCGGCATGCAGTTTATCAAAAACGGGTTCTCCTAAACCTATTGGAACGTTTTGAAGCACACAAGTAATTGTACCACCAATAGTGTCACCTTCTTTTTTTATAGCTTTTATTTTGTTTATCATACGTTCTGCTGTTTCCTGATCTGGACAACGAACAGCATTACTTTCAGTTTTAGAAAAATCTAAATCCTGATATGGCTTTTCAAGAAAAATATCACCTACTGAAGATGTATACGCATTAATTTTAATAGTGTTTATCAATTGTTTTGCAATGGCACCAGCAACAACGCGGCATGCTGTTTCTCTTGCTGAACTTCGTCCTCCTCCTCTATAATCTCTAATGCCATATTTTTTTTCGTAAGTATAATCGGCATGGCTGGGACGATATACATCCTTAATATGAGAATAGTCTTTAGATTTCTGATTGGTGTTTTTGATGATAAATCCAATTGGAGTTCCTGTTGTTTTTCCTTCAAATAATCCAGAGAGAAACTCGACAGTGTCAGGCTCTTTTCGTTGTGTAACAATTGCAGATTGTCCAGGTTTACGACGATTTAATTCATTTTGAATAGCTTCTAAATTGAGTTCCAAGCCTGCAGGACAGCCATCTATGATTCCACCAATAGCCAGACCATGAGATTCTCCAAATGTTGTCAGTTTAAAAATGTTTCCGAAGGTATTTCCTGCCATATAGTAAGTTTTATGCTAAAGTACTTGTAAAAATAGAGAAACAAAAACAGATGGCCATAAAGCAACGTATCAACTGCAAAAAAAACATAACAATAGGTTAACAATTCGCTTAAATTTTAATAATAATTAATTGATACTTAGTTAATACAGAACATTGTTCTTTGCAATGAATTAGATTATTAGCCTTTGAAAATTAAAAGAAAAATAGAAATTGCTGTAGTTTCAGATGTTCATTTAGGCACCTATGGCTGTCATGCCAAGGAACTACTGACTTACCTTAACAGTATTCATCCTAAAAAATTAATTTTAAATGGAGATATTATTGATATCTGGCAGTTTAAAAAACGATACTTTCCGAAATCACATTTGAGAGTTATAAAGAAACTTATAGATATGGCTACTGAAGGTGTTGAAATAATTTACATCACTGGTAATCATGACGAAATGCTACGAAAATTCAGTAATACGACAATTGGAAACATTTCAATAGTTGATAAAGTTGTGCTAGAACTAGACGGAAAGAAAGCCTGGTTTTTTCATGGTGATGTTTTTGATGTTTCCATACAAAATGCAAAATGGCTGGCTAAATTAGGAGGTTATGGCTACGACTTTTTAATTCTTCTAAACCGTTTCGTCAATTGGTGTTTAGAGCGTTTAGGCAAGGAGCGTTATTCGCTATCAAAGACAATTAAAGATAGTGTAAAAGGTGCTGTAAAGTATGTGCATGATTTTGAAAAGGTAGCAACAGATTTAGCAATTGAAAACAAGTATGATTATGTTATTTGCGGACATATTCATCAGCCGAAAATGTTAATTAAAGAGAATAAGCACGGAAAAACAACCTATTTAAATTCAGGAGATTGGGTTGAAAATTTTACGGCTTTAGAATATCAATTTAAACGCTGGAAAATCTATAATTACAACAACGACAAGTTGAGAGCGTTTTATGCAGATGAAGACGTAAAAGATATGGAGGTCAAAGATTTAATTGCTGCTATTACCATTATTGACAAAAAGAAATCAAGCTAATTTATTGACTTTCAAGAAGCGCATGTCTTAAAATTGTTACAGGATGCAATGCCTTCCGTTGCGTTCCGTCTTTTATTTGATGTCTACAGCTTGTTCCGTTTGCTGAAATTAGAACCTCTTCAGAAGCTTTTCTTACCGCTGGAAATAAGGTCTGTTCGCCTATTTGCATACTGATATCGTAATGTTCTTTTTCGAAACCAAAACTTCCTGCCATTCCGCAGCAGCCACTAGGAATGATTGTCACGTTGTAATTTTCCGGTAAATTTAATACTGCAAAACTTGATGATTGATTGGCTAATGCTTTTTGATGGCAATGTCCATGAAACTTAATCGTTTTAGATTCCTTCGTGAATTGTTCTGAAGTGATATTGCCTAATGCTATTTCTTGCTGAATGAATTCTTCGATTAAAAAAGTATGTTTTGCAATATGTTCTGCTGAAGCTTTATCATCTGCCAATCTCAAATATTCATCTTTAAACGTAAGTATTGCTGAAGGTTCAATGCCAATTAAAGACGTGTGTTCTGAAATTGAATCTTTAAAATAAATTATATTCTGATTTGCTATAGCTTTTGCTTCCTTTAAAAACCCTTTAGAAATTTGTGATCTTCCTGATTGTCTATCACTTACTATGCTTACCTTGTAGTTAAGGTTTACTAATAAATAATAGACATCATTAACGATTTCACTTTCATTAAACCTCAAAAATTCATCAATAAAAAGTACAACCGATTTAATTATAGGTTGCTCAACTTTATATACGCTTATTACTTTATTTTCTTTACTAAAATTATCTTCTGAAATTAGTGGTAAACTTCTCTTGCCATGGATTTTAAGTACAGTCTTTAATATTCCAGAAGTTATAGCGTTTTTAAATATAAAATTTGATACAACTAGAAATTTAGAAGCAAGCGTATTGTATTTAGTTGAATTTGCAAAAAAACGATCTCTAAAGGTTGTTCCATTAGTCTTTTGATATTGATACTGGAATTCTGCCTTTAAACTGGCAACATCAACACTACTCGGACATTCACTAGCACAAGCTTTACAACTCAAACACAAATCGAAGACGTCTTTTAATTCTTTATGATTGAATTTATTGGGTTTATCAGATTGGGTCAAGAACTCACGTAAGGCATTGGCACGCGCTCTGGTGGTATCTTTTTCATTTCGTGTTGCTCTGTAACTCGGACACATCGTTCCGCCAAATTCTGGAAGCTTTCTGCAATCGCCTGAACCATTACATTTTTCAGCTTCTCGCAAAATACCTAAGGAACTTGAAAAATCTAAAAGCGTTTCTATTTCAGGTTCTTGTCTGTCAGGTTCATAACGAAGCGATTTATCCATAGGAAACGCATCGACAATCTTTCCTGGATTTAAAATGTTGTTGGGATCAAAAGCCGATTTAATTCTTTTTAAAATCTCGTAATTGTCTTCGCCAATCATCAATGGAATAAATTCAGCTCTAACAATGCCATCGCCATGTTCTCCACTCATGGAGCCTTGATATTTCTTTACGAGATGCGCAACATCAGTAGTTATTTTCCTGAATAACTCTACATCTGCTTTCTTTTTTAAATTCAGTATTGGACGTAAATGCAACTCTCCTGCTCCAGCATGCGCGTAATACACAGCGTTTTGTCCATGATTTTGCATCAACAAAGTAAACTCTTCAATGTAGTTTGATAAATCGGAAACAGAAACTGCTGTATCTTCAATACAAGCTGCTGTTTTCTGGTCACCTATCATGTTTCCTAGCAAACCTAATCCTGCTTTTCGAAGTTCATTCGCTTTATCAATATCTTTACCTAAAAGTATTGGATTAGCATAGCTTAATTCAGATAATTCAAGTGTTTGCAGAACATCCTGAGCTATCCTTGTTGCATCTTCAAGGGTTTCAGCTTTGACTTCACACATTAAAATCGCTTTAGGATCACCAACGATAAACGATCTGTTTTCCTGTTGCGTCTTGTTGTGTTTTGTGAGGTCTAAAATGGTTTTATCCATCATTTCACATGTAAACAAATTATGCTTCATGATAGGCTCGACAGCATTTAAACAAGATTGAATACTATCAAAATGGGCAGCAATCATGATAGATTCTGAAGGAGGCAACACATCTAACTGTAAGGTGATTTGTGTTGTAAATGCAAGTGTGCCTTCGCTACCGGAAAGCAACTTGCACATATTAAACTTGTTGTTAGATTTTGAAAAGACACCCGTATGAATCAATTCATCTATGGCATAACCCGTATTTCTTCTGTGTATTTCAGGCTTCGGAAAGTTGTCTGAAATTTGTTGTCGCACCTCCTTTGATGACAATTCCTTATAGATTTGGTTGTAAATTTCACCTTCTAGATCAGCTTGTTGTGTTTTTTTCAGAAAAGCTTCAGAAGTTAATTCAGAAAATACCACTTCACTCCCATCACTCAAAATAGTATGCAATTCAAGAACCTTATCTCGAGTTACACCATACTGAATAGAGGTTGTTCCTGAAGAATTATTTCCAACCATTCCACCAATCATGCAACGATTTGATGTCGAAGTAGTTGGACCAAAAAAGAGTCCGAAAGGTTTTAAATAGTTATTTAATTCATCGCGCACAACACCTGGCTGAACCGTAACAGTCTTCGCTTTTTCATTGACATCCAATATTTTAGTGAAATACTTGGATACATCAACTACTATGCCTTCTCCGACACATTGACCAGCCAAAGACGTACCTGCCGTTCTGGGAATTAATGATGATTTATGAGTTGTTGCAAACCTAATGAGTTGTTTAATATCAGAATGTGTTTTAGGTAACGCAACTGCTAATGGCAACTTTCTATACACAGAAGCATCAGTTGCATACAATGCTTTCATTAACGCATCGTAATACAAATCACCTGATAAACTTGACTTTAGCTTGTTTAGTTCATGAATACTAATGCTTGGCATGGTGAATGAGTCAAAATTTTAGTGAAATAGGATATAATTTTGTCTTAAAATTAATGCTATTGATTCAATTTTAACATAATTTTGCCGTTATAATTTTACGACAACATTAATAATTAATTGAACTTAAATTAAAAACTCTTAAATTATGAAAAGATTATGTTTAGTAGCAGTAGCGTTTTTTGGCTTTATAACAGCATCTAGCGCTCAGGATATTTCCGATAACGCCATTGGTATTCGTTTAGGCGATAGCGATGGATTTGGAGCAGAAATCTCTTACCAAAGAGCTTTAGGAGACAACAATCGCTTAGAATTAGATTTAGGGTTGCGAAGCGGAAATAACTACAATGGCTTCAAATTAGCTGGACTGTACCAATGGGTATGGCAACTTGACGGTAACTTTAACTGGTATGCTGGTGCAGGTGGAGGAATTGGATCTTACAGTTTTGACAATGTCCCAAGAGGATTTGATGACAGTGAGACTTTTTTATTTTTAGCTGGAGATATTGGTATTGAATATAATTTTGATATTCCATTACAACTATCTATTGATGCTAGACCAGAATTTGGATTTGGAGATTATAGAGACGACTTAGATTTTGATATCGCACTTGGTGTAAGATACAGATTCTAATCATATGTATTCATGAAAAACAGCCACTTGAATTTCAGGTGGCTGTTTTTTTTTACAGATACCGTTCTTTTATTATTTTACAATGGTGATTACCATGCCCAATCAAAATAAAACCTATGGCTCTGACTGAGATATTATTATTACTAGCATTCCCCATTTGAATTAACATATCCTTTGAAAAACTTTCGAATAACGCAACAGTTGCCTGTCTTAAAACATGTAATTCATTCAGTAAATCCTGTTTAGATCTTCTGTTTGCCTCACTGGAAACAGCATAATCGTCTTCGTCATAACCTGGCAAAGCTTTTTTTTCTTTTCTGGCAAATGACAAAGCCCTAAACGTAAATACGCGTTCAGTGTCAATTATATGCTGAATAAGTTCTTTAATCGTCCACTTGCCCTCGGCATAAGCATAATCATACTTGTCATCAGAAATAGATTCTAAAAAAGTAATGATATCATCTCCATTTTGCTTTAATCCCTTAATTAAATTTAAGGCTCCTGCACAATCAATATATAGCTGAAAATATGGATTGTATTCGCTTTTGTCTAGCTGATCTTTAGTCATTGTAATTAATTTGTGATTCAAAGTAACAAAAAAATCCCTTTACCATACTATTGATAAAGGGATTCTCAAATATTAAGATAGTTATGAGTGTTACGCCTACAATTCGTTAAAAATAGTATGCATTAAGCGTTTTTTGTCATTTATACTTTCTTCTAACGAAATCATGGTTTCAGTTCTGTAAATTCCTTCGATATCGTCTAACATAAAAATAATGTCTTTAGCATGAGAAGTGTCTTTTGCTCTGACCTTACAGAAAATATTAAATTTCCCAGTTGTAATATGAGCTACAGTAACATATGGGATTTCATTAATACGTTCTAAAACAAATTTAGTTTGAGATGTATTATTTAGAAATATACCAACATATGCAATAAATGAGTATCCAAGTTTTTTATAATCTAATGTTAATGACGATCCTTGGATAATTCCAGCCTCTTCCATTTTTTTAACTCTAACATGAACAGTTCCAGCTGATATCACCAATTTTTTTGCAATATCAGTGAAAGGAATTCTAGTATTATCAATTAACATGTCTAAAATTTGATGATCAATTTCATCTAATTTGTATTTTGCCATTTCTCAGTTTCTTTAAATTTTAAACAAAAATAACGCAAAATTGATGAAGATAATGTACTAATTATTAGTTTTTTTTCAATTTCAGTGAAGATTTCTCATTATTTATCCACACGAAATCGTTTGCGCTTCCTATTGAAATCAATTCACCAGCAGCAGTAAAAACCTCATGCCCATTAGCATTCATGTCATTATGAGCAAAAAAAGAGCTCAAATCTGTAATATTTTCGACTTTAGGTATAAATTCTATGGTGTCATCAATTAATGTTTCTTGATATTGAATTCCAATGTCGCCATTTGGAGTGTTTCTGATGATAATGTCATAAAATAGCTTCTGATTTTCAGGAATTTTGAGATAATCGGCATATTGTTCTCCTGATATATTATTTTCAGAAATGTATTGAATTGCAACTACCAAAGACTGAAACATAAATTCTCTAGTAAGCTCTCGATGGTAATCGTTGAACTGATGTCCTGCTTCAAAAAGAATAGTAGGTACATTATAACTTTGAAATGTGTCTCCTACACAATTAAGATTAAAAGCGTCATCATAAATACCTACCTGATTTGGGATTTGTTTCTGGAGAATTTTGTTCATTTCTGAAATGATTTCCATAGCTATTTTTCTAGTATTGGTAATTGTACAGTCTACATCTTGAGCTGGAGCCAAAAATGATACGGTTGCTGGATGTTTTGTATTCCCTGCACTAAAAATAGTTCGCTGTCCGTGAAGGTTAAAACAATAATTTGGCTTAAAAGACTCAAAAGTTTGTCGCAAAACTAGGCTTTCAGGTTGCGATAGATCTTGAGCATCTCTATTTAAATCAATTTCATTTGCATTTACACGTGTATATGCTTTTGCGCCATCTGGATTCAATATTGGAATAATTTTAAGCGTACACGTCTCTAAAATAGACCTCGATTCCGCTTCAGAAGCTAATAAAAAATTAAGTAAGTCAAAAATTGCCTTAGTAGTGGTGCTTTCATTTCCATGCATTTGAGACCACATCAGGATTTTTTTAGAGCCAAAACCTAAAGTGATGCTATAAATATTTTCATGATTAACCGACTTACCAATACTACTAACACACGACTTTAACTTGGGATGTTCTAAAAGCTCTGCTATGGATTTTGTATGGATATAGCGTCCGTAAAGTGATGACTCTTTGAAAGATTTAAATAGAGAATGTAGTCGTTCTGTTTGCATGAAAGTATATTGAATAGCACAAAGGTAAACAAATGCTGTTTTACATTTGTAAACAACAAAACCCAACCGTTTTGATTACAACATTAAACAAACTAACAGTCTTTCAAGTGAAACGCAAATACAGTATTGCGAAAAATTCAATTGCTATTTAAATTTTATTTTAAATTATTTTATTTCAGATAATTAAACTAATTTATATAAAGTATTAGTTCTATATAAATTCAAAATTTAAAGTTCTGTTGCATTCATGTTATAAAATAAGTTTACATTTGTAACGTTAGAAAGCATGAAACATTTGTTTACAATGATAAACACTGAAGATTTTATAAAAAGACTACAAAAAGTAATCGACTATTATGGTGAATCTGCATCTTCTTTTGCTGAAAAAATTGGTGTGCAACGTTCTAGTATTTCACACATATTGTCTGGCAGAAATAAACCTAGTTTAGATTTTGTTTTGAAGGTACTTTCCTCCTTTCCTGAAGTTGAATTGTATTGGCTAATGAATGGCAAAGGCACATTTCCTTCGGAACCTAGAACTGAAAGTTATGTATTAGAAAATAATGAAGGCACCACATCGAGTTCAAAAATGATTCAAAACTTAAATTCTTCAGATAAAACAATTGAACGTATCGTGATCTTCTACAAGGATGGTAGTTTCCAGAATTTTGAAAACTCATAATAACCTCATATAATCAGTTCAAGACCACTTGTATTTAGGAATTTGTACATATATCTTACAAATCAATTCCCATTTTGTAATTTTGCATAAAAAGGTATTTAATGAAACTTCCGTTATTAATTTGCTGTTTGCTTTTAACCAGTTGCTATACCGTTGACCGAAATTGTACAGATTTTAAAACAGGAACGTTTGAATTCACTTACGTTGTTGATGGTATTGAAAAAACAGGTACGTTTGTGCGCACCGAATCCTTGAATATAGATTACTATGATAACCAAATAGATTCAGCTTCTGTAAGATGGATAAATGATTGTGAGTTTATTCAAAAAACAATTCATCCCAAATCGATGGCAGAAGAAAAAGCCATTCATTTCAAAATATTGAGCACTACTGAAGACTCGTATACTTTTGAATATCAATTAGCCATGAAAGAACCTTACAAGAAGCGGCGAATTGAAAAAGGAACTGCAAAAAAAATAGATTAATATGCTAGATTTTTTATTGACAAGTGATGCTATAATGGCATTGCTAACCCTAACGTTTTTAGAAATCATACTTGGTATCGACAACATTGTATTTATTTCTATTGCTGCCAATAAACTCCCCGAAAACCAACGTTCTAAGGCAACAAATATCGGACTTTTATTAGCCATGGTTCAACGAATAATATTACTATTTTTTGTCTCCTTTCTGGTAGGTTTATCAAAACCATTTTTTACTCTAGAAAATTCATGGTTTGAAATACACATCAGTTGGCAGGCCATTATTTTACTTACTGGAGGATTATTTTTAATCTATAAAAGCACTTCAGAAATAAGAGAAAAAGTTACAGATCCATCTCATGATGCTAATGAAGTTAAAAACAAGAAAATCAAATCGCTTTCACAGGCGTTAACGCAAATTCTAATAATTGATTTTATTTTTTCTATTGATTCTATTTTAACTGCAGTTGGAATGACAAATGGTTTACACCCAAATCACAATTACACCTTAGTCTTAATGATTATTGCTGTTGTGATATCGATAATTATCATGATCGCTTTTGCTAATCCCATACGAGTATTTATAGAAAAAAATCCGAGTATTCAAATGCTAGGCTTGGCATTCTTAATTTTAATTGGATTTATGCTCATTACAGAAGCCGCACATTTATCACATACGGAATTTTTTGGCAATACTGTTGGCGCAATTCCTAAAGGTTATCTGTACTTTGCAATTGCATTCTCTTTGTTTGTAGAATTTTTGAATTATAAAACCACAAATAGGAAATCTAAAAATTCATGAATATTCTTTTTGTTTGCTCAGCGAATAAACAACGTTCAAAAACGGCTGAAGATTACTTTTCTGAAAAATATTTAGAACACGCGTTTTATTCTGTGGGCACTAATGCCAAAATATGCCGAAAAGAAGGGACTAATTTAGTTTCAGAAATTGATTTAGACTGGGCAGACATTATATATGTTATGGAAGAAAAACACAGAAAAATCATAAATCAGCATACCAGTAACACCTACAATTCAAAAATTACTGTGCTTCATATTCCTGATATTTACAACTATTATCAAAAAGAACTTTTAGAGCTTTTTGAAACAAAGGTTCTAATCTAACAGAAATTTAAAACCTGCTGAAATAATACTTGCACTCAACGTGTTATTTCTATCGTACTGCGTGTACTTTAAATCAATGCTTTTTAAACCCAATTTCCAGATGTGGAATTTTGTAAATATATCAGTATAGGTAGCACCCAGACTATATTGGTTGGCCGAATACTTTGACAAATCATAATCTGAAGTATAAAACTCATCTGTCGATACATGTTCTTCATAAGCAGCAAAATAATCTGCAGCCGTTTGGTTATAAAAACGATATGAAGGATAGACCGTAAATTTGTCTGATAATTTAATAGGAATTTCAATACTAGCCGTATGAGACTTAATTCCCCAGTCATCATAATAATAGCGATAAAATGTTCTTACCACAAAGGTTTCATTTATATAATAATGTAATCGTCCACCAATAGCAACCTTGAATCTTGAATCGGGTAATTGCTCAACATCATCAGCCAAATGAAAATCTTCAATAAAGGAATCTGCTACATCACTAAAATAAACACGCTGAAAAGGCGTTGATAATAATCCTTGTTGTTTGACAAAATCCAAAGCCAGAGACCCTTGTAACTTTTTAGATAATATTTGTGAGAAGCCAAACCCCAAAGCATAGGTGTTTCTTCCTTCGTCTTTAAAAGGCTTAAATGTAGGGTTATAGTTAGAATTACCTGTAATTGTATAAAAACCAAATAGCTCATTACTCAATCCTTGACCATCACCAAAAGGTCTTAATTCGGTTGGATATATAGCATTCCAGGTATCAATAAAAACATTTCCATGGATACTGACCTCAGTATTTTTTTCATTAAACAATTTGGTATAACTTCCTCCAATTCCAATAGAAAAATAATCGTATTCTGAAGACACCGATAATTTGGCAGACCATATATCATTTCTATCGTCTGAACTATGCGAATAGGAACCTGTTAGATTAGCCCATACATCGCCTTGTGAAGCTCCAGAACTGGCAACAAAAGCATTAGCTCTTCCACCACCATCAAAAGGACCTATATTGCTGGATGAAGCAGAAGTGTACGCTGAAATACCAGCATCAATAGTTAAAACATCATCATCATTTAAAGGTATAGACACAACAAAAGCAGCGGTCATATCAGTTAATTCTTCGGTACCAATTCCTCCAGTCACAGCAGCATTAGAACCATCTTGGGTATAATAACTTGACAAGAAATCAATTTCAGTAGTTTCTAAAACTCTTTTTTTATAGGTACTTGTTGAATCCTGTGCTTGAGAGTAACCTATTTGAAGCGATAACGAGAAAATAAGGCAGGTTAGTATAGTTTTCAAAGTTTCCTGTTTATAATATTAATTACAACCACAACCGCCACCTGTTTTTCCACCATTCCCACCTGCTGCAGCTTCTCTGTAAGAATGAAAAGTACTAATGTTTCTATCAGATTTTTTATCTGCTAAAAGCATATCTGGATCGTTAAGATTTACTTTTTCATACTCTTTAACGGCAACACAAGACGATAGCGATGTTAAAACTAAGGCGATGATACTAATACGTTTTATCATATTTTATTTATTTTGATATTTGCTGAGGTGAATATATTTCCATTCTCATCAATAATAATACATTCAATATTTGGTAGCTGATTAATTCGATTTAAACCTACATCTTTTCCCATAACAAAAACTGAAGTAGATAATGCATCTGCAAGTTCAGCTTTAGGAGCAAAAACAGTAACACTGATAATTCCAGATGAAGGATACCCTGTTCTGGGATCAATAATGTGTGTATAACGTTTTCCGTTGAAGTTGACAAATTTCTCGTAATTACCTGATGTAACTACAGCTCCATTTGTAATTGGCAATAAGGCAAAGGCTTTATTTTTATTTAAAGGATTTGTTATCGCCACTTTCCAATCATCACCATTGGTTTGCTTTCCCCAGGTTGTCATATCACCTGAAGCATTAATTATACCTGCTTTTACACCATTTTCTATAAGAAGTGATTTTGCTTTATCTGCAGCATAACCTTTACCAATAGCGCCAAATCCAATTTTCATGCCTTTGAGTTTTAAGAACACTGTTGAATTACGATCATCTAAAATAATATTTTGGTAACCTACTTTACGCACTGACGATTTGATTTCTTCTTCATCTGGCATATGTGTCATGCTTCCGTCAAACTTCCAGATTTTATCTAAAGACGCATAAGATATATCAAATGCACCATCAGTAAGTTTAGTGATTGATAAGGAACGTTTAATCAAATCATATAATTCTCTATCAACTTTAGCAGCTTGAATTCCAGCATTATTGTTAATCTTAGAGGTTTGTGAATTGGGATCCCAAGAAGAGATAAGTGCTTCTATTCTTGATATTTCATCAACAGCCAGATCAATATACAAATTAGCTTCAGTAGAATCTTTAGCCACTACAGTAATATCGAATCGACTTCCCATTAGTTTTAAGGTACGCTTGTAAGTGGCTTGCGCCTCAAGGTAAAGTGACGTGAAACATATGACTACTAATAAGCTATAAATTTTCAAATGGTTATTAATTAAAAGATTCTAATAATTCAATATATGCTGAAGGAGTTGATTTTTTATACCCAGTAGACCCAAGCATCTTTCCATCTGCATTTAACACAACAACATAGGGAAAATATCCTTTATTATTAAATCGCTCTGCTAACTTATTATTGTGTTCTTGCTGATCTTCAGATAAAGCATTTTTTTTACGTTTAGGAAAGTCAGCTTTTAACATGACAAAATGCTCTTTTGCATAGCTTTTGAATTCATCAGTAGCCCAAATTTCTTTATCAAGCTTTATACATGGAGCACACCAATCTGAGCCCTGAAATACGAGTATAATGGTTTTTTGCTTTGCTTGTGCCTCAGTTTTTGCTTTTTCAAAATTGGTAAACCAATCTTGAGCATGAACTGTTGATAGTGTAGTAATCAATAATAAAGCTACTGTAAAAATAGTTTTCATAGTATGTTATTGGGTAAATTTATTTATTTAAACGCAATAACATGACAAATCTTACATTGATATTTATCAACTTTTAAAACTTACTTGAAATTAGCAACTTTAACAAGGCCTTCATAGTCTTGAATAAAAATACTACTGCGTTTGGTAGTAATGAGGTTTTCTTCCTTAAAGTCCTTTAACATTCTTACCACAGATTCTTTTGCGGTACCAACCATGCTCGATAAATCATCTCTGTTAATCAAGATTTCAGTTTGATCTTGTGTTTTGTTTGCGAACTTTGTTTCTAAAATAAGAAGGTTTAAAGCAGCACGTTCTCTAACCGTATGTTTAGCCAAAATCTTTGTTGCATTAATATACACTCGAAATTCATGACTTAATTTTTTTAATAGACGTTGCGATAATTCATGAGACATATCTACTGCGTTTAAAAAAACAGATTCTGCAATAAATTCAATTTGACAATCTACTAAGGCAATTGCTGAATCGGCATAAGTTTCTCCACTTAGAACAGCATGATACCCTAGAAATTCATTTTCTCTGCATAAATAAAAAATATGCTGAGTTCCAAAATTTGTTTGAGTTAATTTTTTTACTTTACCTTTTTTGATCCAGTAGATTCCTTTAGGGTTTTCTCCTTCTTTAAAAATATAATCACCAGCTTTAAAATTTAAAATATTAGTACTGGATTTTAGAATCTGACATACATCATTAGGAAGTCCATCAAGCAAATCTTGATTATTAAAACTGTATTGGTTGTTTAACAACTCGCTAATTTTCATAATCCATAGATATGTCTGTTTTTTTGAAGCATTTTTTTAAAACAATGTCACTTGACCTTTATCATCAACATCTAAATCATCATCGTCAGATTGTGATGAACCTTTTGATGACGCATTAGAATCTGAAGATTCAACAATTTCATCAACTACTTCAATATCTACAGCAGGCACATCTTCTTGAGCTTCATATGGCAGTGGATCTAAAAGATTTATTTGATTGATTTTATCTTTTGTCAATTGATTTCCTAATGCAGAAATTCCTTTGACGGCAATAAATTCTTCAAGATTTACAGCTTCGTTATCCTTACGCTCTTTACCTCGTTCTTTAGTGAATTCAATATCAGCAACTGGTTTCCAATCGGTTGAAACAATTTCCAAATGCGAATCTGGATGTTCAGATATAAACGATTCTTCTTTGCCTTCATTTTCAACTAAAAAACGCTTCACATAAAACAATTCCTTTTCACCATTATAATAAATAACAGAAATGGGTTTTTTAGGAATCCATTTTTCTAATACGATCATATCATCGTCAAAATGCGTCGTAAGTTCAGGTAAAATGGTCTTGACATTGCCAGATTGCGTAATTATTAATAATCGATCCTCTCCTCGAAATTCACCTATTAATTCACCTCTTCCATCAACATTAAGGCGTTGAACCGTGTCATCAAACCAAATTTTTCTAGGCTTTAATGTCGAAACTCCTTTTTCTTTTAATTCAATTTTCTTGACTGAATATTTTGTTACCAGATTTCCTTTTGAAGCACGACCTTTAATAAGAACATCTGCAAAATCAATATCCCATTTCAGTTTTTTAATACTTCCAACTTGTCGTAAATATATCGTAATGACTTCAGCTTCACCATTTGGATTTGCAGAGAAATACCAAACTTTTGAACCTTTGTTTCCATTAGTCATATCATATTCTCGATCACGAGTAACAGATGTAACAGCAAAGCGCTTGATATAAGTTGGACCTTTACTTCCATCGCGATAAATCATATTATAAATGGTACGCTTGTCTTTTTTCTTAAAGACGGCAACATGAATGATATCTTTACCTACAAACGTTTTACTATCTACTTTGGTGACCATCATGGTTCCATCATTAGTAAACACAATAATATCATCGATATCACTGCAATCACAAACGTATTCATCTCGTTTTAGCGACGTACCAATAAAACCTTCTTCTCTATTGACATAGAGTTTGGTATTGCGAATGACAACTTTAGTGGCATCTACATCTTCAAAAGTTCTGATTTCAGTTTTACGTTCGCGACCCTCACCATACTCCTTCTTTAACCGCTCAAAATAGGCTATCGAATAATCGATTAGGTTAGCAAGATGATGCTTTACCTCAGCAATTTGATCTTCAAGCGCATCTATTTTTTGCTGAGCTTTATCAATATCAAATTTAGAAATCCGTTTAATTCTAATTTCTGTTAAACGCACAATATCCTCTTCAGTAATGGCGCGTTTTAAATGCTTAATATGTGGTTGCAAGCCTTTATCAATCGCACTAATTACACCTTCCCAAGTCTCTTGATCTTCAATATCACGATAAATTCGTTTTTCAATAAAGATTCGTTCCAAGGATGCAAAATGCCATTGCTCTTCAAACTCACCAAGTTTAATTTCTAAATTACTTTTTAAAAGCTGTACTGTATTATCTGTTGAGCGACGTAGCATTTCAGAAACACCAACGAAGAAAGGTTTATTATCTTCAATCACACAACCTAAAGGCGAAATAGAAGTTTCACAACCAGTAAAAGCATAAAGCGCATCAATAGTTTTATCAGGTGAAATGCCTGATGGCAAATGGACTAAGATTTCAACATCAGCCGCTGTATTGTCTTCAATTTTTTTAATCTTGATTTTACCTTTATCATTCGCTTTTAGAATAGAATCAATCAATGAAGATGTATTGGTTCCGAAAGGAATTTCGGTAATAACAAGAGTGTTTTTATCCAATTGAGAAATTCTAGCTCTTACTCTAACTTTTCCGCCTCTTAAGCCATCTTTATAATCTGAAAAATCAGCGATACCTGCCGTTGGAAAATCAGGTAGTAATGTAAAACGTTTACCTTTTAAATGCTTAACTGAAGCATCAATAAGTTCTATAAAATTGTGTGGTAGTATCTTAGTTGATAATCCAACTGCGATGCCTTCACCTCCTTGAGCTAATAGCAACGGAAACATCACTGGAAGATTTACTGGCTCTTTTCGTCTTCCATCGTAACTAGCTTGCCACTCTGTGATTTTAGGATTATACACTACGTCTAAAGCAAACTTTGACAATCGAGCTTCAATATATCTTGAAGCAGCAGCTCTGTCTCCTGTAAGGATATTTCCCCAGTTCCCTTGAGTATCAATTAGCAAATCTTTCTGTCCGATTTGCACCATAGCATCTGCAATACTTGCGTCACCATGAGGATGATATTGCATCGTATGACCGACTATATTGGCAACTTTGTTGTAGCGACCATCGTCAAGGTCTTTCATAGAATGCATGATACGACGCTGTACTGGCTTAAAACCATCTTCTATAGCAGGAACAGCCCGTTCTAGAATTACATAAGAGGCATAATCTAGAAACCAGTCCTTGTACATACCAGTAACTTTGGTAATCGTTTCGTTATTATCGTCTTGTTCGTTTATTAAATCGTTGGTATCGTCACTCATTAATTAAGAGGCTTTTTTATTTGCTTTAACAATTTTTTTCAAGGATTGTCTTATGTATCTGCGTTTGCGTTTAGTAACTAAAGTAATATTAAATGTTTCTCGTCTTTTACCACCTCGAGAATCCTTAATATAAATTGAAAGCGTCCTGTAGACAATATAATTTTTGAAACTATATGCCAGAAGACTTTCTTTTTCAAATTCTACGACTTTTTGTCGATAATTAAAATACTTAGAAATCAATAATCCTTTGTTAGTCATTATAACCTTAATGCCGTCACTATCATATTCAAAAAATTTGCATATGAAATGTATTAAGAAAAAGATTCCACCAAATACGATAGCAAAGGTAATGGAGCTCAAAGTTGTATTACCACTAAAAATCCGTAGGGACTTTATAAAAACAGGCAGAGCAATGGCTAAAACCAGTAAAATGAAATATATAGATACAATTATATTTTTAACATTGGAATTGTTGGTACGCATAAGTTTTTCTATCAGTTTTTAATTATCATAAAGATTTCACTCGCGATCTTCAATCAAATCTAATTCAACTTTTAAATTATCAATGATAAACTCTTGTCGTGTAGGTGTGTTTTTTCCCATATAAAATGACAACAATTCTTCAATAGACATGTCTTTATCAAGCATAACAGGATCTAAACGAATATCTTCACCAATAAAATGCACAAATTCATCTGGAGAAATCTCACCTAGTCCTTTAAATCGTGTAATTTCTGGTTTCGGTTTTAATTTTTCGATAGCATCACGACGTTCTTCATCAGAATAGCAATAAATGGTTTCTTTTTTATTACGGACTCTAAATAATGGAGTTTGTAAAATATACAAATGACCTTCTTTAATAACTTCCGGAAAGAATTGTAAAAAGAAGGTAATTAATAACAATCTAATATGCATCCCGTCAACATCAGCATCAGTAGCAATTACGATATTATTGTAACGTAAATCTTCCAGAGATTCTTCAATATTTAGAGCTGCCTGAAGCAGGTTAAACTCTTCATTTTCGTAAACAATTTTTTTGCTTAATCCATATGAATTAAGAGGTTTTCCTTTTAAACTAAAAACAGCCTGAGTATTAACGTCTCTCGACTTTGTAATGCTCCCTGATGCAGAATCTCCCTCAGTAATAAATAGTGTAGTTTCAAGATTCCGTTCATTCTTAGTGTCACCAAAATGCACACGACAATCGCGTAGTTTTTTATTGTGAAGGTTTGCTTTTTTAGCTCTGTCCTTTGCTAATTTTCTTATACCTGAAAGTTCTTTACGTTCCCGTTCCGCCTGAAGGATTTTTCGCTGAATTTTCTCAGCTGCCACCGGATTTTTATGTAAATAATTATCCAGATAGGTTTTCATGAAATCATTGATATAGGTTCTAACCGTTGGCAAATCGCCTCCCATATCTGTTGATCCCAATTTTGTTTTTGTCTGACTTTCAAAAACTGGCTCCATGACTTTTATAGAAATCGCAGCAACAACCGATTTCCTAACATCTGAAGCTTCATAGTTTTTACCATAAAATTCACGAATTGTTTTCACGAGAGCTTCACGAAACGCTGCCAAATGTGTCCCACCTTGCGTTGTATTTTGTCCGTTAACAAAACTATGATACTCTTCACTGTATTGTGTTTTACTATGCGTTAAAGCGACTTCAATATCATCGCCTTTTAAGTGAATAATATCATACAAACGATCAGTTTCATTAATATTATCAGATAATAAATCTTTAAGTCCGTTTTCACTAAAATACTTTTCGCCATTAAATATAATGGTCAATCCAGGATTGAGATATACGTAATTCTTGAGCATTTTTGCGACATACTCATTACGATATTTATAATTTTTGAAAATAGTTTCATCAGGAACAAATGACACTTTAGTGCCTTTACGACGCGACGTATCATCTAATAAATCCTGGTTGATGAGATTACCTTGTTCAAATTCTGCAGAAGCCGACTTTCCATCACGTGTCGATTCTACTCTAAAATAGTTTGATAACGCATTGACTGCTTTGGTACCAACACCATTTAATCCAACCGATTTCTTAAAAGCACGAGAATCATATTTTCCTCCTGTATTCATTTTAGACACCACATCAACGACTTTACCTAAAGGAATTCCTCGTCCGTAATCTCTAACAATAACCTTATTGCCATGGATAGAGATTTCTATTGTTTTACCAGCTCCCATGACATATTCATCAATAGAATTATCTAAAACTTCTTTTAATAAAATATAGATACCATCGTCTGGAGATGAGCCATCACCTAATTTACCAATGTACATACCAGGTCGCATTCGGATATGTTCTTTCCAGTCGAGCGAGCGTATGTTATCTTCGGTATATTTGGTTTCTTGAGACATAAATCAGTGAAAAATTAGAATGGATTGCAATATAACATAACGCTACAAAAAATAAAACAGGGATGACACAAAGTAATTAACAATAAACGCCCAATATTGTTGAGAACATGGATGTTTTATTGAATATGAGATAATTCTTCTGCGGTTTTCTTCAAAAAGGCATTTCTAGTGGTTAAAAGATTAGTCATGTATCGCTTTAGAAATATCATATTGGCTAATTTTCCAATAATTCCGAAAGGTGATTCAAATTGAAATCTGTCAATCATTAGTGTTTTACTGTTTTCTGACTGAAAGATATGCTCGTGTTTAAACGATTTAAAGACACCTGAAACCATTTCATCAACGAAATAATCAGGACTTTCAAATTCAGTTATTTTTGAAGTGAGTTGTTGTGTAATTCCGAAGTGCTTGGCTTCCCAGGTTACCCATTCATTTAATTCAATTAAACCAGAAGTCTTGCCAGCAATGGCTTTTTCGTTAGAATGCTTTAAAGATGCAGTGTGGAAATCAATATTTCGTGCCAAGTCAACACAGGTTTGAACATCTGCATTGATAATTGTTTTGATTTCTATAAAGGACATTAAAAAAAATTTAGGTCTCGACTGCGCTCGACCTCACAGTTGAAAGTAAATAACTAAAATGTTACACATTAAACAAGAAATGCATCACATCACCATCTTTTACGATATAGTTCTTTCCTTCAACACGCATTTTTCCAGCTTCTTTCACTTTAGATTCACTTCCGTATTTGATAAAATCCTCGTAAGCTATCACTTCAGCCCTAATAAAGCCCTTTTCAAAGTCCGTATGAATAACGCCTGCTGCTTGCGGACCAGTAGCACCAACAGAAACTGTCCATGCTCTAACCTCTTTTACACCAGCAGTGAAATAGGTCTGCTGATTTAAAAGCTTATAAGCAGATCGGATTAGTTTCGCTGAACCAGGTTCGTCTAATCCAATATCCTGAAGAAATAATTGTCGCTCTTCATAATCGTCTAATTCGTTAATATCGGCTTCTGTTCCAACAGCAAGAACTAAGACTTCTGCATGTTCATCTTTAACTGCTTCTCGAACTTGTTCTACGTATGCATTTCCAGAAACAGCACTTCCTTCATCAACATTACAAACGTACATGACAGGTTTTGCTGTAATTAATTGCGCAGGTTTTACAAATTCTTCTTGCTCCTCATCGCTAAATTCTAATGCTCTAACCGATTTTCCAGCTTCTAAGCCTTGTTTCAATTTTAATAAAACAGCCTCTTCTTTTTGAGCTTCTTTATTTCCGGTTTTAGCAGCACGCTTAACTTTATCTAATTTCTTTTCAACCGTTTCTAAATCCTTAAGCTGAAGTTCCATATCGATCGTTTCCTTATCACGAATAGGGTTTATATTACCATCAACATGTACAATATTATCATTGTCAAAACAACGCAACACATGAAGAATAGCATCGGTTTCACGAATGTTTCCTAAGAATTGATTTCCTAAACCTTCACCTTTACTCGCACCTTTAACAAGTCCGGCAATATCCACGATTTCTACAGTAGCTGGTATAACGCGTTCAGGATTGACCAAAGATTCCAGTTTTTGAAGTCTTGGATCTGGAACATTCACTACACCTATATTGGGTTCAATAGTACAAAACGGAAAATTAGCGCTTTGTGCTTTTGCATTAGACAAACAATTAAATAAGGTTGATTTTCCAACGTTTGGTAATCCTACAATTCCAGCTTTCATCGAGTAAATTTATTTAGTCATTTCCGCGAATACGGAAATCTCTTTTTTGCGATTGCAAATATAGGTTTTCCTCTCGGAAATCATAAGAACTAAAACTTAAAAAACATAGGGTTGATAATTTGCCATATAATCCAGACAAACACCAAACCGACAATAGCAAATAATGTACAGCCTAAATGCTTCCAGAAACCGTTATATTCTTTTTTTTGATCTTTCATTTGTGCAAATTAACGAAAAAAGCTGCTTTCGAATGTCCCAACTTACATTATTAAATTTCAGCTAAAAAATTATGTTAAGCCAATTAAAAATTTGAATAAGGTAGGACTTTCAAGTTTTTGATTGTTTTAATACTAACAACTTTGTAATTATTACTTCATTATTTTTAAAATTAACCATTATGAAATCATTTGTAGTATCGCTTTTAATTTGTTTAACGCTATTATCATGTAGTAAAGATGAAAACGCTTCAACAATTACAGAATTTGAAATTACAGGACAGTTTTTAGCACCTAACGGCTTTGACCCTATTTCAAATGCTCGAGTACGAGCTTATCAAAATAACGAATTAAAATCGCAAACCAGAACTGATGCTCAAGGACATTATTCGTTAACTATTACAAAAGGTAATTATACCTTAGTTGTAAACAAAGGAAAGTTCAAAACGGAAAGAAACATTAGTGTTGAAAATGATTTAGAACTAGAAACGCTAAGTGTTGAAACCTTACCTCATATTGCTGTTGTAACAGGTCTTTATGATAATATTGAAAGTGTTTTATATAGTATCGGACTTGTTAATCCTGTAACTGGAGAACCATTATTTGACATCATTGATGGTAATTCTGGATTAGATAGAGTTGCAATAAATAATAATTCAAAACATCATCAAGAGCATGGTGCGTCGCTTAGAAATACACCTAACCCACTTTTACAACCAAACGTTAATTTTAGCTTTGAAGACCTTTTAAATGATAGCAATCTACTAAACACATATGACATCGTATTTTTAAATTGTGGTTTAAGTGAAGCTTATATAGGTAATTCTGGAGTTTTTGAAACTTATGTCGCTAATGGCGGAATTTTATACACTACAGATTGGGCGGCAGAATACTTAAATGCCATTACGAATTCTGGAACAGATTATTTAACACCATATAATCCAGCCAAAAGCGGAACGTCAACATCAACTGTTGCTACAATTTTGGAAGGAGATTTAAGCCAGTGGTTATTGCTTAATTATAATATATCAATTGATGACACGGTAGAAATTGATGACTTTCTGTATTCATGGCAGGTAATTGATTCTTATGACAGTTCAACAACTATTTCTTGGTTAAACGGACCTGTTTCCTATTGGGACGATGCTAATACTGAGATTTATGAAAACAAAGATTTAGCATTTACCTTCTTACATGGTGAAGGTGGTGTGTTTTATTCATCATTTCATACCGAAAATAATGATGTAGAAGATGTCACTAATGTAGAACGTATTATGCAGTTTCTTGTGTTTGAAATGTCAGACATAGAATAGATTACATAGTTATACAAAATAAAAAATCCCAAGCTTAAAAACTTGGGATTTTTTTAATATAACAAGGCTTAGCCTTTATTAATCTTCAGGATGCATAAAACGCTGTTTTCCTAAGAGTTCTTCTTCAGTTTCCACATGATCTTCATCTGGAACGCAACAATCTACCGGACAAACTGCTGCACATTGTGGTTCTTCATGAAAACCTTTACATTCTGTACATTTATCTGGTGCAATGTAATAAATCTCGTCACTAATAGGTTCTTGTGTTTCATCGGCATCAACTTCTTTTCCGTTTGGCAGAACAATTTTACCCGTTAAACTCGTTCCATCCTTATATCTCCAATCGTCAGCTCCTTCATATATAGCTGTATTTGGGCATTCTGGTTCACATGCACCACAATTTATACATTCGTCTGTTATTATTATTGCCATAGTAATTCTTCTATTTTATTGCGTAAATTTGCAATTGCAAAAATAAAGCCAAAACATCGTATAACCAAACACAAGATGGATTTACAACAAAGAATTAACGCTTTTGTAAAATTAGGAGACTTTTTAAGTCAATTTAACACTGAAGGCATTCATAAAAAAGATAATATTCCACATAATGACTTATTTTTTGAAGGCTTTAAACATCAAATTAAACTGGCTCATGAACACAATGGCTGGTTTAAAAGAGAAAACATTCTATTTGCTTTAAATGGATGGTCTAATCAATTGACCAGCAACAATATTAATCAGTGGTTATCAAAGTATAAGTTTAATCAAGAAAATCCTAAAACAATAGCCATTATTATGGCTGGAAATATTCCCTTAGTTGGATTTCATGATTTCTTAAGTGTTTTAATTTCTGGTCATCATGTTTTGGTGAAACAATCTTCTAACGACAAACATTTATTGCCATTTTTAGCTAAATATTTAGAGCATGTAATGCCTGAATTTAAAAGCCGTATTCGATTTACAGAAAACAAACTTGAACACTTTGATGCCGTAATTGCCACAGGAAGTGATAATACTGCACGTTATTTTGAATATTATTTTAAAGACAAACCTTCCATAATAAGAAGAAATAGAAACTCTATTGCTGTTTTAACTGGTCATGAAACGGAAGATGAATTAAAAGCACTGGCAGAAGATATTTTTAGATACTACGGATTAGGATGTAGAAATGTTTCAAAACTATATGTACCTAAAAATTATAATTTTGATACCTTCTTTAAAGCCATGTATGATTGGCATCCTATCATTCATGAAAACAAATATGCTAACAATTACGACTACAATAAGGCTGTATATTTAATGAGTGAATTTGATATGTTGGAAAACGGATTTTTAATGCTGAAAGAAGATGAAAGCTTTTCGTCTCCTATAGCTACGGTGTTTTATGAACACTACAATTCATTAGAGGAACTAAAAGAGATCCTAAAACAGAAAGAAGATCTAATTCAATGCATCGTTTCAAATGGTTTTATTGACGATGAAGTTAAATTTGGTCAAACCCAATCGCCAAATTTATGGAATTATGCCGATGGTATTGATACTATTTCGTTTGCGTTGACAATGTGTTAATAATTTATCATTTTAATAATGCTTGTTTTATTAGAATTTATGACCTTTGTATGTATTAGTTTTACAACCTATTTTCCGTTTTTTCGGAATTAAAATATCAAACAAATGAAAAGACATAATTTTAGTGCAGGACCATGTATTTTACCTGGTGAAGTATTGCAAAAAGCCTCTGAAGCAGTTATAAACTTTGATAATGGCCTTTCGCTCTTAGAAATATCACACAGAAGTAAACCTTTTGTAGACGTGATGGAAAACGCAAGAGCTTTAGCATTAGAATTATTAGGACTTGAAGGTAAAGGTTATAAAGCACTGTTTTTACAAGGTGGAGCGAGCACTCAATTTTTAATGGTAGCACTTAATCTATTAGAAAAAAGAGCCGGTTATTTAAATACAGGGACTTGGAGTGATAAAGCGATTAAAGAAGCTCGAATTTTTGATGATGTTTATGAAGTAGCCTCTTCAAAAGATGCAAATTTTAATTACATTCCAAAAGGTTACGACATTCCTTCAGAGTACGACTACTTCCACTGTACGTCTAACAACACGATTTTTGGAACACAAATGAAAGCGTTTCCAGAGTCTCCAATTCCTATGGTATGTGATATGAGTAGTGATATTTTTTCACGTCAGCTTGATTTTTCAAAATTTGATTTAATTTATGCTGGTGCTCAAAAAAACATGGGACCTGCTGGAGCAACATTAGTAGTTGTTAAAGAAGATATTCTTGGAAAAGTGTCTCGTAAAATTCCGTCAATGATGGATTACAAAGTTCATATTAGTAAAAGCAGTATGTTTAATACACCACCAGTATTTGCTGTGTATGTATCTATGCTAACATTACAATGGTTAAAAGATTTAGGTGGAATTTCTGCAATTGAAAAGGAAAATGATAAAAAGGCTCAGCTAATTTATTCGGAAATAGATCTTAATCCTCTATTTAAAGGATTTTCAACTAAAGCAGATCGCTCCACAATGAACGCAACTTTTACCTTAGCTAATGAAGATTTAAAGGAAACTTTTGAAACTATGGTTAAAGAAGCAGGTATTAACGGTCTTAATGGCCATAGAAGCGTTGGCGGATACAGAGCCTCTATGTATAATGCATTGCCTTTGGAAAGCGTAGGAGTTCTTGTAGATGTAATGAGTGAATTAGAGCGTAAAGCATAATTATTATAAAAAGAATTAAGTTTAATGAAAGTATTAGCAAACGATGGTATTTCGCAAAGCGGAATCGATGCATTGGAAAAAGCAGGTTTTGAAGTTTTAACAACAACAGTTGCGCAAGAGCAATTAGAGAATTACATTAATGATCATCAAATTACTGTGCTCTTAGTTAGAAGTGCTACAACGGTTAGAAAAAATATTATTGATAACTGTCCGAGTCTTAAAATAATTGGACGTGGTGGTGTTGGAATGGACAATATCGATGTAGATTATGCACGAAGCAAAGGCCTTCATGTCATCAACACACCTGCAGCTTCTTCACATTCTGTTGCTGAGTTGGTATTTGGACACTTCTATGGTCTGGCTCGTTTTTTACATAATTCTAATCGTGATATGCCATTAGAAGGTGATGCCAATTTTAAAGGTTTAAAAAAATCGTACGCTAAAGGAACAGAGTTAAAAGGAAAAACACTTGGTGTATTAGGTTTCGGACGTATTGGTCAGGCAACAGCTAAAGTTGCTATTGGCGCAGGAATGAAAGTAGTCGCTTTCGATCCATTCATGGAAAAAGCAAATTTAGAATTGGAATTCTTTGATGGACAGAAAGTTAATTTTGAAATAAAAATGTCATCAAAAGAAGACGTTTTAAAACAAGCCGATTTTTTAACGCTTCACGTACCTGCCCAAAAAAACTATGTCATTGATGAAGCTGAATTCAATCAAATGAAAGATGGTGTCATTATCGCAAATGCTGCGCGTGGTGGCGTAATCAATGAAGTTGCTCTGGTAAAAGCTATTGAAAGTGGTAAAGTATCGAGAGCTGCTCTCGATGTTTTTGAAAAAGAACCAAAACCTGAAATTCAATTATTGATGAATCCTGCATTATCATTAACACCTCACACTGGTGCAGCAACCAATGAAGCACAGGATAGAATTGGTACTGAATTAGCAGAACAAATTATAAGCATTTTAAAATAAATCCACTTAATTGTGACTAAATCAAAAAAAATGAGTCCTAATATATGTTAGGACTTTTTTGTACCTTGAAAATTCAATTTTATTAACCTTTATACAAACATATTATGTCAGGAATTTTAGACTTATTAAACAGTGACCTTGGAAAGACCATTATTAGTGGTGTTTCAGGTTCAACCGGAACAGATCAAAACAAAACTAGTAGTGTACTTACTATGGCTTTACCAGTTTTAATGAAAGCCATGGAGCGTAATGCCTCTACTCCAGAAGGCGCGCAAGGACTTATGGGAGCTTTGAGTAGTAAACATGATGGAAGCATCTTAGATAATCTTAGCGGATTATTTGGTGGTGGTGTTGATGACAATGTAAAATCTGATGGATCTAAAATTCTTAGTCACGTGCTAGGTCAAAAACAAAGTGGTGTTCAACAAGTTATCGGACAAAAAGCAGGTATAGATGCTGGTTCCGTAGGAGAAATTTTAAAAGTTGCTGCTCCTATTTTAATGGGAGTTTTAGGAAAACAATCTCGCCAGAATAATGTATCAAATCCAAATGAATTGACAGGACTATTAGGTGGTCTTTTAGGTGGAAATGAATCTAAAAACGAACAAAGTTTCTTAGAATCAATTTTAGATGCTGATGGTGATGGAAGCGTTATTGATGATGTTGCAGGAATGGTTTTAGGAAGCGCTAAAAACAAAGGTGGACTTGGTGGATTGCTAGGTGGTCTTTTTGGTGGTAAAAACTAATTCGAATATAACATAAAATCTAAAAGTCAGGCTTAAGTCTGGCTTTTTTTGTAGCAGTTTACTCATTCAAAGTCATAGGTGACTCATTCTCTGTTTCAATAGTTTTGTTACTTATCTATTTTTGAACAAAATACATCTTTAGAATTTTGTAACTTTAAAACTAAAATACGCTATGAAACATTTATTCAAATTCAGTATTCTTATCCTTTTTTTTACTAATTGTAACAGCTCTCAAAGTATTGCAGAAATACCACAATTATCTGATGTTCCCGAAGAAGATATCGTTAGACTTGAAAGTGATGCACTTGAATATGAGATTATAATCATTGAACCTGGCTTTAATGCATGGTTATCGACTATGGCTCAGCCAAAAGGCTATTATTCACAATCATATATGGAATCGAGAAATAATGTCATGGTACAAGAATGGAACGCTCGTGTACTACAACCTGGAAAATACAATCCAGACATGTATCAATTGCAAATCGATTACAGACCTGGAATTAATTATGGTTATGACTTAAATTACAAATTATACAATTACTTCATTTATTTTCAGCTAACTTATAAACAAAGATTATCTTCGATGGTTCCTAGAATTTAAATTATCTTTGCATAGCAATTGATAGCTATGTTAGAAAAATTTAAATTACGTTGGGAAATACAAGAAAACTGGCAATTATTATTTCCTGTTTTGGGGCTTGCCGGACTGGGTTATAGTGCATTCAAATTAGCTTATAAATTAACCAGTTCATTTCCTGTACTCTTAACCATCGGAATCGCTTTACTCCTATTCTATTTACTCTTAAATTTAACGTTATTCTTTTTTGAAAAGCTGGAACAGAAATGGATTCTAGATTACAAATGGGAAATGATACGCGTATTTATTGTATTTGCAATAACAGGATCTTCTTCTCTGTTTGTTGGGCGACCAATAATAAAATTCTTAGGAATTACTAAAGAAAACTTAAACCCTATTCTTTATTGGGTATTATTTATTATTATTGGGTTAATTTTCTATCAAATTCTTTTAGTGACATTTGGATGGCTATTTGGGCAGTTTAAATTCTTCTGGGAATTTGAAAAGAAAATGCTAAAACGATTTGGTTTAGGAAAGTTGATTAAATAGTGAATAATTACAAACAACATATAACCTTTAGAATAGCCACTCTCCTTATTGTGGTTTGTCTGGTTTTACCTTCTGTTGTTAAATTTACGCATGTATTTGCACATCATGAACACGAAGTTTGCCTAGGAGAAAATCAATCGCATCTCCACGAATTAGATTCAGATTGCGAGTTTTATAAATTCAATATTAATCACAACACAATATTATCTAATTTTGAATTTGTTACGCTTGAAGTTCATGAAAATCAAAGCATAATTGCTTCAAGATATCTGTTTTTAAGTTCATTTCAAAAACTTCACTTTTCACTTCGCGGACCACCTTTTAATAGTTAATCTTTTATTTAAAAACTGATAACCCTAACGACTATCAGCTACACATTAACTATTAAATTTCAATATAAAATGAATAAAATTTATCTATTTGTATTGCTATCATTAGCAATGCAAACCTTATGGGCACAAAATACGTTACAAGGAAAAGTAACCGACGTTAACACTAATGATGCTTTAATTTACGTCAATGTCTATTTTCCAGAATTAGAAAAAGGAACCACAACAAATGAGGAAGGCAATTTCGAATTGACTAATATTCCTAATGGAAACTATAAAATAGTGATCTCTTTTATAGGATACGAAACGTATTCGCAAACTATTAGTTTTCCCAATTCTGAAAATTTAAATATTTCATTGACACCTTCAGCAATTGAAATGGAAGAAATTATTATTTCTACACCTTTTCATAAACTTCAGAGTGAAAATGTCATGAAAGTTGAACGTAAAGACGTTAAAGATATGCGTTCTCAAGGTGCTGTTAACTTAATTGATGGCATTAGTAATATTGCAGGTGTAAATTCTGTAAGTACTGGGATGAGTATCGGAAAACCAGTCATTAGAGGTTTAAGTTCTAACAGAGTTTTAGTTTACACACAAGGTGTTCGATTAGAAAATCAGCAATATGGAGATGAACATGGATTAGGTATCAACGAAGCAGGTATTGAAAGTGTTGAAGTCATTAAAGGTCCTGCCTCTCTACTCTATGGTAGCGATGCTCTTGGTGGCGTGCTTTACCTAAATCCAGAACGTTTTGCAGATGAAAACACATCTGAAGGAAATATCAGAGCCACATATTTTACTAATACGCAAGGTTATAATTCCAGTGCAGGATTCAAATCCTCTGAATCAGATTTTAAATATCTTTTTAGAGGAAGTCTCTCTGAACATTCCGATTATGAGACTCCAGAATATCGTGTAACTAATACACGATTTAGAGAGCAGGATTTTAAAGCTGGTTTAGGTTATCAAAAAAATAATTTTAAAACTGAATTACGTTATAATTTAAACAATGCAAAGCTTGGCCTGCCTGAGGAAATTGGTATTCAAAATACAGACAGAACTCCTCTAGAACCATTTCAGGAGATTACAAATCATATTTTTAGTTCTAAATCAACTTTGTTTTTTAATAATTCAAGTTTAGATCTCATATTTGGGTATACCTACAACGACAGAAAAGAATTTGAGGATCATCATCATGGTGAAGATGATCATGAAGATGAAGGTGAAGAACACAGTGAAGAGGAACACGACGACGATGAACATTCAGAAGATGAAGCGCCTGCGCTACATATGAAATTAAAAACCTTTAATTATAATGTCAAATATAATTTACCAAAACTGGGTCGATTTGAAACGATCGTAGGTGCTCAAGGCATGAATCAGGTCAATACTAATTATGGCGAAGAAATTTTAATTCCAAATGCTGTTACTAATGATTTTGGTATCTTAGCAACATCTCATATTCACTTCGAAACTGTGGATATTCAAATTGGTGCGCGCTTTGACAATAGAAAAATTGATATCAATAATTCAATTAGTCGAAATTTCAACAGCTTCAATGGTGCTTTAGGGATAAAGACCAATCTATTTGAAAAAATTACAGCACGATTAAATTTAGCAAGTGGATTTAGAGCTCCAAATTTGGCAGAATTGGCTTCAGATGGCACTCATGAGGGTACAAACCGTTATGAGATTGGAAATATAGATTTAAAAAATGAACAAAATATTCAAATCGATTTTGCTTTAGAATTCAAAAACGAACACGTTGAAGTATTTGCAAATGCTTTCTACAATATTGTAAACGACTATATTTTCTTAAGTCCTAATGGCGAATTGATTGACGACGACCCTGTTTTTTTATATTTACAAGATGATGCGCACTTGTATGGAGGTGAATTCGGATTTCATTTTCATCCACATCCTTTAGATTGGCTTCATGTTGAAACTAGCTTTGAAACTGTAACCGGACAATTAAGTGACAATAGTTATTTGCCTTTAATTCCTGCGAATTCTTTAAATAACACTGTTCGTATTGAGTTTGAAAACAATGGATTTAAGAAAGGTTACGCTTTTGTGACCTATAGTTCTACTTTTAATCAAAACAATGTAAGCGCCTTTGAAACAACAACGAAAGGTTTTAATCTATTAAGCGCAGGTATTGGCGGAACTGTTAAGTTATTTGAAAATGATTTAGATATTAGCATTGCAGCAAACAACTTAACTAATGAATCCTATATTAATCATTTGTCACGTTTAAAACCTGATGGTATTTTAAATATTGGTCGAAATATAAGTTTCGGACTTAATTATACTTTATAACGTAGTGCTTATCCGTTAGAACGTAATCGAGTATTTATAATACTCAATTACGTTCGGCGTGATAGCCATTTTAATTGATATCGATGATGGTTTCTTCAGATTTCTTTTCAGAAGAAAACACGTGAGTATAAAACCACATAAGGGTAAAGGTTGGAATTACATCCATTCCTGGCATAGCCTCTTCTATAAATGAAATAGCAGCAGCAATCTTACCACTTTTTCCTTTGTAAAGTTTGGTCATTAACCATGCCGACGCTGGAGCCCAAATAATGTCTCCAAACTCTCCTATTCCAGGTATTAAAAAAGTAATGTATCCAATAGCATCAAAAAGTATACTTAATGCCAGTTTTTTGTATTTATTCATTAATTAAATTTTAATCAATTGTAAACAAGAAACATACCAAAAAAGCGACTAAGACAAATTTTCACTAATTAGTTTTAAAAACTCTGTCCTGGTTTCCATATTTTTAAAAGCACCTCTAAATCCTGAGGTCGTAGTTGTGGAATTTTGCTTTTGAACTCCACGCATCATCATGCACATATGTGAAGCTTCAATGACTACTGCCACACCTTCTGGTTTTAGTGTATCATTAATGCAATCTAGAATCTGTTCGGTTAACCGTTCCTGTACCTGAAGGCGTCTGGCAAATACATCTACAATTCTCGGAATTTTACTCAAACCTACGATATGACCATTTGGAATATATGCGATATGCGCTTTACCAAAAAATGGTAAAATATGATGTTCACAGAGTGAATACAATTCAATGTCTTTTACAATAACCATTTCATTATACGATTCTTTGAACATGGCACTTTTTAAAATTTCTGCTGCATCTTGATTGTAACCTTGAGTTAAAAATTGCATAGCTTTTGAAGCTCTCTCAGGTGTTTTAACCAATCCTTCACGATTAGTATCCTCTCCCAAATCTTCTATGATACTTTTATAACGGGCTTTAACATCATCTGTTACTTGTATATTATATTCTTCAAATTTGTTATATGGCATTGGTAAACGATATTAATTTTTAATAAATGTAAGTAAAAATAATAACACCAAAATTGCATTGTCGTTGTCAAAAGATTAACACTGCTACTAGGTTTTTAACTTTTAATTATGATTATCGAGTGTTTAGCATCGGTAGTTTTGTGAATTGATACTGTAACATTCTATTAAAAGTAATGTCTTTTTTGTATCAGTCATCAATCAATCCAAAAACTTAAAATGAAATTTCGTTCGTTACTAATACTAGTTTTAATTTTTCAAAGCCTAGCTTTAATAGCGCAAGAAAAAAAGAAATTACAAATAGAAAGGGCTACTATAGCTCCTAAGATTGATGGTATTTTAGATGATGAGGTATGGACGTCTGCAGAAATTGCAACGGATTTTATTCAATTTAGACCTGAAGTAGGCAACCGTTTACCTGAAGATCAAAGAACTGAAGTAAAAGTTACTTATGATGACCATGCGATTTATGTTGCAGCGTATCTTTTTGATAATCCTGAAAACATAATGAAGCAGCTCACAAGCCGAGATAATTTTGGACAGGCAGATTTTTTCGGACTCATATTAAATCCGAATAATGATGCTCAAAATGATGCTGAATTTTTTGTTTTTGCTTCAGGAACGCAAGCTGACGCAGTCGCAAGTCCGAGTAACGGAGAAGATTTTGGATGGAATGCTGTTTGGGATAGCGCTGTTAAATTAACTAATGATGGCTGGATTGTTGAAATAAAAATCCCGTATCGTGCATTGCGTTTTTCAAACCAGGAAGTGCAAACTTGGGGAGTACAATTTCACAGACAATTTAGACGTAATCGTTCAAGATATACTTGGAATCCTATTGATATTACCAAAGGCAACATTGGCTTGTACCATGGAGAACTCATTGGTTTAAAAAACATTGAACCTCCAATTCGGTTGGCACTTTACCCATTTTCAACTGGTATTGTAAATAGTTTTGATAGTGACACTGAAACAGATGTTAAATTTGGTCTAGATGTTAAATACGGAATCACTGAAAACTTTACCTTAGATATGACTCTTGTGCCTGATTTTAGTCAGGCTGGATTTGACAATTTATCTTTAAACTTAGGCCCATTTGAACAGACCTTTTCTGAACAGCGTCAATTTTTCACTGAAGGTGTAGACTTATTCAATAAAGGAAATTTATTTTTTTCGAGACGAGTTGGTAGCAGACCTACTGGTGGAGTAAATGTTTCTGAGAATGAAGAACTGTTAGAACATCCATCCACTGTTAAAGTTTTAAATGCAGCAAAAATATCGGGAAGAACTAAAAGAGGTCTTGGCGTTGGATTTTTCAATGCTGTTACCGAAAAAACATATGTAACCATTAGGAACAGTGAAACTGGAGCACTCAGAAAAGAAGTGGTTGAACCCTTATCAAATTATAATATTATGGTTTTAGATCAGCAGTTTAATCAAAATTCTTCGGTAAGTTTAATCAATACTAATGTAACAAGAAATGGTCATTTTCGAGATGGAAATGTAACGGGTTTACTCGCTGATATTTCAAATAAGAGAAATACATATAATATTATTGGCGAGGCTAAAATGAGTAATGTCAATCGTTTAGATGGAGTTTCAACCGGAATAAGTACATTTTTCTTAGCTCGCAAGATTCATGGAAATTATAGATATAGTTTTGATCATAGTTATGCTGATACTGAGTACGACATTAATGACCTAGGATTAATTTTCAGAAACAATTATAATAATTTTGGAATAGACTTTAATTACAGAACTTTTGAACCTACCAAGAAACTCAATAACTACTTCTGGAATGCTTATGTAAACTATACGAGGTTAGCCGATCCTAATGTCTATACAGGAATGAGTTTTGGGATAAGTGCAGATGCTCAGACAAAAGAATCTTTACACAATTTTGGGGGAAATATTAATATTCAGGCTGGAAAACAATTCGATTATTTTGAACCCAGAAAACCTGGTGAATTCTTTATATATGAAAATCGAATTAACTCTAATATTTGGCTCTCATCAAATTACAACAATACCTTTGCCATTGATGCTAATATTGGAGGTGTAGTCTTTTTTGAAAATAATAGAGATACCAGCGAGTATTGGTTTGGTTTAAATCCAAGAGTGCGATTTAATGATAAGTTTCTTGTTGTATATTCTTTTGATTATAACGACGTATTTAAAGACCGAGGCTATGCAAATAACTCTAATAGTTTAGACGATGAAATAGTTTTTGGACAACGCAATCAAACCACGATTGTTAATAGAATAACCGGAACATATAATTTTAACCCATTGCATTCCTTAGGTTTGACATTTAGAAATTATTGGTCTGTTGTAGATTACGAAAATGATGTGTATTTGCTTCAGGATAATGGGCGACTTTTAAAAACAGAAAATTCTTTTGAAGATCTAGGCTTAGACAGTTCAAATATAAATTACAGCACCTGGAATTTAGATTTCAATTACACCTGGCAATTTGCTCCTGGAAGCTTTTTAACGGCTTTATACAGAAATCAGCTTTTTAATAGTGATGATGTTTCTGAAAGAGGTTTCGGAGATAGTGTGAGCACACTTTTTGAGCAGCCTATACTTCACTCCTTTTCTCTCAGATTGCAATACTTTATTGATTATAATGATCTGAAAAACGTCTTTAAAAAGAACGATAAATCTGCCTAATAAAATTGTGCATCACAGGTTAAAGTCTTAAATTGAGCACATGATTGAAGCTAAGAATATTCATAAATATTATGGAGATCTTCACGTCTTAAAAGGTGTTGATCTGAACATTAAAAAAGGAGAAATTGTCTCAATTGTTGGTGCTTCTGGAGCTGGAAAAACGACACTTTTGCATATTCTGGGAACTTTAGATAAAATCGATCAAAAAGATGGAAATATGTTATTAATAAACGACACAGATATTTCTAAACTTAATGATAAAGCACTAGCCAAATTTAGAAATAATCATATTGGTTTCATTTTTCAGTTTCATCAGTTGCTTCCTGAATTTACAGCTCTTGAAAATGTATGTATTCCTGCATTTATTAACGGAAAAAAACAATCGGATGCTGAAATTCGAGCTAAAGAACTTTTAGATTTTCTCGGACTAAAAGAACGATATCATCACAAACCAAATGAGCTTTCTGGTGGTGAGCAACAACGCGTTGCAGTAGCTAGAGCACTTATTAATGATCCTGAGCTTATTTTAGCTGATGAACCTTCTGGAAATTTAGATAGCGAGTCTGCCGAAAATCTTCACAACCTCTTTTTTAAACTTAGAGATCAATTTGGTCAAACTTTCGTTCTGGTCACTCATAATCAAGAATTAGCAGATATGGCAGACCGTAAATTAACTATGGTTGATGGCCAAATACAGGTTTAAATCAGAGTTATAAACAATCATTTCTTAAAAACTTCATTGTGTAACTGTATAATGATTTGCCTTTCCTATTAAATTTGGCTATAATATTAAACAACCCGAACTATGCTTAAAAATTTACTAGTACTATTCGTATGCATTTCAACAACATTATGCTTTTCTCAAAATGATTTTGAAAGTGAGTTAGATTCAATACAAACCCTTGATGAAGCTAAAATATATGTTCAGAAGAACAAATCAATTAAAGGTCAGGTAATCACTTTTAACAAAGAAAAACATCACACTAAATTAGCTGATGAACTTTTCAGCCTAGGCAAAGGTTCAAAAAAAGTGTATAAAACGGATATGGAAAAAACGTATTATAAAGTGGTAGATAAAAATGAAATTCCGTATCAGAAACTAAGTTATATCTTTTTGGATGGAACAAAAAAATCAATGGAAGAAATTAATATCCTCAGACAAAATATCATTGCAAAATATAAAAATGGTTTTCGTTTTGAAGACTTAGCTAAACACTATTCAATGGATAACAATGCTAATCGTGGCGGTGATTTAGGTTGGGTAACTCAAGGAGATTTACATCCAGATTTTGAAGCTCATGTTTTGAATGATTCACATGATGTTAATGATATTTTCACAGTTGATATTCCTGACCAAAAATGGTATTATGTAATTTTAAAAACTGAAGACACGAAATACATTGAAGAAATAAAAGTCCTGAAGATCATTGAACCTGTAAAGTAATGCAGTTATTTTTTAATTCAGAATTATCTACAGATAGTAATCAGATTCAGTTTTCTAAGGAAGAAAGCAGACATATCGTAAAAGTACTTCGCAAATCTGTTGGTGACCTACTACACATCACAAATGGCAGAGGTGTTTTATTCACTTCTGAAATTATTTCAGCAAATCTCAAGGGTTGCATCGCAAACCTCATTTCTTTTGAAACAAAACTGCCACGTACTTATAAGTTGCATTTAGCTGTTGCTCCAACAAAAATGAACGATCGCTATGAATGGTTTCTTGAAAAAGCTACAGAAATAGGAATTGATAGCATCACTCCTATTATATGCGATAATAGTGAACGTCGCGTTATCAAACCAGAGCGATATGAGAAAATTCTTTTATCTGCTATGAAACAGTCTTTAAACTGCTATTTACCAAAATTAAATGAAGCTATCAATTACAAAGATTTTGTTTCTCAAAAACATGATGGCTCCCTATATATTGCGCATTGCGAAGAAACCAATCGCAAATCACTTAAACATAAATTAAAAGCTAATCAAACAATCACTATTTTGATTGGACCTGAAGGTGATTTTAGCACACATGAAATTGAACTTGCTATGCAATCTGGATTTGTTCCTGTGAGTCTTGGATCAACACGATTAAGAACAGAAACTGCTGCTATAGTAGCTTGTCATTCTGTTGCTTTTATCAATGAATTATAACTCTACGTAAGAGCATTTAAATTACTATAAAACAAAATATTACAAATTAAAAAAAGCCGATGATGATCATCGGCTTTTGAATTATAATTATAATACTATTATTCACCCATTGCAGCGATTACTGCAGCAGATAAACGTTTGTAAGTTCCATTTTCTAAACGATCTCTAATCGCATCAAAAGCATCAAGAGTTTCATTTACATCTTCTAAAGTATGTGTTGCTGTTGGAATCATTCTTAAAAGAATAAGTCCTTTAGGTATTACAGGATACACTACAATAGAACAAAAAATACCGTAATTTTCTCGTAAATCACGTACTAAAGCCATGGCTTCAGGAATACTACCTTTGAGATATACAGGAGTTACACAGCTTTGAGTGGTTCCAATATCAAAACCACGCTTTTTCAAACCTGATTGCAATGCGTCTACGATAGTCCAAAGATTTTGTTTTAACTCTGGCATTGTTTTTAACATTTGCAGTCGTTTACGTGCACCAATTACAAGTTGCATTTGTAATGATTTTGCAAACATCTGTGAACGCAAGTTGTATTTTAAATAGTCGATAATTTCTTGATCTGCTGCAATAAATGCTCCAGTACTTGCCATTGATTTGGCAAACGTAGCAAAATACACGTCAATATCATCTTGAACACCTTGTTCTTCACCAGCACCAGCGCCAGTTTTCCCTAAGGTTCCGAAACCATGAGCATCATCAACAAATAATCTGAAATTAAATTTCTTTTTAAGCTCTACAATTTCTTTTAAGCGACCTTGCTCACCACGCATTCCAAAGACACCTTCAGAGATTACTAATATACCTCCACCAGTTTGCTCAGCCATTTTTGTGGCTCTTTCTAAGTTCTTTTCAAGACTTTCAACGTCATTATGTTTGTAAGTGAAACGTTTTCCCATGTGTAAACGAACACCATCAATAATACAAGCATGCGCATCGACGTCATATACAATAATATCATCTTTAGAAACCAAAGCATCAATAGTTGATACCATACCTTGATAACCAAAATTCAATAAGTAAGCTGCCTCTTTACTAACAAATTCAGCAAGTTCATTTTGAAGTTGTTCATGAAGATCTGTATGTCCAGACATCATTCGTGCTCCCATTGGGTAAGCTGATCCATATGCAGCAGCAGCTTCCGCATCTACTTTTCTAACCTCAGGATGGTTAGCAAGACCTAGGTAATCGTTAATACTCCAAGTAATCACGTCTTTACCTTGAAACTTCATTCTATTAGATATTTGACCTTCGAGTTTAGGAAACACAAAATAACCTTCGGCTTGCGAAGCCCATTTTCCTAGCGGTCCTTTATCCTTATAAATCTTTTCAAATAAATCCTTCATTTAAAGCTATTAATTTTAGTCTAATTAGTTGGAGCAAAATTAGTCAATTATATTATGATGACATAATATTTTGAAAGCAATGTTTATATAGGTATAGCACAAAAAAAAACCTATTACAATCAAATGCAATAGGATTTTAGAGTTGTAAGCTATACTTATTTTATATACTGAATGCTTTCTGAAACCTCAGTTTTACTGTCGAAAAAGCCTTGTTCTCCCATCCATTTATCACTGTAAACCTTACTCATGTAACGTGATCCATGATCTGGAAAAATAACGACTACCTTATCGCCTTCTTTAAACTCACCTTCTTCATTAAGTTGTTTTAAAGCTTGCATTGCAGCTCCACTAGTGTAACCGACAAACAGACCTTCAGTTTTTGAAATTTCACGAGCTGTATGTGCACTTTCTTCATCTGTTACTTTGATGAATTTATCTATTAAATCGAAGTCTGTCGCTGTTGGTATTAAGTTTTTACCCAATCCTTCTATTCGGTAAGGATAAATTTCTTTATCGTCAAACTCACGTGTTTCGTGATATTTCTTTAAAACAGAACCAAAGGCATCTACTCCAATAACTTTAACCTTAGGGTTTTGCTCTTTTAGGTACTTCGCAATCCCAGAAATAGTTCCACCAGTTCCACTACATGCTACTAAATGAGTAATTTCACCTTCAGTTTGATTCCATATTTCTGGACCAGTAGAGTTATAATGAGCATCAATATTTAATTGATTAAAATACTGATTGATATAAATAGAACCTTTTATTTCGTTGTGTAATCGCTTGGCTACCTGATAATAAGAACGAGGGTCGTCAGCACTCACATTAGCAGGACAAACGTAAACTTGCGCTCCCATCGACTTAAGCATATCTATTTTATCTGCTGAAGATTTAGAACTCACAGCCAATATACACTGGTAGCCTTTGATAATGCTAACCATTGCAATACTAAAACCTGTATTTCCTGAAGTTGTTTCAATAATGGTGTCACCTGGAGTTAGAATACCTTGTCTTTCGGCTTCTTCAATTATATGAAGTGCTATTCTATCTTTTGACGAATGACCTGGATTAAAAGCTTCTACTTTAGCAAAGAAATCACCTTCAAAGCCACTAGTCATTTTATTTAATTTGATAAGAGGTGTCTTACCTATTAATTGTAAAACATTATCAAATACTTGCTTGTCTTGTTTCATAAACACTATTTATCAGTTTCAATATTTTTTCAAATTGAAACATAAAACCTTGCAAAATTACTAATTTTTTTTTAACTAACTAGTAATTCCTTCCAAGTCTAGTAAAAAAGCGTATTCTTGAGCATCTTCTTTTAAAGCTTCAAATCGTCCGGAAGCTCCACCATGACCAGCTTCCATATTGGTTACAAGAAATAGTTTGTTAGTATCTTGTTTATAAGTTCTAAGCTTTGAAACCCATTTTGCAGGCTCCCAATATTGCACTTGGGAGTCATGTAATCCTGTAGTAACCAATAAATTCGGGTAAATTTGCTTTTTTAAATTGTCATAAGGTGAATAGCTTTTAATATAATCATAATAGTCTTTGTTATTAGGATTTCCCCATTCATCATATTCTCCTGTAGTTAATGGAATGGTATCGTCTAACATTGTAGTAACAACATCTACAAAAGGCACAGCAGCAATGACACCATTGTAAAGTTCAGGAGCTTCATTGATGATAACTCCCATTAGCAAGCCTCCTGCACTTCCTCCCATAGCATATAAATGCGATGGAGATGTGTAACCATTTTCAATCAAATGCTTAGAGCAATCAATAAAATCGGTAAAGGTATTTTTCTTTTTTAAAAGCTTGCCATCTTCATACCAATTACGACCTAAATATTCTCCTCCTCTTACATGAGCAATCACATATATAAACCCACGATCTAATAAACTCAAACGAATGGTTGAAAAATACGGATCTATTGTTGATCCATAACTCCCATAAGCATATTGTAATAGTGGAGCATTCCCATCAGTTTTCGTGTCCTTTCTTCTTACTATGGACATTGGTATTTTAGTTCCATCTTGAGCAGTGGCCCAAATACGCTCTGATGTATAATTATTTTTATCAAACTTTGGATCTAAAACTTCCTGCTCTTTTTTAATATCTTTTGTTTTAGTCCTCATATTGAAATCTATCACAGACGACGGATTTGTTAATGAGTTATAGGCATATCTTAAAATCTCAGTATCAAAATCGACATTCGTTCCAACATTCGCTGTATACGTTTCATTATCAAATGGCAAATAATAATCCTCGGTATCATCCCAGCGTTTAATTCTGATTTGATTTAAGCCATTTGTACGTTCACTGATAACTAAATAGTCTCTGAAAATATCAATATCTTCTATCAAAACATCACTCCTGTGTTCAAGAACATCAACCCAGTTTGCAATTTTAGTAGCATTTTCAGGCGTTTTCATGAGTTTGAAATTAGTCGCATTATCTTTATTAGTTACGATATAGAAATGGTTTTCAAAATGGGAAATACTATATTCTAAACCGCGTATCCGCCTTTGAAATACTCTAAATTCATCATCAGGTGTATCTGCATTTAAGATATGATATTCATTGGTTAATGTGCTATAACAGGCAATAATGAGATATTTTCTGGACTTCGATTTATAAATGGCCACTCCAAAAGTATCATCATCTTCAGTGAACACAATAACATCTTCATTTTCAGAATCACCAATTTTATGTTTATAAATTGTATTTGCTCGAAGTGTTTGCGCGTCCTTTTTTGTATAAAAAAGGGTACAATTGTCGTTCGCCCAAGTTGAAGAACCTGAGGTGTTTTCAATTACATCTGAAAATATTTCATTGGTTATTAGACTTTTAATCTGAAGTTTATACTGACGTCTTCCAACGGTATCGATTCCGAAGGCAATCATAGTATTGTCAGGACTAACACTTAAACCAACTAATTTAAAATAGCCGTAATCTTTAGCCATTTCATTACAATCAAAAAGCAACTCTTCCTCAGCATCTAAATGTTCTTTTTTACGGATGTAAACCGGATAATCTTTGCCTTTTTCATAGCGAACAATATACCAATAACCGTTATATTTATAAGGAACTGAAGTGTCATCCTCTTTAATTCGCGCTTTCATTTCTTCAAATAGTTGCATTTCAAAATCCTTAGTATGCGCAGTTTCTTGATTGTAATAATCATTTTCAGCACTTAAATAATCTAAAACATTTTGATCGTCTCGTTGATTTAACCAGAAATAGTTATCCGTTCGCACATCATTGTGTTTTTCTAATTCTTTAGGAATCTGTCTGGCAACAGGTACTTTAATAGTCGTCTTCATTTTTCTTTTTAAAAGTCTGGCAATTTAGTAATTTTGCAAATTATAATTTAAAACTTAACAATATGTTTGGAGATATGATGGGAATGATGGGTAAACTCAAAGAAACCCAGAAAAAAGTAGAAGAAACAAAAGAACGTCTTCACAGTGTTTTAATTGATGAAAACAGTAGTGATTACAAGCTAAAAGTAACAATTACTGCTAACCGAACTATAAAATCAATTGCGATTGACGACGAATTACTTCAGGACAAAGACATGCTTGAAGATTATTTAATTCTAACGCTAAACAAAGCTATTGAGCGTGCAACAACGGTTCATGAAACTGAAGTTGCTGCTGTAGCAAAAGCAGGAATGCCGAATATTCCAGGAATGGATATGTTTAAATAAATAAACTAGTCCTTTACAACTTTAAAAATTTGCTTTGCTCCAAAACTTTTAATGGTTAAAAAGTAAATTCCTTTTTTATTGTTTGAAAAATTAATCAGTGCTTTTTTCGTTCTTGGAAATGATTCTGAAATTTTTTGACCTAAGAGATTGTAAATCTCTACACTTTCAATAAGTTGTGTGCTATTTATAAATAGTAGATTTATAACTGGATTTGGAAACACGTCTATAGAATTAAACATAAAATCGGCTGTGGTTAAAGTTCCATCTTGAACTAAAATATCAAATTGACCTGTAGACATTGCTCTACAACTATTACAAGTCCAAACTTGAATAAAGTAATTAGAGTTTGTACTTACAGGAAAATCTAACAATGAACCTGTAAGACATGAATCAGGTACATGCGTCAATGAACCACAACTACCTTCCCAAAGCTGGATATTATACTCAGAATTTACAATAATATCTACTGAAGTATTACTTTCTGAATTAAAAGCAAACCAAACATCAGCTCTATCTGTATCATTACAACTAGGATTTTCATCTGAAGTTGTAGCTAAATTATTATATGCTTCTAAGGTTTCTCCTAACTCTAAATTTATAGAATTAACACAATTATCATTAAATGGTATGGTTTGGCAAGCTTCTAAAACTTCAAAAATTGAAGCACATCCCGAGGCGTTACCAACAACAATAGTTGGAATAAATGCATCTATATTCGGATTCCATTCATTTGATAAATAATTACAAATAGAATTGAGATTACAAACCGATAAAAACGGATTATTCTGTATTTGAAGAGGAGCAGGATTTGCTGGGTTATCTCTCTCAATAGCTATGTTATCAATTACACTAATATCGTTTAAAACAGCATTATCGTTAATGATTAAAGAACCTGTTTTATTGATGAATGTACTTAGCCCATTTAAATTCTCTAAAACATCATTATCCTGAATTGTAATATTATTAATTGTACCTTCAAAGAAAATTGAATTTTCAATATTGTTTAACCCATTTAGTGATAGCAATGAATCATTATTATTAATAGATAATCCTGTTAGAATATTTGCTGATTCTAATCCTGCAAAATTTGTTAAACTTTGATTGTTTTCAATTATGACATCTCTAAGGCCTTCAATGCTATTCATTCCAACGAAATTCTGTAGATTATCATTATCGCGAACAACCATAAACTCAGTAATATTCTCTATGCTACTCAATCCATTAAAGTTAATTAAATTATCATTGTTAATTACTGTAAACTCTGATAAAAACACTAGATTTTCTAATCCAGAAAAATCAGTAATACTTGTGTTTTCTACAAATAGTGATGATAGTAGGTAAAATTGAGACAAAGGAGTTAAATCGACAATATCTGAGCCATTCAACCATATGATCTCAACTGCATTACAATCAGGATAATTTATAGGAAATGCGTCTAATTCTGCTTGTGAATTAAAAGTGATACTAGGCTGAGGACAAATAGTTTCAGAAGTACCTTCTGTATATACAAAAGCTGTTGTTGAACTTGAATTTCCGCAATCATCAGTTGCGGTAAAAGTAACCTCCATTGAAGAATCAAAATCGCAATCTATATCTTGTAATGAATAATCTGGCAGGATAACTACATCACCACATTCATCTGATGCCATAATACCACTATTGGCTGCCCAATATTGTATTTCCATAATGAAGCCATATTGACTACAAACCAAATTCAAATCTGTTGGCTGACTGGTAAATACAGGAGCCGTTGAATCAAAAACAGAAAAAGTAGCAATTGTTGTTTCTAATCCGCAATTTCCTATTGCCGTAAAAACTACTGTAGTAGTACTATCACATGAATCAGTATTTAATGTAGTGAAATCGTTTGACCAAATTACATTACCACAAGTACTCGATGCTGTAGCACCTCCATTTGAATTTAACCACGCATTGAGGTCGTTCATATTTCCATTACCATCACATTCAACTGATATACTATATGCAGGTGAATCTATCACTTGAGTAAACCCAAGAAATGAATAGGTGAAAAATAGAGAGATAAGTATTATTTTTCTCATAATTAATGTGTAATATATTTGAAATTAAAACTCATTCAACACTTCTAATAATCGTTCATGCATTGCATCTGTATAATCCAGATGAGTGACCATACGAAGTTTATTGCTTCCCATACCAATAATATGTATGCCTTGACTTGCTAATTGCTGAAGAAATTCAGTTTCATCAACATGAGGTTCCAGCTCAAAAATGACAATATTGGTTTCAATAGGTTCCACTTTTGCTATTATCGATAATCCTGATAAAACAGTTCCAATCTCTATAGCTTTTTTATGATCGTCCTTTAAGCGATTCATATTATGATCTAAAGCATAAAGACCTGCTGCAGCTAAATAGCCTACTTGCCTCATATTTCCTCCTAGAATTTTTCGGACTCTAATGGCATTTTGCATGATGTCTTTATCGCCTATTAAAACAGAACCAACAGGACAACCCAGTCCTTTACTCAAACAAACAGAAATGGTATCGAAAATATTTCCGTATTGCTGAGTCGTTTCATTTTTAGTAACCAAAGCATTCCAAAGTCGTGCACCATCCAGATGATAACCTAAATTATGATCGTCACAAACAGTTCTGATTTTTTGAAGTTCTTCAAAATCCCAGCACGCTCCTCCTCCTTTGTTTGTAGTATTTTCGACTTCTACTAAAGTCGTCTGACTGTAATAAAATGCATCAGGATTAATGGCTTCTTTAACTTGAGCTGCTGTAAACATGCCTCGATCACCATCTATTAAATGACATGATATGCCGCTATTAAATGAAGCACCTCCAGCTTCATAATTATAAATATGAGCATATTTATCACAAATGACCTGTTCACTCGGATTTGTATGTAATTTTAAAGCCGTTTGATTAGCCATACTTCCAGAAGGAAAAAACAAGGCACTCGGTTTCCCAAACATTTTTGCCAGACGTTCTTCCAAAGCATTAACCGTTGGATCTTCTTTGAATACATCATCACCAACTTCAGCAGACATCATAGCGTCTAGCATACCTTTAGTTGGTTTTGTTACTGTATCGCTTCTTAAATCTATAATCATATATTGTTTCTAAAACAGGATTATTTACTATTTAAATTTATGCTTTAATGAGCTTCGACTGCGCTCAGCCTGACATCTAGTTATAATCACATATATCGCTTCCTATTGGAGAACCATCAGGTATTTTTGGTGACGCTTGCAACTTAAATTTTTCAGGTGATTCTAGGTATTGGTCTATAAGACTTATGTAGTACATAGAATTACTATCACTAAATTTACTTTTAGATTCCTTAATATCTATTAACACCTTATGAGCAATAGCTTTAACCTGAAAAAAAGAGGCATCACTGACAGCTAAGTTCATAATATATTTTAATACATTTTCGTTAATCATTTGTTGTACCTGATCTTTGTACTCAAGATTTGCCGATTTATAAATTGTACCACCTACAAGTCTTAATAAAACATGTTCTAAATCCATATTATTCTCAACAAAATCCCTATTCATTCCAGATTGCATTACCAGTCGATTAGCTCGTTCTGGATGCAATAACAATTTTAAAACCATATCACTTGCTGTTGATGCTGCACTCAATGGGTCGAAAGTCACTCCTGTTTTTCCTTTAAACGACTCTCTTGTTCGTCCGTATTCAAAAGCTCTCGGTGGAAATAAGTCTAATTTTTCTTTAGGTATTGCTAAATTCTCTACTGAAATAGATTTTAATAAAGAAAAGAAAGCGCGCTTCTGAATATCGACCCTAATTGGTTTTACAGTAAACTGACCTCCTCCTTTAACAGCGTAATTATAATCTAGTCCACCAATAACTTTGGAAGCCGCTTCTACTTGGTATCTATGATAAAAATATAAGGGTACAAAGACATCTTCTAAGACGGAATAAGGTTCGCCCTCACGAATATTATCTACTGAAAAATTTGAAATGGCTTGTTGTCTAACGGCTAAAACATGCTCTAATTCTTCTGAAGCCGATTTACCATTATCCCAAAGGTGTGCAAATGCATGAGCTCCTCCATTTGCTCTGGCATCAGAATCTGATATAAATTGGTGTCCGGCAAACGTTGCAGCTTTTAATATGTTATTGAGTTCTTCTTTTTCATTTTGATTGTTTTCAAATTCCGAATAACTATACGCCACAGTCACTTTATCCCAGTCTCCAATACCTACAGCATAAGCTTCGCTGAGATCAATCTCTCCATTAGTTAATTTTACTAAAGGATGTGGATAATCCATGACAGAAGATCTATCATTCGGACTCGCTGCAAAATTATGAGCAAAACCGATGGTATGACCAACTTCGTGAGCACTCAACTGACGAATTCTAGCCAAAGCCATGTCTAGCATAGGTTGATAATTATCATCACGTTCTGCAAAAGGTTTATTCAATAAGGCCTGAGCGATCATAAAATCTTGACGAATACGTAAACTTCCTAAGCTCACATGACCCTTAATAATTTCTCCTGTTCTTGGATCAATAACACTTCCACCATAGCTCCAGCCTCGTGTTGATCGATGTACCCACTGAATCACATTATAGCGACAATCCATTGGATCAGCATCTGCTGGTAACATTTTGACCTGAAACGCATCTTTAAATCCGATAGCTTCATAAGCTTGATTCCACCAACGAGCACCTTCTAAAAGTGCTGAACGAACTGGTTCTGGTATTCCTGGATCGAGATAATATATGATGGGTTCTTTTGCTTCACTAAGGTCTGCTTTAGGATTTTTCTTCTCTAAACGATGACGAATGATATAGCGTTTTTTAATCGGTTCATGTATTGGTGTAGCATAATCTAAATATGCCATTGAAATGGCACCACTTCTCACATCAAACTCACGCATTTCATAACCATCATCAGGTAATTCAATAAAACTATGATGCTGAATGACACTCACTAAAGAAGCTGTTGGAACAACAGTTCTAATGTTTTTCCCTGTAGGTGTTCCTTCAAAAGTTAGCAAAGCTTCAAACTCAACATTTTTAGGAAAGGCTTTCGTACGATTTAATGATAATGCACTTTTTGAAGCATCCAATTTGTATGTTCCCTCTTTTCTTCGTTTAAACGTTTCAACAACACCATGAGCATCTTCCATTAAAAAAGGCGTCAAGTCAATGATATAAGTTCCGTTTTTTTCTTCTTCAATTTTAAATCCGAATAATACCGATTTAGCAAACGCCTGGTCAATACTTTTCTTTTCAAGTTCATTATCGGTTATTGCTCTATAGTTTTGATTCGGTTGCACTAGCAATAATTTATGACCAGCTTTTTGGAACTTCACTATACGTTCTCTGCCTAGCTGACCTCTGTCTAAACCAATATCATTAGAACCGACTCCAGTTGCAAGTGAATTGACATATAAAAATTCCTGTTCCAGATTTTTAACTTCTAGGTAAATTTTATCCTGAGATTCTTCGTAATAGAAGTTAAAAAACCCGTTGTAATTTTTTAGGTCTTTTTTATCTGAAATTTGAGAAAATAAGGGCAAAACCAATAGACAAAAAATAAGGGAAAGTATAAAAGATTTCATATCAAAAATTTAGCTTATAAAATTACATAAATTAATGGTAAAAAATTAAATTAAATCTTTCTCTACTGAGACTTTCGCTTTACATTTGTTGAAAATTATAATATATGATTACTTCAGATCAAATTAAAGATCTCAATACACGCCTTGATAAACTAAGGCACTATCTTTGACATAGATGCCAAACTGATAGAAATTTCTAACGAAGAAGAACAAACGTTTGACCCAAATTTCTGGAACGATTCCAAACAAGCCGAATTGGTTATGAAATCGCTTCGAGAGAAAAAAAGTTGGGTAGAAGATTACAAAACAGGCAAAACCTTATTAGAAGATTTAGAGGTCATCTACGAGTTTTACAAAGAGGAAGAAGCCACTGCAGAGGATGTTCAAGACCGATATGAAAAAGCGTTACTGCTCATTGAAAAACTAGAATTCAAAAACATGTTGTCTGATGAAGGCGATAGCTTGAGTGCTGTGCTGCAAATTACCGCTGGTGCTGGAGGAACAGAATCTTGCGATTGGGCAAGCATGCTCATGCGAATGTATTTGATGTATGCAGAAAAGAATGGTTTTAAAGTGAAAGAACTCAACTTTCAGGAAGGTGATGTTGCCGGAATTAAAACGGTGACTTTAGAAATAGAAGGCGATTATGCATTTGGATGGCTCAAAGGTGAAAATGGTGTACATCGTCTTGTTCGCATTTCTCCTTTCGACAGTAATGCCAAGCGACATACGAGTTTTGCTTCAGTTTATGTGTATCCTTTAGTTGATGATACCATAGAGATTGATATCAATCCTGCAGATATTGAAATCACAACGGCAAGGTCTAGTGGTGCTGGTGGACAAAATGTTAATAAAGTTGAAACCAAAGTTCAATTAACTCATAAACCTTCGGGAATTCAAATATCATGTTCTGAAACTCGATCGCAACATGATAATCGTGCCAGAGCACTACAGATGTTGAAGTCTCAATTATACGAAATTGAATTACAAAAGCAAATGGCGCAACGTGATGATATTGAAGCTGGCAAAATGAAAATTGAATGGGGAAGTCAAATTCGCAATTATGTGATGCATCCATATAAATTAGTAAAAGATGTAAGATCTGCTCATGAAACTGGAAATGTCGATGCTGTTATGGATGGTGATTTAGAACCATTTTTGAAAGCCTATTTAATGATGATGGGACAAAAAGAAGAGAATACAAACCAATTATAAACTATGATTACAATTTTTCACAATCCGCGTTGTACAAAATCCCGAGAAGGTCTTCAAATTTTGGAAAAATCTGGCAAGGATTTTGAAGTGGTAAAATATCTTGAAGAATCCATTTCCGAAGCGCAACTAAAAAAAATTATCGCGTTATTAGGCATTCAACCCATAAATTTGGTTAGAAAAAATGAGGCCATTTGGAAATCTGATTTTAAAGGAAAAGAACTAAACGATAAGGATGTTATATCAGCCATGATAAAAAACCCGAAACTCATTGAGCGGCCCATTGTTATAAATAATAACAAAGCAGTCATTGGAAGACCTCCTTCTTTAATTCTTGACATTATATAAGTAGTAAAAAAGATATTACATATTATGAGATTTTTAAAAAGCATTATCATAGTTTTCTCTTTAATACTTAGCAGTTATGGATTTTCCCAAACAACTGCTGAGGTTAAATATGATAAAGAACGATATGAAGAAAAAAGTAAAGAGTTAAAAGCAGAAATTATTAGCGATATCACTGAAGCGCTAGAACTTGATGCTTTTAAAAAGCAAATCGTTACGCAAACCATAGAAGCGTATTTTGAAGAACTGACAAAAATTTACATGTATGATCTTGCCGTATTTGAAAAACAAGATTTAGTCACTCAACTTGATGCCAGACATTTTAATGATTTACAAACCATACTTGAACAGGAACAAATAGATTTTATCTTAAATCAGCTTAAAGGAGATTGGAAAAAAGACAAGAAGAAGAAAAAAAGAAAAAACAAACGTAAAAAAGACAATTAATTACGATTATTTACAATAATAAAGGCTTATTTCTGTAAGAAATGTTAATCTTTAGTTTGTTTAACAAAAGATTAACCCATCTCCATATCAAGTACTATTATTTTTGCACTTTTAAACAGCAAATAATACCATCACTTGATTATGAAAATAAACTTTACGCTACTCCTACTTCTTATGTCAACCCTTAGTTTTGCACAAAAAGAAATTACCGTTACGGGTAAGGTTATTGATGCTGATGATAATTTCCCCTTAGAATACGCGACAGTTTCTTTTATCACTAAACCTGATAATAACGTAGTTACTGGAGGCATCACTGATCTCGAAGGTAAATTTGAAATTGAGGTTCCTATGGGTACTTATGATGTTAAAATTGAATATTTATCATATAAAACAAAAACCTATTCTGATAAATTGCTCGATAAAAGTATCAACTTAGGTACTGTGAGTTTGTCGTTAAATCTTGAAGCGTTAGATACTGTCGAAATCATAGCCGAACGAACTACAGCAGATATTAAACTAGATAAAAAAATCTATACAATTGGTAAAGATTTAACGGTTCAAGGCGGAACTGTAAGTGATGTTTTAGACAATGTGCCTTCAGTTTCTGTTGATGTTGAAGGTAATGTGGCCTTGCGTGGTAATGATGATGTTAGAATATTAATTAATGGTAAACCTTCAGGATTAGTTGGTCTTAATTCTACTGAAGCCTTACGTCAATTACCTGCTGAAGCCATTGAACGTGTCGAAGTGATTACCTCTCCTTCTGCCAGGTATGATGCTGAAGGTACGGCTGGTATTTTAAACATTATTTTAAGACGAAGTAAGCTTCAAGGACTCAATGGAGCTATAACTTTAAATACAGGTTATCCAACTCAAGCAGGGATTTCAGGAAATATTAATTATAGAACTGGAGATTTCAATTTTTTCAATACAACGAGTTATAACTATCGAGAAATTCCAGGTAATGCCTATGCGAATTCTACTTTCATTCCGTCTGGAGACAGACTAGAAGAAACTCGAAATTTTGATCGTGAACGAAAAGGAATCAATACCAATTTTGGTGTAGAATGGTATATAAATGACACAGCTTCTTTAACCACTTCCGTTCAGTTTAGAGATAGTAATAATGAACAGGAAAGTACTAACAGAATTGTTGAGTTTGAAAATTCAACCAATACGACTACGGTTAGAAATCGATTTGATCCCGAATTCGAAGATGATAGAACTATTCAATATACAGTAAATTTTGATAAACAATTTGGCGATAATTCTGATCATCGCTTTACAGCGAATTTCCAGTACGAATCAAGTTCAGAGCTTGAGAATTCATTAATTCAACAAGATGGTATAGCTGTTGAGGATGTGACCACAGATGAAAACCAAGATCGTATTTTTTTACAAGCAGATTACGTTCTTCCTGTTGGAGAGGTAAGTCAGTTTGAATTTGGGTATCAAGGACGTTTTCAAACTCTAGATACAGATTATGAAATCTCATTTAGAAACAATGATTCTGGTATGTTTGAATTGAGTACTGACCTAAGTAATAATCTAGTTTACAGAGAATATGTGAACGCTGTGTATAGCCAATTCGGAAGCAAAATCAAATCTAAATTTAGCTACCTTTTAGGTTTACGTATGGAAGACACCAGAATCACAATTGACCAACAAACAACGAATCAATTTGACAGAAAAAGTTATGTAAGCTTCTTTCCAACCATTAATTTAGCTTACGAACTTGGTACTGACGAAAACATTACGCTTGGTTATAACCGAAGAATTAGAAGACCACGTTCACGATTTATCAATCCGTTTCCTTCTCGTAGTTCAGCAACCAATTTATTCCAAGGGAATCCCGATTTAGATCCGAGTTTTTCAAACACATACGACTTAGGTTATTATAAAAAATTCAGCAAAAAAGTAACCTTAAATACATCTATCTATTACCAGCGAACTACAGATACTTTCAATTTTATAAATATAGGAACTGACGATTTTTTCATTTTTGAGACCAATCAGATTGTCAATGCAAGTGATCCTAACTTCGAACAGTTAGATCAAGATTTCGACTTGATTCAGATTATTCAAAGATCGCCTGTTAATCTGGCAACTAATGATCGCTATGGGTTTGAGTTTACTCTAACCTACAGACCTATTAAGAAATGGAATATCAACGGTAACTTTAATATTTTTCAATCGGTTACTGAGGGTTCTTTTGGAGGAACCGATTTTAGTGCCGAAAACTTAAGCTGGTTTATTCGTTTAAATAATAAATATACACTTCCTGGTAATATAGACTGGCAAACACGTTTGAATTACCGAGGACCTAGTGAAGACGCTCAGAATAAGAATGAAGGGATTTTCTCAACAGATTTAGCGTTCAGCAAAGATTTATTTAAAGAGCGTGCTTCTATCGCAATTAATGTTAGTGATGTATTTAACTCAAGAAAGCGAAGAAGTTTTACAACCACACCTACTTTTAATTCTAATAGCGAATTTCAATGGAGAGAACGCACTTTTAATTTATCGTTTACCTATCGTTTTAATCAACAGAAAAAACGCGAGCGTTCAGGCAATGGAGCTGGTGATGATTTTGATTTTGAAGGATAAGATAATCGCTTATTACAGCCAACAAAAAAGGAAACCAATATGGTTTCCTTTTTTTTATAAGTGAAAAAACTAAAAATTAGCTATTAGCCTCTCGTTTAGCTTTCTTTTCTTCTTTAATTTCTTTTAAGCGCTCCATTAAAGATCCGCCAATCCAATAAGGAACAACAAATGTGATTAAAAAAATCATTAACCAAAACCCTATAGTTAATATGGTTAAAAACGCTAAAAATCCTAAATATTGGTCAAATTCAAACATGTGGTTTTTTTTTGTTATTGCAAAGATATAATAAACAGATTTGTTTTACAATAGTTTATTTGGGTTTTATTAACAGGATATTAAAAGAATACTATTTCTTAATTTTTCAAAATGGTAAATTGAATTAAATCGATTGTTCGATGAAAAAATTAATGAAAAATTAAAGCAATTATTATGAAACAATTACTTATCAAAATCCTAACTTTGTAACACTATAAATTACACATTACATTATGGAATTCAGAATAGAAAAAGACACAATGGGTAAGGTAAAAGTGCCTGCTGATAAACTTTGGGGAGCACAAACAGAACGTTCTCGCAATAATTTTAAAATAGGTGCACCTGCATCGATGCCTTTAGAAATTGTTTTTGGATTTGCTTATCTAAAAAAAGCTGCTGCTTACACCAATGCTGAGCTCGGTGTTTTAGACAATGAAAAGCGCGATTTAATAGCACAAGTTTGCGACGAAATCTTAGAAGGCAAACACAATGACCAATTTCCTCTAGTAATCTGGCAAACGGGTTCTGGTACTCAGAGTAATATGAATGTTAATGAAGTGATTGCAAACAGAGCACATCAAATCGCTGGAAAAGTCATTGGAGAAGGTGATAAAACAATTCAGCCGAATGATGACGTTAACAAATCACAGTCTTCTAACGATACATTTCCAACAGGAATGCATATCGCTATTTATAAAAAAGTGGTAGAAACAACAATTTCAGGAGTTATTAAATTAAGAAATACACTACATGAAAAATCTTTAGCATTTAAAGATGTTGTAAAAATTGGACGAACACATTTAATGGATGCTACTCCTTTAACACTTGGTCAAGAATTTTCGGGTTATGTTTCTCAGTTAGATCATGGACTAAAAGCTTTAGAAAACACACTTCCTCACCTATCAGAATTAGCTCTTGGTGGTACAGCTGTGGGTACAGGACTCAACACGCCTGATGGTTATAGTGAACTCGTTGCAGATTACATTGCCAAGTTTACAGGTTTACCTTTTGTTTCTGCAGATAACAAATTTGAAGCTTTGGCAGCTCATGATGCTCTGGTTGAAACGCATGGTGCCTTAAAACAATTAGCTGTTTCGCTTAATAAAATTGCAAACGACATTCGTATGATGGCTTCTGGACCTAGAAGTGGAATTGGTGAAATTATTATTCCTGCAAACGAACCTGGAAGTTCTATAATGCCTGGAAAAGTAAATCCAACACAATGTGAAGCCTTAACAATGGTTTGTGCTCAAGTCATGGGTAATGATGTTGCTGTTACTGTTGGAGGTACTCAAGGTCATTATGAACTTAATGTTTTTAAACCAATGATGGCAGCCAATGTATTACAATCGGCACAATTACTTGGTGATGCTTGTGTTAGTTTCGAAGAACATTGTGCTGCTGGTATCGAACCAAATTATAATGTGATTAAACAACTTTTAAATAACTCGTTAATGTTAGTCACTGCTTTAAATACAAAAATTGGCTATTATAAAGCTGCTGAAATTGCAAATACAGCTCATAAAAATGGGACAACTTTAAAAGAAGAAGCTATAAATCTTGGCTATGTAACTGCTGAAGATTATGATGCTTGGGTGAAACCTGAGAACATGGTAGGCTCTCTGAAATAAATTCCATATATTTAAATATAATCAACAACCTTTATTATGAAAAGAACTTTACTTAATTTATGTATCATTTTAATTGCTAGTTTTTCAGCCTTTAGTCAAACGACGTTTGCGCCTTTGGTGAACATCGATCCTGATACAGGTGATGAACCATTCGAAATAGAATCTGGAGACTTAGATGGCGATGGTACAATTGACCTGGTCATGGCTACATTTGATGCTGCAGGTTCTATTGACTTTATCAAATGGTATAAAAATGATGGTTTAGGAAACTTTACCATTCAGCCAACTATTTCTTCAACAATTACCTTTATTGATGGCTTAGAAGTTGCTGATATTGATGGTCAGTTTGGTGATGATATTATTGTATCCTCTCAAAATCAAAATAAAGTTGTGTATTTCTTAAGTGATGGTGCTGGAGGTTTTGGTCCTGAAACAAGTATTGATAGTTCTATTTTTGCACCTGGAGAAGTGAAAGCTGGAGACATTAATTTAGATGGTAATATGGATATCATTGTGCCTACATTTAGTGAATTTAAAACCGTTTGGTATGCTGGAGATGGTTTAGGTGGCTTTGCCGCAGAACAAACAATTCAGTTCGATGTAGATGGTTTTGACACACCATACTATGTTGATATAGCAGATTATGATGATGATGGTGATCTAGATGTACTTATTGGTATTTATAAATTCCCAGCTCCTCAACGAATTGAAATTTATTATAACCAGTATGACGAGAGTGGCTCTACGGCAGTTTCTTGGATTAAAGACACGCAAACTGTTGATAACACGCTAACAAGAATAAATAATATTATTTTTGCTGATGTCAATAATGATGGACAGCCAGATGTAGTTTCAACAGATATAACTTCTGGAAACGTAACCTGGTACAATAAAATTAAAAATGGTGTCTCTACACCTAGTGTCATTTCAGATGCTTCAATTATTACTAATCCTGCTTTAGCTTACGTTGTCGACATAGATGGTGACGCTCTTAATGATGTGATTGTAACTGATTTCTCTTCAGGAGATGACGCCATCATTTGGTTTAAAGGGAATAGTGGCGCAAGTCCTGATGCAACTCCAACCACGATTACTGATAATAACTTTCAAATGGTTGATATTGCAATTGCCGATTTTGATAATGATATGGATAACGATATAGCTTCTGTTGGTAATTTTAGCGATACTGTATTTTGGTTAGCAAATGATCTATTTACACTTGGAGTCGTTAGTGAAACTATTGAAGGATTAAAAATATATCCTAATCCTACCAATCATATTTTAAATATATCTACAAACAGAAATGAAGCTATAAATATAATTGTCATTGATGTTGTTGGAAAAGAAGTTTTACGAGAATCAGTTCAATCTACAGCTAAATTAGATGTGTCGCAACTTCAAAATGGTTTGTATATCATTAAATTTGAAGGATCTGATACGACTTACAAATTCATTAAACAATAATGTAATTCAATAAACTATAAAAAAAGTATAGCGCTAGCATTTTGCTGGCGCTTTTTATTTATTAAATTTAGACTTTATCTTATTCCTATGTCAATACTCATAACCAATATAAAAGAACTTGTTCAAGTTCGAAATACCAATGTAACTCTTGTTGAAGGTGACGATATGAAACATTTACCAACCCTTCAAAATGCATACTTATATATAGAACATGATACCATTGTAGAATATGGAAGTATGAAAGACCTTGCAGGCATTGAAGCTGAAGAAATCATTGATGCAACAGGCAAAACTGTTTTACCAACCTGGTGCGATTCTCATACCCATATTGTTTATGCAGGAGATCGAACTCAAGAATTTGTAGATCGTATAAACGGATTATCGTATGAAGCTATTGCAAATCGTGGTGGAGGCATTTTAAATTCTGCTGAAAAACTGCAAATCACTTCTGAAGACGAACTTTATAATCAAGCTGCAAAACGCCTAACTGAAGTTATTAAACTTGGTACAGGTGCAATAGAGATTAAATCTGGTTACGGACTTACAGTTGAAGCTGAATTGAAAATGCTTCGCGTAATAAAACGATTAAAAAAAGAATTCCCTATCAAAGTTAAACCAACCCTATTGGCTGCACACGCGATTCCTAAGGAATTTAAAAATAATAAAATAGGATTTATTGATCTGGTGGTCAATGAAATGATTCCTGCTGTTGCTAAAGATCGTTTAGCAGATTATATTGACGTATTTTGTGAAAAAGGCTATTTCGATTTGGAAGACACCCAACGTGTCCTTGAAGCTGGAAAAAAACATGGTTTAATACCTAAAATACATGTCAATCAGTTTAATGCCTTTGGTGGTGTTGCATTAGGTGTAAAATACAATGCTTTATCAGTAGATCATCTGGAAGAATTAAATCCTGATGATATTATTGCTTTAAAGTCTTCTAATACCATTCCTGTTGCTTTGCCTGGTTGTTCCTATTTTTTGAGTATTCCATACACTCCTGCAAGACAACTTATTGATGCAGGTTTACCTTTAGCTTTGGCAACCGATTATAATCCTGGATCTACACCTAGCGGAAATATGAATTTTGTGGTATCTGCCGCATGTATCAAAATGAAGATGACTCCAGAAGAAGCTATAAATGCTGCTACTATAAATGGTGCATATGCTATGAGTATTTCCAATATGTATGGCAGTATTTGCAGAGGAAAAAAAGCAAACATCATCATTACAAAACCTATTCCTAGCTACCATTATCTAGCTTATGCTTTTGGTGATAACCACATTGATACTGTAATTATTAACGGACAACGTTACGAATAGTTATATATTGAAAATAAAAAATCCGATAGCTCAATGAACTTTCGGACTTTTATTCTTTATCAATTTTGAGAATCTATTTCAAAGTAAACTCAGAGGTAGATACTAATTCGTTTTCGTTAAATACATTTACCACATAACGACCTTCGATAAAATCGTCGTTTGGCGCAACAAACTCACATATATCTAAGTTTTTATTTTCGTAATTAAACTTACTAACTAGACTATAGTTTAAAATTGTTTCGTCAAACTGAATTTGTTCATTGGCACCTAATACATTGTTTTTAGGATCCAAAACCTGAACATACAATTCTTTATCTCCTGCGCCTACCAAAGCGTTTTTTGCAACGGTGTAACAAATTCTAATTTTATCGCTACGCTTTGCTCTTTCAGTCGGAATTAATTTCCCCGAACTTCTCTCAATCACTCCAAAACCTTTCAATCCAACCGTTTGTAAAACTGCTGCATTTTCAACAACTTCAGATAATTGCGTATTCTGAATTAGTAAAGAATCTGTAAAAACAGCGCGTTCTTGTAGTTGCATATTAGTACTGTCTAATGACGTCGCTAGCAAGGCGTTCTCAATTTTAAGCTTATCATTTTCAGATAACAACACATCCATTTCTTCTTGAAGTGCCATAAATTTCTTTTTGTACCTCCACAAACTGTTGACACTGTTTTGAGAAATTTTTAAAGAATCCATTAACCCTTGAATACGTTCTCTAGCTTCAACGAGACTCTGATTTGCAATTTCATTTTCACCAATAGCAATATCATATTGTTTTGCCATTGAACTTAAATCGGCCATGACCTGCTCTTTCTCTCTTGTTAATGTCGCTTCATTTTCTTTTTTCTCATTATACAATTTAGATGTGTAAAATGCGGTTCCTAAAAAAAGAGCCAATAAAATACCTAGAGCAATTTTTAACCCAATTCCTTTACTGTTAGAATTTTCCATATTATACTTTTATTTTTTGGTTAATTTAAAACGTTAATTCTTTTAATTTTTATAAAGCTGAAAATAAAATCTGTACTTTTAATACTTCAAAATTAATCAATTTTGTTGATGGAACACTTAAAACCTTTTACAACTTCAGAACTAAACGCCATTCTGAAAAAACGCCCTAAGGAGACCAAATTTGGAGAACATATTGTGTTACTTCCAGACTTTGACAATATATACGAACAATTGTTAAAATTGGACGTTTCTTATGTGATTTTTGGTATAAAAGAAGATGTAGGCGTGTTTGCAAATTATGGAAACACAGGAACTTCCAAAGCTTGGGATAGTGCGATTAAAATTTTGTTAAATATTCAAAGTAATGTATTCACTCAACCTAAAAAAGTAGCCCTATTAGGATGCTTGGAGTTCGAAACGTATCAAAATAAACTTGAAAAACTTGATCAGAACAAAAAGAAACACATCTCTAAAGCTCGTAAATTGGTGTCTAAAATTGATGAAGAGGTTGCCTTTTTAGTGTCTCAGATTGTCAGTGCTGGTAAAATCCCAATTATTATTGGTGGTGGTCATAACAATGCTTTTGGGAATATCAAAGGCACTTCATTAGCATTAAAAAAACCAATCCATGCTGTAAACTTTGATGCTCATCATGACTTTAGAGCTGAAGAAGGCAGGCACAGTGGCAATGGTTTTAGCTATGCTTATGCTGAAGGTTTTCTTAAAAACTACTACATCTTCGGCTTGCACGAAAATTATATTTCAGAACAAATTTTAAACACCATTCAAAAAATAAAAACGGTTAAGTATACTACCTATGAAGCGATTTCTGTTCGAAAAGAATTGAAATTTAAAACAGAAATAGAGACAGCATTAAACCATGTTTCTAACTTTAATTTCGGATTAGAAATAGATTGTGATGCAATTTTGAATACACCAAGTAGCGCGATGTCTCCTAGTGGTTTATCTGTGCAACAAGCTAGACAATTTGTACATGCTATTGGATCGCATAAAAATGCGAGCTACTTACACATTTGTGAAGCTGCTCCTACGCCTGATACTGAAGTTCAAGTTGGAAAACTAATTTCATATCTCATCACCGATTTTATAAGAGCGCATGAAATCCTTTGAAATTATTCCTTTTGACAACCAATATGCTAGAGATTTCTATGAGTTAAATATAGAATGGCTTACAACCTATTTTTATGTAGAACCTTTTGACGAAGAAGTTTTAAGCAAACCTGAAACGTATATAATCAATAAAGGTGGTCATATTTTCTTCGCGAAACGAGATGGTATCATTTTAGGCACTGTAGCGCTAATGCCTACACAAAATCCTAAGGTTTTTGAATTAACCAAAATGGCAGTAAGACCCAATTTTCGAGGACAACAGATAGGTCAGCATTTACTGCAACATTGTATAGATTTTGCAAAATCGATAGCACTAGATGCGCTCATGCTCTACTCTGCCACAAAACTTGAAAATGCGATTTACATTTACCGAAAATTTGGTTTTGTAAAATTAGAACTTGAAAAAGAAAGTCCGTATCAACGAAGTGATATCAAAATGGAATTGAAATTAACTACCTAAATATTTCAAACATTGAATAAACCTGAATCAGCACTTGTATGATAACGACTAGTATCATTTAAACCTTCATGTCGTCAGAAATCGTATTCCAGAATGATTTTTTATTCATACAAAACTTACTGATTTTCATCAGACGCTTTCAAAGAGTCTATTTTTCGTTGCAATGCTTCAATCTCTTTAGTTTTATCATCTACTTTAGGCAATGTTAGGAGAGAATCTACCGCTTTTTGAATAAATAGATCTTCATCTTCTAATTCGTCTTCATAGAAATAACCTATACCTTCACTGGATCTCCAAGCTTCACCTAATTGGTCATACACTTCTTTGTCCCAAGTACTTGGATGTTTCACGTCAATCCAAACCACATCACGATATTCACTATCAATTAATACTAAATCTGGCGTTGCCGAACCATCAAACTGCTTGTCATTGGTATTGCTAATTGCAGAAATAGTTCCTAAAAAGAACATGCGTTTTCTTCCCGCAATATCTTTAATATAAGGTCTGAATTCAGTTGGTGTATTCGCTTCCCAGTCAATTTCTTTTTTAGATTCTTTAACTTTTTGAGGCATTGCAGAAACACCTGCATAACCTTGTTTTTTGGCGGCATGATCGTAATAATATAATTTATCAGTTCCATCAGCTGGAATAAACACGCTATAACTCAAACTGGTTCGTTCTGCGCCTACAGGCTCTAAACCAAACCAATGGTATAATCCACTATAGGCATCACTTTCAGAACCTGCAAAATCAAAATCGGTGACATAAGGCTGTTGATTTTGATCTTTAGGCATTTCTGGAATTTTAACGGCTGTCAACATATTCCAAGGTAATGGATCGCTAAAGCCTCCTAAAAATTTTAAGGATTCAGCCTGTAAGCGAGATACTTTTTCGGCCAAAGTATTTTGTTTATTGAGATACGGATAATTTTTCATCTCTTCAGGAGAAATATACGTTCCTTTTCCTATGGTAATCCGTTCTAAATAATCGTTAAAATCGTGCTCTCCGTTTTCAATCACCATAACACCTCCAAAACTTGGATATGGAAAAAAGAACCCTTTCCATTTAATCAAACTTACAACCTGAACCCATTCACCTGAATCATCTTTCATATAAAACGTATCACTAGGCTCATAATTAACTAACATCCAAGGATTAAAACGCTGCACAACTGCATTGTACGTATTACGACTAAACTTTAAGGATTCACCAATAGAAAAGGTCACAGGAATTCTATTTTCATTAGAAAAACGAGGAAAAGGAGTGGTACTTGACACCGAAAAAACCTCTTCGGTATTGTCGCTTATTTGTTGAAAGGTGTAATTTTCTGAAGGCTGTATAGCCATAGTCCATTTGTTTTCATTATCCACTCTCACTAAATGTGGAAGCGATACATCTTTGGTCTCTCCTACACTTTCATTTGCCATTGTGAAAATATTTCGCAAAGGCTGAATTCGTTCGTTTTGAGTTAATGGCAACTCATTAATTTCGACTTTATTTAAATCATTGAATACATTATAGGTTTTCATGTAATCGTATAATTTTAAATGCCAGCCAACGAGATAAATCAATCCAAAAAATGCAATTAAAGCCACTAGTATAACTAAGCGCTTTCCTGTACTTGCTGAACTTCTAAATTTCTTAAGTCCGAGAAGCAATACTAACAAACTCAATAGGATAACGAATATGTATTTTCTAACAAATAATAATGCAGGTTGATAATCATCTCGAAGCACAAAAAGTGCAATTAGTAAAATAAGACCTACAAAAATCGTAATGACCTTTTGTTTTGTTCCTTTATTCCAGTATGATTTGATCATAGTCTAAATTTTGTGTCTGGTCGAGCGCAGTCGAGACCTATTTAAAATCTTTTATTTGATATAACCTCTCGCTAACTGCGTTATGTACTTGTAATGAAAATATATTTTCAATTAAGTAGTGCTCGAGGTGACTTGTATTATGTTATTACATGATAAAAAAATTCAGAACAACAGTTACATTAACCCTTTATCTTTTAAACGTTCTCGAGCCGATTTTTGATTAGGATCGGGATCTGTTTTAATTTCTTCTTTTGCCTCCTGAATCACTTTATTATCTCTGTTTTTAAAATCTTCAATTAAATCTTTTCCTTTTTCTACAACGCTGTCAAATTTATCTTCTAATGTGTCGCTTTGTTGTTCGATTACTTTGGTTGATTTTAATACAAAATTAGCGAGGTATGTCCCAATAAGAGTTCCAGTTGCAAACGAAGCAAAACCAGAAAGCACAAAGTAATTTGTAAAGACTTCAACAGGTGTTAGGAATTGCAAAATCAATCCTACCAAAAGCACACTGGTGACAATAAATATCAATCGAGGTATAAACGCTTGTTTATAAACAAAACCTTTAGGATTGTCAGGACTCATTTGCAGTTCTTTACTATTGACAATCTTATTTAAAAAGCGATACACGCCATTGCCATTGGATTCTCTCCAGTACAAGAAAATACCAAATAATATAGATGCAATAAATATGACTAGTTCTAATCCCATAATTATTCTTTTTGTCATTCTGCACCACGATGCAGAATCTGTTATTTTTTTAGAAGATTCCGCATAAAGTGCGGAATGACAACTTCTATAAAGTTAGTCTAATTTTATTAAATATTGTTACGAATTGTTTCAATTACCCAATCTTGTAAGGAGTCGTCCCAAGTATCGTATAATTTATAAAACTCTTGTTTATCATACCAATACAAGAACAGAACATCTTTTGGAGCAATATTAACTAGTAATTTCCAGATTAAATCTTGATGCTTTGGATGTAGACTAGAATGCGGTTCATGCATGGCTTCAAACAAATCTTGGTCAACAATATCTGAAATTTTATATTGATTACTAGTTTCTAATTTTTCAAGATAGCGCTCTATACTCATCACTTTTTTACGAGCATCAATATCAATTTTATTTAAATAACTCTTGAACAGCAACGGATCGTTTAAAATGTCTTTGATAGGATGTTGTGTATCTTTTAAAAATTTGGCAAATTCAAATTTCTTGATACGCTCGTAACGTTTTGTCGCTACAATATCTTCTAAATCATAGGCAATAATGATATGATCGCGAAGCTTTTCCATTAATTCAGGCTGAGAAATATGAAAAATAATAACATCGTGAATGGTGTCCTTAATCGCTTCTTTATACCATTTCATATCTTCAAAGATGACCATGGGAGAAATAAAATCTCTTAACACATAAACACCTCCAAATGATTTGGTGTAAAAGGAGTTTACTCTGAAATCAATTGCTGGTAATTCTAAATCTCTGTCTCTTAAATCACCATAGGTTTTAGCAGAGTTTAGTAATTCCTGATGAATGTCTTCATCGATAAAATTATGACCATGCTTGAACTTTTCTATCAGTTGCAATTGTTCCTTTTGCTGATGGTACAAATTGTTCATGAGATGAAAATTAATATGAATCGTATTGTATTTCAATACATCTAACGGTTCATAAAACGCATCTATTCTTTGATCAAAATCAATACAAATTGCAGAATCTCTGGTAATATCATTTATTTTAGTTCCGTAGGTTTTAAAAATATGCTGCATCATTTCCCTATCAAATGTATGATTAGGCAAATACACAGGTTTGTTATTTTGTAATGGTGAAATAATAATGCCATGCGGATTTGATTCGCCATTACATAAATAATATTGTTCTCCCTTTTCTTCTGCAACTTCTGGACTCCAACCAATGCCATCAATTGAAAATTTTGTGAGTTTTGTTTCAGTAAAACCAAGCTTTTTTAAGCACTGATTATAACGCTCAACTAATTTCCCTGAAATTGGTATAAGTTCACTTCTATATAAATTTGCAGCTTTTAATTTTTGCATTGTAATACATTATTATTCTGAGCATATTGCAATAACATAATTGTTTTTGCATCCATAATCTCTTTTGTTTCAATCATACTCAAAGCGTCGCTAAATGGCATTTCTAAAACATCTATCTCTTCATTTTCGGAAGCTAAACCTCCTCCTGGATTGATTCGCATGTCTTCTGAATATTCTGCACAAAACAAGTACAATTTTTCGGTCATTGCGCCAGGTGACATATAGGCTTCCAAAACACAATTAGCCTCTGTAATCTTATAACCTACTTCTTCTTCAATTTCTCTTAAGATTGTAGTTTCTGGAGATTCATTTTGATCAATGGCACCAGCACAAACTTCTATAGACATACCTTCACTTTTATTATTTTCATAAATCGGCATTCTGAATTGTTTGGTTAAAACTACAGTTGATTTTTCAACATTATATAATAACACAGCTGCTCCATCTCCTCTGTTATAACATTCTCTAGACAAGCGTTTTATACGACCATCTTTGAACTGATAGTCATAATCAATTCTATAAAGTGTTGCCCATGCCTTCGAAAGTACATGATGTGTAATATTTTTTATGGTAACAATGGTTTTCAAACAGATTATAGATTAGTCTTTATTTTGTAATTTCTGAATTTTAAGTACATTCCCATCTATTGGAGAAATAGAAACCTTCTTATCTCCTTTCTCAATATAAAAAACACTTAAACTATTTTTTCCCAACACCTTAGCATTTAAAGTCTTACCATTAATAAATTCAATTTTATGAGTGTTTTCTATGGTATTCTCAGCAATTTGAGTTTTATTTTTCATACCTCTACCATATCCAAAACCCAGAAAATATCCTAAAATGAATAACGCTATAATAAAGAGTAATGCATAGCTGTTTTTAGAAAAAGCTTCTAAACCATTAATCTTTTTTAGATGTTTACCCGATTGATACTTCTTTTTGTTTCTTCGCAACCTCACAAGTAAAGGTATTAACACTTTAACATAAATAACACTAATGAGTATGATAGCAAGAAAAGTCATTGATGATTTTAAACTTGACGTAATAACGCTTATCGGACTAATAAGTACGTCTAAAACTGAAGAATGTTCTAAATAATTCACATCGACCAGATTGAAATATATGGCATTATGAATAATTCCTAAAATAAGTAGATAGATATAGCCTAAGGACAAAACTTCCTGAACATCAATTGACTTTTTTGAATTTGTTTCTTCCATGTTTAGTTTTTTCCAAATTGTTCACGAGCTTCAGTATCTATTTTCAACTGATTGACTCTCGACTCCACTTTTCGTTTAAAGTCGGTATCAGCAATAGTCGCTACATTGTCTAAATATCGTACGACTTCCTGACGACGAATTTCAGAAAAATCCAAGCCTTTCATATTGGCTCGCATCAATTCCTGAAGCATGTTAAATTTCGTTTCGTAATCTTTCTTGAAATAGATTTCAGGATTTTCAAACCAGTCTTCCTCTAAGTCGAAATCGGTTAAACGCAATGACACAGCACTCTGAATATTTCTCACATCTCGAGATGAGAAAAATGGAAAGATTTTCTGAATTTCTTTATACAAATTAGCATAAAACAGATGTTGGTTTGTTTTGAAGCTGCTTTCAACTTTATCATAGGCTTTAAGCACGCGTTCTTCAGTTGGTTTATCTGAAACGTTTAGGATTTCTCCCATGTTTTTTGCCAATCCTTGATCTTGCAGGTAACTATAATTTTCTGGTCCTTGCATGTTTACGAAATCTGGCATTGTATCATCTAGTTTTCGCCACCATAAATGATCCTGATCTAAGAAATCGTGTTCTGTTCGTGCGCCATCAATTTTGAAACGACCTTGAACACGAGAGATCACAGCTTTATCTAACATTTCAGGAAGGTTGGTAAATAAACCAATTGAACTATTACCATAATTTACTGCATAAGCACCTTCAGTGTATCTTAAAAATACACCAATCACTTCTTTTACTCCAGCAGACACACCTTGAGCAGTTCGTTCCTGCAAATTATTTTCGGCATCGTCAATAGGTGCAAAAATTAATTTTGAAGGATCTTGTAAAGGCTTCATCCAGTCCACCATCTTTTCTGCAGAACCACCTTGAAATGTTGAAATCAGTGTATCTGGCATTGGGTGAAACAAGAACGGAATATCTAAATTATCGCAATGTTCTTTTAATCGAGTAGCAATAGCAGCAATCAACATACTTTTACCTGTTCCTGGAATTCCGTAACCCATAAACACAGGCATGAAACCTCCAAGTTCCTGAAACGGATTCTTTTTAGCTGTAAAATCGTAACTCAGCATACGCTCGGTTAAACGACGAGCAAAATGTTTAGCATCTCTGTTTCCGACAATTTGTTCAAACTGAATTTTATTAAATTCAACACTTTTTGCTGCACCTTGAAAAACATTATCCCAACCTGAAACAGCAAATTCGGAATTTTCAAGTTTATAGGTTCTGTCGAGAATGGTTTCAGTGTATTCCAAACTGCTTTTACGCATTTGAATTTCTGCAATTAAGGCTTCAAAGTACACGACAGTAAAATCGACAACATCTTTATCTGTTTTTACAATTTCAGGATGACCTAAATATTTGTCGTAATAAAATAGAGCACAAGAAATTCCTTTTAAAGGCGACATTAGAGACACCTCAGGAATTCCAGCAAATTTATTCTTCATGACGCTTAAATCATCTGAAGCAATCGTTTGTAAATCATGTAAAATTTTATAAGCCGTTGAAAACAACATAAACGCCGTAGCCGTTTGCATTTTGCTTTCGTATTCTCGCTTACCAGAATTATCTAAAGCCGATTTGTTTTCAGATAAACCAGACAAACCTGAAGCATCGTAATAGCTGTCTTTTATCCAAATCCCAAGAGTAATACCTTCCTGAACTGCATAAAGTGTTTGATTGAGATACACAGGAATGGCAATCGACTCAGGCAGCAGTCGTTTTTTGAGTTCTAAAACCGTTTTTGAGACTGAAGTTACTTCTGCTCCACCATTTCCTTTGGCACGTGATAAATACAAAAGAATCGATTCATCTTTAGCATCTTTATCTTTATTCTTTGCGCGCTGACCTTGTTCCCATTGTACACTTTTAATATAGGAAGTCACTTCATCACGAAGCATATCAAGTTCATTTTGTTTTATAGGAAATGTTGAGTTGTGTTCCATAGTTTTAGTCTTCAGTATCCAGTACTCAGTCTTCAGTAATCTAGACTAAGTCTGAATTTATTATTTTATAGTAATCCAAATTTCTGTGGATTGTTTATCATGTAATTTATAAGCTTACCTATTTCATGGCTTTTACTATTAATTCTTTATTCTTTTCTTCAGAAATATAATCACACGCTAATGCAAAATCAAGCCATAATTGAGTTTCTGAGTTTTCACTATCAGCATCAGACATTTTACTCATAAAATGCTTTTCATATTGACGTTTTCTATAACCTTCAGCAATGTTAGAGCAAACTGACCTACTTGAGCGTATCATTTGAGAAGTCAATCCAAACATTTCAGATTTAGGAAAAGATTTAGTCAAATGAAAAATTTCCATTGCTAAATCAAAACCTTTCTGATATGCTAATAACGTTTTAAAACTCATTGTTTAGTTTTCAGTCTACAGTTGTTAGTCCACAGTCTTCAATACTTGCATTAGTGGAAATAGTTTTTTATTAAAACCTTATATTTTCAATTCTTTACTAATTAACTACATATTTCTTACTTAAAACTACTTACTTCTATTGGAGGCTTTGCCAGCAGATTCATAATCTCTGGTGTTTTGTTATACAATAATTGTATGATTCGATGTGGTGCAAAAACATAATTTTGTTTAATGACATCGCTCCATTTTTGTAATATTTGTTTACTGAAATAACCGCCTTCTTTAAATTCACTTCCAGAAAACACTTCATGAATTTTAAATGATAAGGCATATGACTCTAATGGAATTTCCTTATTAGCGATACTTTTTAAAATGGTATGTGTTATTTCGTTTTCATCTTTTGCAAACACATTGTGAAATGGTCCTAAATCGATGCGTTTGATATGTTTAGGTTTTACATCTGGTAGTTTTCTATCAATTCCATAAGCCATCGTATCTAAGTCCATATCACGATCTGCTGTATTTTTTAGGACTTCATAAATTTCATCTTTATAATTTTCAATATTACGACCATCATAATCGAAATACATAAAACATATAAATGGTCGGTTATGAGACACATCATAAAAACTCCAGCTCGTCATATAATCTGCTGAAGCCGTTTCTGGAGCTTCAATGATTTTACCTTGTACAAAACGATTGAAAATATATTTCTGTTCTACAGACGTGTAATAAACAATAGATGCTGCCTGAAATAATTTATCTTTTCTTACCGGTTGTTTCTTTCGTAATAACTGATCCAGAAACTCATTTTGCAGTTCACTTACATCCTTAAGCTTAGCAATGTAATTATCTCTTAAAGACAAATCATTGAATAGATATCTAAACTCCAAATAATTCGGAAACCCAGAATCGGTTAAATCGACTTTCATGTTATCCTCTTCGTCATACATGTACTTGACACGCATGGCTTCGATTGAATACAACAGTAAATCACGATATTGTTTAAAAAAGACGAGTTCTTTTGATGTGCATAGATTTTCCTTTTGAACACTTACAATAAGCTCTTTAAGAACAAAATCTACTTTTTTATGATAAAAGATGTATTGTTCTTTAGAATCTAATATTGCGGAATCTAATGGCGTTACAATCATGTTTAGCTGTTAGCTGTTTGCTGTTGGCTGTATAGCCAGAATTGTTTTAAATATTTCGTTTAAATTTGAAATGAATCTGAATTTGCGTTAAGGATTGAATGACATGTTTGAGCTCCTCGAAGAGAGCGAGTAATGAAAGCCTGACCAACTTTTGTCAATAAAAACAAAAGTTGGTAACGCCATCATTATTAATTTAGCTTAACAAATCGTCATTACTACCTTCTGGCTTCGGACTTCCTTTTGGTTCTCCATCACCTCCTGAAGGTGCATTTGGATCTGCTTTATAATAATCTTCGAAAATCTCTTTCATATCGATACCATAACGCTCTGCAAAATTCTTCTGGATATCGACATCTTTTGCTCGAATTTCCTGTAAAGCTTCGGCATAGCTACTATAAACTCCTTGCATTACTTTTTCATGAACTGGAATATTATCCATCATTTCCTGACGTGCTTTAGCACTAGCCGTATGCATTGACGCTAAAGTTTCGCCAATATGCTCATCGGTTTTAACACCTAAATGTTCTAAAATGGCAGCAAATTCCTGATCTGTTCTTGCTTTTAAAGCGACCACGTAACCGTCGTAATATTTGAGACGCTCTTCAGTGTCACTTTTTAATTTAGCACGATGTGTTTGCAGGTTGCTACGTAAAGACGTTAAAACTTTAATTGTAAGGTTATGCTTATGAACGAAACTATCTTTAGAAGCCGCTAATGTTGTGTAAGCATTTTTAAGTCCTTCTAATTCTTCAACAGCTTGTTCTAACGTTGTCACGTTACCAATGGCCTGCGCATACTCGGCAGATTGTTTATCTACAATTTCTTCTAAAGCCTGACGCGCTTGTTTTAAAGCTGCATATTTTTCTTCAAGCTTAGCTTCTACCTCTTTTTTCTTCTCTAAAGCTTTCGTATGGTTTTTAGTTGCTTCAACAATTGCTGTTTGCAATTTATCTTCTACTTCTTTTATTTCTACTTCACGATTTTTTAGTCGCGTCACAGCGGCTTGAGACTTATAACTTAATTCGCTTAATAACGTTTGTACATCAGCACTTTCAATACGTGTTTGAAACATAGCCTTTGCTTTATTATCGGCTGCATCTCTGTCCTTTTGAGCAATTTTTAATTCATCTTGGGCTTTTTTGATTTTGCTTTTTCTTCCCCAAAGATTGTTCCACCACGTATCAGGTTTAGCTTCAGCATCTTCCAATTCAACTTTAGCACGCTCTAAACGTTTGATAGCATCATCAATGATTTTTTGCTCCTCTGGATTAAGCGCAGAAAATTTTTCGAAAATAATTCCAACTTCGTCCTGATAGTCTGTAAGATCTTTAATTGCATCTAAAAGCGTAGTTCTATCCTTTTCTGCCATGTGAACGACATCGTCAAGTGTTGCGTTCAATATCTTCTGACGGCTTTCAGGATCATCTTCTTGAGCTAATTTAGATTTCATAGTGTCAATGGCTTTTCCCCAATTAACATCTACTTTCTCACTTTTCTCGTTAGTATTGGTTTCTAATAAATCAAAATCGTCAGACATGGTATGTATAGTATTTTTAGTTGAACAAAGTTTCGGACAAGCAATTTCGTTAAAAAATATGATTTTAAAAACTTAATGCGCTTAAATTATGAGTATACAAATTGAATACTTTGTTACATACTTTCTTTAATCCTTTTTTGTAATTATCTTTGAGATACTAAAAAAATATACCTTATGAAATACTTAAAGCTTATAGTTCTACTGATTAGTATATCGGTTTATTCATGTAAATCTGATAAAAACGATACCAAGTCCACTACAACTGATAATTCTACCGAAACAGAATTGAGTTCTGAACGTAAATCTGATGCTAACGATACTGATTTGTCAGATGGTAATGTCATTGTTAAACCCATTTCTCACGGTACATTGGTTTTAGAGTATGGTAATGTCATTATATATGTTGATCCTGTTGGAGGAGCTGAAGCTTTTAAAGGTCAGAAACCACCAACCTATATTTTAGTTACCGATATTCATGGTGATCATTTAGACATAAAAACTTTAGAGGCTGTATCAACTGAAAGTACAAAAATAATTGCACCTCATGCTGTTGCAGATCAACTGCCTTCAGCCTTAAATAATCAGACTATTGCACTTTCTAATGCTGAAACAAAAGCCTATGCGCTCGCCGATATTGAATTGATTATTGAAGCCATTCCGATGTACAATCTTAGAGAAGAAGCGTTACAATTTCATCCTAAAAAGCGTGGCAATGGTTATGTATTAACGTTAGGTGAAGAACGCGTTTATATTTCTGGAGATACTGAAGATATTCCAGAAATGCGACGATTAAAAGATATCGACATTGCCTTTGTTTGTATGAATTTACCATACACAATGCCTGTTAAAGCTGCTGCAGATGCCGTTTTAGATTTTAAACCTAAAAAAGTATATCCATATCACTACAGAGGAACTGATGGATTAAGTGATGTAGAATTATTTAAATCTATCGTAAATAAGGAAAATGAGCTTATAGAAGTGATTCTAGTTGACTGGTACAAAAAATCGGATGAAGTGTAAACGTTAAAATGTAACTTTTTTAAAATTAAATAGTTGGCGTTTCGATTAAAATTGTATATTTGAGAACCAAATCTAATTAAACTTAAAAAGATATGTTAGCTAACTTCTTAAGGAATTACTCCCTTGTAAGTACAACTCAGCTCACTATTGTACTCATTATAACCGCTGTTATTTTTGCCTTTTTTATTGGTATTGCAGTCATCAAAATGTATAAACTTAAAGCTGAGAACAAACGCTTAATGGATAAGAGTAAATATAAATCAAACGTAGATAAAGAATACACTGATTTTACTGATGGTCACCTCTATGATACTAACAATTAAACTTTAGTAATATGCAGGATGATTCAAAGATGGTTGCTATATTATCCATCGGATTTACAACTCTACTACTTCTATTAATTCTAAACTTCATTAAAGTTTACAAATTAAAAAAGGAAAACAAAAAACTTAAACATCAACTTAGTAATAAATAAAAAAGCCAGCTTATTTGCTGGCTTTTTTTATTACAATATATTTAAAACTATCTATCGCACTAGTTTCTTATACTTGATACGTTTCGGAATTAAATCTCCACCTAAACGTTTTTTCTTGTTTTCTTCATAATCTGAAAAACTACCCTCAAAGAAATACACCTGGCTATTGCCTTCAAAAGCTAAAATGTGCGTACAAATACGATCTAAAAACCATCTGTCGTGACTAATTACAACAGCACAGCCAGCAAAATTCTCCAGACCTTCTTCTAATGCTCTTAAGGTATTGACATCAAGATCATTAGTTGGCTCATCTAAAAGTAATACATTACCTTCTTCTTTGAGTGTCATAGCTAAATGTAATCGGTTTCGTTCTCCTCCAGATAATAATTTAACAGCTTTATTTTGTTCACTTCCTGAAAAATTAAAACGACTTAAATAGGCTCTTGAATTTACTTGCTTTCCTCCCATCATCACCAACTCTTGCTCATCACTAAAATTCTGCCAAATGGATTTTTCGGGATCTATATTAGAATGCGACTGATCCACATAAGCTATTTTGGCAGTATCACCAACAATAAACTCACCCTTATCAGGCGTTTCTTCTCCCATAATCATTCTGAAAATAGTTGTCTTTCCTGCGCCATTCGGACCAATAACACCAACTATTCCAGCCTGAGGCAGATTGAAATTTAAGTCTTCATATAATAATTTGTCTTCGTAACCTTTGCTAACGCCTTTGGCTTCGATAACATTCGTTCCTAAACGTGGACCGTTAGGAATGTATATTTCAAGCTTTTCATCCAGTTGTTTCTGATCTTGACTCATTAATTTATCGTAGTTCTTCAAACGTGCTTTTTGTTTCGTTTGACGACCTTTAGCACCTTGACGAACCCATTCCAACTCGCGTTCTAAAGTTTTCTGACGTTTGGAAGCTGTTTTGCTTTCCTGAGCCATTCGTTTCGATTTTTGATCTAACCAAGATGAGTAATTTCCTTTCCAAGGGATTCCTTCACCTCTATCAAGCTCTAAAATCCATCCAGCAACATTATCTAAGAAGTATCTATCGTGTGTTACTGCAATAACAGTACCTTTGTATTGTGCTAAATGATGCTCTAACCAATGAACAGATTCGGCATCCAAGTGGTTGGTAGGTTCGTCTAACAATAACACATCAGGTTCTTGCAGTAGTAAACGACAAAGTGCTACTCTACGACGCTCTCCTCCAGACAATACTCCGATTTTCTTATCTCCATCAGGTGTACGAAGCGCATCCATGGCAATTTCTAATTTAGTATCTAATTCCCATGCATTAGACGCATCAATTTGATCTTGAAGTTCGGCCTGACGATTCATTAGTTTCTCCATTTTATCAGGATTACTATAGACTTCTTCTAAACCAAACTGATCATTTATTTTATTGTATTCATCAAGAATCGCTACAGTTTCAGCAGCACCTTCACGCACAACTTCCATAACTGTTTTATCATCATCAAGTTTAGGTTCCTGCTCCAAATAGCCAACTGTATATCCAGGAGAAAACACTACATCACCTTGATAATTTTTATCGACACCTGCTATAATCTTCAATAATGTCGATTTACCAGAACCATTAAGACCCAAGATGCCTATTTTTGCACCATAAAAGAAACTCAAATATATATTCTTTAGAACTGGTGTATTAGCAGATTGAAATGTCTTTGTAACACCAGACATAGAGAAGATTACTTTCTTGTCATCACTCATTTTTAAAAAGTTTGTTAGTTGTTAATTTGTTGAGTTGTTTGTTATATAAATAACGTTGACTAAATATAGATTTAAATTCTACCTTTTATATTTGTATCTCTACAGCTTATAAAAAACAAAATACTTATAAAAACATGTTATTTATTTTGTTTTTTATAGGCTACCCTTTGCTTGGGTATTAAACTCTTCCTTTAAGCGCATTAAACACCCAAGCAATGGCGAAAAAGCCAATTCCAACAGCTGCAAAACCCCATCCAGCCACATCATCATATCGAAATGCTCCTAATGCTATTAAACCTAATCCAACTATTATCATAATTGTGGTAGCCCAAGCTAACACTGTATTTTTATTCATTGCCATAATTTTATTTTTAAGGGAATTACAAATATCGCATTTTTAAACTAAAAAAAGCATCCAAATTTAGATGCTTTTTTGTTATTAATCAACAGGAAGTTTATGCCATAGGAACTTCAATAATAATTAATTCTGAATTTTGAATCGCTTTTATTTTTACAGTTTCTGTTTCATAAACACCAATGGCATCTCGTTTTACAAGAGTGTAATTAGCTACTTCAATTTCACCATCAACCACAAATATATATATACCGTTTTGTTCCGATCTAGCTTTCAAATCGATTCCTTTATTTGATTCTAAGTTTGTTCTATAGATATATGCCTGCTGACTTATAGGCAAAGCATTACTTTCTAATTTATCTTTAGGAGCGACTATCGTTTGCAACTTATTTACGCGTTCTTCTTTAGGAAAAAGACGTTGCTCATAGTTGGGTTCTACATTTAATTCTTCAGGAATAATCCACAATTGCAAAAAATTAACTTCGTCTGTTTTACTGTCATTAAATTCTGAATGTGTTAGTCCAGTTCCAGCACTCATGACCTGAACTTCACCAACGTCAATAGCACGTTTATTTCCCATACTATCTTTGTGAGATAATGCGCCTTGTAAAGGAATTGAAATGATTTCCATGTTTTGATGCGGATGCGTTCCGAATCCCATTTTAGGCTGAACAACATCATCATTTAAGACACGAAGTGCGCCAAAATTCATACGTTCTGTATTTTGATAATTGGCAAAACTGAAGGTGTGATAAGATGTTAACCATCCATGATTTGCGAATCCTCTTGTAGCTGATTTGTGTATTATTATTTTCATTTTTATTCTTATTTACTTTCCACTAAAAAAGGAAAATAAGTTATACATAATTGATTATTATTAAGATGTCTCGACTACGCTCGACATGACAAAAAATTAATTTGCTGGAAGAAATCCCATTTTACCCATTTGATAATCTCTCATCGCTTCTAACAGTTCTGTTTGAGAATTCATAACATAAGGACCATAAGTTGCTACAGTCTCATTAATTGGCTCACCAGATAAGAATAATAACTGACTATCTTTTTCAGCTTTAATAGAGAAACCTTCACCATCCTGATTGAATTCCATGAGTTGATTTTTGTCAAGTTCTATAGCTTCAACTCCATTAACAGTTACCTTTCCTTTTAAAAGATATACCATTCCTTGATGAGATTTTGAATATTTGATTATCTGCTCTCCTCCTGCTTTAGCATCAATCATAAAGGCATTCACAGCTGTTTGCGTTTTAATTCTTCCGAACGTATTATCTAATTCTCCAGCAATAATTCTGGTAGTTATTTGTTGATCTTCGGAAGTTATCACATTAAAATCTTCATGTTTTTCATGCTGATAATTAGCTTCCATCATTTTCTTTTCAGAAGGTAAATTCAACCATAGCTGAATACCTTCAATCGTACCTCCTTGTTTTACAAATTCTTTTGTGGGTCTTTCAGCATGAATAATTCCGCGTCCAGCGGTTGTCCATTGCACATCTCCAGATTTAACAACACTTTCATTGCCTAAAGAATCGCGATGTAATTGTTCGCCTTGGACTAAAAATGTTACTGGTTCAAAGCCTCTATGAGGATGTGGACCCAAATCAAACGGATTATTAGTTTCTGAAATCTGATAAGGACCATAATGATGTAGTAATACGAATGGATCTATCATTTCTATGTGTTGTGTTGGAAATGGTTGTCTCAAACGAATTGGTCCCATATTGACGAAATGACTCCGTCCTGCTCTTTTTATAGTATTTAGTTTCATCATAATTAATATTTAATACTTTCCATGGAAAATATTTAGTTAAAAAAACGCTCTGTTACATAGCTACAGTTGAAGGTTTGTAAAATAACGTTAGCGCATTTTGTCAAGCAGATTACTCAGTTGTTCTGCTTCTTCTTCGCTTAAATTTTTCAGCAAAGTTTTATTAAAATCATCAGGAATTGAACTTAATAAGTCTAATCCTAATTTTGTTATGGCGATTTTCACAACACGTCTATCATGGTCTGAAGGTAAACGCTCAATATAATGTTTAGCACAAAGTTTATCCATTAAACGAGTCGCATTGGGAGAACGTTCTAGCATTCGATCTTTAATGGTTTGAACATTTAAGGGTTCGTTTGCTCCTCTCAGTATTCTCAAAATATTATACTGTTGTGGTGAAATTCCAAAATCTTTAAAAAATTCATTCTGACAACTTGTGATCCAGTTAGCAGTATAAATAATATTGAGTAAGGCTTTCACCCTATTATTTTCAAACTTCGAATTGATATCTTTAGCTAAATCTCCCATGTTTTGTGCTTAAAATAAAACGTCGCTATAGTCACTTTTCTTTTTAAATACAGCTGCTGCAAAAGGACATAATGGTACAATTTTAAGTTCATGATTTCTTGCATAGGCTACAGAAGCTTCAACGAGTTCGTAACCAATTCCCTGACCTTTTAGGGATTCGTCAACTTCAGTATGATCAATGATAATTTTATCAGTTCCAGCCTGACTGTAGGTCATTTCAGCTTTTTGAATGCCATCTAATTCATAAAAGAATCGGCCTTTTTTTGAGTTGTGTTCATGTTGGATGTCCATACTTATAATTTATCTTGAAACTGCTTAACTTGATTAAGCAATTGATTATTTAAGTCCTCATTAATTATTTTCCCATCTTGGAAATTGGTTCCAAATGATGGTAGTGAAAACATACCAGTAATTTCTGCATCATGTCTTGGAAAACGATCATTTGCCATGCCTAAGACAGATTGTCCTCCTCTTGCTCCAGGTGATGTTGCCATTAACAACATTGGTTTCTTAAAAAATGTTTTTTGCTCTGCTCTAGACATCCAGTCGAATAAATTTTTGAACGCCGTTGAATACGCACCATTGTGTTCAGCCAAGGATATAATAATTCCATCAGACGATTTGATATGATCTATAAATTGGAATGCAGTATCTGGTATTCCATGTTCTATTTCAAAATCAATTCCATAAATCGGAAGTTCAAAATCATTCAAATCTAAAATGGTGACTTTAGCATCATCAATCAATGAAGCGGCATAAATTGCTAATTGTTTATTAATGGAATTCTTACTGTTACTTCCACCGAATGCTATGATATGTTTCATATAAATTGTATTTTCTGATACAAATATACAATAAAAAATTATTATATTCCTAGGAAACTATTTCCATGTTATTATTTTTAACAAATTATTCACTTTTTAATCCGTTAAGGGTTTCGTAAATTCGTGACAAATTAAACAGACTATGGATATCAACTTCAATAAAAACGAAGATCACAATAAATTACTCCTTTCAGATTTAAAAAAACGCTTGGCTAAGGTAAAACTAGGTGGCGGTGAAAAACGTATTGAAAAGCATCATTCTAAAGGAAAAATGACAGCCAGAGAGCGTATTGACTATTTGTTAGATGCTAAGAAACCTTCGATCGAAATTGGAGCATTTGCTGGAGACAATATGTATGCAGAACATGGTGGCTGCCCATCTGGTGGTGTCGTTGTAAAAATGGGCTATGTTAAAGGCAAACAATGCATTGTTGTTGCCAATGATGCTACTGTGAAAGCTGGCGCCTGGTTTCCTATTACCGGAAAAAAGAATTTACGTGCTCAGGAAATTGCTATTGAAAACAGATTACCTATCATTTACCTAGTGGATTCAGCTGGAGTTTACCTTCCTATGCAAGATGAAATCTTTCCTGATAAAGAGCATTTCGGACGCATATTCAGAAATAATGCCGTGATGAGCAGTATGGGAATTACGCAGATTGCAGCTGTTATGGGAAGTTGTGTTGCAGGTGGAGCCTATTTACCTATTATGAGTGATGAAGCTTTAATTGTGGACAAAACCGGAAGTATCTTTCTTGCTGGTAGTTACTTGGTAAAAGCTGCCATTGGAGAAACGATTGATAATGAAACTTTAGGAGGTGCAACCACACATTGCGAGATTTCTGGAGTGACTGATTATAAAGCCAAAGATGACAAAGATGCTTTGGAAACCATTCAGCGAATAATGGATAAAATTGGTGATTATGACAAAGCAGGATTTAATAAAGTTGCGTCCAAAAAGCCTAAGGAAAATCCGGATGATATCTTCGGAATATTGCCACGTTCAAGAGCAGATCAATACGATATGAAAGACATCATCAAGCGATTGGTTGATAATAGCGAGTTTGATGAATATAAAGAAGGTTACGGACAAACCATTATTACAGCCTATGCAAGAATAGATGGTTGGGCTGTTGGTATAGTTGCCAATCAACGTAAACTGGTAAAAACCAAAAAAGGTGAAATGCAGTTTGGTGGCGTGATTTATAATGACAGTGCTGATAAAGCCACCCGTTTTATTGCCAATTGTAATCAGAAGAAAATTCCGTTAGTATTTTTACAAGACGTTACTGGTTTCATGGTTGGTAGCAAATCGGAACATGGAGGAATCATTAAAGATGGTGCAAAAATGGTGAATGCCGTTAGTAATTCAGTTGTGCCAAAATTCACCATCGTTATTGGTAACAGTTATGGTGCAGGAAACTATGCCATGTGTGGAAAAGCCTATGACCCAAGATTAATTGCGGCTTGGCCTAGTGCAGAGCTAGCGGTTATGAGTGGGAATTCTGCTGCAAAGGTTTTACTTCAGATTGAAAAAGCATCACTTCTGAAAAAAGGAGAGAAAATTACCGAAGAGAAAGAAAAGGAGTTATTTGATAAAATTAAAAACAGATATGACAATCAAGTGTCTCCATATTATGCAGCTGCTCGTATATGGACAGATGCTGTTATCAATCCTTTAGACACTAGAACCTGGATTAGTATGGGAATAGAAGCAGCTAACCACGCTCCTATTGAAAAACCATTTAATATGGGTGTTTTGCAGGTATAATGAAAAACAATAAAACTAGTTCGCCAGCTTATATCATCATCTTACTCATCTTAGCTGGTGAAGCTGTTTTTATTCTACCTTTTGTTTTACAACGTATTTTCAGACCCACTTTTTTAGAAACTTTTGCCATAACCAACCTACAAATTGGAAGCTGCTTTTCTATTTATGGATTAGTAGCCTTGTTTTCTTATTTATTTGGAGGACCACTAGCCGATAAATTTAAACCTCACATTTTAATGTCTGTTGCTTTAATGCTAACTGCTCTAGGTGGTTTTTATCTGGCAACTTATCCAACCTTAAAAAACCTTCATCTACTCTATGGTTTTTGGGGTTTTACAACAATATTTTTGTTTTGGGCTTCTATGATAAAAGCCACCCGAATTTGGGGAGGAACAGATAAACAAGGCATCGCTTTTGGGTTTTTAGATGGTGGACGCGGACTTACAGCTGCGCTTTTTGGTTCTGTAGGTGTTATGATATTTTCATTTTTTATTACGAAGGAAATTGAAGTTACAACTTTGGATGAACGTCGTGAAGCGTTCAAACAAGTCATTATTTATTCATCTGTTGCCATATGTATCATTGCTCTATTGGTGTTTTTCTTTCTTAAAAACTTAAATTCTTCGGAAGAAAATACAATTGATAAGTCAAAATCACTGACACTTTCCAGTTTCAAACAAGTTATGAAGTTTAGAGCTGTCTGGCTTTTGATGATTATCATTTTATGTGCTTATTTTGGATATAAAATGACTGATGTTTTCAGTCTTTATGCCAATCAGGTGATGAATTATAATGAGATTGATTCAGCAAAAGTTGGTACGTATTTATTATATATGAGACCAGTTATTGGCGTCGTAATTGGTTTATTAGCTGATCGAACAAGAGCTTCATTATGGATTATTATCGGTTTTATCTTAATGCTAATTACCAGTCTCGTTTTTGCATCAGGTATCCTCAATGATTCTACAACACTTTTATTTATTTTATCAATTGGTACAATGGCACTGGGAGTCTATTCTGCAAGAGTTCTTTATTTTGCAACTTTAGAAGAATCTAAAATTCCATTAGCTCTCACAGGAACTGCTGTCGGATTTATATCTATTGTTGGTTATACGCCTGACATATTTGCTGGTCCGTTAATGGGTTACGTTTTAGATGCAAATCCTGGAGAAATTGGTCTTCGACATGTCTTTGCAATTATGTCAGGCTTTTCACTTGTAGGTAGTATTGCTGCTTATTTTTTATATAAAAATCCGAGTTCTAATCCTTAATCACCGAAATAAGCTCAGGTAATAACGCCATAGCTGTAATTAAAACCACATTGTTTTTTACTTTGGGTGCTTTAGTATTCTCCACAGTTACCTGTTCTCTATTTGCAGCATTCGGATTTCTAATCATAATGACTGTATTTACTGCTTCTTCCATAAAATTTTCATTGGCGAATTGGTAAGCTAATGCAATGCCATCGTCATGAAACTCCTTAACGCTCAATTTTAAATTATCAATGGTATATAAAATTGCTTTTAATTCTTTTGGAGAGGTTTGATTTAAAGCGATTCCGTTAAATCCTGTGTAGGTCAAAATTGAAATGTAATCGTCTTCGGTTAATCGTTTTGATACCAGTTTGAAGGCTTGATTTAAAATGACTTTATCTTCAGTTATAAGATCATTTAAAGGTGTTTCCAATAAAAAGATAATATTATCCAGAGGAGCTTCTGAAGCTTCAGTTTTTCTGTCTATTTGTTCAACAACAAAGTTGATTAAGTTATCTAACTCAATAGATTTCGTTTCAATATTTTTGTCCTGACTTGTAACTGTGTATGAAAACAACAGTAATCCGAATGTAATAATAAAATGTTTCATTTGTTTGGTTTTTAAGTTCATAATAAACTTACAACCAAATAGTTGCAGATAAAATAATGAATGAGTGAAACACTCACTTCAATTAGTAAAAAACATAAAAAGAGAAAGAGCGACTAACTAGTCGCTCTTTACAAAAGGTAAACTCATCTACAGATGTTCATAAGATTCTAAAAGTCTTATAAATTCTGCTCTGTAACCATCATCATCTTTACCTCTTCCGCTATTAGCTAGTCTAATGATATCTTCAATTGTTGCATTATTATCATATTTTGATGCTCTAAGTCTCATTCCGAATAAGGCAATTGCAGATACAAAATTCATATCTTCAGATGGTTCAGATAGGTTTGAATTCTGAATATGAATCATTTCAATACTTTTTGATTCATCTGGCTTTTTATATCTAAATTTCACTGTAAACAATTCGTCGTGATATTTATCAGAAGTTAAATTAGTTGTGTACTTCAGTCTTGGAATGTCTTTTAAATAATCAACTTCTACTCCTACTGGAATTATTTCATACAAAGCTGTAACCGTATGACCACTTCCCAACTCACCTGCATCTTTGGTGTCATCAATGAAATCTTCTGCAGCAAGTAATCTGTTTTCATAACCAATAAGTCGGTAAGCTTGTACTTTCTTTGGATTGAATTCCACTTGAATTTTTACATCCTTAGCAATGGTAAATAACGTACCTCCAAATTCTTTTCCGAAGACTTTTTGTGCCTCCTGCATATTATCGATATAAGCATGATTCCCATTGCCTTTATCTGCAAGTGTTTCTAATTTTGAATCTTTGTAGTTTCCGTATCCAAAACCTAAAACTGATAAGAATACACCAGATTTTCGTTTCTCTTCAATAAGAGTTTGCATATCGCTATCACTTGAAGCTCCAACATTGAAATCACCATCTGTTGCTAATATTACTCTATTATTACCTCCTTTTTTAAAATGTTTTTCGGCTAAATGATAAGCCAATTGAATTCCTGCTCCTCCAGCAGTTGAACCACCAGCTTCTAAATTGTCTAGTGCTTTTAAAATAACATTCTTCTTATGACCTTGAGTTGGTTCTAATACAACTCCAGCAGCTCCAGCATAGACTACAATTGACACCATATCTTTATCTCTTAATTGGTTTACTAAAAGCTTAAAGGCACTTTTTAATAATTGTAATTTATTTGGAGAACTCATTGAACCAGAAACATCAATAAGAAAAGTAAGATTGGATGCAGGCAATTCTTCATTGTCGTATGTTTTTCCTTGAAGTCCGATTCTAACTAATCGCGTTTTTTGATGCCATGGTGTTTGAATTACTTCTGTATTTATTGAAAATGGATGTTCGTCTTGTGGTTGTGGATAATCATAATTGAAATAATTTACCATTTCTTCAATCCTTACAGCATCTTTTGGAACTGTTTGTCCGTTATTCAACATACGTCTGATATTGCTGTATGATGCCTTATCTACATCAATTGAAAAGGTTGACAAAGGAGATAAATGTGAGCGCTTGAATGGATTGTCTACAATTTGAGTATAGGACTCATTTAAAAAATCGTTTAAAATATTTACATCGACATTGTTATTTCTTATTCCTTTTGTGCGCAATACGGCAACGCCCTTGGAGCCTTCATAGTTATATAAAACTTTACCCTGCATAGGACTAAGAATTTCAACATGTTTTATTTTATTAATTTGAATACTATTCAATTGACCTCTCGTTATCGGTTGTCCATCTAAAATAAACAGTGGTTCTCTAGTATTAGTGCTAATGGAATTACTTTGGACATTGACTCTAGACGCTACTCCAGGTTTGCCTTTTAAATAAGCACTATTAACTCCTGATGCTCGTCCTCCAAAAACAGAAGACAATGTTGGCTTTGGTCTAAAATTAGATCTATTTGAATGAGATGATTTAGATGAAAATCCGCAAACTACAATTTCTTCTAATTTTTCTACATCTTCAATCATACTAACATTTAGTTCGTCTGTTTTAGCCACTATTGCTGTTGTTTCTTTCATTCCTAAAAAAGAAAACACTAAGACATCTCCCGTTTGCGCATATATTGAGTAATAACCATCAAAGTCGGTTTGAACGCCATTTGATGTGCCTTTAATAATAACATTTACACCAGGTAATGGCAATCCATCAGTTGCTGAAGATACAGTTCCTGTTATATTTCTTTGCTGTGCATTTAAGCAGATACTTATTAAAAAGAAGCACGATAATTGTAATAATAGTTTCATGATGATTAAAGTTTAAAGTTCATACCAAACTTATCATCATATCCTATTTTAAAAAATGGAAAGTGAGTGAAACCTTCTTTTCAATGAGTAAACTACGTTAAAATAGTATCCAGAATTTTTTTTCGTTGAAGTTTTCCAGTTTCAGTGACTAAGAATTTAGGAATCGTATAAACCATTTTTGGAACCTCATGTTTGTCTAATTGTGAGAATACTTCTTTATCAAAATCTGCCGTTTCGCCTTCAATAACGAGAATGACTTTCTGACCTAAATCATTATCTGTTTCTGAAGCAATAAAAAAACGAGGTTCTATCAAATCCTGAAGCTTTAATTCTATCAGTTCTGGATAAACCTTTACTCCTCCAGAGTTAATCATATTATCATATCGCCCAATAATTTCAAATTGATGTTCAGAAACCATATTCACCAAATCGTTTGTCACTATAATAGCATCACTTAATTTTGGTGCATCAACAACTAAACAATCGTTTTCATTTTTAGAAATACGTACATCTGGTAATGTTTCAAAAGCCTTGCTCATTGAGGTATTATGATTTAATTTTTTAACTGCAAAATGACTAATAGTTTCTGTCATACCAAAGGTTTCATATACACTCGTTTCTAAATCTTGTAAACTATCAATAAGTGCTTTTGAAACACTCGCACCTCCTACAATAAGCGTTTTGATATGTTGTAATCTATTTAAAGAATTTTTGAGTTGCAACGGAATCATTGCACAAAAATCATAATCTTTTTCATCATCATAAGCAGGATGTAAAGTTGGAGCGACCATGTCTAATTCTAAACCTAAAATCATGGCACGTACTAGCATCATTTTACCAGATATATAACGACTTGGTAAACAATGTAAAGCAGTATCACCTGGCTGAATCTTAAAAAAGTCACCTGTCATGATTGCAGAATTAACCATGTGTTTTTTATTAATTTTAATTGTCTTGGGCAAACCTGTTGTTCCCGATGTACTAACCAAAATGTAATCTTTACTATCTAACCAGTCCAGTAAAAAATTACCTGCTACTTTTTCAAAGGCTTCGCCTTCTTTTACGAGACTATAAGCAACTTCTTTCAATTCGTCATGATCAAAAGAGGAGCCGTTTAACTTAAATTTTAAGTGAATTTTATCAAATGTAGGTGTCATTTTGGTATGATATTAGCTATGAGTTATATACTATTTTTAACACAACTAAGTTAAAGATAAATAGTCTATATTTGAATTAAAACACCCAAACAATGCCTAAATATTTTTTCTTTTTTTTACTTGTACCATTTCTCTGTTGGTCACAAGATTTTTCAGATAAAGATTACATCTACCTTAAAAGACATCAACACATCACTATAAAATTAATCAACGACAAATTTGATATTGTTCAAAACGTCACAGAACAAGGAAAGTTTATCAGTTCAAAAAAATTATATTTCGCCAACGAATCTATTGGCTACAGTAGTTTTTCAGAAATTAAAGATATTGAAGCCTATACCTATTTACCAGCATCAGATAAGAAAATAAACGTTGATTATATTGAAACTAAGCAAGAATTCGATAACATGGTGTTTTACAGTGATGACGAATTTAAAAGCTTTATATTTCCGGCAGTCACTCAAGGTGCAGAAACGTATTTGAGCTATAAGCGTATTATCAAAGAACCTCAATTTCTAGGTGGTTTTAATTTTGCTATTCATGTGCCAACTAAAAGCGCACAGCTCTCTGTTGAATTTCCAAAACATGTAGAAATTGGTTATGTCGAGTTCAACACCGAATCAATTAATTTAGATTTCAAAAAAGAAGAAACGGAAACCAGCACTATTTACACCTGGAGTGCTAACAACACCGAAGGCTTTCAATTAGAAGATGATAGTGAAGCGCCTATGTATTACTTACCACACATATTACTTTACATAAAAAATTATGAAAGCAATGGTAAAATAATAAATGTTTCAAATGATTTATCAGATTTATACAAATGGTATGTCAGTTTATTAGATCAGGTGGATACTAATGACTTGGCCAAGGTACATGAAATTACAGATGAGATTACAAGTGCACTAAATACTAAAGAGGAGAAGGCAAAAGCAATTTTTGAATGGGTACAAAATAACATCAATTACATTGCGTTTGGTGATGGTTATGGTGGATTTATTCCTGCTGGAGCAGCTGCAACCTGTGAAACTCGTTATGGTGATTGTAAAGCCATGTCAAATTTATTATATGAAATGCTCAATCATGTTGGTATTGAAGCATACAGAACATGGATTGGCTCTAGAAGTAAGCCTTACTCATACTACGAAGTTCCTACAACCTCTGTTGATAATCATATGATTACTACAGCAATTATAGAAAATGACACTATCTTTCTGGATGCTACAGATAGCTATGTGCCATTTGGTATGCCAAGTGCATTTATTCAAACCAAAGAGGCACTCGTAGGAATTGATAAAGACAATTTTGAAATTATTAAAGTTCCTGCACAAAAAGCAAAACAAAGTGTTACCAATATTACAACTAAAATGCATTTAGAAAATGGAACGTTAAAAGTATCTGAAAAACGTTCCCTTCAAGGTTATGACAAGGTAGAATTTGTATCAGATTACACCTATAAAAAAGAAAGTAAAACGGAAGAAGAATACCTTAATACGACACTTGCGTTGGGAAACAACAAAACAAAATATACCAATATTAATAAAACCCATTTTGACAATAAGGCTACGCCTCTGATTTTAGAATACGACCTGATTATAGATAGTTACACGAGAAATATTGGAGACAAAATTTATATCAACTTGAATATTGATCGCTCACTGTCTAACAGTGATGTTGAAACCGAAGGCCGAAAATTTAGTAAAAAAATAGATTATAAGTTCGAAAGACATTTTACCACCAATTTTGAAATTCCTGAAGGCTATCAAGCGAGCTACGTTCCTGATGCTTTGGTTTTTGAAGATCCAAACTATGGTTTTAAAATAAACTATGAACAAAATGGTAATGTGATAACACAAACTAAAACTATTTACGTTAAGACCTTAAGTATTGAATTGAAAGATTTTGATAACTGGAATCAATTTATAAAAAGTTTACAAAAAGCCTATAAAAAAAGTATAATATTAGAACAGATATAATGATAAAAAAAATTGCACTGATTGCCATATTACTAACAACTACAACTGGTATTGCTCAGCATTACAAAACGTATGATTGGCAAAAAAAACCAAAATTACATAAATTAAGCAGTGACGAAAAAGAAGCGTCTTCAGTTGCTATTTTCAAAAAAGTTATTGTAGAATATCATGCTGATGAAGTTGCTTCAGAGCCAAGACTTTACGAAACTAAACACACCATTATTCGTGTTAATGACGATAATGGAATTGCGCAACACAACACTGTTTACATCCCAATGTATGACGTAAAACAACTTATTAGTGTAAAAGCAAGAACAATTAGTCCGTCTGGAAAAGTCGTTTTATTAAATGAAGAAAATATAAAAGACGTTAGCAATGTTGAAGAATACGGCGACTTCAAAATATTTGCAATTGAAGGTGCTGAAATCAATTCTGAAATAGAAGTCTTATATACCGTTGAAAGAGCTTTTGAAATTTATGGCTCTGAAACCATTCAGGCGAATTACAAAATAAAAGAGGCGCAGTTTTTATTTATTACCGGAAAACTTATGTCTAATGTGAAGGCTTACAGAACAATTGAAACTTTCGAACCTGTAAATATTGAAGGTAACAAAGCGCAACTCTTGACCATTAAAGATATTCCTGCCATGGTTGAAGAAGAATATGCAACACCAAAAGCTAATAATATTGCTGTTGTCTATCAATGTTTTCTTCCTGATCAAAACATCACACAAAACATGTTCTGGACGAACGTTTCAAATAATGTTGGCAGACAATTTTTTCCTGAAGAAGTTGTTGCTCAGGCTAAAGAAGATGCAGATAAAATTGTTGAAGGTTATACAGATTTATCTACCTATAAAAAAGCTGCGCTTGTAGATATTTTTGTAAAATCTAATTACACGGTTGTGAAGAATAACAATCAGGAGCTTTCCGATTTAAATTATATTTTAACAAATCGTTCGGCAAGTGATTATGGCATCATGAAAGTTTATGCGCAGTATTTAACGGCATTAGATGTTGAATTCGAAATCGTTATTACAGCCAATCGTTTTTTAACTAAGTTTGATCCTGAATTTTTTGTTCCTGGAATGTTGAGAGATTTCTTAATCTACATACCTTCAGAACGAAAATACATCGCTCCAGACCGTTTTGAAGCTAGAATTGGTGAAGCACCATTTAATATCTTAGGGAATTATGGTTTGTTTATTTCTTCAGATTTTAAACATTATTTCTCTAAAATTATTCAGGAAGATCCAGATTACAGTAAAATTAGAAGAGATATGAATATTTCTTTTAAAAACGATTTTGAAAGCGTAACCATTGAACAAGATCAAGATTACTTTGGCCATTGGGCTGAAACCAGTAGAGCTGTTTTAAATTTATCTACTGAGCAAGGGTTAATAGAATATAAAGATTATTTAACGGGTTCTGGTATTGAAGACAAAGCAATTATAAGTTACGAAACTTTTAATACAGATATGAATCAACTGGAATACAATGTTCCTTTTCAGGTAAAAACTACGATTTCTTCTGAAGTCTTACTTGAAGATGCTGGTGATAGTTATATTTTTCAAATCGGAATGGTAATTGGTACTCAAAGTGAGTTATATCAAGAAACAGAACGTATCAATCCAATAGAAATGATTTATCCTAACCGTTATAATTATGAAATTATCGTTAATATTCCTGAAGGCTACACTGTTGAAGGTCTAGAATCGTTAGTGATTGACAAACGATATATTGCAAGTAATGGTAAAGAAACTGCTAAGTTTGAGTCTAATTACAAGTTAGATGATGACAAGATTATAATTACTATAGAAGAATTTTATAAAACACATGAATTTGATTTGAATAAATATGAAGAATTCAGAGAAGTGATTAATGCAGCTTCCGATTTCAACAAAGCAGCGATTTTGTTTAAGGCTGCAGATTAGACTTCTAATTGTGATAGAGATTTCTCGACTGATCTCGAAATGACATTAGGGTTTTATACTAAAAAAAAAAAGCGACTATTAAGTCGCTTTTTTTATTATTCAATAATTTTATAATCTTCTTTAGGTGGTTCTTCAATAGAACCAAAGAGTTTGTCTTTCCAATTGGACCATTTGTATTTTTTAGAAAAAATAAATAGGATAATTGGATACATGACAAATACAGGTATAATCAAATCTATCGCATTTACCTCAGGTTCTGAAATATCTTTTAAAATGGAATGTGTTTGGAAAACAGTCCAATCTGTTGTTACCAACAACGCAGTAAATAAGTTATTAGCTGCATGAAAGCCTAAAGCGAGTTCTGTACCTTCATCCATTAAGGTCATGATTCCAAAGAGAAAACCAGTTCCTATATAATAAATCATTATGGAATAACCTAGTTTGCCTACTTCAGGATTGAATACATGAAGACCTCCAAAAATAACTGAAGTCATCACTAATGGAAACCATCTGTTCTTAGCTAAAGTTCCGAAACCTTGCATTAAGTAGCCTCTAAAAATATACTCTTCTAAACTGGTTTGAATAGGAATTAAAGCTACCGCAATTACAGCCAGTATGGCAAATCGTTTAGCTTCAAAATTAAATTCATAATTTTCAGGTGATAAATAAAAATAATCTAATAACACCAGACTTGAGGAGAGCACACCCCAAAATATAAAAGCAAACCAGATACGTTTCCAATCTAATTTAGATCTTGACGTTGCTATTGAGATCATGGTTTGTTTATGCAAGTATTTAACAGCTATGAATAACCCAACAAATGCTACTAAAAAGGATATCAACATTAAAAATAAGAACAAATTCGAGTCTAATAGCGTATACATTGTTTCTTCGGTAATATCCTCTAATCCTAAAACGCCATCGTTTAGAACCTTCATGATAACGACTCCCAACAACGGTAATTGTCCTATAAATGATGCTGCAAATACAATTACAGAACCTATGAGGTATCTCCAAAAATCATGTTCTACTTTAAATGCTTGTTTAATAAACATAGTATAAATTTTATATCGTTATATTTAAGTTGGTCACATTCCAACCTTTCTTAATTTCGTGCTGCAATGTACCATTTTTTACTAATAACGGACTCTCAAAATTATTGGTAAATAAACTTCCTGTTCCTAAACCTTGTGGCATATTGCTTTGTAAGGTGTAAGTCCATTGCGCTACAGCATTTAATCCTACATTACTTTCAAGAGCACTTGTAATCCACCATCCAATGTTATGTCGTTCAGCGATGTTAATCCATTGCTCACTTCCACTCCATCCTCCAACCAAACTTGGTTTTAAAATAATGTATTGCGGATTAATCATTTGTAGCAATTCGGTTTGTCTTGTTACAGTAAACACACCAATTAATTCTTCGTCTAACGCAATTGGCAAAGGGGTTACTTCACAAAGCCTTGCCATTTCTTCATGCTGTCCTTGTTTTATAGGTTGTTCTATAGAATGTAATTCGAAAGCAGATAAGCGCTTGAGTTTTTCTAGAGCTTGGTCTGGCGTAAACGCACCATTTGCATCCACTCGTAATTCAATATCATGTGCTGAAAATTCTTGTCGGATAGACTTTATTAGATTCAATTCAGTATCAAAATCGATAGCACCAATTTTCATTTTAATACAATTGAATCCTGATTCAAGTTTTTCTCTTATCTGATCTTTCATAAAAGATTCACTTCCCATCCAAATGAGTCCATTAATAGGAATTGAAGCTTTTCCACGAGTAAATTCTGAAGGAAACAGTTCAAAAGGCGATTCACTTTCTAGAGATTTAAAGGCTTGCTCTAAACCAAACTGAATGCTTGGGAATTCGATTAAATCCGATAGTAATTCATCTAAACCTAATTTAATATGATCGCAAACCCATTGAAGTTTTTCAACATAATCTGATCGGTCATCACTACTTAAACCTCTAAACAAGCCACATTCGCCAATACCTGTTTTGCCGTCACCTTTTAAAATGATAAACCAAGTCTCTTTAGTTTTTAAAATTCCACGAGAAGTTCCGCTTGGATTTTTAAACTGTAGAATGTATTGCTGAAAGCTTGCTGTCATGTTGAAGCAAAAATAGGATTTATAAAATTAGAATTTATGATGAAAACTCAATTGTAATTGCGCTTTTCCAACAGTATCTGTTTTTTGGTTCATCCAGCCTAACTGAAAACGCATGCCTTCTTTCAAAACATAACCCAAACCAAGATAAGTACGATTACGATCGAAGAATTCAACTTCTCTCCCATCACCTATATCTTTTTGCCCGTTAACAAATAATTCATTATACAAAGCAGCATACAAAGCCCCTTTCTCTAGTGCTGATTTATTAAAAGGTACGTTCAAAAATAAGTTGTAGCGATATCGTGTTCTAAAATCCTGATCTTCAACAAATCGCTGCTCATATCTAAAGCGATGCGTCAGGTAAATTCTCTTACCTAATTGTTGCGGCATCAAGACTTCCTGATAAATTCTACTTTCAACAGAGGTAGCGTTGCCATCTCCAAATTCGCCAGTAGTAATATTTCCGTAGCCTAATGTTAATAGGACTTTAGAGTTTTTTGGTGTATAAGTTACTCCTGTTCTAATTAGTAGTTGTTCTAAATCACCTCCCAAATTCCAGTTACGATATTGAATATCTCCCTGAATCCCAAATTGACTTTCTTTAAACTGATGATTGAAGAAATACATGTACCAAGCACCTGTTTTTCCAGCTTCAACCTGAGCAAAACTGTTTGAAGAACAAAGTATAATTAAAAAAAGTAAGCATTTATATTTCATAGCGGTATTTTTAGCTAGTGCAAAAGTAAAGATTTTTAAGGATTTCGTACTTTAGCATAAACCTTAATCTTAAATGCACGAGCCAAGTTTTCCAAATATCATTTTGTATGCCATTCCATTGTTCATATTGGCAATGCTTTTAGAATTATTTATAACCGTAAAACAAGGTATCAAAACTTACGAAACTAAGGATGCGTTTTCATCTATTGCTATGGGTTTAGGAAATGTATTCTTAGGTTTTTTTAGTAAAGCCCTCGTGCTTTTATCCTTTGTTTACATCTACGATAATTTTAGATTGTTTACGATTCCAATTACCTGGTGGAGTTTTATATTAATCTTTTTTGCTGATGATTTTGCCTATTACTGGTTTCATCGGATCTCACATGAATGTCGTTTATTTTGGGCATCTCATGTGGTTCATCATTCTTCTCAGCATTATAATTTAAGTACAGCCTTACGTCAGACCTGGTCTGGAGGATTTTATACCTTTATATTTTGGTTATGGTTGCCTTTGCTAGGTTTTCATCCCGCTATGATTATTCTTCAAATGTCTGTGAGTTTATTATATCAGTTTTGGATTCATACAGAAGCGATACACAAGATGCCTCATTGGTTTGAAGCTATTTTTAATACACCTTCACATCATCGTGTGCATCATGGTAGTAATCCCTTATATCTCGATCGAAATCAAGCAGGCATTTTGATTATTTGGGACAAGCTTTTCGGCACTTTCCAACCCGAATTAGAAGATGAAAAAGTGGTTTACGGATTGGTAAAAAACATCGACACCTATAATCCCATTAAAATTGCTTTTACAGAGTGGATTCACATGTTCAAGGATGCGTTTTCAGGACGAAAATCTTTAAAAAACAGATTCCTATACATTTTTAAACCACCAGGCTGGAAACACGATGGTACTGGAATTTTAAGTAGCGATTTGAGATCAGATTGGTTAAACAAAAAATCTAATAAGAACTAAGCGTCTATCTACTATTGATTTGTATCCGTTTTAAGTAATTTAGTAGATGAAAACAAGTCGTGCATACCTAATTCACTTCCAAAGAGCTAAGACAAGGCATCAAAAGGAATAAGTCTGCTTAAAGTACGAATTCGTATGTTCACAAAAGTAGGCCTTGTTCCATCTTTAGTAATGACTTTGGTTTTTGTAACCATTTTTCCTAAAGTCTGACCTGTAATGGTTTCAAATATTAGATAATACAGAAACATAAGTATATAAAAAATTAGATATTCAGCATTATAAAACTGACTCATAAGGACAACAACAAACCACAAGCTATAAATGACTATCAAATCGATAAGATAGTTAGCTAGTCTGGTTCCTTTATCTATATGTTTCATTGGTTGAATTGAATTCAACGCCATAAAATGTGGACTTTCATAACATTATAACTCAATACTCTCTCCAATCTCTAACAGCATTAAATCTTTATTTTTATCGAAGAATTTTCGTTTTGCAACTTCATGATCTATTTCGATATATCCAAAGGTATCAAAGTGGTAGCCTAACACCTTATCACATGCAACAAAATCACTTGCAAGTATAGCGTCATCAATTCCCATGGTAAAATTATCTCCAATGGGTAGAATAGCTAAATCAAGTTGTGTTTGTAATGGAATTAATTTCATATCCATCGTTAATGCAGTATCTCCTGCGATATAAACATTTTTATGTTCTCCTTCTATGACGAAACCTCCCGGTTGACCACCATAGCTACCATCTGGAAAAGACGAGGTATGAATAGCATTGACGTATTTTAGGTTTCCAAATTCAAAATCCCATTGGCCACCATGATTCATTGGGTGATTTTCTAGTCCTAATTTATCGTAATACGTAGCAATCTCAAAATTAGAAACAACGACTGCACCTGTTCGCTTAGCAATTGCTTCTACGTCGAGGATATGATCCTGATGTGCATGAGTCACCAGAATATAATCTGCTTTAAGTTGTTCTATATCAATTTTAGAAGCTTTAGGATTACCAGAAATAAAAGGATCAACTAAAATAGTAACATCAGCGACCTGAATACCTAAACTTGCGTGACCATAAAATGTAATTTGCATAACATGAAATATTTAAAAAAATAATTAACAGCAAGGTAAATTACGAAAAAACTCAGACAGATTAAAGATAATTTGTCTGAGTTTTAAAGCCCCAAATTTCATTGCCAACATAATAGCAAATAATGCCGACCTACAAAATTTCAATACTAAATATATGAATTAATTATTTGAAAACCAAACAATTATGTTAAAAAAATCACAAAATATAACCTATCCCTAAAAGTACTGATAATAAAAAGGTAGTTAAAGCTAGTACTTTTAACTGCGAATCAAAATCATCAGCTGCTTTAGCTTTGTTAATTTTAAGCATGTGGATAATTAGAGGTATATATGCTATAAAAAAGAGGATGTTGTAAAATGACGAAAAATATAAAATTCCAAATAATAATGAGACCAAGATTGCAGAACCAATTAAAAACATATGATATTGTTTCGCTTTTTTCTTCCCTAGCTTAACTGCTAAAGTTATTTTATTTGAAGCTTTATCAGATTCTATATCTCGCATGTTATTAAGATTTAATACGCCTGCACTTAATAATCCTAAGGTGATTGCTGGTAAAAATATGTGATGATCTAATTGCTTTACAAATAACAAATAACTACCACCTACACTTACCAAACCGAAAAAAATGAAAACAAATACGTCTCCTAAACCTCTGTAACCATATGCCGACTCTCCAACAGTATAAGTTATAGCCGCATAAATAGATAAACCAGCCAGTAAAAAAAACAGAAGAGACAGTAGTAGATGACTCACTCCAAAAGAGGCATAAATTAGGCCAACAGATAAACCTACAACTATTAGGATATTGTTCTTTATACCAAGCATCATTTCATGTTCGCTTATAGCTCCACTTTGTATTGCTCGTTCAGGACCTACTCTATTTTCATTATCAGTTCCTTTGATACCATCACCATAATCGTTTGCCAGATTAGAGAGAATTTGTAAACTTATGGTTAAGAGAATTGCTAAAATAAATATGAACATATTAAAGGCTCCATTATGTTCAGCTAAACAAGCACCAATAATAATTCCTGAAACTGACAAGGGCAAAGTTCGCAATCGAAAAGCAGCAATCCAGGGTTTGATTTTTTTAAACATATAACAGAACTCTATTTACGGAATCCATTTTTTATCGAAGTTCGGTTTACGCTTTTCTAAAAACGCATCACGACCTTCTTTTGCTTCATCTGTCATATATGCCAATCGCGTTGCTTCACCTGCAAATACTTGCTGCCCGACCATACCATCATCGGTAAGATTCATAGCAAATTTTAACATTTTAATAGATGTTGGTGATTTCGCTAATATGGCTTGAGCCCATTCATAGGCTGTGTCTTCGAGCTCGTCATGAGGAATTACGGCATTCACCATGCCCATATCATAAGCCTCTTGCGCTGAATAATTTCTTCCGAGGAAAAAAATCTCACGCGCTCTTTTTTGTCCGACCATTTTGGCCAAATATGCAGATCCATAACCACCATCAAAACTTGTCACATCTGCATCTGTTTGTTTAAAAATTGCGTGTTCTTTACTTGCTAACGTTAAATCACAAACCACATGTAAACTATGTCCACCACCAACAGCCCAACCAGGAACAACAGCAATAACTGCCTTAGGCATAAATCTGATAAGACGCTGAACTTCTAGAATGTTTAAACGATGGTAACCATCCTCTCCAACATAACCTTGATGACCTCTTGCTTTTTGGTCACCTCCAGAACAAAAACTCCAGATACCGTCTTTAGTTGATGGACCTTCGGCAGATAGTAAAACGACACCAATTGATACATCTTCATTGGCATCATAAAAAGCATCATAAAGTTCACTTGTGGTTTTTGGCCTGAAAGCATTTCTTATATCAGGACGATTAAATGCAATTCTAGCGACTCCATTACATTTTTTATAGGTAATATCTTCATAGGTTTTAGCAGTAACCCATTTTGCTTTTTCCATAGTTCAATCTATTTACTACAAAAATACTGCTTTTAAATATAATATGTAAGTCAATAAGCACCCAAAAACAGACGAAAACGGCAAAAATTTTTTCAAATTATTTTAAATTTCTTTTTTTAAAATAAACGTATCTGACGTTCTGGTAATATTCATAGTAACATAAAAATTGGTTACTACTAGAATTTCTTGATTACCTTCTGCTCGACTAGCTATTTATGATTTCATGAATTATTTTAGAAACACGAAACTTTTTGAACCCATATCCCATCGGGTTAATTCTTATTCGTTTTCATTATTAGAAACTACTGAAGTAAAATCTATTTCTCCAAATCTGATTGACCATGGTGTTGTAAGTTATAATGAATCAGGACCAATGAATGCTATCATTGAAAGCAGTTATTGTGATCATAAAAATATTACTAACGATACTATGTACGAGGGATTAGTTTCTGTCTATAAAAGCGTCATGGTTAAAATGATCATCTCGTTAAATTAAGCATGTTTAGGTAGCTACCAATCTCCAATGGCAACTAATGGTAAATACTTCATTTTAAAACTATTTTTATCAACATTAAATTAGTTCATGATACTATCAGATAGATAGTTTTAACAATTTTAACCAAATTGATAACGATAATACAAAAGTTATTTAAACTTCAGAAATCTCTTGAATAGACAGCACAGACATTTTATATTTGAGCTCCCTATAAAATAATAACTACATGTCAATTATTGATTCCCCAATCTATAATAAGTTACTGTTTAAAAAAACGATAACTTTAGGAAATTTATATTTCTTTGAAACCTATTTAATAGCTGAATTTAACGAAGGTGTTATTATTAATTTTGACAATTTTAATGAAGCACAGTTAGCAATAAAAGAACATTACAACAACGCGGCATTTGGCTTTATTTCAAATAGAATACATTCGTATTCTATTGTCATTACAGACGCTCCAAAATTTAATACTACTTTTAATAATTTGAAAGCTTATGCTACTGTAACCTATTCGTCCTTTGCGAGTAAAGTATTTGAAATGGAAAATCACTTTTTCGAGTTTAATAGAAAAAATTTCGATGATTTATCAAATGCTATTATTTGGGTTGAAGAAAGTTTAAAAGGTATCACTACATCTAGTTAAGATAGATGCCATCATCTTTTAAAGTAATTAGTTTTTGTTTATACAAAGCACCAATAGCCTTTTTAAAGCTTTTTTTACTCATTTCCAATTCATCTTTTATCTGATCTGGATTCGACTTATCTGTAAGAGGCAAAAATCCATCACTATCCTCTAAAGTATGTAGAATTTTTTCAGCATTAGGTTCAATATTGCGATAGCCTATTTGACCAAGCGTGATATCAAGCTTATTATCATGGCGAACTTTTTTTACAATACCTTTAAGTTGATCACCTACACTTAATTCTTTATAAATATCATCCTTATAAATCAATCCATGATGTTGTTTATTAACTATCACATTCATGCCAAGCTCTGAAGGATGAGATATAATTAAATCGACTTCATCAAATTGCTGAACCGTTAAGTCTTTATTATCTAGAAAACGATTGGTTTTACTCGAAGCCACTAAACGTCCTGTTTCTTCATCTAAATAACAATAGATTAAATACCAGCCACCAGCTTTCATTTTAAACGCTTGCTCTTTAAAAGGACAAAACAATTCCTTAACCATTCCCCAATCTAAAAATGCTCCATGTTGTGTTACTTGATTGCATCGTAACATTGCAAAATTATTAACGGTTACATAAGGCGCATCAGTTACTGCAACTGGGCGTTCTTCATTATCCAAATACACAAAGACATCGATAGGTTCCCAGATTTTAAATTCTTCAGGCACATATCTGTTAGGTAAAAGCACTTCATTTCCATCAGCATCAGCAAGGTATAAACCCTGTTCACTTTCACGAAGTATATCCAATGTATTGTATTCTCCTATTTTTATCATGCCGCAAAGATACAGATATTACATATTAGAAATAAAAAAAGCGTTAGAATTCTATTTGAATAAAAACGCTTTGTATGTTAAAAGTGAGCTTATTTTATTTATAAACCGATTCTTTCTTAAAGTGCTTTGTCAATAAATAATACACAACAGCTCTGTACTTATTTCGGTTAGATTTACCGTATGTTTCCATAACAGCATCTATTCCTTTATCTAAATTGGGACCATCTTTCAATCCTAATTTTTTAATTAAGAAGTTGTTTTTTACTGTTGCTAATTCTGAATCATCAGATCCCGAAACTGTTGCAGCATCAGCATTATAAATTGATGGTCCACAACCAATAGTCACTTTGGTTAATAAATCCATATCAGGACTTACGCCACATTTATCTTTTAAATCTGCAGCATATTTTGCTATTAATTCGTCTCTTTTACTCATGTGTAATTGATTTTAGTGTTATTAAAAAGCTTCATAAATATAATCAATTTTTAGACACCTAAAAAATGAATAAGTCACAAAACGTTTTCTATTTAATAAACTTGAAATAGTCTAAGAGAATACTATCATTTTCCGTTCTTGGTGTAAACACTTCAAGAAGTTTTGGTGTTTTAGATTTGTTAAAGAAGCCTTTAAGTGATTCCGTTAGTTCCATTTCGTTTGAAGCTTTTGCGTATTCAAATTGGTACATTTTACATAAATGTTGAGCAGACAAATGATGAATGGTTTCAAAATAGTTGTCGAAATTATCTGTATTCTTATGACCAGGCAAGATTCTGAAAATCCCGCCGCCTTGATTATTAATGACAATGATTCTGAAGGTATTAGGAATGTAATTATTCCATAAGGCATTACTATCGTAGAAAAAACTTAAATCACCTGTGATAAACGTCGTTTGTTTATTTGAAATTGCAGCACATCCTATAGCTGTAGATGTGCTTCCATCAATACCACTTGTACCTCGATTACAAAAGACTTGTAGTGAAGGATTCAAATTAAATAATTGTGCATATCGTACAGCAGAACTATTACCAAGCTGAAGTATGGTTTTGTTAGGAATGGTTTTCAAAACCTGATTAAACACTTTAAAATCTGAAAATGGAATCTCCTTAATATATTCTAAATGCCTTTTGCTTCTGTGCTTTTTGACCGAAGTCCATGTGTCAAAATAATTACTTTTCGGAAGATGGGTTATTTTTGATAAAAATGCCGAAAAAAATTGATTGGGTGATACTTCAATATGTTTGGTCAAACAGAAAAACGTGTCATAAGCTTTCTTTTCATCGATATGCCAATGGTGTTTCGGTTTGTGTTGTCTTAAAAATGCTTTAATTTTTTTAGAGACAATCATACCTCCAAACGTAATCAATATCTCGGGTTGAAGCGCTTTCAATTCTTCGGGAGATAAAGGCGCAATTAGTTTATCTATACTCGGAAAAAAATTAGGATGGTGTAAATTAGAAGTCGTCTCAGTGAAAACTAAAACACTGTCATCGTCTGCAAGTTCTTCTAAAAGTTTTTGCTCAACAGAATTGGGAGGTAAAACGCCTACCAGTATCATTTTTCTTTGCGCAACATACCATTCGTCAATACAATCTTCTAATTCTGCATCATCAATTTTAACAGGTTTTAAATCAAGAGTTTCAACTTCTGGCTTAACTGTTAAAGTCTCCGTAAGCTCATAAAGAGGTTCATCAAAAGGAACATTAATATGAACTGGTCCTTTTTTAAGCTTTGCTAAATTTAAAGCTGTATTTATTTCAGCTTCGTTAAATGATTGAATACCTTGTTGTAAGCCTAAAATACGTTCTAATTTATTTTCTAAGCTTTTAAATATTGGTAATTCTTCCTTTTTGGGCAAGTTATTTTCGTCTTTGATATCCAGCTTTAAGTTTGCAGAATAGACAATATGGTTTTCAAATACATTTTTTTGATTAATGGTTTGTCCATCACCTATGTCAATTAAATGTTTAGGTCTATCTGCTGAAAGAACTGCCATTGGAATATCACTATAAAATGCTTCAGAGACCGCTGGATAATAATTAAGTAATGCACTTCCAGAGGTACAAACCACAGCAACGGTTTCGTTTGTTTGTTGCGCAATTCCTAAGGCAAAAAAGGCAGCACATCGCTCATCGACAATACTATAACAAGTAAAATAACTATCGTTCGTAAATCCTATAGTTAGTGGTGCATTTCTACTTCCTGGAGAAATAACAATATGCTTAATATGTTTGAGTTTACACAACTGAACAACAGTTTGTGCTAAAGGAATTTTAGGGTATTTCATGACTGTAAATTTAAGAAAAATATGTCTCTTTTAAGACATCAAAGCACGCTTCATTGTTTCAGCTTTTGAAACCGTTTCCTGCCATTCAAGCTCAGTATTAGAATCTTTAGTGATGCCACCTCCAACATAGATAAATGCTTCATTAGTTTTAATTTGCATGCAGCGCAAATTAACAAACAGATGACTCACCGTTTTTATGGAATTGTATGCATTATTCTCGACATTACGTTTTTTGGTATTTCTTGAAGTTGTTTCTTTCAAGTTAAGTTCTCCTAAAAATCCGGTGTAATAATTTCTGTTATACGATTCATTTTTGAGGATGAATGTTTTTGCTTCTTCTACTGGTAATCCACAAACCGCTGGAGTTGGATGTAGCTTTTTTAAAACAGAATGTAAATCTGTATGTAATATCCCAGAAATATTTGATTGTAAATGCAAAAGGTTTCCAGCTTTTATTGTTTGAGTTTCGGAAATTTTTAAATCACTCACTAAAGATTTTAGCTGTGTTTCGATATAATCTGTAACATATTGTTGCTCTTCTTGTTCTTTTTTTTGCCAAATAACATCCTGTATACCTAAATAAGCTTGTGTTCCAGCCAAAGCCATAGTTTTAAAACGGTTTCCTGTAACACTGATCAAAGTTTCCGGAGTGGCTCCCAACCACAAGCCAATGTTTGGATGATACCAGCAATACACAAAAGCACTGGTATAGGTTTGTAACAATTGCTTAAAAACTGATATAGAAATGTTTTCTGAAACATCAACAGTTTCACTTCTGGAAAGCACTACTTTGTGAAAAAGTCCCTTTTTAATGGCATCAATACCTTTATTTACCAGGTTTACATGAAACGCCTTGTCTTCATCATTGGTTTGATTACTATTGGAATAGTGTTTTTCAGAAGTATTCATTTCTAATTCACAAGTAAGTACTTCGCACTGTGCTAAAGGCATTAAAACAGTTTGATTGGAATCATCAAATGGAGCAAATACAAATCCGCTTTCTTGAAAGTATTGGGTTACATGTAAATCAGTAGTTTTTTGAAGAAAGGCCTTAGTAACTATATTGTTTGGCTTTCTGTACGCTACAAAAGGCAGCCTACTTTTGAAATGATGTTCTAGATTTAAAAAGAAATCGTCTGAATTCATTTTACTGTTGTTTAGGAAGCGAAATAGTCGATAACTTACATATAGATATCAATCGATTAGCATCATCTGTGATTCTAATATCTAACAATTGAGTTGTTCTTCCTTTATGAATAAATGTCGCTTTAGCATATACAAAACCTTCGCTAATACTTTTTAAATGGTTGGCAGTGATTTCTAGCCCACGAACGAAAAAATGTTCTGTATCAATAAAAATATGTGCTGCAAAGCTTCCTACACTTTCTGCTAAAGCTGCTGTTGCACCTCCATGTAAAACACCATCTGGTTGATGTACTCTTGGTGTCACAGGCATTCTTGCCACTAAAAAATCTTCGCCATAATCTACCATCTCAATTGAAAGTGTTTCCATTAATGTGTTTTTACTCACTAAATTGGCTTGAGCCAATACCTCTTCTTTAGATTTTTGCATAGAATTGCTGTATTTTTAAAGTCGCTAACAAAAATACGAAATGAAATCTACTGAGACCGAAATTTATTATACCATTAACAACAGCTATTCTACTCTAAACAAACTTACCAATACCACCAAAAACATTTGGTTTGTGTGTCATGGCATGGGATATTTGAGTCGCTATTTTATTCAATATTTTAAAGGACTTTCTTCTGATGAAAATTATATCATCGCACCTCAGGCACAAAGTAAGTATTATCAGGCGCCAAATTTTAAACATGTTGGCGCGAGTTGGCTAACAAAGGAAAATACGTTGGTTGAGACAGAAAATATCATGACCTATTTTGATGCTGTATTTGAAAACGAATCTATTCCAAAAGATAAAAACTTAATCATTTTAGGCTATTCTCAAGGTGTAAGTGTGGCCATGAGATATATTGCAAAACGGAAACTTCAATGCAGTCAGCTCGTGATTCATTCTGGAGGTATTCCTAAAGAATTAATGCCTAATGATTTTAATTTTTTAAATGCTAAGGTAACCTTGATTTATGGTACTGAAGATGAATTTTTAGATGAAGAACGCATCATCTATGAAACAAAAAGAGCTAAATCTCTATTTGGTAAAAATCTGAAAATTAAACCGTTTGATGGCAATCACAATGTCAATGTTAAATTGATTGAAACACTAGTATAATATCGTAAAATGAAAACACCAACCTTAGAAAACGAATGTGTAAAATTATCGCCAATAACACTAGATAATTATCATCACTTAATAAGTATCGCTCAGGAAAAAAATTTAATCTACTTTTCGCCAAGTGATATCTCCACTCCAGAAAAACTTGAAACCTATATTGAAGTTGCTTTAGATGGTTTTCAAAAGAAAACAGTAATTCCATTTATCATCTATGACAAACTAAAACAGACTTATGCTGGCAGCACTAGATTTGGATTAATTAATTGGGAAAACAAAGTCTTGCACATTGGATGGACATGGATTGGTCATGAATTTCAAGGTTCCGGACTTAATACACATATGAAGTTCTTAATGCTTCAGTATGCCTTTGAAATCCTTGAATTTGAAAAAGTTGAATTTAGGATAGATGATCGCAACCAAAAATCGAGAAAAGCTGTTGAAAAATTAGGCGCAACTTTAGAAGGTATTTTAAGAAAAGACACCTTAATGAATGCTGGTTACAGACGAAATACGTGTTGTTATGGTATCTTAAAAGAAGAATGGCCAAATATTAAATCAACAGTATTTAAAAGCCTTTAGCTCGTCTTTTGAAGCGTTTTATTTTTCTCTTTTAAAATGGCCAATTGCTTTTCTAAAAATGTAATGGCCTGTTCTGTTTTGTAACTAGTTTTAGAAGCCATGTCTTTAATTTCTTGTTTTAAAGTTTCTTTACCTGAAGCTGCGGCTTTTGAAACATCTTCTTTTACTTCTTTCAAATCACTAGACAATTGATTCTTAATGTGTTTACCTTCTTTCTTGAGTTTTTCTCTTGTATCATTTCCTTTTTGAGGTGCTAACAAAACTCCTGCTGCTGCTCCAATTAGTACGCCAAGTACTAGTGCTCCTTTATGAATCATAACTATTTTTTTTAAATTAAACGTGTTTTAATTATAAGTCGCAAAACATGTATTTTTGTTACAAACAAACTTTAAATCAATGACTTACTCAAAAATATTAATGAAGATTTAAAACTAAAATCTACAAATTATAGACATTCGAAACAATTTATAAAGCCGACGGTAAACTCAATATCATCAGATCCTTTGAGTGTTGTTTTAACTAAACCTTGTTTATCAATTTCAAATTTAAACTGCTTAGCATATGTTATTAAATCATCTCTTCTATGCTTGATTTTCTTTACAATCGATTCCTCACTAAGTTTTGCAACGCTTTCAGGCCAAATATTCATACTCGTCTGAATCACAGAATCTGTAAGTTGTTCTTGAAGGAATCTGGCTTCAGACATAAATAGTTCTTCAGGTGTATCAATCAAAAAATAACGATCAAACGGATAGACTAAGCCTTCCATAAAATCGATATCTTCTTTAAATGGTCTTAATTCAGGTATTACATATTCATTTGACAACACTGTTGGGATGAGTCCTTCAGGATTAAAAAAAGCATTATCCCTATCTCCTGCTATTGGAATTGCGATGTATTTATTTTCTTTTTTTTGTACTGCCCAACCCCATTGTTTAGCATGCCTATCCCAATCACCAATTATAAAATCAAAAAGACGTGCTCTTATTAAGGCCTTTTTATCAATTGAAAGTTCATTTCTTAAGTTAAGTTTCATTTCCTGTAATGTTTCAGTATCTACTAACTTATCGATTGCCTCTAAATGCGTCCAGTTGATATCGCCTTCCGTTTCAAATTCAAGAAGATATAGTCGATTACCATACGCTTCATTATATTTTTGTAATTGCTTTTGCTTAGGCACAAACACCAATTTAGGATTCGTATTGATGATATTTGCATGATCAGATAATTGAGCAACAACTAAAGCTGCATATGGATGTTGTGCAGAAATTCCATCAACCACAATATTTTCAAGACCTAACGTTTTAGCAAATTCGGGAATTAATGGTTCTGGATCTTTATTGACACTTCTCAAGGTATATTCAATACCTTTTTTAGATTTTAATCGCAGTGAATGCGTTTGCTTGCCTCCGCCTTCTTTTACTATCGTCATGCCTCCATAAAGCGTGTCCAAAAAAACAATAGGAACCATAACTGGTGTTGACCAAACCTCTCTATACTGATTACCTTGCATCAAAGCTTTGACCTCATCTGCTGCGTATAATGTACTGGCAGCAATTAATACAGAATCATGCGCTTTAAAATCAATACTATCTATAGCTACAGAATTGGCTATGTTACAGGTCTGAAAAGTTTTTGAAGTACTCGATACTGACCAATAGATTAAGACTATAAATACAAGAAAAACACCAAAGAGAATGTAATATAATCGTTTCATAAAATTGCTATTATGACAACAAAAGTACTGCAAATATAAATGCTTGATTAATCCATAAGATTATAGGATTAACCTATATCCTCGACTAATTTACTAAGTTTGAAACAATAGCCTTCACTGGTAAAATTTCTTTTGTATGCTCAATACTAGGTCCTGCAACCCAAACTGTTTTGTAGGTGGCTTTTTTTGCGGCTTTTTCGGTTGCCTTCATTCCAATTGAAAACCGAACCATTTTCACCCATTTCTTGAGTTTACGATTTTTATTCAGCATGTTTTCTAACCAGGTAGCTTTGGTTCCTATTTTTTGAACATAAGGCGTATTAATCACTGTACAGGGTGTTCCTGAAATACGTTCGGTCATAATAATATCGTCAGCGCCATAATCTACACAAGCCTGCTTATACTCATCAGTAACTCCAGCTTCAACTGAAGCTATAAAAGGACTACCCACTGAAACACCTTCGGCACCAAAACTTAGCATTTTTTCAATATCTGCTTTACAACCAACTCCACCAGCAGAAATCACAGGAATTGATAAGTTTTCAGTTAAAAGTTTAATGAGTTTTTCAGGTGATAAATTCCCTCGATGACCACCTGCTTCATTATTGACTGCAATTGCGGCATCTGCACCTAAAACTTCAACTTTTTTTGCAAATTTCAAATCGGTAACATCACAAAATACCTTAATTCCTGCTGCATGCGCCTGATTGATCGTTTCTTCAGGACTACCTAAAGACGTAATAATAAAATCACAACCTTCTTCACAAAGCACTTCTAACTGACCTTTGTATTTTAAATTAGATTTATTAACTATCAAATTAAATCCAAATGATCCACCTTCCACTTTTGCCTTCTTCAATTCTTTAATAGCTGCCCTTAACTCGTCTAACGTACGATAATTTAAAGCAGGAATACAGCCAGCAATACCAGCATGCATAGCTTCTCTAACCATAGCTACATTTGATACTAAAAACATTGGAGCCTGAATAATAGGATATTTAATATGTAAAAGCTGAGTAAGTTTTGTAGATGACATACGTGAGTTTTTTGTAAAGATATAAAAAATACTATGCGTGCATAATTTTAATTTTTCAATTTTAAATATAGATTTTTTAAGTTAAAATACCTGATATAACTCAGCTATTAAACGATTTATTTTACATAAATTAGTAAGATGACGAACACCATTGCAGAACGTATTTTAGACTTTCTAAAAGGCTTTCCACCTTTTGATTATTTAAGTTATGACGAACTATTACATATTTCGACTCAAATAAAAGTACTTTATTATGAAAAAGGAGACCACATTTTTAAACAAAATGAAGCTTTACATGATTACTTTTATGTGGTCAAAGATGGTGCTGTTGGCCTTTACAGTGACAATACCTTAATAGACGAATGTGATGAAGGTGATATTTTTGGTTTACGTGCCGTTATTCGTAAAGATCTTTATTTACTCAATGCCATTGCTGAAGAAGAAAGTATTATTTATGGTATTCCTGCAAAATCAATTGATGATATTATTATAAATAATCTTCAAGCAAATCAATTTATACTGGCAAGTTTTGCAACTAATACAAGACATCCATATTCTAGTGAAAATAAAGGTAAACTTTTTGCAAATGAAACCATATTACAGCCAAATGCATCAAGTTTTACTGAAGTGCAATCAGCTTCATTCTCTAAAAATCCTATAACTTGTCAACCGATAATTACCATAAAAGAAGCTTCAGTTATTATGAGTCAGAGCAATATTGGCTCAATTATTATTACAGAAAACAATCGACCAATTGGTATAATTACAGATAAAGATTTAAGACATAAAATTGCGACAGGAAAACATGATATTTCAGAACATGTTACAGCCATCATGTCCGCTCCTGTGATTACGTTTCCAAAACATATCACAGTGGCTGAAGCACAAATAGCTATGTTAAATCATGGCATATCACATTTATGTATTACTAAAGATGGCACTATTAATTCTGAATTAGTAGGAATTTTATCAGAACACGATATAATTGTAATTCATGGTAATAATCCTTCCGTGCTTATAAAAGAAATTAAACGTGCAAGCTCCGCAAATCAATTGCAAATGATTATGCAAAAAGCACAATTGTTAATGAAGAATTATATTGAACAAAATATTCCTGTAGGATTTATAACCAATATCATTTCTGCTATCAATGATGCCATTACTAAACGATGTATTCAATTGAGTATTGATGAATTACAAGAAGAATTACCCACGAGCTTTGCCTGGTTAGCGATTGGTAGTCAAGGTCGAAAAGAACAATTACTTTTAACAGATCAGGATAATGCCTTAGTTTATGAAAATGTACAAAATGATGCAGTTGTAAAATCATATTTTTTAAGATTATCAAAGGCCGTCAACAACAAACTTAATGTTGTTGGATTTGAATTTTGTCCTGCTGAAATGATGGCTAGTAATCCTAAATGGTGTTTGTCTGTTTCGCAGTGGAAAGCTCAATTTAAAAACTGGATTACACATCCTGATGAAGATAAAATACTGCTCTGTAACATTTTCTTCGATTACGATTTTGTGTTTGGAAATCACGACCTTGTTGATCAAATGTCTGATAGTATATTTGAAGCGATTGACAACTATGAGATCTTTTTAAACTTTATGGGTCGAAATGCTTTAAGAAACCCTCCTCCTTTAAGTTTTTTTAGAAACTTTCTAGTTGAGGATTCAGGTGACCACAAAGATCAATTTGATATTAAAGCTCGTGCAATTATGCCATTAGTCGATGCTGCAAGATTATTAATTTTATCACATGAAATTAAAGACATTAACAGTACTATGGCTCGTTACAAAAAACTAGGTGATTTAGAACCTCAAAATAAAGATCTCTATGATTCTTGTATTAATGCCTTTAGAATTTTATTGCGATTTAGAACACAACACGGGTTAAAACGTAACGATTCAGGTCGTTTTATTGATATTAAGAATTTAAATAAAAACGATAGATTAAAATTAAAAGGTTGCTTTAAACCCGTAAAAGACATTCAAGAACTTGTTAAAATTAGATTTAAATTATCTCAATTATTGTAATGAAATGGTTTAAAAGAGATTTAAAATATCCGAAGTTTTATAGACATTATAAAGCAGCATTTAATCATAAAATTAATGATTTAGATGCAGTGCGTTTTGTAGTTTTTGATACAGAAACGACAGGCTTAGACCCTAAATCTGACCGAATCATTTCTATTGGAACTGTTGCTGTTCAAGCTTTTGAAATTAATGTCTATGATAGTCTGGAATGCTATGTAAAGCAAGAACATTTTAATAAAGACACAGTTCAAATACATGGTTTACTTAAAGCTGGAAACATTACAAAATTAGAAGAAAAAGATGCTATTATTGCTTTTTTAGCACATATCAAGAATTCTGTCTTAGTGGCACATCATGCTGCCTTTGATATTGCTATGGTGAATGAAGCTCTTAAACGTATGGGCTTACCGAAACTGAAGAATAAAGTTATTGATACTGGAAAATTGTATCAAAAAACAAAATATATTAAAGATCATAAGCATTACAGTTTAGACGAACTGTGTAACACTTTTAACATCAGAATGCACGACAGGCATACTGCTTCAGGCGATGCTTTTCTAACTGCTTTGATATTTTTAAAACTCTCAAGTTTATTAAAGAAAAAAAGTAAAAATTTAAAACTGAAAGACTTTATGCATTGGTTCTAATGTAAGCGTTATTCAATTTTTCTCGCTTTACTATATAAAATGCGACGATCATATTTGGAATCCAACATAACCAAGATACAATTCGGTAAGCGGTTATATAGTTTTGAAGAAGTGCCGTTAATATAGGTAACCAAATTCTCAAGGTCACAGCAGCAAAACAAGCTGCATAACTATAAATCATGTATTTTTGATGCTTTTTTACACTCTGGTTTTTAATTTCTAAAAAAGCTCTAAGCGTCGTATATATCCATACAATTGCAAGAATCGAGAAACCAAGCGTGGATACCATACCTCCTGTAGCAAAATAAGCAATATATAACCCTGAAAATCCACTTATTAGTACTGAAATAAGATAGACTTTTCCAATATTACGATGCAAATTAACATTATTTTTTCTAAGTTTTTTATTGAATTGGGCCCAACCAATCAAAAGGCCTAATCCTCCTAAAGATATGTGTGCATAGAACGCAATGTTCCAAATACCATCATTTAATAATAAATCGCTTTTAGAATTTAGCAAGCCAAATGTTGGATCAATTAGAAAATATATCAAAGGATATAAACCAACTGAAATACAGAAACCTGCAAAAATTATAAAAGCGATTTTTTTGGTCATTAGCCAAAGTTACAAAACATTATCCATAATATCTTGAACTACTTCCGGATTTAAAAGTGTACTGGTATCTCCTAAATTACTCATATCTTTACCAGCAATTTTGCGTAAAATTCGACGCATAATTTTACCACTTCGTGTTTTTGGTAAGCCATGGGTAAACTGAATCTTATCTAATTTAGCTATAGGACCGATTTGTTCTGTAATAATTTGATTAATTTCTTTTCTTAAATTATCATGATTTCGATCTTCTCCTGTTTCTTTTAGAGTTACATAACCATAAAGTGCATTGCCTTTAATATCATGTGGAAAGCCTACTATTGCACTTTCAGAAACAGCCGGATGCTCATTGATAGCATCTTCAATTGGTGCTGTTCCTAAATTATGTCCAGACACAATAATCACATCATCTACACGACCTGTTATTCTGTAATAGCCAACTTCATCTCGTAATGCACCATCTCCTGTAAAATACATATTTTTAAAAGCAGAGAAATACGTGTCCTTATAACGTTGATGATTTCCCCAAATAGTTCGGGCAATACTAGGCCAAGGAAATTTTATACATAATCGACCATCAACCTGGTTGCCCTTTATTTCGTTTCCGTTCTCATCCATCAAAGCAGGTTGAATCCCAATAAAAGGCAAAGTTGCATACGTTGGTTTTGTTGGTGTTGCAAAAGCAATTGGTGTAATCATAATTCCACCTGTTTCGGTCTGCCACCAAGTATCAACAATTGGTGATTTTTTCTTTCCAACGTTGTCATCATACCAATGCCAAGCCTCTTCATTAATGGGCTCACCAACAGTTCCTAAAACTTTTAATGATGATAAATCATGATGTTCTAAATGTTCAACACCTTCTTTAGCCAATGCTCTTATGGCTGTTGGTGCTGTATAAAATTGATTGATTTTGTGTTTGTCTACAATATCCCAAAATCGTCCATAATCAGGATAACTTGGAACACCTTCAAACATGACCGTTGTTGCTCCATTACACAAAGGACCATAAACAATATAGCTGTGTCCTGTAATCCAACCTATATCTGCAGTACACCAATATACATCTTCTTCACGATATTGAAATACATTTTTGAAGGTATAAGCCGTATAGACCATATAACCAGCAGTTGTATGAACCATACCTTTAGGCTTTCCAGTAGAACCAGACGTATATAAAATAAATAATGGATCTTCAGAGTCCATAGTTTCTGCAGGACAATCTGATAATGCATTATCAAGTAGTGGCTGTACCCAGTAATCACGATTTTCTTTCATGGGAATATCAGAATTGATGCGTTTTACTACTAATACAGATTCTACACAATCACAATCCTCTAAAGCTTCATCTACGATTCCTTTTAAATCAATGGTTTTAGAACCTCGGTAAGAACCATCGCTAGTAATTACCATTTTGCAATCTGAATCATTAATTCTTGTTGCTAAAGCGATTGAAGAAAATCCAGCAAAAACAACGGAGTGTATAGCTCCAATTCTTGCACATGCTAAAACAGAAATAGCCAATTCAGGTATCATTGGTAAGTAGATACATACACGATCACCTTTTTGAATTCCTTTAGCTTTTAAAACATTCGCAAACCGGCAAACTTTTTCATGTAACTGTTTATATGTGATATGTTGGGCTTCTTCATCTGGACTATTAGGTTCAAAAATAATTGCTGTCTTTTCACCTCTTACTGCTAAATGACGATCTATACAATTTTCGGTAATATTAAGTTGAGCACCTTCAAACCATTTAATTTCCGGCTTTGTAAAATCCCAACTCAAAACATTGTTCCATTTTTTTCGCCACATAAAATGTTCTTCTGCAATTTCTTCCCAAAATATTTCAGGATTCCTTACAGATTTTCTATAAACTTGGTAGTATTCTTCTAGATGTTTAATATGATAATTACTCATGGTTATTTTTTTAAATTATGAATCCCAATATTGTGGATTTGATATATTGATTTTATTTCGTTTATAATAGTGACATCATCAATGGTTGATGGAATATTGTATTGCTGTTCGTCAGCAATATTGCGCAATAATTTACGAAGAATTTTACCACTTCGCGTTTTTGGTAATCTATTTACAACGAGTACATCCCTGAATGAAGCTACAGCTCCTATTTCATGTCTTACCGATTGCACTATTGATTGTTGAATGTCTTTTTCTGTTGAAGTAACTCCAGATTTTAATACGATGAGTCCGAGTGGCTTTTGCCCTTTTAAATCGCAATGAATACCAAAGACAGCACACTCTGCAACTGAATTATGAGATGCTACAACTTCTTCCATTTCAGCAGTTGACAATCGATGTCCTGCTACATTTATGATGTCATCTACTCGTCCAGTAATGAACACATAACCATCCTCATCTTGATAGCCTCCATCTCCAGAAAAATAATAGCCATCAAATCGATTAAGATAACCTGATTTAAAGCGCTCAGGATTTCCCCAAAGATTAGATAAGGTTCCAGGAGGTAAAGGTAACTTTACGGCTACATAGCCTTCAGCCCCATTAGCTGCTATTTCGCCATCTTCATTTAAAATTCGAATATCATAGCCACAAACTGGAAAACCAGCTGACCCAGGTTTAACGGACTGCAATTCTATTCCTACCATATTGGCCAACATAGGCCAACCACTTTCAGTTTGCCACCAATGATCTATTACCGGAACATTTAAATGCTGTCGAGTCCATGTTAATGTGGCAACATCACAACGCTCTCCTGCCAAAAATTGATATTTTAAACATGACATATCAAATTGTTTCAAAAGATCACCATTTGGATCCTCTTTTTTTATAGCTCGAATAGCTGTTGGTGCAGTAAACATAACTTTTACGTTGTGTTCACTTATTACTCTCCAAAAGGTAGATGCATCCGGTGTTTTTATCGGTTTTCCTTCAAATAATATTGTTGTATTCCGATGTAATAAAGGTCCGTAAACGATATAACTATGGCCTACTACCCAACCAACATCACTCGCTGCCCAAAATGTATCACCTTCATCAACGCCATAGATATATTTCATTGAAAATTTCAGTGCAGTAGCATAACCTCCAGTATCTCTTATGATTCCTTTAGGTGTTCCTGTGGTCCCTGAAGTATATAGAATATAAGATGGATGTGTTGACTTTAATGACACCGCTTCAACTGAAGGCGATTTTTCAACTAATGTGGTATAATCAATATCATATGATTTGTTTGGTATTTCAACACCAAGTTGCCTGTCAAAAACGATAACATGTTCAGGCTTATAATGTGACTTTAGGATGGCCTCATCAACAAAAGGTTTATAAGGTATAATCCGTTCTATTTCAATACCACTAGATGCCGTAATTATCGCTTTCGGTTTACAATCATCAATTCTGATAGCGAGCTCATGAGGCGCAAAACCACCAAAAACAACCGAATGAATAATACCCAATCTGGCACATGCTAACATAGCATATAGCGCTTGTGGAATCATAGGCATGTAAATAATGCAAACATCACCTGTTTTGAGTCCCATACTTTGAAGTCCACCAGCCAATTTTGATACTTCTAAGTGTAATTTATTGAAACTTATATATTGTTTCACATTCGTTACTGGTGAATCATAAATGATGGCGTTTTGTTCGCCAAAGCCATCCTTAATATGTTTATCAATACACAAATAGCTTAAGTTGAGTTCGCCATCTTCAAACCATTGATAGTAGTCATATTTATCTTTTGACAAAATAGTTTTTGGAGGTGTAAACCATTCCAATGCTTCTGATTGATCTTTCCAGAATAGTTCAGGATTTTGAATACTTTTTTGATAAAATTCCTGATAATTCATGGCTTTAGCTTTTTAGAGTTTAGCAAGCCAAACCAATTTGGATTTAATACTTTTAATTTAATGAGTGCCCATATAATGACTACAAAGCATATGCCCATGACTATCGATAGTCCAGGATTTACATTGGCATCATTTTCAAATTTAAATCTGAGATATAGCGTAGCAACGGCATAGATACAAATAATGATATCTGACGCTAAAGGATTGATATAAAATTTCATGTCTTAAAACTTTAATTAAACATTAGTTTGTTTGCACACAAAACCAAAATTTAATCGAGTAGTTCAAGAATTTCTGAAACTATTTTTTTTACTGAAAACGGTTTAGTCAAATATTTATCTGCTCCAAGTTTTAAACCTTTTTCAATATCTGAAGCTTTATTTTTAGCCGTTAAAAACACAACCTTAGTGTGCTCTAAACTTTTTAAATTTCTGATATAAGTTAACGTTTGATAACCATCTACATTTGGCATCATGATATCCAGCAACACAACATCTGGAATTTCATGCTTTAAAATCTCTAAGGCCTCACTTCCATCTCTAGCAATATACACTTCAAAATCTTGTTTTTTAAAGGTATATTCTAACGACATCACTATGTTTGGCTCGTCGTCAACTATTAAAATTTTTCTCCTCATAAAAAATTTAATACAATTTACTTAAAAGGTAACGTAAAAACAAGCTTTGCGCCATTTTTTACATCTTTTTGAGCCCAAATTTTACCATTATGTTTTTCTATTATCTGTTTGGTTATAGCCAAGCCTAATCCACTTCCATGAGGTTTGACTGTATTTTGATGTTTAGACTGATAAAATTTATCAAAAATATAGTCATGGTCTTCATTAGGAATCCCTTTACCATTATCGGTTACAGAGATCTCTACATGTTCATTTCCAAGTTTGTAATCTACTGCGATTTTTCCAGTTTTTGGTTCACAAAATTTGATAGCATTTGAAATTAAATTAGTTAATACCTGGAGAATACGATCTTCATCATAACTTAGTTTAAAACTATGCGTATTTTTATTTACTATACTAATATCTTTTTTAGCGGCTATTTGCGATATGCTGGACATTGCTTTCTTAATTGTTTTTTGAAGATCATAGCGTTGAATATCGAGATTCAATCGACCTGTTTCTAATTTTTCAAAGTCTAAAATATTATTAATCAAGCGTCCTAGCCTATCTGAATCCTGAAGTATGTTTTTTAGAAATTGAATTTTTATGTCTTTAGGCATATCGTCATCCTCATCCATCAATAACTCTGTTGCTGCACGAATACCTGTAATGGGTGTTTTTAATTCGTGAGCCACAGTATCTAAAAATTCATCTTTTTGCTTATCTTTTGATATTAATTCTTCATTAGCATCTTTTAATTTCAAAGATAGTTGTGATAACTCCGTTGATTTTTCCAATAAAATCTTATTATTTACAATGTTTTCTTTAGACTCTTCCAGAATTTTCAAAACTTCAACCAAACTAATTTGTTCTTCCTTAACTACGTTATCAATTAATATTTTTGCGGATGCACTACCGATGCTTCCAGTCAAAAGTTTTTCAGAAAAATTAATAAGTCTTGCATCAGCCATTTGAGTATCAGGAGACATGTTATATTTGGTAAAGAAAATTTTCAAAGCACGATTTGCTCTTTTTTCACCCAAAAACCGAATTAAAACACTTTTGATATCAGCCACATAAGCTTCCCCTTTCCAGACCAAAGCACTATCTTGAAGTGTCGTGAAATTTTTACTATCGACAAACATTTCTGCATAATTTCGCTCTCTGTAATGACCTTTATACATCAAGGAAAACAACAAATAGCACATGATATTGACAGTCATACTCCAAAAAAAGGCATGTGCTGGAGGACTCAAAAAATCAATTCCAAACAAAGCATAAGGTTTAAGCATAGTAATACCATGTATTCCATTCTGAACAAAATCGTCGCTACCAGTATATGCTTTAATTACAAATGGCAATACTAGCGTATAAATTGCTATTGCAAAACCAGAAATCATACCGATAATAGTCGCTTTTGATGAACCACGATTCCAAAATAATCCTATAAAAAATGAAGGTGCTAACTGAGCTATAATTACAAATGAAATTAGCCCAATAGAATACAAAGACAATTCTTTTGAAAATGAAACGTAAAAGACATAGGCGACTATAATAATTGTGAAAATAGAAACTCTTCGTATGTTCTTAATATATTTTGAATTACGCTCAGGTTGGTTTTTAATAAACTTATCTAAAAATCCGTATGGAATGATCAAGTTATTACTCACCATAGTTGATAATGCCAGTGTAGAAACAATTACCATAGAGATTACTGCCGAAAAACCACCTAAAAAAACAAGCGTTGCTAAAAATGTATTCTCATTTTGAAGTGGCAATAAGAGCGTATAGTATTCAGCATTTGAAGAATCACCAAAGGTTAGCTTTCCTGCCCAAGCAATAAAAATTACAAAAACGTTAAATAATAACAAGTATAACGGAAATAGCCATATGGCTTTTTTTAAATGTTTTTCACGATTATTTTCCAAAACAGCAACCTGAAATTGTCTTGGTAATAAAAAAATAGCCATAAAGGACAATGCAATCATAAAGAACCAATTAAATCCATCTTCAACGCCATCTAGAGTCGTTAAAGATTTAAAGTTGTCCAGTACAGAAATTTGATTATAGATATCTGAAGTTCCATCAAATAGATAGAATGTGATGTAAATACCAATAATTAGAAAAAATACTAGTTTCAATATGGATTCAAAAGCTACGGATGCAATGATCCCTTTATGTTTTTCTGATGCATCAGTATTTTGAGTTCCAAAAAAAGTTGCAAAAACGGCTAACAATAAGGCAACATAAAATGTAGAGTCATCAAGTATCGTTGTTGAAATATAGCTGGTTTCATCAGCCATAATTTCAAATGTTTCAGACACTGCCTTTAATTGTAACGAGATATATGGCACTGTACCGAAAAGGCAAATCAACGTAACCAAAGCACCAAGGAACTTATGGTTTCCGTAACGTAAGGAAATAAAATCAGCTATAGATGAAATTTTATGTTGTTTAGAAATTCTAATTATTTTTCTAAGAACAAGAATCCATAAAGGAGCAGCTATGACAGGTCCTAAATAAATTGGCAGAAAATCAATTCCAGAGTTTGCGGCAATCCCAATACTGCCATAATAGGTCCATGCAGAACAATATACTGCTAATGATAAGGTATACACATAAGGATTGTTAACCCATTTACTTTGTTTTTTCTTTTCAGCAAGAAAAGCAATATAGAATAACACTGCCAAATAAATGATAATGATAAAAACAAGTAGATAATTATTCATAGTGACGTTTTAATACGATATATGAAATAATTATTGAGCATAACCAAATCGAAAATACTGAAAAATAAAAGGTAGGAATTCCGAAAATAACACCTTCATGATTATATATTAATACAATAGGAATATTAAATAGTATAAGCAATGCGATAGCTAATACTACTAATTTTTGTTCATGACGTTTTTTCATGGATTCCTGTAATTATTTTATGCTTGCAAAATTATAATAAAGCAACTTTAAATATTTCAACTAATATAAGAAATCAGCATTACAATTAAGTAACGCTGATTTTCTAACTAACTAATATTCCTAAGATGTTAATGATTAAAAAATCTTAAGAGTCTATTAATGACTAGAAGCTTCTCCTGCTCCTGAAGGAATTCTTATGCTCTCTACCATATCTTGAACATCTTGTGGAGGTGCTGGTGTTAATCTAGAAACAACTACAGAAACCACGACATTTACTAGCATAGCAATAGTTCCAAATCCTTCTGGTGATGTTCCAAACCACCATTCACTGGCTGGTCTGGCATCCATAACTCCAATCAAACCTGTTTTGTATCTAATCATGTAAAATAACATGAGAATTATACCTACAATCATTCCAGCAACTGCTCCTTGTTTGTTCATTCGTTTATCAAAAATTCCGAGGATAATAGCCGGAAAAAATGAAGCTGCTGCTAATCCAAAAGCCAGAGCGACGACCGCTGCGACAAATCCTGGTGGATATATTCCGAAGAGTCCAGCAATGATGATAGCCACTAGAATAGCTATTCGAGCTGCCATTAATTCTCCTTTTTCAGAAATATTAGGCTTCAATTGTTTTTTGATTAAATCATGAGAGATTGACGTTGAAATAACCAATAATAATCCTGCTGCTGTAGACAGAGCCGCTGCCAATCCACCAGCTGCTACCAAAGCTATGACCCAATTGGGTAGATTTGCAATTTCAGGATTTGCTAATACCATAATATCACGATCAACATAGAGTTCATTGCTAGCAGTACTTGCATTTGAAATCATTCGTTCACCATGTACACCTCTTGAATCAGTATATACAGGTTTTTTACCATCTAAAGCACTTCCAGCCACATATTGAATTTTACCATCTCCATTTTTATCAGACCAAGCAATTAAACCCGTATTCTCCCAGTTTTTAAACCATTCTGGAATCTCTTTATACTCAGTTTCTGTTACAGTTTCTATAAGGTTAGTTCTTGAAAAAACGGCAATGGCAGGAGCTGTTGTGTATAAAATTGCGATTAATAATAACGCATAACCAGCCGATTTACGAGCATCTTTCACCTTAGGAACCGTAAAGAAACGAACAATTACGTGAGGTAATCCAGCGGTACCCACCATTAAAGCCAATGTTATAGCAAAAACATCCCAAGTTGATTTTGTTCCGCTTGTATATTCGTTAAAGCCTAGTTGTGTGTGTAGTGCATCTAATTTATCCAGTAAAAAAGTTCCATCTTCAACAGTTCCTCCCATTCCAATTTGTGGGATGATATTTCCGGTCATTTGCATTGAAATGAAAAAAGCAGGCACCATAAATGCAAAAATTAAAACACAATATTGAGCAACTTGCGTATAGGTAATTCCTTTCATTCCGCCTAAAAATGCAAATATTAAAACTACTGTCATTCCTATAATAACTCCAACATTAATATCAACTTGCAAGAATTGAGAAAATACAATTCCTACACCTCTCATTTGTCCTGCGACATAAGTAAACGATACAATTAAAGCACAAATAACGGCTACAGTTCTAGCCGTGTTAGAGTAATAGCGATCTCCAATAAAATCGGGTACTGTAAATTTTCCAAATTTTCTAAGGTAAGGTGCTAACAGTAATGCGAGAAGCACATAACCACCAGTCCATCCCATTAAAAATACTGAGCCATCATAACCCATAAATGAGATTAATCCAGCCATACTTATAAATGATGCAGCGCTCATCCAGTCTGCAGCTGTAGCCATTCCGTTAGCTAAAGGAGAAACTCCTCCTCCTGCAACGTAAAATTCTTTAGTTGAACCAGCTCTGGCCCAAATTGCAATTCCGAAATATAGGGCGAACGTAATCCCTACTAATATCCAAGTCCACGTTTGTACACTCATAATGTTTTGTTTTTTTAAATTAGTTAAGGGTTACTCGTCGAAACCGTATTTTTTATCGAGTTTATTCATCAATCTCACATACACAAATATGAGAATTACGAATACATATATCGAACCTTGCTGTGCGAACCAAAAACCTAGTTTAAAACCACCAAGTCTAAATTCGTTGAGTTCTTCTTTAAATAAGATTCCACATCCATAAGATGCTATAAACCATATTGATAATAGTATGGACAGGTACTTTATATTTTCCTTCCAATACGCTGTTGCATGTTTTTGTTTTTCACTCATAATAGTTGGTTTTTATAGATAAATCATTGCTTGAAGTGTTAGAGTTCCAACAGCATCATTAGCTCCGTATTTGGTATTGAAATACTCTAAAGATAGTTTAGAATTGTGTCCACTGAAATAAGCATTGGCTCCTATTCCAAAAGACGTTGCCTGGTCATCAATGGCATCAATTTGTCTGTTGTCAAATTGAACATAAGGCTGAAATTTCGTTTTACTTTCTGAAGCAAACACATAACCCAAATGAGCATGTAATAAGGAGCCAGTTTCATACGTTGTTCCCAGAGTAAAATCTTGTCCGTAGTCACTAAACTGGCTAAGGACATAGGCCGTAATTGCAGCTCCTTTGTCACCCAATGGTGCATCATAAAAAGCATCGAATGCAAAAATGGAAACACTTTCACCAGATAACTCACCGTTACTATCAGCTATAACCGAACCATTTGGATGCAAGAAAAAACCTGCTCCAATATTGAAAACCTTTTTACCACCCAAATAGGTTCCCACTTTATAAGGTAAAAAATTAGATTCTTCATCTAAGAAATGATAATCAAAATAGCCAGCGTAGGTTTTACCAGCATCTTTTGAACCTAGTAATCGTCTTCCTGAATAAATAGCCGCTCCACTATTTACTGGAACAGCAGAAGCTTGTAAATTATTCGTTATTGCTTCATTAACCGCAATTCTGTATTGAAATTTTTTGAATTTTCCTTTTAAATACACACCCATATGACGAGCAAACTGATCGGATAAACCAATAGTAGCCCAGGCTTGTCTCTGATTATCAAGCGTCATCATGTTTAAAGTGCTTTGATTGTTTAACCTCGATATTCCATTCCAGTAGTGCAAACCACCACCAATGGCATGGTTATCGCTCAAACTGTATTGCGCCCAAACGTCATGGAAAAACAATTGTGAGTTATCACCTGTACCGACAGGAGACATATTATCAGCATTCAGACTGTTTAAACCAAAATGAGTTAGAATTAAAAAGTCTTTGTTAATCTGAGCATACATGAGTACACGAGCTCTTCGCATACTAAAGTTAAGTTCACTTTGTTCATTGCCATTGGCATCTAAAGGACGATCTGAATTATGTTGAGCCCAAAACTGAGCCCATGAGATGATTCTAAAGTATTTAGAGCCATCTTCATTTAGTTTTACTTTGAGTCCTCCTGTATAATCTGGAGAACCTTGAGCAGTTAAACATTGAAAGGTTAGAAAAAAAAGACCTATCAATACAAGGGATTGTTTTTTCATTGTTTACATGTGTTAGTTAGTAATGAATTGGTTTTGTGTGCACTACTAAGCTCTGAAAAACAATGTTCTAACTAAAAATAACTATATTTAAATGCTAAATAAATATACTAATCCTTGAAACGTTCCCATTTAATCAACATAAATTTATCTCCTAATTCGGTTACTACAACACCAGCACCTTTTATGTTTTGTGAATTTTGGAAGTAATTTCCAAGTTCAGAAGCATTGAGAATTTTATAAGTTGGGTGGTAGTTGGTATTGTAAGGTCGTTTGATATTGTACTTCTTGACCCAATTCATGATACTGACATGAGAAATGCCCAGAATACGTTCTATCTCACGGTAGGTTAATCCTTCTAAATACAACTGAAGCGACTTATTTACGTAATAATCGTCAATCTTCTTTCCAATTTTATTGACAGTAAAAAAATAATTGCATTTTTTACATTTATAACGTTGACGGTTATTAATAATTCCACTCTTGATGTAATGATCAGATCCACAGTTTGGACATAAATCTATAGTCATATATATTAATTTAGCATAAATATATTAAATTAGCAACATTAATACAAATCGTAACGATATAACTAAAAAGTATAGGTCTTTTTAAGATTTCATGCGTTTTCGATAGGCTTTAATCTCTTTCACAACTTTTGGAGCCAATATAATAGTAGACAACATCGTAGGAATCGCCATTAAGGCGAAAATACCATCTATAAAATTTATCATTGTACTAAACGAGGTCGTCGCTGCAAGAATTATACTCAAAATGTAGAGATAATTATAATAGTGCTTCTTATCTGCTCCAATTAAAAAAGACATGCATTTCGTTCCGTAGTAAGCATAAGAAAACAAGGATGACATACTAAATATAAATACGCAAATCATTAATAAATACTGACCATAAGGCATTGCATCTTGAAACGCTGAAGCCGTTAAACTTACACCATTGTCATCTGTAGTTTGCCATACACCTGTGACTAAAATGGCTAATGCAGTTAATGTACAAACGATTAATGTATCGATCACTGGGCCTAACATAGCAACTAAGCCTTCACGTACAGGTTCATTAGTTTTTGCTGCACCATGAGCCATTGGAGCTGTACCTATTCCAGCTTCATTTGAAAATGCTCCTCGTTTGATTCCTAATATTAACAAGGCTCCTAAAGTTCCACCAAATACAGCATCTCCATTAATATAATTGGCTTCAAAGGCATCTGTAAAAATCAGTAATACATATTTCGGAACTTCAGTACGATTAATAATTAAAATAATTACAACTAAAGCGAAATATAAAAGCACCATCGAGGGCACCATTTTAGAAGCAATTGTGCTAATACGTTTCAATCCACCCAAAATGACTACTGAAGTCAAAATCACCAGAATTGCTGCTATCATCAAATTAGAAGATAAAGTCACTTCTACGCCATTCGGAATTAAAATAATATCATTAATAGCTTGTTTTAACTGATTGACATTAACAACAGGTAAAGCGCCTAGCATTCCGAAAATAGAAAACATTACAGCAAGAAATTGCCAGTTTTTCCCTAAACCCTCACGAATAAAATACATAGGTCCACCTTGCAAATCGCCATTGCTATCCTTACCTCTATACATGATTGCCAAAGTTGATGTAAAAAATTTAGTACTCATTCCAATAATTGCACTAATCCACATCCAGAACATCGCTCCTGGTCCTCCAATAGAAATCGCTAATGCTACTCCAGCAATATTTCCCATACCAATCGTTGATGACAAGGCTGTTGTGAGTGCTTTAAAATGACTTATTTCTCCTGAATCATTCGGATTATCATATCTTCCTCTTAAGACTTGTATGGCATGTCCAAAAAAACGAAATGGTAAAAAACGTGACAGAATTAAAAGATATAATCCACCTCCAATGAGTAGAATTAATAAAGGAATTCCCCAAGCTAATGATGAGAATTTTTCAGATAAAAGATTGAGTTGCTCCATGAATTCCTATAAAAACTCCTCTAAGATATTATTTTAGTTTTAGCAATCCTTAAAAAATAAAGTATCTTTAATTTTTAAAACCAACTTTTTGAATAGCAACCGACTTTTCTTCATTGATGCTGTACGTGCATTCGCTATTTTGATGATGCTTCAAGGGCATTTTATCGATACGCTTTTAAATCCGATTTACAGAGATGAAACTAATTTAGCTTACCAGATCTGGTCGTATTTTAGAGGCATTACTGCGCCAACATTTTTCACCATTTCTGGATTGGTTTTTTTATATCTGTTATTAAGAGCAAAAGATAAAGGCAATGATTATTCAAGGATTAAAAAAGGCTTATACAGAGGTTTGTTACTCATTCTGATTGGTTACGCCTTGCGTATCAATGTTTTTGGCTGGTTTAGCGGTGAATTCCATAGCTATGTATTCGTTATCGATGTGCTACAATGCATTGGATTATCACTTATTATACTTATTGGCTGTTATGTTTTATTTCGGAAACATGTTCGAATATTATCCCTGTTGCTGCTAATTTTGGGATGTTTAAGTTTTTTATACGAGCCTCTATATCGCAGTTTAGATTTGAGCCATATCCCAAAATTATTTGCCAATTATATGACGAAAGCTAACGGTTCAATATTTACAATTTTACCATGGTTTGGATTTACAGCTTTTGGTGGATTTCTGGCGACTGTTTTCTTTTCACACGTCCACAGAAACAGATTCCGATTGATTACAGTGGTTTGCTTTTTTATCTTCGGAAGCTTATTCATTGAATATTCGTCCTGGTTTTTAATGCGACTGTATTACTGGACAGATATTGAAGTGTTCAAATCGTCTGCATATTATAATTACTTGTTTACACACTTCGGAAACGTACTCGTATTATTTGGCGTTTTTTATGCAGCAGAACCATTTTTGAAGGGATCACTTATTGGAAAAATCGGACAAAAAACCTTATCGATTTATGTCATACATTTTATGATTATCTACGGAAGCTTTACTGGAATTGGTTTAAAACATTTCTTTTCCAAATCGTTAACACCAACAGAAGCAATATTTGGAGCTGTGAGTTTTATGATTATAGTTTGTCTTATTTCCTTTTATTACGTGAAGACTAATGCATTTATTTATAAAAATGTAAGACGATTGATTAAAACGATAAGACATTGAATATTCATAGCGTTTTTCTAAATCCTGTTCTGTGTTGTGCTTATTAGAACCTTATTTTAGCACTACAAAAAAATCTTTGAGTCCACTTAATATACTTTGCACAGCGTAAGCAGCTAAGATCAGGCCCATCACCTTACTAATTACAGTAATCCCGTAAGCTCCGATTCGTTGTTGTACAAGACTTGCTGTCAGTAAAATTAGCATAGTAACCATAATCACAATAAAGACTAATGCTGTGGTAATAGCTTGCTGTTCAATTGGATAAATGTTATTATCGGTTAACAAAACGACAGCCATTATAGCACCTGGTGATGCGATTGATGGTATTGCGACTGGAAAAATTGTAACATGTTTGTAATCGTTGATTAAATGTTTTTCAGATTCTGGCTTACCTTCTCCGAAAATCATGGTTAATGCAAACAGAAATAATATGACACCTCCTGAAATTTGAAACGCGTCTAACGTGACATCCATTCCATCAAGAATTAATTGTCCGACTACAATAAAAAACAACAAAATAAGAAATGCAATAAAGGATGCTCGGATGGCCACCTTCTTCCTATGCTTCTGGTCTAATTGTTTTGTAGCTTCAAGAAAAACCGGAACTGACCCAAGCGGATCGATTACTGCTATTAAAAAGAAAATTTTGGTTATAATGGCCGCAATCATTTTATTGTTTTAAATATTCTAAAACATTAGCCTCTATCCTACTATGAATATCAGTCACATCAGCTTTAACAAAAGGTTCTCCCATAATATTCTCATAGAGTTCGATATAACGTTCGCTAACGCTTTCAATATAATCATCACTCATTTCAGGAACGGTTTGTCCTTCAAGTCCTTGAAAATTATTAGCAATTAACCACTGACGCACAAATTCTTTTGATAATTGCTTTTGTGGTTCGTTTTTATCCTGACGTTCCTGATAACCATCAGCATAAAAATAGCGCGATGAATCTGGTGTATGGATTTCATCAATTAAGACAATTTTGCCTTCTTTCGTTTTTCCGAATTCGTATTTGGTATCTACTAAAATTAAACCTCTGGAAGCAGCGATTTCTGTTCCTCTCTGGAAGAGTTTACGTGTATAATCTTCTAAAACTAAGTAATCTTCTTCAGAAACAATACCACGTTTTAAGATATCTTCTCTTGAAATATCTTCATCGTGGTCTCCCATTTCTGCTTTGGTTGCAGGTGTAATAATTGGTTCAGGAAATTTATCATTTTCTTTCATGCCTTCTGGCAGTTCTACACCACACAACAATCGTCGTCCAGATTTATATTCACGAGCCGCATGACCAGACATATAACCACGAATGACCATTTCAACTTTAAATGGCTCGCATAAATGACCGACAGCCACATTAGGATCTGGTGTTGCTGTTAACCAGTTAGGCACCAAATCTTCAGTCGCTTTCATCATACTTGTCGCAATCTGGTTTAGAATTTGCCCTTTATACGGAATTCCTTTTGGCATCACGACATCAAAAGCCGATAAACGATCGGTGGCAATCATCACCAATTCTTCATCATTGATATTGTACACTTCTCTGACCTTTCCTTTGTAAACACTTTTCTGGTTAGGAAAATTAAAATTGGATGCTATGATGGTGTTACTCATTATTGTTTAGGTGTTTAGGTGTTTAGGTGTTTAGGTGTCAAAATTATAAATAAAATATATTTTCTAACGATAAAGCCCTAGCCCAGATTAAGGCATTTGTTGGAGCTCCTCGCAGAGAGCGACTGCCGAAAGCTGGATGAGCTTCAAATTAAAAAATTAATCTCTATTCTCAATACTCTTATAAGCTTCAATGACTTTCTTGACCAATTTATGACGAATCACATCTTTATCGTCGAGGTAAATCATGCCAATGCCTTCTACATTTTTAAGTACGAGTAAAGCTTCTTTGAGTCCGGAAATGGTTCGTCGTGGCAAATCGACCTGACCAGGATCACCAGTTAATAAAAACTTGGCATTTTTTCCCATACGTGTCAGGAACATCTTCATTTGTGCATGCGTCGTATTTTGACCTTCATCTAAAATCACAAAGGCATTATCTAAAGTTCGTCCACGCATAAACGCCAAAGGTGCAATTTGAATGGTTCCATTTTCGATAAAACTCGCTAATTTTTCTGCGGGAATCATATCACGAAGTGCATCGTACAAAGGCTGCATGTAGGGATCGAGTTTTTCCTTTAAATCACCAGGAAGAAATCCTAAATTTTCACCAGCTTCAACAGCAGGACGTGTTAATATAATGCGTTTGACCTCTTTATTTTTTAAGGCTCTTACAGCCAAAGCAACACCTGTATAGGTTTTTCCTGTTCCAGCAGGACCAATAGCAAAGACCATATCATTGACACGCATACTTTCAACCAGCTTCCGTTGATTTACCGTTTGTGCTTTAATAATTTTACCATTAACACCATGCACTATGGCTTCGCCACTTTGAGTAGATGTTGTATAATCGTCGCTACTCTGACTTGTTAATACACGCTCTATGACATTTTCGTCAAGCTTATTATACTTTCCAAAATGTTCCATAAGCATGTTCATACGACGATCAAATTCTTCAAGCAAGTCTTCATCACCATAGGCTTTAATTTTGTTGCCTCTGGCAACAATTTTAAGTTTAGGAAAGTATTCTTTGAGTATTTTAATATTGGCATTTTGGGCTCCAAAAAATTCTTTTGGAGTAATTTCTTCTAGTTCTAAAATAAGTTCGTTCAAAAGCTATTCGATTTATAAATTAATCTGTTTTCTTTTATTAGTTTTGTGATGAGAAAAAATGAGGCTCATTTCATAACATCTCTACCAAAAATAATTAAACTATTTAACTCATTAGGTTTTCCTAAGATTAAAATATTGATTAGTTTTTAACAGTTTTGATAAACATTATAAAAGCGTATTAATCTATTAAATTATTTGTTGCAGTTTAGCTATGGCAATCATCACATTAACAACCGATTTTGGAGAAAAAGACCACTTTGCTGGTGCTATAAAAGGCGCCATTTATAGTGAATTGTCTGATGTGAAAATTGTTGATATCTCACATTCCGTTGCGCCTTTTAACGTTCCTGAAGCCGCTTATATCATTCAGAATGCTTATAGCAGCTTTCCTAAAGGCACTATTCATGTGATTGGAATTGATTCTGAACTCAATCCGGAAAACAAACACATAGCCGTTCAACTTGATGATCACTATTTTATATGTGCTAATAATGGCATTATGAGTATGATTTGCAGAGACATTGCACCACAAAAGATTGTTGAAATTAACATTCACGATCGTGTAGCAACCAGTTTCCCTGTACTTGATGTCTTTGTTAACGTTGCTTGTCACATTGCTCGTGGAGGCACTTTAGAAGTTATTGGTAAGGTCATTGAAACGATTAAACCGATTAAAAATTTGATTCCGTTTGTAAATGACGAACGAAATCAAATTATTGGTAGTGTGATTTATATAGATAACTATGGTAATGTCATTACGAATATCAAGCGTGGCTTTTTTGAATCGATACAAAAAACGCGTAATTATGAGATTTCTGCTCGTAGCTATAAGTTTAAAAGAATCTATGATAAATATAGTGATGCTATTAATTTTGATATTCCTGAAGAAAAGCGATACGACGCTGGTAAAGGTTTAGTCGTGTTTAATTCATCTGGATATTTAGAAATTGCTGTTTATAAAAGTGATAGTAGTACTGTAGGAAGTGCTTCCAGTTTAATGGGATTAAAATTACGAGATACAGTGACTGTAAATTTTGTTGCAACACCTGTAACACCTAAAGGAAAAGAAGTTTTAGAACGATAAGTTATGTTTGTACGAATTGTAAAAATGGGATTTGAACCTTCTAAAATTGATGAATTCCTCTCCGATTTTGAAGCTGTTAAACATCAAATCAGAGCCTTTGAAGGTTGTCAATTTTTAGAGCTTTATCGTGATAAACACAATACGAACCAATTTTTCACGTATAGTTACTGGAACTCTGAAGCCGATTTAGAACAGTATAGACATTCCGATTTGTTTAAAAGCGTTTGGGCAAAAACCAAACCCTTGTTTAATACAAAACCTGAAGCTTGGAGTGTGGATAAGGTGGTTACCTTAAAATAACTGAATTTATGACTGAAACCGAACTTAAAAAAGCGTGGAAAAAAACAATGACACCATTTGTTGTTTTTGTTATTTTATTGATAGTTTCTGTTCTTTTTAATCGGCTTGGAAGTAAAAAACCTACACCTCAAACGGTTAGCCTCTTTGCGTCGGTATATAGTTTAACATTTACTATCTTTTACGGCATTAAAATCGTGTTATTCAGAAAAAAATTGAAACAGCTAAACAACAATTAAATGATTGCCATACTTAAAAAAGAAATCAATTCGTTCTTCGCTTCACCCATTGGCTATTTAGTCATTGCTGTGTTCTTATCGATAAATGGCTTATTTCTATGGCTTTTTAAAGGTGAATTTAATATTCTAGATAATGGCTTTGCAGACTTATCAAGCTTTTTTTTACTGGCTCCATGGATTTTGATTTTCCTTGTACCAGCAGTGACTATGCGAAGTTTTGCTGATGAAAAAAAACAAGGCACATTAGAATTATTACTCACCAAACCTATCAGTCATTTACATATCGTTTTTGGAAAATATCTTGGAGCTTTTATTTTAATACTAATGGCTTTAATTCCGACCTTACTGTATGTTTATACCATTTCAAAATTAGGAAATCCTGAAGGCAATTTAGATATAGGCAGCGTTATGGGTTCGTATTTTGGATTGCTGTTTTTGGTTGCTGCTTACACTGCTATTGGTGTCTTTGCTTCAAGCCTGACAGATAATCAGATTGTCGCCTTTATTACTGCTGTGTTTATTAGTTTCTTCTTTTATTTTGGATTTGAAGGGCTTTCAAATTACAATCTGTTTGGAGATGCATTTTTTATAGAAAAACTAGGCATGGAATCTCATTTTAAAAGCATGAGTCGAGGAATATTAGATACCAGAGACATCATTTACTTTTTGAGTGTAACTGCCTTATTTTTAACGTTTACAACGTTAAACATTAAACGTGCTAATCAATGATAATTACAATTCCATTAGTCATATTGATGTGTGTTGTATTTGTACTTGTCTTTTTGTTTGTAAAAACAATTGATAAACGTAAATGGCTCACGTTATTTGTGAGTATAATGATAACCCCTTTTATCTATTTTTATGGCGTGTATCCTATGATTAATATTTTTAGCAATTACCATCATCAGAAGTATTTTTCTTCGGAATTATGGATTGACAAGCCATCACTTCGTTATGAACTATCTGATGATTTGATGGCATCAGAAGTATTAATTGGAAAAACAAAAACTGAAGTCGAATCGCTTTTGGGAACTTATGAATGGTTAAGTTGGAATGACTTCAACAAAGATCACGATACTAATAAATGGAATTATAGTTTAGGAATTGAGCCTGGTGCATTTAATACTGAAAAAGAATGCGTTGAGATTGTATTTAGCAATGATAAAGTCATTTCTATTAATCCCTTTAAAGAACCTATAAAATTTGATGATTAAAACTAAAAAACATATCCTAATTGTATGCATCACATTGATAATTATCATTGTAATCAACTTGATTTCCAAACAAGTATACAAGCGGTTTGATTTAACAAAAGACAAACGTTACACCTTATCTGAAGCAGCCAAGCATACTATTGCAACTGTTGAAGCACCTTTAATAATTGATGTGTTTTTAGAAGGTGATTTCCCTTCAGAATTCAGACGACTACGAAATGAAACGCAACAGATTCTTGAAGAATTTTCGGTAGTAAACAGTAACTTGATATTCAATTTTATTAATCCTTTAGAGGATAAATCTACACGAGAACAAAACATTCAACAGCTGGCGCAGCGTGGCATGCAACCGTTTCAAATCACAGTTCAGGAAAATGGAAAAACATCACAAGAAGTTGTTATTCCGTGGGCATTGGCAAGTTATAATGAACAAACGGTAATTGTTCCGTTAATCAAAAATAAAATTGGCGCTTCGGATCAAGAGTTAGTTAATGGCTCCATTCAAAATTTAGAATATGTCTTTGCTGAAGCTTTTAAAAAATTAGTGAATCCAAAATCAAAAAAAATAGCCGTATTGAGAGGAAATGCACAACTTAGAGATGCATACATGGCTGATTTTCTTCAAAAACTAGGTGAGCACTATTTTTTAGCACCTTTTACATTAGATAGCGTTGCTGTTAATCCTCAGAAAACCTTAAATGATCTTAAATCATACGATTTAATAATTTCGGCAAAGCCAATGGAACCTTTTTCCGAAGAAGAAAAATACGTCTTAGATCAATACACAATGCATGGCGGAAAAAGTCTTTGGTTAACAGAAGCTATTGTAATGGATAAAGATAGTCTGTACAGCAATTCAGGTAAAGCTGTAGCCGTAAATAATGATTTAAATCTCAATGATTTTTTCTTTAAATATGGTGTGCGAATCAATCCAGTAATGGTTAACGACCTCTACTCGGCTCCAATTACTTTAGCCATAGGAGAAGGCAGTAATGCGCAATTTCAACCTGTACAGTGGCCATATTCACCTTTAGCAGCTAATAATCCGAATCATCCTATTACGACTAATATTAATCCGGTACGTTTTGATTTTGCCAGTCAGATCGATACGTTAAAAAATTCAGTAGATAAAACCATTTTATTAAGAAGCTCTCAATTGACGAAATTGGTCGGAGTTCCTAGTGAAGTGGATTTAGAAATTGTAACTAAAGAACCAGATCCAAAAACGTATGTAGATCCGTACCAATCACTCGCTGTTTTGTTAGAAGGTGAATTTACTTCTGTTTACGAAAATAGAGTTAAACCATTTCAATTAACTGATGATAAAACGAAGAGTACCTCAACAAAAATGATTGTAATTGCCGATGGTGATGTGATTAAAAATGATGTTATTAAAAATAAGCCTCAGGAACTCGGTTTTGATCGTATGACTGGTCGCAGGTTTGGCAATTCAGAATTTCTAGAGAATGCGGTTAATTATTTGTTGAATGACGACGGATTGATGGACATCAGAACAAAAGATATTGCGCTTCAATTTTTAGATCCACAGAAAATTGAAAAGGAGAAAACCCAATGGCAAATTATCAACATTGCTTTACCTCTTGTAATCTTAGCCATTTTTGGTTTTAGTTTTAATTATCTACGAAGAAAAAAGTATCAATAGGCATATAAAAAAAGACCACAAACTAGTTGTGGTCTTTTATTTACTATGAAACGCAAGCTATTATTTTACAATAAGCTTTTTCACGCCTTTTTTATTTCCACTATTGATTTCTACAAAGTAAATACCTGCTGATAAGCTGGTCGTATTTACAATCTTTCTATCCTGTGAGTTAAATGCTTTAGAGATTAAAGCTCTACCATTAAGATCATAAACTGCAAGTTTAACGTTACTACTTTGATTTTGCAGTGAAAACTCGAAGTAATCTTTTGCAGGATTAGGGAATAACTCGAAACCTTCCAACGTATTCTCAGTGATACTTAGTGGTCCTGCTGTTTCACAGAACTCTATCGCAAAGTTAGCTAAAGCGCCACCATCATTATCAAATCCGTCAATAACTCTTAACGTCCAATCTCCAGCAGAATTTTCAGTAATAAAAGGAGACATTAAATTTTGTGCTCTTAAAACACCTGTAACAGCTGGTGTTGCATCTGCGCATTCAAAAGCAGCTCCACTATCGTCAAATATCACATTGATGTTATTAGAATCGCCACATGCACCATTCATTAAAACAACTTCAGTTCCTGAAGGACTAATTAAACTTATTGTTAAATCTGCCAACCACGTATGGGTTAAAGCCACTGTAACATTGATATCACCAATCAGAACATTATCTGCTGGTGGAATCGTTATAACCGATTGAATTTCATTTGGTACAAGACTGATACCTATTGGAGTATCTTGAGCTGTAGCAATACTAGAGCAATTAATACTTTCTGTGGTAAAAGATGCATCAGAGAAATTCCCTTCTACACATTCTGAAACTGGCTTAACTCTCCAATAGTATTGTGAATTATCGTTTAATCCTGGAACAGATACATTGGTTTCAGAAGTTGTTGTTGAAAAAATAATTTCTGAAAAATCAGAGGCAGATGATACCTCAACTTCATATTGCGTTGCATTAGCTTCCGCATCCCAAGTCAAATTAGGATAAATAAACACATCTGTTTCTCCATTATTAGGATAGTTTAAAGTTGTAGTATTTATAGGAGCAGCACTTAAAACTTCTAACTCCATATCTGTTTGCTTTGTGAATGAACCTCCAGAACCAACTACTGTAAAAGGATAAATTCCAGCCGCAACAGTACTTAATCCTGAAATTTCAAGAATAAAGTCTTCATCTGCAGTGATTACTGATGGTGTAAAAGTAGCAACAGCACCTGCAGGCAAACCTGTCGCAGATAATGTTGTTGGCCCATTATAAGATGCATTAGATTCATAATTAAACTCAAATTCTGCAACTTGATCAGCACAAGAAACTTTACTAATGTTATCTGGTGTAAATGTGAAATCAGATTCAGTAATTCCTGTAGCAATTAAAGAAAAATCTTGTGATCCATCTAGTAAAGTCCCCATATGAGTGACTCTTATAATATAATCACCAGCAGGAACATCAATCTCAACTTTTTCAACATTATCAACATCGTTTACTTGTTTAAAAGGCGCTGATGATGTAAATCCAGGAATGAATCTCCATGGATAATGTAACGTACCATTAGTATCTTCTAAAACGACATTTAAATCGTTAACTAATCGCGGTGTAGTATCATCTTCAATAGAAGAAATATTCCCTGCAGGATCAGTCCAAGCGATTGTTACTACAAGAGGATCCACTCCATTTGAAGTTACCGTTCTTGTATATGTTCCAGAATTATTAAGGGTAAGCTCTTCTATAAGAGATTCATAGCCCTCATGTAATATGGCCTCAGCAGCAGCTTCAGCATTTAGCAAACCCCAACCAAATCTATAATCCGGACCTGGCGCAGAGCCAGCTTCAGAAGCAGTTTGAATAATTAGTGCTCTAATCGTAGCAGACTTCATGAAATTACCATGGATATCGCCATATAACTCTTGCAATAGCGCCAAAGTTCCAGTAACACTTGGAGCTGCCATTGAAGTTCCATTATAAAATGCATAGGAATCATTACCATTGGCATCTGATGAGTATGTATTTACACCTTTTGCAGATATATCTGGTTTAACTCTACCGTCATCAGTTGGTCCCCAACTACTAAAATTCGACATTACAACGCTACTTGGGCCAGTGTAATTATTTACTTGGTTTACTGCTGCAACAACAATATTATTTTTTGCGCATTTATTTCCAGTTAAAAGATCATATCCATTATCTGAAGAATTAACACCTGTATTTCTATCATTTCCGGCGGAATACACAGGCATGTAATACGGTGTATTGTATAATAATTGGTCTAATGATCTCGCTGCATTAGAATACGTCCCTAAAAAAGATGTTGTCACGTTTCCAGCTGGCACACCATAAGAATGATTTGAAAGCAGAAGTCCTGCCGCAGCTTGTGGAGTCATTTCACCTAAGTCATTATCAAAATCGTTTGCATGCAATGTTGCTTTTGGAGCCATACCCTTGGCAGAAATTTCTGGATCACCAGATCCAGCTATTGTTCCCGAAACGTGTGTTGCATGGCTACTAAGAGCATTTGCATCATCAACTTGCTGAACTCTCCCCTGTAACAACTCATGTGACTGTAAAACTATACCTCCATCCCATACGCCAACAATCATGCCTTCGCCTTCAATTTCTAGATCCAACGGACTTGGCCCAGGATATAACCTGTGTGCTCTAACCGTTCGTCCAGCGCCTTGGTTGGTTGTTGATGTATAAAGTAATGATCCGTCTTCCAATACTTTATGAAGTACCGCTATTCCACCATTTTCTTTTTCAACATATACTGGAATATTATTAGCAGCAGCATAAGCCTTTGCAGCTTCGAAGTCTTCTTCAAAAGTTCTTGTGTATTCAAGAGCAAGCTGTGCTAATAACTCTTGATCATAAGTGTCAGCTATAGCTTTCTTTTGGGCAGGTGTTTGTGCAAACAAATTAAAAGATAGACACAAGCATAAGATAAGTACAACATGTACTTGGCAAGTAAGTTTTTTCATAATAAGTTATTTTTTTTTATAAAATTAATTCATTTTCAACAATAAAACTAACAAGTGTTAATTAAAAGGATTTTTTTTAACGAAATCAATATTTTTTTACAAGAATAAAATATAATAGTCAAGTGTTAATAAAATTGTATAAATAAGGTTTACGTTTATCACTTTATTAAAATATATTTGTTGTTCAATTTTTTTATATAAAACACATGAAATTTATAGTATCCAGTACATATTTACTCAAGCAATTACAGGTTTTAGGTGGTGTTATTAATAATTCTAACACATTACCTATTTTAGATAACTTTCTTTTTGAATTAAAAGATTCAAAACTTACAGTATCGGCAAGTGATCTTGAAACGACAATGTCATCTACTTTAGATGTTGAAAGTGATGAAGATGGAAGTATTGCTTTACCAGCGCGTTTGCTTTTAGATACCTTAAAAACATTTCCTGAGCAACCGTTAACCTTTGTTGTAGAAGATAATAATACTGTTGAAATCAGTTCTAATCATGGAAAATATGCATTAGCTTATGCTAATGGAAATGAATTCCCTAAAGCTGTCGTACTCGATAATCCTAGTACAACTACAATTGCAGGTGATATTTTAGCGACTGCGATTAGTAAAACGATTTTTGCAGCAGGAAATGACGATTTGCGTCCAGTGATGAGTGGTGTGTTTTTTCAATTTTCAACAGAAGGTTTGACATTTGTTGCTACTGATGCGCACAAACTGGTAAAATATACACGTGAAGATGTGACTGCAGATCAAGTGGCAGAATTTATAATGCCAAAAAAACCTTTAAATCTTTTAAAAGGAATTTTAGCAACAAGTGATGATGTCATTACAATTGAATACAATGATTCTAATGCGAAATTTACTTTTGAGAACTCTGTATTGGTATGTCGTCTAATTGATGGAAAGTATCCTAATTACGAAGCTGTTATTCCAAAGGAAAATCCTAATAAATTAACTATTGACAGAACACAATTTTTAAATTCTGTTCGTCGTGTAAGTATCTTTTCGAATAAAACAACGCATCAAATCCGTTTAAAAATTGCAGGAGCTGAATTAAATATTTCTGCGGAAGATATTGATTACTCAAACAAAGCAGAAGAACGATTAACTTGTGACTACCAAGGCGATGATATGCAAATTGGTTTTAACTCTCGTTTCTTAACTGAAATGCTTAATAACCTTAATGCTGATCAGGTACAGTTGGAAATGAGTTTACCTAACAGAGCAGGAATCTTAACACCTATTGATGGTTTAGATGAAGGTGAGCAAGTGACCATGTTGGTTATGCCTGTAATGCTGAATAGTTAATTATAAAGCAAAACATTATATAAAAGTTTAAAAACGCACACTTACATAGTGTGCGTTTATTATTTGTAATACTTAAAAAAGTATCATTAATAGTTTTAATTACATGACTTACTTTTATTAAATACTATGGATTCGTTTACTCAAATTGTATTAGGGGCAGCTGTTGGTGAAGCTGTTTTAGGAAAAAAAATAGGAAATAGAGCACTTTTTTATGGTGCTCTAGCTGGAACAATCCCTGATTTAGATGTACTTGCTTCTTATTTTACGGATACGGTTTCTGCGCTTTCTATACATCGTGGATTTACACATTCCATTGTCTTTTCGATACTTTTTGCACCTCTTTTTGGCTGGATAGTTTCCCGCTATGAAAAGTTTAAAAGTTTTAAAGGTTGGTCTTGGTTATTTTTCTGGGCATTTGTAACACATCCCATTTTAGATGCTCATACGACTTGGGGAACTCAATTGTTTTGGCCTTTTAAGATACGATTGGCCTTCAAAACAATTTTTGTTATTGATCCCCTCTACACCATACCCTTTTTAGTATTTCTAATTCTTGCTATAAGACAAAATAGATCCTCTAAAAAGCGTCAATTTTATAATAAAACAGGTATAATCGTCAGTTCGACATATTTAGTATTAACGTTTTTTTTAAAATGGTTGGCGTTTACTCAATTTCAAGATGCTTTGAAAGAGCAACAAATAGATTATAGACAATTAGATACTAGGCCTTCTCCTTTAAATACTGTTCTTTGGAGTGCTAATGTGGAAACTAAAAATTCTTATTTACTCGGAAATTATTCTTTTTTTGATTCAAAACCCATCACTTTTGAAACCTATCCTAAAAATCATGGGTTTTTAGGAAGTCTAATTGAAGACAAAAACGTAAAACGAATGATTACAATTTCTGAAGGATGGTATACAATTACTAAAAAAAATGACAACCTATATTTTAACGATTTACGATTTGGGCTTTTAAGTATCGAACCAAATTCTGAAAAATTTGTATTTCAATATAAGTTAGATGTTGATGAATTTGGTCACGTTTTGTTTACCGAAGAACCAAAAGAAAATCGCGATGCAAAAAAATTATTATCTGAATTATGGATGCGATTAAAAGGAAATTAAATATTTCAACCAAATCAATAGATATCAATCTAAAACGAAAAAACGCGCACTTAATTAAGTGCGCGTTCTTATTTACCTCTTTATAAAATATAACTAACTAATAAAATTAAGAGATAAAGGATATCTTGGTGTTTCACCATGGCTAGCTTTTACAGCATTGATAATGGGATATATAAATGATAACAGACATAAGATGAGTAATCCTACAAACCCTAATCCAAATGCCAATATTAAAGGAATACAGATTAAACTGTAAATTAACATACTAATCTGAAAATTTAAAATATGCTTTCCTTGTTGATCCATTTTATACACATTGTCTTTTTGAGTTAACCAAATAACTAATGGCACTATGAGTCCACCGAAGCCTGTTATAAAGGTTAGTAATTGACTCAAATGTGTTAAAACGATAAGTTGATTATCTTGTCTCATGATTAAGTGATTATTTTGATTGAATACACCTATTGGACGCAAATCAATTAAAAATGTTACACTTAATGTTATCTAATTATTAGTTTCTTGATGACAGATTTAATATCTGAACTAATTCTAACTAAATAAAGTCCTGACTCTAAATTGAATTCAATACGATTTCCATTACTCACCATTTTAGAAAACACGTTTTGTCCAGCGATATTATAGACTTCCATTTGACTTTCACCTACCAAGCCTTTTATATAAATATGCTTGTCTGTCGGATTCGGAAATATGACAATATCATTTTCAAAAACTTCCGATACATGTAAGGTTGATTCCACATTAAAAGTAGCTGTAGCAACATCTGTATTTCCACACACATCAGTCAGCTCAAATATAACTTCAATAGCATCTGGACAAGATACAGTTGCTGGTGCATTATGGATAACGGCTGGTGTTCCACAATTGTCAGTTCCCGAAAAACTATTTAACCATGCTTCATAATCAGCTTGCATATTTGGTGAACACATGATGGTCATATCAGAAGGCATGACATTCCAAATCGGACTAACATTATCTTCAACCGTTATGGTTTGAATGTGAATTGTTTCATTATTACATTCGTCAGTGGCTGTCCAAGTTCTTGTGATGGTATAATCGCCTGAACATGATCCTGAAGCTGTACTTTCATTAAAGGACATCGTTGCAATTCCACAGGTATCTGAAGCAGTTAATGTTTCTGCCGTTGGAATATTATCACATTCAACTGTTGTACTTGCTGGTAAAGGTTCATTGAATGTTGGATCACCATTATCTTCAACCGTTATCGTTTGAATGTGAATTGTTTCATTGTTACATTCGTCAGTGGCTGTCCAAGTTCTTGTGATGGTATAATCTCCTGAACATGATCCTGAAGCTATACTTTCATTAAAGGACACCATTGCTGTGCCACAAGTATCTGAAGCTGTAAGCGTTTCTGCTGTTGGAATGGCATCACATTCAACTGCTGTACTTGCTGGTAAAGGTTCATTGAATGTTGGATCACCATTGTCTTCAACCGTTATGGTTTGAATGTGAATCGTTTCATTGTTACATTCGTCAGTGGCTGTCCAAGTTCTTGTGATGGTATAATCTCCAGCGCATGAACCTAATGCTGTACTTTCAGTAAAAGACACCGTTGCAATTCCACAGGTGTCTGAAGCGGTTAATGTTTCTGCTGTTGGAATATTATCACATTCAACTGTTGTACTTGCTGGTAAAGGTTCATTGAATGTTGGATCACCATTGTCTTCAACCGTTATCGTTTGAATGTGAATTGTTTCATTATTACATTCGTCAGTGGCTGTCCAAGTTCTTGTGATGGTATAATCTCCAGCGCATGAACCTAATGCTGTACTTTCAGTAAAAGACACCGTTGCAATTCCACAGGTGTCTGAAGCTGTAAGCGTTTCTGCTGTTGGAATGGCATCACATTCAACTGCTGTACTTGCTGGTAAAGGTTCATTGAATGTTGGATCACCATTGTCTTCAACCGTTATGGTTTGAATGTGAACCGTTTCATTGTTACATTCGTCAGTGGCTGTCCAAGTTCTTGTGATGGTATAATCTCCAGCGCATGAACCTAATGCTGTACTTTCAGTAAAAGACACCGTTGCCATTCCACAGGTGTCTGAAGCTGTTAATGTTTCTGCTGTTGGAATATTATCACATTCAACTGTTGTACTTGCTGGTAAAGGTTCATTGAATGTTGGATCACCATTGTCTTCAACCGTTATGGTTTGAATGTGAATTGTTTCATTATTACATTCGTCAGTGGCTGTCCAAGTTCTTATGATGGTATAATCGCCTGAACATGATCCTGAAGCTGTACTTTCAGTAAAAGAAACCGTTGCAATTCCACAGGTGTCTGAAGCTGTAAGTGTTTCTGCTGTTGGAATGGCATCACATTCAACTGTTGTACTTGCTGGTAATGTTTCATTGAATGTTGGATCACCATTGTCTTCAACCGTTATGGTTTGAATGTGAATTGTTTCATTATTACATTCGTCAGTGGCTGTCCAAGTTCTTGTGATGGTATAATCTCCTGAACATGATCCTGAAGTTGTACTTTCATTAAAGGACACCGTTGCAATTCCACAGGTGTCTGAAGCTGTTAATGTTTCTGCTGTTGGAATGTTATCACATTCAACTGTTGTACTTGCTGGTAAAGGTTCATTGAATGTTGGATCACCATTATCTTCAACCGTTATCGTTTGAATGTGAATTGTTTCATTGTTACATTCGTCAGTGGCTGTCCAAGTTCTTGTGATGGTATAATCGCCTGAACATGATCCTGAAGCTGTACTTTCAGTAAAAGAAACCGTTGGAATTCCACAGGTATCTGAAGCTGTAAGCGTTTCTGCTGTTGGAATATTATCACATTCAACTGTCGTACTTGCTGGTAAAGGTTCATTGAATGTTGGATCACCATTATCTTCAACCGTTATCGTTTGAATGTGAATTGTTTCATTGTTACATTCGTCAGTGGCTGTCCAAGTTCTTGTGATGGTATAATCGCCTGAACATGATCCTGAAGCTGTACTTTCAGTAAAAGAAACCGTTGCAATTCCACAGGTGTCTGAAGCAGTTAATGTTTCTGCCGTTGGAATATTATCACATTCAACTGTTGTACTTGCTGGTAAAGGTTCATTGAATGTTGGATCACCATTGTCTTCAACCGTTATGGTTTGAATGTGAATTGTTTCATTATTACATTCGTCAGTGGCTGTCCAAGTTCTTGTGATGGTATAATCGCCTGAACATGATCCTGAAGCTGTACTTTCAGTAAAAGAAACCGTTGCAATTCCACAGGTGTCTGAAGCTGTTAATGTTTCTGCTGTTGGAATGTTATCACATTCAACTGTCGTACTTGCTGGTAATGTTTCATTGAATGTTGGATCACCATTGTCTTCAATGGTAAATGTAGCTTGCTTGGTAATTTCGTTTCCGCAGTCATCCGCTAAAGTAAACGTGACTGTCTCAGAAACTGAAGCACCACAGCTTATACTTAACCCAGAATTATCATTTGTAAGTGTAACATTTCCACATAAAACAGTTCCAGTAACACTAGCTAACCAATTATTGAACTCAACAGTAGGATCTGTAATCTGATCACACTGTAACGTAACATCAGTTGGCTGGTTCGTCCAGGTTGGACCTTCAAATGATATTTTAAAAAGTGTTCCATTATATATATTCACATAGTAAATAAAACCATCTAACGGATTTTGCATCATATGTACTATGCCATCACCAAAATTTATAGGTGCCAATTCTGATATATCACTTATCCAGTTTAACGTTCCATCAGTAAGCGTTGCTATGTTTATCCAGTTTCTTACGTAATCTGTAAACAGATATTTACCAGTCATACTACTGCCCATTGCATCACCAGTAATGTACACTCCAGCAATTGCAGTATTTCCTCTAAACTGAATTCCCGTTGTAGGAGAACCTGAAGTACCCACTCTAGGATTTGTAGGTGTTGTTCCGTTAAACCAAGGCACACGAGCTTCGTTACTACCTCCATGACGCCAAGCAACTTCTGGTCTGTCGTGCACAAAACGTCTTAAAGCTGGATTTGAATCATCTACGAAATTTGTTGGTTGTGGACAATTATTTACAAAAGGTACATTTCCTTCATCAGGATTTGTAGTTCCACTATTATAATAACCATTATGTTGTGTTAAGCCTTCATATAAAGGCCAACCACCATTCAAACCGGCTTTATCAAAAATATGCAAATCTTCCCAAGTTCCCCAACCTACATCTGCAACCTGAATGATTCCAGGATTTCCATCAGCAGGATTAGTACTACCACTATTGGGTTGAATTGACATTCTGAATGGATGACGTAAACCCATAGCCCACATTCTAGATTCTGGAGCTCTCGGATTTGAAGCATTATAGTGCGGATTTGAAGGGATTCCATCTCCTGTTGCTGGATCAAGACGCAATACTTTTCCACAAAGCGATGTAATCATCTGACTTCTGAATGCGCCTACATTTTCCTCAGGACGCATGATGCCATCGTTGATTGCTTGTTGCCAATACGTTTCACTTGCGCTTCCTGTGTCTGTTGAAGAATAACTTGCATTATCTCCAGTCGACACCAATAAGGTCCCATCATTTGCAAAAATAACCGTTCCTCCTGCGTGTGACTCATGTGTTAATGGCACTCCAGTTGATACAGATTCTCCAAGAAGTACAGTTCTGGTATTATAATTTGTCGTTAACGGATTACTTCCAATATTTAATTGATAACGTGTTAAACGACTTATGGTCGCCTCATAATAATCATTATCATTTGGATCATAACTGGGTGTTCCATAATTCATAAGATGCTCTCGATCAACCATGTAATACATGTAAACTAAACCGTTAGTGTCGAAGTTAGGATCTAAGCAAAAACTAGCAAAACCAAAATCTCGCCAATCTCCAACTTCATCAGAAATATCGAGAACAGGCGTCGTTTGCTTGACATATTGTGTTCCATTCCAATTGGACACATATACATGTCCGCGTTTTTCCCAAACAAACATCTTAGTTCCATCTGAATTGAAAACAACACCCATAATGGTATTATAACCATTCTGAACTTCGGAAGCTATATAACCCGTAGGTAATTGAGCGAAAGCATTTGAAATTAGTACTAGATAAAGACTAACAGAAAAAAACAGCCTTATATTAAGAATACGATTATAGCAAACCATTAGAAATAGTTTAGATGGGTTGAAACTAATTTTGCTATTAATCAACATAAAGGTAGCTTGATTATAGGTTGAAAAAAAATAAACCATTCAATAAGGAAAAAAAATCGATGATAGGATTAAAATTGATACTATGCGTAGAGTTTTCTTACAGTAAAATCCATGTATAAAAAAAGAGCGTTACTAAACGCTCTCTTTTTAAAGATATAAACGTTAATCTATATCCTCAAACCAACCAATCAAAAAACTGACAACCACATCAGTTTACTTTTCGAGTCCCTCCATGTCCTCCAGCTACAACAATCATTATTTTTATACTTAAATAAATAAATTTGAAAAACTGAAGAATAGGATTCATCATTTTAAATCTTTGATATTTTGATATTCTTTGTGTCATACTTAATACATTTTTATTCCGGAATTAACCACCAAAAAGGTCGCATTTTCGCTTTGTAAATAAAGGCATAGTGTAAAGCCAGTTTTAACCAGTGGCCTGCTAAACCTATTTCTCCAAAGGTTTTTCCCAATTGTCTTCCCTGTGTTTTTGGGTACTTTTCATAATCTGGCACAATGGGATATGTGGTTATACTTACACCACTACCTTTAGTCATTCCATAGCCAGCGGAAGCGATACATGCAGCTCCCATATTTCCTAAACTACCTTTATGATGAAGTGACTCCTTACCCTTTTTAATTGAATCAATGATATTATCGGCTACCAATTTTGCTGTGATCCCTGAAGGCATTCCTGTACGAGGTGGTGATGGAGAAATATCAGTTCCATTTTTACTTTTTCTTGGTTTTGAAATCGCATGTGGAGGAGCAAAAGCAATACCTGGAGCAAAAATGTTTTTATAACTTGGATTTTGATAAGTTTCAGGCCAATCTTGAACAGACCATTTATCATAAGATTTTGTTGTATAATCTGCATCAACAATCATAAATCCTTTAAAAAGCTTTTCAGTGATATCATTTTCATTTTTATCATAAGCTTTAAAGCCATGACCTGAAAATGCTGGAATGAGCATAGCAAAATCGTAAGTTTCAGTTTTAAACTCTCCTTCTAAATTTTCATAATGCGCAACTCCATTTTCAATTTTATTGACTCCTGCGCCAAGAATCCAATTAATATCTCTGTCCTCAAAGATCATCTCTACCATTTCACTAGACTTCATAGTCAAACTACCATAACTCAATAACATTCCATCCATTCCAAAATCACCTAGTTGATATTCATTAGAAATCCATGTAACTTCAGCCATATCTCTTACATTATGACGTCGTAATTCTTGCTCAACATTTAGTATGTATTCGAAAGCTGCACCTTGACAAGTCGATTTTGCATGTCCTGTACCAATGAGTATTTTAGTCTTTTTACCTTTTTTCATTTCCTGAATTAAGGTATTTAATGCTTCCCAAGCATGATCTGCGTGTGTATAAGTACAAACCGAATAGGTTTTATTTTCTCCTGGAATTAAACCATCGGTTGCTTCAAAATTGAGTTTTGGACCTGTTGCGTTAATTAAATAATCGTAGGTTATTTTTTCTTTTTGACCTTTGTGAGCTCCTGCAACATATTCAGCTAAAACATAAGGCTTTTGTTCATCTTTATCTCCTTCTGGATAAAAAGAAACAGCTTTTGCCTGCTTGTAACCTATGCCTTTCTTTTTATATAATGGTGCTAATGGAAATAAAATTTTTTCAGATTTCATTCTACCAATTCCAACCCAAATATTAGACGGAATCCATTGGTAGTTACTGTTTGGAGAAACCACAACAACGTCATGGTCTTTAGAAAGCTTTCGTCTTAAATGTGACGCAGCTACATGTCCAGATATTCCTGCTCCTAGTATGACGACTTTTGACATTTTTAATGCTTTATAGTTTTATAAAATGATTTAAAATGACTTTCATTGGTTTGAATATCTCCTAAAAAATCAACTTAAACTCCATAGTAAAGATCACTCTTTAATTATTACTACACAGTGACAATTGTTACATAGTAGAATTTCTTATTAAAGTTTAATAATTTTCTTTTCAATGATATTTGAATTGTTCTTAAAAACTAAAAAATATTCTCCTGAAGCGATTTGATTTAAATCCATTGATATTTTTTGTAATCCTATAGTTGCATCTACATCTATTGACTTTATCTTTTTACCCAATACATCATAAACCTCCAAACTACTTTTTTCTGTATTAGGAATGAAGACTTCAACTAAATAGTCACCTTTAGAAGGGTTTGGAAATACTTTTAAATTGTATATGTTATTCACATTAAGTTCCACATCGTCAATATTTAAGGATGCTTTATTAACAAACACTTTAAAAGCCAAATTACTAGCACTACTTTGAGTTCCTGTATTTATAAAGAAAATATTTTCCTGTGTACTTTCAATACCTCCAAAAATATAACCAATATGAGTAACACCTTCCTGTAAGCTATTAAGATCTAAGATGTCATAAGATTGATAATTAGCAATATTATTTAATGGAATAAACTCGGCTCCTGAACCTAAAAGTGTAGGCATTTCAATATCTAAACTACTTTCTACCATAGAACCATCATTAAATCTAGACACTTTGCTAATCGTTTTTACAAATGGTACGTTATTATCCTGAATAAGATTATTATTAGCATCGAGCTTATATTGACTCATTCCGCCAAAAAACAGCGTGTGCATAACATTATTAAAACTATCATATATAGGAACTTTTGCACTGTGATACTGACTTAAATATTGATTAAATGTATTGTTAACTGTGTATCCGGAAGCTGTAACATCGACACTGTTTAACCATGGTAAATTTGCAGAATGCTGAAAAACACCACTAAACATGGTAAAACCTGGTGTTCCATCTGGAAAAATTTGTGGCGTCATGTTATAATCTCTTCGATGCAAATTATTAGTATCATTTTGAGCTGAATAATTTAAGATTGATAGGTTTGAACCATCATCACTTATTTCAAAAGTTCGTATTTCATCTGTATAGTTCTGAATAAATCCTGGTCCGTTGTTAGGACCCATCGGATTATATCGTCCCTCAAAATACTGTCCGCCACATAAATAAAACACATCATTTAATCTACCTAACTGACCTCCAGTTACGGCTAAATTACTGTTGGTTATTTGTCTAAAATAGGGTGTTATACTTGTATTATTTATAACAGCATTTGCTAAACCATCAACATCAATTGCTGTTAGTTTATCATAAGTAATATGATCGTTTTGTGTAGCGCTAAAGCCATAACCACCAATAATATACAAGGTATTTCCTCTTTGAATAAACTCCTGATTTGTAGATTGTAATTGTTCAAATAATGATGCTGATAATACATTTAACGATGTGCTCCATGTTTGATTAGAAGCAGGATCAACAACAAAAACATTTTTATTATTATCGTTTTCAAGAAATGAAGCAAAAGGCTGTCTTCTATGTAGACCATCTATTCTACCTCCTAGTATGATCCATTTTCCATCTGTAGTCTTACCAAAAGAAAAAGAATGAACGCTCGGAGCATTTGCAATCACTAGTGGTTCTATTTGTACTGTAAACTGCTCTTGTGAGACACCTGGACTTGCTGCAATAATTGACAATAGAAAAATGAGTACTCTTTTAATTTTCATAATATTAAGGTATTTCGTTTTATCAAATTTCTGAAAATTAAAAGTCTATATAAGTAACCTATGTTACATAAAAAAGAGCACCATATCTGGTGCTCCTTTACATAATAAAAGTTATTGCTCATACCTTAATAACTTGTATCATCTAATTTAACTTTACCATGGAATGTTTTATATAAAAACAAGAAATAACCGGCTAAAAGTGGTGCACCAATAAGAACAATCGTTAACATAATACCCAGTGATTTCTGAGAAGATGCTGCGTTATAAATCGTAACACTATATTCTGGATCTATTGTTGAAGGCAAAAGCACAGGATACAACTGAAAAGCAACGAGCATTAGTAAAAATGCCATAGTTAAGGATGAAAACAATAAAGCATTTGAATATTTCTTCTTGGATACTAATCTTGGCACATTGGCAACTGCCAGAAATGCCAGTAAAGGCAACACGAAGAACAATGGGTTTTCCTTAAACTTATCAGTCACTCCGGGAATAAAAACTAAAGTATATAGAGATGTCACTGCAAAACTTGTGATAAAAAAGACCATCCCTTTTTTCAATAGAAATGTTAATCTAGCATGCAATCGTCCTTCGGTTTTTAGCAATAAAAAAATAGCTCCTTGAGTCATAAAAATTGAGAGTGTCGTTAACCCGACTATAATAGCATAAGGACTCAAAAATGAAAAGAAAATACCACCTTTATAAGAGAAGTTTTCATGAATTTCAAAACCTTGTAAAATATTTCCTAAAACAACACCTAGCAAAAATGCTATTAAAACATTTGAAATAAAATAAATAATATCCCAGGATTTTCTCCACCATTTCATTTCTTCAGCACTTCTAAATTTTATGGCAGAAGAGCGCAAAACCAATAACACTAAAAATAACATAAATGGTATGTACATAGCAGACAACATAGTCGCGTACATTACAGGAAATCCTGCAAATAGTGCTCCTCCTCCAATAATCAGCCAAACCTGATTAGCATCCCATAAAGGTCCAATGGCATTAATTGCAATACGTCTGCTCAAATCTTTCTTAAAAAACAGATGCCATGCTCCTGCTCCGTAATCAAATCCTTCCAGAATTGCATATCCTGAAAATAATAACCCAACTACTAAATACCAGAGGGTTGGATAATCGATACCTAAAAACGTTTCCATATGCTACTATTATGTGTATTTTAAAAATTCTTCAGGGTTTTCTGCTTCGTTATAGGGTCCATGTTTTATTTTCTTATTTAAAGAATATAAAAATAAAAGTAACAATATGGAATAGACCACTGTAAAAAGAACTAACGAAAAAACGATTTGATTGGCTGAGACTTCTTGAGAAAACCCTTGACTAGTTCTTAAGTGTCCGTAAACAATCCATGGTTGTCTCCCCATTTCGGCTGCAAACCATCCTACTTGGTTAGCTATTTGTGGTAATATTACTGAAAAGGTAAAAATCTTTAATAACCATTTTTTATCGAATAGTGTACCTTTCCACCATAAAAAACTAGCATACAAGGTTAAAGCTATCAAAAACATTCCTATAGAAATCATAATATGGTAAAACTGAAAAACAGCATTAACTTGTCCTGGTCTATCTTCTTCGGAAAAAGCATTCAAACCTGTAATCGGTGCTTGAAAATCTTGATGTACTAAAAAAGATAATCCACCAGGCACACTAATTCCTGTAACTTCTTGCGTCTCATCATCTACCCAACCGAATACGTATAAATCAGCTGGTGCGGACTTATCATAATGACCTTCCATCGCTGCCAGTTTTGCAGGTTGGTTTTCAGCAACACCATCAGCAGAACTGTGACCAGAGACCAATTGTAATAATGATACAATGGTAGCAACAGACAAAGCGATTTTGAACGCTTTTTTAGAAATTTCAATATATCTGCCTTTTAATAAATAATAAGCATGCACACTTAAAATCATGAATGCTCCTGCCAAAAAAGCACCTTGCCAAACATGAATAATTCTATCGACGCTTGATGGATTAAACACCATAGCCCAAAAATCGGTTACTTCTGCCCTTGCATTTACTCCTTCTCCAACAATATGGTAACCCGCTGGAGTTTGTTGCCAGCTATTCGCCACCACAATCCAAACTGCAGAAAACATAGATCCCAAAAACACTCCAATTGCAGATATAAAATGAACTCTAGGTGACACACGATTCCATCCAAAAATTAAAATTCCCAGAAATGTGCTTTCTAAACCAAATGCGAATAACCCTTCGGCGGCTAATGCACTTCCAAAAATATCTCCAACGTATTTTGAATAAACTGCCCAATTGGTTCCGAATTCAAACTCCATGATAATTCCGGTAGCGACACCTATTCCAAATGTTATGGCAAATATTTTCAACCAAAAACGCGTAAGAATTTCATACTGTTTATTACCTGTTTTTAGGTATAAGCCTTCCATTATCACCATAATCAATCCAATCCCGATGCTCAATGGTGGATAGATATAGTGAAAAGCTATCGTGAAAGCAAACTGTATTCTTGCTAAAATTTCAACATCCATAATTTCACATTCAAAAAAAATACGCTTTAGTAACTAAAGCGTATTTAAAATAATTTATTTTTTTAAAATTTCGTTTAAAACTAAATCTTTGTCTAAAGGTTTAGTACAAAAGAACCAGTCTTCACATTTTAAATCATCGGTTCCACTCATTCGTTCTTCAGCGACTCCACATGATCCAGCTGGCGACACAATAACATCGTCACCAGGATTCCAATCTGCCGGAGTTGCAACGTTGAATTTATCTGAGGTTTGCATAGCTATTAAAGCTCTATATAACTCATCAAAATTTCGTCCTAAACTTAAAGGATAATAAATAAGTGCACGTACAATGCCTTCAGGATCAACAAAGAATACAGCTCTAACAGCTTGTGTTTTACTTTCTCCTGGCTGAATCATACCATATTTCTTAGCTACGTTCATCGAAATATCTTCAATTAAAGGAAACTTAACTTCTATGTTTTCCATACCATTAAACTTGATTTTATCCTTAATAGTTCTTAACCAAGCTATATGGCTATACAAACCATCGATTGATAATCCGATGAGATTACAATTCGCTTTCTTAAATTTTTCTTCTAAATGTGCAAACGTCATAAACTCTGAGGTACACACAGGTGTAAAATCTGCTGGATGGCTAAATAGAATAGACCATTCGCCTTTATAATCTGAAGGGAAGTTAATTTCACCTTGTGTCGTTGTTGCCTTAAATTCTGGAGCCTTGTCACCAATTCGTGGCATTGTAAATACGTCTTGCTCTTGTGTTGTTTCTGTTGTGTTCATCTTAATTGTAGTTTTAATTAGATGTAAAATTAATCTTCATTGGTTTCAAACTCTGTAACAAAAGTCACCTTAGCAATTTAAAATCTTAATATCAAAATAGGTAGATTCAATACGATTGTAATCGTATAATTTTTCAAAATAATACTCTTGAATTCTGACAATAATGTGACTAAAGTCACTTTTAAAATGAATAAAGACAAGTATATTTGTAACCATGAAAATATGCACTTATATTTTTGCAATATCATTTATCGTACTTCTTTTTATAAACAGTACTAAAGTCACATTGTCCTATGTGTATTATGAGGTAGACCCTATTGGTTTTATCGAAGCTTTATGTGAGAATAAAGACAAGCCTGAGCTCCAATGTAATGGAAAATGTCACTTAAAAAAGGTAGCTCAGTCACAAGATAAAGAACAAAACACACCTGAAAGTATTATTGATTTCAAGGAACTTGTATTATATCTACATCCTGAAATTACCTTTAAATTACCTGATAATATCTATCAAAAAAGACCACAATTTTTATCCTATCTTAACCTGTATTCTTTTAAAAATTCTAACGACTGTTTTCACCCTCCGAGGGTATAATTTTTCTTTTGAAATTGGTAGAAATCACTATCACAATGACATCAGTTAAATTAAAAATTACTATAAATGAAAACATTATATGGTATGCTTCTATGCGTACTAATTACAAATGTGTCTTTTAGTCAAGAAACGACTGAAACCAAAAAAGACACCCTGAAAACAGTAACAATACTCGACGAAGTGATTGTTACTGGAAACAAAAAAACGGATCCAGTAATGACTTCCGTAAAAAACAATTATGTTGAAAAAATTGTACAACCTAAAAATGTCGCAGACCTATTTAATTCGATTAATGGATTCTCGGTGATCAAACGAGGAAATTATGCCATTGATCCATCATTTAGAGCGTCTCAATATGAGCAGCTGAATATTCAATATGATGGAGGCACCAAAGCTATGCATGCTTGTCCGAATAGAATGGACCCAATAACTACGCATATAATTCCTGAAGACATTGCCAGAATTGAAATTATTAAAGGCCCTTATACGGTTAGATATGGTGCTACTTTTAGTGGCGTAATTAATATGGTTACTCAAAAACCTGATTACGAAGATTATGGCATTCATGGAAAGGTGTCTGCTGGATATGAAAGTAACGGAAATTCAATAGTAAACTTAGCACAACTACAGTATATAAAAGAGACGTTTGATATAGTAGCTATCGCTGGTTACAGAGATTTTGGAAATTATAAAGATGGTAATGAAGTTGAAATACCTTCATCATTTAGAAGTACAGATTATGGTATTAAAATAGGCTATAATTTATCTGAAGATCAACGAATTCAGGCACATTGGCGACAATCATTTGGTCGTGATGTTTTACATGCTGCCTTGCCAATGGATACTGAATATGATAATAGTAGTATCATTTCATTAGATTACAAATTAAATAACATTGGTAGAATTGTTAAATCATTCACTGCAAAAACATATTATAGTTATGTAGACCATTTAATGTCTAATAGCAATAGGCCTTCCTTTATGATGATGGAAGCCTCTTCTGCTGTAGATGCAACAACCATTGGAGGAAAACTAGAATTAAACTGGAAGCCATTTTCAAAACTAAATATGTTTACCGGACTGGACGCTATTCATATTTCACGAGACGGAAGTAGAACACGATTAGTTAAAGTTATGAATGGAAATGTTCTACCAACGCCAATGACATTTAATGATAAGGTTTGGCAAAATTCTTATATAACTGATTTAGGATTATTTACAGAAGCAAAATACAATTTAAGCTCTAGTACCATATTTACTGCTGGAATTAGATATGATCAAGTGGTTTCAGACATTCAAGATCCTGAAGATGACTTTGCTGCTATGTATGATTTAAAAAAACGTACTGAACATAATATTAGCGGAACTGTTTCTATTAAAAAATCAGTATCTGATAATTTTATTATTGAAGCTGCATATGGTCGAGGTGTTCGCTCAGCGAATATGATAGAACGCTTTATAAACCATTTTAATGCTGGTCAAGACCCATATGAATACATAGGAAATCCTAATTTAAAAGCTGAAGTTAATAATCAGTTTGAAATTGGGTTTAATGGAAATAAAAATTTCAAAAATGGTATTAACGCCTTCAAATATGGAGCGTCCTTCTACTACTCATTGTTCGAAAATTATATTGTTGGTATTATAGATCCTGCGATTAGCCGTAAATTTAATCCTATGGCACAACCAACCAATGTAAAGGTGTTTCAAAATTTAGATGAAGCTTATAAAACAGGCTTTGAGGCCATGTTTCAAGTCGATTTTTTGAAAGATTATTACTATAAAACAGAAGTCTCTTATGTGTACGCAAAAAACAAAGATTTAGCTGAGTCCTTACCGTTAACTCCTCCTTTAACGACAAGACTTACAATTGGATTTGACAAGAATAACTATTGGGCAAATTTACAATACAATGTCGTATCGAAACAAGATGATATATCAAGAAGTTTTGGAGAAATAGAAACGGATGGCTATCAAACCTTAGATTTCCGTTTAGGATTAACGCCTATCAAGAACATCACATTAGGATTAGCTGTCATTAATATATTTGACGAAGCTTATAATAACCACTTAAACTTTTCTTTTACTAATCAAGAGAACTTTGATCGAACACCTATTACAGAACCAGGTCGAAATTTTTCTGTTTTTTTACACTATAAATTTTAAAATTTAATTCTTAAAAATTAAAAAAGGAGTGCATGATCATGCACTCCTTTTTAATAGCAATAGACATACAAATCACCTTTCTTTAGGTTCCTCCTTATCTCTGTCACTGGATGTCATAAATTTCACCAAAAACCCAATTAATGTAAGACAAACCAGTCCAAAAACTGCTATCATTATTACTCCGTTAGTCCAACTGTATAAAGCTATGTTTTGTGCAATCATAGTATGATGTTTTAGTCGTTATTTTGAAATTATAAAATTACCATAGAGTATTGATTTTAAATATGATATTTGTCAGTTAAAAAAAAGTATCTTAGAAAATAAGATACTTTTTGCTATTAATCATGCAGGTTAAGTTTAAACTTCTTTCCCTTTCATCATTTTGTTCCAATACAGATAAGGCAGTCCGTATTTCTTTAGCATCCATAATCTCCAATGTTCTTTTTCACTGTTAAAAACAAGCATTTGTTTCAATTTGGGGTCTGGTATAAAATTATTATCATAATCAAATTCTGCTAATATCATTTTTCCATAACCAGTAACTAAAGGGCATGAAGAATATCCGTTATAAGATTTATTTCCTTTTTTATTATGTGCTATTAATTGTCTAATATTATCTGAAACAATAGGAACTTGCTTACGTATTGCAGCTCCAGTTTTGGCGGTAGGCAAAGCCGCAACATCTCCCAAACCAAAAATATTAGAATACTTATTATGTTGCAGTGTATGCTTATCTACATCTAACCAACCAGCATCATTAACCAATGGTGATTCTTTAACAAATTTAGGAGCTGTTTGTGGAGGCGCTAAATGAAGCATATCAAATGGCATTTCAATAATTGATTCACCAGACATAATCTCCCTTAATTCATTATCTTCATTGATGACACATTTATTTTCACCAGTTCCAACTCCTTTAAACGTTACAATTTGATTCTCCCCATCAATTTTTATAGGTGCATAAAATGGTTTAAAGTGAATACCATAACGGCTAATTACTTTCATCAAGTTTTCACGAATCTCTTTAACACCAAAAATTACAGATCCAGGCGTTGCAAAAACGACATTAGATTTATGTTTTAATCCGTTTTTCTTAAAATAATCGGCTGCTAAATAGGCTATTTTTTGAGGAGCTCCACCACATTTGATAGGCGTTGTAGGTTGTGTAAATACAGCATTTCCGCCTTTAAAATTTTTAAGAACTTCCCACGTATGTTTTGGGTCTGTGTAATTACTACAAACAACCCCTTTATCTAGCGCTTCTGTTAAACCCTCGATTAAGGACGTGTCCATAACTAATCCTGGAGAGACTATAAGATAGTCATAAGTGATTGCACCATTTTCTTTTGTTGAAACACTATTATTTTCTGGATTAAAACTTATTGCGTAATCTTTAATCCAATCGACTCCTTTAGGCATAACGGAAGCCATGGATTTTTTTGTTTTATCGAAATCAAAAGTTCCTGCTCCTACAAGAGTCCATGCAGGCTGATAGTAATGCCAATCGGCTGGTTCAATCAAGCCAATATCAAGACTTGAATCTTTATTCAATAGATTGGCCGAGGTCATTATTCCTCCAGTACCTCCACCTATCACTAAAATTTGGTAATGTGATTTCATACTTTATACAATTATTAATTTTGAATTGGTTAATTTTCAATATTGATAAAAGTAAAAGCCTTTTATTGAATATAATGTAACTATTGTTACAAAACATGTACGAATCGAAATATCTCGATAGGTTTTATTGCTATTTTCTTTTGCAAGTATTAATTCCAAACAAAGTGTATAACGGACAAAAATTTATGAGACTAGTCAGTACGAAGATGACTGATAATGCGATTAGAATATAGGCTAGAGTCCCTTCAATTAATCCTTGCCAGTATAATATTCCAATAATAACTGCTATGACTATTCTAATAAGTCGGTCAGTATTTCCCATATTTGCTTTCATAATGATTTGAATTTAAGATTTCTTTTTTATTTTTTCTAAGATAAAAAATAGTTCTTTATTCTGCCTTGATTCGAATGAATTATATGCCGTATCTATAAGTTTGATATTAAATACATTATCAAAGCGGTTGATATACTCAGATTTAGAACCTCCAAATGGTGGTCTGTCGTTGTTAAGTGGAGCATCAAATAACAATCCTACCAGCTTTCCTTGATCAGAAAGCAAGTCGTTCATTTGAAACACATAGTCATTTCTTAAATTTGGATCAATAGCACAAAAGAAGGTTTGTTCGAGTATTAAATCGAAGCTCAAATCCAGATCGAAAAAGTTATTATGAAGTAATTGTTGCGAAGGAAAATACGGAACACGACTCTTAATGTTTTGCAATGCTGTGAGTGAAAGATCTACTACAAATACGTTTTTAAACCCTTTATTAAACAGATATTCTGCTTCATATGAATTTCCTCCGCCAGGAATTAAAATCTGAATTGATGTATCGGTAAGTTGATCTATATATGCTTTTAAAGGTGGTGAAATTTGACCCAAATCCCAACCAGTATCATCATTTTTGTAGCGATTATCCCAAAACTCTTCATTTAAATTCATCAATTAGCACTTGATATAACAGTTATTAATTCGTCTTTTTGAATCATACCTGATTGTCGCCAAACTTGTTTACCATTCTTGAATAATAAAAAAGTGGGAACACCTCTCACCTGATATTGAGCTGCTAAAGATTGATTTTTATCGACATCAATTTTGATAATAGAAACTTTATCACCTAAATCTAACTTAACATCCTTTAAAATAGGACTCATCATTTTACATGGTCCACACCATTCTGCAAAAAAATCGACAAGTACTGGTTTGTTTTGATTGATTATTTCTGAAAACTTGCTCATGATTAATCGTATTTATTTATCGAAAGTAATACTCCAAACGCCTCTAATTTCATTTATATTATAACCTAACGCTTTATCTTCGGGATATAATTGAGTTATCCTAGCTAACGTTTCTTTGCTCATAGTTTGATTGGGTTTACCATGACATTGTAAACACATCTCATTTGTAATGATAGGATAATATACGTGAATTTTATCGTTTATTTCAGAAACGACTGGTTCTATTTCAACAGCATTACTCAATTGATTTTTAAAAAATTCCATGTGTTTTAATTCAATTGCATTCGCCTGATTATTTTGATTTCTTGGTTTGTCTGTTACACGTTTAATAGTTGCATTATTAACTTGAGCCATACTATCTGTTAGTGGATATGCTTTGACATTACAAAAATCTAAGGCCGCAATTGTTCCTTTTTTTTGAATAGTTCCCATTAAATTTTTACCTAAAACGGCCTTAGTACTTAAGGCATATTTTAAGCCACGTTCACTATTGGTCATTACAGCTTCCCCATCAGCTTTAGCCTGGTTTTTATGCATTCCTTTTCCTTTTCCCATACCTTTATGCTGACCTTTTTCAGAATTAAAATGTTCCTCAAACCATTCAGGTTCCTCTATGTCATTTTCAAATAGATATTCAGAGATTAATCGTATGGTTTCTTCGGGAAACATTTGCTTAGGCATGATCCCAAAACGTCTAATAGCTCCAGGCATTTTCGCATTATCTTCTGTAGGATTAGCAATCCAATTTTGAATGGCATCAGTAAATTCTTCTTTAGACATTCCTTCAATTAGATAATGTTTTTTAACTGCAATCATTGGCGGACCTACTCGGTCTTCGTGATTAGCCGTTGGACTATGGCAAACATAACAATTGGTTTCCATTAACGTCTTACCAGGATGTGGACTTTCTGTATCAACTACTTTTTTAGATGCATAGGAAATTTCTTTTTTTGAGTTATTACAACTAAATAATAAAAAAGATAATGCAAAAACGGCTAATAAATGTTTCATAATTTAATAATTTAATATGCCTCCTTTTAAATCATAGATTTCTTTAAAGTCCATGTTCGCTAACTTGTTAGCAGTTTGTCGGCTTCGACTTCCACTTCTACAGTAAACATAAACGGGCTTATCCTTTTTAAGCTTATTAAACTCAACATTAAATCTTCCAGAGAAAAAATCGATATTTTTAGCCCCTTTTATGTGACCCGATTTAAATTCATTTGGTGTTCTCACATCAATTAATTGAACATTTTTACCTTCAACCTGACTTTGAAAATCATTAGGAGATAAAACTGTGATACAATCATTTTGTGGAGATTTTGTACCGAAAATTGCTGATAAAAATGACATAGTCTTCTAATTTGTTTTTAATAGTGTTCGCGTAAATTAACTTCTTTAAAAATAATCGTTCTAAGAGTAAAATTTGGTAACCTTTGTTACACAAAAAAGCGCATCCTACTTCAATTCGGACACGCTTTTTACCAACCAAAAAATCATGTAAGTTAATTAACTGTTGAAGGGCAAACATAGGCCGTTCTTGGTATATTTGTGTTTTTAATAGCTGAAAAACCACCAGCAATATCAATCAAATTATGAATCCCTCTACTTTTCAATATGGATGCAGCAATTACAGACCGATAACCACCAGCACAATGAACATAAAATGTTTGGTCATCTGGGAATTCACTTAAATAATTATTAAGATAATCTAAGGGTGTGTTTTTAGCACCTTCAATGTGTTCTGCTTTATATTCACCTTCTCTTCTAACATCAAAAACTACATCCTTATGCTCTGAATAGGTCTTAGCAAATTCTTCAGAAGCTATAGAAGTAAGTGTATCGTACTCCATTCCTGAAGTTTTCCAATTTTCAAATCCTCCTTCTAGATAGCCTAAAACATTGTCAAATCCAACTCGTGATAATCGAGTAATTGCTTCTTCTAACCTGTTTTCTGGAGATACTAATAAAATTGGCTGATTCACATCTACAATTAAAGCACCAACCCAAGGTGCAAAATCTCCATTGATTCCTATAAAAATAGATCTCGGAATATGTCCTTTGATATATTCAGATTGATGACGTATATCTAAAATTATGGCATCAGTTTCATTTGCTGCTGCTTCAAACGCTTTAGGGTTTAATGGTTTATGAGATTTTGACATTACTTTATCAAAACTTTCGTAGCCTTTAATATTCATCATAACGTTTTGAGGAAAATATCCAGGTGGTTCAGTTAAACCATCTAACAATTCTTCAATAAATTCTTCTTTAGTCATGTCTGCTCTCAACGCATAATTTACTTCTTTCTGATGGCCGAGAGTATCTGTAGTTTCCTTGCTCATGTTTTTTCCACATGCAGATCCAGCACCATGATTTGGATAGATGATTAAGTCGTCACTTAGAGGCATAATTTTATCTCTTAATGAGTGGTACAATAAAGCTGCTAATTTATCTTGGGTAAGTTCAGCTACAACTTTTTGGGCTAAATCAGGACGACCAACATCACCAATAAAAAGTGTATCACCAGTTGCAATACCATGCTCTTTTCCGTTTTCATCTATCAACAAATACGTTGTACTTTCCATGGTATGACCAGGCGTATGAATCACTTTAACCTTATAATTGCCTACTTCAAATACCTGACCGTCTTCAGCAACTATAGCTTCGTACCCAGGTTTTGCTGTAGGTCCATAAACAATATTAGCACCTGTTTTTTCTTTTAATTCTAAATGACCAGACACAAAATCGGCATGAAAATGAGTTTCAAAAACATATTTTATTTTGGCATCATCAAGTTTTGCTCTTTTGATATATGGTTCTACTTCTCGAAGCGGATCTATGATTGCTGCTTCTCCATTGTTTTCTATATAATATGCTGCGTGTGCTAAACAGCCTGTATAAATTTGTTCTACTTTCATATGTACTAATCTTTTTAAACTATTAATTAAACAGCTTAAAATTACTACAAAAAAACAGGTTGTGGTGTAACAAAGGTTACAGACTAAGACTTAGATAATTCTTTAAAGATGATATATACACCCATAATTAGCACAAACCAACCAAAGCCTTTTTTAAGACTTTTCCCATTGACGAATTTCGACAAATAAATGCCTAAGAAGATGCCAACTACAGATATTGTAGTGAATTTAATTAAAAATGCCCAATCGATATCTAAGTTTTCAATATCGCCAATGAAACCGATAAGTGATTTAATTGCAATAATTAAAAGCGACGTTGCAACAGCTTTTTTCATGGGTAGCTTAGCGAGTAAAACTAGTGCTGGAATTATTAAAAATCCACCGCCTGCTCCAACAATTCCTGTTAGTACACCAACAACTAAACCTTCAATTACAATTAAAGGATAATTATATGTAACACTAGATTCCTCATTAGATTCGTTTCGATTATTTCTAATCATGGATATGGAAGCTACTAACATGATAACAGCAAAAAATAGCATAATGGCAATATTTTTTGTCATTATAAAAGCACCTAAACTAAATAGTTCTTCAGGTATTGCTGGGACCAAAAATTTTCGAGTAGAATACACAGCTATAAATGCTGGAATAGCAAAAACTATAGCCGTTTTAAAGTCAACCAAACCTTTTTGAATATTTCTAATTGCGCCTACCAATGCCGACACACCAACAATAAAAAGCGAATAAGCCGTTGCTGTAACAGGATTAACAAACATGAGATATACTAAAATCGGAACTGTTAAAATCGATCCACCACCACCAATAAGTCCTAAAACAACACCAATTAAAAGTGCTCCAATATATCCTAATATCAATTGTATATCCATATGCTTATAATTTCGTTCAAATCTAAATCGAAATTGAATGGTATTTGGTAACAAAAGTTACCTTTTACAGATCTATAACCTTAATATTATTTCTGTGAAGTTCTATTTTACCATTGATGGACAACTTTTTTAGTAATCGTGAAATTACAACACGTGAGGTATGTAAATCTTGTGCTATTTCTTGATGAGTAACATGAATAACTTCATTATGATTGACCATAGCTTTATCTTTCAGATATTTGAACAAACGCTCATCCATTTTTAAAAACGCAATGGTATCAATAGCATGAAGCAATTCCGACATACGATCATGATAACTTTGTAGAATAAATTTTTGCCAGCTTTTATACTTCCCTAGCCATTCTTCCATTTTTTGAACAGGAATCATTATCAGTTTTGTATCCGTTTCAGCAACAGCTCTTATTTCACTTTTTGATTGCCCCAAACAACACGATAGTGTCATTGCACAAGTATCCCCTCGTTCAATAAAATATAGTATAAGTTCATCACCATTGGTGTCTTCACGAAGAATTTTAATAGCACCACTTATTAAAAGTGGCATAGATCTTATGTAATCACCTATTTCTATGAGATGATGACCCTCTGGCACATCTTTATACGTACCAACACTATTAATTTCTTGAAGTAATTCTTCCTCAAATAAGTAACCGTAGTTTGTTTTTAATTCTTCTAACATATTCTAATATTATGCATTAAATATACGCAATTGAAAAGTTTAGAAAGGTCTATTTAGTCCATTTAACAAAGAGTCTTTGTAAAAGTGACTACTATACAGTGTTCTTTATTTCGTGGTTTCTCTTAAAATTAATTTTGTTTTTATGGTTTTAATAATAGGCTTTACCTGGTCTTTACTCTTTAAACGATCGACCAACAACTGAACAGAGGATTTACCAATATCTAAAGTGTGCTGAGAAATCGTAGATAATTTTGGATCTGTAAACTGAAGTACGTTTTCATCTGAAAAACCAATAATAGATAAATCCTGAGGTATTTTATAATTTAGTTTAATGGCTTTTTGAAGCGCTACAACTCCTGAAGTATTATCAATAGAAATAATACCGTCAACAGTAGGATGATTTTTAAATAAATCCTCTATTGGTGCTTCAATTGCATCATTGGTTTTAATGATTATAACATTTGGTTTATTGTCATAATTTGCAGCCTCACTTAAAGCTTCCATGTAACCGTTAGTTCTGAGTTTTCCAACACTTAGGTCATCTATATTACTAATTAAGACAATATGTTTTCTGCCTTCCGAAAGTAAATGTTTTGTAGCCTCGTAAGCTGCTCCGAAATCATCAATTATGACTTTATCACATGCAATAGATTCCGAAACTCGGTCGAAAATTACAACCGGAATATTTTGATGAAGTATGTCTTTAATATGATCTACATTATTTGCAATTTGTGATTCTTCAGCCATAGACATTATAAACCCGTCCACACTACCATTAGACAATAATTGTAGACTATTCATTTCTTTATCTTTTTTTTCATTAGAGAGACAAGTAATGATATTATATCCTTGCTTTGAAGCCTCTTTCTCAATAGCATAAAGTGCTTTAGCAAAAAAATGATTAAGTATATTTGGAATTATAACGCCTATCGTATTTGTTTTACTGTTCTTTAGACTAATAGCCACTTTATTGGGCTTATAATTAAGATGCTTTGCAAGCGCTTTAACACGTTCTATAGTATCTGGACTTATTTCTTCACTATCATGTAATGCTTTTGAAACGGTTGAAATAGACACGTTTAATTGTTCTGCTAAGTGTTTTAGTGTTATCATAATCTTGTCATCATAAAAAAAGAGTGTACTTTATAAAAATACACTCTTTTATAATTATATTAAAAGATAATTTAGTTTTTAATCAACTTAATAGTCTCAGAACCTAATTCAGTTGTTAAAGTTGCAAAATACATCCCTTTTGGAATTGATGCCGCATCGATAGTTGTTACTGCAGCATTTGGCTCAAGTGTTATAACTGCTTTACCTAATATGTCAAATAATTGGATTTTTGAAATCACTTGATTTGAAACTACATTCCACGTTGAATTTGTTGGATTAGGAAATACTTTTGTAGAAACCGTTGTAAACTGATCTATACCTAAGGTATTAGAATCACTAAAGAATATGTTATCTAAATAAACAGTCCCATTTCCAGTTACTAGCGTTTGGATAATATCTGTTCCATCCCATGTACCATTTACAAGTGCTGGAAAGTTAGCAAAATGTGATAATGGAATAAATACGCTTACCCATTGTCCTGTAACTAGAGGAGCATCTCCTCCACTACCAAATCTGTAGAATGGTTCTTCAGGGTTACCACAACAAATTGTCGCACTTAATGATTGATCTACTAATGAAAAATTAAATGCTGTAGAAGATGTTGCATAATAATTTAAATGCACAAAACTATACGTACTTGTAGCATTAAATACTTCACCTAAACCACTACCAAAGAAATCTAAATTATCAACTCTTAAAACAGTATCTCCAGATAAATCAGGTTGAGAAAGTTGTGTTCCTCCTGCAAAATCCACTAAATTAAACCCAGCAAAATCTGAAGAATTTGCATTTCCACTTAATTCACTGTAGATATACATATCATTCCCTGTTGAACCAAAGTTAACTGGACCAACAGTCGGATCTGGAGCAGGACACTCAGGACAATCAGGTCCTCCACAGTCAACTCCTGTTTCGTTTCCGTTTTGAATACCATCAGTACATGAAGGCGGACAAGCAGGACAATCAGGTCCTCCACAGTCAACACCTGTTTCATTTCCATTTTGAATACCGTCTGTACATGTCGGCTCAGGAGCACCTACTTGAACGATATCATCAATGTAATACGTTCCTCCAACAGCAAGGGTTGGACAACCTGGTCCTTCACATGCTGGGTCGTAATCAGGTTGTATAACTAGAGTTGAATATTGTTCAGTACCAGTAAGACCTGCTTGGTTTGAGAAATCAAAAGTAACTTCTGTCCATGTATTAGCATCAGAAACAATTACATCTCTATTATAGGTTGGTTCTCCACTTAATCCGATCTGGATTTGAAAACGTAGTTTGAGATTGGCTTTTGTTGACCAAATTTTCAGGGTAAAAGCCTCACCGTTGGCTAGATCGATAAATGCTGAACCTGGTGTTTCATAACCAAATCCACCAAACCATTCAGCGCCTGCAGGTTTAACAACTTCCAAAACTCTTGAAGAGGTATTAATTCCTGATGGATCAGGATTAGCAATATTGGCAAATCCTAAACCGCCAAATTCAAAAGAAGCAGTCGTAGTTCCGTTTTCGAAGTCAATTGGTAAGGACGATTGACCAAACATCACAAAAGATGTTAATAAAAAAGTTAGTAGCGTAATTTTTTTCATAGTATTAAGTATTTAGATTTATTAATTATTCAAAAAACATATTATTAGATTTTCATATTCGTAAATTTAGATAGTAAAATTTGATTATTATGCAAATACCACCTAAACAAAAAACATACAAATACAAATTATTTTATATTTCAAAATAAAAATTGCACAAACCAATGTTTGTAATGCCTTAAGAGCCTTCATTTCTATAAGTCATAATGAACAATCACGATGTTTTTGAACTACGTATTGGTAATGTTGTGTTCATTATTTCAACCGTATTGCTAATTAAACTTAATGTTGTAATAGATTTATTATTAAAACTACAAGCCAGTCGATATTAAATTCAAAATTTCAATTTTTCATGCTTATCCCAAAGTCCCCAAAACGCTCCAACATCACCTTCATCTCCTGTTTTCCAGGATTCATCAAAAGATGAGAAATAGAAGACTTCTATATTCGATTTTTTTGCCCAAAGTTGTGTATTTATAAAATATTTCATGGCATTTTCTTCAGAAGACAATGCGCCTCTTAAACTTCCACCTTCACTCGGCCAACCAGTTTCGGTAATTATTACTTTTTTTCCTTTAGCGGCATCTGTAGCTTGACCAAACATTTGTTGCATATGACTTAAGGAGCCATCTATGTGACATCCTTCCCAATAAGGGTAACAATTGCTTAAAATAACATCACTAATTTCCACCAATTCAGGATGAACAGAAAACTCATAATAAGCGTCAACATATCCAACTGGTATATCTAAACCAGAAAGTGCTTCCTTGACACGTGTCATGTATTCTAATAATTCTTGAAGTGACAGGTCGTTTCTATAAAGTACTTCATTTCCTACAGCTGCAATATTTACACATCCTTCTTTGGCTAGAGCGATTAAGCCTTCTATTTCTCTTTCATTATCCTCTTTATTATCACTCAACCAAGCACCAACCATAGTTTTGATGCCATGTTTGTGTGAAATTCTAGCAATATGCTCATTCCCTTCAATACAAGAAAATGATCTTATCCATTTAGAATAAGGTTTCAAGATCTTAACACGTCTTTCGACCTGTTCCACAGTAATTATATCTCCAGGCTCTTGACCATCTTCATACATACTGAAACAAATACCATGCATTCCACTTTTTAAAGTTTTCCGCCATAGTTTTTTCAAGTCTTCTGAGGTATATTCTGAAAAATCAGTTCCAGAAAGTTCTGTAAAATTTACACCACTATATGCGTGATAATCTTCATCTCTATATGACATTTATATTTGTATTTTTATTTAAGTTACAATTCTCCTCTGCGTTTCACCAATACTTCTTTGATCTCTCTAGCTCGAGATTCATTTAAGCTATACTTCCACATTACAAGCATCGCCAACGCGGCAGTGGTAGCAGGCACAACGATATCTGCAATTCTCAGAGACCTCATAGTTTCTGCTGCTTGCAGACTTACATTCTGATCAAATCCAACGATTTTTAATATTACACCACTCAAGATGATTGCTATGGCTTGCCCTAATTTTACCATCCACCAGTAAATAGCGCCAAACGTTCCTTCCTTTCTTGGCATACCATTTTTTAGTTCATCCAAATCGCATACATCTGCAGTCATACTCATCATAAGAGTAAATAATCCTCCCATTCCAAAGGCGAATAACGGAATAGGCAAAAAGATTAGCCAAGGGATGCCATTACTTGCATCAATACTAAACCATGACATTCCAGCGCTCTCTAAATATGGATTCAAGAAATCAAATATAGAAGCAACACCGTTATTCAGCGATTGTCCTAATGTCGTTTGATTAAAACGATCATTTAGTTGAACATCAAAACCCCACCATTTCAATATATAACCAATAATAGATAAGAATGTAGAAATAAGAAAAGCATTTCTTTTACCCCATTTTGTTGCCATTTTAGAAATTATAGGTATAACTATAAAAGCTGTAATTATGGCGTTAAGTGTGTTAAACCAAGCAGGCCATGTTCCTGCATCTTCCCAGCTTCCTTTGTTCATATAAAAAACAATAATAAATACAGAAAATGCAGCTACTAATTGAAACCCATTAAACACTAAAAAGGTTGCGCCACAGAGTTTCATAAATGGCTTATTTTTTGAAACTTGTTTGATTCCCCTGAATAATTCTTTCATATTAGAAGCCAAGGTTTTAAAATTAATAACCTGTCGGTTTTCCATATGTGACGCATCAATACCTTTACAGAAAAAAGCGGGTAAAACGCCAAATGCTATGCAAACTGCGCCAACTATTACAGCCATAGTTCGTACTCCTTCAGCTGGGTTTTCAAAAGTATTTACGTCGGGAATTATAACATATAACCATGGCACAATCATCCAAGCGATTTGCCCCATACTATTAGCGAGACTCATTAGTCTAGTACGTTCATTATAATCTGATGTCATTTCATATCCTAAACCGACTAATGGTGTTGCGAACATTGTATTACCAACCAAGAATAAGATTTGCAAAATCATTACATACCAAAAATTAAAGGTCTGTGATGCATTTTCATCAAGTTGCCACATCAAGATAAAGAGTATCCCACTAATTATAGCACCTGTAAAAATATAGGGCCTTCTTCGACCATAACGAGACTTTGTATTGTCAGATATAAAGCCCATGACGGGATCAGTTAAAGCATCAAAAATCCTTGGCAAACCACCCAAAAGACCTGCCCAAACAGGATCCATTCCAAAAGCGGTTAAAATAAATACTTGAAGATAAACTCCCAATACTCCTGGTAAAAGATTAAGTACAAAATGACCAGCACCAAAGGCTGCTTTTTGTCCAACAGGAACTTTATCTTTAGCTGCGGTTTTAATTTTCGACATAGTTTTAGTTTTTGTTAGTTTTAGGCTCTGGTACTATAATAGTTTGCAAGGCTTGTGCACTTATTGTAATATCTATTGCATTTCCATTTAAATTAACAGTGAACCTTTTATGTGTTTGGCCTTCGTTGAAAACGACTACTGCTATTGAATCATCTGGATTCATGGCAGCCGTTACCATAAGATCTTTATCAGGATTATCAACATCAATAATTACGGCTCCTGGTCGTATGTATTTACTAAAATGAACCATGGTGTAATATAGCGGTGTAAAGTAAACTTCATCAGCTTCAGGGTCAACGATTACTGGTGCCACACACCAATTTTTAAACCAGTTTGGTCCTCCTTGCCGATCAAGAACCATATTCCAATCTACCCAACCATCAACCCAATTATTTAGACATCCAATGATATCTCTGGCATAACGATTTACTGGAGCATACTTAGGATGCAAATATTTTTCTTCTTCTGAAGCCCAATCCCAACCCCAATCTGTTGCTTCTTTAGACCAATACCATAAATCATCTCTCCATTTCGGCACTTCCGAATCTACGCAACCTTCAGTTTCAATCAAGAGTTTGTTTGGTGCTTTTGAATGTGCATATTGGAGCGCTTCAGGAAAGTAATCGTAAGTACTTTCATACCAATGTATGGCAGTTCCATCATAATATTTTGATGATTCTTCAGTGGCATACATGACATCAACCCATTCTTTTAAACCCGCTCTATTTTGATCATATCCTAGAATGATCACATCTCCTTTTCCATCCGCTTCAAGTTTTGGTCCCATATGGTTCATAACAAAATCAGTCATTTCTTCAGGAGTAAAATGCATACTCTCCCAGTTGTTTCCATTTCCATGAGGTTCATTTTCTACAGTAAAACCCCAGATATCAATTCCTTCATCTTTATAGGCATCAACATATTTAGAAAAAAACAATGCCCAAGTATCGTAGTACTTTGGAAGTAATTTACCTCCAACCCATTCTTTATTATCTTTCATCCAAGGTGGAGCTGTCCATGGCGAAGCAAAAATTTTAAATCCATCTTGAGATACAGCCATCGCATCTTTAATCATAGGAATTAAGTCATTCATATCCTCTTCAATGGTAAAATGCTCCAGATTCATATCCTCCTCTATAGGGGCATAAGAATACTGACCTAATGAAAAATCGCACGAATTCATATGTGTTCTGGTTAACGAATAATTTGCCTGATCTTTAGCGAAATAAGCTTTTAATATTTTTTCCCGATTTTCTTTACTCAGTTTATTCAATAAGTAAGCAGAAGATTCTGTAAATGCTCCTCCAAATCCGGTAATCGTTTGATATTTTTTTTCTGGATTTATTCTCAAAACCACAGTCGAATCTAACGATGGAAACTCGTTAATTTTAGTGAGCTTATTTCCACTAGCTGAAGTTTCGTAAACTTCTACTTTTAAAGATTTATCTGTATCGTGTTTGTCGTTACAGTTTGTCATAACTAGTATTAACAGAGAATAAATTACATAGTTTACTGTTTTCATATTGAACTAATTTTACTAACATACCTAGCGATTAACCATAATTTCACTTAAAGCTGGTGGTACTAAAACATCTTTCATTAGTGCATTAATATCACCCTCGTAAGTTTTCGTTATTGGTTGGCCGTTTCTTGATAATCCTATAAACACATTTTTATCGACCAAATCCCAAATAGGATATTTTGCTTTTCCATCTATTGTAAATAAACCAAAATGATTTTCTGAACCATTGGGATGTTCAGCATCTTTCCATTTTTCATTGAATGCTTCAAAGTAAAAACATGAAATTCTCTCACTATTAGTCCACTCACGCATTAAATTATAGTAGAGACCTTGTTTGTATTCATCTGTAGCCTTAGACCCATTAGATCCATAAAACCCTGAGGACACAGTTGCCCAACCGGTTTCACCTATATGTATTGGTTTATGTACGCCAATGCTTTTCATATACTTGTATACACTATCATATTGTCGTTTAGAGAATTCAATGGCACGCTTCATTGCCGCATCAATTTTTTGTTTGCTGGACAGATTTTCTTCGCTTTGTGGAACTCCCCAAAATTCAGGATTATAATGTGTGTTATGATAAGGATAGGTATGCATTGAGATATAATCAACAGATTTAATTAAGTCTTCTAAATCTTTTACATGGTATAAATTATCTCCTCCACCCCAAGAAGCAAAGTCATCAGAACTTGTAATCCATAATTCTTTTGAAAGTTTACCTTCTTTTTTTAATGATTGTAAATATTTAACCCATTTTAAAATGACATTGGGTTGCACATAATAACTTGTTGCCCATTTTACCATGGCCTCATTGCCAACAGCTATTACTTTTACAATGTCAGGATATTGATTTGCTAAAGCAACTGCTCTTTCAATTTCTCCTGCATTATTCGGACTTTCGATATCATGATTTACAGGTTGATCTGTCCAAGCATTAAGGCAATCTATCCAAGCGCCCAGCATGACATACATTTCAAAATTTGAATCCTCTTTTTTAAGTTCATCTATAGCTTTTAGAACATTTGATGCGTGAGGAAGGTTAGGTTGTACATTATAGGTTCTCAATATTTTAATACCCATTGCAGACAATAACTTCAAATCGTCTTTTAGCTCTTTAACAGTAGGTTGACTATCTCTTGACTTTTCACGATAACCTCCGTAAGAAATTGCTAAATAATGTGGATTACCTAATATATCTTTAGCTGTCACTTTTTGTCGTGTCTGCATTTCTTTTTCTTCTTTTGAAATTTGATTACAAGACCATATGAATATTGAAACAATAGTAATTACTAAAAGGTTCACCTTAGATTTCATAATGGCTTATAGTTTATTTGATGATTGATTTATGAACTGAAATAATTAATTTTTCAATTAAGCCAGAACGGTTAAATAGTTTAGTACTCGTCTTATTGTCAAGAGTCAGGTTATTAAAATTTGTAACCGAGTTATCTTTAAAAACAACTTCAATTGCATTGTCATTTCCTAGCTTATAAACAATAGGAACTTGACAATATGTAAAGGCTAATGAACCCACTTCCAAGTCAATTTGCTTCCAGTTTTTATCGACATCGACATAATTGAAGCTTTTTTTATGTTTCAGAAACTCATCCTGTCGTAACAAACTTGGTTTGAAGGTTAATTGCCCTTTTTTCACAAATACACCTAACTCACCAATTCGAGATAAAATATCCTCTTTAACTTGTCCTGTCATACCAGGCTGTTGAGCTCCTTTACCTTCAGGAGTATGAGAATACGGATCGGTTGGAAACGCACCATATAATTTAGGTGGTTTATGGGTTCCAATACCTTCATTTATTTCATAGTAATGCTCTAATAACCTTCCGATGACTTCATCATTTTCATGATTATTAATAGCTTTTAAACAACATTCCTGAACAGCTAATTGTAACTTAGATACCATATGCCAATAGATAGAACCCAAACCTTCATAGCCATAAAAAGTTCCTGAACGTCCTGTAAAAGCTTTATGATTAAAAACCGTTTCATAAGTTTGAAGTAATTGCAATTCCTCCTCCTCTACAAGCGATTTATAGGTTGTATTTTTAAGAGCTGATAAAGCTTCTGATAGGCTATTGGCATTATTAAAATTGCCGTTGAAATGGTAAACACCATTAATATCTTTAGAAATGATTTGAGTATTACCATCACGAAGCAGTTGCTTCAATAATTTAGAATTTTCTACAGCTCTATTAGGAATGGTATTTTTAGCAATAAAACGTGGAAGTTTTTTATTAGGATATAATAAATAACTGTATTGATCTTCTCTAAACAATGCACTTTTCTTCATAGCATCAAGCACATCAAGCACTTCTGAAGATGATAAATATCCTGAGCTTAATGCGGCAACTTGGCCTTCAAGCATTTCATCTAGATGTGATATTGAAATTTCAGAATTATCTACAAGAGTTACTAAGTTGTATGCGTGATGTAAATCGTCATTTCGTTTATTTGCATCTATAGTATGCTCCAAATACTTCTGCGTAATTTCAATAAATTGTTTTAATCGTTCTAATGAGATACTTTCTTTTTTACCCGTAAACGAATTTTTATATATCGTAGTTCTATAAGCACTTCCAGGCTCTCCCAAACCGTCTAGTATGGTTTTTCTATCGCTATCAGAAATAGTATCCGATAAAAGATGTTGGTGAGCGTAAAGCGTATCGCCAACTTGATTGAAAAACACGGCTAATTCTTCAGAAACATCTATAGATTGAACATGAGTATCTGAAACTATCTTGTCAAAGAAATTTAAGAATCGTCTGAGGTAATTTAATGTCACCATAGACACACCATTACCTACCAAAGCATTATTTGCATCATTCCATTCTGGGCGTTGTGTGTTTAACCAAATACCTGCTTCAGGAATAAAATTAGATACTTTTGCTAGCACAGTTGCTAGTATTTTCTCTATGAAATTTACATGGCATATACTTTGTTTTTGGTTCTTTAGCAAAGCACCATCAGCACCTAAATCTGAGCGCATTAGTCGAATTTTATCATCTAATTCTTCATCAAAATCAATGGTATCTTTCGGGTTTTTAAGTATGTCTTGATAGCTTTTAATTTTGTAAGGCACATTGGCATAGACAAATACATCTTCTGTAAAATAGCTTGCCAATTTTCCAGGGTTGTGATCTTCAATAAACTCTAAGAACTTAAGTAAATATATTATCTGGTGATCGCCCCAATACCCAATATATGACCACGGATCATCAGGCTCAATAGTTTCCCAATCGAAACCTCCTTTAGTTACACGGTAAGGATTATAACCATCAAAAGTTGTAGCGTTTAAAAATTTATGAATCATATTTTCAATAAACATAGGATACGCATGAGCTAGAGCTTCCCAATTTTGGAAAATATCTCTCCAATTTCCTTCGTAATCTAAAATTTTTGATCCATCCACTTCACTTCTGGTGTTAATAGAAAATTTATTCCATGGTCGACTTGGGTCTCCATGTCTTCTGCTAAATTTAAGAGGCATATATTCTAGACAAAGTCTTCGGAAATTTTTATCCTCACTTTGATATGCTTTCTTTTTTATTTGAGACACCGAAAACGTATCTGGTAATGTATCAAGAACTGAAGCGTTATTAAGAAATACATTTTTATTAGCATGAGAGAGATATTTACAAAAATCCCATTTCTCAATATTATAATTATTATCAAAGATTCCACCTCGCATAATATTAAACAAAGTGTTTGCAAAATGTCTTGTATCTCTTTGTTTATCTGCAGTAAGTTGCAGCGCATCAGCGGATGCATTAAGTTCTATTAATCGCTTTGTTCCATTATCTATATCAGACTGAACAGCTGCTTCAAGATTCTTATCACTTTTTATCCGATTAATGATTTGAGCGACAGACGAATGATCTTGATTCACATTACCAATCAACATCCAGTTCTTCTCCTCCTTATGATCTAATATAATTTCGGCATTCACAAAATAAGCACCTTTTTCAGCTCTTACATCAATTTCCTCAGTGAGAGACTTTTTATTCCTAAAATCTTTAAGCTGAAGTGATGACAATAAATATTTTACATTATCTAAACCTAAAGACCAGGCAATATTTGCTTTTAAAGCCTCACTAGGTTCGGCTTTATCAACAATTATAGCACTCAAGGCATAAATTCCCAATCCAGCATCTTTTTCAAGCTCACTCTTTTTGTAAGCATCTACAAGATTACTTACTCTAGTTTGCGTGTCTGATGGGACACCAAAGGGTAAAATGTTTTGAAATCCATCTAACAATGAAATAGTTACACTTCTTTCAGAATGATTAATTAAACTTGATTTTTTAACAAAGCCGAACTCATTACTAGAATTCCATTGATATCTAAATGTTAGATTTAAATCGTGATTAACTTCTTCAAAAATGACTTTATTTCCATAAATATTTTTATACAGATTTCTACTCGTTTCATAACGATCTTCTTGACGAATTGAAAAAGGTTCCCAAAGCTTTTTATGGTCAACTAAAAAAATAGATTTACTGCCTGTGATTTCTGAAGATTCGGTAATTTTATCATCCGTATAATAAGGAAAAAATGAATATTCACTATTCTTTCTACCAGCAGTTAAACCACCATTGCTTGAAATAAACATCCAGTGATTGGAATCACTTACAATACTCATAAAAAATGGTCGCATTGCATTACTATTGGCAATTTTGAAATACATCTCATTGTCAATGAGAACATGTTCCATTAACGTGCTGGTTTTATTATTTTCGATAGTACTGTTTTTCATTGGTAATGATTGGTCTGTCATTATTAACCAAACTATTTTATTAATAATTTGGACTGATTAAGATTTAATAATAGAGATGGATTTTTAAAAAGGTCGAGTTATTGCTCGACCTTTAAAACCATGAGTAATTGTTCTATTCGTAAATTCTAACGTAATCCACATACATTGTTTGTGGAAATACAGAATTTTCATTTGGAGAGCCAACATAATTACCTCCAACGGCTACATTTAATATGATATAGAATGGTTGATCAAATACCCATTCGCCTGAAACATCATCAGGTGTAATTTGATTGTACAGCACGTCATCAACATAATAATTGATATAATTCTCGCCCCATTCAATACCAAATACATGAAAACCAGTATCAAAACGATCACCAGTTAATTCATATGCTTTGGTAACGGCTTCTCCTGCAGAATAACCTGGTCCGTGTGCTGATCCATTTATTATGGTCGGCTCTTGTCCTCTATTTTCCATAATATCAATCTCTCCACATTGAGGCCAGATGACGTCATCAGAATTTTGTCCTAACATCCAAAAAGCTGGCCATAATCCTTGACTCCAAGGTAGTTTTATTCGCGCTTCGAAACGACCATATTTTTTTTCGAATTTATCTTTAGTTTGTAATCTAGCTGAAGTATAACCAGAACCCATAAATGATTCTTGAATGGCAGTTATTTTGAGCATGCCATCCTCAACAATCACATTCTCCGGACGATCGGTGTAATACTGTAACTCGTTGTTTCCCCATCCAGGAATACCTTGTTCAGCACCATTTCCAATATCAAAGTTCCACATATTTGAATCAGGAACTTCAGCCGAAACTGAATTAAACTCATCTGATTTTACAAGATTGTCAAAGGTTGTCACTGTTTGATTTTCATCGGTTGAGCAACTCGTAAAAAGAAAAACAGATCCTAATATGATTGAACAAGTAATAATTGATACCTTTTTCATATTTATTTTTTTTAATTAATTTTCAAATTCGCAATAACACTACTATTCTAATATTTTTAAGTCATCAAAATAATACGTGCTTCCATCTCCAGGTGTGCCAGGTATAAACTCAAAAAAGACTACGACTCTAACAAAACTTGCTGATGTATTTAAATCACTAAAATCCCATTCCAATTCCTCCCATTCATTCATGGTAGTTGTATTAGAATCTAATTCTATTCCAACTGTATTTCCAGCATTCTCAAATCTGACTTTTATAGGTATACCCGATTTTGGTGACCAAACTTTCATTCTAAATTTTTGGGAAGTCGAAAAATCCACCTGAGCATCTAACTCTAAAGCTGTACCTGCAAAAAATTGTGCTCCAACAGTTTTTGTAGACCTCATAACAGTAGCAGTCGGATTGATGCCACTTTGATCTGGATTAGACTCAACAGCTGTATCAGCACCTTCAAATCCAACAAAATTATAGGTTAAACTTGACTCAAAACCAATTGGTAATTCTACTTGCGTAGCAGCGGAGTCATCAACATTTGGAGAAGGATCAACAACTTCTTTATAATAGTAGATATTATCCACATAAATATTCGAGATAGTTGAATCTGATATAAAGAACAAAAGCCCTAAAGCATCTCTAGTTGATAGTCCTGAAAATTCTCCTAAGGGAATATCAAAACTTCTCCATTCATTTTGTGCCAATTCGGTACCTGGAATTGTTCTAGATCCAGAGATTTCGTTACTCGTTTGAACCCCATTAAGAAGTTGTAATCGTATAAAATCTCCTGAATCAATAGCTTCTTGCACATTAATATCAACATGTAAGTGCGTCATTTGAGTAGCATCAATTGGTTGCACATTTAAAAATGTTCCAATACCAACAAAATTTAAATTGGTATAATTAATCACTTCACCACCACCAACATTTGTTGGAGGTGCACCTCCTTGAGTCGTTTGACCATCACCATTAAAGAAACCGTTATAATAATCAACAGGCACGTTGGTATAAGCATCACTAAATAGTGAGATAACGTTTTCAGGAGATTGTGTTGGAACCGGAGCTTCTGTAAAAGGTCCTAAAGACACTAAGCTCAATGACCCTTCTGCTACGACGCCATCTAACGTGGCAGTAATAACTGTTGGAATAAACTCTCCGGTATCTGGATCTGTTGCACTCGGTCCCACAACAGTGACCACACCTAAGTCATTAACTGTTGCGACACTAGTATTTGAAGATGTAAACTGAAAATAGCCAGGCGCAGCGGCAACAACTTGGTCTAAACCAGAAGCTAAGTTAAATGTTTGAGTTAAACCGCCAATGGGTAATACAGATCCGTTAAATGTCTCTAAAAACTGATCTTGTCCATTTAAAATCTTAGGTCTTGGCTGAGCAACAGTTCCCAATTTTTCAAATTTCATTTCGTCAAACCAAACTGTGTAACCAGAGCCACCTGTGTTTTGCGTTCCAGTTGAATACCAAAACACACCTCTCTCTTCTGATAACAATGAGGCGTCAGGTATAGGAATTGTATATTTTGTCCAATTCGTACCGATACTTAAATTACTTGCCGTAACCTGGTATTTATTCTCTAAGAAATCTAACCCAAATCCAACTTCTCCCAAATTAACACCTTGAGACGCTTTAGCATAAAAAGTTAAAGCATCATATCCTGATAAATCTCTTCCTGCACCATCAACTCTTAAGATTGCTCCAGCATAGTTTCCATTCGGGTTATCGGCGTTTGGCACATCTACACGATATGAAGCTGAACTTTCAAAACCTTCCTCATCATCTACAGAAAAGGCATCTAATTTAGAATCGGCAAAAGGCAAATAAAAATCTGTTCCCATTGCGACAAAATTATCTGTAAAAATATCACCAATTGTAGAGAATGTAGCTGGAACAGCATCATCTGATAAATCTCGTTCACATCCTACTAAAGCCAGCATAATAAAGCTTAACAGAAATAAGACTTTTGAATTATAAATTTTTATATTTTTCATTTTTCTGATTTTTATTTTCCAATATTAATATGTACATATGTTCTTATTTCCCATTCAGAGCCATTAGGAAATCCTACAGGACTTAGAGGTGGTACTCCAAATTCTGGAGCTTGTAATGGAGAATATCTCGGTGAGAATTCATTTAATGATCTCCAAGTTCCTCTAATTCCAATTTGAGTGTTTGGCAAAATAAACCAATCTGGTTTTCCTAATGATGTAGACACATCTAGCATGATTTGCATTGGAAACGTAAGGTTGAAATCTCTGTGATAATCGAAAGGTCCCCAATCATTAATTTTTTGTGTATACTGAAATTTCCATTTCTTATAAATCATTCTAATGTCGCCACCAAAACGTTTGATCAATCGATCACTATCGCCATTACCTTGGCCATTGCCGTAATAGAAATTTCCAATAATGCCTAATTCTGGGGATACTTTTGAAACCATTCTTGAATGAACCTCCCATAAATCCTCAGCAGGTGCTGAAGTTGGAAAGGCAAAAAATGTACGATCGGCCTGAAAACCAATATGAGCATCCATTGCTGTTGAAAGATGGCGATATACAAACCCCAAATTCATTGCAAATTTTGCATCTTCAGATCTATCATTATCCCATTCATACATCCATGTACCTGGAGTAGGATCAAATGTTAATAACAGTTCTCCTGCTGTTGTTTTTCGATTACCGTTTCTAACAGCAAAGGGATCATCAATCACATTCCTCAATCTTCCTGGTGCTGCTACACCATTTGGCATTGGATCCACAAGAGGCATTTGCCACATAAAGTTTGGTGCTATTTGAAAATCACCAATGGAATAAGTTAATCCAGTTAAAAAGTTTGATTGATTTCCACTTCCAGAATCTTTTAATCTCCAACCTGTGAATGTCTGGGTAGCATCAGCTCCTCCTCCTGCTACAAGGCCCATAATTGCGCCTTGAGCATACCAGTTAACTTTTCCTTCTTGATAAGTTATTTTTGCTTTTCCTCCCCAATTATCTTTTCCTTGAATCTTATCAACAAAAACTTGTCCGTCCTTAAAATCTTGATATGAGCTACCATTTAATGGACTTCCTCCCCAAATACCACCTAACATTACTCCAAACTTACCAAAATCTCTTTCTACAACAAGTGTTGCTCTTTCTGTAGGCCATGCTGGAATAATACCACTTCTAACCTGGTTTTGATTCAGAATACGTTGACCATTTTCATCAAATTCTAATTCAGTTTGCACATCTCTATGGTAGATTCCTGTAACTTGATAATTCCCTAATTCTTTTCTGTATTTAAAAAGCATGGTTGGGTTAGCTCCCCACCAAAGTTGTGGTCCAAATGCAGCTTTTAAACCATCTAATGAACCTTTACCGTCAAACTCCATTCCTAAAATTTCACCACCATAGATATCTAAGTTAGGACCATAATTTGCTTCTGGATATAACCCAAAAAAATCACCTTCATATTGCCAGTGATAGTGACCAGTTCTGTAAAAACCTCTAACGTCAAAGTCTTTACCATTCCATTCAAATTCGGCATTGTAAACATTTACTCTGTTAATATCACTCTCAATCACTTGTTGGTTATTGTTATCCAGTGACGTTACTGGTCGTGCTCTATTTTCATAAAAAATCTCATCGATTGGATTTTCAGCAACTTTACCAATAATATTAAAGTTTACATTGGCTCTCATGTTAGGCGCAGGATTACCTTCAACGCCAACAAAATAAGATTGCATATGATCAAATCCTAATTGATTCGGGTAAGCACTCGAATCCGGATCAGCCGTTTCAGGAGTTGTGATTAGTGAACCTCCTGTATTGAAGGTTGTGAATTCTGCACGTAGTTGACTAAGTCTGATTTTTTCATTTCCTCCCATTGCGGCTTTATCACCTCTAGCTCTTAAAACACCATCCATTAAATTAATATTTGAGAAGTAATTGTTAACAAAGTCTAAGGTGACCCCTTCATCATATGGGTTTAAACCATGTGCTTCTTTTAATGAATAATATGCTGCCCTTGGATACAATGTGTACAGTCCTCTTGCATTGTTTGGTCCCTTAGCACAGATACCAAACCACTCTTCATTCATATTATTACTTCCATTTTCAGTATCTAAATAATAACCTCCATTAGACCAAGAAGCGCCATTATCATGAATATCTAAGTTTTTGGTTTGACCTAACTTCCACCAACCATCACTAAACTGAAAAGTAAAACCTCCAATTGAATTTCCAGATTTACCTAATCCAGCAGCATTTTGGTATATTTCTTTCCAATTTTCAACCATAAAAAATGCTTGCATCTTTTGGTCTTCTTGGTTTGATAGTGCATTAAAAGCATCAGCTCCAAACTCTGTAAACATAATAGGTTTGTCAAGTTCATTTTTCACACGTTCAAACGCGTCACCGAATGACTTGCCTCGGTACATATTAGTTCCATAAATGTCTACATCTTTACATTCTTCAGCAATGATCTCTGCGAATAATAAATCACCATTACAAATTGCAACTGGATGTGATGAATCAATAGATTTCATTTTCACAGCGGCATCATTCATAAGTTTATACATAGGACGTCCTCGCTTTTCACCAACTTCCCGTTTTTTATCTTCTTCATCAGGAAAATCTTCAGTTTCTGCTCCAGCCCAAAAGAGTCCATAATTATTTTCATTACCTAATAAGAACAGTAACAATCCTGGAGTGTCTTTATAAGTTTCAGCCATCTCAGTTATTTCTCCCATCAACAATTCTTTAGTTGCAGGATCTCTATAATCTGTTACTGGCGTCCATACACCATTTATGGTCAGACCATAACGACCAAAAGAATTATTAAGCATTGTATATATGCCGTAATTCTCATAGATGTATTGAATCCAACGTGGTTGAATACCAACGTAAACTCGAATTGCGTTAACACCCATGTTTTTAAGCAAACTCATTTCGTCATCAAGAGCCGCTTTAATTATATCATCTGGTTGATCCCATAAACTGTATGAGTAATTTGTGCCAATAGGAACATAATCCCAATTCATTCCATTAATCATGAAATCCTCACCATTTACAACAAGTTTCATCCCATCAGTGTCCTTGTGGACTGAAACTTTCGCTGCCTGAGAATAAATTGAAGTTGTAATTAACAGAAGAATTAATCTTAAAATAGTTCTCTTCATTGTATTGTTTTTTTAGTTGATTAATAGATTTTATCCAATTGTAAATCTAATTATTTGGTCATGTGCAGATTTGAAATAGTTCTCTTGGACAAGACAAGAATTGAATTCAAGTTACACAAACCTAAATTTAAAGCTAAGAGTTATTAAATCAATAAAAAAGACCTAAACAAAAAACATACATCATAAAAAAACAACGTTTTTTTTATTAAATCTTTAAATTTTCATATTAAATACTTAGCAGGTAAGCTAATCGCAAGTGACCAACTACAACGTTGTAAACTCTAAAATAAGTGTTTTGTATAGGTAATGTATAGTAAAGAATGTGCTATGTATAGCCTCTATATTTCTAAAATATAATTTGTTAAGCTGGATTCGTGTGGTAAATCCATTTTTTTTCTGAGTCTGTATCGTTTTACTTCAACACTTCTCGGTGAGATGTTAAGTAGAGGAGCTATTTCTTTTGAAGATAGATTCAGTCTTAAATATGCACATAATTTAAGATCATTTGGTGTTAAATTTGGATGTTTCGATTTTACTTTCTTTAAAAAGTCTTTATCTGCATTATTGAATGCTTCTTGAAAAAATTTCCAATCATCTGTATTATTGAGATTTTTATCAATGATCTTAATTACTGGCTTTAACTGAGTGTCTTCAGCTTCATTTGCTTTTTTAAGTTCGTCTTTAATACTATTTAAAAATTCGTTTTTCTTTATCAAACTCATTGTAGATATAGCTAATTCTCTATTTTTATTCTCAATATCCTGTTTTAGCTTTTCGTTATTTAACTGCATTAATTGTTGTTCATTCTCAAGTTGTTTCAACTCCAAATCACGTTTATTTTTTAATACTAATTCTTTCTTTTGTTTCTTGTAGTAAGCCTTGTAAACATTGTGAATCACCACAGATAAGAGAATTAATCCAATGGTATAAAATAACAACATGACATTAGTGATATACCAAGGTTTTTTTATAATGAACGAATAACTGGATATACTCTTAGAGGTCATACCACCTACTCTTACATTAACATTGAATGTATAATTGCCATGTGGCAGATTTTTAAACAGTACTGATGCTTCATCAGACCACTCACTCCATTGATCGTATAAACCTTCTAATTGATAAGTGTATTCCGGTTTATTTAACTTATAGTATGCCGGAACACTAAATGTAAATTCTATATTATTAAATGCGTTTCCAAATTCTTCAGCCTTTGATAAATTAATTGATTTCTTTTCAGAATTTAAATCATAGTTCTTAATAGAATTAATATAAACATCAAAAACTTTATCATGCACCTTATCTAAGTCTATTATAATATATCCTACAGATGTTCCTACCAAATATTTTTCATCTTGAATGCTCAGAATATTTTCATACCCAATCATCATTTTAGCTATTTTATGTGGTAGTGAAATGCTACTAATTTTCTTAGTATTACTCAATTGCCCTTGGGATACATAACTTAAATTATTTTCAGAAATACCCCAAAGTCTGTTGTGTTTCTTATCTAGTATTAATTTACCAGATATGTAAGATTCTTTATCATAGAGCAAGCTCAATATGGAATCCCTTTTAAACCTATTGTCGAATTTATCATATTTAAAGACACCATCTTTATAGGCATAGAGAATATCATTTTCGTATTTGACTAATGAAGAATTTAGACCTTTTTGAATGGTTTTATCATTACTCACTTTTACAACTTCGGTTAAATCATCATTTAGCTTTAATTTGTAAACGCCCTTATATTCATGATTGACAAATAATTCTGTATCATTCAAGAAATCAAAATATTTTGAAGAAATATCAAATCCTTTAACCTTATGTTTAAATTGCCATGTATCATTTTGTTTCTCTAATACATTTAACCCATTGTAATTTCCTTGAACTAGTAAGTTTCTAATTGGTTTGATTGTCCAAGTACCTGGTGTATTTGCTATTAATGTTGCTTTACCATTACGGACTTGAAAAGTACCATCATCATGCCCACAAAATAAAGTACCTTCATGAATGACTAAACACCAAACCTGACCTTTTGTACCTTCAATGAATTTGAAATCCTGAATGGAATCATACGGTTTATAAAATAACCCTTGATTTGTGCCGAGATATAAAATATTGTCATGAATTGCTGACGTGTAAATGGTGCCTAAAGTTCCTTTCGCATCATCGAAAAACTTAAACGGTGAATTTGTGTTTATGCAGTTGATTCCATTGTCTAAACCTAGCCAAATATTACGATCAATATCTTCAAAAATAGATAACACAGTATTGTTGCTAATTCCTTTAGATTTGTTGATAGTATAATCTATTTCTCCATTTTCTTTTAGAAAAACAATACCATTGGAAATAGTCCCTAATGCTAATCGATTATCTCTAAGTTTCAGACTGTAGTACACACTTATAGTTGATAAATATTCTTTTGCAGGAGTATTCCACGGTGTCAGTTCGTTATTGTTCAATACAAAAAAACCTTTTTTTTGTGTTTGAATTAAAAACAAATTATTGTGATCAAAAATATTTACAACGGTATTTTCTTTAAGTATGTTGCTGTTGTTGACGAGTTGACCTGTTCCATTTTCAATTTTATAAATCCCGTCGTTAAGTTTTTGAAAATAGATAGCATTTTCGACTTTAATCATTTTGGTTAATCGTGTCTTAGAATCAATGATTCGGAAGGATTTGTCGATTTTATTGAAGCTATATATCCTATTTAAGGACTGAAATAATATCCAGTCATCTAGGGCTATAATATTCCAAAACTGTTCATCTTCAATCAAATCGTCTTGTATGGACTTTGATAAAGATGTGTAAGTCAAATGTCCGTATTCATCATGCTCCCAGAAACCAAACTCCATGTAACAACCTGTATAAATTTGATTATCAATAACATTTACAGATCTTATAATTGTATTGTTTGGAGAAGGATACAATTGCCAGCGAGCTCCATTGTATTCTAATAATCCATTATTATTAGCAACATAAATAAACTTATTAGCGCTTTGAGATATCGACCAATTTTGGTTTTCAGCATCGTAAGCCGAATTTGAGAATACTTCAATAGGAGGTATTTCTTGAGCTGTTGCCATATTTATGACTACACAAAAAAGAAGACCACAAATGTGCTTGAATAGTTTCATAAGTCGACTGTCATTATTAATCAATAGCCAATATACGCAATTTGTATAGGAAAAATAAATGTAGCCTTTGAACTATACAAAATTAAATAACAGCCATACATAAATACTAAACACATTGGATTTTTAAACAACCCAAACCAAAATGATCACAAATAAAATGTACTAAAACTTAGTGATTTCTTCTTAGATCATGATTGCAAATCGCAAATGACTTGTCGACTTTTTGAATTTTTAAACTCTCTATTGATCAATTAGCTATTTACCAATACAGAAATTAGCAAAAATATTACCCAACAAATCGTCATTAGTGATTTCACCTGTAATCTCGCCAAAGTGATACAACGCTTGTCGTATATCAATCGCTAATAAATCGCCTGAAAGCCCACTTTCTAGTCCGTGTTTAACTTTCTGAATTTCCTCAAAAGCCTTCAACAAGGCATCAAAGTGTCGTGAGTTTGTTACGATGGTTTCATTATTTCTAAGCGAACCTGTGTTGATTAAGTCTAAAAGTGAATTCGTCAACTGCTCTACTCCAAAACCCGTTTTAGCAGATAGTAATTTTATTTCTGAAATTTCAGATTGTATTTTAGAGATTAAAATATCATCAACCTTATCTATCTTATTCGCAATTACAAGAAGTGGCTTTTGCGGATACTTATTCTTGATTTTCTCCAATTCTACTTTTAAAACCGATCTCTGATCTTTAAAATCACGTGCATCAAATAAGTAAATAACAACTTGGGCTTGATCTATTTTTTCAAAGGTTTTTTTAATACCAATCGATTCAACGACGTCATCAGTGTCTCTGATTCCTGCTGTGTCAATAAATCGGAAGCCTATTCCTCCTATCGAAATTTCGTCTTCAATGGTATCTCTGGTTGTTCCTGCAATTTCAGAAACGATAGCACGTTCTTCATTTAATAAAGCATTAAGTAAAGTCGATTTCCCAACATTGGGTTCACCAACAATGGCAACAGGAATCCCATTTTTTATCACATTACCAACAGCAAACGAATCTATCAAACGTTTAAGAACAAAGGTGATTCTTTCAACAAGTGCTTTAAACTGAGAGCGATCTGCAAACTCTACATCTTCTTCTGCGAAATCCAATTCCAGTTCAATTAACGATGCAAAGTTTAGTAATTGTTCCCTTAGCTTAGCAATTTCCGAAGAAAAGCCACCACGCATTTGTTGCATAGCAATTTGATGAGACGCCTCATTATCACTAGCAATCAAATCGGCTACAGCTTCAGCTTGCGACAAATCTAATTTTCCATTTAAAAATGCGCGCAAGGTAAACTCTCCAGCATTCGCCATTCGGCATCCATTCCGGAGAAACAACTGAATAATTTCCTGTTGGATATAATTCGAGCCATGACAGGAAATCTCAATAACATTTTCTCCTGTGTAAGAATTCGGGTTTTTAAATACTGAGACTAAAACTTCATCCAGAACTCTTTCATCTTCGACAATATGACCTAAATGTATGGTATGCGTAGCTTGGTCGATAAGCGATTTGTGATTAACGACCGATTTAAAATGCGCATCAACGATAGAAATCGCCTCAGTTCCTGAAAGACGTATCACAGCAATAGCTCCACTTCCAGCTGCTGTAGCCAACGCAATAATAGTATCATGATGAGTCATTATAAAGGCATTTTTTACAAAAGTATTGCAATTTTAACTTTCTAAAGCATTTTATAAAAGTTCTTTAAGTTTTTATTATCAATTGACTTGTTATATTTGTAGTAGTAAAAATTATAAATTATGAAACGTATTATTTCTATTTTGGTATTGTGTTTACTTGTGTCGTCTTGTAAAACCGAAGAAAAACAAACTGTTAAAAGAGATGGATATTATATTTCAGGAACTGCGCCTGGTGTTTACAATGGGATTAGAGCCTATTTAGAAACCACAGATGATCGCGGAAGAAAAATTGCAAAGGATACCGCCATTGTCATGAACGAAAAATTTGTATTTGAAGGTAAAGTCGATTATCCAGAAATGCTCTATCTAAAAATTAATAGCGTTAAAGGATCTAAACCTTTAATCTTAGAGAATGAAGAAATTAAGGTCACTATCAATAAGGATGACATAAATAATTCTACAATTGAAGGCTCAGCGGCTAATGCTGCCTTAAATTCATATAATGAAAAAGCAAATGAATTAAGTTCAAAACGTTTTGAAATGGGAAAACAGTTACGTTCTGCAAGACCAAAAGACAATAACCCAAATGCTGTTGGACAGAATTCTGAAATGACCGAAATAAATCAAAAAATGAAAGATTTTCCTTTTGAATTTATTAAGGAAAACAGTGACAATCCCTTCTCTATTATATTACTGAAGCAATTGGCTGATTCAAAAGAAGCCGATTATGACAGAATTGAATCGGCTTTAAATTCTTTAAGTGATGAACAGCAAACATCTATTGCAGCAACGATGCTTAAAACTCAATTACATATAAAGAAAGTTGAACAGGCAGCTGTTGGAGCTACTGAAATTGGTCAGGTTGCACCTCCTTTTTCTGCACCAACTCCAGATGGAAAAATGTTATCTTTAAACGATGTTAAAGGGAAATTAACACTCATCGATTTTTGGGCATCTTGGTGTAAACCTTGTAGAAGGGAAAATCCAAATGTTGTGAAAGTTTACAACAAATATCATAATAAAGGACTAGAGATTATTAGTGTTTCTCTGGATGGAAGTCGTACTCAAAAAGATCCAAAAGCTGCCTGGATTAAGGCAATTGAAGACGATAAACTTACTTGGAGTCATGTATCAAATTTGGGCTATTTTAATGATCCTGTTGCTAAAGCTTATAATATTCGTTCTATTCCTGCTACGTTTTTATTAGATCAGGATGGTAAGATTGTTGCCAAAAACCTCAGAGGTGATGCACTAGAAAAGAAAGTCGCCGAATACCTTAATTAAACATAATGAAACTAACCTGTTACAGTATCATCATCTTTGTTCTTCTTATTTCTTGTAAAGAAGACAAAAAAACAGAATTCATTGAAGTAAACCAAGACCACTATACCATTCAAGGTTCTGCTCCTGGCCTTTTTAATGGTTTAAGAGCATATCTTAAATCTACTGACGAAAAAGGGTTTTTAAAGTCTCAAGATACTGCTATCATAATGAATGAAGCGTTTACCTTTGAAGGTAACGTTGATCATTCTGAAGTTTGGTTCTTAGAAATTAATAGTTTAGATGGTTCTCTACCTTTTGTAATTGATAATGTCAACTTGAGTTTTGAAATTAATAAAGATGATATTAAACAGTCGGTAATTAAGGGTAATCAAGTCAATAACACTATCAATGAATTTAATATTCAATTAAAAAAATTAGAAGATTCCCTAAGTCATACGAGCGAGCGCTACAGACAAATGATTCTGAATAAAGAGAATGTTACAGGTATGTCTGATAAAGTAGAACACCTGAAAGAAGTGATTTTAAAGTTTCCTCACGAGTTTATTCAAAACAACACAGATAGTCCTTATGGTTTGGTATTGTTGAATAATATGATAAGAAGAAGTGCTTCAGACAAAGGTTTTATTGTCGAATCTTATGATGCTATTAATGAAGACCTAAAGACATCTAACTTAGGAAAACGTGTTGCGAAAAGCATTCCGAATATTAGAATTCAATATGCCATTATTGCGGCAACTGATATTGGTAGAGTTGCTCCAAATTTCTCTGCTCCTGATCCAAATGGTAATATTATTGAATTAAATAAAATTAGAGGAAAAGCCACACTGGTTCATTTTTGGTCATCATGGTATAAAGCGTCCCGAAGAGATAATGCACGATTAGTTAAATTGTATGACAAGTATCACGATCAAGGATTGGAAATGATTGGTGTGTCTCTAGATGGAAATACAAATCAAACACATCCAAAATCAGATTGGAAACAAGCTATAAAAGAAGATAAATTAATTTGGAGTCAGATTTCTAACCTTAAATATTTTAATGATTCAATCTCAAATGCTTATAATGTAAGATCCTTACCTGCTTCTTTCTTATTAGACAGTGATGGTGTTATCGTAGGTAAAAATCTCCAAGGAAACTCATTAGAGGATAAATTAAAAGCGTTATTAAAATAAAACTCAGTGGCACTATATCTTACCCATTTTATGCATCACAAATAAAATAATGATAGGAATAATTAAGAGGCCAATCATTAATACATCGGTTTGAAAAAGTGTTGGCACTAGAATTAGAGTTACTACCAGACCTCCTATTGCGCCACCAAAATGAGCATCATGACCAATATTTCCTACTCTGTTTTTCATGCCATAAATAGAATACAGTAAATATCCTATTCCGAAAATATACGCAGGAATTGGTATGGGAATAAAAAACAAATACAAACTCATACCAGGATTTAATAATATGGCTGCATACAAAATTCCAGTTACAGCACCACTTGCTCCAACAGCACTATAATGGAATTCATTTTGATGAAAATATAAGGAGAGTAAACTGCCTAAAAGTAAACTAACGATATAAATTACAATAAAATTCAACTCACCAACGCCATAGATTACGACATCTGCGAAGAAGTACAAGGTGAGCATGTTCATGAATAAATGAGACATATCTGCATGTAAAAACCCAGAACTAAACATTCTAAATTGTTCACCTCGTCTAACGCTTCCAACATTAAACTTATAGCGCTCAAAAAAACTGTAATCATTAAAACCTTTGTAAGATATTAATACATTAGCAGCAATTATCACAATGGTAACTAAACTTAAGTTGCCCATAGACTTTAAACATTAAATTATACATATATTTGCTCTTGCAAATTTAAGGTTAATAAATGCAATTTCTAGCTTACATTCTTATTTATCCCATTTTGTGGTTGGTATCGATTTTACCGTTCAGACTTTTATATGCTGTTTCTGATGGACTATTCGTTCTACTCTACTATATCGTTGGCTACCGAAAAAAAGTTGTAAAAAGTAATCTTAATCTAGTCTTTCCTGAAAAACCTGAAAAGGAAATTAAAGCGATTACAAAAAAGTTTTACCACCATTTATGTGATATGATTGTGGAGTCTATTAAATCACTCAGCATCTCAGAATCTGAAATGAAAAAGCGTTTTACATTTACGAATATTGAAGAAATTCATGCCATTGAGAATACCAATAAAAGTATCGTTTTGATGTGCGCTCATTATGGGAGTTGGGAATGGATTTTCATTTTACAAACTCATATTAAAGCTAAAGGGTATGCTATATATAAACGTTTAGCAAACAAATATTTTGATGGTCTTGTAAAACGAATTAGAGCCAAATACAATAGCTATTTAATTACTACGAAAGAAACAATTCCAATTCTAATTGAAGCGAAACAAAAAGGTGAATTAACTATTAACGGATTTGCTTCAGATCAATCGCCAAGACGTGATAAGGCTTTTCATTGGACCGAATTTATGAATATTAAAGTCCCTGTTCATACTGGTGCCGAAATGTTAGCTAAAAAATTAGATATGGCAGTCGTTTTCTTCAGAGTGAAAAAATTAAAAAGAGGGTATTACGAAACAACGTTTGAAACCATTACGACATCGCCAAATGATTTTAAAGATTATGAAATTACTGATATTTTTCTGAAACTGGTTGAAAAACAGATTCATGAGGCGCCTGAATATTATTTATGGACGCACAAACGCTGGAAACACAGAAATCATGTCCCGAAAGAATTTCAATAAATTATAGGCTGAACCAAGATTTTACAGTAGTATCCTGTGTTACATCATTTTTTACTAAATGATGGACAAACTCATTATTAGCGCCTATGTATTCATAATCAGAAGCCCATTCTTTGTGATGTTTCGCCAAGGCCTTAATACTCTCACATACAAAATTCATTTCTTCATTGGTAGTAGTTGGATGGATAGACATTCGAATCCAGCCTGGTTTTCTAACCAAATCACCTATTGAAATCTCATTGGTAAGCTCATGACTTGTTTTTTGATCTACATGTAGTAAAAAATGTCCGTAAGTTCCAGCACAACTGCAACCTCCACGTGTTTGAATTCCGAAGCGATCATTCAATAACTTCACACCTAAATTATAATGTAAATCATCAATATAAAATGAAATCACTCCCAAACGATCCTGATGTTGACCAGCTAAAATATTGATATTTTCAATATCTGAAAGCGCTCTAAAAATGATTGAGGTCAACTCATGTTCGCGTTTTAAAATAGGCTCAACTCCCATGGCTTCTTTTAGCTTAATGGCAAGTGCAGTTTTTATAGTTTGTAAAAAACCTGGAGTACCACCATCTTCGCGATCCTCAATATTATCAATGTATTTATGTTCTCCCCAAGGGTTCGTCCAGCTCACAGTTCCTCCTCCTGGACAATCAGGAATCATATTATGATATAATTTCTTATTAAAAACTAAAACACCAGATGTTCCAGGACCTCCTAAAAATTTATGAGGGGAAAAGAAAATTGCATCCAAAGCCTGATCTTCATTTTCGGGATGCATATTGATATTTACATAAGGTGCTGAACATGCAAAATCCACAAAACAAACGCCACCATGTTTATGCATCAATTCGGCAACATCATGATATGGTGTTTGAATTCCAGTAACATTAGAACCTCCAACAATAGACGCAATTTTTAATGTACGATCCTTGTATTGTATTAATAGAGCTTCAAGATTTTTTAAACTGAATAAACCTTCGTCATCTGGTGGAATTACTTCGACTTTGGCAATGGTTTCTAACCATGATGTTTGATTAGAGTGATGCTCCATATGCGATATAAAAACTACAGGACGAATCTCGTCAGGTATTTCAGTAAACTTTCTTAAATTCTCAGGAACTTTAAGTCCGAGAATACGTTGAAACTTATTTACGACACCTGTCATACCATTCCCTGAAACAATAAGTACATCATCGTCATTACAATTCACATGCTTCTTAATGATGTGTTTAGCTTCATGATACGCTTTCGTCATGGCAGTGCCAGAAACTGTAGTTTCGGTATGTGTGTTTGCCACAAATGGTCCAAATTCATTACATAGTTTTTCTTCAATTGGTCTGTATAAACGACCTGAAGCTGTCCAATCTGTATAAATTATTTTTTTCCTACCAAAAGGCGATTCAAACTCTTGATCTATACCTATAATGTGTTGTCTGAACGCCTGGAAATGCTGTTCAAGTTGTGAAGGTTTAGAGGTTGAAGTTTCTGTGGAAATCATTATTATTCTTTTTAAATTCTAAAAAAGTATTATTCTGAATTTATTTTCAGAAGGTCATTAATTAATCTAGTTCTGATCGTCTGAAACGAAGCCAAATTGACAATACTATAAATTATTCAAACACATAGATTTATTTAAAGATACTAAATATTTGCGATAGCTTTTATTTCAGAAATGATTCTATCTGCTAATGAATCTGCTTCGTGTTGCGAAGGCGCTTCGGTATAAATACGAATAATAGGTTCGGTATTACTTTTTCTTAGATGCACCCAAGAATCGGTAAAATCAATTTTAACACCATCTATCGTTGTTAAATTTTCATGCGAATAATTGCTTTCCATCGTGCTCAAAATTCCATCCACATCTAAATCAGGAGTTAACTGAATCTTCTTTTTACTCATAAAATAATTTGGATATGATGCTCTTAAATCACTCACATCCATTTTCTTTTCAGCCAAGAGACTTAAAAACAAAGCCACGCCAACCAAAGCATCACGACCATAATGCAATTCAGGATAAATAATGCCTCCATTACCTTCTCCACCAATAACAGCATTGTTTTTCTTCATAAGTGCAACAACATTCACTTCACCAACAGCACTCGCTTCGTAAGTTCCACCATGCTTTTCAGTAATATCTCTTAAGGCTCTTGTTGAGCTCATATTGCTAACTGTATTTCCTTTGGTTTTACTAAGTACATAATCTGCACAAGCAACCAAGGTATATTCTTCACCAAACATCTCTCCTTTTTCATCCATAAATGCTAAACGATCTACATCTGGATCTACAACAATCCCGAAATCTGCATGCTCTTTAACCACTGCTTTCGACAAATCTGTTAAATGTTCTTTCAACGGTTCTGGATTATGAGGAAAATGTCCGTTAGGCTCACAAAATAATTTTACAGGATGCACTCCCAGACGTTCTAATAATAAAGGAATTGCAATACCACCTGTTGAATTTACGCCATCAACAACCACTTTAAATTTGGCTTTCTTAATGGCTTCAACATTAACCAGTTCCATATCTAATACTTCATCAATGTGTAAATCTATGTAGGCGTCATTAATAGTTATTTTTCCTAAACTATCAACATCAGCAAAACTCATATCAGTTCCTTCCGCTATTTCTAGAATCTTTGCACCTTCTTCTCCGTTTAAAAACTCACCTTTTGCATCAAGTAACTTTAAGGCGTTCCATTGTTTCGGGTTATGACTTGCCGTTAAAATAATTCCGCCATCAGCATGTTCCATAGGAACGGCAACTTCAACGGTTGGAGTTGTTGACAATCCTAAGTCAACCACGTGAATTCCCAATCCAACCAAAGTATTCATAACTAAATTCTGAATCATTTCACCCGAAATTCGAGCATCACGACCAACCACAACTCGGTAATGATCCTTCTCGCGTTGTTGTTTAATCCATGTGCCATAAGCAGAAGCAAATTTTACAGCATCAATAGGTGTTAAGTTTTCACCCACTTCGCCTCCAATGGTTCCTCTAATTCCTGAAATTGATTTTATAAGTGTCATATCTTGTTAATATTTTCAGCAAATATACTATTTCAAAACCGTAAATCTTAACTCACAATTCGTAAATTACACCTATGAATTTTCTAGCCCATATTTATCTTTCAGGAGATAACGAACTCATTACGATTGGCAATTTTGTAGCTGATGCAATCCGAGGGAATAAATACAAAGTGCTTTCTCCAGAATTTCAGGTTGGCGTGAAATTACATCGCCACATAGACACGTTTACCGATGCACATCCTGTTGTGAGGCAAAGTACGAAACGCTTACACAAGAACTACAGTCATTATAGTGGTGTTATTGTTGATATTTTATATGACCATTTCTTAGCTAAAAACTGGAGTAAGTATTCCAATATTCCTTTAGAATCCTATGTTGATAATTTTTATGAATCTTTAAAAGAACATTTTGACATCTTACCAGAGCGCTTTCAAAAACTTATGCCATTTATGATTGCCGACAATTGGTTATTGAGCTACGCTGAAGTTGAAGGCATTCAACGTGTTTTAAATGGTATGAATAAACGTACTAAGCACAAATCTGGAATGAATTTAGCGACTAATGAATTAAAAGAGTTCTATTCTGAATTTGAAAATGAGTTTTCCCTTTTCTTTGAAGATCTTATAGAAACCTCTAATGCCAAACGCTTGACTCTTATTAAAGCTTATAATTTATGAGAAAATTATTGCCGTTAGTACTCATATTACTATGCCTACATGCTTGTAAAAAGGAAATTAGTAATGGTATTCCTACCCTCCAAAAGCGTGGTGTAATTGCTCAACATGCCATGGTAGTTACTGCCAGAAAAGAAGCTTCACAAATAGGAATTGACATCTTAAAAAAAGGTGGAAATGCCTTCGATGCCATGTTTGCAACTGAAATGGCTTTGGCTGTAGTTTATCCGTATGCTGGGAATTTAGGAGGTGGCGGTTTTATGGTATATCGGCTTTCAGACGGACAAACGGGTGCATTAGATTATCGAGAAAAAGCACCATTGGCCGCACACGAAACTATGTATTTAGATGACCACGGACAAGTTATAAATAATATGAGTACAGTTGGTATTCATTCAGTTGGCGTACCTGGTACTATTGCTGGCATTTTTGCTGCACATGACAGATTTGGTACTCTTCCAATTAAAGACCTGATGCAGCCTGTAATTAAACTCGCTCAAAAAGGTTTTATCATCACTGAAAAACAACATGAAAAATTAAAGCATTACGACAGTATCATGAGAATCGTAAACGGTAAAGACATTTTATTTACCCAAAATATTAAGGCTAAAGACAGCCTTAAAAATCTACAACTTGCTGAAACTTTAAAACGTATCGCTAACCATGGAAAAGATGAGTTTTACAAAGGAGAAACAGCAAAAAAACTCATCTCTTTTTTAAAAGATAAAGGCACCATAATGACCATGGATGATTTAGAGCGTTATGAAGCTAAGTGGAGAGATCCTGTAATTTTTAAATATAAAGATTATAATGTCATTTCAATGTCGCCTCCTTCGAGTGGTGGCTTGTGTTTAGCTCAGATTATGAAGATGATGGAACCTTTCGATTTAAAATCTTACGGACACAATTCTGTAAAGAGTATTCAGGTTATGGTTGAAGCTGAACGACGTGCCTATGCAGATCGAAGTTATTTTTTAGGCGATCCCGATTTTGTTGACATTCCAACTGAAGAGCTATTGAGTGATGCGTATTTAATCAAACGAATGGAAGATTTTTCATTTGACAAGCCTACGCCTTCTGATTCGATTTCCCATGGTGAAATTTTAGGCTATGAAAGTGAAGAAACCACACACTACTCCATTGTTGATGCCTTCGGAAATGCAGTTTCAGTAACCACAACCTTAAATAGTGGTTATGGATCTAAATTATATGTGGATGAACTCGGTTTCTTTTTGAATAATGAAATGGACGATTTTAGCAGCAAACCTGGCGAGCCTAATATCTACGGATTGATAGGTGGAAAAGCAAATAGTATTGCACCTGAAAAACGAATGCTCAGTGCTATGACACCGACTATTGTTGAAAAAAACGGAACACTTTTCATGGTTCTGGGATCGCCTGGAGGTTCTACCATCATTACATCTGTTTTACAAACCATTTTAAATGTGGTTGAATTTGATATGAGCATGCAGGAAGCTGTCGATGCTCCTCGTCTACATCATCAATGGTTACCTGATAACATTAGAATGGAAGTGGATTTATTTTCTGAAGATCTCAAAGAACAACTTGAAATTAAAGGCTATGATATCAATGAAGCATCTGCTCCTATTACTGCAAGAGTTGAAGCTATATTAGTCTTAGAAGATGGAACACTTGAAGGTGGAGCAGATTATAGAGGTGATGATACTGCAATTGGGTTTTAATTTTAATTTTTAAACTACTAACGAACTAATGGGACGAAATACAATAATACTATTATTCATTACAATTTGTCTGTTTAATTGTAATTCTACGAAAAAAGAGCAGACTTCCGAAGGCGATTATTCTGATGTCAACATCGTTGGAGCTATGAAACATGTCATGTGGAAAGGCGAATTAGGAAGCAGTATTCAACTGGATACCCTTTCAAACAAAAACGGACTTTACGGACTTGGGCCTGAAAGTTTTCTTAAAGGCGAATTACTTATAAATGATGGAAAAAGTTATGTATCAAAAGTCACTTCAGATTCGACAATGCACGTTGAACAAACATTTCATGCTTCTGCGCCATTCTTTGTATATGCTAATGTTTACGAATGGGTACATCTAAAATTAAATCCAGACATTAAAAGCATAAAAGATTTAGAAAGCTATATTGATGAGAAAACAAAACAGTATAAACGTCCGTTTGCATTTAAACTTACAGGCACTGTTTCTAAAGCAAACATTCACATTCAAAATCTTCCTGAAGGAACACAAGTCTCTTCACCTGATGAAGCACATCAAGGACAAGTAAACTATAATCTAAAAAACGAAGTGGTAGACATTATCGGGTTTTTCTCAACTGAACATAAAGGAGTTTTTACACATCATGATTCGTTTCTTCATATGCATTTAATAACTAAAAATGCAGATAAAATGGGCCATTTGGATGACATGATAATTGAGGACATGAAGTTATATTTACCAATTAAATAATCTTTTAAACTATTGAAAACCAATTACATATTTAAATCTGAAAGACTTGGCTTTCGCAATTGGAAAGCTAAAGATTTAGATGAATTTGCCAAAATAAATGCAGATGAAGAGGTTATGGAATATTTTCCAAAGCCACTGACCAAAAATGAAACCTTAGCTCTCATTGATCGTCTTAAAAAACACTATAACGAAAAAGGTTATACTTACTTTGCTACAGAATTATTAGAAACTGGTGAACTCATTGGTTTTATTGGTTTAGTGTATCAAGACTATCAATCAGAATTCACGCCAGCAACAGATATTGGCTGGCGACTAAAATCAAGGGCTTGGGGAAAAGGCTATGCAACTGAAGGTGCAAAAAAATGCTTGGAATATGCCTTTAAAGAATTACAACTAACCACAATTATCTCTGTTTTCACAGAAAAAAACATCAAATCTGAAAACATCATGAAAAAAATTGGCATGGAAAAAATTGGAAGTTTTAACCATCCCAAATTAAAAGCATATCCCAATTATGAAAAATGTATCTGTTACCAAATTACAAAAACCAACTGGCAGGAACTTAAGTAATTTTTGTTTACGCAATTCAGTATCTTTTCATAATTTCGTTTTATAATCAAAACACCATGTTCATATACGATTGTGTCATTCTTACTGATCAACGCTATTTAAACGATTCGAAAACCGATGCTTATAAGCATAACGTGTATTTTGAAGATCGTTTGGTTTATCATGCCTTAGAAGGACTCGGACTCAAAACCCTACGTCTTGCTTGGGACGATATGTTTTTTGATTGGTCTACAACAAAATCAGTGTTGTTTCGAACCACTTGGGATTATTTTGATCGTTTTGATGAATTTTCAGAATGGCTTAAAACCGTTTCTAAGCAAACTACGTTGTTAAATTCTGAAACAATCATTCGCTGGAATATCGATAAACATTATTTGTTAGACCTACAAAAAAAAGGGGTTCATATAGCTGAAAGTCATTTTATCGAAAAAGGTGCTAAGGTAACTTTAGAACAGCTTCACGACATTTTAAACTGGAAAGAAACCGTTTTAAAACCTTGTGTTTCAGGAGCAGCAAGACATACCTATAGATTAAATCCTGATAATTTACACGAACATGAGACCGTTTTTCAAGAATTGATTGCGAATGAAGCCATGATATTACAACCCTTTCAATACCATATTGTAACCAAAGGTGAAATTTCAATGATGGTATTTAACGGACATTTTTCGCATGCTATTCTCAAAAAAGCAAAAGCTGGTGATTTTAGAGTTCAGGACGATTTTGGTGGAAGTATTCAAGATTATTCACCTAGTGATGAAGAAATTGCCTTTGCCGAAGCTTCAGTTAAAGCGTGTAACGAGTTACCTATATATGCCAGAGTTGATATTTTTGAAGATAATCAAGGATGTATTGCTCTTTCCGAATTAGAACTCATAGAACCCGAATTATGGTTTAGAAGTAATCCTGATGCGGCTAAAATTTTAGCTCAAGCTATTAAATATAAATTAGCACATGAAAATTAAACGCATATTAAAAATTATTGGCGGACTTATTGTTTTTTTTACTTTGCCAACCTTACTTTTCTTCGGTTTTATGTATCTGAAATATAATGAAGAATTACCTCAAGGAACATCAGGAGAAGCGGCAGATACTTTGGCGAAAACAATGCTAAATGCACTCAATTACGATGCCTACAAAGCAACCGATTATATTGAATTTACGTTTAAGAAACGCCACCATTATAAATGGAAAAAATCTGAAAACACCTGTTTTGTACTATGGAAAAACTATAAGGTCAATCTAGATTTATTAACTCCGTCTAATAGTGTCGTATATGCCTATAATTTAAAAGTTGAAGACCCAAAAGACACACAAGAACTCACACAAATAGCACAAAAGTACTTTAATAATGACACGTTTTGGTTAGTTGCACCTTTCAAAGTTTTTGATGAAGGTGTAGAACGACGTCTTGTTAAAACGGAAGCAAATAAAGACGCTTTATTAGTTACTTACACCTCTGGAGGATCAACGCCTGGAGATTCTTATTTATGGCATTTTGATGACAGCGGAAAACCTAAAAGTTTTCAAATGTGGGTTGACATTTTACCTATTGACGGTTTAGAAGCTTCGTGGACAGATTGGAAAACGACATCTACAGAAGTCCAGTTACCCACTTTTCATAAATTACTGTTTCTTGGCCTAGAGATTGAGGATATCTATACTAAAAATTTATAATAATCCTAACATTTGTTCACTTACACATGTAAGTAATCTTACTTATCTTTGACTATTACCACAATTGTGGCACACTCAAAAGTTACATGAACACTACGTTACTCCGTTTTAAAACTACAAGATCTCGCACAGAACAATTGTGTAAACCCCTTCAAAGTGAAGATTACACACCTCAATCTGCCGAGTTCGCAAGTCTACCCAAATGGCATTTGGCGCATACATCTTGGTTTTTTGAAGAAATGCTTTTGAAACCATTCATTGAAAACTATATTGAATTTGATGAGTCTTATGGCTATTTATTCAACAGCTATTACAATAGTTTAGGACAACGTATTGAACGTCAGAACAGAGGATTAATAACGCGTCCAGATGTTGAAACCATCTATAAATACAGAGCTCATGTAGATAATGCTATGGCTCAACTTTTAGAAACCTCGACTTCTAAAACTATAGATGCACTCACTATTTTGGGCATCAATCATGAACAACAGCATCAAGAATTATTACTAACCGATTTAAAATATACGTTTTCTTGTAATCCCTTATATCCAAAATATGCAAAGGGAAATTTTATAAGTCAAGCAAATGATGCATCCGGTTGGCTAAGCATACATGAAGGTATTTATAGCATTGGTTATGACGGAAATGATTTTTGTTTTGATAACGAGCTCGGTAAGCACCGCGTATTTTTAGAACCTTTTGAGATTTCGAAATCGCTTGTAACTAATGGTGATTACCTAGAATTTATTAAAGCAGATGGCTATACAAATCCAAAATACTGGTTAGATGATGGCTGGAGTTGGGTTAACCAAAACCAGATTAAGCATCCACTCTACTGGATTGAAAAAGATGAGCGTTGGTTTCATTACACACTCTCAGGATTAGATGAAATTCATCCAAATGAAATCTTAAGTCATATTTCATTTTATGAAGCCTCAGCTTACGCCTTCTGGAAAGGCATGCGATTACCAACCGAATTTGAATGGGAAGTTGCATCGAAGGATTTGAAATGGGGACAGCGTTGGGAATGGACTAATTCTGCCTATTTGCCTTATCCGAAATTTGAGACAGCCAAAGGTGCTGTTGGAGAATATAACGGGAAATTTATGATTAATTTGATGGTGCTTCGAGGCGCCTCAAGTGCCACCGCCAATCACCACAGCAGAGCTACATATCGAAATTTTTTCGCTCCTGAAACCCAATGGCAATTTTCAGGAATTAGACTTGCTAAGTAAATGGTTAATTTCTCTAGTAATTAATACCAAATACATGATAGATAATTTTAAAAATGATGTTGACGAAGGTTTAAGTAAATCCAAAAAAACTCTGGCTTCAAAATACTTTTACGATACAAAAGGAGATGCCATTTTTGTTGAGATTATGAAAATGCCAGAATATTATCTCTTCAATGCAGAAATGGATATTTTCAAAAATCAAACACAAGACCTCATCGATAACCTAGGATTGGAAAAGAAAACTTTTTTTGAATTGGTAGAACTTGGCGCAGGTGATGGTACTAAAACCAAGCAGCTTTTAAAAAAGCTCAATGATGACGGTTATCATTTTGAATATGTTCCTATTGATATTTCTCAAAATGCATTACATCAACTGGAAACCAGCTTACGAAAAGAATTACCTCACGTGAACGTTACTAAACGTCAAGGTGAATATTTTAAAGTTTTATCTTCTTTTAAAGACACAAAAGCCCTAAAAGTAGTCTTGTTTCTAGGTTCTAATATTGGTAATCTTTTAGATGAAAATGCCCAACGTTTCATTACGTCTCTAAGTGAATCGCTTAATACTAATGATAAAGTACTTTTAGGTGTCGATCTAATTAAATCTGCTGATATTGTTCTACCTGCCTATAATGACAAACAAGGCATTACAAAGCGCTTCAATTTAAACGTCTTAGAACGTATTAACAGAGAACTTCGAGCTAATTTTAATCTTGATGAATTTGATCATGTACCAGAGTATACCGAAGAGGAAGGCATTGCTAAAAGTTTCCTTGTGAGTAAAATCGACCAGAAAGTGACTATTGGAGCTTTACAGAAAGTATTTGATTTTAAAAAAGGTGAAAAGATTCATACTGAAATCTCCAGAAAATATAACGACACTATTTTAAATACGATTTTAAAAGATAGTCATTTGAAAATCATTTCAAAACTTACCGACAGCAAGCAGTACTTTGCTGATTACATTTTGGAGAAGGTTTAAAATGAAAAATCTGCCATTTCATACATGCATTTTAGGACTAGGTGAGCGAAGTACAAAATATTATCTTACTACTTTACATAAAAAATACTATGAGAAATTGGGCGAGTATCATACGTTTCCGTTTTTGATGTATCAAATCGATTTTGATGCCATCAATCGGTTTTTACCAAATCAATTTGATAAATTAATACCTGAACTAACCGGCATTTTAGATACTATTTCAATATTTAATGCCAAACAGTATCTCATACCGAATATTACTTTACATGAAACCCTTGATCAAATTGATCATCACTTACATTTTGCGCATCCTGTCCAAATCGCAATAACCTATTGTTTATCGCATGACATTGACAAGATTGTACTTTTTGGATCGCGCTATACGATGTCGTCAAATTATATTCCAAAGATGTTCAAAGCCAAAGGGCTTTCTATTATAAAACCTTCTGAAGAAGACCAATTACTAATAGACCATTTTAGAACAAAAACCTATGCCAGTAATGATACCGAATCTGATTACAGAAGTTATAAACAACTAATTCAGAAATATACTAGTGCTTCTCACGTCATTACAGCTTGTACAGAGCTTTCATTACATCATGTACAACTCAAAAATTCTAAAGTTATAGATATGGCTTTGCTTCAGATTGAAAAAGTTTTAACGCAAGACCCTTAAAAGTCTTAAGGCTATGTTATAGTTATTGGTTTCCTGGTTTTGTTTTAGTATTATGATTATCTTATAATTAAAAACAGACCACATGAGAACACCAGACTTTTCCAAACTCAAAGCCGTATTCGTTAATTGCACCTTAAAAAAATCGCCAACACAAAGTCATACTGACGGCTTGATGCAAGTCTCTAAAAATATTATGGAAAAGGAAGGTGTCGCTATTAAACACATCCGGTTTGTAGATCATGATGTTGCCTATGGTATATATCCAGATATGACAGAACATGGTGCAAACACTGATGAATGGCCAAAGCTTTTTAAGACCATTTTTGATGCTGATATTTTAATCATCGGAACGCCAATATGGCTAGGTGAAAAATCATCAGTTGCTCAAAAATTAATTGAACGTTTATACAGTATGAGTGGAAAAACCAACGATAAGGGTCAGTATTTATTTTATGGAAAAGTTGGAGGCTGTGTGATAACCGGCAATGAAGATGGTGTAAAACATTGTGCTATGGGAATTTTGTATGCCTTACAACATATTGGATATTCAATTCCGCCTCAAGCCGATTGTGGATGGATCGGTGAAGTTGGTCCTGGGCCAAGCTATTTAGATGACGAATCTAACGCAAAAACTAATAGTTTTACCAACAGAAATACGACGTTCATGACTTACAACTTAATGCATTTAGCTTATATGCTTAAAGAAAATAATGGCTATTCTGCCTACGGTAATTCGAGAGAACGTTGGGATGAAGGAAACCGCTGGAACTTTGAAAACCCAGAGTATCGTTAAATCTGGATTTCGATTTATGAGCGGCTTTGTATTCTTAGGATTTGCGATGTTTCTCTTCAATCCATTTGCTCATAAATTTCGTACTTTGCAAGCTATGGTGCTGAAGCATTTGTCCGATAAAATTCCCTTGTCGGTGTTTGTTGAGAATAGACTGAAGATCATTCAGCATTTGAATAAAATCACTTTGAAAATCTTTAAGCTGAAACCGAGTGTTTATAATATTAAACCCTTTTTTGTGAGCATCGTCCCAGAGGGTTTCGTTGGTATATAAAGCAATTGCCGAATCCACAATGTCGGATAGATTATCTGTAATAAATCCGTTAGCTTCCGATGTTCCAAACATACCTTCAGCAGCAATAGAACTCATCACACAAGGAGTTCCATTATTCATAGCATCAATCAATTTTCCTTTTAATCCTGCTCCAAATTGTAAAGGTGCTAAACATACTTTGGCACGTTGCATTACTTCTGTAACCTTTTCAGCATAACCTTTTATTAGAAATTTATCCTTATCGCTATGCAACTGATACACTTTTTCTGATGCATAGGCACCATAAATATGCAATTCTGCTTCTGGCAGTTGATGTTGTAATAATGGCCAAATCGATTTTTTTAGATATAAAACCGATTGATAATTTGGAGGATGTAAAAAGTTCCCGATGGTTACAAAATGTTGTCGTTCATTAAATTGAGCTAGGTTATTAATTGACTCTTCTGAAAGAGGTTCTAACAAAAAAGGCAAATAATATAAAAGTGAATCATCTACTTTAAAAAACTGTGTAAGAATTTCCTGTTCAGCTTCAGAAATAATCAAACTTAAATCACATCTGTAAATACTTGCTATTTCACGTTTAGCTGTATCATTATTCAAATATGAATAGTCAAATGGTTGTTCATCTTTAAATGCTTGCTGACGACCTTTTCTCAAACCATGTAAGTCTTCCGTATCAAGAATTCGTAAGGCATTTGGGCACTGGTCAGCAACTCGCCAACCATATTGTTCTTCGGTCATAAATCGATCAAAAAGAACGACATCAGGTTGAAGTTTCACAATGAAATCATCAAAACTAGAAGCATTCAATTCTATAGCAACTTGCTCGATGCCTAAAGCTTTTAAATCGGATGCATTATCTGTTTTTGCACAAGCACTGGCAAATGTGATGCTGAAATTTTCAGATTTGAAAATGGAAATGAGTTGCATCATTCTGCTTCCAGCTGCAGAACTAAAAGGTTCTGGCCAGACAAACCCAAGAATGAGAAGCGTTTGTTGCACAGAATTATCTGATATTATTGGTTTGAAAGTTCATCAGCGTACGTTGCTCGTACATCTTTTGCCCAATCTACCACTGCCTTAATTTGAGCATCAGTTAGTTTCGCTTCAGAATGTGTCCAAGTATATGAATTTAAAGGCATTTCTTTTTCTTCAACCATTTCGATCAATTCATCAAGTTTATGATCTTTCTTTTTAACACTATACGCGCTCCATTTAGACACATCAAAATGTCCTTTGCCATGATCAATATGATCTGCTAACCAATAGTTCACAGGTGTGATATTATTGTACCAAGGATAGCGTGTTACATCGCTATGGCAATCGAAACAGGATTCTTGTAAAATGCCTTTGACTTCTGGTGACGGTTTTGTTTCTGCTATAAAAGCTTCAATAGAAGCGTAATCACCTTCGTTCTTATCTGGTCCGAAAAATTGTGCAATAATAAACACAATAAGTAATGCTAAAAGTATCTTTTTTATGAGTTTCATTTTCGTTATTTTTGTAGTGCTTAAAATTAAAAAAAAGGATTGACACCATCGCAACTTTACAAGGAATTAAATTACGTCAACCATTCGCGAGAAAAACGCCTTTACTATGCCAATTTAGTAATCTCGCAACCTGAGCTTATTTCAGAATTATTAGCAGTCTTATTTAACGTTAATGATAAAATATCTTGTCGTGCTGCTTGGGTTTTTGAGTTTATGTGTGGTGAAAAACTAGAAGCTATAATCCCATATCTAGACGAGTTTACTGAAAACATGCATAAAGTGCATTTAGATTCGGCTGTAAGACCTGTTGCTAAAATATGCGAATACCTCATCACAGCATATTATTCAAAATCTGAAAATGCAATTCAAACGGCTTTAAACGCAAGACATAAAGAAAAAATCGTTGAAGCCTGTTTTGACTGGATGATAAATGACGAAAAAATTGCGCCCAAAGCTTATGCAATGAATACTTTGTTTTTATTGGGCAATGAGATTGACTGGATTCATCCTGAACTGAAATTAATATTAGAAAGAGATTACCAGATACAAAGTTCAGGCTTTAAGGCTAGAGCGAGACATATCTTGAAGAAAATAAAAATATAATACAATTCAGAATGATGTGAAGGATAGCTTAAAACCACATAAGACTCTTCAATTCTTCAGAATGACAAAGCAAAAAGAAAAAGAAAAAGAAAAAGAAATGAAAAAGGATAACAAACGAGTGATTTATTGGCTACTAACTGGATGTATCTTGATATTTATTATGGTCATTGTAGGTGGCATCACCAGATTAACACATTCTGGTTTATCAATTTCAAATTATAAGTTAATATCAGGAACCATTCCTCCTATGAATGAGGTGGAATGGCAAGAGGCCTTCGACTTGTATAAGCAATATCCAGAATACCAAAAGCTCAACACCCATTTTGACCTTGAAGATTTTAAAGATATTTACTTTTGGGAATGGATTCATCGCGTGATTGGAAGATTTATTGGTGTAGTATTTCTACTTCCGTTTATATATTTTTTGGTAACAAAACAACTCTCAAAATCTACCATTAAAAAATCTATTGTTCTGCTGTGTCTTGGGAGTTTTCAAGGATTCCTCGGATGGTATATGGTCAAAAGTGGATTGGTTGACAATCCAGATGTGAGTCACTACCGACTGGCAATGCATTTAACTACAGCCTTCATAACTTTTGCTTATACGTTTTGGGTGGCTTTAGATTTGATATTCCCTAATAATAAAGACATCGATAAAAGTGTACGAAATATCATAAGATTTGGTTTAGCGATTTTAATTCTTCAAATTATATATGGTGCTTTCGTTGCTGGATTAGATGCTGGATTTATACATAATCACTGGCCAATGATGAGTGAAGGAAAATTTATGCATGAAACAGTCTATATAGAACAAAACCCCTTGTATAAAAATTTTATAGAAGGCAAAAGTGGTGTTCAATTTGTACATCGAACTTTAGCTTATATTGTGGTTGCCATTATTCTATTGATATGGTATAGAGCAAAACGATTGATATTGACCACAAACCAATTTCATGGCATCAATGCGTTATTAATTATGGTAGGTATTCAGTTTTTATTAGGTGTACTTACAATTATATACGCTGTACCAGTTTGGCTTGGCGTGGTTCATCAAGTTGGTGCGTTTTTGTTACTAACTGCAATGACATTTACTTTGCATCGTTTCAGTAAATAATTTACTTTTGCAATATGATATACAGATTTAGAATTATACTAGATAATGATACCGAAGAAGATGTGTTTCGAGATATAGAAATTCAAGAAACAGACTCTCTCGAAGACTTACATAATGCTATCACGCAGTCTTTTGGCTTTGATGGCTTAGAAATGGCGTCATTTTATATCAGTAATGATGAATGGGATCAAGGTGAAGAAATTTCAATGTTTGATGTGAGCGAAGGCAACTCGTCTGTTCGGCTAATGAGTGAAACCGCTTTAAACGATGTGGTTCATGAAGCACAAACCAAATTGATTTACGTTTACGATTTCCTGAGCATGTGGACTTTCTTGGTTGAACTTGCAGAAATTGTTGAAGAAGCTGAAGGTGCAGATTACCCTAACCTGATGTTTGTTCATGGTCAAATTCCAGATTCTGCTCCAGAAAAGAACTTCGAAGCTGAAGATTTTGATGATTATAATGACGAATTTGATGACGATTTAGATATTGGCGATTACGACAATTTAGATTTTGACGAAAACTGGAATTAGAAATTCTGGTGATACGATAATAATTAAGACGACATTGTAACAAAACTTTCACAGTGTCGTCTTACTTTTATAATCAACCTTTACTGAATGCTTTTCAGTTAAAAATCAATCAAATTTGGAATCTATACTAACCATTAATAATCTTACCAAAAAATTTGGCTACCTCACTGCAGTCAAAGATTTATCATTCACTATTAACAAAGGCAATGTCTATGGTATTTTAGGACCTAACGGAAGTGGAAAATCTACAACACTAGGTATCGTCTTAAATGTCGTTAACAAAACACAAGGTGATTTTCATTGGTTTGATGGCAATACGAGTACTCATGATGCCTTAAAAAAAGTAGGTGCGATTATTGAGCGACCAAACTTTTATCCTTACATGACAGCAGAACAAAATTTAAAACTGGTTTGCAGAATTAAAGATGTCAATCAGAGTAAAATTGCTGAAAAATTAGAGATTGTTGGATTATTAGATAGAAAAGATCATAAGTTCAAAACCTATTCTTTAGGTATGAAGCAACGTCTGGCAATTGCTTCAGCATTGTTGAACGATCCTGAAATTCTAATTCTTGATGAGCCTACAAATGGTCTCGATCCTCAAGGAATTCATCAGATTAGAGCTATCATAAAACAAATTGCAAGTCAAGGTACCACCATCCTGTTAGCCTCTCACCTATTAGATGAAGTCGAAAAAGTATGTTCGCATGTCGTGGTGTTACGAAAAGGAGAAAAATTATATTCTGGTCGTGTTGATGAAATGATTTCCAGTCATGGCTTTTTTGAATTGAAGGCTGAAAAACACGAAGAATTGATACAGATTCTAGAACAGGATACTTCTTTCGGAAACGTTAAAGTTGAAGGGCAGCTCATCACTGCTTTTTTAAACCAGCCTATGGATGCTCCATCTTTTAACAAATTGATGTTTGAAAAAGGCATTGTATTATCACATCTGGTAAAACGTAAAGAAAGTTTGGAAGAACAATTTTTACAGCTAACAGACCATAAATAACTAATCATCAATTAATTAATCAATCAATCATTATTTACTGAATGTAATCAGTATAAAACCAAGCCACCATGCTAAGACTTTTACAATTAGAACTACAGAAACTTTTACTCAACAGAGCGAGTAAGGTTTTGATTTTTATATCATTTGTACTGCCATTTTTTGTCATCATATTATCATCATTACGTATTGATTTTTTTGGATTTTTTACGCTTGAATTAGGACATTACGGCCTCTTTAACTTTCCAATTGTATGGCATATCACAACCTTTTTTGCATCACAGTTTAAATTTTTCTTTGCTATCGTGGTCGTTAGTATGATTGGTAATGAATATAGCAACAAGACCATTAAACAAAATCTTATTGACGGTCTTAGTAAAAAAGAATTCATTCTTTCTAAATTTTATACTATCGTTTTCTTTTCTGCTATAGCTACATTTTTGATATTTATCATTTGCCTGTGTATTGGTTTGTATTATTCAAGCATCAATGAACCAAGCTTAATCTTTAGGGAAACAGAGTTCTTATTGGCATATTTCGTTAAACTTGTAGGCTTTTTTAGTTTGTGTTTATTTCTTGGCATGTTGGTCAAACGTTCAGCATTTGCACTGGCATTTTTATTTGTACTTTACATCTTAGAGTGGATTATTTTTGGTTTGCTTACTTGGCAGACAAACATAGATATTGCAGAGAAAATTCAGAATTTTTTCCCGTTGAAATCCATGTACAAACTTATAGATCAGCCGTTTCAAAGGATTGCTATTTCAAAAGCACCTAACGGACAAGAATTTATGTATGACTTTGCCGTACATTGGTATGAAATTGCCATAGTTTTGGGTTGGACTGCACTTTTTATCTTTTTATCCTATAGATTATTAAAGAAGAGAGATTTGTAATATCTTTAGCAATCGAGTATGTTTTATGTATTCAAGTCTTATCTGCTTAAAAGTTTCGTGTAAAATTGAGGAGTTTTAGTGATTAACTTGTTCTATACATAGAACTGCCGTATAATTGCTATTACGAAAATGAAAAAGAATCCCTATCTATTCTTAACAATACTGCTATGCAGTATGTTTACTTACGCCCAACAAGAAGCATCCTATTGGTATTTTGGTCAAAACGCAGGCTTACGTTTTAATGCTGGAGCAGGAACAGTTACAGCTGTAACCGATGGTCAAATCAACACACTAGAAGGTTGCACATCCATTTCTGATACTACTGGAAATCTTTTATTTTATACAGATGGTCAAACTGTCTGGAACCAAAATCATCAAATCATGCAAAATGGTGATTATTTTGGAGGCACAGGGCTTTTAGGCGATCCTTCAAGTACCTCTTCCGGGCTCATAGTTCCAAAACCACAAGATCAAACCCAGTTTTACATTTTTACAGTTGATGAACCTCATCATGACAACGCGAGCGTGTATCCAAATCAGTTTACCGGGAATTATGACAGTGGAGGAAGCGTACCAATTCAAGATGATGGCTTTAATAATGGCTTAAATTATTCACTGGTAGATATGACGCTGAATGGAGGTTTAGGTGATGTGGTTACTACTGAGAAGAATATTCCATTAGTAACTTACAACCCTTCTGATTTAGACGAAATCTCCTATAAGTGCTCAGAAAAGATTACAGCAGTAAAAGCTGATGATTGCTCCTCATTTTGGGTGATTACACATTTTGTTGATCGGTTTTATGCGTTTAAAGTAGATATAAATGGTGTTGATACTAATCCTGTGATTTCCACTGTAGGTCCAACTGTTCCGGTTCAAGGCTACCGCAGAAATTCTTTGGGATACATTAAAGCATCTCCTGATGGCTCTAAAATTGCTGTCGCTCATTTTGGATTTGCAAATACAACAGCTGCCAATGCGGCTGGAGGTGTTTATTTATTTGACTTTGATAATGATACAGGTATTGTCTCCAACTCTTTAGAACTTTATGGTCCTGTAAATAATGATAGTCCGTATGGTGTTGAATTTTCTGCTGAAAACAAAAAAGTATATGCTTCTATAAATGATGGTCCTAATGGAAATGGCGCTAGTCGTATTTTACAATGGGATTTAGAAGCTGCCGATATTCCTGCCTCACAGGCGGTTGTTCATTCATCATCATCATTTAATGCTGGTGCCTTGCAATTAGGTATTGACAGACGAATTTATAGGGTTCAATTTGATTTTTCAGGAGGTGCACAAAATGGTCGTTTTATTGGAGCTATACTTAATCCCGAAGCCGATGGTGCAGCTGCTGGTTATGATGAAACTGCGGTTTTATTAGATATAAACAATAATTCTCAAAATACTGGTCGTATTGGCTTACCGCCTTTCATACAGTCTTTATTTAATTCTCGAATTGATATTATTCAAAACGGCATTAGCACTACAGAATTAAAACTCTGTGTAGGTGACAGTTATACGCTTCTAGCTGAAGATATCTCTGGCGCCGATTATTCATGGACTAAAGACGGATTGCCTTTAGCTGAAACATCGTTTCAATTATTTGTGGATTCTCCAGGGTTTTACGAGGTATTTATAGAACAAAATAATGGAGAATGTCCTATTGAAGGCGAAGCGGTTGTTGGTATTTTTGATATTCCTATAGCAACTCAGCCAGACAATATTATTGCTTGTAGTGAATTTCCTTCGGCACCTTTTGATTTAACCATACAAGATGCTCAAATACTGGATACTCAAAATCCTGATGATTATACTGTACGTTATTTCAGGACTCAGGAAGATGCCGATCTTAACGAAAATGAAATAACTGGAATCTTTAATAGTACCGCAAATCCTCAAACCATCTATGCCAGAGTAGAGAATAATGAAAACCCAAATTGTTTTGCTACAACAACTTTTGAGTTAATTGTTTTTATTACGCCTGTTGTAGCGTCATTAGAAGATCTTAGCATTTGTGATACCGATTTTAACACCAATAGTATGGATGGTTTTGTAACAATAGCGCTATCCGATTTGAATGCTGATATTTTAATTGATCAAAGTGCAACGGCCAATACTATTACCTATCATCCAACTCAACAAGATGCCGATGCTAATACCAATGCACTTCCAAATTCTTATACCAATACAACAGCATATACTGAAGAAATTTTTGTTCGTATTGAAAATAATTCAAATACAGATTGTTATTCAACAGATTCCTTCATTCTCACAGTAAATGATGCTCCAGAAGCTATAAACACGACTATTTTTCAATGTGATGAAGATGGTATTCCGGAAGGATTTACAACTTATGATTTGAATCAGGTCTTTAATGACATTACGAATAACGCTTCAGACAGATCGATAAATTTTTACGTGTCGCTTTCAGATTTAGAAAACAATGAAGACGAGCTAAATCCTGATGCTTTTGAAAATTATTTGAATCCGCAAATCCTATATGCATTAGTCACTAATACAATAACTGGTTGTACTAATATTGCGGAAATCACACTCGAAACAAGCTCTACAGCTTCCAATGACACCTTTTTAGAAACCTGTGACGACGATGGTATTGAAGATGGTTTTTCAAATTTCAATCTTACAGATGCTGAAAGTGATATTCTATTTGGATTGCCAGCTGGTCTGGATATTACCTATTATGAAACTTATGATGATGCGCTTATTGAAGATAATCCGATAAGCACAAATTTCATCAATACCATTCCTTATAATCAAACAGTTTATGCACGCGTTGAAAATGCAAATGCTTGTTTTGGTATAAGCGCAATTGACTTAACAGTATTTGAATTACCTAATATTGAAACTGAAGACGAATTATTGTATTGCCTGAATGACTTTCCGCAGACCATAACCTTAACCAGTGGCTTAATTGATGACATCCCAAATAACTATTATTACGAATGGTCAACAGGTGAAGATATGTTTGAAATTGAAGTCAATGAACCTGGCACTTATACTGTTCGAGTAACCAATACTGATGGTTGTTTTAAAGATAGAACCATAACGGTTATACCTGCAGATATTGCTACAATAACAGATATTCAAATTACAGATGCGACGTCAAACAATACTATAACTGTTTTTGTAACTGGTGAAGGCATTTATGATTATGCATTAGATAATATTATGGGACCTTATCAGGAAAGCAATGTATTTACAAATGTCGATTTTGGGTTCCATACAGTGTATGTTCGAGACATTGAAAACGATTGTGGCATTATTGAAGAAGAAGTTTCGGTAATTGGTTTTCCTAAATTTTTCACACCTGATGGAGATCGTTACAATCAGTTTTGGCAGGTTAAAGGACTTTCAGAACAGTTTCAGCATAATACCCAAATATTAATCTTTGATCGTTACGGAAAACTGCTTACTGAATTAGATCCATTAGGTCCAGGTTGGGATGGCACCTATAATGGTGCTGATATGCCATCTAGTGATTACTGGTTTTTTGTAACCCTTCAAGATGGTCGCGTTTTTAAAAGCCATTTTACTCTGAAACGTTAAAAATTATTTTATGTAAATTCACATATCAAAACAATTGATAATGAGGTTAAGCAAATTTGCAATAGTAGTTTTCGTATTAGCTTTTTCATTGTCTTCATTTGCTCAAAATATTGAATTGTTTCAGCAGTTTAATGGCAGATATGATTACACAGCTATTGGAAACACACTAAATATTGTAGAAAATCAAGCATTTACTCCTTGTGATATCCTTACCTCATCATCTTCAAACCTATCTTTAAATTCCAACCAAAACGTTGTTGCTGCCTATATCTATTGGGCAGGACCTGGAACTGGTGACTTTGACATTGAAGTTAATGGAATACCAGTCACTGCAGACAGAACATTTAATCATACTCTAGATGAATTACGAGTGTTTTTTGCTGCATTTGCTGACATTACTTCCATAATACAAAATCAAGGCAATACAACTTATACAGTTTCGGAAATTGATCTTTCTGACGTCATGGCTTTTCCCTATTGTGTAGTCAGTGGTAGTGGAACAAACTTTGGCGGCTGGGCAATTACAGTCATTTATGAAGATTTCAATTTACCATTAAATCAGTTGAATGTATACGACGGGTTACAAGGTGTTCCAGAGACCTTAACCATTGTCTTAGACAACTTGAATGTTCTTGATAACGAAGGTGCTAAAATTGGATTTGTTGCTTGGGAAGGAGATTCTGGATTAGCAGTGAATGAGCAGCTTAGCATTAATGGAAATGTCATTGGAAATCCACCATTAAATCCAATTAATAATGCCTTTAATGGCACCAACAGTTTTACTGGATCTTCCGATTTATTTAATATGGATATTGATGTGTATGACATTCAAAATAATATAAACATTGGAGATACTTCAGCAACGATCACACTTACTTCTGGTCAAGACTTTGTTATGATTAATAATGTTATTACAGTACTCAATAGTCAGCTCCCAGATGCTACAATACTAGTCAATGATTACGACATATTTTGTGGAGACAGAACTATAGATTTAGAATTCACTGTTTTTAATACCAATAGTACAGATTTTTTACCAGCTAATACATCAGTCGCATTTTATGCCGATAATACTTTGGTTGGTTTGACTGCAACCCAAAACGACGTTCCAATAAATGACTTTGAAAATGGAACCGTTTCGTTATTTATTCCTGAAAGCATTGGTGATTCCTTTACTTTAACTTTAGTCGTTGATGACGATGGATTTGGAAATAGTGCTATTACTGAAATTATTGAAACGAATAATAGTTTTGAAATTAATCTCGATTTACTAATAATTCCTCCCATAGAGACATTACCACAAACCTTGTCCTGTGACAAAGCTTTTAATTCGGCAACATTCGATCTGGTTGATATCTTAAATTCTAATAATATCAACATGAGTAATAATGTGAGGTTTTTTGAAACACTTGCCGATTTAGAAATGAATAGCAATGAAATTCTAATTCCTGAAAATTATTCGAATACAAGCAACCCTCAAACCATTTATGCCAGAATTGAAAATCCTCCTTGTTATAATGTATATGCTTTTGATATTTTAGTTGAAAATTGTCCACCACATATACCTGACGGATTTTCTCCTAATGGAGATCATACAAACGACTGGTTTAATATTCAAGGACTCTATAATATATTTGAAAGGCATGAATTAAAGATCTATAATAGGTATGGAACACTTATTTTTGAAGGGAATAATGATAACCCTTGGTATGGCTTAATTAATAGAGGTTTAAATAATCATGGTAAACTTGTTCCTGTTGGCACCTATTTTTATATCATTAACTTTAATGATCCCAACTACCAATCTGAAGTTGGTTGGGTGTATGTAAACTACTAAAGTGTTAAAATTTGACGCTATTCATCGTATATATTTGTCATTTAGCTTCTTATATTCTAATTTCATAAGGAATTTATTCATCAAGTAATCTTTTCCCTCAGTATTGTTTTACTTAGTTATGATTTCTAAACTACTCGTTATGAAAAGATATCTTTTACTTTCCGGTTGTTGTTATTCCAAACTCATTTACAATAGCGATGTAAATCCGCATTACAAATAATATAGCATTATTAACGACTTAAGCCCCAATCCTACTCCAACTAAAATTCTACTCCATGATCTATGTTATGATTTACTTATTCATTTTTAAGCCCAAAGAGCGTAAATTATTAATCAAAAAAGCTTCAGAAATTCTCTCTATGAAAAAAGCGAAATGTTAATGTTTTGTGTATTTCGTCGTAAATATTTGCATTTCATCTAATACAGTTTTATATTTCGCCCATTGAAATAAACAAATTAGCCCAAAGTCCCAAACCTCATGGCTAGACACCATGAACTTAACCGCTTAATAATGAATATTTTAAAACAATCCCTCGCAGTCTTTATCTGCTTATTTATTGGCCTTATGGCTTATGGACAGCAGATAAGTATCAACAATTCATTTACCGAACAACAACTTATCGAAAACAATTTGGTTCAAGGTTGTGTTGAAACCTCAAACATCAGCTCGCAGGTTAATGGTTCTATTAATGGATTCAACAGTTTTGCTTACTTTGAAAAGGCTGGATCAAATTTCCCTTTCCAAAATGGAATCATGCTCTCCACCGGAAATCCGCTATCTGGAGGTAATACTCAGAATAATAACATATTAAATGAAGGACAATCAAACTGGACAACAGATTCTGATTTAGAATCTGCATTAGGAATTTCTGGAACTTTAAATGCAACATCCATCGAATTTGACTTTATTTCAGTTTCAAACCAAATTCAATTTAATTACATCTTAGCTTCGGAAGAATACTTCGGTAACTTCCCTTGTGAGTATTCTGATGGCTTTGCTTTTCTTATAAAGGAAGCAGGAACAAGTGATCCTTACACAAATATTGCTATCATACCTGGTACTACAACACCAGTAAATACAAATACAATTCATGATGAAATTGTTGGGTTTTGTGCCGCTTCAAATGAAGAATATTTTGAAGGATATAATTTAGGTGATACAAACTATAATGGTCGTACAGCTGTTATGACAGCAACGGCTTCTATTCTACCAAATGTACAATACCATATCAAGATTGTTATTGCAGATCAAACGGACAAAAACTATGATTCTGCAGTATTTATTGAAGGAAATAGCTTTAGTGCTAATGTCGATCTTGGAAATGATATTCAAACCTGTGCGAGTGATGTTACTTTAGATGGTAATATTGATAATCCTTTAGCCACTTATTCTTGGTATTTTAATAATGTATTAATTCCAGGAGAAAATTTACCAACATTAAACGTTACTCAATCTGGAGATTATACCGTTTCGATTGAAATCCCATTAACCAACTCTACGTGTGTTATTGAAGATACTGTAAACGTTTTACTAAGTTCTACACAATCTGCTGATGCTATTTCAGATTTTGAACTTTGTGACGATGCAAGTGGCAATGGCATTGAATTATTTGATTTATCAACTAAAGACTCTGAAGCCTTAGCTTCAGTTCCATCTTCAAGTTATACACTTAGTTACCATTATACACAAAATGATGCACTGAATGGTGTGAATGCTATAACATCACCAATTCAAAATACAACGAATCCTCAGACCATATTTGTAAAAATTGAAGACACTGTAAATGGTTGTCTGGCCTTTCAAAGTTTTGATTTAATTGTAAACCCATTACCTAATGTTATAGATCCAACTCCTTTAATAGTTTGTGACGATTCAACGTCTGATGGTGTTACCACTATTGATTTATCTCAAAAAGACGAAGAAATTACTGGAGGAAACTTCGATTTAATAGTCACCTATCACTTAACTCAAACTGATGCTGAAAATGGAACCAATATTATTCCGTTACCTTATGTAAATACAAATATCACTGAAACGTTATTTGTAAATGTCACTAATGCCAATACTGGTTGTTCAAGTACGACAACATTAGATATTGAAGTTTTAGATAATCCTTCTATTAATACAGAACCACAATACCTTGATGCTTGTGATGCCGATCATGACGGATTTGCAACTTTTGACCTAACTTCTGTTATTGCTGATGTTTTGCAAGGCATAACTGGTGTTAATGTTACTTTTCATTTATCTCAGGAAGATGCCGACTTAGGTGTCAATGCGATTGCCAATGAAACAAATTATCAAAATATCATTAGTTATGAGCAAATCGTATTTATCAGAGTTGAAAATCAAACTACAGGATGTGCAAGTATTACGCCTATTGAACTTCATACCAATTTACTTCTTACAGCAACCAACTTAAGAGATATTAATTTATGTGACGTTGGTAATGACGGCCAAGAAGAATTTGATTTAGTCGCTATAGCTTTAGGAATTATTGGGGATTTGGAAGACCTATTAGAAATCGATATTACGATTGATTTTTACCTCACGGAAGAAGACAGAGACAATCAGGTCAATGCTATAGATCAATCACAACCATTTTTTCCAACTTCTGCGCCACAAACACTTTATTTAGTTTTAACGAGTCCAACATGCCAAGAAGTCGATGAAATTGAGCTCATGATAAATCCTATTGTAGAATTTAATCCTATTGGTTTAGTTTCTGTATGTGATTCAGATCAAGACGGATTTACAGCTATTGATTTAAGTCAGTTTGATGCTCAGGTCTCGAATAATCAACCCGATTTCACAGTGAGCTATTTTCCAACTCTAGAAGATGCAGAATCTAACTCTAACCAACTGCCTACAGTATTTACAAACACATCAAATCCTCAAACCGTTTTTGCTAAGATTAGATATGATCTAACAAGCTGTGCTGATATTAATTCTTTTGAAATCGAAGTGCTTCCAGCTCCTGAAAGCAATTCTCCTACTGATATTATTATTTGTGATGATGATCAGGATGGAATATCGATCATAAATTTAAACGATAAAATTTCAGAAGTTGTAACAGATACCACTAATAAAATCATCACATTTCACTATAGCCAATCTGATGCTGATAATGGTACAAACTTAATAAGTAATACCTCTTCACACTTAGGTGAGACAGACGATATTTTTATTCGAATTGAAAATGCAACTACTGGATGCTATTCAACTGAACGCTTTTTAGTAATTGTCAATACATTACCAGTTATTAATAACATTAACCTATTTAAATTTTGTGAAATTGGAGATGATGGTTTTGGTGAATTTTTATTTTCAACTCAGGACGCAGACATTTTAAATGGTCAAACTGGAAAGGACGTCCTCTATTTTGAAACAGCTCTAGATGCAGAAAACAATACAAATCCAATTGATAAAGACAATATATATGTTAATATCTCCAATCCTCAAACTATTTATGTTAGAGTTGAAAACATTACAGATTCAAATTGCTATGCAACATCTTCGTTTCCAATAGAAGTTGGAACAAATCCTGTATTTAATGAGCCTACTGACATTTTTATTTGTGATGATATCACCAACGACGGAAGTGTTGAGTTTGATTTTAACGTACAAATTGCCGAAATTACACAAGGTATCAGCGATATTGAAGAAGTGAGCTTTCACGCCTCTCAAACAGATGCTGAAACTAATTCAAATCCATTACCATTAAATTTTAGTAATACGGTTAATCCACAACAGATTTATGTGCGCATAAATAACGGAACTATCTGCGAATCGTATACCTCTTTTGTTCTTAATGTTATTGCTGCGCCTGATGTCAACATGCCTCAACCTTTAATTCAGTGTGATACCAATTATGATGGCATTGTTACCTTTGATTTAACACTATCTGAGTTTGACATTCTAGACGTAAGACAAGATAATATTGAAATTTCTTATCATGAAACTCTGGAAGATTCATACTTACAATCCAATGCTATAGCAAATCCTGAAAATTACACGAATTTAACTAACCCACAAACTGTATACGTTCGCGTAACAAATACTATTTCAGATTGCTTTGTTTCAATTCCATTAGAATTAATAGTTAACTTACCTCCTGCTATCAATCCTATTGCGAGTTATGAAATATGCGAAACTACTTCTGGCGTAACAGATTTAATGGAAATCAATTCAACCATTCTAGAGCAAAGTGCCAACGTATTATTAAATTATTACCCTACTTTTCAAGATGCTGAAAATCAATCAAATCCTTTAAATTCTAATTACAGTTATTTAACAACGAGTGATACCATTTTTGCTCGCATAGAATTTTCAACAACACATTGTTATTATATTCATGAGTTTACACTTTTAGTTAATCCTGCTCCAATTGCAAATCAGCCTGCTGACTTGATAACATGTGATGATGATTACGACGGATTTTATACATTTGATCTCAGTCAGCAAAATTCAGTCATACTTGGAGGGCAAAATCCAGCAAATTTTACTGTGAGTTATTACGATGACAACTTATTAGCTGAAGTAGGTGATGATCCGTTACCTTTCCTTTACGATACCTTTGATGGCCAAATAATTTATGTCCGTATAGAAAATAACACAACTGGTTGCTACGCACTTACTCAGTTTACAGGCTTCGTAAACCCAAAGCCTATTGTAGATATCGAAGATCAGGTGATCTGTTTAAACAATGTCCCACTACTTGTAAGTGCAAATACAAATCAGGCTGGAGACACTTATTTATGGTCTACAAACGAGATAACACCAGAAATTGAAATTACCGAAATTGGAACCTATTCTGTAACCGTAACCTCACCTTTTGGTTGCGAAACAACAAGAGTATTTAATGTTAGCGAATCTGAAACTGCAACAATTGAAATCATGGAAACTGTAGATTTTTCAGATCCTAATAATATAACTGTAACCATTAGTGGTATTGGTAATTACATCTATCAATTAGATGATGAAGAACCACAACTCTCAAATGTATTCCAAAACGTAAGTATTGGATATCATACCATCAAAATTATAGACTTAAATGGATGTGCTGAAGTAACTAAAGAAATTGTTGTGATTGATGCACCAAAATTTATGACACCTAATAACGATGGTTATTTTGATACTTGGCATATTACAGGTGTTGAAACTTTACCTGGAACAATTATTTATATCTACGATCGTTACGGAAAATTACTAACGCAATTAACTTCGTCTTCAAATGGTTGGGATGGACGATATAACGGAAATCTTATGCCTGCAAATGACTACTGGTTTTTAGCGAAAGTTAGAAAAGGAAGCATTGCTTTTGAAGTAAAAGGCCATTTCGCATTAAGATATTAATACAGTTAGCACTATCAAATAGTGCATTTTAACCAATAAAATCTCCTTTAAACACTATAAATTTTAATAAATCTATTTTTTTAGTATTTTCATTAGTTCGAAACTTATCAACCCGATAATTCTATTTAATCTAACTAATTATTATAGCTAACTGTAATAAATGAAAATAATAAAGTGCTTGTGTTTTGGACTTTTTCTTTGTTCAATTTTTACATTATCAGCACAACAGATTACTACTGAAAACTCAGGAACCCTTGAAGCTTTAATTCAAGCTAATTTAGGGCAAGGCTGTGTGGATATATCTAATGTATCCTCTTCAGTTAATGGTCAATTTGACGGACTTGATAGTTATGGTTATTTTGAAAAAGGTGATTCAAATTTTCCTTTTCAAAATGGCGTTGTTTTGTCGACTGGCAGCATCCATTCTGGTGGAAATAATGTAAATACAGCTAATTTAAATGAAGGCTCTACGAACTGGCCTTCAGATTCAGATTTAGAAACAGTTTTAGGGATTTCAGGAACTCTAAATGCGACCTCTATAGAATTTGATTTCCTTTCTACTACAAACTTTATATCCTTTGATTATATATTAGCTTCAGAAGAATATAATACAAATTTTCCATGTCAATATTCTGATGGGTTTGCTTTCCTCATTAAACGTGTTGGTTCAACTGATCCTTTTGTAAATATTGCTCTAATTCCCGGAACTAATATTCCTGTTAATACAAATACCATTCATGATGAAATAGTTGGTTTTTGTCCTGCTGAAAACGAAATTTATTTTGAAGGTTACAATATTGGTGATACAAATTATAACGGAAGAACAACCGTTTTAACTGCCTCTGCAGATATTCTTCCAAATGAACTATATCGCATAAAGCTTATTATAGCCGATCAAACTGATCAAAATTACGACTCTGCCGTGTTTATTCAGAGTACGAGTACACTTTCATCTGTAGATTTAGGTCCAGATATTAATACGTGTTCACAATCTGTAGTACTTAATGGTGATGTTTCTAATAATATTGCATTATATCAATGGTTCAAAGACGGATTGGCGATTCCTGGAGCCACAAGTCCAATATATACTGTTAATGAATCTGGTACTTATAGCCTTTTAGTAGATATTCCTATAAATAATACCTCTTGTATTATTGAAGATGAAATTATCATTAACCTAGGTTCTGAACAAGATGTTGCTCCAATAACTGATTTTGTTGTATGTGATGACGCTTCTAATGATGGCGTCGAGATTTTTGACTTGACAACTAAAGATGATGAAATTTTAGCAGCAATTCCAAGTGGAACTTATGATATCAGTTATCACCTTACCAGTGTTGGAGCTATCAACGATACGTCAACCATTGTTTCATTATGGCCAAATACCTCTAATCCACAGACTATTTATGTTCGAACTGAAGAAACAAATACAGGTTGCTTAGGATTCACAAGTTTTGATTTAATAGTGAATAACTCTCCTGTTTACAATCAGCCTTCAGATTTAAACATTTGTGATGACACTGTTCAAGATGGTATAACTTCAATTGATCTTGAAGCTATGATTACTCAGATAACATCAGATAATCCAAACCTTCTGGTGTCCTATTACACGTCTTTTATTGATGCTGAATTAGGACTTACTCCTATTGAACTTCCTTATGTCAACACCAATCCATCTGAAACATTATTTATTAGAATTGAGGATACGTTTACTGGATGTTATGATATTACTTCATTTGTAATTAATGTTTTAGAAAACCCTGTTATTAATGAAGAAATTCAATGGATTGATGCCTGTGAAAGCGATGATGATGGTTTCGAAATCTTCGATTTAACTTCGGTTGTAGATGACATTCTTCAAGGTCTAGGTGGAGTATCTGTAACATTTTATGAAACTCAAACTGATGCCGAAGAAGACATCAATGAAATTTTAGACCCAACAGCTTATCAAAACACTATTCCTTATTTTCAACTTGTATATATTAAAGTAACCAACGACGCTACAGGTTGCATATCAATTATGCCAATAGAACTGCACACTAACATTGTGGAAACAGGTTTTGATAAGAGCGATTTTGGTGTTTGTGATGATGAGTCAAATGATGGCATAGCTGATTTTGATTTAAATGACGTTGAAACGGCATTAATAAACTATTATTTAGGTTATGATATTTCTTTTTATGAAACTGTAAATGACCAACTCAATAATAATAATGCACTTAATAAAGCCATTCCATTTACGGCCACCTCAATTATAACAACAATTTACATCGCTGTTACATTAGACTCTTGTGTTCAATACACATCAATGGAACTTGTTATACATCCTGCAATTGAGATTCAACCTCTTGCAACTGTAGATTACTGTGACGATGATTTTGATGGGTTCACGCCTATAGTTTTATCAAGTTTTAATAGTTATGTAAGTACAGGAATTGATTCTCCTAATGTAAAATACTATTTAACAGAACAAGATGCTATAGATGATCAAAATGCATTACCTCAAAGTTACACTAATATTGTTAATCCTATAACCGTTTTCATTAGAGTAACGAATACTGAAACAGATTGTTATGACATTTCTCCTTTTGAAATACTGGTTATTGATCCTCCTGTGGTGATGCAACCTGTAGATATTATCATTTGTGATGACGATCAGGATGGATTTTCAATTGTAGATTTAGAGAGTAAGATTTCTGAAATCGTTCCAGACATAACAGATCTCACCATATCATTTCATTTGGACTTTTCTGATGCAGACAATGGGACAAATGCCATCCCAATACCTAATAATTTCAACACACAAACACAAACAATTTACGTGAGAGTAGAAAGTGATATTACGACTTGTCATAGTATTGTTGATTTTGAAACTATAATCAATACGCTTCCTGAGTTCATTCCTATATCCACGTTTGTAGCTTGTGAAGATGATGGTGACGAAATGAGTGATTTTCTTTTCTTTCAAAAAGATGAAGAAATATTAAATGGTCAAACTGGTAAAGAAGTCCTCTACTTCGAAACTGCTCAAGATGCTATGAATAGAACAAACAGTATCGATAAAAATACAGCCTACCAAAACCTTTCTAATCCTCAAACAATATTTACTAGAGTTGAAAATATCACAGATATTAATTGTTTTGGAACGTCATCATTTCAAATAACAGTAACTCAGTTACCAACATTTAATATTCCGACTGAAATTTCAGTTTGTGATGATGTTTCAAATGACGGAATTGTAACGTCTGACTTGAATTTAAAAATACAGGAAATTACTAATGGAATTACAGAAAACCTGGACATAACATTTCATGAAAGTTTCAATGATGCCGATTTAGGTGTGAATGATTTACCGTTAAATTACACCAACACAATAAACCCTCAACACATATTTGTTAGAGTTGATAATGGAACCGTTTGTTATTCTATTACAGATTTTATGATTAATGTTGTTCAGGTTCCTGAAATAAATGACGCTCCAGATGTTATTGTCTGTGATTCTAATTATGACGGCTTAACTCAAATGGACATAACAATTATTGAAACCAGTGTCTTAGATGTTAGAGCAGATGATATTGTTCTTACCTATCATGAAACTATTGATGGTGCAGAGACTAACTCTGAAACTATTTCAGATCCAACAAACTACAGCAATCTAGCTAATCCGCAAATTGTATATTTGAAAGTCAACAACACCATTTCAAATTGCTATAGCTTAGTCCCTGTGAATTTGATTGTCGATTTACCTCCTCCAATTAACGACTTTCAAACCTATGATACTTGTATGAATGCAAGCAACAGCTTTGATTTAAATGAAATTAATGATGTTCTGGTAGATGATGACACAAATGTTCAAATTGATTATTACATTTCATTTTCCGATGCTCAAACTAGTTCAAATACACTAAACACTAATTATACCTACGTTACCTTTAGTGATACTATTTTTGCAAGAATAGAAAATTCTGAAACGGGTTGTTTTTATGTATATCCTTTTCAGCTGATTGTGAATGAGCTACCAGTCGCTAATCAACCTCCTGATTTACAAATTTGTGATGATGAATCGAATGACAATGCAGGAGAATTCAATTTATTCTTAGTCAATAATGCTGTTTTGGGCGCTCAAAGTGCTAATGATTTTACGGTGACCTATTATGGTGTAGAAGCTGAGGCCGATTTAGGAAACAGCCCTCTTCCCTACAACTATTCGGGCCAAGGTGGAGAAACAATTTATGCTCGTATAGAAAACAATTCAACTGGATGCTATAGTGTAACTCAATTCGACTTGATTGTTAACGAATATCCAAATGTACCTTCACTTCTTGTTACTTGTGATACAGATTACGATGCTGTTACATCTTTTGATTTAACACAGGCCGAATCAGAACTTTTCAATACTGTCAACCCAGATCATATAATATCGTATTTTGAATCTCTCGAAGATCTTCAAAATGGTGTAAATGCAATTGCTGACCCAACAAACTATATTAATCTAATAAGTCCACAAACAGTTTACATCAAAGTATTTAATACCGTTGCCAATTGTTACATGTATGTTCCTTTAGAATTAGAAGTGAACTTGCCTCCAGCTATTAATGCTTTAAATTCATTTGAGTTATGTGAAACTGATACAGGAATAGTGACTCTTTCTGATTTAAATTCACCTTTACTCATGCAAACTGCTAATGTTGTCGTAGAATATTATGCTTCGGAAGCTAATGCCTTAAATCAAACCAATCCATTAGACGATAATTACGAGTACCAATCTACAAGTGATGTGATTTTTGCTCGTGTTGAATTTTCAACCACACATTGTTACCACATCCATGCGTTTGATTTAATTATAAATCCGTTACCAATAGCAAATACACCTGATGATCTTACTGCATGTGATGATGACAACGATGGTTTGTTTAGTTTCGAATTGACCTCACAAAATGCTACCATTTTAAACGGACAAAATCCTGATGAATTCACAGTTAGCTATCATAGCGATTTACTTTCTGCTGAAGACAATATTAATGCATTAGACAATTCTTATGTAAGCGCAAATGGTGAAACCATCTATGTTCGCTTAGAAAATAATACGACTGGTTGTTATGACATCACTTCTTTTAACATCATTATTCATCCTAAACCCATAGTTAATATTGATTCACAGGTCATTTGTTTAGATAACTTGCCATTAATCGTAAGTGCAAATACAAATCAAATTGGTGATTCATATGTATGGTCAACAAATGAAACAACTCCAGATATTGAAATTACAGAGGTTGGTACGTATTCTGTAACAGTTACTTCGCCTTCTGGTTGTGAAACCACGGAATTTTTTACGGTTACCGAGTCTCAGGCTGCAACTATGGTCATTACAGAAAGCATCAATTTTTCAGACCCTAACAATATCATCGTTACAGTAAATGGCATTGGTAATTATTTATATCAATTAGATGATAATGATCCTCAAATTTCTAATGTATTTGAAAACGTAAGTTTAGGATATCATACAATAACTGTAGTTGATTTAAATGGCTGTGATACGATAACTAAAAATATTATTGTTGTTGACGTTCCAAAATTCATGACACCTAACGACGATGGTAAATTTGATACCTGGCATATTACAGGTGTAGAAACCTTACCTGGAACTATCATTTATATTTTTGATCGCTACGGAAAACTCCTCAAAACACTGACTTCAAATTCTCCAGGATGGAACGGCTACTATAACGGAAAGCTAATGCCTAATTCTGATTACTGGTTTTTAGCAAAAGTAAAAGACGGCAATAATACGTTTGAAGTAAAAGGTCATTTCGCCTTACGTTATTAAAAATAAAAGAGTTCATATTAACAATATTTTTGGTTATTTAAATTTGGGCTATGCGTATCTTTGCAATCGGAAAAATTGCAAATGAAACGAATACTCTTTCTTACTTGTTTACTGGTAGGTTTGACTCTGTCTGGACAAAATATACAGGTAGACAGTCAGAGCTTTACTGCCCAACAACTTATTGAAGATATTCTAATTGATAGTGATTGTATTGAAAATGTAGTTGTTAACAATGTTGTTGGAGGCGACTTTAATAACCTGGATCAAAGTTATGGCTATTTCGATGCGACAGGAACTACGTTTCCATTTCAAAGTGGAATTGTATTAACTACGGGTCGCTTATCTAACGTGCCTGGACCAAACAACTCCTTGAGTGATGATAATGCCGATGGCTGGACAGGCGATTCCGATTTGGAGTTTGTACTTAATGAAACAAATACCATCAATGCCACTATCATTGAGTTCGATTTTACGTCTATAGCGTCTCAAATTAGTTTCAAATACTTGTTTGCTTCCGAAGAATACCAGGAAGGCAATGCTAATACTTGTCAGTTTTCAGATTTGTTTGGTTTCCTTATTCGACCAATTAATGAACAGCAATATACCAACATTGCCCTAGTGCCAGACACGCAAACTCCTGTTAAAGTTACAACTGTACATGCTGGAATTCCAGGTGGTTGTGAGCCACAAAATGAATTTTATTTTGAAAGCTGGAATGGTAGTAATGTACCTATCAATTTCAACGGTCAAACAAAAGTATTGACAGCTACTGCAGATGTAGTTCCTAATCAAACCTATCATGTCAAACTAGTTATTGCAGATGAACAAAATTTTAGATATGATTCTGCTGTGTTTCTAGAAGCCGGAAGTTTTCAATTATCAACAGATTTAGGTCCGAATCGCTTGGTATCTACTCAAAATAGTTTATGCGAAAACGACACGTTAACTCTCGATGCCTCTCAACTTAATAGCGATAGCTTTAAATGGTTTAAAGATGGTGTTGAGTTAACTACCGAAACTAATGCCACCTATACTGTAACTGAAGCTGGAACTTATAATGTAGAAGTAACACTTGATAATAATTGTATTTCTTATGGTGAAGTGGTTGTAGAATATACCAGCAATCCTATCGTATTTGATACCGTTTTAATCGAATGTGATCAAAACCAAGACGGCTTGACCATGTATAATCTTTTTGATAGTGAAGGCATGGTCACTAATAACGATAGTTCTATTTTTATTGAAGACTTTTACTTAACTGAAATCGATGCACTCCAGAATGCAAATGCAATTGTGAATACGGGTGGTTTTGAAAATACCGTTCCGTTTCAAACGATTTATGCTCGTGTTGAGAATCAGTCAAGATGTTTTGCTATTGCAGAAATTGAACTTCAAATCTCGAATAATGTTTTAAACATTCCAACACTGGAAGCTTGTGATGGTGACCCAGTAGATGGTTTTGCTGAGTTCGATTTAAATCAAATTACCAATTCCATTCAAAATCAAATTCCACCTGGAGCAACCGTGTCGTATTATGAAACTGAAAGTGATGCCTTTGCTGAAATTAACGCCTTAAGTGCAACTTATCAAAATGTAATTCCAGATGGTCAGACGATTTTTATTAAAGTTGAAAATAATAATCAGTGTTACGCTATCGCTTCTGTTCAACTTGAAGTTCTATATACACCTTTGCTTACTGAAGATGACGCAATTATTTACTGTCTAAATTCGTTTCCTGAAACCATCATATTAGTTGGAGGTGTACTTAACGACTCACCAAGTAATTATTATTACGAATGGTTATTAGATGGTGTCTCGACTTCTGTAAACACTTCTTTTAATGAAATTAATCAACCAGGAGTTTACACTGTTATTGTAACCGATCCAAATGGATGTTCTTCCAGCAGAACTATTACTGTTAATCCGTCTAACACTGCCACAATTGAAGATATCATCGTTCAGGAAGGATCTGGTTTTAACACGATTACAGTTATGGTTTCTGGTGAAGGTGTTTATGAATTTGCATTAGATGAATTTGGAGCTGTTTTTCAGGAGAGTAACGTTTTTACAAATGTGACACCAGGATTTCATACGGTGTATGTTAGAGATGTATATGGATGTGGCATAGTTGAACAAGATATTTCAGTTTTAGGGTTTCCAAAATTTTTTACACCAAATGGTGATGACTATCATGATCGCTGGCATGTGTATGGTGTGAATGCCGAGTATAACCAAGGTATTGACGTTAAAATATTTAATCGCTACGGAAAATTAATTACCCAACTCAACCATTTAAGTCCAGGTTGGGACGGAACACTCAACGGCAAACCATTACCTACTTCAGATTATTGGTTTATTGCAACATTAATTGATGGAAGAACCTTTACTGGTCATTTCACTTTAAAACGTTAATTTTCTCAAAAGCAAAAGCTACAAATCCCTTATCATTTTCTATATTTGAGCTTTAACTAATTATTCAAAAAATTACAACCAAGGAATGCAGTTTAAACACCCAGAAATTCTCTACGCTTTACTCCTGCTCATCATTCCTATTATTATTCATTTATTTCAACTTCGCAAGTTTCAAAAAGTTGCTTTTACAAATGTTCAGTTTTTAAAAGAACTCACCATTCAAACGCGTAAAAGTTCTCAATTAAAAAAATGGCTTACTTTATTAACACGAATGTTACTGCTGGCTTGTGTTATTATTGCGTTTGCTCAACCATATATTTCTAATTCTGAAAGTTTTAATACCAAAAGTGAAACAGTTATTTATTTAGACAATTCATTCAGTATGCAAGCGCAAGGAAGTAATGGAACTCTGCTAAATAGCGCCATTCAGGGTGTCATTGAAAATATGGGTGAAAACGAAGCAATCTCTATATTTACAAACGATGCTAGCTTTTACAACACGAGTATTAAAGCCATCAAAAACGATATTATTCAGCTTAAACATTCTCCAGGTCAGCTTGGTTATGATGCAGTGCTTTTGAAAGGAAAGAATGCATTTTCTGAAGATAAAAGCACAATTAAAAACCTAGTATTAATTTCAGATTTTCAACAAAAAGAGGATCGCCTTACTATTCCAGCGGATAGCTCAACCAATGTCAAATTAGTTCAGCTAAAACCAGCAAATGTATCGAACATTACTATTGATAGTCTATACATTTCAAAATCAACTGTTGAAAATTTAGAACTCACTGTCAAACTTAAAAATCAAGGTGAACCAATTGAAACGCTACCTGTATCGTTATTTAATGATGACAAACTAATTGCAAAAAGTGCAGTAACTATTGAAAACGAAACAAGTACGATATTTACAATTCCTGCAAATTCAATATTTAACGGTAAAATTACGATTGAAGACACCAATCTTCAGTATGATAATGAATTATACTTTAACATCGATCAACGTGAACCAATTAAAGTTTTGGCTATCAATGAAGCCGATGATACGTTTTTAAAAAAGATCTATACCAACGATGAGTTTGATTATATGTCGGCTCCTTTCAACGCTTTGAATTACAATAGTCTTGATGATCAAAATCTTATTGTTTTAAATGAATTAAAAGAAATACCATTATCACTAATTACTGCTTTAAAAGCATTCACAGATAATGGCGGAAACTTGTTAATAATCCCTTCAAACAACTCTACTCTAAATACTTATAATCAATTATTTACAAATTACAATTTATCAGGATTTAGTTCTTTAAATCCTAAAGAAAAAAGAGTAACCACAATACATTTTTCTCATCCCGTATTAGCGAATGTATTTGACAAGCAAATCAGAAATTTTCAGTATCCTAAGGTTAATTCTTTGTATAGCAATGCTTCTAGTTCTGGAACTGCAATTTTAAGCTATGAAGATGGATCATCATTTTTATCTCAATCTGAAAATGTGTATCGTTTTTCAGCTGCTTTAAACGCAGATAATTCTAATTTTAAAAACTCACCTTTAATTGTTCCTGTGCTTTATAATATTGGTAAGCAAAGCTTAAAAGTTTCTAAGTTATATTACACTTTAGGAGAAGAAAATAGTATTGATGTTACTACTAAACTTCAGCAAGACGATATATTAACCTTAGTTAATGGTGACAATACTGTTATTCCTCTACAACAGACCTACACCAACAAAGTAGCCCTAAAAACCAGTGATTATCCTAATACGTCAGGAATAATTGCTGTTAAGAATAAGGACACTTTTCTGAAAAATCTAAGTTTTAATTTTAATAGAAATGAAAGCAATCTCTCCTATTTAAATTTAAATGCTGTAGAAAACGCAACAGTGAATGATTCGATTACATCAACCATAAATGATATAAAAAGTGCCACTAATGTTAATGAGCTATGGAAATGGTTTGTTATTTTTGCATTGGCATTTTTAATTATTGAAATGCTCATCTTAAAATTTCTGAAATGAATGCACTTGTAAAATCTGCCACTATAGTTGATCCTAAAAGCGATTTTCACAATAAAACAGTTGACATCTTAATCGAAAAAGGTGTCATTACTAATATTTCCAAACGCATTTCAAATCCGAAAAATTACAAAGAAATTAAACTGGATAATTTACATGTTTCTCAAGGTTGGTTCGACAGTAGCGTAAGTTTTGGTGAGCCTGGTTTTGAAGAACGTGAAACAATTGAGAACGGACTTAAAACAGCTGCATATTCTGGTTTTACCTCTGTTGCTGTGAATTCAAATACAAATCCAGTAATTGATTCTAACGCTGATATTTCATTTTTAAAATCGAAAGCAGAAAAACACGCAACCAGTCTGTATCCAATTGGAGCTTTAACAAGACATGGTCAGGGAAAAGATTTAGCAGAGTTGTTTGACATGAAAAATGCTGGAGCCGTTGCGTTTTACGATTATCAGCATCCCGTTGAAAATCCGAACTTAATGAAACTAGCCCTTCAGTATGCTAGTAATTTTGATGGTTTGGTTTGCTCTTTTCCTCAGGAATCGAGAATTAGCGGATTAGGAGTTATGAATGAAAATGTGACCAGCACGTCTCTCGGATTAAAAGGAAATCCAGCATTAGCAGAAGAATTGCAAGTGGCAAGAGATTTATTTTTATTGGAATATACTGAAGGTAAACTTCATATTCCAACGATATCCACTGCAAAATCAGTTGCATTAATTAAAGCCGCTAAACAGAAAAAGTTAGATGTCACTTGTAGTGTTGCACTTCATAATTTAATCTTTACCGACAAAGAACTCACAACCTTTAACACCAACTTTAAAGTGTTGCCGCCTCTAAGGTCTCAAAGTGATATAGATGCTCTAATTGAAGGTTTAAAAGATGGTACAATTGATATGGTTACGAGCGATCATAATCCTATTGACATTGAAGACAAAAAGATTGAGTTTGATTATGCTAAATACGGAACAATAGGATTAGAAAGTGCTTTTGGAGCCTTGAATTCTGTGTTTACAATAAAAAAAGCTGTTGAGTTGTTAACCAAGGGCAAAGAGCGATTCGGAATTGAGTCTTTTCCTATAGTTGTTGGAAACAAAGCGAATTTGTCATTATTTAATCCTAATGAGAATTATATGTTTTCTAGAGAACACATTCTTTCAAGATCTAAAAATTCAATATTTGACAATAAGGAATTAAAAGGAATGGCTTACGGCATTATTGCAAATAATAAAATAATCCTATCAAAATAACACCATTTCATCATGCAAAATACATCCAATAAAAATAATGATAGCTTAGCAATTGTTGCATACATTACACTCATAGGAACTTTAGTAGCCTTCTACATGAATCGTGAAGAACGCAATCCTTTAGTTTCTTTTCACGTTCGTCAGGCACTTGGCTTATGGCTTTTACAAATGGTTTTAGGATATTTTATCGGAGCATTTGATAGCTGGATGATTTCGATGTCCTTTTGGATTTTCTTTATTGTGTTATTCCTGTATGGCATTTTAGGTGCTGTTGGAAAAAAAATGAATGAAGTACCTGTTTTAGGACCTTTCTTTCAAAAACTATTTGCTACAATCGAATAATAAATTATGAATTTATCATTGCACCACATCACCAGACCGTCTTCTTTAAAAGTAAATGCACCATTATTGATCATGTGCCATGGCTATGGCAGTGATGAAAACGATTTGTTTTCGTTTGCTCAAGAATTACCTGAAGAACTATTTATAATTTCGGTTAGAGCGCCTTATCCTATGCAACCTTATGGAAATGCCTGGTATGCTATTAATTTTGATGCCAATCAAAACAAATGGAATGATGTTGAACAAGCTGTTGGTTCACGTGATACGATTGCAAATTTCATTGATGAAGCCTGTGCTGAATATCCAGTTGACAAGAACAATGTGACTCTTTTAGGATTCAGTCAGGGCACTATTTTAAGTTATGCTGTAGCACTTACCTATCCAGAAAAAGTAAAAAATATCATCGCTTTAAGTGGCTATGTCAGTGAAGACATGATAGCCGATAATTTTGAACACAAGGACGTATCACATTTAGATTTTTATTGCTCTCACGGAAGTGTCGACCAAGTGATCCCTGTGGATTGGGCAAGAAAAGCACCTCAATTCCTGAACAATTTAAACATCAAAAACACCTATTCAGAATTTCCGGTAGGTCATGGTGTGGCTCCTCAAAACTTTTATGAATTTAAAAGCTGGCTTGAAAAACGAATTTAATCTTTATGGGATTCAATCCTATATTTAAACCATGAATACGCTTGCTATTATTGGCCTTGGACCACGTGGCTTATATGCTTTAGAAAAACTTATTCAACAACTTAGTGTTTCTGAAAAGAAATTACATATCATAAGTTTTGAACCTGAAGATGATCCAGGCGCAGGCCAAGTTTGGAGAAAACAACAATCGGAATCTAATTGGGCAAATATCACAGTAAGAGCATTGCAGGATTTTCAAGGGAGACCGGAAATAGCCTTTAAAAATAATCTTATTGAACCATTTCCAGCATTCACAGATTGGATTAATTACAATCAAAATGATTCAGATCCAGATATATATCCTACCAGGTCAAAAATTGGCACCTATTTAAATGAAAGATATAATTCTCTGAAAATTCAAAAGCTGGATGATATTACTTTTAAATTGATTAAAGAAAAAGTCACAAAAGTTACTTATGTTAATACCAAACTACATGTCATCACAGATAATGGAAATTGTAGCGAGGTAGACGACGTTTTAATAACTATAGGACATCAATCTACCAAACTTTCATCGCAACTTAAATCATGGAAACAACATGCGTCTTTTAAGAAAGATTTGCATGCTTTTGAAAATTCGTATCCAATATCACAATTTAATTTTCTAAAGCGAGAAAATGACGTAACAATTGGAATTCGTGGATTCGGGCTTGCAATGGTGGATGTTATGAGAGCATTAGCAACTGAAGTTTTTGGAAAGTTTGAAATAACTAATTCAGACACTCTGAAAACAATATACATTAATAATCCTGACAAAAAAATAACTATAGTTCCATTTTCATTAGACGGAATGCCACTTGCACCAAAGCCGCTTAATAGCGTAATTGATCAATTATTTCAGCCTAGTGACAAAGTCCTTGAGTCTCTTAAAATACAAATTGAAACTGTAGCTAAGATAAATTCAGATGTTTCAGATTTTGGCTTTTTAACAGAACCAATAGCTGAAATTTCGGCTAAAATTTTTACAAATACAAAACTTAAAACTAAATCACACGCTTTAAATAAGGAACAAATAAAAAATCTTGTTATAACCTGGTTTAATAACGAAAACATTGAACATGAACTGATCATCGACAAGAAAAATTCAACTTACAATCTTATCAAAGCTTTTATTGAAATGGCTTCAAATAGATGCGCCATTAGTCTTGATTATTGTATAGGTCAAGTATGGAGACATTGTCAACCCACAATTTATAAGTCTTTATCGCATTCTAAATTAAATAATGATCTTATCAAGAAAATAATCGATCTTGATGATAGAATCAAACGCTATTCTTATGGTCCTCCAATTCAAAGTATGCAGCAAATGCTTGCTCTTGTCGATGCTAAGGTATTGAACTTAGATTTCGTTAAAAATCCCAAAATTGAATTATGTGATGAAGGATGGCAATTAATAAACTCTAAAGATGACTCCATAACAACGAAATCTATGATTAACAGTGTTTTGGATGCTCCAGAATTATTAGAAATAGATACACCCTTAATTAAAAACTTATTGCATGATGATTTAATTCAGCCCATCCATTCAGAGTTAGGTATAGAAACGGACACCTATGGAATTGTTCAAAATTCAAACGAAACACATCCCGTTTCCATTGCATTATTGGGTCGCTTATCTAAAGGAAGCGTTATAGGAGTTGATGCAATTTTAGAATGCTTTGGTAAACGAGTTGAGGACTGGGCAATAAATTACGTGCGGAATCTAAATTAATTAGGTTGATATAAAATAGATTTTATAACTTGAAACTTAAGTTCTTTCTGGTCTTCAACAGTCTCTAGATCATATGACAAAAGCATTTCTCCCCAATATTCGCCATCTGTAAAACTGGCGATAATCCATTTGTGATTTAGCATTCGTATTTGATCAATTAACATTTTTTCTCCTGTCATCGATGCATAGGGAACTAAAGGATGGTCTTCGGTTTCATAAATATTAAGATTCATCAATTCATCTTTTATTAATGGTACAAATTCAGAAATTCGAAACCCTTGATCTTCCCAGTAAATCATAGCATCTTCATTCGTATCAAATCTAAACGTATATAAATCTGACACTCGGTCATCTTGTATAGACTCAATGGAATCTTTGAGCCTCGTATTAGCTTCCATATAATTTGTTAGCTTTTGATCATAACCTTCAATGATATTTTTCGAATTTACAAATTGAAAAATCACCAGTAATAAAGTGAATATGAATAAATACATAAACAGTCGTTGTTTCATAATTATAGTTTAGAGTTCTAATTGTAAGTTATCATATGCCAGAAAAACGTTTTCAGGTAGTTTTTGTTGTACCTCATCGTGAAAACCCAAATAATGACTAATATGTGTTAAATATGCTGTTTCCGGCATTACCTCTTCAATGAAATCAAGAGCTTCAGCGACATTAAAATGCGACAAGTGTTCTTTCTCTCTTAAAGCATTCACAACCAATACTTTTACGCCTATTAATTTTTTGATTTCTTCATCAGCAACCGTCTTCATATCTGTTAAATATGCAAAATCACCAAAACGAAATCCGAATACCTGCAATTTGTGATGATAACCATTAATCGGAATCACTTGCAAGTTACCAAGCATAAAAGGTTCGTTTTTAATCTCGTGTTGAATTACACTTGGAACACCAGGATACTTGTCTTTAGTTGTAAAAATATAGTCGAAACGCTTTCTTAGCTCCCCTAACACACGTTTGTGCGCATAAAATGGAATATCGCCTTGTCGGAAATAAAATGGTCTAATATCATCTAATCCAGCAGTGTGATCAGCATGCTCGTGAGTAAAAACAATCCCGTCAATTTTCTTACAATTTACTCTAAGCATTTGTTGTCTAAAATCTGGACCACAATCAACGACATAAGCAAAATCATCCCATTCTACTAAAACAGAGACTCTCAGGCGTTTATCTTTAGGATTTAAACTCAAACAGACGGGATGATCACTTCCTATAACTGGAATTCCTTGAGAAGTGCCTGTACCTAAAAATGTTATTTTCAATGGTTTTTAATTTAAAACAAAAATAAAACTAATTTTTTTACTTATACCTCCTATTTTAATACCTTTGTAATGTTGACAAAACCCAGACTTAAACATGGAGATAACCTTAAAAGGAGATAGAGAGTTTGATCAGATTCCTTCGTTACGAACGAAATGCCTACGAATTAATCTAAACGAAAACATCTACGGAACATTTGCTGAAATTGGAGCAGGTCAAGAAACTGTTCGTCAGTTCTTTAGAGCTGGTGGTGCTTCTGGAACAATTGCAAAAGCAATGTCTGCTTATGATAAAGCCTTTAGTGATGCAATTTATGGCATCGAAGATGACAAACGTTATGTAACTGAAGCACGTTTACGTAAGATGTTAGATCATGAAATAAACTTGGTTGAAGAGCGTCTTTCAAGAGAAGAACATCCTAATAAAATGTTTTTTACGTATGCAAATACTGTTGCAACTATCGATTTTGCAAAAAAATATAAAGGTCATGGTTGGGTAGGTATCAAATATCAAGTAGATGCCAATCAAGGGTACAACGAAATTGTTTTACACTTACGTTTTAAAGAAACAGATGCCAGACTACAACAAGAAACACTTGGTGTCTTAGGTACTAACCTTATCTATGGCGCCTTTTATAAATATAACGAACCAAAGAAATTACTGCGATATCTGTACGATCATTTGGATAAAGATCAGGTTGAAATTGACACCATAAACTTTGCTGGTCCTGTCTTCGAAGATGTTGATAACCGTTTAATGAGTTTACAACTTGTTAAAAATGGAATGACAGATGCTGTTATGTTTGCTCCAGACGGAAATAACGTCTTGCCCGCTAAAGTATTGTACAAGAAAAACATATTGGCGCTTCGTGGTAGTTTCAGACCAGTAACAAAGGTAAATATGGACATGTACAAGAAGTCTTACGACATGTTCATAAAGGAAAATAAAGTTGATGTTGATAAAACACAAGTTATCTTCGAGATAACTTTATCTAATCTAAGAGCTGAGGGTGAAATTGATGAACAAGACTTTATGGATAGAGCAAAATTGCTTTGTTCTCTTGGTCAAACGGTATTGATTTCTAACTTCCAAGAATATTATAAACTTGTAGAATATTTCTCTCAATATACGAAAGCAAGAATGGGATTAGCTATGGGAGTTAATAATCTTGTAGATATTTTTGATGAGAAGTACTATCGCCATTTAAGTGGTGGTATTTTAGAAGCCTTTGGAAAATTATTCTTCAAAGACTTAAGAGTATATCTGTATCCTATGCAAAATGATGACGATACGATAACTACGAGTGAAAATCTAAAAGTACATCCTAGAATGAAAGAGCTTTACAAGTTCTTTAAATACAATGGAAAAGTAGTTGATATTACAGATTATGACGATTCGATTCTAGCTATTTTCTCAAGAACTGTGCTTAAAATGATTGCCGATGGAAATGATGAATGGGAAAGAATGTTACCTGAAGGCGTTGCCAAATTAATTAAAGAAAAGAGTTTGTTTGGCTGCGAAACGGAACAAGTTCATTTAGGAGATTAACTCATAAGTCCATAAAATTTAAAAAGCCACTTGAATATCATGTGGCTTTTTGTTTAATATATAACATCATTCTAATTATATGTTAAGGTTCACATCTGAGACGAATTAATAAGACACTTCAAAAATTAGCCTAACCAATACCCTAATCTGTCAATATTTGCGCTGTATGATCTTTGGTTTTTACTTTAGTAATGACATTTTCAATGATACCTTTTTCATCAATAATAAATGTTGTGCGATGAATGCCATCATATTCTTTACCCATAAACTTTTTTGGTCCCCAAACTCCAAAAGCCTCAATAACTGCTTTATCTTCATCAGCTAGCAAAGGATATTTAAAACCATATTTATTTTTAAAATTAGATTGTCTTTTTGCACTATCTGCACTTACACCTAAAATTTCATAACCTTGCTTCTGGAATCGCTCAAAATTATCATTTAAATTACATGCTTCCGCTGTACAACCTGGCGTACTGGCTTTAGGATAAAAGAAAATAACTAATTTTTTTCCTTTATAATCACCTAAAGAAATCGTGTTCCCCTGTTCGTCGATTGCTGAAAAATTTGGAGCCTTATCTCCTGCTTTTAATTGTGTCATAATTACTAACTTTGGTTTTTGTAAAAATACGACTTATGACCAAGCAAGAAAAGGTAGATTTTGTTATTAATACGTTAAAAGAACTATACCCAACCATACCTGTTCCTTTAGATCATAAGGACCCATACACATTGCTTATTGCAGTGCTGATGTCTGCCCAAAGTACAGATGTTCGTGTTAACCAGATTACACCTCTCCTTTTTGCCAAAGCTGACAACCCTTATGATATGATTAAACTATCAGTTGAGGAGATTAGAGAAATCATTAAACCTGTTGGTCTGTCGCCAATGAAAAGTAAAGGTATTCATGGCTTATCTCATATTCTTATTGAAAAACACAATGGAAAAGTACCACAAACGTATGAAGACTTAGAAGCTTTACCTGCTGTCGGACATAAAACTGCAGCAGTTGTATTGTCGCAAGCATTTGGGATTCCTGCCTTTCCTGTAGATACCCATATTCACAGATTGATGTATCGATGGAATTTAACTGACGGTAAAAATGTAGTACAAACGGAAAAGGATGCCAAACGCTTATTCCCAAAAGAATTATGGAATGATTTACATCTTCAGATTATTTGGTACGGGAGAGAATACTCGCCTGCAAGAGGCTGGAACTTAGACAAAGATATTATTACAAAAACTATTGGAAGAGCTTCGGTACTCAAAGACTATTACTCTAAAAAAAAATAATTGTCTTAGAGCTTTCATGGTATAACATGGTATAATTATTGAAGCTTATATTGAAATTAACAATTCATGAATCGCTTAGTATTTCTGCTTTTTATTTTAGTTTTCTCTTCATGCATTCCAACCCAAATTGCTCCAAAATTTAAGAATAAAACTTACAAAGTTACCTTAGCTAAAAAATTTGAAAGAACCTTAGAAAGAGAAATGGCCTTCATATTTAAAGACCCTAAGGATGCTGAAGAGTTTTACAAGTACCTTAATAAAAAGTTTCAACTACAACATAAAGATGTTGGCACTAATGTACCATTTCAACTAAATAACGAAACGCTTTATTTAAGTTATACCGAAATTAGCAGAAATGACACCTCCATAAATCTTCCTTTAGTCGCAGTTGATGCAAAACGTCAAGCAAATGGAAATTCTTCTTTATTTGAACGTAGTCATACATCAAACAATGAACATTGGTATATTGTAATAACGGTCTATGACGAGCAAATAGAAAATTGCTTAAAGAATACGCATCGTTTAAAAGACAAAACCATTGAATATCTAAAAGCTTTACAAATGGAATATTTTAAAGTACAGAACTACGATGAACTTTTACTAAACAAAAAGTCCTGATGACTAACGAATCAGGACTTTTCAAAATTTAGTTTTGAAGTGCTTCAAACTTCAAATTATTATAATGTATAACACTTAAAGCCTTCGAATAATTTAAAAGAAACTCAATTGTTTCTTTTTTTGGGTTAAGGTTGTCTTTTTTTTGGGGACATTCAGAGTAAAGTTTTGCCATTTTACGTTTTTTTGTTTGTTATATCTCAATAAACGCAGGAAAACTAAACTTATTGTATCAATTTGTTAAAATGATATTATTTTTATCTATGACCTTCCTTAAATTAATAAGTGCATAACGCATTCTTCCTAACGCCGTATTAATACTAACTCCCGTTCGCTCAGAGATTTCCTTAAAGCTCATGTCTTTATACATACGCATCACTAGCACTTCTTTTTGGTCTTCAGGAAGCTCCTCAATAATGCGTCGTAAATCACATTCTACTTGATCTTTTATAATTTGTTTTTCTGCATTTAGAGTACTATCACCTAAAACAGAAAAAATGCTAAACTCTCCAGTATTGTCAAATTTTGGCATCCTATTATTCTTTCTAAAATGATCGATAACAAGGTTATGTGAAATACGCATCACCCAAGGTAAAAATTTACCTTCTTCATTGTATTTACCAAGTTTTAAATTCTTGATTACTTTAATAAAAGCGTCTTGGAAAATATCTTCAGTAATATCTCTATCAAATACTTTGGAATAGATAAAACTATAAATTCTTTGTTTATGTCTGTTGATTAGGACTGATAGAGCACTTTCGTCTCCATCCATGTAGTTTCTAACTAAAACAGCGTCTGTGATAAGTTCGTGTCTCATAATTATTACTTTATTGCAAAGAATAAATCTTAGCTTGGGGTTAAACGTTATAAAGTAATATTATGAAATAGGCTTCTCTGTTTTAATATGTTATGAACCCAAATATAACAACAATCATTCCGAAATTCCAAAAAAAACTAACAAACTTTAACATTTTAATAAGCAATAATCCATTTTATTGGATAAAATACTTATAGTATCTTTGCACATCTTAATTTGCGCAAACTCCTATGAATACTAACATTTTAGACGTTAATCCTAAAGAAAACATCATTATTAAAGGTGCGAAATTGCATAATTTAAAAAATATCGATGTTATTATACCAAGACAAAAACTGGTAGTTATTACGGGTTTATCAGGCTCAGGAAAGTCTAGTTTAGCATTCGACACGCTTTACGCAGAAGGCCAGAGACGCTATGTAGAAAGTCTTTCGAGTTATGCGAGGCAGTTTTTAGGACGCCTTAACAAACCAAAGGTCGATTTTATTAAAGGTATCGCTCCAGCTATTGCCATAGAGCAAAAAGTGAACTCAACAAATCCAAGATCAACAGTTGGTACATCCACAGAAATTTACGACTATTTAAAGCTATTATTTGCCAGAATCGGAAAAACCTATTCACCTGTTTCTGGAAATCTGGTTAAAAAGCATCGCACGAAAGATGTTTTAGATTTGGTGAGATCTTTTGACGAACGTGAAAAACTTTTACTCCTTTCGCCCATCAGTTTGGAAGAAGGACGCACTATGGAAGATAAGCTCAATGTGCTAAAACAACAAGGTTATGCCAGAATTCAATACAAAGAAGAAGTTTTAAGAATTGATGACGCCGTTGATAAAAAACTCAAAAAAGATATTTTCCTTGTTGTCGACCGTATAGTCGTTAAACACGAAGATGATTTTTATAACCGATTAGCAGATGCCATTGAAACTGCTTTTTTTGAAGGTAAAGGCACGTGTATTATTGAATCGCTTTCAGATAAAAAACGTGTTGAATTTAATAACAAGTTTGAATTGGATGGTATGGTATTTCTAGAACCAAACGTGCATTTGTTTAGCTTCAATAATCCCTATGGTGCCTGCCCTAAATGTGAAGGCTACGGAGATGTTATAGGTATTGATGAAGACTTAGTCATCCCAAACACAGGACTATCTGTGTATGATAATGCTATATTTCCTTGGCGAGGTGAAAGTATGAGCTGGTACAGAGATCAATTGGTCAATAATTCGCATAAATTTGATTTTCCCATTCATAAACCTTATTTTGAATTAACGTTACAGCAAAAACAGCTTATTTGGGACGGAAATCAATATTTTGAAGGTCTAAATTCTTTTTTTGCAGAATTGGAATCTAAAGCTTACAAAATTCAAAACCGTGTAATGCTGTCACGTTATAGAGGCAAAACAAAATGTAGCGTATGCCACGGAAAACGACTTCGTCCTGAAGCTAATTATGTTAAAATAGGACAAACTACTATTACAGACTTAGTAGAAATGCCACTCAATAAACTTGTTAATTTCTTTGAACAGCTAAATCTTAACGACTACGATACTACAATTGCTAATCGATTATTAAAGGAAATCACCAACAGATTGTCGTTCCTTACTAATGTTGGATTAGACTATCTCACTTTGAACAGAAAATCTAACACCTTATCAGGTGGCGAAAGTCAACGAATTAATTTAGCAACGTCTTTAGGGAGCAGCTTAGTTGGCTCAATGTATATTCTTGATGAACCAAGTATTGGACTACATCCAAAAGACACTCAAAAACTGATTAAAGTTCTTAAAGCTTTACGTGATTTAGGTAATACTGTCATTGTTGTAGAACATGATGAAGACATCATGCAAGCTGCAGATGAAATTATAGATATCGGTCCAGAAGCTGGTACTTTTGGAGGTGAAGTGGTTGCAACAGGATCCTATAAAGATATTTTGTCATCTTCGTCACTAACGGCTAAATATCTCAATGGTGAATTAGAAATTGAAGTCCCAAAAACTAGAAGGTCTTCCAAGTACCATGTTGAAATTATAGGCGCACGAGAAAACAACCTTCAAAATATCGAGGTCACATTTCCTTTAAATATGCTAACGGTCATTACTGGTGTTTCTGGAAGTGGAAAAAGTACACTCGTTAAAAAAATACTTTTTCCTGCATTGCAAAAAAAATTAACCGATTTTGGAGATAAACCTGGTCAGTTTACAGAACTAAAAGGAAATTTTAGTAACATAAAACATATTGAATTTGTTGATCAAAATCCAATCGGACGATCATCACGTTCAAATCCTGTGACTTACATTAAAGCTTACGATGACATAAGAGCTTTGTTTGCTAGACAAAAATTGAGTAAAATCAGAAATTATCAAGCCAAGCATTTTAGCTTTAATGTTGATGGAGGACGTTGTGAAACCTGCAAGGGTGAAGGTGAAGTGACTATAGAAATGCAGTTTATGGCAGATGTGCATTTAACTTGCGAAACATGTAATGGCAAACGCTTTAAAAAAGAAGTTTTAGAGGTAACATTCAACGGAAAATCTATTGATGATATTCTTAATCTTACTATTGATGATGCCATTTCGTTTTTTACAGAACATAAGGAAACAAAAATTCAAAGCAAACTGCAACCTTTACAAGATGTTGGCTTAGGCTATGTCACTTTAGGGCAGAGTTCTTCTACACTTTCTGGTGGTGAAGCTCAGCGAATAAAGTTAGCTTCTTTTCTAGGGAAAGGCTCAAAAAGCGACAATGCCTTATTTATTTTTGATGAACCAACAACTGGTTTACATTTTCACGATATCAAAAAATTATTAAAATCGTTTCAGGCTTTAATTGAAAAAGGACATTCTATAATCGTAATTGAACACAACATTGACTTGATTAAATGTGCAGATTACATTATTGATTTAGGTCCAGAAGGTGGAGAACGTGGCGGACAATTAGTAGCTCAGGGAACTCCTGAAGAGATTGTTAAAAACAAAAACTCCATTACCGGAGAATTCCTAAAAGAAAAACTTTAAGAGGCTAAAAATGAAAATGCCATTAGTATACCTGCTGTAGTTGGCAAAACTAGCATCAAAAACACAAAACTTATGAAGCCGCTTTTAACCCAAGTTAGAAACCAATGCTGTTTATAAAATCGAATCAGTGCAATTAAAAAATATACATAGGTAGACAACGCTATCAACCAAGTAATCCACGCTGGCATGTCTTTAAATAGATAGTTGATTCCAAATAGAATACTAAAAACCATAAATAAAAATGAAAAATAATAAAAACTGAACACCAAATGGTGTACATAATTTCCTTTATTGTAGTAAAATATCTTCAGTATCAATGCAAAAAAAGGAAGCAAGAAAAACATCGAAATAGGTATACTATCAAAAAAAGCTTGAACAATAGATCCTGCACCTTTCCCTTCTGCCAAACTTAACATTCTGGTATAGAGACGTCGCTCAATAAAGCCTGCATCATCAGACATGCCCATTTCTTTATAAATGACTTCCTTATCCGCGCCTACAGCCAGTAAAGAATCTACTTTCTCTTTATCAAAATCCCATGAAGTATTCAGGTTTTTTGGTTCAGCAGCTTCTAATTTAATTAATGAATCTGCCATTTTCAAATCGGAATCTTTAAGCCCTAAAATCTTCTGATTGTCTTTAATAGGTTTCATGATTTGTTGAATTTGAACAGAATCCAATTCAGATGCTAACGAATCCTTAGCTTTCGGTACGAATTCAGATTTGACAACTTTTTCGTTAATAACATTGGCTTCATGAACTAAGTCTCTTGTGCTAAAAGACATAATAAAAAAGAAAATCACGGAAATAAATAAATACATCTGAGCTGGATGCAAATATAAAAGACGCTTACCTTCCAAAAACTTTTCGGCCAAGTAACCTGGCTTAAACATTAAAGGCACAAAACTTTTTAAAAAACGTGCATCAAACGAGAAATAATTACTAATAGTATTGTAAAACAAAACACCTATAGTAAGCCGATCATTTGTTTTTTGTCCACAATTTGGACAAAACTCAAATGCTTCTTCTATTATAGAATCACAGTTTTGACAATGCAAAGGTTCATTCGCTGTGACTAATTCTAGGTCTGCCATTTTAACTATTGGTTAGTGATATAAATGTAGTGAAAAATTAAATGTTATTGATTGAAGTTGCACTTATGAAATAGTTCATCAAGCAAAAAAACCGCATAATATGCTGAATATCAATAAACTGTATTTTTGGCACACATATTGAATAATTACAAACATATCTTAAACACCTATAAGTTTCCAAACGAGTTGGAAATACATGGTGAAATCTAAAAACCTATAATTATGAAAAAGCAATTACTTTTTATTGCAACGATGTTACTAGGATTAACATCAGCATCAGCAACAACAGCAGGATATGCTGTTTCGAATGGGGAAGATTTCAATAATACGCGTTATCGTTTTGCCGAACCTATTTTGTTCATTGAGCGTGGTGTAGAATTTTTAATTTTTCCAGATGGAAGTTTCGATTTCAATACTGAACTTGTATACAATACATCACACGTCTATTACAGATCGAATACACGAAGAAGTTCAGTTAACACGACTTACGGTGCTCCTGGAACAATTAACAGGATACATTATTCTAACCCAAGACCAACAGGTGTTCTTATTACACATGACAGTCAAGGTAAAGTACGTAGAATTGGAAATATCTTTATTAACTACGACAGAGAAGGAAGAATTAAAAGAGCTGGCTCAGTATATATGAGCTACCAAAGAGGGAACGGTTTACTCAAACAAGTAGGCGGATTGCACGTTAACTATAATCGTTGGGGAGAAATTATTCACCTTACAGGAATTGTGAACCATTATAATGCAAATTTAAATGGTGGTGTTGGTTCAGTATATGGTGGAAACAATTTTATCGGAATTAATGATATAGATCAGTACGATGACGATTTTTATTACTACAGAAAAGATGGAACAATAAAAAAAACGAAAAAACACAAAAAAGTTAAATAATAATAGCTCATTCGCTAATTGAAAGCGTTCAGCTAGACAATCCCAAAGCGCTTCCCCAAGCCTTTGGGATTTTTTTTATTTAAAACTTTGAATATCAATATATTAATTAGCTTACATGTTTTTTGGCACGTTAATTGTTTAGAATTACATGTAACAATAAAACCCTTACAATTATGAAAAAATTAGTTTTACTTATGACTGTCTTATTCCTCGGAGGAACAACAGTTTTCGCTACCAACAACACATCAAACAATTTTGTTAGAGGTTATGGCAATTCTTTCATTTTTGTAGAAAACGGGATTGAGTTTTCAATCTTCCCTGATGGCCAGTTTGATTTTTACATGCAAAATTACGGACCTGAAGTAAGTGTTGGTGTCAATGCTCCTGGAGTGTCGATAAGCTTTAACTCTGGTTATGATTATAATCCTTATGTACAGTACGATGACTTTGGGGCAATTATTCAAATTGAAAACACACCAATCTTCTATGATTATTATGGTCGTGTTACCCAAGTTGGTAATGTAAACATTCATTATAATAACTTTGGTCGCGTTGCAAGAGTTGGAGGACTATATGTTCATTATAACAGTCATCGCGTATTTACTCACTATACAGGTTATATAAATATTTACAACAGAGCTTATGTATATAGACCTTGGCATAGTTATTATGTGATTCCTCCAGTAAATTATTGTGTAGTATATGCAAGACCATACAGACAATATTATACACCTGTTAGACATACGTATTACAGACCATACAGAGATAACTACAGACAACCTGTAAGAGTTAATAGTCGTCGTAATACAGTGGCAACAACTAGCAGAAGAGGAAACAGTATTAATACAAGATATCGTCAAGAAGCTACAACTAGAGGTAACAATAGAAGTATTAGAAGCACAACTAACAGAGGAACAAATACTCGTGCCCAATCAAATACTAATGATACTAGACGTTCTAATGGTAGAAGCTTATCAACTAATACGAGAAGCAATAATAACAGCAGAATTTCTACATCAAATAACAGTATTAGAAGCGCAAATGATATGAGTTTATCTACGACAACTAGAAGAACTAATGATAGAAATACTACAAATACAAGACAAAATGTGACCAGAAGCACTAATTCTGTGTCTAACAATAGAACAAATACTAGAACGGTTAAAAAAAATACGACCATTAGAAAACCAAAAACCTCTAATTCTCGTATATCTAGTAACAAGCGAAGTACAAGAACAACAAGAGCTGTAACTCAAACTAGTGGTAGATCTAATTCTAGAGCTACAACAGCAAGTTCAAGAACAACGCAAAACCGTTCGGGTTCAAGAACTAAAAGAACAAGATAAGTTCGAAAGATTATAAATTTTTGGTTGGTTAGTGGAACTTCCCATAAGAGTATGCCTCAAAGCACCTTGTGGGATTTTCCCATTTATAGCATTAAATGAAATTCTTTACCTATTCAGCCTTAAGTAAGTGTTGAACATATCTGAAATATCTTCTGAAACTTTAAGTTTATAAATTAAATATGCATATACAATGCCAATAGCCATAGATTTTAGAGTTATATTAATGTAAGGGTTAAAAGGAAATTCCCAAAAATAAAAGACTAAAACACAAAGTATAAGTAATCCTGAAATTTTTAACGTCTGAATGGTAAAAGGCTGCATACCATATTTCAATTTAACAAATATCACTTTAATAGTGTTATAAACCGCAACTGCAATTAAAGTTGCAACAGCCGAACCATTTATGCCATATAAAGGAATTAAGATCATATTGAGCACTATGGCACTTATAGCCAGTATAACTCCAAAAACCAAAACCATTCTATAATAATCGCTATTGAATAAAATAGCATTGTTATTTCCTAAGAGATTGTCATAGAGTTTAGCGATACTTATCAAAAAAACTACGGATATTCCACCTGAAAATTCTTCTGGAATAATATGATATAATTCGTTTACATTCAATACAATCAGTAAAAAAATAAAGCCACTGATAATATACAAGGTAAGCGAGCTACGTTCATATAAATCCTTCAATTCTTCTCTATTATTGTCGTTGATAAATTTGGCTGTCAGAGGCATCATAATTTGATGCATGGCACGTTGCGGAACTGCAATTACAGTTGCAATAAAAACAGCCACACTGTAATAGGCGACTTTTTCGATTTCGATATAATTATTCAACATAAATTTATCGATATCTAAAATCATAGTTGCAATCGAGCCTGCAATAATTATCAGACTGGAATACTTTAAAATAGAACTAAGTTTATCAATTTTATAAAACCTGAATACTGGAAGCCTGATATAAAACGCATTAACTAACATGGCCAACATTCTTAACACGTACACACCAACTAATCCAATTAGAAATTGCTCAACAGTAATCCATTCCAAATACAAAGCAAACAACAAAATCATTACACCTACTCTATGAAACACTTCTTTCATAAAATTGCCAAACACAGTTTTCATTTGCACTTTTACCCAAGCGAAAAAGACTTCAAAATAAGCCATTGCCAATGCTGTAATAAAAATATACCAGAGGTAATCACCAACAATATCATTTTTTTGAGATAACCAGTTTGCAATAGAGTCGTAACTGATATAGCCAATAATTCCTATAGGAATTGTTAAAGCCAAAGGCAGAAATAACATTAAGGTCATAAAGCTGTTGAGTGAATTCTTGGTTTTAAATGTAGAATAAAATTTAATGAGTGTGTTTTGAACACCAAAAGCCATCAAAGGCATCATAATGTTAGCTGTAGATAAAATATAAGCGACCAGACCATAATAGGTATCACTCATAAATTCGGTATAAAGGAATAAGGTATTAATAGCACCAAGTCCGAAACCAAGATATGTGGTAATTGTGTTTTTAAACGACTGGTTAATGACTATTCCCATATATTAAAATTCTAAAATTTTAAAGCGAATCTTTAAGTACATCTGAAAGCGTTTTTGTTAATGCCTTTCTACTGTATTGCTGCAAACCAATAGCATTTACTGATAATGAATTGGTATTATAAGCTTCAAAATACGACAAAATCTGAGATTTAATAGCTTGCTTTTGATTATAGTAAAAGTACTGACCTGTATTCGTGGTCTTTAAAATCGTCTCAACATCTGAATCTTTCGGACCAACAGCCAGAATTGGCGTATCTGAAGCCATGTACTCAAACAATTTTCCTGGAATAATAACTTTGGTATCTTCGGAATCGATTTCAACCAATAACAATATTCTGGAGCTCATTTGTGCCATTATTGCTTCATCATGTGACACATAACCTAACCTTTGAACATGATTACTTAATCCGTACTGCTGAATCGTCTGTAAAACTTCATCGCTCACAAGTCCTATGAAATGTAATTGAAATGCTTCTGAAAACGTTCGATTTTCGTTTACCAACTCGCTCATTGCTTCCCATAACATCTTTGGATTACGTTCAGACAACAACGAACCAATATGTGCTATCGTAAATTTTGAATCTTTCTCTGGTCGCTCAATTTGATGAGAATCATAACCGTTTGTTATTACAGTTATCGGTTGCTTGGTTTTTAATACAAACTCTTTTTTTGTATTCGCGCTAGTCACTATAATGTGATCAGCTGTTTGTAAAACTTTTGATTCTAAATTTTTATGTTTCTCAGAAGAGGATTTTGTCAATTTTAACTGCTTGTGATAGCCAATGGTCGTCCAAGGATCTCTAAAATCAGCCAACCAACTTATATTGTGTTTTTCTTTTAACTGAAGTCCGATAAGATGCAAACTATGTGGTGGACCAGTGGTAATTATTGTATCAATTTTATGTTTTGAGATGTATTCTGAAAGAAATGATACTGAAGGTTTCACCCAGTTTTTACGTGCATCAGGAATGAAAAAATTACCACGAATATAAAGCATTAATTTTTGAATAAACGTCTGCTTTTTCTGCTTTGGTATAACACCAGAACTAATTTGCTTTGAACTCTTTTTAGATAACAAATTAGCCAAAGCGTAAGGTTCTTTGATAGGCTGTTTTAAAACGGTAATTCCTTCTGAAACCTCATTCTCCAAGCTATTATCAATAATTGGGTAACTCGGATTTTCCGGGCAATAAACAATAGGTACGATACCAAATTCTGGAAGATACTTTGCAAATTTTAACCAACGTTGTACTCCAGGTCCTCCTGCTGGTGGCCAGTAATACGTGATGATGAGTGCTTTTTTATGCACTTTCATTGGTTCTTTTTTTAAACGCAACAAAAAATCCACCAAGTACTAATATTCCGAATAAGATGGAACTTGCTAATGCTATACTGCTTCCAGTTTTTACAACTTGTGGTTCAAATTTAAATTCGATGGTGTGTTCTCCAGACGGAATTACCATTCCTCTTAAAACATAATTTACACGTTGATGAGATACTTCCTGTCCATCTAAATAAGCTTGCCAGCCTTGATCGTAGAACATTTCTGAAAATACAGCAAAACCTTCATTTGGGTTTGAAGTGTTATATTTTAGATAATTCGGCTTGTATTCTGTTAATTTGATAGTTGCAGTGGAATCAACTATATATTGTTTTGTGCTCAATAATTCAGATGTTGTAACTGCTTTAACAGCTGTATTTAAACTATCCAGAGCTTTTATTTCTGCATTAGCAGAGCCAACATTTTCTAAATCATTGATAAACCACGCATTTCCATTTGCGTCTTCATTGGTATAAGGAAACACCTGACCTTCTTCTTCTGCAATGATGTATTTTGTATTAAGCATATTTAGTACATTCATATTATTTCTGGCAATATGAAAATCGTACAATTCATCAAAACGTTTTAGTTTTGCAGCATGATAACCATTCAATGAATTATGAAAATACGCTGCTCTTGCTGGAGCTCTACTGCCTTCCGAAGAGAAATCTAAAACTCTAAAATGACCTTTGTCTTTCAAAATTTCCTTATCTGCGGCATTTGCCTGATATGGCTTTTTAACTTTGAGAGCTGAAACAAAATTATCGCTGTTTACATAACGTCTGTCAACTCCTACCAAATCAAATACAAGCAAAGCAGCAAACACAACAATCACTAAAGTTTCAGAAAGTTTTTTTCTTAAAAACATAAAAATTGTTCCGGCAGATAATAGTACTAAAACAAGTGTTCTTAAGGTGTCTTGAGCAAAAAAGGATTTTCGGTCCTCTCGTAATGCTTCAACAAACGCTTCACCAAATTGTCCGTAAGCCTGTCTGTAATACCCATCATTTCCACCAACAAAATCAACACCCATAAAACCAAGCGACGATTTAAACAATAAGAATATTAGAGCAATACCACCAGTTATTATGGCCGAATACTTTAAAGCTCTCAATTTGTCTTCGTCCTTTTCAAATTGATTAAACAATCGTGATAATCCGAAAATAGCCAGGACTGGTATACATAATTCTAATATGACCTGAATAGAACTTACAGCTCTGAACTTGTTGTATAATGGCACATAATCAATGAAGAAATTAGTAATAAAGGCAAATGGCTCGCTATCGCCATAAGATAAAATTAGGGATACTAAACTTCCTCCTACCAGCCACCATTTCAATCGACCTTTAACTAAAAAAAGTGCAAATACAAATAAAAATAATACAACTGCGCCAACATAAGCTGGAGCTTCAACAATAGTTTGATTTCCCCAATATGTAGGTGTGTTTTTTGTTTCGTTTAATGCTTCAATAGGACTAGCACCAATTCCGGTGAAAAATTTATACATTTCCGAATCTTTGCCAACATCTTCTCCACTTCCACCTCCTAGGAATCTAGGAATATACAAGTTAAACGTTTCTAAAATTCCGTAGCTGTATTCGGTAATATAATCTCTACTCAAACCTGAAGTAATTTCTCGTGGAGAACCATCTGGATTGATAGTTAATTCACTCTTACCACGTGTACTTTCTTTAACGTACTCTTGAGTTGCTAACACATTAGTGGCATTTAAGGCTACTGAGAGAATTGCTGCAACAACCAGTATTCCTAACGATCTGAAAAAATGTGGTAGTAGCTTTTTCTTATAGGCATCAATAAGATACGCGATACCTAAAACAATGACTAATAGCATTAAATAATAAGTCATCTGAAAGTGGTTGGCACAAATTTCAAGTCCTAAAGCAACGGTCGTTAATAGAAATCCAAATATATATTTTTTACGGAATGTTAGTATGATACCACTTAACACTAAAGGCATATATGCTATAGCATGAGCCTTACTATTATGACCAACTCCAAGGATGATTATGAGATACGTAGAAAACCCAAATGCCAAGGCTCCCAATGCAGCTAATTTGTAATCAACTTTTAATACAAGTAATAATATGTAAAAACTTAAAAAATAGATGAATAGATAATCTGCTGGTCTAGGTAAAAACCGAAGAGTTAGGTCTAATTTTTTAATGTAATTGTGTGGGTATTTTGCACCCAATTGATAGGTAGGCATGCCTCCAAAAGCGCTGTTGGTCCAATAAGTTTCCTGACCCGTTTGTGAATTAAAATCTTTCTGTTGTTGCGCCATACCAGTGTAATGCATGATATCACTTTGAAAGATTTGTTTGCCTTGTAAAACAGGACTAAAATATGCTAAAGAAATAACCACAAAACCAATTAGAACTAAAAGGTGTGGCAGATTTTTTTTGAAAGATAATGGCATGGAATAGAATTATCAATGAACCCGAAATTTACTCAATTTCTTCGTAATCTACATATTCACCAACACTTTTATCTGAAGTTTTGTGTTGCTGTGGAACTTTATCAATAACTGTTTCTCCTTCTTTATGTTTGGTATTCTGATGCTGTTGTTGTTGAAACTGACCTCCAAATTTTTCTTGCATTTTTTTAGACATATACCTTAAGAAATATGGTGCTAAAAGGCGTGACAAAATTTTAATCCCATAATATACCAATAGAATGATTAAAATAGTTCTAAAAAAACCCACGAATGATGCTGTTTGTAACATAAATAGATATTTCAACAAAAATACAATTATAAGCATTTAAAAACAGTTTTAAATACTTAAAAAAAATATAAAATCTCTATATTTGAATTAAATCAAAAGCCTATGAATTTCATCAAAGTATACTTTACCTTACTCCTAGTTTTCGTTTCTCATTCTGTTTTTGCACAATATACCGAAGTTATTAATTCTAACAGACCAGGAGTATCTAGAAGTGCTTTTTCTGTTGGAACTAACGTTGCCCAGATTGAAGTTGGTCCTTACATTATCAAAGAGGAACATACACCTTTAAAGTATGATGTGTCTGGTTTTGGAGTAGATTTTGCTGCGCGTTACGGATTACTTTTTGAGGAATTAGAAATCAATATTGAAGGAATTTATCAAAATGATACTTGGACGGACAATAGAGGTTTTTTAGTTGAAGAACGTAAGCGTTCAAATTTTAAGAATTTTGCAATTGGAGCAAAATATCTCGTATATGATCCTTATAAAAATGCAGAAGATGAAAAACCTAATTTATACAGTTACCATGCCAACAGATCATTTAAATGGAGCTCTTTAATTCCTGCAGTTGCTGTGTATGCTGGAGCAAATTTTGACACCAAGATGAATTCATACTTACCACCAGGCATAGAAGGTTTCAGTCCTAAAGTCATGATCGCTACTCAAAATAATTTCTCGGGTGGTTGGGTATTTGTAATGAACCTAATAAAAGATAGAATTGGAACTGACTTTTCTGAATTTCAATACATTCTAACTTTAACACACTCTTTCAATCCTCAATGGGTTATTTTTGCTGAAACTCAAGGCATCGATAGTGAATATTATGCCGATAATTTATTTCGTTTTGGTGGTGCGTATTTATGGAGTAAGGACTTTCAACTTGATACAGCATTAACTTTAAACACAAAAGATACACCTTCAGTTTTTAGTGTGAATTTAGGCATCTCCTACCGACTTGACTTTCACAAAGACAAAGAAATGGATAATGGAAATTCTAAAGAGGATGCAGACAATCGAAAGCCTAAAAAGAAAAAGAAAAAAAAGAAGAAAAAAGATGATGTTGACTTTGACGATGATGGAAGTATTTAAGATTGAAACTATATGATTACAGTTAAAGAAATTCAATCTAAAAAAGACCTGAAGCTATTTGTAAAGTTTCCTTTTAAACTCTACAAAGATTCTAAATATTGGGTACCTCCTATTATTAGTCAGGAATTACAAACCTTTGATAAAAAGAAAAACCCAATCTTTCAAGATGCCGAGGCTCGCTTTTTTTTGGCCTACAAAAACAATGAAATTGTTGGACGTGTTGTAGCTATAATTAACTGGTTAGAAGTTGATGGACAAAACCAAAGAAAAATGCGGTTTGGCTGGTTTGATTTTATTGATGATTTAGAGGTATCAAAAGCATTGCTAGAAGAAGTTGAAACTATTGGAAAAGCTCATAAACTAGATTACACAGAAGGACCTGTAGGATTTTCAAACTTAGACAAAGTAGGCGTCATTACTGAAGGATTTGATACAATAGCACCTATGGTCACCTGGTACAATCATGCCTATTATGTTAAGCATTACGAAGCCTTAGGCTATCACATTGAAAAAGGTTATATAGAAAGTAAATTTCCATTTTCCAATGTCAATCCGGAAACATTCGCAAAAGCACAAGAGTTAATTAAACGTCGCTACAATTTAAAAGCGTTAAAATTTTCGAAAACAGAAGAAGTAATGCCTTATGTAGATAAGATGTTTGATTTGTTTAATACAAGTTATGCTTCACTTTCTTCATTTGTGAAAATTACAGACATTCAAAAAGCGTATTTTAAAAAGAAATTTATAAGTTTTGTAAATCCTGAATACATCAAATTTGTAGTGGATAAAAATGATGATTTAATTGGTTTTGCAATTGTAATGCCTGCATTTGCAGAAGCACTACAAAAGGCAAATGGAAAATTATTCCCATTTGGCTTTACACATATTTTAAAAGCTAAAAAGAACAGTAAAGATGTTATTTTTTACCTGATAGGCATACATCCAGAATATCAAAACAAAGGTGTTCATGCCGTAATATTTAACGAGTACTACGACATTTTTACTAAAAAAGGTATTCAGACCTGCTACAGAACACCTGAGCTCGAAGATAACGAAGCTATTCAGAAAATCTGGAAGCATTTCAATCCTGTCGTGTTTAGACGTCGAAAGACCTTCAGAAAAAATCTTTAATTTACGTTAAAAGCAATGATTACCAGTTGTTATTTTATATTTTTGGAATATGTCAAAATTTTGTAAATCTTTATTAATTTTCGTTGGTCTAGTTTCATCTCTTTACTTTAATTCTCATGCGCAAGACTTAGCAATAGTAAAGTATAAAGGTGGAGGTGATTGGTATAGCAATCCAACAGCGCTTCCTAATTTAATTAATTATTGCAACGCCAACATAAACACTAAAATGAATCCTAAACCGGAAACTGTTGATGTTGGTAGCATCGATATTTATCAGTTTCCCTTGTTACACATGACTGGTCATGGAAATGTTTTTTTTAGTGATGAAGATGCTGAAAACCTTCGCAATTATTTGATATCTGGTGGCTTTCTGCATATTGATGACAATTATGGTATGCAGCCTTATATTATAAAGGAATTAAAAAAAGTCTTTCCGAATCAGGAACTGGTTGAATTACCTGCCAATCATGAGATTTTTTATAGTGCTTATACATTTGCAGATGGTTTACCGAAAATTCATGAACACGATGGGAAACGACCTCAGGCTTTTGGCTTATTCCATGAAAGCAGAATGGTATTGCTATTTACTTTTGAAAGCGATCTAGGCGATGGCTGGGAAGATCCTGAAGTACATAATGATCCTCCAAGCGTTAGAGAAAAAGCGCTGCAAATGGGAGCCAATATTGTCAAATATGCTTTTGAGAATTAAATCTAAGCATGAAAACACACAATTACATATCAAAATTTTTAGCTGTACTAATTACAATCGTATTTGCTTTTGAATCGCTACCAGAAATTAACAACCATTCTCATTCTACTGGATTTTCAAACTTTCATCAAGCTCCTTTCAGTAGAGTCTCGTGTTTTTTTGCTGGACCACCAATTCATATGAGTTATGATTGTGGCAAAACGTTTCATTTATAAATGCAACTCGACCACTACTCTACATCATTTACCAAACGCACATTTCCAATCACTTTGGTTTGTGAAAATGTCACGAATGCTCCAAACGTTGGAAGTTTGTTTAGAACTGCCGATGCTTATGGAGTCGAACAATTAATATTATGTGGTGAGCACATTCCACTCGGACGCAAAATGACCAAAACCTCAAGAGCTACTGAGAAGTCGGTAAATTATAAAATATCAGAGAATATTCTTGATGAAGTCAGTCAGCTAAAAACAGAAGGTTATCAAATCATTGCGCTTGAAATCACCAATAAGAGTAAGCCGATTCACACCTTTAAATTTTCAACAAAGCAACCTATTGCTCTTATTATTGGTGATGAGAATTTTGGTGTTTCTGAAACTATACTTCACTTGTGTGACAACGTAATTCATGTTGAAATGTATGGTCAAAATAGTAGTATGAATGTCGTTCAGGCAACCACTGTAGCTTTATATGAAATAAGCAATCAATTCTTATAACAGTTTTTATATCTTTAGATTATGAATTCAAAAATCATCGCTAACGGAATATTAAGAGCTTTTGCTGTGTTAATTGGCATTAGCTTGGTTCTTCTCTTTTTATATAAAATTCAATCTGTAATTGTATATATAGCCATTGCAGCTGTAATTTCACTTATTGGAAGACCTATAATCCTATTTTTGAGACATAAATTAAAATTTAATAACACGTTAGCTGTTATTGTTACAATGGTGTTTTTTATTGCCTTATTTTTAGGACTCATTAGAATGTTTATACCTCTAATAGTTGAACAAGGTCAAAATCTATCACTTTTAGATATTGACCAACTTCAAAATAACGCCGAAAATCTATATTCTGAAATCATTACTTATTTTGACCTTAGTAAGGTAGATGTTGAACAATCTATAAAAGAGTCTGGAATGCTTTCTAAACTAGACTATTCAATCATTCCTAATTTTTTAAACACCTTTATTGGTGGTCTTGGAGAATCTATAATTGGTCTGTTTTCTGTATTATTTATTTCATTTTTCTTCCTAAAAGATAGCAGACTTTTTGAAACCGGAATTATCACATTCATACCAGAATCTAAAGAATCTAGATGGAAAAAGTCTTCTGAAAAAATAAAAGATTTACTATCCAGATACTTTGTTGGTTTGATTTTTCAAATTTTAATTCTATTTATTATTTATACCATAGTCCTTTTAATTTTTGGAATAGAAAACGCCATAGTCATAGCCTTTTTATGTGCACTAATAAACCTTGTACCTTATGTTGGGCCATTGGTTAGTGGTGTTTTAATGGTTGTATTAACCATGTCCAGCAATCTGGGTGAAAGTTTTAGTGATGTAATTTTACCCAAAACAACCTACGTAATGATTGGATTTATCATGGCCCAATTAGTAGATAATTTCTTTAGCCAGCCTTTTATATTTTCCAAAAGCGTAAAGTCTCATCCTCTCGAAATATTTTTAGTAATTATCATTGCTGGTTTATTATTCGGAATCATAGGAATGATAGTCGCTGTACCTTCGTACACAGCTATAAAAGTAATACTCAAGGAATTTCTTTCAGAAAATAGATTAGTCAAAAAACTCACTAAAGATCTCTAATACTTTTGAATCAACATATTTTACATAATGAGGTTCAAACGTTTATTAATTCGCATCTTAATGACGATCTTACTATACTTTTATTGAAAGGACAACAGATTCGAGGTGTAAGCATGAAAGCTATTGTTGAACAAATTGAAGCTAAACAGAAAAGTAAACATAAATTACCCACATGGTTTCAAACTGAAGGCATATATTTTCCGAATAAGCTAAATATCGAGCAAACGTCTTCAGAAACTACTGCAAAACACAAAGCTGAATTGATTTCAGGAAATACAATTATTGATATTACTGGCGGATTTGGGATTGATTGTTACTATTTTTCAAAGCAATTCTCTAAAGTAATTTATTGCGAAATCAACAAAGAGCTTTCAGCAATTGTAGCGCACAATGCACAGTTATTAAAAGCAAAAAGTATTGATTTTGTGCCAGAAGACGGCATTGCTTTTTTAAAAAAGAGCATTGATTATTTTGATTGGATTTATATTGATCCTTCAAGACGACACGATCAAAAAGGAAAAGTGTTTTTCTTAGAAGATTGTTTACCCAATGTCCCTGAACATTTGGATATGCTCTTTACAAAAACAGATCAAATTATGGTTAAAACATCGCCTTTGTTAGATTTATCCATCGGACTAAAAGAATTAAAGAATGTTGCAACCCTGCATATTGTTTCAGTAAAAAATGAAGTCAAAGAATTATTATGGATTCTAAAAAAAGGGTATTCAGATGCTATCAAAATATGCACAGTTAACATTACGAATGACAACAAAGAGCTATTCGATTTTTTTTTAGATGATGAGCAACATGCAGAACCGTCTTATAGCAAGCCACTTACATATTTATACGAACCAAATGTAGCCATATATAAGTCTGGTGCCTTTAAACTGGTTGCGTCAAAACTAGGTGTTTCTAAACTACATAATAACAGCCATCTTTACACATCTGATCAACTTATAAATTTTCCAGGGAGACGTTTTAGAATAGATAATGAATTACCCTATCACAGAAAACGTTTAAAAAAAGAATTGACTACAAAAGCTAATATTACATCCCGGAACTTTCCTGAAACCGTCCAATCCATTCGCAAAAAACTCAATATTAAAGAAGGAGGTCATACTTACCTCTTCTTTACTACAAATCTTACAAACGAAAAAATTGTTTTAAAATGTACTAAAGTTGTGTAGGTACATCAGTATTTAAATTGTTATTCTCATTAATAACAACATCGTATATCATACAGTTATCCATATCAATCTTAACTTCCTTTTCAGAAGCAGAAGTGCTAACGATAAATGTTGTAACACCATCTGGAAATGTTAACGTAGGTGATACACCTCCAGCTGGCACACCGTAGGCATGCGTCATAAGAAGACCGAACTGATCGAATACTTCAAAATCTACTGACAATAAACTGTTGTTAGTTAGTACTGCTTGAGGATCTTGGTTAGAACAAAGTTCTTCAAGCATTTCAAAATCAATTATTTCTTCTTGAGAAACTATTGAATCTTCTTGCATTGGTTCTGCTGCTGATTCTACAGAACAATTATAACACGTAGAAATAACAACTGCGCAAGCAATTGCTTTAAGTAGGTTTTTCATTGGTTTGGGGTTTAATGAAAATTATAGAACAAATGTAGGTTAAATTTTCTCAATAACAAACAAAATTATCGTCTAAATGTGTATTTTATTCGATGAAATACATATTTAACGATCAAATATCGATGAAATGCACTCATAATTCGACTAAAAACAAAAAAGACTTAACAATTAAGTTAAGTCTTTTTGTGAGCCCGATAGGATTCGAACCTATGACCGCCTCCTTAGAAGGGAGGTGCTCTATCCAGCTGAGCTACGAGCCCGTAACTCTAATATTCAATTTACTGAATATTATTATCAATTAGTCGGAGTGGCAGGATTCGAACCTGCGACCTCCGCGTCCCAAACGCGGCGCGATAACCGGGCTACGCTACACTCCGAAATGGTTATCTATTATTATATAAGCGGAGAGTGCGGGATTCGAACCCGCGCGACAGTTACCCGTCGACAGTTTAGCAAACTGCTCCATTAACCACTCTGGCAACTCTCCTATTTTATAAAGAACGTACTTTAAAATCGGTTGCAAATGTAACTTTTCATTACCAAGAACGCAACTATTTTTAAAACTTTTTCTTGTAGTTTTTCTATTCTGGGTATTCTATCCTGAGATGGAATATGTTAGCGAGTTTATTTTTAAGGACTTTCTTTATTAATTGTATCTCTTTAAATGTAATATTTGCGTTCAAAAATTGTCCGTCATCCATTTGTTTGCTAATTATAGACTCCACAAACTTATCAATTTTTGTTGAGGATGGATCTTTCAAACTTTTAGAAGCAGCTTCTACACTGTCACACATCATTAATATAGCTGTTTCTTTACTATATGGTTTTGGCCCAGGATATCTAAAGTCGGTATCAGAAATGGTAGCATCGAGCTCTTTCTCTTTCATATAAAAATAATAAACCATACTCGTTCCATGATGGGTTCTTATAAAATCTATGACGCGATCTGGCAAATTATTTTTCTTGGCTATTTCTATTCCGTCTATTACATGATCAATAATAATCTTTGCACTTTCTCGAGATGATAGTTCGTCATGTGGATTTATTCCTGTGGCTTGATTTTCGGTAAAATAAGTAGGTGCTTTCATTTTACCAATATCATGATATAAAGCTCCTACCCTAACTAACATGGCATTTGCGCCTATTTCATTTGCTGAAGCTTCCGCCAAGTTAGCCACATTTAATGAATGATGAAATGTGCCTGGTGCTTTATTTGATAATTCTTTTAAAAGTTTTGTATTTGTGTCTGATAATTCAAGAAGGGAAACGTCTGAGACCAGACCAAATAATTTTTCATAAATATAGATAAGAGGCTGAACAAATAAGGTTGCTAATCCGCATAAAATAAATAGACCAAAAGTTTCCAGTTTCAAACTCGTTATATTTCCTTCATGAATGACAAAAAAAGCAAAATATGCAATGATGTAAATTAATGTTATTTGTCCAACCGAAATAAATAAATTGGCACGTTTATATAACTCTGAAACCGTAAGAATAGTTACAATACCTGCAATAATTTGAAGAAACATATACTCATAACTATTAGGGACAATAAATCCCAACAATAAGACAGTAAGTACATGCGCAAATAATCCTAGTCGTGCATCAAAAAAGGCCTTTAACACTAATGGTAAAATACATAGTGGAATAACATATACCTGCTTAGAATTGTAATTGATAATTAAAGTGGTTAAAAGAATCATCAATAAAATATTGAAAAATATAAAAGTGACTTTAGTATTGTCTAAAAACACTTCAATTCGATACTTTCGTAAGAAAAGCAACAGCATTAAAAGAGCTAAAGCGACGAGCAAGGCGTAAGCAAATACAACTAAATTATAGTTGGAAGAATTCCAAACCTGAGACTCATATTCTGATTCTAAAGATTTTAAAATATCATATTTATTTCCTTCAACAATTTCCCCTTTGGAAATGATTAAGGTTTCTTTTTCGATACTACCTCTAACCGTTGAAATGCTGTTTAATTCTTCTTGAAGTGCATTTTCAGTAAGTGATGAATTAAGAGAAATATTAGGTGAAATAATGTCAAAAAACAAAGAGATAAATGCAGGTTCATACTTTAATAAATCATTGTAAACTAAAGCGTCTTCAATGATTGTTCTAAATTCATCTATTTTAGTTAATTGTCCGTAATTAATGTCTGCTACTTGTTTTTGGTCTTCAACCAGAATAATGCTCTTATCATCTGGATATTTATAATTCTCATCAAGAACACCAAAACGGTATAAATTATCTATTGCAGATTTCCCAACATCCTTAAGCATTCTTTTTTGGGGAATTGTATCCAGAAATATATCATCAAATTTCTCATTATACAATTTAAAAACTTCCGACTTTACATTTGTATTAATATCAAAGTATATTGGACTTACTGCTTTAATGTCTTGTTCTTCCTTTTGGATCTCATCAAATGATTTTTTTATTGCAAAATCAAAAGGCGCATACAAATTTTCAGATTGCCATGGCTTTCCTTTATCGAAATCATATTTAAATTTTCCACTTTTTGGAAATAAATACACAATTAAAAAAGTGGTACTCAAAAACAAAAGGACTTTATATAAAAGTGAATGGTTTTTGTACCATTTATTAATGAAATCTTCCATCTTGTGTATTAAGGAGTTACTTATACCTTTAAGTTAAGGTGTATTTGTATTCATTCAAAAGTAATAAAATATAATAGATTAAACTTTTGATGTTCTCAAATTGATAGCAAAAAATCTATTAAAAATGATTAATTTTGCATCAATTAACAAAAACGGAATAGAAATGAGTAAAGAAGTCGTTATTGTTTCAGCAGCAAGAACACCAATAGGAAGCTTTTTAGGTGCATTATCAACAGTTCCAGCGCCTAAACTTGGAGCAACCGCTATTAAAGGCGCTTTAGATAAAATTAATTTAAAGCCAGAAATGGTTCAAGAAGTATTAATGGGTAATGTTGTTCAAGCTGGTACAGGTCAAGCTCCAGCAAGACAAGCAGCCATCTATGCAGGTATTCCTGATACTGTTCCTTGTACCACAATAAATAAAGTATGTGCTTCTGGAATGAAAGCTGTAATGCAAGCGGCACAATCTATTGCTTTAGGCGATGCTGATATCATTGTAGCTGGTGGTATGGAAAATATGAGTTTAATACCACATTACTACCATGCCAGAACAGCAACTAAATTTGGTCCTGCCACTATGGAAGATGGCATGCAAAAAGATGGACTCGTAGATGCTTACGATAACAATGCTATGGGAGTTTGTGCTGACGCATGTGCTACTGAATACGATTTCTCCCGTGAAGATCAGGATGCTTTTGCTATTCAATCTTACAAACGTTCAGCAGCTGCTTGGGATGCTGGCAAATTTGATAATGAGGTTGTTCCTGTTGAAGTGCCTCAACGTCGTGGTGATGCTATTGTCGTATCAAAAGATGAAGAATATACCAATGTCAAAATAGAAAAAATACCGGCTTTACGTCCTGCTTTTACTAAAGAAGGAACTGTAACTGCTGCTAATGCATCAACCATTAATGATGGTGCTGGAGCGATGGTATTAATGAGTAAAGAAAAAGCTCTAGAATTAGGATTAAAACCTTTAGCTACAATAAAAAGTTATGCTGATGCTGCTCAAGAGCCCAAATGGTTTACTACTGCTCCTGCTAAAGCTTTACCACTAGCATTAGATAAAGCTGGAATCTCGATTGATGATGTCGACTATTTTGAATTTAATGAGGCATTTTCTGTTGTTGGCTTGGCTAATATGAAAATTCTCGGACTTAATGACAGTAATGTAAATGTTAATGGCGGTGCCGTTTCTTTAGGTCATCCATTAGGTTGTTCTGGTGTTAGAATTTTGATTACCTTACTTAATGTTCTTGAGCAAAACAATGCTAAAATTGGAGCTGCTGCTATTTGTAATGGTGGTGGTGGTGCTTCTGCTGTAGTATTAGAACGCAATTAACCTATATTGATGCAATACGGAATTTGTCATCTGAGTATTGTTCCACTTAGAGTTGAACCTAGTGACACTTGTGAGTTAGTCTCTCAGGTGCTTTATGGTGAAATTTTTAAAGTTTTGGAACCACGTAAATCTTGGAGTCGAATTCGTTTAGCTTATGATAACTATGAAGGTTGGATTGACAATAAGCAGTACTTAGAAATAACTGAAGAGTCCTATATTTCCATACAAAGTGAAGCTCATATACTTTCTAATGATTTAATTGAATATGTAGAAGACGAAAATAAGCAATTAACAACCATCCCATTTGGTGCATCACTGAATGGTTTAAGTTTATTAAAGCATACTTTTGAAGGCAGTTCTATATCTACAAAACAACCTAAAGAAAATCTTATAAAAACAGCATTCACCTATTTAAATGCACCTTATCTCTGGGGAGGAAAAACGCCATTTGGTATTGATTGTTCTGGTTTTACTCAAATGGTGTATAAATTAAATGGTTATCATCTTCTGCGTGATGCTTCTCAACAAGCTAATCAAGGACTAGCCTTAAGTTTTATTGAAGAAAGTGAACCTGGAGATTTAGCGTTTTTTGATAATAGTGAAGGGCAAATTACTCATGTTGGTATCATTATGGAAAATAATTATATTATTCATGCTCACGGAAAAGTACGAATTGACAGATTAGATCATTCTGGTATATATAATGTTGACAAAAACAGTCATACGCATAAACTCAGAGTTATCAAGAAAATAATATAAAAAAAAGCCACTCGAAATGAGTGGCTTTTTTTTTATTACAATAGATATATATATCTATTCTTTGATCTTTGATTTGTACATTTTAGCTTTATCGACTTCTCCAATAGCTAGATAAATGTTATTCAATTGTTGGTAAATATCATTACTCCCACTTGGATTACCATCTAAAAACTTAATTAATATGTTAGCTCCTTCTCGAAACAAATTAACTTTCTGTTCTTTTAATTCATCATACCTTTGAAAATCAGCGTTAGACGTACCTAGATTGTTCATCTCTTCTACTAATTTATTTCCTTCTTCAATGTAAGTAGTAGAAATATTAAGCGCTGCATCTTTCATAGAAGGATCTAATTCTAAAGCCTTCTTAAAAGCTTTTCTAGCTTCTTCATAATCACCTTCTTTCATCGTCATCACACCTATATTATAACGAAGTGATGCATTATTTGGGTCCTTTAAGGTTGCTTCTTCCATTAAGCTCTTAAATTTTTCATTATTACCCAATTTCAATTCAATATTAGCTTCTGAAATAATTAATGATGCATCATCCGGATTTTCAGATCTAGCTTCTTTAATTGCCTTAATCGCTTTTTCATCCTCTCCTTTACTGATATAAATCAGAGCTATGTTCTTTATGATTTCACCAGATCTTGACTCTGTTTTCTTTTCTTTAGGAACAATATGCGTTCCGCCTCTAACTGCAAAATCTCTCAGAGATTTATTATCAAAATTTTCAGGTTCTCCAGTTTCTTTATTAGTTGCTGAATATTCCATCTCAATACCTGTATAACCTAAATCTCTTAATTCTTCATAAAGCTTTAAAGAAGTATCATAATCTTGACCTGTAACTGCAGTTGACGCAGCGTAGTAAAGATATAAGGTGTCTTTTGGAGACATGCGATACGCTTTATTAAAACCATCAGAAGACTGCATGTAACGCTTTTCCTGTAAAGCTGTATTTGCTTTTGTTAGAAAATTACCTAACATGGTTTTTTTCATGTCTTCAACATTGGAAGAGTATTTTATTTTACCAGACTTGGCTTCAATATCTTTTACCATATTGAAACTTTTAATAGCTTTATCTGTATCTTCATTAGAACCAGCTCCATTAGCATAGAGTGCTTCTCCTTTTAAAAAATAGAATTTAGCCTTTGTCTTATCATCCGCTGAGCCGATGAGTGCTTCAGCAGATTGAATTGCAGCTTTTGCATCTGCGAAATTTTTGTTTTTAATTGCTTTTTCAGCAGCTTTCAGTTCATCTTTCTGAGAGAAGGAAAAAGTACTTACTAGAAGTGCTAAAGCAATTATGATTTGCTTTTTCATTATTAAATAGTTTTAATTAGTGTTAATTATAGTTATTCTTCTTCGTTGATATCAAGAGTTGTGCCATCTTCATTAACATCTTGAATATCGGTAGCATTTAAATCTAAATCGTCTTCATCTTCATCTTTCATAACTTTAGCCACTGCAGCAATAGAATCACCTCCTTTAAGGTTGATTAATTTCACACCTTGTGTGGCACGACCCATTACTCGTAAATCATTAACCGCCATTCTAATTGCAATACCTGATTTATTAATAATCATTAAGTCGTCGTCATCTGTTACTGTTTTAATAGCTACTAAGTGTCCTGTTTTTTCAGTAATAGAAATAGTTTTAACACCTTTTCCTCCACGATTAGTTATTCTGTAAACAGCTTCACCATCTTCTGGATCATCGATATAGGTTCGTTTTCCATAGCCTTTTTCAGAAACCACAAGAACAGATTCTTCTTGAGGATTTTCTATAGCAACCATTCCAATTACTTCATCCTTATCATTTGCCAGTTTAATTCCTCTAACTCCTGAAGCATTTCTTCCCATTGGTCGCGTCTTGGCTTCCTCAAATCGAATCGCTTTACCTGACTTAAGCGCAAGCATAACCTGACTGTTTCCAGTCGTCAATTTTGCTTCTAGTAGTTCATCATCTTCCTTGATTGTAATGGCATTGATTCCATTAGTTCTCGGACGAGAATATTGTTCTAAAGCTGTTTTCTTAACCTGACCGTTTTTAGTCGCCATAATGACATAATGACTATTAATGTAATCTTCATCTTTTAAATCTTGAGTACAGATAAAAGCCATGACTTTGTCATCTTGCTCAATGTTAATCAAGTTTTGAATAGCTCGTCCTTTAGACGTTTTACTTCCTTCAGGAATTTCATAAACTCGCATCCAGAAACATTTTCCTTTCTGAGTAAAGAACAACATATACTGGTGATTTGTACCAACAAATAAATGTTCTAAGAAATCTTCATTTCTAGTCGTTGAAGCCTTTTGACCAACGCCTCCTCTATGTTGGGTTTTGTATTCTGTAAGTGATGTTCTTTTAATGTAACCTGCATGAGAGATTGTAATCACAACCTGCTCATCTGGAATCATATCTTCAATACTTAAATCGCCTCCAGCATATTCTATTTTTGAGCGACGCTCATCACCATATTTATCTTTTACAACTAAAAGTTCTTCTTTGATGATGTCCATACGACGCTCTTTCTTATCAAGAATGTCTTTTAAATCTTCAATGGTTTTCATCAATTCTTCATACTCACTACGTAGCTTATCTTGCTCCAGTCCAGTTAATTGACGTAAACGCATTTCTACGATAGCTTTCGCTTGAATTTCTGAAAGCTTAAAGCGTTCGATTAACTTTTCTCGGGCTTCATCTGCATTTGAAGAGGCTCTGATAAGTGCAATAACTTCATCAATATTATCAGAAGCTATAATTAAACCTTCTAAGATGTGAGCACGTTCTTCTGCTTTGCGTAATTCATATCTTGTACGTCTAACAACAACTTCATGTCTGTGTTCCACAAAATGATGAATCATATCTTTAAGATTCAATAATTGTGGACGACCTTTTACTAATGCAATATTGTTAACGCTAAAAGACGATTGTAATGCTGTATATTTATACAACATATTCAATACGATATTTGGAATAGCATCACGTTTTAATACATAAACGATGCGCATTCCATTTCTATCAGACTCATCTCTAATTAACGAAATCCCATCAATCTTTTTATCATTAATAAGGTCTGCTGTTTTTTTAATCATATCAGCTTTATTCACCTGATATGGAATTTCAGTCACGATAATGGTTTCTCTACCTTGAACTTCTTCAATAATAGCCTTTCCTCTCATGACAATTCGTCCGCGTCCTGTTTTAAAAGCTTCGCGAACACCATCGTAACCATAGATCGTACCTCCAGTTGGGAAATCAGGAGCTTTGACATGCGTTATGAGCTCGTCAATTTCAATGTCATTATTATCGATATAAGCTACTGTTCCATCAACCACTTCACTTAAATTGTGAGGTGGCATATTGGTAGCCATACCTACTGCAATACCAGATGCTCCATTTACTAAAAGCCCAGGAATACGAGTAGGTAACACCGTAGGCTCTTGTAAAGTATCATCAAAATTTAATTTATGATCAACAGTTTCCTTATCAATATCAGCAAGCATATCTTCAGATATCTTACGCATACGAGCTTCCGTGTAACGCATTGCTGCAGGACTATCACCATCGATAGAACCAAAGTTTCCTTGTCCGTCAACTAACATGTAACGCAAACTCCATTCCTGAGCCATACGCACCATTGCATCATAAACCGAAGTATCGCCATGGGGATGATACTTACCAAGTACCTCTCCAACAATTCTAGCCGACTTTTTGTGGGCTGTATTCGATCTAACTCCTAATTCATGCATACCGTATAACACACGTCTATGAACAGGTTTTAAACCATCTCTCACATCTGGTAATGCACGTGACACAATGACTGACATTGAATAATCAATGTAAGCCGATTTCATTTCATCTTCTATGTTAATAGGGATCAATTTTTCTCCTTCTGCCATAAATAAAATAATTAGATTTTTTGTAGGTTTTCAAAACATGCTAAGATAACCAATTTCATAGTGTTTACAGAACTTATAAAACTCTTTTTTAATATTTTTTATTAACAAAATTTGGCATTTATTTTTAATAAGTTACTTGTTAAAAACTTTGATTTTGTAAAGTTTTTTTAGTCTATTAGACTAATATTATATTTTAAGGTATAGTTTTTGCCTTTTTATACTTGTTTTTACTATTTTTAATGCAGAAAGAGTTTACTATGGATGATAATTTTTCCCCAAGAGTCAAAGACGTAATTGCGTTTAGCAAAGAAGAAGCTTTACGTTTAGGCCACGATTTTATTGGTACCGAACATTTAATGTTAGGCTTACTTCGCGATGGTAGCGGAAAGGCAATTGATATTTTAAGTGCTTTAGATATAGATCTGAATCACCTACGACGCAAAGTAGAAATATTAAGTCCTGCCAACCCTAATATTACGATAACCTCTAATGAAAAGAAGAATCTTCATCTTACGAGACAAGCTGAACGCGCTTTAAAAACTACTTTTTTAGAAGCTAAACTTTTTCAAAGCACTTCTATTAATACTGCACATTTATTATTGTGTATTTTAAGAAATGAAAACGATCCTACAACTAAACTTTTAAATAAGTTGAAAGTAGATTATGATAATGTTAAAGAACAATTCAAATTTATGATAACAAACGAAGATGATTTTATAGACGAGCCAAAAGCAGAATCTTTTTCAGATGATGAACCAACTGAAGATGATGATGCTAAACAAAATCCATTTGGTCAGACTGGTTCTAAGTCTACTAAAAAATCCAAAACACCTGTTTTAGATAATTTTGGTAGAGATTTAACGGTTATGGCTGAGGAAGGCAAATTAGATCCCGTTGTAGGTCGTGAAAAAGAAATACAACGTGTCTCGCAAATTTTAAGCAGACGTAAAAAGAATAACCCTTTATTAATTGGAGAACCAGGTGTTGGTAAATCTGCCATCGCTGAAGGTTTAGCGCTTAGAATTGTAAAGCGTAAGGTATCACGTATTCTTTTCAACAAACGTGTGGTTACTCTAGATTTAGCGAGCTTAGTCGCTGGAACAAAATACAGAGGACAATTTGAAGAACGTATGAAAGCCGTTATGAACGAGCTTGAGAAGAATGACGATATCATTTTGTTTATTGATGAAATTCACACTATTGTTGGTGCTGGAGGCGCAACTGGAAGTTTAGATGCGTCTAATATGTTTAAGCCTGCTTTAGCCAGAGGAGAAATTCAATGTATTGGTGCAACTACGCTTGATGAGTACAGACAATACATCGAAAAAGATGGTGCTTTAGAGCGTCGTTTTCAGAAAGTCATAGTCGAGCCTACTACTGTAGAAGAAACCATTGAAATCCTTAATAATATTAAAGGAAAATACGAAGAACATCACAATGTTGATTATACAGATGAAGCTATTGAAGCGTGTGTAAAATTAACTAACAGATATATGACTGAACGCTTCTTACCAGATAAAGCGATTGATGCTTTAGATGAAGCTGGTTCACGTGTACACATCACAAATATAGATGTGCCAAAACAAATCCTGGAGCTTGAGAAGAAACTGGAAGAAGTCAAAGAAACTAAAAATACGGTTGTTAAAAAACAAAAGTACGAGGAAGCTGCTAAATTAAGAGATGATGAAAAGCGCTTGGAGAAAGATTTAGCTTTAGCTCAGGAAAAATGGGAAGAAGAAACGAAACAGCATAGAGAAATTGTTACAGAGGATAATGTTGCAGATGTGGTCTCTATGATGACAGGAATTCCTGTAAATAGAATTGCTCAGACCGAAAGCAACAAGCTCGCACAACTACCAGAATTGATAAAAGGAAAAGTTATTGGTCAGGATGAAGCTGTCGCAAAGGTTGTTAAAGCCATTCAGCGTAATCGTGCTGGACTTAAAGATCCTAATAAGCCAATTGGTTCATTTATATTTTTAGGTCAAACTGGTGTTGGTAAAACGCAATTAGCTAAAGTATTAGCTCGTGAGCTATTTGATAGCGAGGATGCCTTAGTCAGAATTGATATGAGTGAATATATGGAGAAATTTGCAATCTCCAGACTTATTGGAGCACCTCCTGGTTATGTTGGTTATGAAGAAGGCGGACAACTTACTGAAAAAGTGAGACGTAAGCCTTATGCTGTTATTCTCTTAGATGAAATTGAAAAAGCACATCCTGATGTCTTTAATATGTTGCTTCAGGTACTTGATGATGGTTATCTTACTGATAGTTTAGGGCGTAAAATTGATTTTAGAAATACGATCATTATCATGACCTCGAATATTGGTGCTAGAAAATTGAAAGATTTCGGACAAGGAGTTGGTTTCGGAACAGCAGCCAAAACAGCACAAGCCGATGACAATAGCCGTAGCATCATAGAAAATGCTCTGAAAAAAGCATTTGCTCCTGAATTCCTAAATAGAATTGATGATGTTATGGTTTTTAATGCTCTTGAAAAAGAAGACATCAATAAGATTATTGATATTGAATTAGCATTTCTTATCAAGAGAATCAAAGATTTGGGTTACGAACTAAAACTGTCAAATAAAGCTAAAGACTATATTGCTGAAAAAGGATTTGACAAACAATATGGTGCAAGACCTTTAAAGCGCGCTATTCAAAAATACATTGAAGACGCATTGGCTGAAGAAATCATTAATTCACAGTTGCAGGAAGGCGATAAAATAATTATGGATCTGGATACAAAATCTGATGAATTAACCATAAAAATTGAAAAGCCAAAAAAGCATTCTGAATCGTAAATTTTACACATAAATTGATAAACGTCTAGAAAATTTCTAGACGTTTTTTTTTGCTTTAACAGAAGATATTGTTAACTTTAAGTATGACTGATGTTTTAAAATATGATTTTTGTACAATGCATATTTATGATCACTACATGATTGTAGTTATAAATGAAGGTGTGACAGTTACACCTGAGCATAATTCTGTATTGTTAAATGTAGCAGATACGTATTATAAAAACACCAGATTCGTTTACATTACACATCGGCTTTATTCTTATGCCGTTGATCCTGCTGTTTATAGAGAGACATCTAAAATTGAGAACCTTGCTGGCTTCTGTGTAGTTTCTTCAGATTACAAAGCCAAACGCAACGCGGAAATAGAAAAATTGTTTTTAAATAAACCTTTTGAAATTTTAGATACTATTGATGAGGCCACATCTTGGGCTGATTCTATTTTGAATACAAAACAAAATCAAATCTAGATATCGTTTTTATTTAGCCTCCAATTATTAAAATTATTCCATACCATTCAAGTACCCCTATCTTTAAGAGCATTTCTTTAGTAAAAAAAAATCTAGAACTCTTTAAATATCATATATCTTTTTGTCTTATTAATTTGAAATTTGTTTTCACTATAAATGATTAATATTCTTTTACAACCTAAAGCATAAAAAAAGACAGCTATTTCTAGCTGTCTTTTATATATACCCTTAGGGAATTCCCTAATTATTTAATTCTCATTACTCATTACTTCTTACCTGAAGATACAATCTTCTTAGTAACCGAACCTTGATTAGTCGTTAACTTCACATAGAATACCTGATTAGAAGTTCTTGATAGATCTAATGTCGTTCTACCTGTTGAACCTGCAACATATCTTGTGTTCGTTTCTGTTAATACTAATAATCCTTTAGTATCGAAGAACTCAATAGTCACATCTGTTCTGTAATCAAATTCATAAGTAATCGTTACCTCATTATCAAATGGTACTGGGAACGCTTTGAAATCGATTTTCTCTTCTTGATGATCTAGCCCACTTTCTCTATTAATATTAAAATAAATAGGGGATCCACTAATTATTTGTATACAGCTAGAGCTAAGACCAGCGGCATTAGTTGCAGTCCAAGTTCGAATTATTTGGTTTACTTCCAAAGGTTCTCCTCCAAAAGGATTGTCAAACAACAAAGATTCACCTAATTCATCTGTATAAGATATAGCAGAAATTATATTACCACAACCATTGGTTGCTACTGCATACCCAGCATTATCAGGTGATGAATCAAATGTTTCTTGAGGTTCCCCTAAAAAGCCCCATGGATCAAATAATATTCCAGTTTGATTAGGACACGTAATTATTGGTTCTTCATTACACTGATTAGAAATAGACCAAGTGTACGTTACATCACATGTACCAACATTACCACAACCATCATCTGCTGTAAACGTACGAACTAATGTAAATATGGTTGTACTTGTATACTCAGGACACTGTAAAGTAAATGCTTTATTATGACCATCTTGTGCTTCAAAGTACCATGCATTAGCATCACAAATTTCAAATGCATCTGCACTTGCTGTTCCTGCTACGAATGGTCCGTTTCCGTTACCGAAGTCTTGCCATACATCATACTGTCCACTAGAAGGATTGTAAATAACTTCGAAAGTTCCATATTCTGTTAATATGGCTCCGTTTAAGTTAGTAATCGCCCCTGTGTAATATGGTTCATCATTTTGAGTACCAGCTGGCTGACCTTCTAATGTTAGCACATATCCTGCTTCAAAAGTAAAGACATAGTCTCCACCAACATATACAACTTCACCTTGATCTTCTTGTAAATCATCAGAATACGCTTCAGTTTCACCAGAACCTTGACAGTTGTCAGTCCAAGTTGCTTTATCAGCAAACTCAGTTGGAGTTTCAGTAACTAAACCAAAATCTTCACCTTCTGGACACTCTACTACTGGAGCTGTGTCATCGACAACGATAAATGTACATAAGAAAGGTTCAGATACGTTTTCACATAAATCTTCCACTTCAAATGTTACTGTTAAAGTTGTAGAACAATCTCCTTGAGCTGTTGATTTACCAATTACTCTAAACGTTAATTCATCAACATCAGCACAGTTGTCTGTAAAGCAAGGTACTAATGTACCATTCATTTGAGCTACTGTTATTCCAGCAACAGACCATGAATTATCACCTGCAGAGATTTCATCACCAATGTTTAGTGAGATTGAAGCATCAGCTGGGCATACTGCACCATTCTCTGTTCCAATTACCATCACTTCATCAGCACACTCACCTGTTGCCATTGGAGCTTCTGAATCACCACCTTGGTAGTTGATCTTGAATGTTGGGTATAGATTACCACAGTTATCAGACACTGTATATTCAAATACTCTAATCCACTCGCAATCTGATCCGATTGCTAACTTCTCTACTTTCAATACATTATCAGCTGTGATATCTGTACAGTTATCTGAGAATAACGCTGCTATCTCTTCCTCTGTTGGCTCTCCTAAATCAGAATCTTTACAAGCGTTAACCGTATTCTCTCCCATTGGGATCTCTCCGTCTAATTCTGGTGCCATAGTATCTTCACCACTATTCACAATTACCAAGTTTGGTAACTTGTTACCACAAGTATCTTTAATTTCATACTCGTAAGTCGCTGTCCATCCACAATCGTCACCTACAATATTAGGCTCAAATGGTGTTACTACAACATCACCACAGTTATCTGTATAAGCGGCCTGGATAGCTCCTAAATCTGGTGCTCCTGGGTTTTCACTTAAACACTGTAATCCTGTTACACCCTCTGGTAAGTCTCCTACCAATTCTGGTGCTGTCTTATCTCCACCATTATGGTAGATCTTAACTGGTGCTGCATAGTTTCCACAGTCATCTACAATAGTATATCTGTATAATACTGCCCATAGACAATCTGTATTCTCCGCTGGAGATACAATCTCTAAGGTCGCATTTACATTACCACAGTTATCTGTAAATAATGCTTCTATCTCCTGCTCTGTTGGTGG
>NZ_JXJP01000030.1 GCF_000826645.1 Psychroserpens mesophilus
TAATTAGGGATTTTTTTTAAGTATTTAAGTTTTAAGCGTCACCCTTAATGAGTGCCCTTACTTTGTCTTCAAGTTCATCCATTAATTCAGGATTATCTTTAATTAATGCTTTAACGGCATCTCTCCCTTGACCGAGTTTGGTTTCACCATAACTAAACCAAGAACCACTTTTTTTAATAATTTCGTGTTCAACTGCTAAATCTAATACTTCACCTACTTTTGAAATTCCTTCACCATACATGATGTCAAACTCACACATTTTAAAAGGTGGCGCAACTTTGTTTTTTACTACTTTAACTCTTGTTTTATTACCTGCTACATTGCCATCAGTTTCTTTAATTTGAGTAGATCGTCTAATATCTAGTCTTACAGAGGCATAAAATTTTAAGGCATTTCCACCAGTAGTAGTTTCGGGATTTCCAAACATCACACCAATTTTTTCTCTAAGCTGATTAATAAAGATTACTGTGCAATTGGTCTTGCTAATAGAACCCGTTAATTTTCTCAATGCCTGAGACATTAAACGAGCGTGAAGTCCCATTTTAGAATCTCCCATTTCACCTTCAATTTCACTTTTTGGTGTCAATGCCGCAACAGAATCTATCACCACAATATCTATAGCTCCAGAGCGAATTAAATTATCGGCAATTTCAAGCGCTTGTTCACCATTGTCTGGTTGAGAAATGATAAGATTATCAATATCAACTCCTAATTTTTCTGCATATGTTCTATCAAAAGCATGTTCAGCGTCTATAAAAGCAGCTATACCTCCAGCTTTCTGTGCTTCAGCAATGGCATGAAGTGTTAATGTGGTTTTACCAGAAGATTCTGGTCCGTAAATTTCAATCACTCTTCCTCTTGGATAACCTCCAACACCTAATGCAATATCTAGCCCTAAAGAACCAGAAGAAATGGCGTCAACATCAACGACTGCCTGGTCGCTCATTTTCATAACGGTTCCTTTTCCATAGGCTTTATCAAGCTTATCTAAGGTTAATTTTAAGGCTTTTAATTTGGCTTCTTTTTCACTACTCATTACAATCTGTTTTTATTTGATAGGTCTGCTAAATTACAATAAGTTTTAATTTTTTTCAATCTTCTGACGCAACCTTTTTAAACATTTTGCATCTACCAATTGAGATTGGGAAATCTTGCTATGAAAAAGGTCAGTTACATGACGTATCCACTTAAATTAAATTCTAATAATTAGAATGAGATTTTTTAGAAAAATTATTTTTAACAACGCATTAGGTATTACAGTTACCGTACATATAAACAGTAACTGTAAAGCCGATGGTGGCTAACTCGTAAAATATTTTTAAGATCAAATTAAAAATATTAATAACGAGTTAGTCTGTAAAAAAAGCACTTTGGATAACCCATAAGTGCTTTTTTGTTGTTTTATATTTTGATACTCAATGCTTTTTCTATCTTTGCAATTCATATTTTTTAACACCTAAAATTAGTATAGCATGCAACTGTACAATAACTTAAGTGCTAAAGAAAGAGCAGAACTTATCGAGAAAGCGGGAAAAGACCGCTTAACAATCTCTTTCTACAAGTACGCCAAAATTGGTAATACCGAAATTTTTAGAAACCATATGTTTTTAGCCTGGAACGATTTAGATGTTCTTGGAAGAATTTATGTAGCTAAAGAAGGCATCAATGCCCAACTATCAGTTCCAGCTGAAAATTTCCAAAATTTTAAAAATCACCTGGATACTATTTCTTTTTTAGAAAACGTAAGATTAAACATCGCTATTGAGCATGATAATTTTGCTTTTTTAAAGTTAAAAGTTAAAGTGCGTCACAAAATTGTTGCTGATGGATTAAATGATGATACTTTTGATGTAACTAATAAAGGAATTCATGTTAATGCTGAGACTTTTAACTATTTAATTGAAGATCCAAATACCGTTTTGGTAGACATGCGAAATCACTATGAAAGTGAGATTGGGCATTTTAAAAATGCAGTGACTCCAGATGTTGATACGTTTAGAGAATCGTTAGATTTAATTGAAGAAGACCTCAAGGAACACAAAGAAGATAAAAATCTGGTGATGTATTGCACTGGCGGAATTCGTTGTGAAAAAGCGAGTGCTTACTACAAGCACAAAGGGTTTAAAAAGGTGTTTCAGCTTGAAGGAGGTATCATCAATTATGTAAGACAGGTTGAAGCTAATGATTTAGAAAATAAATTTATTGGAAAAAACTTTGTGTTTGATGAGCGTCGTTCTGAGCGAATTTCTGAAGATATCATTGCCAATTGTCATCAATGTGGTCAACCTGCAGATTTACATACCAATTGTGCAAATGAAGCTTGTCATTTATTATTTATTCAGTGTGATGACTGTAAAGAACAAATGGAAAATTGTTGTTCTTCAAATTGCATGGAAATAAACAGATTGCCTTACGAAGAACAAAAGGAACTGCGAAAAGGACAAGGTAATAGTAATGATATTTTTAAAAAGGGAAGAGCAGATCACCTACCTTATAAAAAAGACTTAAGAAACATTTTTGAAGTATTAAAGAAATAAAGTAAACTGTCTATTAAGTCAATAAAAAAGTATAATTGTCACATTGAGCGCAGTCGAAATGTCTTAGAAATCAATCATATAGATTTCTCGACTGCACTCAAAATGACAGATTTGATTTTAAACTACTTCTTTTAGGTTTATTCCTTAATTAGTTTAATTGTTTTCATTTCATTAGCTTCACTTTCCAGCCTAACAAAGTACATTCCGTTTGAAAAATCAGATACATTTATTTGACTTATTCCATTTGAGGTATCTTCAATATTTAGAACTGTTTTTCCTAAAATATCTACAATATGAGCCTTCACTACTTTTGTTTTAGAAGAAATATTAATGACATCATTAAACGGATTAGGATATACGGAAGTTTGATTAAAATTGTTCTCATCAATACTTAAAGGATCTATAACATTAAAAGTATGTGTGACAGTTTCTCCAGCATAAGTAGCTTCCCATTTCCATTCTCCAGCGACATCAGGATAAGCAGTCCACCTCCACCAAGAGGCATAAAAGTTGTCTGTTAAATCATGAGCCCAGTTAAAATAATCAGTGTTATCAGGTTTTATTATTCTTAAGTTAGCGCTAGTTCCTGAAACTTGATCTTTTAAAAATATGGTAAAAAACACCTCCTGATTGATTTCAAATTGGTTACTTTCATTGGTGGTTTCTGATGTTGGGCATGTTGGAAAAACAGGATCTGCAGTATGCGTTAGTACCGCATTAATGCCAGGATCGTTATATGGTCTCTGGCTTGCCCACCACGAATCTGAAGTTGTTGAATTACAAGTCCCAACATAAGGATCAACTATTGTTGTAAAAGTCTCATCAGTAAGAACTTCAAAATGTAAATGTGGTCCAGTTGAAATGCCTGAACTTCCTACAATGCCTAGGTATTCGCCAACAGAAACCATATCACCAACATTTTTTGAAGTGGTAGAACCATTTTTCATGTGTCCGTAAGCAGCAACACTACCATCGCCGTGTTGTACGATTATTATATTCCAAGGATTTGGATTATTAAAAGAACAACTTCTGTCGAATTCTCCATCATGTTTCACAATAATTTGACCAGGAGCGGCAGCTATAATTTCAACATCGTCGTCGTCCATCATTTTCCATCCAAATGGCCACGTAAACATATCAGTACCTTGATGATTGTATCCAGCACTTGTGTCATAAGTTCTCGTTCCACAGTTATAATCGTTTAACTGATTTGGGAATCCAGTATCATGATCTACATATCCACTAATACCGTAAATTTCGTTGTAGCTTACACCATTAGCTTTTTGTAAAGGCCATTCAAAAAGTGGGTGATTACCTCTTCTGTCTTCTGAAAATGATAATTTATGCTCTTGTCGTAATTCTTCAATGTTAGCTTGAATTTCTTGAATCATATCACGTCGTTGTTCTGGGGTTATACAAGATTTTTTTTCAGGATTGAAAACGAATTCACCTCCACCGACTTCAGAGTTAGGAGATTGAGCATAGCTGAATAAAACAAAAAAAAGAGCTAAAAAGGAAAGTGTAGTTTTAAATTTCATAATTGTAAGTTTTACGTTTATATGATATCATCGAAAGAGAATTAAATTGTGAGCATCTTAAACTCATTATTTTTTGTTAAAAAAAATGTATGCCACACAGATTAAAGAAAAAGAAATCTGGTTCATCTTATTCATGGATTATACTTAATAAATAATCTTATCTTTACATTTCAAAAGAACTATGAATCGTCTTCTGAAATTACTATTTTTCAGAATCTATATATATAAAACTTATGAGTTGTAACAGTTGCTCAACTGGAAAAGATGGACAACCAAAAGGATGCAAAAACAATGGAACTTGTGGCACAGATAGCTGTAACAAATTAACTGTTTTTGATTGGTTGGCTAATATGTCGTTACCTCAAGGTGAAGAACCTTTTATTGGTGTTGAGGTGCGTTTTAAAAACGGAAGAAAACAATACTATAAAAACACCGAAAATTTGTCTTTAAGTATTGGAGATATTGTTGCTACACAAGCACAATCTGGCCATGATATTGGCATGGTAACACTTACTGGTGAATTGGTAAGAGTTCAAATGAAACGCAAAAAAATAGATATTAATGATGAAGAAAACGTCTTAAAAATCTATAGAAAAGCATCTCAAAAAGATATTGACGTTTGGTCTGATGCCAGAGATAAAGAGGAACCAATGAAGGTTAAAGCACGTCAATTTGCTATTGATTTAAAACTCAAAATGAAAATTTCTGATATCGAATATCAAGGTGATGCCAGTAAAGCCACATTTTATTATACTGCTGAAGAACGCGTTGATTTTAGAGAATTAATTAAATTGTTTGCTCGTGAATTTAGAACACGTATTGAGATGAAGCAAGTTGGTTTCCGACAAGAAGCTGCTCGTCTAGGAGGAATTGGTTCTTGCGGTAGAGAGTTATGCTGCTCTACCTGGCTAACCGATTTCAGATCAGTGAGTACATCTGCTGCTCGATACCAACAATTATCATTGAACCCATTAAAGTTGGCTGGTCAATGTGGGAAACTTAAGTGTTGTTTAAATTATGAGTTAGATGCCTATTTAGATGCTCTAAAAGCATTCCCTAAAAATGACACCAAATTATATACTGAAAAAGGAACAGCAGTTTGCCAGAAAACGGATATTTTTAAAGGACATCTTTGGTATGCTTATGAAGGTGAATGGATGAATTGGCACGTGCTTACAACAGATCAGGTTAGAGAAATTATTGATAAAAATAAAGCAAAACAAAAAGTTGCTAGCTTAGAGGAATATGCTGCTGAGCTAATTCAAGATACTAAAACCGAGTTTGAAAACGTTGTTGGTCAAGATAGTTTAACCCGTTTCGATAGTCCAAAACGCAACAACAAACGTAAAAATAATAAAGGTAAACAAAGACGTCGTCAAAAGCCTCAGAATAATGCTAAAAAGTAAGTATCGCATTGTTTTTTTAATGGCCTTAATTGCTGTCTCATGCGATTCTAATCGTGTTTTTGACCAGTATAAGTCCATTCCAGATCAATGGCATAAAGATTCAATTGTGACTTTTAAAGTTTCACCACCAGACACTATTAGTAATTATAATTTGTTTGTCAATTTGAGAAACACCAGTGATTACAAATACAGTAATTTATTTTTGGTTGTTGAATTAAACTATCCTAATGGAAAAACCGTAAAAGATACCTTAGAGTATCGAATGGCTGCTCCAGATGGAACATTTCTGGGTTCAGGATTTACAGATATAAAAGAAAATAAACTATGGTATAAGGGTTATGAAGAACCTTTTGTATTTAATGAAGCGGGAGAATACCTAATTAAAGTTCAACATGCTATGCGTAAAAATGGCGAAGTAAAAGGGGTGTTAAGTCTTGAAGGTATTACAGATGTAGGTTTTAGAATTGAGAGAGATATTAATAATTAGTTATGGCAAAAAAAATAACAAAAAAGAAATCGACATCGACTACAACCGTTGATTTTTCTAAATATATACGTTGGTTTTGGATGACCTTTACAGGAGGCGTATTATTATTCATATTAACATTTTTGCTAGCATCTTGGGGATTTTTAGGTGAAATGCCAGATCATACAATTTTAGAAAACCCTAAAACCCATTTGGCAACTGAAGTGATTTCTTCAGATGATAAAACCTTAGGCAAGTTTTATCTTAATGATAATCGAACGCCTGTTGATTACAGTGAACTGCCAAAGCATTTAGTTGATGCATTAGTAGCCACTGAAGACATTAGATATTATGATCACTCTGGTATTGATGCCAGAGGAACTTTAAGAGCAATAGCAAAATTTGGTAAAGGTGGAGGAGCGAGCACAATTTCACAGCAACTGGCTAAACAATTATTCACAAAACAAGTCTCATCAAATAAAATACAACGCGTATTTCAAAAGGTAAGAGAATGGATTATTGCTATCCGATTGGAACGTCAATACACCAAGGAAGAAATCATTGCTATGTATTTCAATATCTATGATTTTGGAAATAATGCTGATGGCATTAGAAGTGCAGCCCGAATTTATTTTGGAAAAGAACCGAAAGAGTTAGATCTTAAAGAATCTGCAATGCTGGTTGGCATGTTTAAAAACTCTTCCTTGTATAACCCAAGACCACATCGTAATCCTGAAGGCACAAAAAACAGAAGAAATGTAGTGTTCAGCCAAATGGAAAAGTATGAGTTCATTACTGAAGCTCAAAAAGATTCACTTCAAAAAACAGAGTTAGATTTAAATTATTCACCAGAATCGCATCGCGAAGGCATAGCAACCTATTTTAGAGCGTACCTTGATGGTTTTATGAAAGACTGGATTAAAAATAATCCTAAACCAGATGGCGGAAATTATAATTTGTATAATGACGGACTCAAAATTTACACAACGATAGATTCTAGAATGCAGCAACATGCTGAAGATGCAGTACAAAGACACATGCCAAGACTTCAGGCTGAATTTGATCATCAAAATACACCTGACCGAAATAAAACAGCGCCTTTTTTAGAGCTTGATGAGAGCGAAATCAAATCGCTTTTAAAAACTTCAATGCGACGTTCTGAACGCTGGAGAGTTTTAAAAAGCCAAGGGAAAACTGAAAAGGAAATTGAAGCCTCTTTTGAGAAACCAGTCCAAATGACTGTTTTTACCTGGAAAGATGGTAATGCATCAGAGATTGATACCATCATGAAGCCTATTGATTCTATGCGCTATTACAAATCATTTTTACAACCAGGTATGATGTCTATGGATCCGCAAACGGGCCATGTAAAAGCTTGGGTTGGCGGAATGAATTACAGACACTTTCAATACGATCATGTCAAGCAAGGAAAACGTCAGGTAGGTTCTACATTTAAACCATTTGTGTATGCAACTGCAATAGATCAATTGCATTTATCACCTTGCGATACTTTACCAAGACAACAAATTACGATTGAAGCTGGTAAGTATGGAAATCCTGATCCTTGGACAACTAAAAACTCTGATGGTCGTTATGACGGCTTTCTCACGCTTAAAGATGCTTTGGCAAATTCAGTCAACACAATTACTGCAAGATTAATGGATAAGGTTGGTCCACAACCTGTAATAGATATGGCTAGAAATTTAGGTGTCGAATCAGAAATTCCACCTGTTCCAGCAATTTCTCTGGGAACACCAGATTTAAGTGTCTATGAGATGGTTGCTGCGTATGCCACCTTTGCTAATAAAGGCGTTTATAATAAGCCTGTAATGGTCACTCGAATAGAAGACAAGAATGGAACTGTGTTATACCAATTTACTCCTGAGAGTCGTGATGTACTTAGTGATGAGGTTGCCTATACAACTGTGAATTTAATGGAAGGTGTTACTCAAAGTGGTTCTGGTCAACGATTAAGACATAACTGGGCAACTAAAGTACCAGTTTACAAAGAGATAATAACGGGTTACCCTTATGAACTTACAAATCCCATAGCTGGAAAAACAGGAACCACTCAAAATCAAAGTGATGGTTGGTTTATGGGAATGGTTCCAAACTTAGTTACAGGTGTTTGGGTAGGAGCAGAAGACAGGGCAGCACATTTTCAATCTATAACCTATGGACAAGGTGCATCTATGGCATTGCCAATTTGGGCATTATACATGAAAGCATGTTATGAAGATCCGGAATTAAACGTGTCTAAAGGTAATTTTGAAAGACCACAAAATCTTTCTATTGAAGTCGATTGTAGTAAACTAAGTAATGATGATTCCGATGGAAAAGATCCTGCCGATGATTTAAAAGATGTTTTAGATTTTTAAATTTTTTGAGATTCAGATTCTAGTAAAAATCCAAAGCCATTCATTTTAGAATGGCTTTATTATTTCGTATTTTTCGGTATCAAAATATTATACTAATGATTAATAAAAAAGTGGCTAATGTTTCCGAAGCTTTACAAGGCGTAAAGGACAATATGACCTTTATGTTTGGTGGTTTCGGTCTCTCAGGAATACCAGAAAATGCGATTGCAGAATTAGTTAAAAAGGGCGTAAAAGGTCTTAAATGTATTTCTAATAACGCAGGCGTTGATGATTTTGGATTGGGCTTATTATTGCAAGGAAAGCAGATCGATAAAATGACCTCGTCTTATGTTGGCGAGAATGACGAATTTGAACGGCAAATGTTATCTGGCGAGTTAGAAGTTGAATTAATTCCGCAAGGAACTTTAGCAGAACGCTGTAGAGCAGCACAAGCTGGATTTCCTGCAATTTACACACCAGCAGGTTATGGGACAGAAGTTGCTGAAGGTAAGGAAACCAGAGAATTTGACGGAAAAATGTATGTATTGGAATATGCCTTTAAAGCAGACTTTGCATTTGTAAAAGCATGGAAAGGTGATGCGGCAGGAAATCTTATCTTTAAAGGAACAGCTCGAAATTTTAATCCGAATATGTGTGGTGCAGCTAAAATAACTGTTGCTGAGGTTGAAGAATTAGTGCCTGTTGGAGAATTAGACCCGAACCAAATTCATATACCAGGTATTTTTGTACAGCGTATTTTTAAAGGAGAACGCTATGAAAAACGAATTGAACAACGAACAGTAAGACAAAGAGATTAATATGTTAGATAAAAATGGAATTGCTAAGCGTATAGCAAAGGAAGTTCAAGATGGTTACTATGTTAACCTGGGAATAGGCATACCAACTTTGGTAGCAAATTATGTAAGAGATGATATTGAAGTGGAGTTTCAAAGTGAAAATGGCGTTTTAGGAATGGGACCTTTTCCTTTTGAAGGCGAAGAAGATGCAGATATTATTAATGCTGGTAAACAAACCATAACGACATTACCTGGAGCAAGTTTCTTTGATTCGGCAATGAGTTTTTCAATGATTCGTGGTCAGCACGTCGATTTAACAATTTTGGGTGCTATGGAAGTTGCAGAAAATGGAGATATCGCTAACTGGAAAATTCCTGGAAAAATGGTTAAAGGTATGGGAGGCGCAATGGATCTCGTTGCTAGTGCCGAAAATATTATCGTCGCTATGATGCACACCAATAGAGCAGGCGAATCTAAACTTCTAAAAAAATGTTCATTACCTCTCACTGGAGTAGGTTGTGTTAAAAAAGTGGTGACTAATCTGGCCGTCATGGAAATTACAAATCAAGGATTTAAACTTTTAGAACGAGCACCTGGTGTTTCGGTGGAGGAGATTAAAAATGCTACGGAAGGCACTTTAATTATTGAGGGCGATATTCCTGAGATGCAGATTTGATTCTATTTTTGCATTTAGAACGATATATTAAACCACTTTAAAAGTGGTTTTTTTGTGTTTTAGAACAAAACCTCAGAAAAGTTAAATCTATTTATTTGTAGGAAAAATACTCAAAATACATGCTAAATGTTAAAATTTAATGTATTTCATCGATTTATTGTGTATTTTGTCTGATTATTTCAAAACATGTTACATATTAGCAAAACCAAATCGAAACAAACAATTAACCAAATTTACCATAAACTTAACTTTGTGATTTTCCCCAAATCTATCATAAACTTTAACTTATGAATCTTTTTGCCCCAAATCTACTTAAACCTACAGATTCTGAAAATAAACTCAAATTTAATTTCAGAAACACACTAAGATTATTTAAAAATATCTTAACCCTAACTAAAAAAATATTCATGCTATAATCCTTTTGGAATGGCATGAATAAGTTTTTTAGTGTATTCATTTTTAGGATGTTTATAGATGATGTCTGCATCATCAATTTCTTCAACTTTTCCCTTATTCATGACTAAAAGCTGATCTGACATATATTTAACTACTGCAAGATCATGTGAGATAAAAATATACGTGAATCCGAAATTATCTTTCAAATCATTTAACAGATTTAATACTTGCGCCTGTACTGAAATATCTAAAGCAGATACAGATTCGTCACAAATAATTAACTTTGGTTCTAAAGCAATAGCTCTTGCAATTCCTATTCTTTGACGTTGACCTCCAGAAAATTCGTGAGGATAACGATTAAAATAACTTTCATCTAGACCTACTTTCAATAGCAAATGCAATACTTTTTCTTTTCTTTCAGTATCAGAAGTTCCTATGCGATGCACTTTCATAGGTTCCATAATTGCTTTTCCGACAGGGATTCTTGGATTCAAAGAAGCATAAGGATCCTGAAATATAATTTGAATATCTTTTCTTAATTGACGTACTTTAGAAGTATTGAGTTTAGTTATATCAATACCATTATAAAGAATATGTCCTGCAGTAGCTTTATCTAATAGAAGGATAGCATTTGCTAAAGTTGATTTTCCACATCCAGATTCTCCTACTAAACCCAATGTTTCTCCTTTATAAAGTTTAAAACTCACTTGGTTTACAGCTTTAAATGAATCTTGCTTTCCAAACCAGCCTGATTTAGATAAATACTCTTTCTCAAGATTTATAACTTCTAATAAAGGTGGCTTACTGTATAATATCTTGTGAGCTTCCTCACGTTGATTTGTATCAATGGTTTCAGTTAGCGAATTACCTTCCATAAAATCTTTAATAGTTGGCAAACGTTTTAAACGAACGTCTAATGAAGGTTTTGAGCTCAATAAAGCTTTAGTGTAGGTATGTTGAGGTCTATGGAAAATGTCCGTTACGTTTCCTTGTTCAACGATTGCTCCTTTATACATGACCAAAATACGATCTGCGATTTCAGAAACAAGTGCTAAATCATGAGAAATGAATATAATACTCATTTGTTCTTCAACTTGTAATTGTTTTAGAAGTTCAATAATTTCCTTTTGAACCGTTACGTCTAAAGCTGTTGTAGGCTCGTCTGCAATTAAAAGTTTGGGTTTACAAGCAATCGCCATTGCAATCATGACACGCTGTTTTTGTCCACCAGATATTTCGTGAGGATACGCTTTATAAATTCGGTCTGGTAGTGGCAGTTTTACCTTTTCGAAAAGAGATAATGTTTCGGCTTTTGCTTTAGCTTTAGATAAATTAGTATGTTGTAATAGAATTTCGGAAACCTGTTTTCCGCAGGTCATTGACGGATTTAAAGAACTCATAGGTTCTTGAAAAATCATGGCAATATCATTTCCTCTGATATGTTGAAATTCTTTTTGAGATAGTGATGATAAATCTTGCCCATTAAAATGAATCGTTCCTGATGTAATTTTTGATATGTTCTTCGGAAGTAATCCCAGTATCGCTAATGATGAAACCGATTTTCCTGAACCCGATTCACCTACAATTCCAAGAATTTCATTAGTGTTTAACTGATAGGAAATATTATGAATGATTTTAGTCTCATTTTTTTTATTAAAAAATGAGATCGAAAGGCTATTTACATCAAGCAATAACGTATTTGACATATGTAAAAATAGACAATTTAAAAAGTCCGTAAACAGAAATAATGGTGATATTTTCTTGAAATAACAAAAATTAGTAAAATTCTCAAAAAAACATAAAACACTGATAATGAGTGATGTGGCATTTTTACATGTTTTATATTATGCATTTCATCGATTTTTTATGCATTTCATAGATAAAAATCAATTAGAAGTTATATATTAGCCAAAATATAATTCATTGAAACCCCAAATTAAAATGAAAAGAATTACGATTACCTTAACCGCTATGTTTTTGCTTTTACTTCATGTAAATGCGCAAAATTCAGAAAGTAAATCAGTAGAAAAAGAAAAAGCTGAACAATATCTTTCAACTCAAGGAGAACTTACGTTTACGTTTCAAGTAGAAAGTGATAGTGATGTAGAGTTATTAACTCGTGATATGTCTCTAATTCATTATGATTCTACTACAAAAACAGTGAAAGCTTGGGCAAATGAAGAACAGTTTAGAAGTTTTGAAACTACCAACATTCCTTATAATGTTCCAAAAAGTGAAAATGAAGCTGATGAGTCTTTTATTTATGATGTAAGACCACTTTCTGCTCGATCTGCAGCGTCAACACTTACTTTTCCTTTAAGCTCTTATCCTACTTATGCTGAGTATGCACAACAAATGCAGGATTTTGAAGATGATTATCCAGCTTTAGTTGAGAAAATAAGTATTGGAACTACAGGTCAAGGTGATAAGGAATTATTATTCGTTAAAATTTCAGATAATGTATCAGTAGATGAAAAAGAACCTAAATTGATGTTTACATCTTCAATGCATGGTGATGAAATTGCAGGTTACCCAATGATGCTTACTTTAATAGACTACATATTAACAGTGTATAGCAATCCTGGTCATTCAGATCATTTAAGAGTAAAAAACTTAGTTGAAAATACAGAGCTTTGGATTAATCCGAGTGCTAACCCAGATGGCACATATCACAATAGTGCCAATAATACGTCGGTTGTAAATGCAAGACGAGGAAATGGTAATAATATTGATTTAAACAGAAATTATCCTGATAATGTTGCTGGTCCTCATGATGATGGGAATGCTTATCAAACAGAAACGATTGCATTTATGAATTTTGCAGATGCTCATAATTTTGTGCTATCAGCAAACTTCCATGGAGGTACTGAACTGGTGAATTATCCTTTTGACAATGCCTATGTAAGCCAGTATGAGCATGCTGATGGTGATTGGTTTGAGTATGTAGGTGTAGAATATGCAACACATTGCCAAACTGATGCCAACTCAGGTAATACATCGTCACCTACTTATACCAATAAGGCATCTTATATGACAGATGATGATGATAGTAATGTGTTTCCTAGTCCAGGTGTGACGCATGGCGCTGAATGGTATCGTGTATATGGTGGACGACAAGACTATATGAATTTTTACCAACAGTGTAGAGAGATAACAATAGAATTGTCAGATCAAAAGATTTTACAGGAAAGTCTTTTAGATGATTATTGGTATTATAATAGAGATGCCTTGTTAGATTATTTAACACAAGGAACTTATGGCTTTAGAGGAGATGTTGTAGATGCTACAAATAATTCCTTAGCTATTGAAGGCGTAAAGGTAACCATTGTAGGTCATGATGCTTATGGATCAGAAGTTTACACAGATACACAAGGCGATTATTACAGACCAATCAAAGCAGGAACATATGATTTACTATTCGAAGCGCCTTGCTATCAGTCTGTGACAGTTACAGGTCAAACAATAGCAGATGGCACGACAGTAGTTTTAGCTGATGTTCAAATGACACCTTTGTCAACTGTTCCAACAGGATTGGCAGCTTCTAATGTTAGTACAACTGTTGCAACCTTAAGCTGGGATGAAATCTCTGGAATGACCTATGATTTACGTTATAGAGAAGTTGGTGCACCTTCTTGGACTACAACTTCGGTTACAGGAGGAACTTTCCAATTAACAGGTTTAACGTCATTAACGCAATACGAAGTTCAAATACGAAGTAATTGTGGCAGTTTTAACTCTGCCTATAGCAATTCAGTAGTATTTACAACTACAGATGTCGTGGCATGTTCAGGCACACTTATTTCGTCTTTTCCATATTTAGAAACCTTTGATTCTGGATTAGGTGATTGGACTCAGGATTCTGGTGATGATGGAAATTGGTCTTTAGATGCAGGTGGAACTCCAACTGGTAATACTGGGCCTTCAGACGATATTTCAGAAGGTGGAAATTATTTATATACTGAATCATCTACTAGTGGTTTAGGTTCTAACGCTACAGTGAGTTTAACAAGTCCTTGTTATAATCTCACAAATTATCCAGATGCTTACTTTTCTTTTTATTACCATATGTTTGGAAACACTATGGGAACGTTGAATCTCGAAATATCATCAGATGATGGCGATAATTGGACGAACATTTTTAACGCTTCTGGTAACTTAACTAATGTATGGAATTTACAAAACATAGATTTAAGTGGGTATTACGGCGAAACTGTAAAGTTTAGATTTACAGGCATAACAGGTAATGGTTTTAGAAGTGATATGGCTATTGACCACATTGGAGTTGGTAGCAAAGCATATTGCATTTCTGAGGCTAAAACAGACTCTAATCAATTAGGAATTCAACGCGTACAATTAAACGATTTAGATAATACATCTGCTATTGCGGTATATTCTGATTTCACATCCATTTCTACCACCTTATCTAAAAACACAGCCTATAGCATATCTATTACACCACAGTATAATAATGTTAACACTAGTAATCCAGTTGGCTATGCTGTCTGGATTGACTTTAATCAGAATGGAGTTTTTACCGATAGCGGAGAACAGGTGTTTTCACTAAATCCTGTGACTGGAGGAAATACAGTAAACTGGAATTTTAGTGTGCCAGCAAATATTAGTACAGGAAACACTAAAATGAGAGTTTCTATGAAATACAATGGAGTTCCAACAGCCTGTGAAGGTTTTGCTTATGGTGAAGTTGAAGACTATAATATCTATCTTTTCAACGGTTTGGTTTATAATGCCAACACTTGGACACCTAGTGCACCAACCAGTTCTACGTCTTCAGAAGATGTACTTATTGAAAATGGTACTTATACAATAAATAGTACTGATATTGCTATGAACAACTTAACGGTTAAAACTGGAGCAACAATTGATGTTGATAAAACTTCTAATCTAACAGTTGCAGGTAATATTATAAACAATGGAGAACTTACTTTAAATTCTGATTCTAATGAGTTCTCGAGTTTAATCGTAGATGGATCAGTGACAGGGCATGTGAAATACAATCGTCATGTCACTTCAAATGCAGGTGGTAATGATATCATTGCGCCACCAGTAAGCGGAGAATCTTTTACAAGTTTTATTTCTAATAATTCTAATATATTATCGAATTCAGGACAAACATTATATCTGTTTGGTCCTTTCGAAAAACCAACAAATGATTATCAATTGTATTCCAATGTTGAATCTGCAACGCTAGATGCAGCTAAAGGATATCGAGCTGCTTCAACTGATAATGGAACATTTACATTTTCGGGTGCAGTAACCACAGAATCATTAACTGTTCCAATTATAAAAACAGGTGCTGATTTTGCTAAATGGAACTTAATAGGTAATCCTTATACTTCATATATAAAATTAGAAGACTTCTTAACTGAAAATTTAACTACACTTGACGCTCAAAGTGTTGCAATATATGGCTATGATGCTAATGACTCTGATGGAAGCGTTTGGACCATTTGGAATATGGCGTACTCAGATGCGAACCCTAATTCTTTAATCGCTCCAGGACAAGGGTTTTTTGTGTCTTCAAAAGATGGAGGCTCAAACGTATCCTTTACACCTTCAATGCGTACCACAGGTTCATCAGATGATTTTATTCAAGGAAGAAATTCAAACTATGCTCATTTTGTACTTAGTATGACATCAACAGATAAAGTTTCTAACACTCATCTCTACTTTAAAGATAATGCGTCATTGGGATTAGATATTGGTTATGATGCAGAACTGTTTGGTGAAACACCGTCGCCGTATTCTATTTATTCAGAATTAACCGAAGAAGGTCAAGATTTAAACATGGCTATTCAATCTATAGGTTTTGATGATGTTAATGGTACAACATTAATTCCTCTAGGCGTTAATTTGTTGCAAGGAAGACAGGTCGTTATAAGCATGGATACGTCTAACTTAGAGTATAATGTATATTTGGAAGATGTCGTAACCAATACGACTACACTTTTAAATACATCTGACTATAATTTAACGGCTGAAACTGATTTAGTTGGTACAGGGAGATTTTATTTGAGATTCGAGGACGATACCTTGTCTATTATAGAATCAAATCTTGACAATGTTCAAATTTTTAACAATTCAGAATTGAAAGAGATCACTATTAAAGGTCAATTTGCTGAAGATACCACATTCGTTTTGTACGATATTCAGGGAAGGGAAATTATTAGAAGAGATTTAGATAGTAATAGCAGTGTAAACATAGTTAATGCTTCAGATTACTCTAAAGGTGTTTATCTAGTTCAACTTATAAACAAATCAAATACCATTAGTAAAAAGCTAATTATCAGATAACCTTAAATCTATATAATTGTAAAGCTCAGATGAAAATTTGGGCTTTTTTTGGTGAAAAGCTTTAATTCATTCATTTTATTAAAAAACTGGCGATCAGTAATTTACATTTGTGTCTATTTTCAATAGATGTATTTCATCGATTTTTAAGGCGTTTTACAGAAAAAAAATCACTTAAATATGATATATTTACCGACAATAAATCCTTTAGATATCTAAAATAATGAAAATTAAACTACTCCTACTTATTTTTTTAATGAGCACTTGCGTTGTGATGGCACAAAGTAAATCACTTTGGCAAAAACAAACTACAACTAATAATTTAAGAGTAAAAGCAGGGAAACAATATCTTCCAAAAACTCAAGTTTTTACTCTAAATACTGAAGCTTTAAGACAGACTTTGAATGAATCATCTCAGTCTGGTAAGTCAACTAATTTGGTCTTATCATTTCCAAACGCTGATGGACAATTCGAACGTTTCAGAGTTTTTGAAGCTTCAGTTATGGAGCCTGAATTAGCTGAAAGATATCCAGACATTAAGTCTTATGCAGGACAAGGGATAGATGATCCAACAGCCATAATAAGATTTAGTGTAACACCTTTAGGTTTTCAAAGTATAAGATTGTCGGCTAATAAGCCAGCTTCATTTATTGAAGCAATTACTGATGATGCTACTATGTATTCAGTATTCACAAGAGCAAACACATTAAATATGAATGATGATTTTGAATGCTCAGTAACAGAGAGTATGAATAGATCAATGAATTCAGACAATACTATGTCCATGAGAAATGCTGATGATGGTATTTTGAGAACCTATCGATTAGCAGTCTCGGCTACCGGAGAATATACCAACTATCATGGAGGAACAAAGCCTTTAGCATTAGCTGCAATTGTTCAAACTATGACTCGTGTTAATGGAATTTTTGAAATTGACTTTAATGTAAAAATGACTTTAATTGGAAATACTGATGATGTCATTTATACAAATACAGCAACTGACCCTTATGGAAATACAACAGCAAATTATAACAGTCAGTTACAATCAACATTAACTAGTGTTATTGGTGAAGCAAATTATGATATCGGACATTTATTTGCCAATCTGCAAAACAATGGAAATGCTGGTTGTATAGGATGCGTTTGTGTCAATAATCAAAAAGGAAGCGGATGGACATCAGCCACAGTTCCTGAAGGGGAATTTTTTGATGTCGATTACGTAGCTCATGAAATGGGACACCAATTTGGTGCAAATCATACATGGACTTTTAATGGAAACGAAGGGACTAATGTACAAGTAGAACCAGGAAGTGGTACAACAATTATGAGTTATGCTGGAATTACTGGTGCTACAGATGTTGAACCAAATGTAACGCCAAATTTTCATGCAGTTTCAATTGAACAAGTAACCGATTATGTTAAAAGTACAAGTTGCCAAACGAATACAAATACTATGAATGCTGTTCCTGTAGTTAATGCAGGTTCTGATTATACAATTCCAAGAGGGACTCCTTTCGTGTTAGATGGCTCAGCGACAGATGCAGATACACCTTCTAATCAACTGTCTTATGTTTGGGAGCAAATGGATGAAAACAATGCCACTTCTACATACCCAAGTACAACAGCTACAACAGGTGTTGCATTTAGATGTTACGAGCCTTCATCTGAAACGAACCGCTATTTCCCTAGATTAGAAACGATTAAAACTGGTTCAACTTCATGGCAATGGGAAGCCGTGCCAAACGTGGCAAGAACACTTAATTTCAGATTTACGGTTAGAGATAATGTTGCAGGAGGAGGTACAAATAACAGTGATGATGTCGAAATTACAGTTAATGGAACTGCAGGACCTTTTGTTGTAAATTCGCCAAATACAAATATCACATGGAATGAAGGTTCTTTCGCAACAGTCACTTGGGATGTTGCAGGCACAACAGGTAACGGAATAAATGCTGCAAATGTCGATATTTTTCTTTCAACAGATGGTGGAGACACCTACACAATTCCTTTAGCAACCGGAGTTCCAAATGATGGTTCGCATGATATCGTCGTGCCAAATAATCAAGGAACTCAAAACCGGGTTATGGTAAGAGGTGCTAATAATATTTTCTTTGATATTTCAAATACTAATTTTACTATTGCAGCACCTTTACCTTGTACAGCAACTGTTCCAACTAGTTTTATTGCTTCTGGTGTAGGTGCGACATCTGCTACGCTGTCTTGGGATAATATTGATAATGTTGTCTTTGATATTCAGTATAGAGAAGTGGGTTCTGGGACTTGGATGGATGCGTCCACGAGTAATACGACGATTGCTTTAAATGGATTATCTCCGGAAACGACCTATGAAGCCCAAATTAGAAGCCGATGTCCTGATACGTCTACATCTGCTTATTCATCAATCATTACTTTTACAACACCTGTATTACCACCTTGTACTGGAACTCAAATCACAAGCTTTCCTTACTTGGAAACCTTTGATACAGACCTAGGCGACTGGACGCAGGCATCAGGTGATGATGGAGACTGGATTTTGGACGCTGACGGAACACCGTCAGGAAACACAGGACCTTCAGATGATATTACAACGGGTGGCAATTATTTGTTTTTAGAGGCATCATCTAATGGTTCTCCGGGAGAAATTGGTGCTAACGCAACAGCTATTTTAGAATCTCCTTGTTTTGACCTTTCTGGACTTACCGAAGCATATTTTACTTTTTATTACCATTCGTATGGTGCTGATGCAGGAACCATAAATGTTGAAATTTCTGGTGACAATGGGAATAATTGGACATTAATTTTTTCTACTTCCGGCGACTTAGGTAATATTTGGAACAGTCAAAGTATCGACTTAGCCTCTTATTTAAACCAAAACGTCAAAATTCGTATTACGGGAACAACAGGTGACGGATTTTCCAGTGATATAGCCATAGATCATATTGGGATAGGAGGTCCGCCTCCTATTACATATTGTGATTCTTTTGGAGATACGCAATTTGAAACTGGAGTAACACGTGTGATATTTGGTTCTATTGATAATGTTGATGGTTCACCAAAAGATGTTGGATACGAAGACTTTACAAATATAACCACTGATGTGTTGCAAGGCTCATCAGTAGACCTAACTGTTCATGTTGATACAGATGGGAATTTTGTTGTGCATACATTTGTATGGATAGATTGGAATATTGATGGTGATTTCGATGATCCTGGAGAAGAATATGATTTAGGTGATATTCAAAATGTTGCAGATGGAGCTTTACCTACCTTATCTGTTGCTATTCCTGAAAGTATGATTTTTGGTAACACAAGAATGAGAGTTTCCACACAATATAATGCTGATCCTACTGCTTGCTTAACAGATTTTGATGGCGAAGTTGAAGATTATACAGTGAATGTCAAATTTGACGGATTATTATATTCTGGAGGTACTTGGGATCCTAGTGCTCCAGATGAAACGTCAACTGCTGATAATGTATTGATTTTAGATGGTACTTATAATACAGTTACTGATATCAGTATAAATGACCTCACAATAAACACAGGTGCAACCTTAAATATTCCTCAAACAAATAATATTACTGTGGCTGGTGATATCGACGTTTTAAACAATGGAAATCTTATTTTAAACTCAAGTTCGACTGTGTTTTCAAGTTTACTAGTTGATGGAACAGTTACTGGCGATGTGACATACAATCGACATGTCACAGATAATGCTGGAGGTAATGATTTAATTGCTCCTCCTGTTAGTGGAGAGCCTTTTACTGATTTCATCTCTAATAATTCAAATGTGTTTGCTAACACAGAACAAACGTTATATCTTTTCGGTCCGTTTGAAAAGCCTGCAAACACCTACGGTCTCTTCTCTAACGCAGAAGCTGTAAATTTAGAAGCGGCTAAAGGGTATCGTGCGGCCTCTACCGATGATGGCACGTTCACATTTTCAGGAGCTGTAACCAATCAATCTTTAAGCGTACCTATTGTAAAAACAGGCACCGAATATGATAAATGGAATTTAATCGGAAATCCATATACATCTTATATTAAGTTGGAAGATTTCTTATTAGCAAACTTAAATGAATTAGATCCAAATACCGTTGCAGTCTATGGCTATGATGCAGATTTGACATATGGTACTGAATGGACCATCTATAACATGGCATATTCAGATAATAATCCTGGAAGTTTAATCGCTCCAGGTCAGGGATTCTTCGTGTCGTCTAAAGATGGAGGTTCAAATGTTGTTTTTAATCCATCTATGAGATCTATTGGTACTTCAGATGATTTTATTGCTGGAAGAAATTCAGGAGCTCTCGCTCATTTTGTATTAACAATGTCAACAACAGAAAAAACTTATAATACGGATATTTACTTTAAAGATAATGCGACTCTTGGTTTAGATTTAGCCTATGATGCTGAATTATTTTCAGAAGAACCATCATCATTTTCGATTTATTCTGAACTAACTGAAGGAGGTCAGGATTTAAACATGGCAATTCAAACCATAGGATATGATGATGTTAATGGTACAACTTTGATTCCAATTGGGATTAATCTTTTACAAGGTCAACAAGTTACTATAAGTATGAACACGTCTGATTTAGATTATGATGTATATTTTGAAGATACCCTCACAAATACCATCACATTATTAAATACATCAGATTATAGTTTAACTGCTAACAGCGATTTACAAGGAACTGGCCGATTTTATTTGAGATTTGAAGTAGAAACATTAACAGTTTCTGAATCTAGTCTGGATGCCATCCAAATTTATAGTGACACCAATTTAAAGCAGATTGTAGTCAAAGGACAATTACTGGAAGACACGTCCTTAATACTTTATGATATTCAAGGAAGAGAAATTATCAGAACCAATTTAGATACAACTATAAATAGAAATATTATTGATGCTTCTAATTTCTCAAACGGAGTTTATTTAGTTCAGCTTACTAACAAGTCAAATACAATCAGCAGAAAAGTTGTTGTAAAATAAGAGCAGAATATTTAATTTTAAAAAAGTCTGGTGCAAGCCAGGCTTTTTTTGTTCTACAACAAACTCTACTCATTACAGAATTGACTAAAGGGTTTTATCGATTTTGTTAATTGTAGTAGTTTTCTTCAAAATATGTACGGAAAAACCGTAAATTTTCAATTTTTAATGCAAACTTATTAACATTGTGACTTTTTTTTTGCGAAAAATCCATATTTTCATTTTCGAATTTTTACTATACTACTAATCTTTTAACCCTCTAAAGAATGAAAATTAAATTACTTCTTCTCATTGTATTAATGAGTGTAAACTTCTCATGGTCTCAAGGGAAATCTTTTTGGCAGAGACAATCCAAAGCAACTAATCAAACCATTAAAGCAAGTAAACAAAACTTGCCCAAAACACAAACCTATGGTTTGAGTATTGAAGGTTTAAAACAAGCTTTGGTAAATGTTCCAAAACGAAATGATGGTTCTAAATCATCGAATGTTATCTTATCGTTTCCTGATGAAAATGGACAATTTGAGCGCTTCAGAATCGTAGAAGCTTCTGTATTGCATCCTGATTTGGCTGAGCAATTCCCAGATATCAAATCTTATGCTGGACAAGGGGTAGATGATCCAACAGCAGTAATCAGATTTAGTATCTCTCCTTTAGGTTTTCAAAGTATGCGCTTGTCTGCTAATAAGCCAGCAGCTTTTATCGAAGCCTATACAGAGGACTTATCTCAATATACGGTATTTACAAGATCACAACGTTTAGATTTTAGTGATGACTTTGAATGTACTGTTACAGATAAGATGAACAATGCTATGGATTCTGGATTTGCAGCTAGAAACGCAGATGATGGTATTTTAAGAACTTACCGTTTGGCAGTTTCAACAACTGGAGAATATACTGCGTATCATGGTGGAACAAAAGCATTGGCTCTTGCTGCAATTAACGCAACAATGACGCGCGTTAACGGAATTTTTGAGAATGACTTTAACGTCACTATGGTGCTTATCGCTAACAATGCTAATGTGATTTATACAAGTGCCAATTCTGATCCTTATACATCCTCCGGTTCTTACAATTCGCAATTGCAATCAACATTAACGAGTGTAATAGGAGAATCTAATTATGATATCGGACATTTATTCGCTCGTGCATCAAATAATGGAAACGCAGGATGTATTGGTTGTGTTTGTGTAAATGGTCAAAAAGGTAGCGGATTTACATCGCGTACAGATCCTGAAGGAGACCCTTTCGATGTGGATTATGTGGCTCATGAAATTGGTCACCAGTTTGGTGGAAATCATACCTGGACGTTCAATGGAAATGAGGGAACTAATGCGCAAATGGAACCTGGTAGTGGATCTACAATAATGGGTTATGCAGGAATTACAGGAGCAACAGATGTACAATCTAATAGTGATCCTTATTTTCATGCACGATCAATAGAACAAATTACCAACTATATTAAAACAACCAGTTGCCAGACAAATACGGCTACAGGAAATGCAGTGCCATCTGTAAATGCTGGCTTTAATTACACAATTCCAAAAGGAACGGCATTTGTTCTTGAAGGCTCAGCTACTGATGCTAATTCAGGAGATGTGTTAACGTACTGCTGGGAACAATATGACGAAAACAATGCATCAACAACGTATCCGAGTGTCAATGCAACTTCTGGTGTAGCTTTCAGATCTTACAGTCCTACAACCGATACAAAACGTTATTTCCCAAGATTATCTACGATAAAAACTGGTGCAACTTCTTGGCAATGGGAAGCTGTTCCTAATGTGGCACGTAGTTTAAATTTCAGACTAACAGTTAGAGATAATAAAGCAGGAGGCGCAACAAATAATAGTGATGATATGGTTGTTACTGTTAATGGAACTGCAGGACCTTTTGTGGTTAACTCTCCCAATACAAATGTAACTTGGAATGCTGGTGCAACTGAAACAGTTACTTGGAATGTTGCAGGAACAACTGGAAATGGTGTAAATGCAACAACAGTTGATATTTTCTTATCTACAGATGGCGGAAACACTTATCCAATTACTTTGGCTTCTGGTGTTGCAAACGATGGGTCTCAAACCATTACTGTACCAAACAATCAAGGCACACAAAACAGAGTAATGGTCAAAGGAGCAAACAATATCTTTTTCGATATTTCTAATACCAACTTTACCATTTCTGGAGCTGTATCTTGTACAGCTACTGTCCCAACAGGATTATCAGCATCAAATGTTGGTTCTTCAACGGCAACTTTAAGTTGGAATGCCGTTTCAGGAGCGTCTTATGATTTAAGATATCGAGTTACTGGTACGTCGACATGGACGACCAATGCGGTCTCTGGAATATCTTCAAACCTTACGGGTTTAACAGCATTAACGCAATATGAAGCACAAGTAAGAAGTAAATGTTCTGGTGGAAGTAATTCTGCTTACAGTTCATCAGTGAATTTCACAACGACAGAAGTGCAATTAACGTATTGTAACTCCGCAAGTACAAATGTGAACGACGAATACATCAGTAGAGTTCAGTTAAATACGATCAACAATACGTCTGGTGCACAATTTTATTCGAATTTTACTTCAATTTCAACAAACCTGACCAAAGGAAATCAATATACTATTACAGTCACTCCAACCTGGACAGGAACCGTCTATTCTGAAGGTTATTCCGTGTGGATTGATTATAATAAAGATGGTGATTTTACAGATTCCGGAGAACAGGTCTGGTCGCAATCTGCAACTCAAAACACACCAGTAAGTGGCAGTTTTACAGTGCCAACAAGCGCTGTTAATGGCGCAACAAGAATGCGTGTGTCTATGAAATATAATGGGATTCCAACATCTTGCGAATCATTTACCTATGGTGAAGTTGAAGATTATACGGTAAACCTAGCTGCTGGAACACCAGATACGACGCCACCAGTGATTACCTTAAATGGAGCATCAACCATAAATTTAGAAGTTGGAGACACCTATAACGAATTAGGAGCTACTGCGACCGATAATATTGATGGCAACTTGACTTCAAGTATTGTAATTACAGGAACAGTTAATACCAACACTGCTGGAACGTACACACGTTTTTATAATGTAAGTGATGCAGCAGGAAACGCAGCAACACAACGCACAAGAACAGTTGTCGTGTCGCAACCTGCAGATACAACGCCACCAGTGATTACCTTAAACGGAGCATCAACCATAAATTTAGAAGTTGGAGATACCTACAACGAATTGGGAGCAACTGCAACCGATAATGTTGATGGCAACTTGACTTCAAGTATTGTAATTACAGGAACAGTTAATACCAATGCTGCAGGAACGTATACGCGATTCTATAATGTTAGCGATGCGGCAGGAAACGCAGCAACGCAACGTACAAGAACTGTAATAGTGACACAGCCTTCTACAGGAGGGTGTTCTGGAGGAATTTCTTCTTTTCCATATAGCGAGAGTTTTGAAAGTGGCTTTGGTGCATGGTCACAGACTTCTGGAGACGATCTTAACTGGACAAGGGATAGCAATGGAACACCTTCAAGTAATACAGGGCCATCTAGTGGTTCTGACGGAAACTGGTACGTGTTTGTTGAGGCGTCTTCACCAAACTATCCAAGTAAAACAGCAATCTTAAATTCACCTTGTTTCGATTTAAGCGGAGAAACGGAAGCTAATTTTACCTTTGATTACCATATGTATGGCGCAAATAATTTAGGAAGTATCTCTGTTGAAGCGAGCAGTAATAACGGATCGTCTTGGACTAGTATCTGGAGCGAATCTGGATCTAATCAAGGTAACTCTTGGCAGTCTGTTGATTTAGACCTTGCTGCTTATGTAGGCGGATCAGTTCAATTACGATTCAATCGTGTTACTGGAAATACATGGCAAGCAGATATTGCCATAGATAATATTGGGTTGACTGCTGGAGGCGGAAGTGGCTCAGGATGTTCTAATGTTAATCTATCGATTACGTTCGATAATTATCCTGAAGAAACGGCTTGGACAATTAAAAATTCATCAGGTCAAACTGTAGCTTCAGGCGGAACTTATGGTTCTCAGGCAGATGGCTCTACGCTCAATATCGCTGTGGGTTGTTTAGATGATGGTTGCTACGATTTCCAAATCACAGATACGTATGGTGACGGAATTTGCTGTGCTTATGGTAATGGATCTTATACATTAACGAACACAGATACTGGAGCAACACTAGCGTCTGGTGGATCATTTACGAGTTCTCAAACGACTAATTTCTGTTTAACAGGTACTTCTAAAGGAGAAACTGCAAAAGATCAAATTAGTTTAAGTATGAATGATATCAAGTTGTATCCAAATCCAGTAAAAGGTCATATCTTAAATGTAGCAACGCGCTATAAAGACGTATCCTACGAAATTTACAATATGGTAGGACAACTGGTTTCAAAAGGAAAACTTGATAGCAAATCGATAGATGTAAGCGGATTAGAAGGTGCTATGTATCAAATTAAATTTACTACAGAAGGCGAAACCTTAACAAAACGCTTTATCAAACAGTAACAATTAACTAACTATTAATTGAGAAAGGTCCAGATGTCATGTCTGGGCTTTTTTTATTTGGGCAAATTTATAGTTTTATAAAAGTTTAAATGAAAATGGTATAAAACTATAAACCAGGCTTTCACTACTCAATCTTTTTTTGAAAACAAAAAAAGGATTTCAAACATTCCATTCAATCCTTTTTGCGTGACTAAATAATCTAGTTTAGATATAATAACTAAATGAATCTGTTATATAATATTAATTATGTCACCTTGAGCGCAGTCGAAGGGTCTTTAACATTGATAATTTTTATAGGATTCGACAGATTGAAGAATGAGCGACGATAAATCTAAATAATTATAAGATTCTTCCTCGTTTCTCGTTCGGAATGCCAATAAAAAAGTCATTACCTTTAATTAAGTAGAGAATCAATAGTGTAACTTATAAAGTGATATCAGATTCTTGTTAAATATGAATAATCTCATTGTCGTGAAGCAGCTCATCGCCTCGCAATCTTAAAAATATTTGAGCTACAGCAATGGTGTCTTTTTCACAATAGTTAACAATGCGATCGATATCTTTTTCTTTATAATACACACCAAATACTTCACTACCATCAATGTCATCTTTAGGAGAAGGAATGCCTAAAACATTCGTGAGTAACTTTAAAGAGGTATAGGTTTTATAATCTCCAAATTTCCATAATTCTAAAGTATCAAGATGAGGTACTTCCCATGGTTTTTTTCCGAAGAGATTTAATTTATAAGGCAATTCGATATTATGGATAATCATTCGCCTTGCGATATACGGAAAGTCAAATTCTTTTCCATTATGTGCACAAAGTAAATGCTTGGTCTGACTAAAATGAGAAATTAATAAATTTTTAAAATCTTTCAATATTTTAACTTCATCTCCATAAAATGAGGTCACTCTAAAGGTTCTCACATCACCTTGATAGGTAAAATATCCAACCGAAATACAAACAATTTTACCAAATTCGGCCCAAATACCTGCACGATCATAAAATTCTTCAGCAGTAAACTCATCACGTCTCTGGTATTGCGATTTTAATTCCCAAAGTTGTTGTTTCGTTTCATCTAAATCTGAAAAATGTTCAGTTTCAGGAACGGTTTCAATATCTAAAAACAAAATGTGTTCTAAGTTGAGTTTTGAGATCATATCATTTTAACTTTAATTTAAAAGTCTTTACTTTCTTAATAACATAGCACATTGCTTTCCGAAAATTCCAGCAATTCCAGCGGCTAGTCCGCCAACAATACCTGTAACCAAAATAAGCAGGTAAGGATTGCCTTCTAGTGGCAATAAGACTGCAATCTTTTTAGATAATGTAAAATCGTTGGCATTACTCAACCAGAACGCATACACCATCCAAAACAGAACCATAGCAAAAAACGGCACAAAAAATACAGCACTCTTTCTCAAACTGAAAAGTATCGCTGTTATAAAACTCGCTAGCATCACAGACCACCAAGGTAAAACCTGAGAGAGTAGTAAAGCGATAATGATTGTGGCTATAAAATTGATCAGGTTTTTTTTCATTGGTTTGGTGTTAGGGTTTGCGTCGCTGTGACTCCTTCGGTTGTGTTTTGATTCTGCATAAACAATAAATCATAATAGACTCCTGCTGCCCAATCGTCAATAAAATTATCATAGTAACGACTTCCAGGATTTCCAGATTGACCTCCAGGATAAATACCATAAGCTTTTGGTGGCGAAGACATTTCAACAATCATTCGCCATGAAGGGCCATGATTTACATCAGAAGCATTGACTGTGTTTCGATCACCTCCAATAGGAATGTCAAATCTTGAAAAGGCAGGTAATGACTGTAATAAATGACCAACATAAGCACCTTTATATTGTTTCCAGTTAAACTCGCCATTCTCAGTTTGCCATTCTTTCAATTCTTCAGCAGCAGCTTTAAATGAAAGCGTAAACAAATCAATTGCTGTTTCTTTTTTTGGCGTGTCTACAATATCCATAAACGTATCATTTGGATGATTTTTCAGCATGTAAATAGTTTGATACATAAAAGGCGCCTTCATGGCTTCATCTTCAATATCAAATTCATCCCAAGTCATTCGATATAAGTGTTTGATCCATGCAGACCAGATACTTGGCCCTACATTATCAATATGAGTATTAAAATTCCAGTGTCTTATATGATTTAGAAGTAATTGTTCATCTTTAGTAAGTGCAGGCGTTTCCATTCTAGCTAGCATAAATGGTACGAGTTCTTGAGCTTTAAGATTCAAATTATTATTTTGAAGTCTTTTGAAGTCTTGAATACTTAAGGTTTCTCTTTGTCTGAAATACTCATTAATCACTCGGTTTCTGTAAGTTTCATAGCCATCATTAAACACATAAAACGGATACGATTCATCAACTGGATGCTGATTGGCAGAACTTACATAACCACGTTCAGGGTTTTTAATATGAGCATTAAATGCTGTAGGAATATAACCTTGCCAGTCGTGTTTAGGGTTGCTTCCATCAAGCAAAAATTTACCCTGACCTTCCCACTTATTGGGAAATTCACCCTGAATCCATAAGGCAATGTCACCTTTAGTTGAGGCAAAAGCAAAGTTTTGTGCTGGAGCCACGTGATTGGAAATAGCCGCTACATAATCATCATAATTTTTACCCTTATTCAGTTTTAAAAACAACTCTGTAAAGTTGTGACCTTTATGACCTGCCCATTTCATAGCATAGCCCTTTTTAGCATCATCACTTTTAAAGGTATGATCGTAACTCACAGGACCATGATGCGTATAAATTACAGAATCAATAAAGGTTTCCTTTCCTCTAACTTTAATTTCTTCAAGTCTTAAAGATGTTTTTTTCCAGGCATTATCATATTTGTATGCTTGTCTGCTTTCATCTTGAAATTCAATTTTATACCAGTCTTTGACATCTCGAGTTGCATTGGTAACGCCCCAGGAAATATCATTATTGAAACCGATAATAATTCCTAAGGCACCAGGAAGAGTGGCTCCAAACACATTTTGATTAGGCGAATGTAATTGCATTACAAACCAGATTGAAGGTAATTTTAAACCTAAATGCGGATCGTTAGCCAGAATAGCATTACCAGAATATGATTTTTGCGGACTTACAGCCCAATTGTTACTGCCATTGTTTGGATGCGGTTTTTCCATCGTTTCAGAAATGGAATCGAGAGGCATTTCACTAAGAGGAAGTTCAGTTTGTTCAACATCAATAAAGCACCAGTCTTGTTCTTTCGGAATGACAGGATCATTAACATCAAAAAAATCAGGGAATAGTAAATCAAAACGCGCTTTGCCAAATTTCCGAAGCATATTAGTGTATTCCAAATCGGAATCTTTTCCGCAGAGCATATCAGTCATATACATTAATAAATGCATGGTTTTATCAATATTCCAAGCTTCAGGTTGGTAATCTAATAATTTATACTCAACAGGATAATCTTCTGGTTGAAGCTGATTGATATAGGCATTAACACCATCACTGTATGCTTGAAGATGTTTAAGAGATTCTGGATCTTTTTTTATTACCTCTAAGCTGTTTTCGGCACCAAAAAGCATTCCTTTTCTACGCTGTGCTCTGTCAAAATCCAGACCTTTTTCACCAATAATTTCTGAAATTCGCCCAGCAGCCGCAAAGGTTTGGAACTCCATTTGCCACAAACGATGTTTGGCAGTAATATACCCTTGAGCTTTGTATAAATCGTAATCATTTTTGGCAAAGACATGAGGAATGAGTTGTGCATCATAATGCACAGTGACTTCATCTTCCAATCCATTAATTGAAACACTACCTGTAGTGGCATCATCAGTTTCATTTTGCCAAATACCTTCGTTTGGCGCTAAAAATTTACCAAGAGGAGGAAGGCTACCAAGTTTGGTATTTAAAACATAAAAAATGGCTATTGTAGCTAAAATAGAACTAACGAGCTTCAAGTATTTCATAATGGTATAACTATACAGCATTAAAGATATGAAAATATAGAATATAATCTACATTTTTATACATGTAATACTTTTTGATTCATATAATATTGTAATTCGAACTACTAATTATTTAGCATTTCATAAGCTTCTTCAATGTAAATGTAAATATCGTCAGTGTATGATTCTAAAGGATTGCCAGGACCTTTTGAATGTCCTAGTCTAACAATAATTATGTTGTCATCAGGTTGTACGATAACATATTGCCCGAGATGACCTTGCATCATAAAAAACGGTTTCCCTAAATGTTCAATGAGCCACCAGCCATAACCATATTCTGGACTTTCAGGAAAACGTGGCGTAACAGATTTAGCTACAAATGCAGAATCTAAAAGTTGTTGTCCGTTCCATTTTCCATGATCTTTATACAATTTTCCAAATCGAGCAAAATCCTTGGCATTACTAGCAATGCAACAATAGGCTTTTACCAAATCATGATCTTCACTATCAACTTGCCACAAGGTGCTGTTTTCGCTTCCAAGAGGTTTCCAGAAGCTCTCTTCAAGATAGTTGTATAGTTTTTTTCCAGTAGCTTTTTCAATAACCATAGCTAACATTTGTGTATCTCCACTGGCATACTTGAAACGTTGTCCAGGTTCATCAACGACTTTAAGTCCGTTCATCACTTTAGCCAAATCATCATCAAAATAAGCCCTAGTTGTAATAGACAAAGGAGAATAATAAGCTTCATCCCAATTTGTGCCTGAAGCCATTGATGATAAATCACCAACCGTCATTGTAAATGCTTTTCCTTCACAAAATGCTGGTAAGAAATCGCAAACAGGTTGGTCTAAACTTTTTATATGACCATCCATTATTGCTTTTCCTAATAAACCAGAAACATAGCTTTTTGCCATTGAAAACGAATTGGATTTGGAATCTTCACCAAAACCATCATAATAATTTTCAAACCAAATACTATCATTTTTTATAATAAGATAAGCGATTGTACCCCAATTTTTATTTGCTTTTTTTAAGATTTCTGTGGGTTGAGCCGAATTATAATCTTTATGGTTTGACCATGCTATTGGATTTGCTGAAGCCTCGATTGTTTGATTATCGAATTCTTTGTAATCTTCTAAAAAGGCTGTTGTATGGCCTTTCAAATAAATAGTTCTTACAGCTTTGATTAAGTAATCGGTATCTGTGATGTATAAAACGATAATAAGTAATCCCAAAAACAGGATTATAAATTTTAATAGCTTTTTAAGGTATTTCATTTGAGAATATCAGTGTTATGCTTGGCGTTGTTTTAGTTTTTGTTTGTAAAAGTCTTTATTGGCTATATAAAGGGTTTTATTAAAAGTAGCAATTTTATTTTGTTCCACATCAACAAGGTTCATGGTTTTAGTAAGATCCATTTCATTTGAAATGGCAATATGTTTTTTGATGTGTTCAATTTCTTCAGGAGTAAAAATAAACTCCCCAAAAATTCTTTGTTTGGCAGGTTTTCTGTAGCGCGCTTCAACGGATTTGTCCCAAACAACATAGTCATTGCCAAGAATTTGAATGAGTTGGATCATATAAATGGGATCTGTTGCTGCTAACATACTTCCACCAAAAATACTTCCAGCATAGTTTCTGTTTTTCCAGTTGAGGTTTAAAGTAATGACAACTTTGTGTAAATCATCACTAACTTCAATAATTTTGGCCGTTGTTCTTCGATACATTGGTGACCAGTTAAATCCGTACTTATAAATAGTAGAAGGTTTAAAAAAGCGTTGTAAAAATTCGTCGGCAATTTTATACATCAAAAAAGGCTTTGTTGTTTGTACGGACTTTCGTGTTCTAGCAACCATTGTTTTCTGGATAATCCACCTGCATAACCTGTTAAGCTACCATCACTTCCAATGACACGATGACAAGGAACGATAATCCACAACGGATTTTTACCATTAGCATTTGCGACTGCTCTAATCGCTTTGATGTCGCCAAGTTGTTTAGAAAGTTCTAAATATGATATTGTTTCTCCGTAAGGAATTTGCTCTAACTGCTTCCAGACTTTTTGTTGAAATTCTGTGCCTTGCGGATTTATTTTGAGGTCGAATTCAGTTCGAGTGCCTTCAAAATATTCTCGGAGTTGTATGACGCAGTCTTCAAGTTCTACTGGAATAATGTCTGTTTCTTTGTCCTGGGAATTAAGTATCGTTACTTCAGAAATACCATCGTTATCACCAACAATTTTGGTAAAACCTAAAGGCGATTTGATAATACAACTTTCCAATATTATTCGTTTTCTTCGGAAGTGTTATCTTCTAGTATGCCCAATTTTTTCGCTCTCGATTCCCAGCTTTTTCTAGCGAGATGCTGAAGATCTGATACGTTATCGCTTTCGTCCATGATTTCCAAACCAAGCAATGTTTCAATAACATCTTCCATTGTAACCAAACCACTTACAGATCCATATTCATCTACCACTAAAGCCATATGATTTCTACTCTCCACTAATTTTTCAAAGAGTTTAGGGATTGGTAAGTCTCGAGAAACGACAATAATGTTTCTTTTTAATTCTGAAAGCTTTTTTGAGCCATGATCTAATGCCATTTCCTTAAAAACTTCATCTTTTAATACAAGACCATTTATATTATCAGCATCATTTGAATAAATAGGAATTCTTGAAAATCGGAGATTCATATTTTGCTTGAAAAAATCTTCAACAGTTGTTTCTTCATCAACCGATTTCATAACCGTTCTTGGTGTCATCACATCTTTAGCGAAGACCTCTTTAAAGGTTAAAAGATTTTTAATGATTTTGCTTTCATTCTCTTGAAACACACCTTCTTCATGAGCCATGTCGGCCATCACTAAAAACCCTTCACGACTTAACACACTGCCATGGCCTTTGCCACCAATTAACTTTGTAGTCAATTGTAAAATCCAGAGAATTCCTGTCCATTTTAATGGAAAAATAAGAACATGGAGAGCTTTGGTCGTAAAGTTAGCCAACTGTTTCCAATAGGTTGCTCCTATGGTTTTCGGAATAATTTCTGAAGCCACAAGAATAAGAATCGTCATGATAGTAGATACCACACCTACCATGATATCTTCTGTAAACTCAATGCCTAAAACAGTTCTTGAAGTAGTACCGTAAAGTTCAGCATAAGCCACTTTTGCTTGTACACCAACTAAAATTGCGCCAACTGTATGTGCAATAGTATTTAAAGTAAGTATGGCAATGAGAGGACGATCGACATCTTTCTTTAATGTCTCTAAATCTTCAGCATAGGTTTTTCCTTCACTCTTTTTTAAATTAATAAAGGTTGGAGTAACACTTAGAAGAACAGCTTCTAAAATGGAACATAAAAAGGAAAAGAAAATAGATATAAGCGCGTAGAATATAAGTAATCCCATTAATGTCTTTTATTTAGTTAATGCGAAGTTACAAAATGAATACTTAAAACATGATTGAAATTTATTTCTTAAATTAGATTATGAAAAATTTATTTTTATTGGTCTTGCTTTTTGGATATTTAAATCTATGGTCTCAAGGAAAAGGAAAGATAACTTACCTCGTTTCTTTAGAAAAAAGCACGTTTGAAGCGCCTTATGAAAATCCTGAAAATACTCAGGAACAAAATGATGCTTTAGAATTACTGCACAACGCTCAAAACGTTGAAAGCTATTTGATTTTTAATGATAGCGTTTCAGGATATTATGTGGAGGATAAAGACACGCCTAAATTCGAACATGTTGATGGCGCTATTTCAATTAATCCAACAGTAGTTCATTTAACATGGATAAGAGCTGGTGGAGAACGCTATTTTTATACAGATTGGAGCCGAGATTACAATATCAGCACATTTGATTTAATGGGAGAGAAAAAGCGGTTAATATCTAAAACGATACATTGGACGATTACTGAAGAAAAAAAAGAAATTAAAGGGTATTTATGTCAAAAAGCAATTGACAGCTCTAACGAAAAGCGCGTAGCATGGTTTACTAAAGAAATATTTGTGAAGCATGGTCCTAGAGGAGTAAACGGTTTACCAGGAATGATTTTAGAATTTTACGACAACAAATTCAGTTATATTGTCCAAGATATTGAGTTAGATTATCAAGAGTTTGAAGAGATATATGAACCAATGGAAGGTGATTTAATTACCAATGAAGAATTAAAAAGCTTAGCGGGAAACCCTTTTGGTAACTAAAAAATGTAGTTTATGAATCTTTAGTTCAATTTACGTCTTTTCATACTAAATTCTGTTTATAAGATGTTTAGCCCAATAATTTAACAACATCCTTAGCAAAATAACTTGCAATTATATCTGCTCCAGCACGCTTGATAGCAGTGATTTGTTCAAGCATTACTGCATCATGGTCTAACCATCCTTTTTCGGCAGCTGCTTTAAGCATTGCATATTCTCCAGAAACCTGATACACTGCAACAGGAACATCGACTTCATTTTTAATTTCACGAACGATATCTAAATAGCATAAGCCAGGTTTTACCATAACGATATCTGCACCTTCATCAATATCCATTTCGGTTTCTTTAAGCGCTTCAAAACGATTAGCAAAATCCATTTGGTAGGTTTTTTTATCCTTAGGAATGTCTTTAACATCAGCAGGAGCCGAATCTAAAGCATCACGAAATGGTCCATAAAAAGCAGAGGCGTATTTTGCAGAGTAGCTCATAATTCCGGTATCTGTAAAACCATCGTCTTCCAGAGCTTCACGAATGGCTAAAATGCGACCATCCATCATATCACTTGGTGCAACAAAATCGGCTCCAGCCTGTGCATGAGACAAACTCATTTCTGCTAATACATCAACAGTATCATCATTGATGATTTTTCCATCAGCAATAATCCCATCATGACCATAAGATGAATAGGGATCGAGTGCAACATCTGTCATCACTAACATGCCAGGACACACATTCTTAACGGTTTTTATAGCACGTTGCATGAGTCCGTTAGGGTTTAAAGCTTCAGTGCCTTTGTTGTCTTTAAGGTTGTCGGGCACTTTAACAAAAAGTAAAACCGATTTTAAACCGAGTTTCCAGAGTTCTTTCACTTCGTGTTCTAACAAATCTAAACTAAAGCGATAATAATTTGGCATAGACGGAATCTCCTGCTTAACACCTTTTCCTTCCACTACAAAAAGAGGGACAAGGAAATCATTAGGAGAAATTATGGTTTCTCGAACTAAACTTCTAATCGCTTCGTTGGTTCTTAATCTTCGGTTTCTTCTTAAAGGGAACATATTATTTATGTTTTTTATTGATTATTGAGGTTTCGACTGCGCTCAACCTGACATTTATTTTACTAAACCCAGTCTATAGGATTTTGCAATATGTTTATTAATTTTTCTTCTTCGCTTCCTGCATCTGGATGATGATCGTAAACCCATTGCACATGAGGAGGAAGGCTCATCAAAATACTTTCAATTCTTCCGTTGGTTTTTAATCCGAATAAGGTGCCTTTATCATGAACCAAATTAAATTCGACATAACGACCTCGACGAATTTCCTGCCAGTCGCGTTGTATTTTTGTGTACTCTAAATCCTTTCGTTTCTCAACGATAGGCACATAAGCGTCAAGGAAACTATTGCCAACTTCGGTAACAAATTCGTACCAGTTTTGCATGCTCATCTCGTCTGAAGCTTTGCAATAATCAAAAAACAAACCACCAATACCACGACCTTCATTTCTGTGCGTATTGTAAAAATACTCGTCGCAACGCGCTTTGTACTTTGGATAAAATTCTGGATGGTGTTTGTCGCAAGCTGTTTTACACGTTTGATGAAAATGTTTCGCATCGTCTTCAAACAGATAGTAAGGCGTTAAATCTTGTCCGCCTCCAAACCATTGGTCCACAATATTACCATCTTTATCATACATTTCAAAATAACGCCAATTGGCATGAACCGTTGGAACCATTGGATTTTTAGGATGTAAAACCAGACTTAATCCACAGGCAAAGAAATCGGCATCTTCAACTCCAAAATAGTTTTGCATGCTTTCAGGTAATTTTCCGTGAACACCAGAAATATTGACGCCTCCTTTTTCAAATACGTTTCCGTTTTCAATAACACGAGTTCTACCACCTCCTCCTTCAGGACGTTTCCAGAGGTCTTCTTGAAAAGTTGCTTTACCATCAATTTTTTCTAAACCAGAAGTGATGGTGTCTTGTAATTCATGTATGTAGTTGAAGAATTTATCTTTCATTTCAGTATTTGATATTGTTTTTTCAAATCCTATATGCTCTCCTGTAAGGTTTTTAAAACCTTGCAGGACGTTTTAGTCTTTATATAATTCGTATAACTCCATGTCTAAAGGTTGTTCACCAGTTGGAGTAAATGCATTTTTTAAGGTTTTTTGCCAATTGAAACTGTTGTTGATTGCGACGTTTATACTTGGCTGATTGTTTCTATGCGCTATGATTTGTAATCGTTCTAATCCTAACGTTTTAAAAGCATAAGTTGATAGTTTTTCAATGGCTTTTGACATGATTTTTTTACCGTTAAAGTTGTAATCGATGGCATAAGCAAATTCCCCTTGTTTAAAATTCCAATCTATATTTTTTAAGATAATTAATCCTACCAGCTTCCGAGTTTCAGAGTGTTTTAAAGTGAATACGAACAATTCTTTATTCTGAAACGATTTTACGCGATTATCAACGTAGATTTTAGATAGTGTCGGATTTAAATTTTGCTCTAAGGTCTTTGGGAAATAACGTTTTAAACGATCAGTATTTGTAATTACAAAGTCACAAATTTTCCACGCATCACCTTCATGAATGGGATTGATTTCGTAACCCTCAAATTGCGCTATCATGGTGTTAGAATTTTGTGATCTAAAAAGCGATTTTCTTCTTTAAGAAGTTTAACTGTATTTATGGAAGATGCCGTCACACTCAATGGTAACACCAAAATTACTCCTAAAATGGGAATAAATAAAAATAAGATGAATACAATTCCGTTTCCAATGGCAATACCTTTATGTTTTCTGAGAAATTGAATACTCTCACGATAATTTAAATGACGCTCTAAGGTGTAATCCATATTACCAAAACCAGCATAATAGGCTTGAATTATGAACAGTAAAATTGTTGAAAAAATATTTACAATAGGAATGAACTTCAGTAATAAAATAGGAATTGTTATTAGGAGTTCTTTGATAAGGTTTCTCATATTTAATTTAACACCTCGCCAAAGTTGTTCATTAAAGGTTGTGTTTCTGTGATTATGTCTTTCAATACCAGTTAAGTGGTCTTCTATTTTTTCTGAAACAGGACTCATAAAAGGTGCAGATAATGCCAAAATAATGTGCTTATACAGAATTAAACCAATAATTAAAATGACAATTCCACTAATAAATGAGAAAATTCCTTTTACCCAAGAATTATCTGCCCAATCAGGTAATATGCGCAGAATCAACTCACTAATATTATCCGATAAGCCGTAAGCCGTTAGAAAAATTAGTGTTGCAGTAACGATACTAATAACGATAGGAATGAAAAAAAAATTCCAAAGCCTTAGCCTTGATATTAATTTTAAAGCACTTGAATATGCTTGTATGCCTTTTAATATATTTTTTATCATAACATACTTCCAACTAATTCAGTAATAGTTTTAATTTATAGAACTAAAATAATAAAAGTGTCGCAATTTTGCGTTAGCGATGGCGCAATTGTTGGAGCTCATCTTTGATAGCGACTTGCGTGAGCGCGACCCTTGTGGTAACGCCCAAAATAATTAAGTTTTGTATTCTTTTACAGCATCTATAAATGCTTTGGCGTTGTCTAAAGGAATATTTGGTAGAATTCCATGACCTAAATTTACAATATATTTATCTTTCCCAAATTCGTTAATCATTTGGTGTACCATTTTTTTGATTTCTGAAGGAGGAGAAAATAATCGTGTTGGATCAAAATTACCTTGTAAAGTAATGTTTCCACCAGTTAAATAACGCGCATTTCTTGCAGAACACGTCCAATCAACTCCCAAAGCAGAAGCACCAGATTTAGCCATTTCGCCAAGTGCAAACCAACAGCCTTTTCCAAACGCAATTACAGGAGCATCATCTTTTAGTGCATCTATAATTTGCTGAATGTATTGCCATGAAAATTCCTGATAATCTACAGGAGATAACATGCCTCCCCAAGAATCGAACACTTGCACAGCGTTACAACCTGCTTTTACTTTTTCTTTTAAATATGCAATTGTAGTATCTGTAATTTTTTGTAATAATTGATGTGCGGCAATTGGATTTGTAAAACAAAACTCTTTCGCTTTATCAAAGTTTTTCGAACCCTGCCCTTGTACACAATAGCATAAGATGGTCCAAGGTGAGCCAGCAAAACCAATTAAAGGGATGTCGTCATTTAATTTTTCTTTGGTCGCTTTAATCGCTTCATACACATAATTCAAAGCGTCTTTTACATCTGGAACAATCACATTATCGACATCTTTTTGACTGCGAATAGGATTAGGTAAATACGGACCAAAATTGGGTTTCATTTGAACCTCAATGTTCATTGCTTGAGGAATTACTAAAATGTCACTAAACAAAATGGCAGCATCCATGCCGTAACGACGAATAGGTTGCACTGTAATTTCACTTGCTAATTCTGGAGTTTGACAACGTGTAAAGAAATCATATTTGGCTTTGATTTCCATAAACTCAGGAAGGTAACGACCTGCTTGGCGCATCATCCATACTGGCGGACGCTCAACAGTTTCTCCTTTTAATGCTCTTAAAAATAAATCGTTTTTTATCATGTTTTTGTTATTCCTGCGAAGGCAGGAATCTTATTCATTTAACTTTTATTTGAATAGGTCTCGACTGCGCTCGACCAGAGAGCGTTTTGTCTCCTCGAGTGCAGTCGAGAGGTCTTTTTTTATTCAAAATGTTCATTCACCAAATCAATCACACTTTCAACAGTTGGCATTTTAGCAATGCGTACATCGTCAAAATGTTTTCGCGCTTCTTTGGCTGTAGTTTCTCCAATACAGAAGGCAATCATACCTTCAGATGCTACATTTTCTTGTTTATAACTTTGAACTGTCGACGGACTGTAAAACATAATACCTTTTATGGCATCATCAATTTTTACAGCATCGTATTTGGTTTCGTAAGCTATAATTTCGTTGACTTCAATGTTATTTTTATTTAAAATAGTTGGTAATTCATCCAAACGAATATCACTACAAAAATAAGTAACTTCAGTACCTTCGATATATTCAACTAAGTATTCAGCTAAAGCTTTAGCATTGTTTTCGGTGTGTTTTACTGTTCCAATTTTGCGTTCTACGAGACGTTTAGTTCTTCGTCCAACACAATAGATGTTTTCGAACTGAAGTTCTTGTGGTGCAAAATTCATTAGTAAAGCTTCAACTGCATTTTTGCTGGTAATGACAACGTTTTTAGGCAATGGGCGCAATACCTTTGGTGTCATTCGGTTTAAGCTAATTTTTATAAAATCTGAACTTTCTGAGACCACCTTATCGTGAAACATTTGCTTCTGGTCATCGGTTAAAGTTTTGGTTGAAAAAACATTTACATCTTGAGATGACTTTTTTAGATTGTCCATTAAACGCTTTCCACCACGTTCAATAATATAATCTGCACAGAATTGTGCGAGTTCATCATGTTTTTCAAGAGGCATTGTACGTTGTACTTCAATCTTTTTGCTTCCGTCAAGACTCAAAAGCACACCTTGCATGTGTATTTCTTCATCTTTAACAAAGGCTAAAGCACCAATTGGAGCAGAACATCCACCTTCTAAAAGATTTAAAAATTTGCGCTCTACAGATGTTGCAATTTCAGTGTCTTTATGATTAATTTCAGCACAAATAGCGAGTGTTTCCTCGTCATTTTCTAAAGCTGTAATCATAACAGCACCTTGAGCAGGTGCAGGAATCATCCATTCGAGATTAAAACTGTCTTCAGGCTTCATATTCAGTCGCCCTAAACCAGCAGCTGCAAAAATGGCACCATTCCAGTCATTATCTTCCAGCTTTTGTAGTCTAGAATTCACATTACCACGCAACCCAACGATAGTGTGTGTTGGGTAGCGGTTGAGCCATTGCGCTCTTCGTCTTAAACTTCCAGTTGCTATAACAGCATCTCGCTGAGATAAAAACTCTTCATTATTTTTAAACACCAGACAATCTCTTACGTTTCCACGTTTGATAACGGCTGCTTGAACGATACCCTTTGGAAGCAGTGTTGGTACATCTTTTAAAGAATGAACAGCAATGTCAATATCACCATTAAGCATTGCGATATCGAGCGTTTTTGTGAATACTCCTGTGATTCCTAATTCGTAAATGGGTTTGTCTAACATCAAATCTCCAGTGGATTTAACCGGAATTAATTGAGTTTTATAACCTAAATGTTCGAGTTGACTTTGTACGGTTTTGGCTTGCCATAGCGCAAGTTCGCTATCACGAGTTCCAATTCTTATAAGTTTAGACATTGTCTGAGGTTGCTTCTAATTGAAACACTTTTTTTATGAGTTCAAGGCTGTCGTCGGTAGATACATCATCGCCTTTTAAATGATGTGCAAAGTGATTTGTTATTTTTTGAATGATATTATTACTAATCACTTCGGCTTGAGCTTCATTAAAGTCAGCCATTTTTTTACGTTGCGTATCTAGTTCTGCCGAAGCAAAATCGGTAAGCTTATGTTTTAATGCCTTGATTGTAGGGGCAAATTTTCGAGTAGCTAGCCATGCATTAAAATCAGATTTGATATCTTCAATAATAGCTTCAGCCACTGGAATGTGTTCTTTTCTTCGTTCTAAAGTTTCATCAGTGATTTGTGATAAATCATCTAAATGTACTAACGTTACATGCTCCAAATCGGTAACATTATCATTAACGTTTTTTGGAATAGATAAATCTAAAATCAATAAGGGTTTTGTAGTTTGAATGCAATGCTTATCTACTGTCGGGTTTTGAGCGCCAGTAGCTACAATTAAAATATCTGAGGTATTTATTTCCTCCTGAAGATTGGCGTAATCTTTAACCAGTAAATTAAATTTTCCTGCAACAGCTTCAGCTTTATCTTTGGTTCTGTTTATTAATGTGATGTGCTCATTCTTGGTATGTTTTACTAAATTTTCACAAGTGTTTCTTCCTATTTTACCAGTTCCGAAGAGTAAAATATTTTTATCTGATACGTTTTCAATCTCATTCATGATGTACTGTACAGAAGCAAAAGATACTGAAGTAGCTCCAGATGAAATATTAGTTTCAGTTTTAATACGTTTAGATGCTTGTATTACAGCATTTACCAAACGTTCGAAAAACGGATTGAATAAGCCATATGATTTTGATAATCTTGCACTGACTTTTAATTGACTGATGATTTCGAAATCACCAAGAATCTGGCTATCTAAGCCAGAACCTACGCGAAACATATGAGAAATGGCATCTCTATTTTTATATACGTAAGCTACTTTTTGAAATTCTTCAACAGTTCCTATGGTGTTATCACACAGCAATTGTATCAATTGAAAAGGATGTTCTGCAAAACCGTAAATTTCAGTTCTGTTGCATGTTGAAGTGACAATAAGACTTTCAATGCCATTTTGTTGCGCTTGTTCTAAAACATTCCGTTTGGAAGATTCATCTAAACTAAAATGACCACGCACTTCGGCATCTGCTTTTTTATAGCTCAACCCAATCGCATAAAATGTTGTGCCTCTCGACATATTGTAGTGCTCCATACCTGATTTGGAAATTACATGAACAAAAATAAAAAGCTTACCAGAATAAAAACAACGCTAGAAGAACTTTTAGTATCGTTTGTGGTTTTTTATGGTTATTTCTTAAAATAACATGATAAATGTCATATTTTTGTAGTGAAATCAACGCTTTAAAACGCTTTAGTTTAGAATGAATCTAAATAACAATAAAAATAATTCTGATTTTAATGACTCGAAAAATATCGCTAGAGGTTCTTTTAAAGAAACTAAATTAGATGATGGCTTTTTTGTTTTAACCTATCAAAATGAATCTCATACGATTCAAATTGTTGAACGTGAGATTGATAGTCGGTTTATTCAGTTTCACTTTTGTGTTAAAGGATCGAGTGAGTTTATCTTTAATAATGGTAATTACCGTTTAAAAATAGAGGAAGAAAACTCATTGTTGCTTTACAATCCGCAACGTGATTTACCAATCCATCTTGAAGTTAATCCCAACTCCTGGTTGGTGTCAGTACTAGTCTCAATCAAAAAATTTCATGGGTTATTCTCACAAGAAGCCGATTATATCAGCTTTTTAAGTGATGATAATAAAGATAAAAAGTATTATAAAGATGGAAAAATTTCTCCATCAATGGCTATCGCTTTGAATCAAATCATTAATTATAATTTAAACAGTATTATTAAAAGTATTTATTTCAAAGGAAAAGCTTTAGAGCTCTTGAGTTTATATTTCAATAGAAGTGAAGATGCCGATATTGAGCAATGTCCTTTTTTAGTTGATGAAACCAATGTGATTAAAATTAGAAAAGCTAAAGATATTATCATTTCCCGAATGGCAGAACCTCCAACATTACAAGAGCTTTCAGATGAAATTGGTTTGAGTCTAAAAAAACTTAAAGAAGGTTTTAAACAAATCTATGGAGACTCAGTTTTCAGTTTCTTATTTGACTATAAAATGGAAGTTGCCAGAAAGTTGTTAGAATCAGGTGATCACAATGTAAATGAAGTCGGGCTCAAAGTTGGTTACAGCACATCAAGTCATTTTATTTCAGCCTTTAAGAAGAAATACGGAACAACACCAAAGAAATATTTGATGTCACTGAGTTAAAAAATACTGTCGTATTTTTGTATTATAAAAATTGCTAAAAAAGAAATATAAAACCATGAAAGGAGTTTTACTTGTCAATTTAGGGTCTCCAGATTCACCAGAGCCTAAAGATGTTAAAAAGTATTTAGGTGAGTTTTTAATGGATGAACGCGTCATTGATGTGCCACTTTGGGCAAGAAATTTACTTGTAAAAGGGATAATTTTAAATACTCGTCCGAAAGCGTCAGCTAAAGCTTATCAAAAAATATGGTGGGACGAAGGGTCTCCATTAATTGTACTTTCAGAACGACTTCAGCAAAAGATTCAAAAAAATGTAGAATTTCCTGTTGCGTTAGCTATGCGTTATGGAAGTATGACCATTAAAAAAGGACTTCAAGAATTGGTAGATAAAGGCGTTGATGAGGTGTTTTTAATTCCGTTATATCCTCAGTATGCCATGGCTACAACCGAAACTATTTTGGTCTTAGCTGAAGAGATAAGAAAAGAACATTTCCCAAATATTTCTATTCAGGATTTAAAACCATTTTATAACAATCAGGATTATATAAAAGTTTTATCAAATTCTATTGCTAAACATTTAGAGGGGAAAGATTATGAACATCTATTGTTTTCTTATCATGGTGTTCCAGAACGTCATATCAGAAAAAGTGATATTACAAAATCACATTGTAAGCCCAGCGATAAAATAGATTGTGTTTGCTGTAAAACACCATCGCCAGCACATGAGTTTTGTTACAAGCATCAATGTAAAGAAGTGACTCGATTAGTTGGTGAAGCTTTAAACCTTAAAGCCGGAACATTTTCAACCTCTTTCCAATCACGTTTAGGTTTTGATCCATGGTTACAGCCATATACAGACAGAACAATTGAACGATTAGGAAAAGAGGGCATCAAAAAAATGGCCATTGTAACGCCAGCGTTTGTGAGTGATTGTTTAGAAACACTTGAAGAAATTGCTATGGAAGGTGAAGAGATTTTTCACGAAATGGGAGGACAAGATTTTACGACTATCCCTTGCTTAAATGATGATAACGAATTTGTCGACATATTATCAAACTGGATTAATGAATGGGCTATATCTGAAACCGTTTCAGTATAATGGCAAAAATAGCTTCAAAAGATTTAGGAACGCAGCCGATCGGTAAATTATTGATTAAGCAAGCAGTTCCTGCGTCTATTGGAATCTTAGTGATGTCACTGAACATTCTAGTCGATACTATTTTCGTTGGTCAATGGATTGGCTCAACTGCCATTGCCGCCATTAATGTCGTACTTCCCGTGTCTTTTTTTATTGCAGCTTTAGGAATGAGTATTGGCGTTGGAGGTTCTTCAATTATTTCAAGAGCATTAGGCGCGAATAATGCAGCCAAAGCTTTACAAACCTTTGGGAATCAAATCACACTCACACTTCTATTTACGGTACTATTAATTATTCCTGGACTTTTATTTGTAAATGATATTATTCCAGTGTTTGGAGGTAAAGGTGCCATTTTTGAACCAGCTAAAATCTATTATACCATTGTGCTTTATGGAATTCCATTCTTAGCACTGTGTATGATGGGTAATACGGTTATTAGAGCTGAAGGAAAACCGAAATTTGCGATGTATGCTATGATGATTCCGTCGGTTGGGAACTTAATTTTAGATTATGTGTTTATCAATATGATGGATCTAGGCATGGCAGGAGCTGCTTGGGCTTCTACAGCTTCATATTTACTTTGTTTTTTGTTTATTCTTTGGTATTTCTTGTCGAAAAATTCAGAATTGAAACTCAATAAATGTCAGTTTCATTTAAAACTTCCAATTGTAAAAGAAATTGGATCTCTGGGATTTGTAACACTATCAAGACAAGCTGTGGTAAGCATCACGTATTTATTTATGAATAATATTTTATACGATTTAGGAGGAGAAACCTCTGTAACGGCTTATGCCATTGTTGGACGAATGTTGATGTTTGCATTATTTCCTGTTTTCGGAATTACGCAAGGATTTTTGCCTATTGCAGGATATAATTATGGCGCCAATCAGTATGATCGTGTAAAGCAGGCCATAGCAACTGCTCTGAAATATGCGGCAGCTTTAGCCACTTTAGTATTTATTATGTTGATGCTTTTTCCTGAAGAAATTACCAGACTTTTTACAACTGATGCCGAGGTTATTAAGGAAACACCTTCAGCAATGCGTTGGGTTTTTGCTGCGACACCAATCATTGCCATTCAGCTTATTGGAGCAGCTTATTTTCAGGCTGTTGGAAAAGCTATTCCAGCATTATTATTAACTCTAACACGTCAAGGTTTTTTCTTTATCCCGTTAATTTTTATACTTCCTAAGTTCTATGGCGAACTTGGTGTGTGGATGTCTTTTCCTATTTCAGATGTATTATCAACTATTGTCACAGCCTTATTTTTAAATCGAGAAGTGAAGTTAAAATTGAGTAAGACAACTGCATAATATTTTTTTATGCTTATTTTTATCCAACTAACAAACCCATGCTAATAATGAGATTATTTACGCTTATTTTTTGCCTGTTGTGTATTGGAAATACTGCACAATTAGAGGCACAGACTTTCAATGAATCACAATATGATGCTTTAGAATATCGATTGCTGGGACCTTTTAGAGGTGGTCGTAGTGCTGCTGTTACGGGAGTTCCTAATAAACCTAATTTATACTATTTTGGATCAACAGGTGGAGGAATCTGGAAGACTTTGGATGGAGGACGAAGTTGGGACAATATTTCTGACGGATTTTTTGGTGGCAGTATTGGAGCCATTACAGTTTCAAAAAGCGATCCTAACGTGATATATGTTGGAGGAGGAGAAAAAACGGTTCGAGGAAATGTATCCTCTGGTTATGGGATTTGGAAGAGTGTTGATGCAGGGAACACATGGGAATCTGCTGGATTAAAAAATTCACGTCATGTTCCACGAATTGCTGTGGATCCAACAGATCATAATGTGGTTTATGCTGGTGTTTTGGGCAACATATATAAACCAACACAAGATCGTGGTGTTTATAAAAGTACTGATGGTGGAAAAACATGGAAGAAAACCTTATATGCTAATGATCAGGCTGGCGTTGTCGATTTATTAATTGATCCAACAAATCCTAGAATATTATATGCCTCCACTTGGAGAGTGCAACGCACACCTTATAGTTTAAGTTCAGGAGGAGAAGGTTCAGCACTTTGGAAAAGTACCGATAAAGGTGAAACTTGGACTGAAATTTCAAAGAAAGAAGGTTTTCCTAATGACACTCTTGGAATCATTGGAGTTACAGTGTCTCCAGTTAACAACCAACGTGTTTGGGCAATTGTAGAAAACAAAGATAAAGGAGGATTATATCGAAGTGATGATGGAGGAGAAACCTGGACTCAAGTCAACAGTGAACGCAAATTGCGTCAGCGTGCGTGGTATTATACCAGAGTTTACGCAGATACTAAAGATATTGATGTCGTCTATGTATTGAATGTACGCTATCATAAGAGTACAGATGGTGGAACATCTTTTGACACCTATAATGCGCCTCATGGCGATCATCATGATTTATGGATTGCTCCTGAAGATCCTAACCGCATGATTATTGGCGATGATGGAGGAGCGCAAGTCACGTACGATGGAGGTGAAACCTGGAGTACGTATCATAATCAGCCTACATCACAATTTTATCGAGTAACAACTGATAATCATTTTCCATATCGAATTTATGCAGCACAGCAAGATAATTCCACGGTCAGAATTCCACATAGAACAGATGGTTGGTCAATTACTGAAGACGATTGGGAATCGACAGCAGGAGGCGAATCAGCTCATATTGCTGTAGATCCTGAAGATAATGATATTGTTTATGGCGGAAGTTATGATGGATTTCTAACAAGGTTAAATCATAAGAGGGGAACCGTTAGAGCCATCAATGTCTGGCCTGATAATCCAATGGGTCATGGAGCAGAAGGCATGAAATATCGCTTTCAATGGAATTTTCCCATAATCTTTTCAAAACATAATCCAAATCGATTATATACGTTTTCGCAGCATGTTCATGTAACCGAAAATGAAGGACAATCCTGGGAGATTATTAGTCCGGATTTAACAAGAAATGATCCTGAAAAACTAAAATCTTCAGGCGGACCAATTACTCAGGATAATACATCTGTAGAATATTACTGTACCATTTTTGCAGCTCAAGAATCACCTATCACTGAAGGTTTGCTTTGGGTTGGAAGTGATGACGGCTTAATTCATGTCACGAAAGATGGTGGTCAAAATTGGGAAAATGTTACGCCTAACGGAATGCCAGAATGGATGATGATTAATAGCATTGAACCTAGTGCATTTGATGCTGGAACGTGTTATGTGGCTGGAACAAAATACAAAACAGGAGATTTTGCACCTTACTTGTACAAAACTACAGACTACGGGAAAACATGGAAGAAAATCACGAACGGAATTCAACCAGAGCACTTTACCAGAGTATTGAGAGAAGATCCAAAACAAAAAGGCTTGCTATATGCTGGCACAGAAACTGGTATGTATATATCGTTTAATGATGGCACAAACTGGCAACCATTTCAGTTGAATCTTCCAATTGTTCCAATAACCGATTTAGCAATTAAAGACCATAATTTAATTGTGGCAACGCAGGGTCGTAGTTTATGGATAATTGATGATTTAACGGTTTTACATCAATTGAAAGGTGCAAATTCTCAAGAGCATAAATTGTTTAAACCAAAAGACACTTATAGAATACAAGCTGGTTATTCTAAAGAAAGCAAAACATCTGGTACTAATCATCCAAATGGTGTTATGACGTATTTTAATTTAAAGGATTTCGACAAAGAAAATGATGAAGTGTCTTTAACCTATTTTGATCAGAAAGGCGACACTATAAAAACCTATTCTACAAAAAACAAAACAAAGGATAAACTCGAAGTCAAAAAAGGCATGAATCAATTTATTTGGGATATGACCTATGAAGGCGCAGAAAAATTAGATGGAATGATTTTATGGTGGGCAAGTTTGGATGGTCCAGTAGCCATTCCAGGATCATACAAAGTGAATCTTAATGTCAATGGAAATGCATTATCACAATCTTTTAAAATTATTGCAGATCAAAGGGCAGAAAGCACTCAGGCTGACATGCAAAAGCAATTTGATTTCATTACAGATGTTAATAAAACAATGGATGATGCTCATAAATCAATCAAAAAAATCAGAAACATCACAGCACAATTATCGGCATTTGAAACACAGTACAATGGTAATGAAGATTTGAAAGATTTATTGGAAAAAGCAAAAACTTTGAAAGAAGAGTTTACTAAGATTGAAGAAGCCTTATACCAAACTAAAAACAGAAGTGGTCAGGATCCGCTAAACTTTCCGATTAGATTAACTAACAAATTAGGACATTTAAATGCCTTAGTAAGTATGGGTGATTTTGCTCCAACTGATCAGGATGTAGCTGTTAAAAATGAATTAACTTCACAAATTAAAGTACAATTAGATACATTTAACAACTTGATAAATGAAGAAATAAGAGCTTTTAATAAAGCATTTAACACAAAACAATTAAACTATTTATTTGTTGAAGATTAATTTTAAGGTCATTTCGATAACAATCGAAAAATCTCTATGAATAGTTATAAGGTTTAAATAGTTACAGATTAATAAATGGAATATTACAACTATATAAAGGCGTTACATCTCATTTTTGTGGTCACTTGGTTTGCGGGTTTATTTTATATTCCACGACTATTTGTATATCAAATTGAAGCGTTTCATAAGCCGTCACCAGAAAAAGAAATTCTCGGAAAACAATTGAAGCTAATGGCTAAACGTTTATGGACAATCATTACCTGGCCTTCAGCAATTTTAGCAACGGGATTTGCCATCTGGTTAATTATGCTACAACCATTTTGGTTAAAACAGCCTTGGATGCATGTCAAACTCACATTTGTAGTATTATTAATTATCTATCATTTAAAAACACATCAATATTTCAAACAATTGCAGCGCGATGAGGTAAAGAAATCTTCAAATTTCATGCGACTTTGGAATGAAGGTGCCACTTTTATCTTATTTGCTGTTGTATTTCTTGTAATTCTTAAAAACGCCATTAACTGGGTGTTTGGTGTTGTTGGGATTTTAGTCCTAGGAATCGTATTGATGTTAGGGTTTAAAGTCTATAAAAATATAAGAAGTAAAAACCCTGATGCATAAAAGTTATTCAGTTTCAAAGTGAGAACATCTGATTGTCAAAAGATTGTTTCAGATATTGCACGTTGAATTTTTTAATTTGGGTTTTAGTTCAAGTGCTTTTGGTGTAATTATTGTTACATTTAATCAATTAATGACCTAAATTCACTACAAATTTTCAAATGAGGTTAAAAAAACTGTCTTTACGTGTTCGTATATTTTTTGCCATGATCCTATTGGTGTTAATTGCCTCTATTTTAATTGCAGCGGTGACTATTTACCAATACAATGAAGAAGCTATTGATTATCATAAAGAAAGGCTGGAGCGAAAAGAAACCGCTATTATTAGTGATATTAACTATGTTATTAAAGAGACTACGTATCCTGTTGAAACCGAAAAAGTACCACTCATTTTTAAAGATGAAATTTATCGAATAGCAGCTATTCATGGCTTAAAAATTAATTTATATGATTTAGATGGCACCTTATTAAAGTCTTCTAAAGCAAGTTTCACCAGAGATTCGATTTTACAATGTATTGATGTCAATATTTTAAATGCAATTTCTAATACGGCTGAACACAGATATGTCGTCAAAAACAGTAAAAACGGAGAAACCTTTCAGTCTTCCTATACATATATCTACGATTCAAAATCTAAACCATTAGCTATTTTGAATTTACCATATCTAGAAAATGATGACTTTTTAAATAAAGAACTAAACGAGTTTTTAGAACGATTGGGTTATGCTTATGTATTCATGATGCTAATTGCTGTAATTTTGGCATTATTACTTTCTAAATATATCACGAGGACTCTCAAAACCATTTCAGATAAGATCAATGAAACGCGCTTGGAGAAGCGTAATAAAAAGATTGATATTGAATCTTCAAGTGAAGAGATATCAACCCTTGTTAATTCGTACAATAGCATGATTGACGAACTCGAAGAAAGTGCTGTGCAATTAGCAACAAGTGAGCGTGAGCAAGCATGGCGGGAAATGGCGAAACAGGTTGCTCATGAAATTAAAAACCCGTTAACACCAATGCGATTAAGTGTACAAAGTTTTCAGCGTAAGTTCAATCCTGAAGACGAAAATATCTACCAAAAAGTAGATGAATACAGTAAGACGCTCATTCAGCAAATTGATACGATGAGTTCTATCGCTTCTGCATTTTCAAATTTTGCAAAAATGCCAGCACAAAAGAATGAAACACTAAATGTTTCAAAAATTGTCAAATTAGGACTGGATATTTTTAGTGAAGATTATATTCAGTTTTCTACTGAAGACGAAGGCATTATGGCCAATTTTGATCGAACACAGTTAATTAGAGTGGTCACAAATTTGGTTAAAAATGGAATTCAGGCCATTCCTCATGACAGAGAAAACCCAAAGATTGAAGTTAAAGTATCTTCAGAAAACAATATGGTCAAAATAACTATTGAAGATAATGGTATTGGAGTTTCCGAAGACAATAAAAACAAGATTTTTGAACCTAAATTTACAACTAAAACCAGTGGAATGGGACTAGGTCTCGCCATGGTAAAAAATATTGTGGAAACTTATAAAGGAAATATTACCTTTACATCTCAACAGGGAATAGGTACAACCTTTATAGTGACATTTCCAAAATTATAATAAGACCAAATACAATGAATTATCAAAATATTTTATCAAGCACCAATAACGGTATTACAAAAATAACGATTAACAGACCTAACAAACTCAACGCTTTAAATAGAGATACAATTCAAGAATTACATGAGGCCTTTGATGACGCTAATAACAGTAGTGATACCAAAGTGATTATTATCACAGGTAGTGGTGAAAAGGCTTTTGTTGCAGGTGCAGATATTAGTGAATTTGCCGATTTTGATGTGAAGCAAGGTGGCAAATTAGCCGCTAAAGGTCAGGAATTATTATTTGATTTTGTTGAACATTTATCGACGCCTGTAATTGCTGCTATTAATGGTTTTGCATTAGGAGGAGGTTTAGAATTAGCAATGGCTTGTCATTTCAGAATAGCAAGCATAAACGCTAAAATGGGTTTGCCTGAAGTGTCTCTTGGAGTGATACCTGGTTATGGAGGCACACAACGTTTACCACAATTAGTCGGTAAAGGTCGCGCTATGGAAATGGTAATGACTGCTGGAATGATTGATGCTAATCAAGCTTTAGAGTATGGTTTAGTAAATCATGTTACTAGTGAAGATGAGTTGATTGCTTTAGCCGAAAAAATTGCTGGTAAAATCATGCGAAATTCTTCTGTTGCTATAAAAGGTGCTATCAAAGCAATCAATGCCAATTATAAAGATGGTGTTGATGGTTATAAAACAGAAATCAAACAGTTCGGAAAATGTTTTGGAACTGAAGACTTTAAAGAAGGTACAACAGCCTTTTTGGAAAAACGAAAAGCAGACTTCCCAGGGAAATAACTAAAAACTAAATACATGCAATTCATTTTTAAATTATTCATAGCAAGTATGCTATGTACATCATTTTTTGTCTCTGGACAAACAGACCAAATTAAAATTCAAAAAAGTGTTATTACTAAAGATAAAAAGAAACATTCTGAGCTTGTTTTTAGTTGTAGCAATGATGATGGCGGAGTTTTGATCGTCAGACAATTTTTTGGTGGCCTTATGAGAATGCCTAAAGGGTATTATTTAGAATATTATGATGAAAATCTTAATCTTTTAGCGAACACTGAAATGGAAATGGACGATAGTGGCATTAAGAATATTTTTATAAAAGATAATCAGGTCAACATCATCGAGTACAGAAAGAATAAAGACGATAAGACCAACGATTATTATATATTGACGGCTGATCCATCAAAACTACAATTCTCTGATAAAAAATTATTTTCGATAGATCGAAAAGATGTCAAGAAACCATTCTTTGTTGGGATAGGTTTTATTCCCATTTCTAATATGGGTCAAATAGATCATGATCCAACAGGCGAAGTTCAAGTCTCAACTAATAATGAGTTTATAGCCTTTAACTTCGATATTAAAGACGACAAAAATGAAACACATCAAATCATAGTTTACAATAGTAACTGGGAAAAAGTCATTGATGAAACGATAAAGGAAGATATTAGAGATAAATATTTTCAGTATAACTCATTTTCTGTCAGTGATATTGATGGCTCGGTATACTATTTAGGAAAAGCCTATAAAAATGACTCGTTTAGAGATAAAGTTAAAGGCGAAATTAATTACAATTATATCGTATATAAAGTAAGTGCATCAGGTGCTTCAAGTAGTGTTTTTAATACTGAAAATCATTACATACAATCGATGAGTATCTTACTTGATGGTGATAAACTTTATACTTTAGGGTCTTATTCAGACAAGGATTCAGATGATTATAAAGGGATTTGTTATTTTAAATTAAATTCTGAAACTTTAAACATAGAAAATACGACGTTCAATGAATTTACTGAGCAATTTATGATTGATAAATATGGTGAGAAAAAAGGTAAAAGGAAAAAGAAAAAAGAAAAGGAATTGCCTTTTCTAACCTACAGAGATTTTATTGTTGATCAAAATGGGGACATTTATTTCAATGCGGAAGAGTTTTATATTACAACGCACACTTCCATGGGAACTAATGGTTCAATGCGAACTTATACAGTGTTACATTACGATGATATATATGCATGTAAGCTCGATAGTTCTGGAGAATTACAATGGATAAGAACTATAAATAAACGACAAGCAACATCGGGAGGCTTATCTAGCTATTTATCTTTTTCTTCTACAGTTGTAAATGGGAATATGTACATCTTTTTAAATGGAGCCGATGATGTTAAGAAATTGAAGGATGACAGAATTCAATTCAAACAAAAAAAGGTAAAAAAATTAAATCTTTATGTGATTGAAATCCAGCCTGACGGAACATTTAATTATGATATCATAGTTGATGACAAAGATTCTAAAATGACCTATAAAACAAAGTATGGTGTCATGTCTGAAGATGGTAATAGTATTCTATTTGAAGGTAATAAGAAAAAAGACAAACAAGTCTTAAAACTCACATTTTAAAAATTATATAAACGTTTAAAAAAAGCGACTTACTGAGTCGCTTTTTTATTCATAATACCGAACGCAATAGATGCAATGCTATATTAAATTTTGTAATTTTACAAAAAATTATAAAATATGTTTAAAAAATCAATTACAAAAGGTCGTGGAGCTCAACAAAATATTCACAATCGTTTTTTTGAACTAAGTCATGAACAGCGTGATGATTTTTTAGAATATTGTGCTAAAGAAGGCGAAGAAGCCGATAAAAATAAAACGCTTTACTTACCTGTTTTTCCAAAGACCATTGTCAATAAAGTTGCTAGTCCAGATGTTGGAATGGCCTATTCTATGAATATGTATCAAGGTTGTGAACATGGTTGTGTGTATTGTTATGCTAGGAATAGTCATGAGTTTTGGGGTTTAAGTGCTGGATTAGATTTTGAACGAAGGATTCTTATTAAAAAAGACGCTCCGAAATTATTGGAAGCTTTTATCAAGCGTAAAAGCTGGCAAGCTTTCCCAATAGTGATGTCGGGAAATACTGACTGTTATCAGCCAGCTGAAAAAACATTTGAAATAACAAGACAATGCTTAGAGGTATTTTTAAAATACAAACATCCAGTAGGCATCATTACAAAAAATACATTAATACTTCGTGACTTAGACATTATTAAAGCGTTAGCAAAAGATAATTTGATTAGCGTAAATATATCTGTTACGTCCCTTTCTGAACCAACAAGACGTATTCTAGAACCGAGAACAGCGACCATTAAAAAAAGATTGGAAACGGTTAAAGTATTGAGTGAAAATGGTATTCCAGTAAATGTCATGTTGGCACCAATAATTCCGTCCATCAATAGCCACGAAATTCTGCCTTTAGCAAAAGCAGTATCCGAAGCTGGTGCATTGAGTATCGCTCATACTATTGTGAGATTAAATGGTGTTATTGGAGAGATTTTCACTGACTGGATCTATAAGACATTACCAGATCGAGCTGAAAAAGTTTTGCATCAAATTGAAAATTGCCATGGTGGAACCCTCAATGATTCCAGATTTGGAACACGAATGCGTGGTGAAGGCGAAATAGCAAAACAAATTAATGATTTAGTGAAATTGGCGCGCATGAAATATTTCAAAGATAAAGCGATGCCAACGGTTAATACAACATTGCATGAAGGATGTAAGAGCACACAACTTAGGCTGTTTTAAATGAAAAAGGCTACTAATTTTAGCAGCCTTTTTTTGTCGGAATTAAATGATCCTTTAAAGTTTAAAATATTCTATGTATGATCTGTTGTCAGATTTAACAATAGCATGATAATTTCCAAATTGTTCATTTTGGAGTTTATAAACGCGATTTATTGTTTTCTCATCATTAATAGTTTCAGAATAAATAAGTTCATCTTCATAGAAAATTTCTACTTTTACAGGCACTGAAGAAAGAGATAACTGAGAAATTAAGAGCTTATTTTTGTTATGTCTCACTAATGGTTTAAAGATTTTAATTTCTTTATTCTGTAGAAAAGTCAATATGTTATTTTTTATCTCAACAGGCTTAATGATAATCTCGTAATCTTTTTCCAGCTCAATAGTGTATTTACCATCTTCAAGTTGATTTAAGTTGAATGCTTTCGATAAGTCTCCACTATTTTTTAAAGTTTCTGAGTGAAGAATTAATCCATGCTCATTTTTTACCAATAGTTTTTGTCCTTTTTTGGCATTAACAAATTCAACTAAAATAGATTTAGCAAATGCCTTTGCATTATCCTTTTCTTTTTTTCCTGCGTAACTTAATGTTGTACTTAACATTAATACTACTAGTGTGATTTTGTTTATTGTTTTCATCATAATTGGGTTTAATGATTTACAGTACAAATTTATGGCAGTTTTAATGTTTAGAAAACAATCATTTTAGCATATATGTGTTCTAAATTAACACTGATTTCTGTTTTATCTTAGCTTAAGGTTAATTATGTATATATTTTTGGTAATTATACATACATTTGGATTTTTATTTACAGTTAGATTTGTAAAAGTGAATTAGTTGAGATGATTATAAGAAAACCAACATTAGAAAAAATAAGTCCAGGATTTGGAAGTTCTATCAAAGTGATTAAGCATGAAGCTTATATGGGAGAGAAGAAACCGTTTTGGCATTTTCATCCAGAGCTTGAATTGGTTTATGTAAACAAAGGAAAAGGGAAGCGTCATATTGGAAATCATTTGTCGTACTTTAATAACAGTCAGTTGTTGCTTATTGGAGCAAATTTACCTCACAATGGATTTACAGACCGACTTACCATAAATGGTAGTGAAACGGTTGTTCAGTTTAGACCAGAATTTCTTGGAACACATTTTTTTGATGTTCCAGAGATGGAAGGCATCAGCAATTTATTTGAACGTGCTAAAAGCGGCATCCTCTTTGGTGTGAAAACTAAAAAGAAGATGGGACAGAAAATTGAGAAACTTTCAGAAAAGGAAGGCTTTAAGAAAATATTGATTCTACTTGAAATCTTACATGGTTTAGCAAAATCTAAAGACTACACAATTTTAAATGCCGATGGATTTGCTTTTGAAACAGAACCACAGGACAGTGCTAAGATTGATATCATTTTCAAGCATGTGAATGAAAATTTCACACAGCACATCACCTTAGATGAAATTGCAGATAAAGTAAGTATGACAGTTCCTGCATTTTGTAGATATTTTAAAAAAGTTACTGGAAAAACATTTACAAAGCTGGTAAACGAATATCGCGTTGTACATGCCACAAAATTATTATCTGAAAGTCAGTTAAGTATTACTGATGTGAGTTTTGAGTGTGGTTTTAACAATTTTTCTCACTTCAATAAGTTATTCAAAGAATTTACAGGGAAAAGTGCTTCAAAATATAGAAGCGAATTAAAATTAATGGTTCAATAGGAGGTTTAACTTATTTTTCTCCATTCCATTCAGCATAAAACTGTTTCAAAAATACTTCCATATAGTGATGTCTGCTCAATGCTATTTGTCGTCCTGTTTTGGTTTTCATTCTATCTTTTAAGAGGAGTAATTTTTCGTAAAAATGATTAATTGTTGGCGCAGTAGAAGCTTTATAAACGTCTTTAGTCATATGTAATTCGGGTTGTATTTTAGGATCATATAACTTACGGTTTTTATAGCCACCATAATTAAAGGTTCGAGCAATTCCAATTGCACCAAGTGCATCAAGTCGATCTGCATCTTGTACAACATTCAGCTCCATAGAAGAAAATGTTTGAGCTTCATTTCCGCCTTTAAAAGAAACGTTTTCAATAATATTAGCAACATGTTCAATGACTTCAGAATCCACATTAATTTTTAATAAAAATTCCCGAGCTTTTCGTGGACCAATGCTATCATCACCATTGTAAAACTTACTATCTGCAATATCATGTAACAATGCTCCAAGAGCGACAATATAATCATCTACACGTTCATCTTTAGAGATGAGTAATGCGTTTTTATAAACCCGTTCAATGTGAAACCAGTCATGACCGCCTTCAGCAGATTCTGAAGTTTGTTTTACAAAATCTTCAGTTAATCGAATATGGTTGAGTTGCGCTTTCGTCATTTATCTAAAATTATAGCCTTAGTAATGGTCTGTTCAATATCTTTTATAAGTGTTGAATGATCTTCTACTGAGCTTAATGCTATGGGTTTATGAACCGTAAATGTCAGGTGGTTGCCAATTCCCATTGGAAATTTCCCGTAGCGTAACATTTTCCATGAATTATTTACTGTTATAGGAACCACTAATGCGGAAGGTACGTTCTTAAACAGCAACTGTAATCCTTTAACTTTAAACGGTTTTGGATGACCATCTTTACTGCGAGTGCCTTCAGGAAAAATAACAGCTGCACGATTATGCTTTTCGATATAGCTTCCAAATTCAAGCATTGCAGGTAAGGCTTGACGTGGATTTTTCCGATCGATTAATACAGAGCCACCATGACGTAAATTATAGGACACACTTGGAATCCCTTTTCCGAGTTCTTTTTTACTAACAAACTTAATATGGTGTTGCCTCATGTACCACATAATTGGTGAAATATCGTACATGCTTTGATGATTGGAAACAATAATTAAAGGTATGTTTTTAGGAATGTTATGCAGATTGTTCCATGTAAAACGAGTGCCTAATATATGTAAGCATCGTACTAAGCATAACTGAAGTAAATCAACACTCTTTTTATGAGCTTGATAACCAAATAGATTAAAACAAATCCATTGTATGGGATGAAAAATGAGTAAGGTCATTCCAAACACAATCAAATACAAAACCGTTAGTGGATAAGCCAGTAATTTTCTCATGAAGCAAATGTAATTCAATGTCAATAATACACAAAAAAACCACGACTTAATCGTGGTTTTAATTCTGTAGCAATTTTACTTTTTCTAGCAATGATCGTTGTAAGCATCCATAAGATTTTCAGCAATTAATTCTGCTGGTCGACCTTCAATATGATGACGTTCTAACATGTGTACCAATTCTCCATCTTTAAATAAAGCCATACTTGGCGAACTTGGAGGAAACGGAACCATATGTGCTCTTGCTGCATCAACAGCTTCTTTGTCAACTCCTGCAAAAACAGTGACAATATGATCTGGACGCTTAGCGTTTTGTAAACTCATTCTTGCTCCCGGACGAGCATTCGCTGCAGCACAACCACATACAGAATTTACAACAACTAAGGTTGTACCTTCTTTGGCTAATGCAGTTTCAACAGCTTCTGATGTATGTAATTCTTCAAAACCAACCTTGGTTAAATCCTCACGCATTGGTTTTACTAATTCTGCTGGATACATATATTTAAATGTTTAAATTAATATTTAGACTGCAAAGATACGTAAAATAAAAGTGTAGGCTTCGGTCTTTAGTTAGCAGTTTCAATGTTGCCATTTAGGTTTTCTATATGTAAATTCAGTAACAAATGATATTAAAAAAAGACTAACTGTAGTATATTTGGCTTAATTAAAAATAAAACACATACATGAGTTTTGCAAAATGGATTGGTGGAGCTATAGGTTGGTCTTTTGGTGGACCAATTGGAGCAATTATAGGATTGGCAATAGGAAGTTTAATTGATAATACAGCTCAGCAAGGTGGCTTTTTATTAGGTGATGGACAAACAACCAGAAAACGATCTGGAGGAAGCTATCGCAAAACGCCTAATTATGACAGGCAACCACAACGACCTCAAACGCAATCTGGAGACTTTGAAGTGAGCTTACTTATTTTGGCTTCAGTGGTGATAAAAGCTGATGGTATTCAAGATCAAAAGGAATTAGATTACGTAAGGCAACAGTTTGTAAGTATGTATGGGAAAGAACGAGCCAATCACGCTTTTCGCTTGTTTAAAAATATAAGTAAACAACAAATTCCTACGCGTCAGGTGTGTTTACAGATTAAGCAAATGATGGATCATGCCTCACGTTTACAACTGGTTCATTTTCTCTTCGGAATAGCAAAAGCAGATGGGATGGTGACCGAAGTTGAGGTTAAACAAATTTATACCATTTGTGGTTATTTAGGTGTAAGTTCTCGTGATTATGAAAGTATAAAAGCCATGTTCTACGATAGTAGTGATAATGCTTACAAAATTTTAGAGATTACTAAAAGTGCGACCGATGATGAAATTAAGAAAGCCTACCGACAAATGGCTAAAAAATACCATCCAGATAAGGTGATTCATTTAGGGAAGGAACACCAACAAGGTGCTGAAGAAAAATTCAGGCAAGTTCAAAAAGCTTACGAGCAGTTACAGAAAGAACGAGGGTTTTAATTATTCTGATTTCTGTTATTTATGCGTTTCTCAACATCTTTAAAATAACGTTTTTCTTTATACTTTCTATATACAAATAGAGCAACAGCAATAAGGCCAAGAATCATGATTCCGCCTTTACCTGTCATGTATTCAATGAGTTCCATATGATTCGTTTCAGGACATAATAATCGGCAAGAAAAGCAAAACTTTCATGTTAATCGCTTATTTTAGATGAATTACTTAATTATACGTTTTGGATAAAGCACAAGTAAAACAGACGATACTCGATGAGATTTCTAAAACAGAAGCCTCGATAATTCATTATAAAGAATTAACTCAACCCATTGCTCCAAATGATGCTATTGGTCGTGTTAGCAGAATGGATGCTATCAATAATAAAACCATCAATGAAGCGTCTTTAAGACAAGCTGAACACAAACTAAAGACATTAAAAATTGTACTTTCGAAGATAGATGGTAATGACTTTGGAATCTGTTTAAAATGCAAGCAAGCTATTCCTTTGGGACGAATTCTCATTAGACCAGAAAGTTTGCTTTGTGTGAATTGTGCTCGATAACAAGTTGGTATAAGTTTTGCTGCAAAAGATATCATTAACCAATTCGACTACAATGAAATTTCTATTATCCTTTTTATTTGTTCTAAGTTCTATTATTCTAAATGCACAGGACGTTTCAGGCATGTATCAATTAACAGTATATGCTACAAATGCAGAATTGCAAAGGACCTTAACATTGAGCGCTGATGGCACTTTTGAATTTTATAATTTTGAAAGACATGATCAAGGAATTCCGCCAGAAAAGCATATTTATGGAAAAGGTACTTGGACTCAAGATAAAAAGGTGATTTCTTTTTTTTCTGAAACCTCAGATTTAGATGATAAATTCACTTTAGATTTTAATGGAACGAAAGCAAGATTTATCACTAAATCGCCTAGAGATAAATCCAATCGAGACATTGAAACAGCCCTTAGCTTCTATGAATCTGACATTTTTTGGATTTCAGGAATGAAGCTAGTCAAACAATAAATCACCCTCTAAATAAGAAGAAATCTTCTTTCATGTCTTCAATCTGAGAATCTTCATTGGTCATAATATAATCAATGGCTTGCGTTGTAAATTCATCACCTTTAGTGGTAAGTGAAACAATCTTATTATCAATCCTAATCATATTGTTTTTTAAAGCTAAATCTAAAACTGTTTTAGAACGTACTTTTTGCCAGTTGATGTGTTCGTTTAAATGATTCACATGACGTTCACGCTCATCATCATGATTTTTTAAATGTAGAAGAAAGGTCAATAACGATACCTCTGTACGTTGTTGTTTTTCTCTATACATTACAGCAATAATGCCTTTGCTTGGTGCAAATAAATATACCGCTAAGAATAAAACACCTAACATTGTCGTAATAGATCCTGCAATTGAAGCATCTAGCCAATGTGCAAACCAATAGCCAGAAATAGCACTAAATACGCCAAAAACAACAGATAGAATAAGCATTTTTTTAAGGTCTGTAGTTAGTAAGTAAGCAGCTGCAGCAGGAGCAATCATAAGCGCTACAACCAGAATAGCTCCAACAGCATCAAACGCACCAACTGTCGTTATTGAAGAAACAGACATCAATCCGTAATGAATAATTACTGGCGAAAAGCCTAATGAAGCAGCTAAACCTTTATCAAACGTACTTAGTTTCAGTTCTTTGAAAAAGGCAACGAGTAACACGATTGTTATGAAGAGAATACTTCCTATAATCCAAAGTGATTTCGGACCAACATCTACTCCAGAAATTAGCAATCGATCAAATGGTGCAAAGGCTAATTCACCAAGCAACACAGCATCAATATCGAGATGTACATCATTAGCATTTTTAGCAATCATAATCACACCAATACTAAATAGTACAGGAAAAACTAAACCGATAGCTGTATCTTCTTTTACTAAACCAGTTTTTTGAATGTATTCTACCAAAACCACAGTAATCACTCCAGTAATTGCAGCCAGCAGAATTAACAAAGGTGAATTTAAATCCTGAGTTATAAAAAAACCAATAACAATTCCTGGTAATATAGAATGACTAATCGCGTCACTTATCATAGCCATTTTCCGAAGTACTAAAAATGTACCTGGAATTGCACAAGCAATAGCTACTAAACTCGCAATTATTTGTATTTCCAGTTGTGCACTACTCATCTTTTTTGTTGGATTGATTATATAAATTTGAAGCGGATTCAAAACCTTCAGCTGTTAAACTCCAAGTCGTTCCTTTTAGTGTTACATAGTTTTTTTCAACAAGTTTTTTTAAAGTCCCTTTTGTAAAACCTTGAAAATTATTCAGGATTTTAATTTCATGAGGATGCGCAATATTTTCATGTGTTTCAGCAATATGATACATAAATGCCAGTGTTTTATGCAATTCTAAATCGCGTCTGTTTTTGATAAAACGGATTTGTTTAAAAAGCAATCCACGTGTAGGAGAAAACACAAACGAAACAAACACAAATACAGCAGCTACTAAAACAATAACTGGTCCAGTTGAAAGGTTGTTTTGACTAGCACTAATGGCAGTTCCGAAAACCCCAGAAAATGCTCCAAATAACGCTGCAAGAAAGACCATTTTTGCAAGGCTGTTTGTCCATTGTCGTGCGGCAGCGGCAGGAGCTAACAACATAGCACTCATTAATACAACACCAACAGTTTGAAGTCCTAGTACGATGGCTAAAACAATAAAACTTGTGATTAAAATGTCAATAGTTTTAGTGTTAAAGCCAAGGGTTTTAGCATAGTCTTTATCAAATAATAAGATTTTGAATTCTTTCCAAAACAGTAGAAGCACAAAGAGGCAAACTCCAGTAACAATAGCCATAAGCCAAACATCACTTTCAATAAGCGTTGCTGCTTGTCCGAATAAATATTTATCCAGTCCAGCCTGATTAGCATTAGGTTGCTTTTGTATGAATGTAAGCAATAACATTCCGAAGCCAAAGAATAAAGATAAAATGAGTCCTAGAGCTGTATCCGATTTAAGATGTGTTTTTGTAATAATTCCTCTAATCCAAAAGGTTCCAATCAAGCCGCTTACTAAGGCTCCTAGTAATAAGGTATTGCTGTCTTTTGCACCAGTGATGAGAAACGCAATAGCAATTCCTGGTAAAGCTGCATGAGAAATAGCATCACCCAAAAGGCTTTGTTTTCTGAGTACAGCAAAGCTCCCTAACATACCAGTAACTACTCCTAAAATAGCCGTTCCTAGTGTGATGGTTCGCAAGGTGTAATCACTGAAAACAAGTTGTATGTAGTCTTTTAAGTCCATTATTCCTGCGAACGCAGGAATCTCATCCAACGTTTTGCATTTTTCTTATGTCTAACTATATTTTTTTAAATAATATGTCTTTTTATGATTAGGTTATATTTATTGACTTTTGATTTTTTGATTACGAGATTTCTGCCTTTGCAGGAATTTGTCACTCTTGGATACTTACCTTATAATTAATGCCATACGTTTTAGTTAAATTATCATCATTAAAAATGTCTTTAACAGGACCAGTGGCTATTTTTTTAACATTCAAAAAGGTCACCCAATCAAAATATTCGGGAACTGTTTGTAAATCGTGATGTACAACGATAACCGTTTTGCCTGCTTTTCGTAATTCTTTTAAAATATTGATGATTGCAATTTCAGTAGTTGCATCAACACCTTGAAAGGGTTCATCCATAAAATAGATGGAAGCATCTTGCACTAAGGCTCTGGCCAAAAATATACGCTGTTGTTGTCCTCCGGAAAGCTGACTAATTTGTCTGTTTTTAAATGGAAGCATGCCAACTTTTTCTAGTGCTTCAAGAGCTGCTTTTTTTTCTTTTTGTGTTGGACGCTTTATCCATCCTAAACTTCCGTAAGTTCCCATTAAAACGACATCAAGTGCCGTTGTAGGGAAATCCCAATCGACGCTGCCTTTCTGAGGCACATAAGCAACTAAAGACCGTTGCTTTTTGTAAGACTTTCCATAAATGGAAACACTTCCGGCAATAGGTTTTAGAATACCCAATATAGCTTTAATGAGAGTTGATTTTCCAGCGCCATTCGGACCTACAATAGCCATAAGCACGCCTTCCGGAATTTCTAAATCAATATCCCAAAGCACAGGTTTATAGTTATATGCAACTGTTAAATCATCTATTTGAACTGCAATTTTAGTCATGTATTTTTTTTTTTTTTTTCATTCAGAACGAGGTACCGACTGAAGAATCTTTTTAGATTCTTCGCTTCGCTCTGAATGACATGTCAACTTCTACTTCAATGCATTAACAATGGTTTTGACATTGTATTCAAACATTCCAATGTAAGTGCCTTCAGCAGTTCCTGCATTTCCTAAAGCATCAGAGTATAAAGTGCCACCTATTTCAACCTCATGACCTTTAGATTTTACAGCAGCCTGTAAAGCCTCAATAGTTCGTTTTGGCACCGAACTTTCTACAAAAATAGCTTTGATGTTTTTTTCAATGATAAATGCTGATAGTTTCTGAACATCTTGCACTCCAGCTTCGGTTGCTGTTGATAAACCTTGCAACCCAACCACTTCAAAATTGAAAGCTTTTCCGAAGTAATTAAACGCATCGTGTGCTGTTACCAAAATTCTTTTATCCTTTGGAAGGGTTTCAATGATACCTTTTAATTTTGATTGAAGCACTTCTAATTTATTGAGGTAAGCCGTTTCATTTTCCTTATAGTTTTCTGCATGTTTAGGATCTTTTTCTGAAAGCACTTCAGTTACTTTTTTAGCAAATTGTTTGAAGTATTCGATATCGAACCAAACGTGTGGATCGAAATTAGACGCAAAATAGTCTGAGCCAATTAAGGTGTTCTTATCTAACTCTTCTCCTAGGGCTATTGGTGTTTTGGTTTTGCTTCCCATTTTTTCAAAAACCTCTACAAGTTTCCCTTCAAGATGTAATCCGTTGTAAAAAATAATATCTGCTTTGACCAGTTTAGCCACATCGCCTTCACTGGCTTTATACAAGTGAGGATCTACACCACTTCCCATTAAACCTTCAATATTGACATCATCACCACCAATATTTTTTACCAAATCTGTAATCATCGTGGTTGTCGTTACCACATTAAGTTTTCCGTTGGAAGGTGTGTTATTTTTGCAATTAAAAACTGATATTAAAACGACAAAGACGAAAAGAGTAATTCGTGAAATTTTTTGTCCATATTCAATCTGAGAGATTTTAGTGTTCATCAACATAAATAATTTTAGTGAAGTCTTCATTTAAAACAATCGTGTTCAGCCCAATCGCTATTTGAGTCATTTTAGCTCCGCTAAACTGTTTAGAAACAGTTAATGTATTTCGATATTTGATATCATTTTGAGCACAAAACTCAAAGAACTCCTTATCGTCGCTCATTAATCTGGCAATTGTAAATGTTTTTCCCTCTTCTGCTTCAGCAAGAGCGATGGAGGTGTCTTTGGTTGTAATCTCTCCGTTAGCATTTGGAATAGGATCACCATGAGGATCAAATTTTGGATGTCCTAAATATTCACTGATTTTTTCTGCAAGCAAGTCAGATGTTTGGTGCTCTAATAATTCTGCTTCGCGATGAATGTCGTGAAGGGACAAATCAAACATTTTAAATAAAAAGGCTTCCCAAAGGCGATGTTTACGCACCACGTTTAGTGCCATTTTTTTACCTTTTTCTGTCAACTGAAGTGCCTGATACTTTTCGTAGTGTAGTAAATCTTTTGCGGCTAGCTTTTTTGCCATATCAGTAGCTGCAGGATTGGAAATACCCAATTGCTTAGCGATATTGCCTGGTTTGGTGTCTTTAATATCATGCTTGTCATTGTTGTAAATCGCTTTTACAAAATTCTCTACGGCTACAGACATGTTATGAATGCTTTAATTAATTTTTAAGCTTACTTAAATTTTAAACAAAAGTAACTAAAAATTTTATTAATGCAATTTTTATTTTTCTTAGACTGACCTAATCAATTCCAATGAGGTTAAATGCCCCTTTAATCAAGAGTTGATCTCTTGCTTTAATCTCACTGTTTTCTGAAACTTCTGTATAGCCATTTACAGTATTACCAATGTTTACCTTTATCTGACTAAAATAATAATCCGTTTCTGTTGTTTCATTTAAGACTAAAACATAATAATTGTTTTCAATTTCGATAATTGCCGATTCAGGTAAAACATGAGCTTCTTTTTCAGCAGTGATGATATCAGCATTAACAAACATTCCTGTTAAAAATGAATTGGAATCATCAATTGGATGACCATGGACTTTTATCGTTCTATTTTCACTGATTGTGGTTCCAACCAGATGAACCTCACCTTGAAAGGTGTTTTCTGAAGCTTCAGGAATTTTAAATGTTATTTTTTGTCCTTTTTTAACATTCATAATGTCTTTTTCAAAAACAGATAACTCCAAATGTATGTGTGAGTTGTCAATAATTTCAATAATGGATGTTGCTGGTGAAACGTAAGTTCCTCTGGTAACATTTACCTTTGAAATGCTTCCACTAATTGGAGCATAAAGAGTTACGACAGAAGAAATGTTGCCTTTTTCAACACTTGCAGGAGAGATGTTAAGCATGACCAATTGCTTTTTGAGTCCGTTGTAGGTTGCCAACGCCGTTTTATAGGAGCTTTCCGCTCTTAAGAAACTTTTTTGAGAGGTTATGTTTTCATCCAACATGGTTTGTTGGCGATCATATTCAGCTTTTAAATAATTCAATTGTTCTTTCACTTCCATGTATTCTTGTTGCATGGTTATAAATTCAGGATTTTCTAGTGTAACTAAAGCTTGCCCTTTTTTTACAATATCACCTTCTAAAAATGGTGTTGTTTTTATATAACCACCAACAGTTGAATTCACTACAGCTTTATTTTCAGGTGGAACATCAATCATTCCATTTACTGAAATTTTTACAGGAACCGACTTATTTTCTATTGTCGCTAAAGCCATGTTATTTTGATTAAACTGAACTTTTGAAACTTGAATTCGGTTATCTTCTTGTTCTGAAATAATAGCATCTGTTGTGTTTTCAGAATCTTTACAATTCGTAAAAAACAGAAGAATTAATGTCGAGCATGCTATATATGTAATACGTTTCATAACGTTGATTTTAAAAGGTTAAATAATTAATTTTTATTACGATTTGATTGTAGTTATTAAGGTGTTCTAAGTGATTAATTTGTATGTCGTAAGCATTCTCAACACTTAAAATATATTGGTAGAAATCAATTTCACCATTCTTAAAACTGCTATTAGCTGTTTTTAGAATTTCGTGAGCCATGGCATCTCCTTCCTGTTCAAAGTAAGCCAGAGCTTTTTCAAATTGTTCGAGTTCTAAAATCAATTCTTGATATCTGGTATTGTAGTTAATTTCAAAATTTTGTGATTCTTCTTCGGCAATATCAATTGCTATTTTAGATGATTTTATACGAGACGATTGCGCATTAAAAAGTAAAGGAATTTTTAATCCAAACTGATAACCTATTAAGTTGGAGTTGATCCCAGAATTGGTACCTTGAAAATAATTAAGACTGAGGTCTGGAAGCAATTCTTGTTTTTGATACTTGCGCTGTGCTTCAACTAAGGAGATTTTCCGCTTATAATAGTCCATTTCTGGGCTCATAGTTATATCAGTTACATCTAGTGGAATTTTAGTGAGTGGCTCAGGAACAATAGCTAAAGTATCATCACTTTGAATTATAGCTTCTAAAAGTGCATAAGCGACTTTGAGTTCTTGTTGAGCCTGAGATAGACTCAGACTAATTTGCTTTTGTTTCGACTGTGCAGTAATTTTCTCCAAATAATTGGTTTCTCCTAATTCAAAGCGTCTTATAGCAATAGCGGCAAAGTTTTCATACAAACTGTCCAGACTAGCCATAACCTGTGCTTTTTCTTTGGCATACAGATATTGATAGTAGCCAGAGGTAACTTTGCGTTTTAATGTTTTTTCTCGAATAGCGTAACTGGAGACTTCCAAATCATAGCTTGCAGAATTCATTTTTTTACCAGCAAAATAAACCGTTGGAAATTTGAATCCCTGTTGTATTCCTAAAACATCAAGAGGTTTGTTGTTGAAAGCTAAGTTATTTTCATCATAAGAATAATACACTTCCGTTTTATCAAAATCAAAAGCTGTTGAAATAAGAACGTCTGATTGTTCGACTTTTAATTGATCAGCTTTTAGTCCTGAATTATTTTCAATAGCTATTGAAATCAATTCGTCTAAAATGACTGATTTCTGCTGAGCAAATGACATTGTTGAAAATAAAACCAAAATGATGATGACTCCTAATTGTTTGTTTTTACCCAGCTTAATTTTTTTTGAATTGGCATTCATAAAATACGAATACAATACAGGTAATACAATCATGGTAAGTAAAGTCGCTGTGATTAATCCGCCTATGACAACTGTTGCTAGTGGTCTTTGAACTTCAGCTCCAGCATTGGTAGAAATAGCCATAGGTAAGAATCCAAGAGCTGCAGCTGATGCTGTTAAAAGTACTGCTCTTAAACGGTCTTTTGTACCCTGTTTGATGAGTGTTTCCATATCCTTAAACCCTTCTTTTTTTAGTTCTTTAAAATGTTCTATAAGAACAATTCCGTTAAGCACTGCTATTCCGAAGAGTGCGATAAAGCCAACACCAGCAGAAATACTAAACGGCATATCTCTAAACCATAATAACAAGACGCCTCCTACTGCAGATAAAGGTATAGCAGAATAAATAAGAAGCGCTTCTTTAATCGAGTTGAAGGCAAAGTATAGCATTATAAATATTAGGATTAAAGCAATTGGTACAGCAATTAATAAACGGGATTTAGCATTCTGCAAATTTTCAAATTGACCACCATACGTTATGGTGTATCCAACAGGTAGTTTTATATGTGTATCAATTAATTTTCGCACATCATTAACTACAGATTCTAAATCTCGATTTCGCACATTAATTCCGACTACAATTCGTCTTCTGGTATCATCTCTCGATATTTTTGCGGCTCCTTTTTCGTAGGTAATAGATGCCAGTTCGCTCAAAGGAATCTTTCCACCATTAGGCAAATCGACATAGAGATTTTTTATATTATCGATGTCTTGACGTTTTGAAGACTCTAAACGAACCACAAGGTCAAAACGTTTTTCGCCTTCAAAAACTTGTCCTACAGTTCGTCCTGCAAAGCCCATAGATAGCATGGCATTAAGGTCTTGAATGTTCAATCCGTAACGTGCTATTTTGTCCCGATTGTATTTGACGCTCATTTGTGGTAATCCGTCAATTTTTTCTACGGAAACATCAGCAGCTCCATCAACATCTTCAATGAGAGCTTTTATTTCGCTACCTTTTTTAGAAAGAATATCTAAATCTTCCCCAAAAAGTTTAATGGCAATATCTGCTCTAACACCTGTAATCAATTCATTAAAACGCATTTCTATTGGTTGGGTGAATTCTACTTCCATACCTGGAATTACAGCTAAAGCGTCTTTAAATTTATCAGCCAATTCATCTTTTGATGACGCCGAAACCCATTCATTTTTAGGTTTGAGTACAATAATGACATCACTTTCTTCCATAGACATCGGATCTGTGGGAACTTCTGCAGCACCAATTCTGGTAACCACTTGTTTCACCTCAGGAAATTGGTCTAATAAAATGTTTTCTATTTTGGTTGTAATCTCTACCGTATTACTTAATGACGTTCCTGTTTTTAAAACGGGCTGGATGACAAAATCCCCTTCATCTAGTGTTGGTACAAATTCGCCACCCATTTTTGCAAATAAATAAATTGAAAAACTCAGAAGTAGAATTGAAAGTCCTACAACCAGTTTTTTACTTTGTAAAGCCCAGTGAATTGTTGGTTCATACAATTGGTTTAGCCATCGCATTAGTCGAACGGAAATATTTTTTTCTGAAGGTTTTGAAGGTTTGAGAAACAGGGAAGCTGCAACAGGAACATAGGTAAAGCAAAATATCATCGCTCCAATCAAAGCAAAGCTGAAAGTCAACGCCATAGGTTTAAACATTTTACCTTCAACACCACTTAAAGACAGAATAGGGATGAATACAATGAGAATGATTAGCTGACCAAATATTGCTGAATTCATCATTTTTGATGCACCATCAAAGGTGATGTCATCTTTATAGGATTGTAATTCTTCAGATTTTAAACCAGCAAGTTTTTCATGATTTTTGGTAATTCGATAGGCTATAAATTCAACAATGATTACAGCTCCATCGATAATAATTCCGAAGTCAATAGCACCTAAACTCATCAAATTGGCATCGACACCAAAAAGATACATTAGAGACAAAGCAAACAATAAACAAAGTGGAATTACAGAGGCCACAACCAATCCAGATCGCCAGTTTCCTAATAGTAATACCACCACAAAAATTACAATGAGGCATCCCAGTATGAGGTTTTCAGTAACTGTAAATGTTGTTTTGCCAATAAGTTCACTTCGGTCAAGAAATGCATTGATATACACTCCTTTTGGTAACGATTTAGAGATAGAGGCTACACGTGCTTTAACAGCTTCAATAACTTGTTTAGAGTTTGCGCCTTTGAGCATCATAACCTGACCTAGTACTTTTTCGCCTTCACCATTTCCTGTAATGGCACCAAATCGTGTGGCATTTCCAAAACCCACTGAAGCCACATCCTTAACATAAACAGGAACACCATCATTGGTTTTAATGACAATGTTTTCAATATCTTGCAGACTGTTTACCAATCCATCACCACGAATAAAATAGGCTTGATTCACTTTTTCTATGTAACCACCTCCAGCAACACTATTATTATTTTCAAGAGCTGTAAACACCTCTTGAGCAGTAATGGTCATCGCATTGAGTTTCTGGGAATTGATGGCGACTTCGTATTGTTTTAAAAAACCTCCCCAAGTATTCACTTCAACAACACCAGGTATTCCAGATAACTGACGTTTCACAATCCAATCTTGAATGGTACGAAGATCCTGAGCTGTATAATCATCTTTAAATTCGGGTTCAACATCAAGGATGTATTGATAGATTTCTCCCAAGCCAGTTGTGATAGGTCCCATTTCTGGAGTGCCGAAACCTTCTGGAATTTTTTCTGAAGCCGATTTTATTTTTTCCGCAATAAGCTGTCGTGGTAGATAGGTGCCTATATCATCGTCAAAAACAATAGTGACGACTGATAATCCAAATTTCGATACCGATCGAATTTCCTGAACACCTGGAAGATTCGCCATTTCCAATTCAACAGGATAGGTAATAAATTGCTCCATATCCTGAGTGGATAGATTGCGGGATGTTGTAATGACTTGAACTTGATTATTGGTGACATCAGGAACTGCGCCAATTGGGATTTGTGATAGCGAATACAATCCGAAACCAATCACAAAAAGTGTAAATAGCAGAATGATAAATTTATTCCGCAGACTAAATTTTATAATATGAGATAACATAATTCATTTGATAAAGTGAGCGACAACTCATTAAGAAATAAGTTGACAGATACAACGACGAACTAAAATGAATTATGCGTGTTTTGGAGGTTGGAGGAGTCCTTTTTTGTGTAAACTTGATATAGAAGATTGGTAATGAAAACGGTTGTCTTTGAGTTCAAGTAATTCAACCGATTCAATTTCTAAGAAGCATTTATGCAACACAAAAGCTGTGATGGTTACGATATGGTCATGGCATTGAAAAGGTAATTGCTCATGATCTTTTTGTTCTTCCTGATGATTTTTACTGTGATCTTCTTTAAGTTCACCATAATGCTTTGAAATAAACACAAAAAAATTGTCACCATATTCAGCTTTGTGATATTGAGCATGCTCAATTAGGTCATCTATTTGAACGATGTCGTCATAGTCTACTCTTAAACTTTGAGTAAGAATAAGAGTTGATAACAATATGGCTATTAATTTACTCATCATAACAAAGTTATGAAAAAAATCTATGAAATAGATAAAAAGCAATTTTACTAAGTTTTGAGTAATTTCACATTTTAATTTAAATACTCTCCTCAGGAATCGCTTTTTTTCTTTTTAAAGATTCTACTCATTTCAGATCAGACCGAAAACTTTCCGTTTCAAGCTTTAGATGTTTTTGTTTTAGAATGGCTTCAGATCGACAAATTTCCTCTAATGCATCTCAAGGGTTCACAAAAAAAAACTTAGTAATTTAGTGAGTAAGGTTGCACCTACCTAGGCTTGACTTAAAAAGTTTAATTAGTGCTTTGTTGTCTGAATTAATGCTTTGACAGCAAATAGTAGAATAATTTCAATTCCAATTATAAAAATAACATTTAAAAATGAAGTCTTAAGAAGGATTTCAGGAATATTGCGTTGATTATAAAAACAAGTACAACAAACAAACCTCCTTTTAGATCTGATAGGAATGAGGTTTTATTCGATTTGAAATCAAAATAAAACGCGATTAAAATTAAGATAAATGACATAAAGGATTAGTGACAGCCACAACCATCGTCTCCTCCACAAGCCTTAGTTGAAACTTTTCTAGGTTTCCAAATGAACTTACGAACCAAAAACACTATGGCGATACTCAAAGCAGAAAATACAAGTATGTTTTGAATTAAATTGTTCATATTATTTTAAGACTTGAAAAGCGATTAAAGCAACAATATAAGCAAATCCACTCATGATTACAAGTTGTAAGGTTGGCCACTTCCAGCTATTGGTTTCGCGTTTTACAATAGCTAAAGTACTCATACATTGCATTGCGAAGGCATAAAATAAAAGAAGTGAAATTCCACTGGCAAAATTAAACAATGGTCCACCTAAAATTGGATTTACCTCTCCAGCCATTCGATTTTTGATGGTTTCCTCTTCATCATTTCCTACACTATAAATAGTAGCTAAGGTTCCAACGAAGACTTCTCTTGCAGCAAACGAACTTACTATGGCTATTCCAATTTTCCAATCATAACCCAAAGGTCGAATTGCAGGTTCAATAGCATGGCCAGCGATTCCAATAAAAGAATGTTCGAGTTTATGAGAAGCTATTTTTTGTTGTAATTCTTCAGAAGATAAATTTTCAGAAGCATAAGCTGTTGTAACAATACTTTCTGCGTTATTAAAGTCATCGCCTGGACCATAAGAGGCTAAAAACCACAAGACAATTGAAATTGCTAAAATAATTTTTCCGGCACCAAAAACGAAAGACTTTGTTTTTTCAATCACTGTTAGCACCACATTTTTAAATAATGGTAATTTATAGTTTGGCATTTCAACTACAAAAAAGGTTTTACTCTTAATTTTAAGTATTTTGTTTAATAACCAAGCTGAAAAAATAGCAGTTCCAAATCCAATCAAATATAAAAGCATCAAGGTGAGCGCCTGATAGTCTAAACCAATAAATTTTCCTTCAGGTATAACTAAAGAAATAATAATGAGATACACAGGAAGTCTTGCAGAGCAGGTCGTAAATGGCGTTACTAAAATAGTAATCAAACGCTCTTTCCAGCTTTCAATATTTCGAGTTGCCATAATAGCTGGTATGGCACATGCAGTTCCTGAAATTAAAGGGACGACACTTTTTCCACTTAAACCAAAACGTCTCATAATGCGATCCATTAAGAAAACGACACGACTCATGTAACCACTTTCCTCTAAAACACTAATGAATAAGAATAGGAAAGCGATTTGAGGTATAAATATTACAATACCACCCAAACCAGGAATAATTCCTTCAGCAATCAAATTCGTAAATGCACCTTGTGGCAAACTATTTTTTGTCCATTCACTTAAGAAAGCAAACGCTGTGTCTATAAGGTCCATTGGAACACTCGACCAAACATAAATAGCTTGAAAAATGGTTAGTAAAATAATAAAGAAAATCAGGTATCCCCAAACCTTATGGGTTAAAATTCTATCGAGTTGAATTCGTAAATCTTTTGCCGATTTCAAATCGATTGTATGTCCTTTTTTAAGCGTACTGTTAATAAATTGATAACGTTTTATGGTTTCCTTTTGCTGTAATCGTTTTAAGTCCGCTTTACTTTTCGTTTTAAAACTATTAATGGCATCGACTTCGTTTCGATCTGTTTTTCCGAAGTTAACGTCCTGTGTAATGACTAGCCAAAGTTTGTATAGTAATTGATTAGGAAACGCTTTTCGAAGATTATCAAAATAATTGGGATCAATTTCAGAAGCATTTACACAAGGCTTTACTGAAAGCTCTTTATAATTTATAATCAGTTCTTTAAGTTCATCAATTCCTTTGTTTTTTCTAGTACTGATAAGCGCAATTTTAGTTTGCAACTCTTTTTCTAAAAGTGGAATATCTAACTGAATGCCTTTGTATTTCATTCGATCAGACATATTAATTGCCAGAATCGTTGGTATCTCTAAATCTTTTATTTGGGTAAAAAGAAGCAGATTACGTTTTAAATTTTCAACATCACTAACAACAACGGCTACATCTGGAAAATCTTTATCATTTTTATTGAGTAATAATTCAATTACAACATTTTCATCTAAAGAAGACGCATTTAAGCTGTAGGTTCCAGGGAGATCAATGATATGAGCCTTTACACCTCTGGGCAATTTACAAACACCTTCTTTTTTTTCGACAGTAATGCCAGGATAATTCCCAACTTTTTGATTTAAACCAGTTAAGGCATTGAAAACAGATGTTTTTCCTGTATTCGGATTTCCAATAAGCGCAACATTAATTTGTTTAGCCATTAGTAATATCGATTAAAATGTGAATAGCAGTTTCTTTTCTGATGGCTAAATGCGTTCCATTAATATTTAAATACATCGGATCTGCAAAAGGCGCAACTTGTACAAGTTCCACTAAATTACCAGGCAAACAACCCATTTCTAATAGTTTAAGAGGAATGTGAATTGAGGAAACATCAGTAATGATGGCTTGTTGACCTCGTTTTATATCTGCTAATGTTACCTGCAAGCTTATTTAGATTGATTTTAAAGAAGCAAAAATAAGTCAAAAAATCGTTGTGAAGAAATTGTTAGGATAAAACTATTCATATTCCTTTTTTAGTCGCCTAATATCTTGAAGTAATGAATCAACAGAAGTTGGACTAACGCCATTATAAATACCTCTTATTTGTTTGTCTTTATCAATAAGGGCAAAATTTTCGGTATGCACCATGCCATAATCTTCAGAATCATCATCTTTTACTACTAAATATGATTTTCTTGCCAAATCATAAATTTGTTTACGGTCGCCAGTAACCAGATTCCATTTACTATCGTCAACACCTTTTTCAATGGCATAGCGTTTCAATTGTGCCACAGAATCTACTTCAGGTGTTACAGAATGTGATAGTAACATCACGTCATCATCATTTTTGATTTCTTCTTGAATGCGATGCATTTGATCGGTCATTATCGGACAAATCGTTTGGCATGTGGTAAAAAAGAAGTCAGCCACATAAATTTTATCTTCATAGGTATCCTGTGTGATAGTATCTCCATTTTGATTAAGCAATTTGAAATCGGCTATGGTATGGTATTTCTTTTTGTGCTGAATGGTGCTATCAACAAGTGAGGCATCTATTCTATTTGGTTGATAAATAGGTAATGGGTTTTCATTGTCTAATGCTGAATAGATGAGATAAATAATAATACCAGACACAAAAGCTAGGACTATAAAGAAGAACTTAAGTTGTTTAAAATATCTTAACATAACAGATTTTTAAGGCTTTAACGATAGAAGTACCAGAAGTTTTGAATGCAAAAATACGATAGATTTGCAACAAATTCAGTACTTTTAGCATGCTATATTGCTAAAAGAAAGAAAATTTTAACACTTATGAAACTACCAATACTAACCCTTTTTTGTCTTTTATCACTTCATGTTTTTTCTCAGGATTTCAATGAAACTCTTGAAGATGTCCGAATTGCTGAAGCAAAATCAGCTTTGAGTCAAATGATGCATCGTGCCAATTTAAACACTGGTAATTATGATTTAAAATACCATAGATTAGAATTGGATATAGATCCTTCTGTTGCGTTTATTTCAGGAGACATCACCACTTACTTCGAAGCTAAAGAAAATATGAGTGAGATTACTTTTGATTTGGCTAGTAATATGGTGGTTTCTCAAGTAGAACAAAGAGGAACTATTTTAACCTTTACTCAAAATTCGAATGATGAATTGGTTGTTACTTTACCTCTCATACAGAACACAGGTGTTTTAGATTCGTTAACAATCAGTTACTCCGGAAATCCGGTTAGTTCTGGTTTTGGTTCGTTTGTTCAGGAAACGCATAATGGTGACCCAACAGTTTGGACATTATCAGAACCTTATGGCGCAAAAGCCTGGTGGCCATGTAAACAAGACTTAATAGATAAAATTGATTCTATTGATGTATTTATTACATCACCACAATTTAATCCAACAAACGAAGAATATATTGCTGTTTCTAATGGCTTGGAACAAAGTCAGGTTATTAATGGAAATGAAAAGACGACACATTTTAAGCATCGTTATCCTATTCCAGCGTATTTAATTGCGATTTCAGTGACAAATTACGAGGTGTATTCGCATACCGTTTCAAATAATGGAAATCCTTTTGAAATTGTGAATTATGTGTATTCAGAAAGTTTAGCAAACGCACAAGCCAGTACTCCTGTAACTGTTGATATCATGGACTTATTTATTAATCTATTTGAAGCGTATCCTTTTGAAGATGAAAAATATGGGCATGCCGAATTTGGTTTTGGAGGAGGAATGGAACATACAACCGTATCGTTTATGGGAAGTTATAACCGAAATTTAATCGCACATGAATTAGCGCATCAATGGTTTGGTAATAAAATCACTTGTGGCAGCTGGAAAGATATTTGGTTAAACGAAGGTTTTGCGACCTATTTATCTGGTCTGGTTTTTGAAAATTTAGATGGTAATGCTAATTTCAGAACTTGGAAACAACAACGTATTGGTTCAATTACGTCTCAACTGGATGGAGCTGTCTATTTAAGTGATATTGATACCACTAGTGTGAGTCGTATTTTTAGTAGCCGTTTAAGTTATAATAAGGGTTCGATGGTGTTGCACATGCTTCGGAAAAAGTTAGGCGATCCTGTTTTTTTTCAGGCTCTCCAAGATTATTTAAGCACGCCAGAACATGCATATGATTATGCTAAAACGGAAGATTTTATTGCAATTGTTGAAACGACTTCAGGTGAAGATTTAACCGAATTTTTTAGTGATTGGCTGTACAATCAAGGCTATCCCAGTTACACTGTAAACTGGAATCAGCCTTCAGCTACTGAAATTACAATTCAGCTTTCACAAACTCAAAGTCATCCTTCGGTTTCATTCTTTGAAGCTCCAGTTCCAATACGTTTATTAGGAACCTTAGGCGAACAGCAAGATTTGGTGTTAGATCATACCACTAACATGCAGCAGTTTACTGAAACGATAGCTTTTGAAGTTCAGGATGTCATTTTCAATCCTGAGTTTGATCTCATTTCAGCAAACAATCAAGTGTTAAGTGTAGCTACTTTTGAACTTGAAGATGAACTGAAAGTGTTTCCTAATCCGTCCTCAACACGTATAACAATTCAAAAACCTGAAGCTTTGCAAGTACATTCAATCGCAATTTATAACACGATTGGTCAATTGTTGTATCGTTCAAATTGGATTCAGAATATAGATGTATCATCGTTATCAAGTGGCTTACTTTTTATACAATTTGATACCAATGCAGGCTTTATAAATAAAAGCCTGTTAAAAAATTAGGCTTAACTCTAAATATTGTTTTCTAAATGCAAGCAAAACACTACTTTTGTGTCTTGTAAAATTTTGACTAGAGATACATGGAGTTTGTAATACGGATATCACAATTTTTATTAAGCCTTTCCCTTCTAATCGTACTTCACGAATTAGGACACTTTATACCTGCTAAATTATTTAAAACTAAAGTAGAGAAGTTCTACTTATTTTTTGACATCAAGTTTTCTCTGTTTAAGAAAAAAATCGGAGATACTGTTTATGGTATTGGATGGTTGCCCTTAGGCGGTTATGTGAAAATTGCTGGAATGATTGATGAAAGCATGGATAAAGACCAAATGGCTCAACCACCTCAACCATGGGAATTTCGTTCTAAGCCAGCTTGGCAACGATTAATTATTATGCTTGGAGGCGTAACGGTTAACTTTATTTTAGCCTATGTCATTTATGTCTTTCTAGCCTTCACTTATGGAGATAAAACCACTAGAATTGAAAGCTTAAAAGATGGATACTGGATTGAAAATGAATTCCTTCAGGATTTAGGTTTCAAAACAGGAGATAAAATATTAGCTGTAAACGACATCAAAGTTGTCAATGATTATGATGTACGCTCAAATATTATAGGAGCTGAAAAAATTACAGTTAAGAGAGACGGACAGGAACAAGTTATTGACTTACCAGAAGACTTTCTCGGTCAGTTCACCTCTGCAAAAAGTAAAGAGCTATTTGAACGTCGAATTCCGTTTATGATTGGAGCCGTAGCTGATACATCGGTAAATAAATCGGTTGATATCAAGCCAGAAGACATTATTACTTCAATAGATGGTAAACCATTGCGATATTTTGATCAATTAGATTCGCTAATGGCAAATTATAAGAATCAAACATTAAAGGTAGAATTGCTAAGAGGTAATGATACAATTTCTAGAGAACTTAAAGTTGATGAAAATGGGAAATTTGGTATTCAGGCTGCTTATGATAATGATCGTTTTGCAGAATTAGGTTATTACGATATTGCCATCCAGACCTATACATTTACTGAAAGTTTTGGTGCAGGTGCTTCAGATTTTGTGGAGACGCTCAACAAATATGGAGCACAATTGAAGGCTATTTTTAATCCGAGTACAGGAGCGTATAAAGGTGTTGGAGGGTTTAAGGCAATTTATAGTATTTTCCCTAGTGTCTGGAGTTGGGAAGCCTTCTGGGTTCTTACAGCATTTCTTTCAATAATGTTAGGCGTGTTAAATTTATTGCCTATACCAGCATTAGATGGAGGTCATGTGATGTTTTTACTCTATGAAATGATTTCAGGTAGAGCGCCAAGTGAGAAGTTTTTAGAACGTGCACAGCTTGTAGGATTCATTATTTTAATCACTTTGGTTTTATTTGCCAATATTAATGATTGGATATAAAAAAAAATAGAATTAATTTTTGTTTTTTTTGTTTGTGAAACTTAAAAAATAATATATATTTGCGCTCGCAAAAGCGATAAACACTCCTCCTTAGCTCAGTTGGTTAGAGCATCTGACTGTTAATCAGAGGGTCCTTGGTTCGAGCCCAAGAGGAGGAGCAAAAATTAACCCAATACGAAAGTGTTGGGTTTTTTTGTGAATTAAATCTAATAATTTACAGAAAGAGGAAACCTATAAAACTAAGTGTAGGAACAAAAGACAATTAATTCCGTGGTTATATTTAGAGTTATTAATAGCCCTCAGGAGTAAAGTCTTTAACTGATTCTATATTTTCAATGACAGTATTTAACTTTTGCATAAGACCTAAAGCTTGTTTCGATTCTTGACGATCCATTTCAAATTTTGTCAAACAACTCGGACAATCTTGGCTTTGAGAATATAGTAAACTTTTTAAAGTTACTTCGATAAAAAAATCGCAGTTTGGGCAATTAAATCCAGATATTTTTTCTTCTTGTTTCATGAGTTTGATTTTTTAATTTTCTTTAATTTTTTCGGGTTAATACTGTAATATACAGCTATTTTAGATGCTTTAGGTGTGTTAAAATAGATAAAACCATTATGTATTATTGTATTTAAAACTTTCATTTTATGTGTTGAAAATTTAAATTTAACTTTTCCATCTTCATTTGTTAAAGCTTTTGCTTGTCCGAGACTAGCATTCCCTACTTGACTTCCAAAATTATTTATAACTTTTATAGGTTTAGAAAATGAATCATGTAAATCTGAATCAGTATCTGAAACGACATTAGCAACTACAAGGCCATTTTTAACTGGTTTCTTGTTTTTTGTAAATGTAACTTCGATGGAGATATTTTTATGTTTTGGATCTAATGAAAATTCAACTTTATCTTCAACAGTACTTAAAGCATAAATATCTTCATTGGTTCCATTTGTTGCGTCTTTAAAGAGGTTTATCATCTGTAAAATGCCTGAAGGTAAATCTGTAGATTCTACTTCAATAGAAGCCTGCATGTTGGTAGAAAATTCGTTACTATACGGACTTTCGTTATTTGATTCTCTGTTTTTTTTGTACCCTTTTCCATCTTCAGTAGGACCAAGTAAGACAAGAGTTTCAGGCTTTGAACTGCTTTTGGTAACTTCATTTAATATATTAATGCCTATATCAAATTTGGCCTTTGAGATGTTTAAAAAAGGCATAGTCACTAATGACAAAACAGGAATATTGACTACCATTTTTTGCTCTATACCAGCATTATTATATTTATAACTAAAAGTCAACATTTTTGGCTTTCCTAATTTATTAGGATCGTTTGGGTCTTTTTCATCCTCAAAGCCAAATGTTTTGATAAAGTTGAAAGCCGCTTTAGAAGCATCGATATTAGCATTGATAACAGCATCTACTGGAATTTGAATGATACGGCCTAATGTAAAAACATCAGAAATACCGAAGTTGTCATTGTTAGGGTTACTCATTTTTTCAATCGTATCAAAATCATTTTCCATCACTTCTTATTTTAAAGTTAGAATCCTTGTTTTCAGATTTGAATCATTTTCATGATCGTAATAAGCACTTTCAAAATTTCGCATTTCAACATGTACATTAATACTGCAAACAATGTCTTCAGTAACGCTATTAAGTTGATTGAGATCAAAAACAGCTTTGAAATCGGTTAACGGGATGTCCTGTTCCTTTTCTGAATTAAATAAAATTTGATTGATTTTTTCTTCCAAATTCAGGTATGATAAGCTTCGTGTTGGCAGTTTACTTGGTCCTCCCCAAAATGATTTTTTATTTACAGCATTTTCAAATGCCAGTTCAATTTCTTTTGCCAAGAGTGAAGCAATGGTTTTATCAGTGTTATCTTTTTCAGAAATTTCACTTTTAAATGTGCTTAAATCAATTGTTGGCAACTGTTTTAAATACTTCTTTTTTCTTTCTTCAATTATTACTCCTTCATTAACTAGTTGAGTTAAATAGACTATCCAAGACTCTTCAATTAACACATTTATTTTAGATAAGGTGTCATCGGTTAAGATGACACCTATGTCTTTTAGTGCAAATTTTAACTTGAAATCAAATGCTTTAATACTTGAATTAGGTACAGGAAAAAATTCTAAGTTAGGGACCTTTGGTCCTTTAGACTTGTAGTTTTCTGCAAGCAGAGCAGATTTTTCGTTAGACGTATTTTGTGCCTCTAACAATTCTAGTAAAATATATTCTACCAGCTTTTCTAAGACGGAATTATCAGCCATTTGATTATAATTTTAAGAAACAGTTATTGGAATTTGTAACGGTGTTGAACCTTCAGTACTTATTTTTAGATTATAAGTACCTTTTACAATTGGTGTTTGTAATTCAACTTTGAAATCTGATGCACCACTAACAGAAGTCTTATTTTCAGAATCCTTTTTAAAGGCTGTTGTAGCCAGGTTTTTACTGCTGTCGTAGATTTCATAATCTACATCAATATCAGGAGAAACTGGGTTTCCTTCATTGTCTTTTATAGAAACACCAACTGTTTTAGTTAGACTAGTACTTGTTAATGTAAAGCCTGATTTTTCTGGACTGGATAAAATTATGCTGCCAGTTTTTTCACTAGGAATTAAAATAGTGTAAGGTACTTTGGTGATTTCTTCTTTAAAAGAGGCTTCTCCTTTGACATCAGAAATAGGTATTGATGAAATCACAGTTATTGAACCTTGTTGGTCTTCATTTAATTTTTCCTTCAAAACAAGTTGAAAGACGACACTACCTGATTCGTCAGTAACTGCCTCAACTTTGTCTGTATTATTTGCTAAATACTCATAAGTCTTAATTTCATTAAAGCGTCTCACGAATGGCTTTACTATTCTAGGACTAATAAGATGTTTAGGATTAGGATTTGAGTTGTCTCTACTGTTTTTACTGTAAGCGCTTGTGCTTAAGTACTTTCTAGCAGCAAGGACATTCTCAATTGTGTATCCTTTCATGACAGTTACTTTGTCTTTGTCAAAAGGTGTGTCTTCTAAGTTTAGCACAACCGTTGTTCCAGCAGCCAAATAGCCTTGAGCATCTTTCAGAACAATTTCAAGTGTTGTTTTATCAGTTCCATCCATATTAATGTTTTTTGGTCTTGATACAACCATTTCATCTGGACCAACAGAGGTATTACTGCCTTGTAAAATGCTTAAAACAGTTTGTAATCCAGCTGGCATATCACTTTGACCACCTTCAACTCTAACATTCATAGTGTATTCTACAGAATATTTTGATTCTTGAGAAGCTTTAGAATGTTGTTTACTTGAGTAATTGGCTTTTGCTTTTACTTTAATAGAAAAAGGGCCAATACCTAAGGATGCTTCAGCTTCTGCGTCAACTCCTAATTCGGTATCACTTGAAGTTTCTTCGGTTGAAGAGGAAGATGCCGAAATATTTGCGATAAAATCAATTACAAAGTTTGATACTTCTATATTTGGCACTGTTAATATAACTAAAAGAGGAACGGTTAATGTTGCTACTTTTCCACCGCTATTGTATTGAAAAGTGACATTAACTGGTTTTTTTTCACCAGTATCAGGATCTGTTGTTAAACCTACTTCATTAATAAATTCATAAGTTGTTTTTGCTGCCAAAGCTTGAGCTTTGATAATTGCATCCATTGGTCCTCCAATGAGAGAACTAAAATCTAATGCATCTAAGGCATTGGTTGCAACTGTTGAAGGCGTGGTATCTATTGCCATTTTGTAAATTATTTAATTGGTTAATAATAAATTTTAGAATTAATGTTGAGATTCTTACAGTGTCACTGATTTAATACACCGTTATAATATCAATCTTTTGATATCGAGATAGGTAGCTTGCTTTTGGCGTAATGGTATAACTCCTCAAATTTTGAATCGAAAAGAGGACTCCAAACAAAGCCAGGTTTCTTTTTATGACCAAATGAATTTAGACCAATGGCATAATTACCACCTTTTTTATCTGAATCATTCAAATCACCTATCCATGCTCCTCCACTACAACCTTGTGTCATTGGATTATTAGACATTTCAATTAAGCCCTTTTTTGTTGAAGCAATATCTCCTTTAACTTCTTTCATATATTCAGCATGACCATAATTACTTGGATAGCCGATTGAGGTCCATCTCGAATACGGATTGTAGGTTTTCCAACCGAAATAACCCGTTTTACTTTTAGCTTTAGTAATTAAAAAACTGTAGTCAAGATGATAAGGTTTCTTGTTTTTATTATTTGCCCAACCTTGTTTTGTCGTTTTACCTACGATTACAAATTTTTGAGTACAACCATTTGCATAACCTGGGCAAAATAACATGTTTTGATACCAGTCCCCAGTTATATGATCTCTTACGCAATGAGCTGCTGTTAATACAATTTGATCATTGCCACAAAACTCTGCACTTCCCATGTAATTTCGACCATCTGGTTTAGTGAAAAATAATTTGCCAGCATTGCAAAAGGGTTGTTTTGAAACATCTGCATCTTTAGGTGTAATATTAAAAGTGTCGTAGTTGAGTTTTTTACCTTCAACAGACTCTATATCAGTAGTCGATTTTTTTTTAGTCTTAAATTGTTCTAAATCGCTATCTGAAATTTCAAGAATAGGATGAGGTATAGCATTTCTCATCCTTTCTTCGGTCCAATAATTTTCAATGGCCGTTAATTCAGCTTCATCTATATTAAGTAAATCGTTTTTTTCTTCCATGGTTGTTGATTTTGATTAGAATGTGTGTAAATAATTTTATGTATTTCCAATCAATTTGGCAGATAATAAGACGAATTGAAAAAGAGATGTGTGAATCGTTTAAGTTATTTAGTGAATAGACTAATAACCTGAGTCTAACTATTATTTTGCTTTCTTGTGTCAATTAAAACAACAGTTCGTTAAAATTTAACTAACTTAGACTGTGATAAATAAAAACATATAACCATGAACCAACCAACAAATCCTTTGTATAGAGAAATAAAATTCGAATTCGATTTCGAATGCTTGAAAGAAGCTATAGATAATACAGATATCGGTGAAGGATCGTATTTAAATCCGATACAATTAGATCCTTTTGTGATAAATGATTTAAAGAACTTTTTTGAAATTGAGGAAGGGAGTGGCTTTATGGTTTATATGGACTTTAAAGACACGAATTATCAACCTAAATGTCATTTTTTAAAACTTCAGAACAGAAATAAAAATCAAGACCACATCATGACCAGAGAAGATTGGGAGAAGTGTTTTGATATTAAAGATGATCCAAATGTAGCATATGTGCCAGATGGGAGTTTGTTTTTAATGCCTACATCAAATGATGGTTTACAAGGCTTCGAAATTCTTACTAAAGAAAGTGACCCTTCAACCACTGCGAAGAATACTTATATTTCATATACTATAGTGCTATCTCTTTCAATTGATGATCACACCTATTTTTTTAGAATTGATCCTTTTGTAAGGCTTACTTCAAAAGACAGGACCTAATTCTTTTGATAAAAAAGAGTGTATGCAACCATGAATAAATTATTATGAAACGCAAGAATGAATTTTTTCTAGATTTTTAAGCTCTAACAATTCGAAATATAGTAATAGTTTATACGATTATCTGAGATACCACCACATTTGCTTTAGACCCTCTTGAGGAAATTAAATCAATCATGGAGAAGTTAGATATTAAGATAGATACCAACCAAAATGCTTAAGATATCATTACTTTTAATTGTTTCTGTGTATTCATTTATGCCTACATGTTTAGCGCAAAATGTGCATAAGTCAGATAGCTTAATAGCAATACTCAAAAGCAAGAATTTATCAAAAAAGGAACAAGCTGTTTTATTAGAAGCGATATCATTTTACCATCCTCAACTGGATAGCGCACTCTACTATGCAAAAAAATCTTTAAAATTTTCTCTTGAAATTGACGATAGGGTTTTAGTTGCTGAGGCGTATGAAGTTATAGGAACTATTGAGCAGCAATTGGGAAATAATAGTCAATCTTTAGAAGCTACTTTCAAGGCCCTAGAAATATATGAACATCTAGATTTGAAAGAGCGTCAAGCAAAAGTGAATAGTCAAATAGCTATCCACTATACTGAAGGTAAAGAATACATGCTAGCCATTGATTATCTAGAGAAGGCTTATCTCATATATCAAAAGTCGAATAAAAGAGTAAACGAAGCACTTGCTCTAGTAAATCTTGGTGAAATATATAGATTATCGGGTGATTTAGATAAGGCTCAAAGCGCTTTTTTAAAATCACTAGAACTCGATAAAGAGCTCAATAACGACATAATTTTAGGTTATAGCTTAGGCAATTTAGGTATGATTTATGCCGCTAAAGATGATTATGAAAATGCTAAAGAACATCTTACCAAAGCTATAACGATATTAAGCCAATTAAACGACAATTATTCGGTGTCTGTTTATCTTTCAGAATTAGCATTGCTTTATAAAAAAGAATCCGATTATAAAAAGGCTGAAAGTAAATTGCTAGAAGCCTACAACATGGCTGAAAATGCTGGTTTAAAAGAGCAAATTAGAGATTTTAGTGCTATGCTTGTTGCTTTATATGAAGAACAAAACAACTTTCAAAAAGCATTAGCTTTTCAAAAAGTATATCAAATCTATCAAGATAGTCTTGTAAATAAAACTAACATTAAAAAAATTGAGCAGTTAAAAGCAAGTTATGAAATAGATAAGCGAGAGTCTGAAATCGAAAGAATAAATGTGATAAGTAGTAACAGAAAAAATATCTCTATAGGTTTAGCAATAGGTATTGTTCTGTTTGCACTTTTAGCTTTTTTACTCTACAAAGCGTATAAGAAAATAGGATTTGCTAATATTGATTTGTCAGAACAAAAAAAGGAAATTTCTGTAAAAGAGCAAGAAAAAGCATTATTGCTAAAAGAGTTGAATCACAGAGTGAAAAACAATTTACAAATGGTTACCAGCTTACTCAACTTACAAAGCAATTCAATAACTGATGATTCAGCAAAGGAAGTGATTACGTCTGGTAAAAACAGAGTGGAGGCTTTATCTCTTGTACATAAAAAATTATATCAGGAAGGCATAGAAACTAGAGTAGAAGTTAAACCTTATGTAGAAGAATTAGTTTTAAATCTTATACATGGATATGCGGCAGACGTGACACCAGATTTTATAATCGAACCTTTAAGTATTAATGTTGATAAAGCAATCCCTTTAGCTTTAATAATAAATGAATTGGTTACTAACACGATTAAACATGCTTATACAAATACAAGTAAGCCAAAATTAAAAATTATTATTCAACAAGAAGAAGGCTATTTAAATTTGGAAGTGATTGATAATGGTATCGGGTTTAATCAAGAGGATAGAGAGAAAACAGATTCATTAGGCTTAAAATTGATTTCATCCTTAATAAAACAGCTTGACGGAACTTACAAAACCGTTATTAAAAACGGAACCCATTGGGTTATAAACTTAAATATCAAATGAAACAGCTCACTTCTAAAATTAAAATACTAATTGTTGAAGATGAGATAATTTTAGCTCAAGACGTCGCACTAAGACTTAGTAATTCTAATTATGAAGTTGTTGGTATTGCTGAAAGCGCAGAACAAGCCATAAAGATTTTAAAAGAAATTCCCATTGTAGATATAATATTATTGGATATTATGATTAAAGGCAATATGGATGGTATTGACCTAGCAAAGTTGGTTAACAACACATTTAATATTCCATTTATTTTTCTCACTTCACATGCTAATACGAGTATTGTGGAAAGAGCAAAACAAGTAAATCCTTATGCTTATCTTTTAAAACCTTTTAATGATAGACAAATTGCTATCGCAATAGAATTGGCTTTGGTAAATTTTTCAAAACAAACTCCTGAACAGGATTTATTAAAAACACAGGAGTTCTCAAAAGATGATAATGCAGTCTTAAAAATTAAAGACAGTTTGTTTTTGAAAAAAAATCATCGGTTTGAGAGGGTTCTGCTAAATGAGATTCAATTTTTAGAAGCAGATAGTAATTACACAACAATTCATACAAAACGGGATAAGTTTCTCTATTCTATGGTTTTAAAAAAACTGGAGATGAAGCTCCCACAAGACAGATTTCTCAGAGTCCATAGAAGTTTCATTATCAATATTCAAGCTGTTCAAGGATTTGAAGGAAACACACTCTATATTAAAGATCAAAAAATACCAGTTAGTAAATCTAATCACAGTCAAGTTTTTAATTTGTTCAAAACGATATAAGCATCAAGTAAAATATCAAAAGTTCAACAGAAATGTTGGACTTTTTTCATGCCTCAAATTCATTAGCTTTTTTATGCTCACATATTGTAATCCTTTCGATGTAGTGGTATAAACTTTATAAAGCTATTAATTATGAAACGAATTTTATTTTTTACACTGTGTTTTGCATTCTCAGTTATAACGCTTAATGCACAAAACTATGACCAGGTTGTATTTACAGGAGAAGGTGATGGCTATTCTTGGGAAGATCCCGAAAATTGGCGTAGAGGTGCTGATCCTTTATATCCAGGTGTTCCCGAACCTTATGATGATATCTTAATTGAGTTCGCCTATGTTTACTTTAACGGGTTAGGAGGAGTACCATTAAACCAAGAATATGGAACTTTAGAACTTCGCTATGGAGCTCAATTATCTACTCAAGGCGACTTCTACCTTCTAGGAGATTTTATTGTAGATACTTCCAGTAGTTTAGAGGTAATTGTTAGAGATGTAGATGAATTATATACCATTACCTGCGAAGGAAACTATTTTTTTAATGGAAGTATACAGTTGGCTTTTTCTGGTTATGTGCCTCAAATTGGCCAAAGTTTTCAAGTTATTAATGGATTTCAAGGCTCTTGTGCCACAGCTCAATCTTCAATTAGCTATGGTGATGGTTTTGAAGTCACTTTAGGCGCGCAATGCGAGTTTGAAGGCTTGAGCTATGTGGTTACAGATCTTGCTTATACCACAGCTTATGCTTGGGATGGTGAAGGAGGCGATGGTTATTGGCATACTGCAGCAAATTGGAATCACAATGAGATTCCACCTCCAGGCTCAACAGTAATAATCAATTTGCCAGGTGCAGGAGGTTATGCTATAACAGATGGAGCTGGAGTTACAGAAGCACACACCATATACATAGGGCAAAACAATACGCTTGAAGTTAATGGTGATTTATTGATACAGAAGTATATTTATCTATCAAAAGAAGGAACCTTTACTTGGAAAGGTGGTAAACTGTATAGCCCAGACGAGAATGAACAATCTGGAATGATAGCATATGGACATATTAATCTGGATGGGCCTGGACTAATGGAGCTAGACACCAATTTTAATATCTGGAATTATTTTGAAGATATTAATCACAATGGTGGCGATTTAAACATAAACAATGGTGTCTTAAGAATGTTTAACTTTAATAGTTATAATATTAATGCTGATAATATTACGATTGGTTATAATAGTGGAGACCTTCATGAATTCACTATTTCTGTTGTTAGTGAACTAAGAAAAACAACTGGAACAGGAACGTCTTCAATTAACCTATCAACCTTTATAAATTATGGTGAAATTATTGCTGAATCTGGGACATTAGCATTTAATGAAGACTTAACCACAGGAGAATATCAAGAATATATTAATGGAACACTCGTAGAATATATTGGGACTTATAGTGGTAGTGGTAGTTTTCAATTTCCCGCAGGATATGTTTTAGAAGGCGAAGTGTCTCCTGGAAGTTCTCCTGGAATATTAACCGTTATGGGAGACTTAGCGACTTCTGATGACACCACTTACACTATCGAAATTGATGGGCCAAATGTAGGTATTGAGTATGACAGATTAGTGGTTCAAAATAATGCGGACATAAGCGGAAACATTAATGTTGTTTTAGGCTATTTGCCACCTAATGATGCTATTTTTGAAATCATTTCGGCTGCGTCTCTTAATTCCAATAATTTACCAGAAACCATTGCAGCTGAATATGGAGGTAATTTTGTGATTTTCACTTTAGAAGTAAAAGATGATGCCATTTATTTACTTGGTCCTGGTGCAACATTAGGAATCAATAATCTTGATACAGCTGAAAGTTTACAAATATATCCAAATCCAGTTCAGAATGTTTTAAATATCAAAAGCAATGAGATTCTTAATTCCGAATGGAATTTAGTGAACCATTTAGGGCAAATAGTTCACAATGGAAGTTTTAATGCTATGGTAACAACGATTGATACTAGTCATTTAGAATCAGGTATGTATTTTTTGAATATTAATTTCAATGATTTTAATCAAACGATTACTAAGAAAATTATAGTATCTAAATAAAATTTCAAATTTTTAAATAGTAAAAGCCATTATTGAAAAATAATGGCTTTTTTATGCTTACATTTTATTATAACAACGATGATTAAGTAACAAACGAACCATTGCTATTAATTTGTAGGGAATTATTTAAAATTAGGGTTTGTTATTATTGTGTATTAAGAGTTTTCATGTTTTTGGAAACTCTTTTTTTATGCGATTCCTTTTCTTCAAGAAAACAATCAGTAGTATTAAAGCCAAAGTAGCAATACCAAACCAAAATAAAAAATTTGAAGAGCCACTAAGCTCAATTGGTGACGTATCTCCAATTAAAACTAGACCAGCCCAATATTGAGGCGACAAAGTTCTTCCTTCAGCGATTGCTATATAATCTAGTTTCGCTTTTTGTAGCGCTTCATCTTTGGGGAACCCTTTTTTAAGGTAATTGTAAAAGCTTTCAATAATTTCAGCACTGGTTTGTTCATCGATCTTCCATAAACTGGTTAGCATACTTTCACTTCCAGCATAATTAAATGCATGCGCTAATGAAATCATACCTTCTCCAGCTTGATAGCTTGGTTTACCTGTTTCACAAGCGGTAAGAATTGCTAAGTTTGATGATAGATTGGTGTTATATATTTCGTAAACATAAAGATAATTGTCATCAGTATTTATTGAATCTATTGACTTTGCAAACACTAATCGCGATAGCTCTGGTGAAATGTTATTAGATTCGGCATGTGTGCCAATGTGGATTATTTTGTGCTCTTTGGCATTAGCCTTAAAAATGTGTTCTGTTGAGTTTTCGTTTAAAAAAGATGTGCCTTCAAATAATCGAGTAGAGAATTTTGCTAAGTCTTTTGTGAAGGGTTGAGGTAACAAGGTAAGATAGGCTTTGTCTAAATTCAATGAGTCTTTGATAGATAAGCGATATTCAGATTTCATTTGATCGCTGAATTCTGGTACGAAAGCTACAAAATTCTCTTTATATCCAATAGCACGACTGCCTTTATCAATTAAAAAAAGACTGTAATTATATGAAATTGTATATTGTGAAAGTAAACTGTGAGTCGCTAATTGCTTAGTGTTGGAAATATTTTTATTAGTAAGCATCTCAAAATTGAGATTGAATAAGTCTCTATCTGGAATGATAACAACTTTGTTCGTCTTAATCTCTTGCTCAAAAGGACTCCATAATTGTTGGTATAACTCATGCGAAAGACTCAAACTATTTTGAAACATAGAATTTTCGTCTTGTAAATTTGAAATTTTAGAGTTTAATCCTTCTGTATTGAGCTTGAAAAGTTTGATGCCGCTTTTTGAAATTAGATTTGCATATAATGCTTCATCTGTATAAAGATATCGAACTATAGTTGTGTTCTCTGGAACTTTGCTTTCAATGTCTTTTAACGATTTTGAGATTGAAGCAAATCGTAGGGTGTAATATTTCGGATACTTATTTTTTAAAAATTCTAAATGAGTTTTCCATTGCGAATTGGCTTTTATATAAGCCTCTAAGTTGTCGCTCTTTCCTAAAGATTCTTGAATTGCCTTTTTAATTATTTTTTCTTGCTCTAAAATTCCATCAGGAACATTGGCATAAGTCATAGACGTTCTTGAGTTTAATTGCGCTCTAATCTTATTATACAAAATAGATTCATGCATGCTTATGACCTCAATAAGATAAGCGTTGTCTTTGGTTGTTTCATATAAATCTAAAGCAAGCTGTTTTGCAAACTCAAAAAGGTCTGAATTTCTTTCAATTAAAAGAGATATACTCGTATCATCTCCGAGGTATGTTTTTTGTTTTTCTACAATATAAATGGCTTCTTTCAATATCTTAAATTGCATTTTTAAATCAGCAATAGCATTGTTTTTTCCGTTTAGTTTGTATTCAGAGCGTGATTTAAGTAAAAGCGTCTGTGGTTTGTATAAAATGATTTTTGTAGAATCTAAAGGATTGGTTTGCGTGGGAAGCATTTTTTTGAGCAATACTTCAGTAGCTTCGGCTTTACCTAACGCAGCCTTATAATTCCCTAATTCATAATATAATTCACCTAAATTTAATGCTTGTTGTATTTCAAAGGAAGTAGTTGAGCCTTGATTTTCCTTGATATATTCATAGGCTTTATGTGCCATTTTCAAGGCTTTTTCTTCATCACTGTTTTTGGCGTAAAAATGGCTTGCATTAATAATGAAATCTAAATAAATATTATCATATGAACCTTGAAGTGCAGCTTTGTATAACGTCTCGGCATTGTCATAATGTTGTTTGGCAAGACCAATTTCTCCTAATTCCTCATAGAGTCTAGCTTTGTATGAATGCCCATCAGCTGCCCAAAAATTATTTCCTCCTTCTGTTCTCTCTATATGTGATATGCCATCATCTAAAAAGGTTTGAGCTTGATTATAATTTTTTAATTCTAAATGGATTTGTCCCAGTAGGATTTTTGCTTTGTATAATTCTGGACTTTCAGAATCAAAATGTTTTTTCTTCGCTTCATATGAATACGCTAACAACTCTTTAGCTTTATCAAAATTGCCTATATCTTTATAAATTCCTGCATAATTTTCTATAGACATAAAAAGGAACTCCTTTGCGCTTTCCTTTTTAGAATCGGCAACATCAGAAGCTATAAATTGATTCAGACTATTAACGGTTGATTTTATAGCGTCCAAAGCTTTATCTAAATTGCCTTGAGTAGAGTATATAGCCGACATATTATTATTGAGTATAGCTGGTCTGTAATATGAATTCATGGGATTGGGCTCCATCAATTTCAAGGTCTTTTCAGATTTTTGATAAAAATATAGCGCACTGTCAATTTTAGATTCATACCACATAGATCCACCCATTGTACTGTAAAGCACATAAAGATTTGTTTTATTTGTTTCTGGATAAGACTCGTAGTGTTTAAGTGCTCTGATGCCATGTTTAATGGAATTTGCTACCTCACCTTTTCTGGTTAAGAGCACACAAAGATTGTTTTCAATTAGCCCAAAATGTTCTGGAGTAGCCTCATTCCAGCTTTTAGTTATTTCGAGAGCATCTAAATTTGACTCATAGGCTTTTTGTGTCTCTCCTACAAGTTCATAATATGTAGCCAGTTCAAGTTTAACTTGTCGTAATACCTTAGCCGAATCTGTTACTGCCGTTATTGATTCTGCATAGTCGAGTACAGATGCATTAGCTCTTTTTTTGTTATAAAGCTGAAGATTAATTTTACCTGTATAATAGATGTAATCGGTTAGAAGGTAATAGTCTTTTTTAGCTTTAAAGGTGTCAATACTTTCTTGTAAATAGTTCTGAGCTTCAGCAAAATTCTCTTCACTAATAAGTTTGTCGAGTTGTTTTAAACTTTCAGAATTGGCATACTGAGCAAAGGAAAATGTTGAGTATATAAGACAACTCAATATGATGATTTTCAGAGATATATTCTTCATGGTTTTCCTCATTTGAGTTATTAAAAAACTGTTTTTGATGCATTGTTTTTTCTCACCAATAAAACAATAATGAGAATTAAAATAAGACCTGCTATCCAGTAGATAACAGAATTTGAAGAGCTTTTCAAATCAATAGGAGATGTGTCGCCAATCAAAACTAAGCCAGCCCAATATTGAGGCGCTAAAGTTCTACCTTCTGCAGTTGCAATATACTCGAGCTTTGCTTTTTGTAAAGCACTATCTTTAGGCAGCCCTTCTGAAATATTATCGTAAAATAATTTGATAATTTTGGAGCTGGACTGTTCGTCTATTTTCCAGAGGCTTGTTAACATACTTTCGCTTCCTGCATAATTGAATGCGTGTGCTAATGAAATCATACCTTCACCTGCTTGAAAGGTTGGTTTTCCGGTTTCACAAGCAGTCAAAATAGCCAGATTAGACGCTAGATTCTGATTGTAAATTTCATAAGTGTAAAGCGAATTATCTTCCGAAGAGAGCGTATCATTTACATTTTTAGCGAAAATAAGTCGCGATAATTCTGGAGAGATATTATTTGACTCGGCATGCGTTCCAATATGAATAATTTTATGTTCTTTGGCTTGTTTTGTAAATACTTGCTTTGAAGCATTTTCATTAGCAAAAGAAGTCCCATTAAATACCTTAGACGATGCTTGCGCTAATTTTTTTATAAAGGGTTGCGGCAATAAGGTCAAGTAGGTTTTATCTACATACAACGAATCTGTAATGATCGTTTTATATTTTGATTTCATGGTATCACTAAACTCTGGTGTGAAGGCAATAAAATTATCCTCAAAAAATTTTGGAGTTTTATTCTTGTCAATTAAAAGTAAACTATAATTATAGGATATGATATGCTTATGCAGTAAACTGTGTTTTGCAAGAGATTTAAAAGAATTTATTTGAAGAGGCGTTAATACCTCAAAACTCAGGTTAAAAAGATTTCCATCAGGAATAATTACCACATGAGTATTCGTTATTTTATCAGAAAACGGTTGCCACAATATGGTGTATAGCTTATAATTTGACTCAAGACGCTTTTCATCAAAGTCATTAAATTCAGACTCTCTCAATAACGCTTGATCTAAAGCTTCGACATCTATTTTGTGAACGGTAATTGATTCTTTTTCAAGAACAAAGGCGTATAGTTCATGATTAATGTAGACGTATCTAACAATTGTGGTGGCATCAGGAAGTCTTGATGACAGCTTATTCAAAGATTTTGATATTGAAGCATATTTTAAATCGTAATATTTAGGGTAATCATGTTTTAAAGTTTGTAGAAAATCAATCCAATTTGAATTGGCTTTAAAAAAATTTTCCAAATTACCATCTGCAGCAAATGCAGAGTTTATATCGCTTTTAAGTTGTTTTTCTTGCTCTAAAATGGAAGCAGGTATAGTTTCTGATGAAAAATTTGAAGTTACATTTAATTGATTTCTGATGCTATTATAAAGCTTCGATTCGTGATGGCTTAAGACATCTTTTAAATAGGTTGGATTTTGTGTTGCTTCATACAGCATTAAGGCAATTTGCTTGGAAAATTCAAAAATGTCATCATGATTATGTAGCATTATTGAAACGTTTTCTTCTTCGGTGAAAAGCGTTTTTTGCTCTTCCAAAATAGATAAGGCTTCCTTTAGGTTTTTATATTGATGTTTTAAAACGTTAACATCTCTGTTTTGGGTTAACTGTAATTCTATTTTTGATTTCAGAAGTAATGCTTCAGGTTTTTTAAATCGTATTGTAAGGGCGTTAATTGAGTCTGTTTTTGACGAATAAGAGTCTTCCAGTAATTTTAATGCTGTATTGATTTTTTTTGATGCTTCACCATAGTTTTTAGATTCATAATGAATATTAGCAAGATTGACCAATTGGTAATATTCAGCTAAAGTGGTTTCTCCTTGATTTACAACGACGTAGTTATATGCTTTGGTTGCCATTGCAATGGCTTTATCTGTATACCCATGTTTTGAATAAAAATTAGAATAGCTTAGAATGGCATTTAAATAAGATTCATCATAACTTTCACCAAAGATGTTATCATAGTGATCTTTGCTTTTTTCATAAAAAACTCTGGTAGAGTCAATTTGATTATAATAATCTGTTATAACACCTTTATAGAAATACGCATCAGCAATACCTAATTCATCCTGTTGTTTATGTCTAGTGTATATTGCCAAGCTTTTATTAAAATACATTTGGGCTTTTTGATATTCCTTTAATTTAATGTGTATTTTGCCTAGTTCTAAACATGTGTATGCAATTTCAGTATCATCAGCAGGTAAAAATTTAAGTTTTTCCTTGTGAACATATTCTAGTAACTCGCGCGCTTTAACGTAATTACCTTGTTTACTTAAATCATCTGCATAATTTTCAATGGTCATGAATAGAAATAACCGAGCTTCCTCTTTAAAAAAATCGTTTCCTTTTTCTTTACTATGTATGAATTGTGTATAGTTTCTTATCGCTTTCTCATTGTATTGTAATGCCTCAGAAGACTTGCCTAGCAACGAATACACGGAACTTATATTAGATTGTGTTTTGGCCTTATGGTAAAACTTGTTCATTGGCGTGGGTTCAAGCTCGTCAATAATTTTCTCACCTTCTTTGAAATAATACAACGCACTATCTATTTTGAAACTGTCCCACATTCTTCCACCTAATGAATTATAGGCATCTAAAACTTTTGTTTTATCAGAATCGGGATAAGACAAATAATAGTCTATTGATTTTTTACTGTGCCAGATGGCTTTTTTAATGTCTCCTAAACGTCGATAGTCAATACTTAGATTATGATGAATTAATCCAAATAAATCTCCTGTTGCATCAGGAATTTTTTTTGTGATTTCAAGTGCTAAAAAGTTTTCTTCTGATGCGCTTTTGTAGTCTCTTAAAAACACATAAAACCTTGACATAACAAGATGTTTTTGTCTCAAAATTGGTAATGAATCTGTGGCTTCGGCTATACTATTTGCAAAATCCTTAGTTTTTTTAATAGCTAAGGCTTTTCCATCTAACTTCAAACTTACTTTTCCTACGTAGTAAATATGATTTGTTAATCCCAGAAAATCTTTTTCTTCTTTTAAAATGCTAATCCTTGAAGTTAATACAGAATCTGCTTTTTTAAAGTTTTGTTGTGCTATTAGTGAATCTAAAAGTGTGGTATCATCAAATAATTTATCCTGAGAATGACCAGAAAGATTAAATCCTAAGAGCATGCCTAAAAGCACAGAAAGTCTAGCGCAATTGAATAATTGTGTCATAAACATTTGATATTTATGAGGTTTAATCCTCTAACTCAGATATAAGGGCTTGACTATGTTCTACAGAACTCTTTTTGAAATATGTTTTAGCTAACTCAGCATCACCTTCCTTTAAATATGATAAGCCTAAATAATAATAAGCATCATCAATTAAAGAAAAATTGTCATTTTGGACTGATTTTTCTAAAAACTCAATCGCGACATTTTCATTTTTATTTGCCAAATGCGCAACACCTAAAAAGTAATTTAATGTGTCATTATTTGGTGTATTAGCGCTTAAACGCTGCCATTTTTTAATTGCAGTTTTATAATCGCCTTGCTTATAGTTTACCATAGCGTCGTAAAATTCAAAATTTGTACTGTTACTCATGGTTGTTGGTAATCCAGGATCTGGAGTAAAATATTTTGAGTACAATCTTTCATTTGGATTTTGATTGAAAAACCAAAAACTTCCTAACGCCATAATTATGGCAGCTGCAGCGACCAATTTTCTAAACTGTAGATAACGAACTTTGGCTGAACCTTTATTAGAGGATTGCTTTTTTATGTCTTTATGAAATTCATCAAGCTGCTCTTTAAGAGATTGCTCTTCAATGCCAGTTAGAAGTGTTTTAATATCGTTTACCTGTGTTCTAAATTCAGAATCAGTATCGAGTTTGGCTGTAAATGTTTTCAGTTCGGCATCAGCCATAGTGCCATTGATATAACGTTCGACGGCTTCGAGTTGTTCTTGTGATATGTTGCTATTAGTATTCAATTTTTTAAGATTTTGAGGATAATACAATGTTTCGGAGTTTTTCCATACATCTGTATTTCTTGTTGCGTACTGAAGCTTCTTCAAGTTGTAATTCTGAAGCAATAACTCTCAGTGACTTTTTTTCATAATAAAAATTTGTTAGTAATTGTTTGCATGGTTGCCCTAGGTTTTTAAAGGCGTTCATCGTTGTGTTTAAATCACTTTCATTAGTATCTATTTCGTCATCAACGGGTTTTTCTTTTAATTTAGCTAATGTTTCGTCAGTTAATCCGTTAGTTTTTTTAAACGTACGTGAACGTAAGGTGTCCATCCATTTATTTTTTGCTATTTGATATAAATAGCCTTGTAAAGCTGTTTCATTTTTAGGTTCGAATTTATTCGCTTTTAAGTTTTTCCAAACCGCAATAAAACTGTCTTGATACAAATCCTTTGCATGATCAATTGAGCCACTGTTTTTAAGAACTAAGGCTTCAATTTTGTGATAATTACTCATATAAAACTGTTTTAAAGCAATTTGATCGTTTGCTTTAATAGCTTCTATAAGTTGTAATTGAGTGTTGGTTTTATGGGCTTCCCTCATGTTAATAGCTAAACAAGAGAAAGATACAACTATTTCAAATTTCAACAAATACTATACTATTAAATCAATTTTTTAACGATTAAACGTTTTATTGACATCGAAAACATTACTAATTGTCATCACTGTGTTCTAATTGTTCCCAATTAATGCCATTCGTGGCATTGTCAACATTAGGATTCCAATTGGTATTATTGGTGCCAAAGTATTCGTTATTGCTATTCATCCAAACGGTATTATAATAGCCATCAACTTGATACTGGTTACCATTTTGGTCATTTAAATTACTGCGCTCCCAAATAGCATCGACAGATTTTGCATGTCCAGCATCTGTCATTGCATTTCGTCTTTTCCAGCTTTCATGATTACTATCACTTATAGAGCTATATGTTTTTCCGGTATTAATTAGCGACTGTCCTTGAGCACGAATAGCAGCCATACGCTGTTGGTGATTAGCATTGCTTTGTTGAGATTTTTGAGCGTAAAATTGATTGTTTTTTTGAATCCAATTCGGATTCACCTGTAAATTTAATAATGCATTGATATAATCTTTTTTAGCTTCTTCGTAAACAGCTTTTGGAGCTTCCATTCCATTAAACACATAACCCCAATTCATGCCACCAGCAGTTGGGTAAGAGGTTGAGAAATAACGTATAACTCCTAAAACTTTAATACCATTTTGATCTTCCCATTCCGTAACGATACATTCAAATGTTTTGTTTTCTGGTATAGATTTGAAAAGTGCGTTATCCAATTGTTTATCTGCTTGTGCGAGTTGGGAAAGAGGAAACTGATCTAATAACTTTAGTCCTTTAGATTCAAAAAATGGCTTCAAATCTTCATTGATCACCCGAGTAATGTCTTTAGGTGCTTTGACTTGATTTCCGTTTTGCTGATAAAAATAATTGAGTTCCTGATTATTGGAATAAAAAAAGCTGTTATAACGTTCGCCATATACTTTTACTCCATTTTCAGCTTCAAAGAGAATGTTGTCTTTTGAATTATTCAATATGTTCCAAGAATTGGGAATTGGCATTACGCCGAATAACATACCAAATTGCTCGTTTTTTATTTTATAAAGTTTAAGCTGTTTTGAAGATTTATTGCGGTCTTCAGATTTAGATTCTGAAGCATTATCTAGACCGATTTCAAAGTTGTTTCCAGTCTCCGTAGTTGAATTTGAATACAAGCTGGCATCTTTTTGATCATTGCAAGAGAAAAAGAATACAATTGAAATAAGAATTAAATGATGAGTTTTCATAATACCAATAGATTAAATTAGCGGTTCTATTGGTACATCTTGAATGTTTTAAAATGTCATCACTTTTTAGGTGACTTTTTCTGAAGAGCTGTATTTTTTTTCCAGTTGAAAAATCATTTCTTTAGTCATTTGTTCCAGATTGTAGTTGTGTTTCCAATTCCAGTCTAATCTGGCTTGAGTATCATCTATAGATTTAGGCCAGCTGTCTGCAATTTTTTGTCGGAAATCAGGGTTGTAGCCAATTTTAAAATCTGGAATATGCTTTTTAATTGAAGCAGCGATTTGTTTCGGTGTAAAACTGATGGCAGCCAGGTTATAAGCTGATCTAATTTTTATAGCTTCGGAAGGTGCTTTCATAATTTGAAGTGTAGCCTCAATAGCATCTTCCATAAACATCATTGGAAGTTCGGTGTTTTCAGATAAAAAGCAATCATATCTTTTATCGGTTATTGCTTTGTGATAAATTTCAACAGCATAGTCTGTGGTTCCTCCTCCAGGCATAGTTTTCCAGCTTATGATTCCAGGATATCGGATGCTTCTCACATCGACACCATATTGTTTATGATAATAGTCGCACCAACGTTCTCCAACTTGTTTGGTAATGCCGTAAACAGTAGTCGGTTCCATAGTGGTATGCTGAGGTGTTTGAACCGAAGGCGTTGTTGGTCCGAAAACCGCAATACTCGAAGGCCAGAACACTTTTTTAATCACACCTTCTTTAGCTAGATTTAAAACATGAAATAAGGAATTCATGTTTAAATCCCATGCCATCATTGGATGCTTTTCACCCGTTGCGCTTAGCATTGCAGCCATTAAATAAACCGTATCAATATGGTGTTTTTCGATGCAATTTTTTATAGCATTGAAATCTTTTGCGTCAAGAATTTCGAAAGGACCTGAATTGACAACATGCGTATTTGAATAATTAATATCACTTGCAACAACATTATCCTTACCATTTATTTCACGAAGTTTTTGGGTCAATTCTGAACCAATCTGACCAGCAGCACCAATGATTAATACTTTTGACATATATTTTACATACTTATTAATGTGAACCAAAAATACTAAGAATAAAAAGGACAAAAAACTATAATGCTCAAAATTAACAACACTTTATTTTTTGTTAAAATCGAAGGTTATAATCATTAAAGTACATTCGCTTTAAGTATATTTACATTCAAATTAAGGTATTTGTTTATGCGTCTTTATTTAATATTTCTTTGTTTTATAGGTGTGAGTCTTGTTGGTTGTAAAACAGATACACAAGAACCCGAAATAGAAATAACTCAAGAAGATAAGTCATCTAAAACCATCACAAAAAAAGAGATTGAAAGTCTCAAGTATAACGATTACGGATTGAGTAATGATGCAAAAAAGGCCGTAAACGATTGGCAAAAATATCAGGAGCTAAACACCCAAATAGAGTATTTAAAAAAAGCAGATTTGTCATTCCTAAAGAGCGATATCTCTTTAATTACCACTTTTATCAATGACTTTAGTGCCGAAATTCCCAAAGCTATCAATACCAACGAAATCAATTCCAGAATAACAGCCTTGCAAACCAAGTTACTTAAATTAAATAGCCTATTACTGCTCGATAATATTTCAAAAGATGAACAATTTGAAGGCTTAAAAGAAGTTTTTATAGCCTTCTCTAATCTTAATCTTCAAATCAATAAAAAGCTTGAGTTTGAGAAGAATAATATTTCTAAACCAGATTAATTCTTAAACAAATAAATGTTATTAATCTTAATGTTTTGTTAATATGTAACAAATGCTGCTTTCAGGCTTCTAATTAATAACTAATTTTAAATCAAATTAACACACAAAACACATTATGAAAACTAATATCAAGAGTATTTTGATAGTTTCTGTATTGGCAGTATTTGCATTTATAGGATGTAAAGAAGAACCAAAAGAAGGAACAGCAATGGTTGAGACTATTCCTGGAATTAATCTCGACAACATGGACACCTCTGTGAGTCCAAAAGATGATTTTTACAATTATGTAAATGGTAAATGGGCTAAAAACACTCAAATCCCTGAAGAGGAAACACGTTGGGGTGGCTTTGGTGTATTGAGAAAAGATACTAGAGAGGACGTTTTAGAAATTTTAAAAACTTCCAAAGAATTAGGAAAATACGAAGAAGGAAGTGACCAAAAAAAAGCATTACTTATTTTCGAATCTGAGTTAGATACCATTGCTCGTAATGAAGCTGGTATCACACCATTAAAACCTATTCTAGAAAAAATCAATAGTATTAACAGTCTTTCAGATATGCAAACTATAGAAGCTACAACAATGGGTGTTGCTTCTCCTTTTGCAGGTCTTGGTGCTGGTCCAGATTTAAATGACAGTAGTATGAATACAGCTTGGGTTGGTCCTGGAGGGACAGGATTACAGCGTGATTATTATTTAGATCAAGATGCAAAATCAAAAGAAATAAGAGGGAAATACAAGGCTCATGTGTCAAGAATGCTTCAATTTATTGATTATAGCAAAGAAGATGCAGATGCAGCTGCCGTTAAAATCCTTGAAATGGAAACTGAATTAGTTGAACCAAGACTGGATAAAGTTGCTGCAAGAGATACAAGAAATTACAACAATCCAAGATCGCTTTCTCAATTGCAAGAAATGTGTCCTGCAATCGATTGGTCAAAAATGATTAATGATCTTGGAATTAAAAAAGAAATAGATACAATTCTTGTTGCTCAGCCTAAATATATGGTAGCTTTAAATGATTTTTTAAAGGCCACATCAATAGAAGATATCAAAACGTTGATGACTTGGACAACACTTGATAATGCTGCGGGTTTTTTAACAACGGAAATTGAAAGAGCAAACTGGGAGTTTTATTCAAAAACTTTAGGTGGTGCAAAAAAACAGCGATCTGCTGAAGAACGTGCGCTTGGAACTGTAACAGGTTCAGTTGGAGAAGCAATTGGTAAATTATATGTTGAAGCTAAATTTCCACCTGAAGCTAAAGAAAAAGCTGAAAAAATGATTGCCAATGTAATTTCGGCATTTCAAAACAGAATACAGAATTTAGATTGGATGACTGATGAAACAAAAGCCAAAGCGATTGAGAAATTGGATAAATTTACTGTAAAAATAGCGTATCCTGATGAGTGGGAAGATTATTCAGCCTTAATGGTTAAAGAAGGGAATACCTATGCTGAAAATATGATGGCTGTTGGTAAATGGGCATTTGAGAAAAATTTATCTGAAATAGGTGAGCCTATTGACAAATCAGAGTGGGGAATGCCACCTCAAATGGTAAATGCTTACTTTAATCCAATTAATAACGAAATTGTATTTCCTGCAGCAATTTTGCAACCTCCGTTTTATAATTATACAGCTGATGATGCCGTAAATTACGGTGGAATTGGAGCAGTTATCGGACATGAAATTTCTCATGCCTTTGATGATTCTGGCGCTCGTTTTGACGCTGACGGAAACTTAAAAAACTGGTGGACAGACAAAGACCTGGAAGAATTTACAAAACGAGGTAATGCATTAGCTGAACAATACAGCGCTATTGAAGTTATGGATAGTGTATTCATTAATGGGAAATATACTTTAGGGGAAAATATTGGTGATCTTGGTGGTGTGCTTGGTGCTTATGACGGATTGCAATTGCATTTTAAAGAAAACGGAAGACCAGAAAATATTGATGGTTTTACACCAGAACAACGTTTCTTTATGTCTTGGGCAACAGTTTGGAGAACCTTAACAAGAGATGACGAAATGAGAAGACTTATTAAAACTGATACACATTCTCCAGGAATTGTGAGAGCTACACAACCTTTAAAAAATATTGATGCGTTTTATGAAGCATTTGATATTAAAGAAGGTGATGCCATGTGGTTGGCTCCAGAAGATAGAGTCAGAATTTGGTAATCAAATTAAAATAATTGAAAAAGGCTGTCCCTTAATAAGGACAGCCTTTTCTTTTTAAAGTTAATTATTGTTCTTTCTCTTCTTCTTCGTAATCAGGATATAAAAAATGATTGTAAGGAAAACGGGTCACATGAATTTCTCTTACTTCATCATAGACTCGTTTTTTAAATACATCCAAATTTTTCTTATTCAGTGCAGAAATAAACAAAGCATTATTACCAACTTTATTCATCCATGTTTTTTTCCACTCTTCTAAGGTGTAATGTGCTGAAGTTTTTTCAGTAATTAAATCATCTTCATCTAGCGGTTCTGCTTTATAAACATCAATTTTATTAAACACCATGATAGTGGGTTTGTCTGAACTATCAATCTCTCCAAGAATTTTGTTTACAGAATCTATGTGTTCTTCAAAATTTGGGTGAGAAATATCGACAACATGTAATAGTAAATCTGCTTCCCTAACTTCGTCAAGTGTGCTTTTAAAAGATTCGACTAGTTGCGTTGGAAGTTTTCTGATAAAACCAACAGTATCGGTTAGTAAAAAAGGTAAGTTCTGAATAACCACTTTTCTAACGGTCGTATCAAGCGTTGCAAATAACTTGTTTTCAGCAAAGACATCACTTTTACTAATGACGTTCATTAATGTAGATTTTCCAACATTGGTATAGCCAACGAGTGCGACTCTTACCATTTTACCACGATTACCACGTTGAACTGACATTTGTTTGTCAATGGTTTTTATTTTGGCTTTTAGTAAAGCAATTTTGTCTCTAACAATACGTCTATCTGTTTCAATTTCAGTTTCACCAGGACCACGCATTCCAATACCACCTTTTTGTCGTTCAAGGTGTGTCCACATACCTTTTAATCTTGGTAATAAATATTCACATTGCGCAAGTTCTACCTGAGTTCTGGCATAACTTGTAGTTGCTCTCTGAGCAAAAATATCTAAAATAAGATTGGTGCGGTCAAGCACTTTGCAGCCTAGAATTTTACTGATATTACGTTCTTGAGCTGCAGATAATTCATCGTCAAAAATAGCAGTTCCAACATCATTATCTTTAATGAAATTTTCCACTTCCTCCATTTTACCTGAACCAATAAACGTTTTTGGATTAGGCATATCCATTTTTTGAGTAAAACGCTTCAATACTTCGCCACCTGCAGTATAAGTAAGAAACTCTAACTCATCTAAATATTCTTTAGAACGCTCTTCATCTTGATCTTTAGTAATGACTCCTATGAGTACGGCTTTTTCAAGCTCTATGTCTTTTTTTTCTATCATAAATTAAAATATTCACAAAGTTACATAATTGAAAGTATGTGGATTGTATTTTAAAATTTAAATTTGTCTCGTGGAAAAAGAAAGTAGAATAGAACACCAATATACGATAGCATTTTACAACGTTGAGAACCTTTTTGATATTAAAGATAATGGGTTTACACATGACAATGATTTTTTGCCGCACGCAGCCAAGCGATGGACGAAAAAACGCTATGAAAATAAACTATATAAACTCTCAGATGTTATTTCTAAAATTGGGTTTAATAATCTCAAAAAACCACCTACAATAATAGGAATAGCAGAAGCTGAAAACAAAAAAGTACTTCTAGATCTTATTAATACCGAAAATTTAAAGAATTATAATTATGACATTGTACATTATGATTCTAAAGATGAAAGAGGAATTGACGTCGGTTTTATTTACAACAAAGATGAATTTGAATTAGAGTATTCGAAGCCTTTTTCGATTTATTTAGAAAAAGAGGATGGTATTCAGGATTTTACTAGAGATATATTGTGGGTTTCTGGAAAATTAAATGGTGAGTTCATGCACTGTATAGTCAATCACTGGCCATCTCGTCGTGATGGACAAGAAGAATCATCTCTAAATAGAATAGCTGCATCTCAGAAAGTACTAGAAATCATTGGATTAATTAACGAAAATGAAAGTAATCCGAAAATAATTGTCATGGGTGATTTTAATGATAACCCAAACAATGAAAGTGTAAAAATGCTCACTGAAAAGGGACAATTGTTTAATCCTATGAAAACCTTAGTATCGTATGCACGAGGGACTCAAAATCATAACTTCAGATGGAATGTGTTTGATCAAATATTATTTTCAACAAATTTTTTTGAAACGGATAATTCGAGTTTAAAATTTGAATTCGCAAATATTTTTGATGAAAAATTTCTTACTCAGTATCATGGCAAATTTAAAGGACAACCTTTTAGAACTTATGTGGGAAAAAAGTATAAAGGTGGATTTAGTGATCATTTTCCGGTGTACATACAATTAAGCAAGATGAATTCATAGGCAAAATCTTTTTATCGATAAAAACAGCACTTTATCTATTATAACAATGTTAAGGCTTTCTTAATAGCCATTTTTTTTATCTTCGGTTACTTATTTGCTCCTGTTCTTACAATGTTTAACCTTATTTACTTAGTCTCAATCTTGAGTATCTGAGTCTAATTTGTTTAATACCAATAATTTATATAAAATAATTAATAGTATACATCACATGAAAAAGATTACTTTTCTATTAGCATTTTTTCTCGTTTTTTTTGCGTGGAATTTGAATGCTCAAATTACTTCTTATCCATATTTAGAAGATTTTGAATCTGGAGATGGAGGATGGACAGTTGATGATCCTTCAGCTGGTTCTTGGGAATTAGGAACACCTGCAAACACTATTATAAACAGTGCTGATTCTGGTGCCAATGCTTGGGTAACTAGTCTAACAGGAGCTTATGCTGCCAATGAAGATGCTTCAGTGGTTAGCCCAATATTTGATTTTTCATCCCTAAGTGCGCCTTCAATAGAGTTTAAAATCTGGTGGAATGCAGAGTTTAGCTGGGATGGAATGGTGTTGCAATCGTCAATTGATGATGGGACTTCATGGCAAAATGTTGGTGGTTTAGGTGATCCAAATAACTGGTTTAATGATGGTACTATTGGAGGAAATCCTGGAGGCCAAGCAGTAGGTTGGACAGGAAGAGCTTCTTCAAATAATGGCTCTAATGGTTGGGTTACTGCACGTCATGCTTTAACAGGATTAGCTGGACAAAGTAGTGTGTTACTAAGATTTGCTTTTGCTTCTGATGGTAGCGTTCAAGATGAAGGCGTAGGTTTTGATACAGTAAACATTTTTGAAGTAACTTGTCTAGAACCTTCAGGTATTACTATTAGTAATATAACTGATATAACTGCAGATATTACCTGGACACCTGGAGGAACCGAGACCGATTGGGAAGTTGTAGTTCAGACAGCAGGAACAGGAGCTCCAACGGGTTCGGGATTAGCGACAACAGCTAATAACCCATATAGCGTATCAGGTTTAACAGCGATTACAGATTATGAAGTATATGTAAGATCAGATTGCAACGGAGAATTTAGCCCTTGGGTTGGTCCAATTAATTTTAGAACGTTCAACACACCACCACCAGCACCAGTTGGCGTGACGTGTAGTTCAGGGAGTTCTTCATTTATTTATACGGCAGAATATGATTCAGTAGATGGCTGGTCAGGCGATATAAACGGAGGGGATGGAACATGGGAGATTCCGAATGATTCAGGCTCAGGTGGCACAGGAGCAGATGCGGCTTTTAGTGGAGGAAGTTTTATGAACTATGAGTCTTCAGGAGGGACAACAGCTACAGCCTCAGCAGTAAGTCCTGCTATAGATTTAACGACAGCTG
>NZ_JXJP01000031.1 GCF_000826645.1 Psychroserpens mesophilus
GCAGTTAATCAACCAACACTTTTAAGACAAACGTATTTAATCGATCCTGATGGCAATATTGAATTTCCTATTCTGGGTACAATTAAGCTTGGCGGACTGACACGAGTTGAGGCGACAGATATGTTAAAAACTCGTATAGGCGAATATGTTAAGGAGTTTATTGTCAATATTCGACTAATTAATTTTACAATTACTGTATTAGGAGAAGTAAACAGACCTGGCACTTATACTGTACAAAACGAACGGATTTCCATGACTCAGGCTTTAGGCCTAGCTGGAGATTTAACCATCTTTGGAAAACGAGATAATATTTTTCTAATTCGCGAAATAGATGGCAAAAAGAAATATGCCAAATTTGATTTGAGATCAATTAACGTGGTTAATTCACAAACCTACTACCTCACACAAAATGATGTTATTTATGTAGAACCAAACAATGCGAAAATTAAATCCTCATCTTACAACCCTAATACTGGAGTTTTAATTAGTGCCATTTCTACCTTAGCAACGATAACTGCCATTTTCCTAGTTAATAATTAATATTAACACCCAATCTTATGTCTACAAATTCAATTAATAATAAAGAAAACATCGTAGAATTATTTGAGTTGTATCTATCGAAATGGAAACTCATACTATTTTGTTTAATCATTGCTATTGCAGTAGCATTTTTCAAAATACGTTATAGCACATTTCTATATCAGGCTAATGCTACGATTAAGTTAAAAGAAGATGAAAACTCTAGAAGTCTGGCAGAAATATCTTCACTTCAAAATGGTGGACTAGCAAGTACGTTACCTAATGTAACAGATGAAGTAGCTGTGATAAAATCCAGATCAATATTAACCCAAGTCGTTAAGGATTTAAAACTGAATATTAAATATTATGTGAGTGGTAAGGTTAAAAAAGAAGAGATTTATCTAAATCCACCCGTAAATATTAATTTCTTTTTAAGTGATTCTGAAGTTTCAGAAATTAACGAATCGTTGTTCATTAAAATAATATCTGAGCAAAAATTTGAATTGTCAAAAGTTAATACTAATAAGCTTTTAGAATTTGAAGATGGTGAAAAAACAGTCCATAGCTTTGGAGATAAAATAAAAGGCGATTTTGGTGATTTTGTAATTACGCCAAATATTGGAAACTATGGTTCAGATCCTGGATCTTATGTCGAAATAAGCATCAGTCCTATTCACACGGTTGTTGAATCTTATCTTAATAATATAAAAATTAATACTGCAGATAAGTCAAATGTTATTACGCTGTCTTTAAAAGAAAGTATAAAGGAAAAAGCACGCCTTATTTTAGATAAAACTATTGAGAAATATAATGAAGATGTTATAAATGATAAAGATCAGATTATAGAGACAACTTCAGATTTTATCACAAGCAGGTTAAATGTCGTTTCTAATGAATTAGAACAAGTCGACTTTACTGCTGAAAAGCTTCAAAAAGACAATAGATTAACAGCTTTATCGTCACAATCAAATATCTTTCTGGAGAGCGAGCGTCAAACCGAAGCTAAGATCAATCAAACCAGCAATCAATTGCAGTTGGTTGAATTTATGAGTGATCGATTAAAAAAGGAAGATACAGATTCTGATTTACTACCTGCAGATATTGGCATTGCTGATGGAAATGTAGCTCAAATTACCAAGAGCCACAATGAACTTGTCTTACAACGTGATCGCATCTTAAAAAATTCAAGTGAAAAAAATCCGACAGTTATTAAATTGAATGATCAAATAAATGCACTCAAACAAAACCTGAATCAAAGTTTGAATAATATCAAATCTGCTAATGAAATCACATTAAATAATCTCAACAGAGAAGATTCACGTATTCGAGGTCAAATTTATTCAGCTCCTGGAAAAGAACGTCAGTTTCGAGATATTAAACGTCAACAAGACATAAAAGAGTCGCTATACCTCTATTTACTAGAAAAACGTGAAGAAACAGCGATTACATTAGGCATGTCAACATCGAATGCCAAAATAATTGATTATGCCTACACAAATAATGATCCAGTATCGCCAAAGAAAAACGTCATTTATTTAGCCGCTATTCTCATTGGTTTATTTGTGCCTGTATCATTTATTTATGTCAAAAATTTATTAGATACTAAAGTACATTCAAAAGATGATTTACAAAAACTCATAAAAGCACCTTATTTAGGTGATATCCCAAAATCTGACAAGAAGCATCTTATGGTTCAAAAAGTTGATTATTCGCCTAAAGCTGAAGCATTCAGAATCATCAGGTCGAATATTAATTTTATGCTTCAGAGTAAAAAGAATTCATGTAAAACTTTGTTTGTTACATCCACTACTGCCCAAGAAGGTAAATCACATACATCAACAAACTTGGCGAAATCATTTTCATTTTCTGAGAAAAAAGTATTGTTAATAGAAACTGATATTAGAGTTCCTAGAGTCAATGACTACTTAGATATTAATCCAGATAAAGGTTTAACAGATTATATTTCAGATAAATCGTTAAGCATTAGCGATGTGACGTTGAGTGTTGAGGATAATGCATTTTTAGATGTTATTCCATCGGGAACTATTCCTCCTAATCCTGCCGAATTACTAATGAGTGATCGCATTAATGAACTCTTTGATATTGCTAAACAAAGTTACGATTATATAGTTGTAGATACAGCTGCTGTAGGACTTGTTACAGACACGCTTTTAATTAGCGACCATGCTGATATGTTTATTTATGTTGTTAGTGTTAATAATATTGATAAACGTCAGTTACATATAGCGCAAACACTTTATGATGAAAAACGTTTACCAAATATGGCTTTGCTTTTAAATGGTACAGTTAAAAAGAAAGGTTATGGTTATGGTTATGGAAATAATCCACAACGAAAAAAGAAGAGATTCGGAATTATATAATAAAAAAAGCCACATGTGGCTTTTTTTATTATAACTTTCGTCGTGCTTTTTCCTTCTTAAGTAAATTGAGTTCTCTACTTGTTTGTCCGGCAACAGAGGTATTTTCTTCTGCACGTCGTATCAAATATGGCATTACATCCTTTACTGGTCCGAAAGGCACATATTTAGCCACATTGTAACCTTGTTCGGCTAAATTAAAACTAATATGATCACTCATTCCGTATAGCTGACCAAACCATACATTGTTATCTTTTTTATCAATACCAAGCTTCTGCATTAAATGCATTGCCAAGTAACAACTTTGTTCATTATGCGTTCCTATAAATAATGAAATATCACTCAAATTGTTTAAAATATAAGTCATACACGAATTAAAATTCTCATCTGTAGCTAACTTAGTTTCACAAATAGGTGATTGATAGCCTTTTTCTTCAGCTCTATCACGCTCTTTTTCCATGTAAGCTCCTCTAACAATCTTAAAACCGACTTTATAACTTTGAGCTTTAGCACGTTCGTGAATTCCTTTTAAATACTCAAATCTGTCCCAACGATAGGTTTGTAAGGTGTTGTAAACAATAGGCTTATCCTGATTATACTTGCACATCATTGCTTCACAAAGGTCGTCGGCAGCATCTTGCATCCAGCTTTCTTCTCCATCAATTAAGACTTCAACATCTTTTTCTTTTGCCAAACGACAAACCGTATCAAAACGAGCTACGATTCTATTCCATTCGTCTTGTTCCTGAGGTGTAAACGCTTTTCCTTCTCCTTTTTTCTGATAGAGATAAAAGCGACCAAAACCAGTTGGCTTAAACACCACAATTGGCATGGCTTCTTTCTCATCGGCAAATTTGATAATCTTTATGATTTTATCTCTGGCTTCGTCAAAAGTGGACTCCTCCTCTTTGCCTTCAACCGAATAATCTAACACAGAACTCACGCCTTTGGTAAACATTTTGTCGATTACTGGTAAACAATCTTCTTCATTAACACCTCCACAAAAATGATCAAATACCGTAGAACGTATCAAACCCTCTACAGGTAAATTTGCTTTTAAAGCAAAATTGGTTGCAGCAGTTCCTATTCTAACTAAAGGCTGATGAGAAATCATCTTGAATAAAAAATAAGCGCGTTCTAACTGAGCATCATTTTTGAGCGCAAAAGCGACTTCAGTATTGTCAAAAAGTGTGTTTGAATTCATTCAAAAAAAATATATATCAAAAATAATTATTTGGTTGCTATTATTTTACTAAAAACCTCTAATTTTCCACTTTCTTATTAAGATACTAAAGACTATGAATTCCATAGAGACCAAAACATATACAGTCCATTTTAATACTAAAGGTTATGAAGAACTCAATAGCTACTTAGATTCTCATCATTTTTCAAAGATTTTCATTCTTGTTGACTCCAATACCCATGAGCATTGCCTACCAGAATTTATGTCTCAGTTACACACTGAAATTTCTATTGAGGTCATTGAAATTGAAACTGGTGAGCAATACAAAACTATTGATACCTGTGTTGGTGTATGGAATGTTTTATCTGAATTAAATGCCGACCGAAAAAGTATTTTATTAAATCTTGGTGGTGGTGTTGTTACAGATCTTGGTGGATTTGTGGCTAGTACCTTCAAAAGAGGGATTAAGTATGTAAATATTCCAACCTCATTACTAGCCATGGTTGATGCATCTGTTGGCGGGAAAACTGGTGTTGATCTTGGTACTGTGAAAAATCAAATTGGTGTGATTAACTCTGGAGATATGGTTATCATTGACACCTCTTTTTTGAATACACTTCCGCAAAACCAATTGAAATCTGGATTGGCTGAAATGCTTAAACACGGTCTTATAAAAGATAGAGCCTACTTTGAAACATTAACCGATTTATCTAAGCTTACACTAAATGATTTGGATGATTTAATTCATGAATCTGTGGTAATTAAAAAAAACATAGTTACAGAAGATCCAAATGAACAAGGCATACGAAAACATCTAAATTTTGGTCATACATTAGGACATGCTATTGAATCCTATTTTTTGGAATCAGAAACTAAAGATCAATTGCTACATGGTGAAGCTATAGCGATAGGTATGATTTTAGAATGTTATTTATCAACCAAGTTACTAACGTTTTCAAAAAAAGATTTAGACCTAGTTACTAAGGCAATCCATTCTATTTATAAACCTGTTCAATTTGAAAACAGTGATTATGAACCCATAATTGATCTTTTAAAATATGATAAGAAAAATGAACATGGTAATGTCAATTTTGTCTTATTAGAAGCTATTGGCTTACCTAAAATTGATTGTTTGGTTTCAAATGATTTAATTTTTGAAGCGTTTGAATATTACAATACATCAAGATTATAGTTAAATAAAACACCTTTGCCTATACAATTCAGACGAATCAGTTCAAGCCCTATTGAATCAAAAAAACTACCAATTAAATTGATAGTTTTTCATCTCTTTCTCATAGCAATTTTACGATACTATCATAAATAAGAAAGTACTGCGGTTCAGTTCAATTGAGTTATAGTAACTAAGGTCTATCATACATACGTTGTTTTTGAGATTATGGTTTTTCAGACTGTTTTTTTAATTGTGATTTATATAAAATGCTTAACTTTAAAACATACAATAACGTACGCATATGAAAAGCCTGATTGAAACATTCTATAGTGCCTTTAGCGATTTAGATTCAGAAACTATGGTTAATTGTTACCATGATGATATTGTATTTGAAGATCCAGCATTTGGAGTTTTAAAAGGAGAACGCGCTAAAAACATGTGGCGAATGTTGTGTGAATCGCAAAAAAACAAAGATTTTCAAGTATCCTATTCAAACATTAAAGCTCATGAGAATGAAGGTTCAGCAACTTGGGAAGCGTTTTACACCTTCAGTAAAACAGGTCGTAAAGTTCATAATACGATTCAAGCGCATTTTGAGTTTAAAGACGGAAAAATCAGTAAACATACAGATACATTCAATTTATACAAATGGTCAAAACAAGCACTTGGCTTAAAAGGATTTGTTTTAGGAAAGACCAAGTACTTCAAGCATAAATTGAAAGTTCAAACCAATAGATTACTGGATGTATATGAAAAACATAAAGCCAACTCAAATTAATGAACTGGCTTTTAATTGTAATCTGTACTGTTTCTTTTTAGGGACTAAACGTTTACTTTATGTTTCAGTCATGATTACATGGTAGATTATTCAAATTCTATGCCATAGTTCTAGAAAGCAGGTTTTAAGAATACTCAGGTTTTTTTCCTTTAACATCTTTAAAAAAAGATTTCATAAACTTGAAATCGGCTTCAACATCCTCTGTTGGATAAAAGGGTTCCGACACATGATTTACTTTATTTTCAAAGTCAAGTGTAAACATGATTATTGGTACATTGGCCTCTTTAGCGATATAGTAAAATCCCGTTTTCCACTCTGCTACTTTTTTTCGTGTACCCTCTGGAGCTAATGTTAGTCTGAACTCGTGTTTATCGTTAAACAACTGTGCAATCGCCTGAACCTTATTTTGACCCGAAGTTCGGTCTAAAGGCGCTCCACCGACAGCTCTGAAATAATAACCAAAAGGCCATGTAAACAATTCCTTTTTACCAACAAAATTAGTTTTAACATTAGTGATTTTTCTAAGTAGTAATCCTATGTAGAAATCATGCCAACTCGTATGAGGTAACGCAATTATGACAGCTTTTTTTACAGTGTCTTTTGAAAAATTAGTGTTTCCGGTAATTTTCCAACCAAGAAGTTTAAAATAGATAAATTTAGCCAGCCATCGCATATTACATTTTTTGATATAACCCTTTGAGCTTATCTCTGGTAATCACTTGTTTCCAGTTTTTTCCAACAGCATTTATCCAAAGGGGTTCTAAACCTAGAGCAACATCAATCATAATATCAAATTCTTCGTCACTCAAATGAGCACACAAGCCTTGAGGTAAATGGATTTGATGCTTTTTTTTCATTTGTTTGAAGAGTTTGACACCATCCGGATAAAATTCTTCTAAATGATCAAACACGACGCAATTTCCAATGCCATGTTTAGTACCTAATAAATATGAAAGTCCGTAACTCAGTGCATGAGCAACACCAACCTGAGAATAAGCAATGCTCATACCTCCATGCCATGACGCCATCATGAGTTTATCTTGTGAATCTTCAACAGACAAATTATCTTCCATAAAAATCTCCAGACAAAGTTGATATGCTTTTTCACCATAACTCTGGCTAAAGGCGTTGAGATAAGTCCCGTTTAAAGATTCAATACAATGAATATAACAATCCATTCCTGTATAAAACCACTGATCTTTCGGAACATCTTTGGTTAGCTCTGGATCTAAAATAACCTGATCAAAAGGTGTGTAATCTGAATTGATTCCAAGTTTCTTTTGAGGACCTGTAAGCACAGTTGTTCGTGACACCTCTGCTCCTGTTCCTGAAATGGTAGGAACACCAACATGATATATGGCAGGCGTTTTTACCAAATCCCAACCTTGATAATTTTTGGCTTCACCTTCATTAGTTAAAAGAATCGCTACAGCTTTAGCGAGATCTAAAATGGTTCCTCCACCAATTCCAATAATACCAGACGGACGGTCTTTATGGTTTAAAATAATTTGCTCTACAAGCTCATCAACTTGTGAAGTTTTAGGCTCTTCATCTGCAGAGATATAAAGTAATTGATCATTATATGCCAGAGGAATACGAGACGTAAGCCACGAATTTCCTTTAAACACATCATCAACCAAAAAAATAAATGGTGCTTTTATGTTTTTCCTTTTAGGCGAAATAATATCGCCCAATTGGTTAAAACTTCCTCGTCCAAATACAACTCTGGACACCATTGGATAATTTTTATAGTTCATTCGTTTTTGAATCTTAAATAAAGCTTTGCTTTAATATTTTAGTTTAAAACCTGAATCACATCAAGTAAACTATGTACTGTTTTATATGTCTTATGTTTTACGTCATCGTCCTTAACCTGTTCATGTAACCATGTGGTATGAAAAGGAACATGAATTGCTTTGGCTTTTATGTTGATTAAAGGCAAAATGTCAGATTTTAATGAATTTCCTATCATTAAAAACTCAGAAGGTTTTATATCTAAATGGTTTAATAATTTAGAATAATTAGCTTCCTGTTTATCGCTAAGCACTTCTATATGATGAAAATAATCTGTTAATCCAGACTTATCTAATTTTCGTTCTTGATCTAATAAATCCCCTTTGGTTACCAAAATTAACCTGTAATTATTAGATAAGGATTTCAAAACGTCTTCAACACCTTCAAGTAATTCTACGGGTTTGTTCAACATGTCTTTTCCAAGGTTCAAAATAGCATTAATTGTTGAATTGGAAACTTCATTATTTGATAATTCTAATGCCATTTCTACCATTGATAATACAAATCCTTTGACACCATAACCGTAAATTGGAAGGTTTTTCATTTCCATTTTAAAAAGTTCTTGGTCAATTTTATTAGCAGTTTCATATCTCGCTAGAAGTCTTGCAAACTCTAATTCTGCGTCTCTAAAGTACGTTTCATTTACCCAAAGCGTATCATCGGCATCAAACCCTATTACTTTTATGTCTTTATATTCGTTATTCAATTATTCCAGAGTTTTTTAGCGCGTTCAAGATCTTCAGGTGTGTCAATCTCAACACCTTCAACTGTTGTTTCAACCATTTTAATTCGCTTACCATATTCTAAATAGCGAATACATTCAATTTTTTCAGTTGCTTCAATAAATTGCATAGGTAGCTTATAAAAATCTAACAAAGCTTGTTTTCTAAAGGCATAAATCCCTTTATGTTTAAAATAACGAGCTCCTGCATCTTTGTCTCTAGGATATGGAATAGGACTTCTTGAAAAATAAAGTGCGAAATTATTTTGATCCACAATTACTTTCACTGTATTCGGATTATTAATTTCATCCCAATCGTGAATTTCTACCATTAACGATGCTAAATCAATCTCTTGGTGATGATCGTCTTCAAAAGCTTTGAGCACTTTTTCTAAGCTTTCACGCTCAGTAAAAGGTTCATCACCTTGCACATTAACAACAATATCAACATCAAGATCTGTAACAGCTTCAGCGATTCTGTCACTTCCAGATTGATGTTCTTTTTTACTCATTATTGCCTTTCCTCCATTCGATACAATTTCATTAAAGATAATATCACTGTCTGTCACGACATACACATCATCAAATAATTTAGTAGCAACCGTTGCTTCGTAAGTTCTGAGTATGACAGATTTTCCAGCTAAATTCTGCATGAGTTTACCTGGAAATCGCGATGCACTGTAACGTGCAGGTATCATTGAAATTATTTTCATGGATGGTTGAAAGAATTCATTCAAAAATAAAACTTTTAAAGGAATTTAAGGCTGACTTGGTCTAATCTTTTTATAAAGTCTGAAAATGAGATATAAAATGATTAAAACAAATACAAATGCTATAACTGGAATAAAAATCGATAGTACAGACATGACGACTGAAGTCCCTGTTTCTATAGTAGAAACTAGGGGATTTGCAATGCCACCTGTTGTTGCTGTGGATGCCAAACGTGTTGCACCAGAACTTCCTGCGACCGCAGCAGCTGTTCCTCCTCCAGCAATAATAGCCAAAGCCCAAGTTATAACCGGACTTAAATCGGCAACGGTAGAAACCATCACTGCTGTTCCTGCGATGGCAGCCAAAGGAATTGCTATCGAATCTAAAGCATTATCTACATAGGGAATATAGTAAGCAAAAATCTCTACTAAAGTTGCTACACCAAGTGTAATTACAGCCGTTAAACTACCTATCCATTGCCAGGATTCGTTGAGTTCCCAAACATTAAAATAAGACGCTAAACTTAAGGCAAACAAAGGAACAAAAACTCTAAAGCCAACAGACGCTGATAAGCCAATGCCTAAAAAAATACTGATTATAGTTTCGGTTGTAATCATTTAGATATCTTCAAAAAATTCATCTTTAAAGCCAATAAGATACAACTTTTCTTTTGCTCTAGTAACAGCAGTATATAACCATCTTAAATAGTCTCTATCGACACCATTTGGCAAATAAGGTTGCTCAACAAAAATAGTATGCCATTGACCTCCTTGCGATTTATGACAAGTAATGGCATAAGAAAATTTGACCTGCAGAGCATTAAAATGCTTATTCCCTTTTATTTTGAGAAACTTCTTGTAATTAGATGCTTCATCTTCATAATCTTTTTGCACTTCCTGATACAATCGGTTACTATCTTCATAAGGTAAAGAAGGTGTTTCTGCCTCTATGGTATCTAATAATAATACGGTTTCAAAAGGTCTCATTTTAGGATAATCTACCATTTGTACTTTCACTTCCGCGAAACGAAATCCGTATAATTCTGTGATAGAAAAAATTTCTAAAACCTGAATAATATCACCATTGGCTATAAATCCGGCTTCAGTAGTAGGCTTAATCCAGAAATAATTGTTTTTAACAACCATTAAAAAATCACCAACGGTCAATTCATTTTCATTGAAAAGAATTCTATTTCGTATTTGCTGATTATACAAATTTGCGCGCTTGTTACTTCTGACTATGATTGCTGTTTCTTCGTGTCCATTTTCACTATAAGCATCGTTAATAGCATCCATAACTTCATGCCCATCAATTAAACGAACAATATCTGTAAACCCATTAACATTAAATTTAAAGGATTCATAAAATTCATTATCAAGCACTTCTCTAAGTCGTGTTGCATTTTCAAGAATACCAGAATCCTGCTCTTGTCGAACGACTTCATCTAACTCTATACTGATAACATCTTTATTGTAATTCATACCCAGTATATGAGCATTCAGGGCAGGACTTAAATCAGATTTTACTGGAGGTAATTGCGCTTTATCACCTATTAACAGCAATTTACATTTATGTCCGGAATACACATACTGCATTAAATCATCAAGTAGAGAACCGTTTTCAAAAAGTTTTGAGTCTGAAGCAATATCAGGAATCATCGAAGCTTCATCTACAATAAAAATAGTGTTTTTATGTTTATTGGATTGTAATACGAATTTGACGCCTCCGCCTTTATCTTTTTTTGGAAAATATATTTTTTTATGAATTGTAAAAGCTTCGTTTTTTGAATAATTAGAAATAACTTTTGCAGCTCTTCCTGTTGGAGCCATTAAAACTGCACTTCGCTTGGTTTCCCATAAATTAGAGACTAATGTTCCAATAATGCTGGTTTTTCCTGTACCAGCAAAACCTTTCAGAAGATATAAGTTGTTAGGTACATCACTATACACAAACTGAGACAATTGCTCTAAAACAATCAATTGTTTTGTTGTTGGTTCGAAAGGAAACTTTTGTTTTAGAAGTTTATAAAATTCTAGTGAAGTCATGTAAAGTAATCTGAATATCGTTTTGAATGCAAGATAAAACTAAAAATGGGCTCACCTAAAATGCTTTTCAATATTTAATTTATATAAAACAATTTTTATATCTTACACTTTTAATTCTTTTTTGTTTCTAAGATTTTTGTGAACAAAAAAAATTTGTAGATTTGCGTAATACCTTTACTAAAAATAACTAATAAAATAAACTAACTATGTTAACAGCAATTCTTACAGTTGTAGGTTTAATAATCCTTACGGTTGGTATCGTGTGGTTAATCGATAAATTTGTTCCAAAAAAGGCAAAGCCAATTATTAACATTTTGCTTTGGTTACTCATTATCTTTTTAGGTTACAAGACCTTTGATTCTGTTTACGGAGAAATTAAATTTAATCAACTAAAAGAAAAGCGCTACAAGGTAGTTATTGAAAGTCTTAAAGATATTAGAGATGCACAATTAGCTCATAGAACTGTAACTGGAAAGTTTTCTAATAATTTTGAAGATTTAATAAAATTTGTCGATACTGCTAAATTCACAATCACACAACGTAGAGATTCAACAATTCTTGATTTAGAAAAAACCAAACGTTTTGGTGGCGTAGAATCCTTCTCAGATATCGTAATCATTGACACTCTTGGATTTGTACCTGTTAAAGATTCATTATTTGGTGCAGATCCTCGTTATAGATCGATGATGAATGTACCAGGAGCACAAGAAGGTGCGAAATTTAAACTTGAAGCTGGTAAATTAGCTGAAGAAAATATCGCTGTTTTTGAAGCTTCTGTTGATAAATCAGTTATTCTTTATGATCAAGACAAAAACTTAGTAAATAAAGAAAAGCAGGTTGTAGCTGTTGATGGCGTAAATGGTCCGACTTTGAAAGTTGGTTCTATGACTGAAGTATATACTAAAGGAAATTGGCCTAAAAGTTTCAACACCAAAAAAGAAGACTAGGTTTGAAACCAAATACTATTAAAGATTTGTCCATTCAAATTCGTTTGAGTGGACTTTCTTTTTGCATTCTAAATCGCTCTACAAATACCATAGAACGACTTCAGCACATGCAATCGGAAAAAAAAGCAACACCATTTGAGTTACTCAATCAGCTAAAAACCATTATTGAAACTAATGCTGATTTTAGCCAACCCTTTGATTCCGTTTTATGTATTTATCAAAATGAACTTTCTACTCTGGTTCCAAAATCATTGTTTAATGAAAATCATTTAGCAGATTATTTAAAATTCAATGCTAAAATACTTCAGACCGATTTTATAGATTACGACACGATAGCCATTAATGCTAGTGTAAATGTTTATGTACCATTGGTCAATGTGAATAATTATCTTTTTGATACCTTCGGGAGTTTTGTGTACAAACATGCATCGACCATTTTAATTGAATCTGTTTTACAACATTCTTCTAATCACAATGGTATTGAACTGTTTGTTAATGTTGGTCATTTACATTTTGAAATGATTGCCGCAAAAGATAAACAACTAATTTATTACAACACCTTCGATTACAGCACCAAAGAAGATTTTATCTACTACATCCTGTTTACAATTGAACAACTTAAACTCAATCCAGAAACGGTAAAAATTAATTTGACCGGACAAATAACTAAAGACGATGAATTATATAGTATCGTCTATAAATATGTTCGTTTTGTAGCGTTTTTAGAACCTGTTTGCACATATCAATTTAAAGCCACCAATGAACCCAAAGAAAAGCATAGTAATTTTATTCTCTTAAATAGTTTCAATTAATGCGAATTATCTCAGGACAGTTTAAAGGCAGACGAATTACTGCTCCAAAAAAATTACCCGTTCGTCCTACGACAGACATGGCTAAAGAATCGTTGTTTAATATTTTAAACAATCAATACTACTTTGATGACATTTCGGTTTTAGATTTGTTCGCTGGAACAGGGAACATAAGTTACGAATTCGCCTCTCGAGGCACAGAACACATTACTGCTGTAGATGAACATTATGGATGCATAAAATTCATAAATGATACGGCTGAAGACTTTGACATGTCGATAATGACCATTAAAAGCGATGTCTTTAAATATCTTGAAAAAGCCCAGCAAAAGTTTACCATCATTTTTGCAGATCCTCCATATGATTTTCCTGTTGAAGAATTTGCGAAAATTCCACAATTGGTATTTCAAAATGAATTGTTAGAAGATGAAGGCTTATTAATCGTTGAACATTCTAAACATACCGATTTATCGCATTTAGAACAATATTCACACTCAAAAAGTTATGGTGGGAATATGTTTAGTTTTTTTGCTGTAACTTCTGAAACATAAAAAACCCTCTTAAAATAAGAAGGTTTTTTTGTAGATAAGTAAATCTATAAGCCGAATTCTGTACGTCTTTTCCTGAACCTAAATCCTAAAAAAACGTCCTTATCATTTATCTGCGTTTGCTGTTACCAGCAAACTTTAGCTGCCTACCCTCTAGCATCGCGCGTGCACGCTCAAGCACTAGTTTACATGACATTGCACCACATAGAGTTTACCTGATTTCACTACAGCATGACCTGTACATTCTTTCTGTTGCACTTTTCCTCACCTCTCGGTGGATGGCTGTTAACCACTATGATTGCACTTTGGTGTTCGGACTTTCCTCTATTTGTAAAACAAACAGCGATAAGGCGATTTACTAACGGCAAAAATACAATTAATTGTTAATAACTCCTTTTAATTTAAAGCCTCATAATTCCTATTTTTATGCTTAATTTTTAACTTTGTTTTTCTAAGATTTTTTAATGGAACATTTCATCGTATCGGCTCGAAAATACAGACCACAAACATTTAAAGATGTTGTTGGTCAGCAGGCTATTACCAATACGTTATTGAATGCTATTGAAAATAATCATTTAGCACAAGCATTGCTGTTTACTGGTCCACGTGGTGTTGGCAAAACAACTTGTGCTCGTATTCTCGCAAAAATGATTAATAGTGATGGTACAGAAACTGAAGACGAAGATTTCGCTTTTAACATTTTTGAATTAGATGCAGCCTCTAATAATTCTGTTGATGATATTAGAAATTTAACCGATCAAGTTCGAATTCCGCCTCAGGTTGGCAAATACAAAGTATATATTATTGATGAGGTCCATATGTTATCAGCATCTGCTTTTAACGCCTTTTTAAAAACTTTAGAAGAACCACCAAAACATTGCATTTTTATTCTAGCAACTACTGAAAAACATAAAATAATACCAACCATATTATCGCGTTGTCAGATTTTTGATTTCAAACGGATTACTGTTAGTGATGCAAAAGAATATTTAAAATACATTGCCGAAGAACAAGGGATTATTGCTGAAGATGATGCTTTACATATTATTGCGCAAAAAGCAGATGGAGCCATGCGAGATGCACTTTCTATCTTTGATCGTGTTGTGAGTTTTTCGGGTAATAACCTTACACGTCAAGCAGTCACTGAAAATTTAAATGTTCTTGATTACGAAACCTATTTTACAAGTACAGACTTAATTCTGGAAAATAAAATTCCTGAGTTGCTCATTCAGTTCAATGAAACCTTATCAAAAGGATTTGATGGTCATCACTATATCGCAGGATTAGCGTCACACTTTAGAGATTTGTTAGTTTGTCAAAATGAACAAACGCTGGAACTTTTGGAAGTTGGCGAAGACACAAAACTCAAATACCAAGAACAATCTCGGAAAGCAAGTCATAATTTCCTTATTAAAGGTATCGAACTCGCCAACGAATGTGATCTCAAATATAAAAGCAGTAGAAATCAACGCTTACTCGTTGAACTTTGCCTCATGCAATTAGCCTCTATCACTTTTGATGGAGAAAAAAAAAATAGCAAGCATTACATAATTCCTGCATCTTACTTTAAATCTAAAGGTATTACGCCTATTCCTGTTGTGGTTCCAAAGCCATCTGAGAAAAAAGAAACGACAGAAGAGGTCAAAAACGATAAACCTAAAGCCGCTGAATCAACTTATTCGAACACACCTTTACCGAAACTTGAATTAAAAAAAGACACCAGAACTTCTGGATTATCTTTAAAAAGTATCAAAGCGAAGAAAGAACATCTTATCAAACAGATGGAAGTTGTTATAGATGTTGAGGACTTACCAAGAGAAGATGTTTCTGAAGAAGACTTCTTAAAAACATGGAATAGTTACGTGAAACGACTTCATAAAAAAGGTGAAAAAATTATGGCTTCCATTTTAGAAATGGATACTCCAAAATTAATAAATACTGATATAAAAATTACCTTTCCCAATGATACACTTAGGGTTGAACTGGAACGTGCTCAATATCCTTTGATGGAATATTTGCGTAAAACGCTAAGAAATTACGATTTAAAATTGGATATTAGTGTCAATGAAGAGCTTGCTAAGAAATATGCTTACACCACTCTAGAAAAGTATGAAAAACTTAAAGAGAAAAATCCGAGTATAGAACTCCTTCGAAAAACCTTTGGTTTAGATATTAACTAATTTGATTAATTTTAAATTATGAAAAAATCACTATTCATACTAGTATTTGCAGCTCTGGCCATTTTAAGTTGCAACAGACCTGAAAGTTCGAGAGAAAATCTTCAAAAATCAATTTCAGAATTTAGTAAAAAACATGCCGAATTAAATATTGTAGCTAGTTATTATCCTAAAGAATATACAGAAGTTAACACAGATTCAATAATCGCTAATACGTTTAGGGTTCGTATAAAAAATTATTCTAAAATGGACTCGCACATCTTGGTAGATTCTGAAACGAATGAGACCAAAACCAAAATAAATTACCATCGCGTGTTTGAATCTGAAATAAAAATCGCTTTAGCCTCCAAACCTTTGTTTAGCACAACCATTAATGCTAATGACTTTAAAGATTTATCACATCCTGAGTTTTGGAATAATGCCACTCTTGAGCATGTTTGGGTAAATCAAGAAGCTTCAAGTGATACCGAGCTTCACTTAAGTATTTCAATTATTAATCCTAAAAATAACACGTATAAATTGTACGAGCTAGTAGTCGATCATCGTGGTTCACAACACTTAAAAATAATAGAAGAACTCATTTAATATGCTAGGTTTAAAACTACCAACAGATCCTCGTTGGGTCAATATTGTTGAAAAAAATATTGAAGATATTTTAACAGATCACGCCTATTGTGAGCAAAAAGCAACAAGCACTGCGATTTCTTTAATTGTTAGCTTTCCTGAATATACCGAATTGGTTCAAGAAATGATTGCGCTTGTAAAGGAAGAAATTAGTCATTTCAAAATGGTTCATGATAAGATTTTGGCTAATGGCTGGACGCTTGGTCGTGACCGAAAAGATGATTATGTGATTCAGTTGCTGAAATTTTTCCCTAAAGGTGGAAGCCGAACGACGCAATTAGTACATCGTTTATTATATGCTGCACTTATTGAAGCGCGAAGCTGCGAACGTTTCAGGTTACTTTCGGAAGAATTAAAAGATAAAGAATTAGCTGAATTTTATAGAAAATTAATGGTCAGTGAAGCGAATCATTACACCATGTTTTTAGGATTTGCCAGACAATATGGAGATCGTAAGGAGGTGGACGAAAAATGGCAGCAGCTTCTTGAATATGAAGCAGATATCATGAAAGATCTTGGTAAACAAGAAACAATTCACGGTTAATTTACTATATTTATAATATAGACAATTTGCTATTTATCATGAAACAGATCTACCTATCAACATTGTTATTATTATTTGTTAGTGTAACTAATTCTCAAGATGAATTACTTCAAGGCGAATGGGTCTTAGATTCTATATTTGACTATGACATTTTAATTGAATATCCTGTTAACTCAACCTCTATAAATTTTGTTGATGATGAGATCACAATTAATAGTTTTTGTGGAGAAATCTATTTGAGTTCTTATATTGTCACTTCAGATACGACTATTGATATCATTGACATCCAAGGTCCTTTAGCAACTTGTCCAGATGATACTCAAAATTTCGAAATTCTTCCCTACATTGTGTTAGGCAACTCAGATGCCGAACCCGATGAGCTTATTTATACCGTTTCTGAAACTAATGGTATTACTAACCTAAATCTATATTCTGAATTTATAGAAAACGGTATTCCATCTGGAAGCAGTCTCTTCTTAACCAAAGTAACAACACCTAATACGTCATTAATTGGATCGTGGTATTTAGATAGTATTGTTATAGATGATGCTATTTACAATAATATTTATAATAATGAAAGTCTGTTTGAACTTGAAATAAACGCATCCAATGGAGCAGAAAACATTTATGATTTTAGTGGATTTGGAGTTTGTAATGCATTTGGAGGAACCATTTTACCTGGTCAAAGTCACCTAACTTTTACTGACCTAAATTTCACTTTACAAGACTGCGATGATACGCCTAGTATGATTTTTGAACAATTATATTACTATTCATTTTTAAATGATGGACAAAATTATCCTTTTGGTTTTTCTTTTTCCATAACTGGTGAAAATGACAACCAGATTTTATCCATAACAAATCCAACAAATGGAAATAAAGCAGTTTATGGTAAAACTCCTAATACTGAAATACTAACTAGAACTTGGTATTTATCAAGAATTGAAATCCCTGGAAACCCAACTATTGAAATACCAAATACTGAAAGTCCTTCAATAACTTTAACCAACGAAATAAACCCAATCACATTTAGAAACACTGCTTTTGGTGACGGTGAATGCAATGCGTTTATGAGTGATTATGAAGTTTCTTTAAGTAATGGTGATTATATCCAATTACTAGATTTTTCACCAACGCTTGCATTTTGTGAATCGGATTATGAAAGTGAATACTTTAATATTATTGGTTTTCCACCAAACAATTTCTGTGAATTCGAAATCATAAATAACGGAACCACATTGACTGTAACTGATTTATTAGGAGCAAGATTAGTGTTTGGAGATGAACCTTTATCTATTTCAGAAAATGATCTAAGCACAACACTTGTATCCTTGAAGAATAATCCTGTTAACTCTAAAATGAACTTATCAGTTGGTCAAACAGGCAGCAAATTAAGTTATAAATTATATTCTATTGAAGGAAAACTTGTTAAAGAGGCCGTTCTCAATTCAGAATCTATTTACGTAGACGATTTGAATTCTGGATTGTACTTTATCCGTTTCTTTAATAATTTAAACCAAGAGCAGACAACAAAATTTATCAAACAATAAAAAAAGCCTCAGTAAAAACTGAGGCTTTTTATTTATATATAAGATTCCTAAATTTTTATACCAAACCCAAACTGAAACGTTGTATTCTGTGCTTCAACATCAGTTAGGTCTTTATCAAGAATATTACTTAAACCATAATGCACTCTGGCATCGATGAACAATTCATCAGTAATCATATATTCTAAACCTCCTACACCTGAGAATGTAAAAGTTGCAAATCCATCTTGATTAGCCCAAGTTTTCAAACTTAACATTGGTCCAGCACCAACCGTAAACTTATTTCCAATTGAAATACGAGCCATAACAGGCAATTGAATGTAGTCTGCTCTTAAAGTTTCTTCTTTAGCACCTTCAGCAGAATACTGTAATTCAGTTAAAATCGAAAAACTATCGCTAATTCCGAAATCAGCGAAACCCGCAAAAGCAAACCCATTTCTGTGTTGGTTTACGAAAGTTGCGTCTGGATCAAAATCTAAATTCGAGACATTTAAAGCGCCTCTAACACCATAACTCGTGCCTTGAGCAACTGATAACGATGTAATACTTGCAAAAAATAATGTGAGGATAAGTGATTTCATTTTTATAATATTTTATTTTAAACAAACCCAATCATTTTAATTGAGTATTTTCAAAATGATGCCATATAAAAACAGCATAGATTTGAGACTGCTAATATATAATGAAAAATGAAATTAATAAATAAATAATGGATATCTAGTAAAAAAAGAGGTCAAACAACCTTATTTTTAAAGGTTTACACTTGAAACCGTTTCGTAGTAGATACTTTTTATAATTCCATCTGAAAGTCCGATTTTAGGAACATAAATATCCTTCGCTCCACTCCATTTCATGGCTGAAAGATAAATTCTTGTTGCAGGAATGATTACATCGGCTCGATCTTGATTTAACTCCAGTTCTGTAATTCGCTCTTCGTACGAGTAAGTTTGTAGCTTATTGTAATAAGTAGTTAAATAAAAGTACGTTAGTGGTTTACCAAGTGCCTTTCCAGAAATTTTAAATATTTTATTGATGTTTCCACCAGAACCAATTAAATCAATAGAGTCGAACCTTTTCGTATTAGTTTTAATCCATTCTTCTAGTTCAAACCAAGTTTCTTTTTTAACAATATCATTAAGTAGTCTTACCGTTCCTATTCTAAATGATTTAGATGCCACTGTATTTCCAAGATGAATTACAGAAAATTCTGTACTTCCTCCACCTACATCAACGTATAAGTAGGTTTTATCTTCTTTAATGTAAGACTGTAAATCTGTGGCAGCAATAATAGCAGCTTCTTCTTCACCATCAATAATATCAATATCTATCTTGGCTTTTTTAGAGATAAGTTTAACCATTTCCTTCCCATTATCTGCTTCTCGCATCGCTGATGTGGCACAAGCTTTATATTTCACAATTTTATGTGATTTCATAAGCAACTTGAAAGCCATCATGGTATCGAGCATTCGCTCTTTATTATCTTCGGAGATTTCTCCTTTTAAAAATACATCAGCTCCAAGACGAATAGGCACACGAACTAAGGATGTTTTTTTAAACTTAGTCGGCTGATTTTTTTGCTCAATGATACTTGAAATCAAAAGTCTGACGGCATTTGACCCAATATCAATTGCTGCGTATTTTTTAATGCTTAACATATTAGGAATTCAGTTTTTCTTTAAAATAATCATATAATGCAAATTGAGATCTTACTTTAGGATTAGAATTTCTTCGGTAAGTGTTACTTTGTGTCTCATCTATAATTCTTGCCTTTACATTATCACTCCAACAAATATCGAAAATGTTTAACAATTCTTCTTTAATATCGTCCTGATAAATTGGGCAACTTACTTCTACTCTATTTTCAATATTTCTTGTCATCCAATCGGCTGAAGAAATATAAACTTTAGAATCGTTATTATTACAAAACAGATACATTCTGGTGTGTTCTAAAAATTTATCTACAATACTAATCACTTCAATATTTTCGCTCATACCTTTGACTCCTGGTACCAGGCAACAAATACCTCTGACTATCATTTGTATTTTTACGCCAGCTCTACTTGCTTCGTATAATTTATCAACCATATTATAGCTGGAAATACTATTCAGTTTAAGTTTTATATAAGCTGGTTTACCTTGTTTAACATTTTCAATTTCCTTATCAATTAAAGCAAAAAGTTTTGATTTTGTATAGTGAGGTGATGTTATAATATGCTTATATCTATATATCAGATAGTTTGTCTGAAAAAAATTAAATACTTTATTCACATCTTTTAAAAGCTTTGAATTGGCAGTAAAAAGAGTAAAATCAGTATATATTTTGGCTGTCGATTCATTAAAATTACCAGTACTGATAAATCCGTATCGTTTTAATTTATTGTCTTCTTCACGCTCAATGACACACATTTTACTGTGAACCTTTAAACCAGAGACACCAAAAAGAAGATTAACACCTTCCGCTTGCATTTGTTCGGCATAGTCAATATTTGCCTGTTCATCAAATCTTGCTCGTAATTCAATTACCACTGTTACTTTCTTTCCATTTTTTGCAGCATTTATTAAAGAACTGGCAACATGAGAAATTTGAGCTAACCTATATATTGTAATTTTTATGGTTTTAACCTTTGGATCTAAAGCAGCCTCTCTTAAAAACTTGACCACATAAGAAAAAGTTTGATAAGGTGTATGAAGGAGATAATCTTTTTGAGATATCGAAGTGAAAATACTACTTTGAAGACTCAAACCTTTTATTTGTAAAGGTTGAATTTTATCATACAAAAGATCTGTTCTTCCCAAACTAGGAAAATCCATATAATCTCGCCTGTTATGATAGCGACCTCCTGGAATAACACTATCTTTTGAATCAATACCCATTTTTGACATTAAGTACTCCAAGGTTTCTTCATCAATGGTTTTATCGTAAACAAATCTAACAGGTTCGCCAATTTGTCGGTCTTTCACACTATCTGAAATTTTTTCAATAAAACTCTTACTTAAATCACTATCGAAATCGAGTTCACCATCTCTGGTAATCTTAATCATATTTGCTGAAATAGAGTTGTAATTGAAAATGTTAAAAATATCATTTAAACAGTATCGTAAAAGATCATCTAAAATAATAATGTAATTATCATCTCCTTTTTTAGGTAAAACAACAAATCGATCTATGGCCTTGGGTATTTCAATAAGTGCATATTGCTTTTCACCATTATCTAAAACCATTTTTACAGCTAAATATGCTGCACTATCTTTAAGTAATGGCAATTCTAATAAGTCATTGAGTATGATGGTTACGAGAGCCGGACTTACATTTTGTATATAATAATCTTTAATAAAATTATGTTGTGATTTATCGATTTGAGTTTCGTTAATAATAAAGATATTCTCTTTTTCGAGCGCATTTTGAATTTTGCTCAAAATTTCTAAACTATAACTTTGTTGCTTAATTACAATATTAGTTATAATTTCTAAAAGATCACCTGCTTTTACTCCACCTAGCTCACTTTTTCCTCCTTTACCAGCTTCATCTATTCGTTTAACTGTCGCATATCGCACTTTAAAAAATTCATCCAGGTTATTAGAGAATATTCCTAGAAATCGTAACCGTTCTATTAAAGGAACACTTTCATCTTCGGCTTCTTGTAATACTCTTTCGTTAAATTGAAGCCAGCTTAATTCACGATTAATATAGGTGTTTTTTTCTTTTACCATTATTTTAAATCTCTTGGAAAAATTGTAAGTTTTGTAATACCCTTTTTAAAGTCTTGCCACGATGTGACGTCCAAATTTATAACAACTAAGCCACTCGTAGGAAGGTTATCTATAAATTGGTCACCAAATATATTGCAAATAGATGTGAATGCATGATTATGACCAAAAATCATAACCTTTTCATAACTATCATCAATATTTTTTATAAAATTTATGACACTTTCGCCTCCAAAATCATATAATTCTTCAACGATATTTATTCTTTTTTCTTCGAGATTAAGGTTTTTCACAAAGATTTTACATGTAGATAAGGCTCTATTTGCCGGACTTGAAAAAATAACATCAGGTAAAATTGAGGTGTTTTTAAATGCTTTAGAAACTAATGCTGCATCCCGAAAACCTCTCTTTTTTAAAGGTCTTTCAGCATCTGTAACATCATATTCCCAAGATGATTTTGCATGTCTAATAAGTACTAATTGTCTCATAGTGATTCGATGAAGTGTAATATTTTATCGATAAAATGTTGCATAATTCCGTTTTAACGATTATTTTCGTCCCTTTAACATTTATATTTGTTAACCACTTTGGTTATCATTTGTTTTGTTTAGTTTAAATATAATGTTTATGACCCCAAATCAAAAATATATTAATAAATCCATTTTTGTGGTTTTTTTTACCACAGTTCTTCCCTCAAAACATATTGGACGTTTAATTAAGTATGCTGTACTTAAATAAACTTCTTGTATACACTAATTATTTTTGAACATCGCCAAGCGAATATAAATTTGAATTAAATTTTAAATTATGAAGTTAATAGCAACCTTAATAACAGCATGTCTTGCTGTGATATTATATGTTTCAGATGAAAACATATCAGAGTGTAGTGCAAATCTCACTGTTGAAAAAGACAGAAAAGCTAAATCAGCAGATGAAGATGGAGCTCAATTCATATTGATTCTTACCAATACTTCAAATGGTACCAAGACATTCAATTTGTCTACAAAGAATCTTTCAACACCGTGTAACAATAAAACTTCGCAATACAATAGAGGAACAAATTCTAATAATACTGTATTAGATGTTTCACTTGAGAATATAAGTTCAAATAGAAATAGTTCTCCCAATGCGTCAACTTCAAATGTAGAATTAAGCAGCGGTGAATCTTATAAGTTTATAGTTAACGTTACTGTTCCAAAAGGAACACCTTACAATACATGGAGTTGTATTGAAGTTGAAGTGAATTCGGAAGATTGTGAATCTTTATCAGAAACTCAAACTTTAAGTGTTTTTGTTGTAGATCCTTCGGAAGGTTAATAGTTGTTAGTTAAGATTAAAAGAATAGTTTTAAAGAGAAACTCGATGAGAAATAAATTACAATTTCAAAAAGGAAATGTCAAAAATATAGCTAAGCTTATATTTGTTGTAGCATTTCTATTTACTGTAAACTCTCTATTTGGACAACAAGTTATTGTCAATAAAGATATAGTAGCAAACCCATCTGTTTGTAATCAATTTGATGTTACTTTGGAAATCATAGGTAAACCACCTAAAAGTCCGCAAGAGGTTGTATTGATTATTGATAGATCTGGAAGTATGGATGATGGTCCTGTACCTGAACCTATAGATTATGCTCAAGATGCTGCAATTGCTTTTGTAAACAACTTCTTTTTACCAGCTAACAATCCGTCTGGTCAAAATAGAATTGCAATTGTTAGTTTTGCTAGTTCTGCGAGCTTAGATATTGGTTTAACGGGAAGCTCAGGTCAGGCGGCAATTATATCTACAATTAATGGGATAACTACAGGTGGATCTACAAATACGCAAGCTGGTATTATAGCGGCAGATAATGAGTTAACAAATAACGGGACTTTTGATTGTGTTACATCCAGAAGTATTATACTTCTTTCAGATGGTGTTGCCACTGTTAGAAATGGAAGTGGCAGTACCTGCAGTACTACACAATACAATACAGCTTGTCAAACTGCTGCAATAAATGCCGGAATTAATGCTCAAACAACTGTTGTATCAGGCGAAACTTATACGCAAAACGTTTTTACAATTGGTTTAATTGGAGCTATTAACGGTACAGAAGAAACTATAGCTCTAAATACCCTTAATGGAATTCAAAATGCTGGCGCTTTTTCTACTGAAAACAATGCAGATTTAAGTGCTATTTATGATACCATATTAGGACAACTAGTACCTGCAGCAACGCAATTGCCAGGTCAATCTCTCGTAACAGATAATACTATTTCTAATGGCTTTTCTATAGTACCCGGAAGTATTGTGGCAAGCAAAGGGACGGCTGTACTCAATAATCAAATATTATCTTGGTACGTTGCAGACGTATTCGAAGAAACTATAACTTTAACATACACTATTTTGCCTAACGGACCTTCATCATGTGGTCCTCAGATATCGGGAGATACTGTTATAAATTATGAAGATGCGATGTGTGAAACTACATCGATCGTTTTTGATAACGTAGAATTCTGTGTTCCATGTCCAGAAATCACTCCGATAATTGAAAGAGTGGGATGTTCTACCTCTGTAAACTATTCGGCTACTTTACAGCAAAATGGTTGTATATCTACTGGAGATACATTTTTATGGGATTTCTTTTTAAATGGAAACCTGATAGGATCATCCAACACGCTTACAGGCATCTATAACTATCCTGGAGCTGCTAGTGATTTCCAAGGAAATTTTACAGCTCAATTAGCCTATACTGGTACTTTTGGAGATACGTGTACTTTACCTAGTACTGAAGCTGAAGTAAACTTATCTTTACCAGATTTCTTAGAGGCTACAGCATCTGTAACAGATGTACTTTGCTTTGGTAATGAAACCGGAGCAATTGATATAACTGTTACTGGTGGTACACCTCCTTATACTTATCTGTGGAACACAGGAGAAATTACTCAGGACTTAACTAATCTTTCTGCTGGGAACTATTCTGTTACCATTACAGATTCATCAGGATGTAATTTTATTATTAGTGATAGTGAAGTTACTCAACCAACTGAACTAAGCGCAAATCTTACACTATCGACTAATGCAGATTGCTCGGGGACTAATACAGGTGAATTAACTGTAGAAGCTTCTGGAGGCATTTTGCCTTACACTTTTTCTATCGATGGTGGAACGACTACGCAACCAAGTGGTACGTTTACTGATTTATTACAAGGAACTTATACAGTTGTTGTTGAAGATGACAATGGATGTACCGTTTCAATAGATAATATTGTTATCGATAATGATGACAATGAAAGCCCTGAAATTACAGCTCCAGATGATTATACCATTGAAGGTTGTGACGTTTCCGCTATCACTGGATTAGCTTATAGTGAAACGGCTACAACAATAACCTTAGCCCAACTTGAAAGTGCTTTAAATGGAAATGGAACAGCTTCAGATGACGGAACAATAGCTTCAATTACATATACTGATGTAAGTTCTGGAACTTGCGTGATCACCGTAACAAGAACATTCTCAATTACCGATGATTGTGGCAATTCAACATCTGACACTCAAATAATTACAATTCAAGATACAACACCTCCTACTTTAATTATTCCTTCAGATATTAGCGTAGAATGTGATAGACCAAATCCTGATGGAAACGCAACTGCTACTGATGCTTGTGGAGATGCAACAATTACATTTTCTGATGTTTCTGTTTCTACTTGTGGAAATACCGAAATTATAACAAGAACTTGGACAGCTACTGATGAATGTGGTAACGCCGTGTCTTTAGATCAGATAATTACTGTAATTGACACTACTCCTCCAACGTTAACCGTTCCTGCAAATATCACTGTAGAATGTACCGAGAGTACGGATCCTGCTGCTACCGGAACTGCTACGGCAACTGATACCTGTGGTAATACTACTATAACTTTTGCCGATTCTGTTGTGGATGCCTGTGGAAATACACAAACTATTACAAGAACTTGGACGGCTACTGACGAATGTGGTAACACTGTTTCTGATACACAAACTATTGCTGTTGAAGATAATACACCTCCTGTATTAACTATTCCTGCTGATGCAACTGTGGAATGTACCGAAAGTACCGATCCTGCTGCTACTGGAACTGCTACTGCTACTGATGCTTGTGGTACTGTAACTGTTACTTTCGCTGATACTGCTGTAGATGCGTGTGGTAATACACAAACAATAACAAGAACTTGGACCGCTACTGACGAATGTGGTAACACTGTTTCCGATACACAAACTATTGCTGTTGAAGATAATACAGCTCCTGTATTAACTATTCCTGCTGATGCAACTGTGGAATGTACTGAAAGTACCGATCCTACTGCTACTGGAACTGCTACTGCTACTGATACTTGTGGTACTGTAACTGTTACTTTCACTGATACTGCTGTAGATGCGTGTGGTAATACACAAACAATAACAAGAACTTGGACCGCTACAGATGAATGTGGTAATTCAATCTCTGATACACAAACTATTGCTGTTGAAGATAATACACCTCCTGTATTAACTATTCCTGCTGATGCAACTGTGGAATGTACCGAGAGTACCGATCCTGCTGCTACTGGAACTGCTACTGCTACCGACGCTTGTGGTACTGTAACTGTTACTTTCGCTGATACTGCTGTAGATGCGTGTGGTAATACACAAACAATAACAAGAACTTGGACCGCTACTGACGAATGTGGTAATTCAATCTCTGATACACAAACTATTGCTGTTGAAGATAATACTGCTCCTGTATTAACTATTCCTGCTGATGCAACTGTGGAATGTACCGAGAGTACCGACCCTTCTGCTACAGGAACTGCTACTGCTACTGATGCTTGTGGTACTGTAACCGTTACTTTCGCTGATACTGCTGTAGATGCGTGTGGTAATACACAAACAATAACAAGAACTTGGACCGCTACTGACGAATGTGGTAACACTGTTTCCGATACACAAACTATTGCTGTTGAAGATAATACTGCTCCTGTATTAACTATTCCTGCTGATGCCACTGTGGAATGTACTGAAACAACTGATCCTTCTGCTACAGGAACTGCTACTGCTACTGATGCTTGTGGTACTGTAACTGTTACTTTCGCTGATACTACTGTCGATGCGTGTGGTAATACGCAAACTATTACAAGAACTTGGACCGCTACAGATGAAT
>NZ_JXJP01000032.1 GCF_000826645.1 Psychroserpens mesophilus
AGTGCAGGTATTGCTACAGGTTATTCTACATCTTCAGGAGATTCTCAAGATCTTGGAACGTTCTTTGGTGTAAATTTAGGAACAATTGATTATCCAGATTTTAGCTATATTCCTTTAGCAGCTGCAGGTCGTTACAATGCATCTGAAGCTTTTGTATTAGGAGCTGATTTAGGTTATGCAATCGCTACAGGTGATGGTGATGGAGGATTTTATTATGCTCCAATGGTTGGATACAACATTACAGAAGAATTCCAAGCTAATGTATCTTACAGAGGCGTAAGTGTTGAAGGAGGAAGCTTCTCAACGATTAACTTAGGAGTTAACTACAAAATCATGTAGTCACTAACTATAGATTAATAAAAGGGTGACGATTTGTTACCCTTTTTTTATGTCTAACAATCACATTATTTTTCTTGTTTACTCAAGAAGCTTACTATATTTTTATAACAATTTAATCTCAATCAATTATGAAAAAATTAATGTTATTTGCTGCTCTTTCAGTTGGATATTTATCAGTTATAAACGCTCAAGACATAAGTTTTGGTGCTAAAGCAGGTTTAAATCTTGCCTCGGTAAGTGGTGACGATACATCAGGTCTTGATAGCAGACTATCATTTCATCTTGGAGCTGTAGCTGAACTAGAAATTTCTGAAAAATTTTCAATTCAACCAGAATTGTTGTATTCCAGTCAAGGTGCTAAATATGAAGATTCTTATACTGATTTCGGTTTCAATATCACAGAAAAAGTAGTTGCTAAATATGACTATTTGAATTTACCAATTATGGCTAAGTACTATATAGCTGAAGGTTTCAGTATTGAAGCTGGACCTCAAATTGGTGTTTTATTAAAAGCTGAAGCTGATATTGATGTTACGGTAAGTGGTCAAGGTGTAACGCAATCTGAATCTGCAACTGAAAATTTAAATGAATTCACAAAAGGAATTGATTTTGGATTAAATTTTGGGTTTGGTTATAAACTAGACAATGGTTTAAACTTTGCTGCGCGCTATAATTTAGGACTTTCAAATATTAATGATGGAGAAGGATCAGATGAATTTAAAAATCAAAATGCTGTTTTTCAAATTTCATTGGGATATTTCTTCAAATAATTAGCATTTAAACATAAGTTCAACCGAAGCAATTTGCTTCGGTTTTTTTATGCACAAATTTTAATACCTTTACTTTATGAAGAAATTAATGATCATTAACGGACCTAATCTGAATTTATTAGGAAAACGTGAAACTAATATTTACGGAGATTTATCGTTTACAGAGTTTTTTGATTCTATAAATAATAAGTATCCTGGAATTTCTCTGGAGCATTACCAGTCAAATATTGAAGGTGAATTGATTGATAAGATTCAGGAAGTTGGCTTCAGTTATGATGGCATTATTTTAAATGCAGCAGCTTATACGCATACTTCAATTGGTATTGGTGATGCCATTAAAGCTATCAAAACTCCTGTTATTGAGGTTCATATTTCGAATACGTTTTCTAGAGAAGAATACAGGCACCAATCGTTTATTGCCCCTAATGCTAAAGGTGTAATTTTAGGTTTTGGCTTGCAAAGTTATGAATTGGCAATTCTAAGTTTTATAGATTAATTTTATGCAAATACCATAAAGACTTCAAAATGAGGCAAATTATATTTCTGGTTATAGCTTGTTCTGTATTCAGTTTTTCTTCTCATGCACAATCCAATGTTGAATTTGGGATCAAAGGAGGTTTGAATTTAACCTTCTTTAATGTTGAAGTAGGAGGTTTTGGAATACAAACAGAAACTGAAACAGGTTACTATGGAGGTACGTTTGCAGATTTTTACATTGATGAGTTTTTATCTATTCAACCTGAAGTGCTCTACATTGGGCTAAACGATTTTAAGTTTATTAATGCGCCTATATATGTTAAGTATCAGGTTGCTGAAAAATTCGATCTTATGGTTGGCCCAAGTCTAAATTATTTTTTTGATTTTTTCTCGAATAAATTTAAAATCCGAGCAGATATTTGTGCTGCGTACCAAATAACAACTTCTATAGATTTGCATATGAAATATACCTTGGGATTTGTAGAAATAGCTCCTAACGGTTTATTTATTGGTGTAGGAATTAAATTTGGTTCGTCTAAGCAGAAATGAGCCGCTAGAAAGCAATAAATTATTTTTGATACACAGCTTTGTAAAATAGTTGTCTTAGTTTCGGTCGGATACCTAGCGAAGTGGTTCGACGGAGTCAATAACACATAGCAATATATATTAGATTATAAAGAGTTAACACTAATTTAAAATACATGTAATTTGTCATTTCGAGCCTGTCGAGGATTCTAATTATAATTGTGATATGTTATGATAGATTCCTCCATTCTTGTCGGAATGACAACAAAAAAAGTCCCAATATTATTGGAACTTTTTTGTTTCTAATGTATCTAAAAATCTAAGTTGTCTAGATGTCTATAAATGAATCACTTCATCATAAGCATCTGCTACAGCTTCCATAACAGCTTCACTCATTGTTGGGTGAGGATGTACTGCTTTTAAAACTTCATGACCAGTAGTTTCAAGTTTTCTACCTAAAACCGCTTCAGCAATCATATCTGTAACACCTGCACCAATCATGTGGCATCCTAACCATTCACCATATTTGGCGTCAAAAATGACTTTTACGAAACCTTCTTTGTTTCCGCCTGCACTTGCTTTTCCTGAAGCAGAGAAAGGAAATTTACCAACCTTAATATCAATACCTTTATCTTTTGCTTGCTTTTCAGTTAAACCTACACTTGCTATTTCAGGTGTACAATACGTACAACCAGGAATGTTTCCGTAGTCTAATGCTTCAACATGCTGACCTGCAATTTTTTCCACACATAAAATGCCTTCAGCTGAAGCAACGTGCGCTAGAGCTTGTCCAGGAGTCACATCTCCAATGGCATAATAACCAGGAATATTGGTTTGGTAATAATCATTGACTAAGATTTTATCTCTGTCAACAGCAATACCAACATCTTCCAAGCCTATATTTTCAATATTGGATTTAATTCCGACAGCAGATAATACAAGATCAGCCTCAAGAACTTCTTCACCTTTTTTAGTTTTTACAGTTGCTTTTACACCGCTACCAGAAGTATCTACTTTAGTCACTTCAGAAGAGGTCATTACTTTTATACCACTCTTTTTGAACGAACGTTCAAGTTGCTTAGAAACCTCATCATCTTCAACAGGTACAATTCTATCCAGATATTCTACAATAGTGACATCAGTTCCCATAGAATTATAGAAATAAGCAAACTCTACACCAATGGCTCCAGAACCTACAACAATCATCTTTTTAGGTTGCTTAGGAAGCGTCATCGCCTCTCTGTAGCCAATGACTTTTTTACCATCTTGTGGTAAACTCGGTAGTTCACGACTTCTAGCACCTGTAGCAATTATAATATGATCTGCACTGTATTCTTTTCCGTCAACGTCAACTTTCTTTCCAGTTTTAAGTTTTCCGAAGCCTTCAATCACGTCAATTTTATTCTTCTTCATTAAAAACTTTACGCCATTACTCATGCCTTCAGCAACACCACGACTACGTTTTACAACAGCATCAAAATCATGTGCTGCATCTTTTACTTTAAGTCCGTAATCTTCTGCGTGTTTTAAATATTCAAAAACTTGGGCAGATTTCAATAAAGCTTTCGTAGGAATACAACCCCAATTTAGGCAAACGCCACCTAAACTTTCTTTTTCTACAATAGAAGTCTTTAAGCCCAGTTGAGAAGCTCTAATTGCTGTTACGTAGCCTCCAGGACCACTTCCAAGTACTATTACATCGTATTTACTCATGAGTCTATTTTTGTCTAATTTTTAAGGTTACGAAGTTACAAAACCTAATTGTAATATTAAAGGTCATCTGTAAAATGTCTTCTAGCTTTTTCTTTACTGAATTTTTCCAAATTGTAAGTGTTCGATGTTCCTTTAGGAATTGAGAGAGAAACCCAGTCTTTGCCCTTCAAAAGTTTTCCCAAAAAAACGATTTGGCCTATATGATAGGAGTAGTGTGCTAATTGACGATTTATTGCTTCAGTGACTGTATGGCCTTGATTCCGGATATAAATAATACGTTCTAAATCTTCTTCAGTTAAGGTAGTAATGGCATCAAATAAACAAATCCAGCCTTTATTCCAATAGTCTAAAAGTTCTTCTTTAGTTTGAAAGATATCTTTAAATTCATCATCGCGATGTCGCCATTCTTTTTCACCATCTTCCGTTAAAAAGTTGGTCCATCGACTCAACATATTTCCAACAATATGCTTCACAATTATTGAAATTGAATTAGAATCTTCTACAAATTCTTGTTTAACCTCTTCAATTGAAAGTTGATGGAAAGTTTTTTCTCCTAAGGATTTGTAGTATTCAAATTGTTTCTTAATGCTAGATAAATATGAAGTGTTCATCGTATTGAAATTTGATAACATAAAAATAGCGATACAACATCTTAAAATCTACAAATTCGTATAGATTGATATTATATCGCTATCTGTATTATACGATAGTTATTTAGTTTTCTGGAACAAATTCTAAAGCCACTCCGTTAATGCAATGGCGTTTGCCAGTTGTATCTCTTGGGCCATCATTAAAAACATGACCTAAATGTCCACCGCAAGTCGCACAGTGTTCTTCGGTTCTTGTGTACCCTAGATGATTATCGGTTGAGTACGCTACATTGCCTTCAATGGCTCGGTCAAAACTTGGCCATCCAGTACCAGAATCAAATTTATGTTCACTTTTAAATAATGGTGTATTACAGGCAGCACAATGAAATGTACCAGCACTGTATTCCTTGTTTAACGGACTGGAGAACGGACGCTCAGTTCCTGCTTGTCTTAATACATAATATTCTTGCTCAGTAAGTTCTTTTTTCCATTGGGCTTCAGTTTTATTAACTTCAAAAGTTTCTTTCTTTTCAGGTTTTTGAGCCGAACTGTTACAGCTAAAAAACAAACCGATGAGTCCGACTAATAATGCATTTTTCATAAATTTTAATTTTTTTTAGTAAAGTTAATAGATAATAATATCAACCATAATCAAATTATCATAAATAATAATTTTACGTTTTAATTTTTAGTTGTAAATTCATAAACTAATCTTTTAGTCTTAAAAGTCTTATATAACTTACAGGATAACCTTAATGAAAGCACTATTTTTAACTAGAGAATTTCCTCCTTATGTGTATGGAGGTGCTGGAGTACATGTTGAATATTTAGCAAATGAGCTATCAAAATTAATGGAAATTGAAGTTAGAGCCTTTGGCGATCAAGATACTTCTAAAGGCAATTTGACTGTGAAAGGCTTTCCATTTGATACCTCTGAATTTAATGATGCCAACGACAAGTTAAAAGCGGTTTTTAAAACCTTAAATACAGGCTTGCATATGAATGCAGTAGACATAGATGCTGATATTGTGCATTGTCATACTTGGTATTCTCATTTTGCTGGCATTATGGCTAAACTCTGTTATGGAACACCATTGGTAATTACGACGCATTCTTTAGAGCCCTTAAGACCATGGAAACGAGAGCAGTTAGGGAGAGGTTATGATGCATCTTCATGGATAGAAAAAACAGCCATTGAAATGGCGGATGTTTTGATAGCGGTTTCCGAAGAAACAAAAGATGATGTTTTAAAACATTTTGATGTTGATGAAACTAAAATTGAAGTGGTTTACAATGGCATTGATTTAAAAGAATATGTTGTTGTTAATGAAACGTCGGTTTTAGATGCCTATGGAATAGATAAAACCAAGCCGTACGTTTTATTTGTTGGAAGAATTACACGGCAAAAAGGAATTATTCATTTGGTAAATGCTATAAAATACATCGATGAAGAGACTCAGGTCGTCCTATGTGCAGGAGCTCCTGATACACCAGAAATTGCTAAAGAAATGAAAGATAGTGTGGATGAAGCTTCTAAAACCAGAACTAATATCATTTGGATTGACAAGATGTTAGATAAAAAGGTAGTTATTCAACTGTACTCTCATGCTGATGTATTTTGTTGTCCTTCAATTTATGAACCTTTCGGTATTATAAATATTGAAGCTATGGCTTGTGAAACTGCTGTGGTTGCTAGTGCTGTTGGTGGCATCAAGGAAGTTGTAGTTGAAGGAGAGACAGGCTTGTTGATTCATTTGGAACAACAAAAATCGGCACCTTTTGAGCCTGTAAATCCTGACCAGTTTTCGAGAGATTTAGCTAAAGGTATTAATAAAGTGATTGCTCACAAAGATTTACGAGAGACAATGGCTAAAAACGGAAGAGCGCGAGTTGAAGCTTATTTCGATTGGAGAGCCATTGCGAAACAAACAGAATCCATTTATAAAAAATTAATAGAAAAGAAATGATTAACAATAAAGTATTGAGTATTATTTTAGGAGGAGGTCAAGGTTCGAGATTGTATCCTTTAACCGAAAATAGATCTAAACCTGCTGTTCCTATTGCTGGAAAATATAGATTGGTAGATATTCCAATCTCAAACTGTATCAATTCTGATATCAAAAGAATGTTTGTTTTAACCCAGTTTAATTCAGCGTCCCTGAATAAACACATAAAAAACACCTATCATTTTAGTTTTTTTAGTTCTGCATTTGTTGATGTTTTAGCAGCAGAACAAACCATTAAAAGTGGTGATTGGTTTCAGGGAACTGCCGATGCAGTACGACAAAGTATGCATCATTTTTTATCTCATGATTTTGAATATGCCTTGATACTTTCCGGCGATCAATTGTATCAAATGGATTTTAATGACATGATTGAAGCTCATGAAGCCAGTGGCGCAGAAATTTCAATTGCTACTTATCCTGTTAATGCAAAAGATGCAACCTCTTTTGGAATAATGAAAACGGATGAAGAGAACATTATTCAGTCATTTATAGAAAAACCAAATGCTTCACTATTGCCAGAATGGACGTCTCAGGTAAGCGACGACATGAAAAAGGAAGGACGACATTATTTAGCATCTATGGGTATTTATATCTTCAATAAAGATTTATTGGTTGAGCTCATGAAAGAACCAAATAAAGTCGATTTTGGTAAAGAAATCATTCCGGGAGCTATTCAAGATCATAAAACTTTAAGTTATCAATATGAAGGCTATTGGACAGACATTGGAAATATTGATTCCTTTTTTGAAGCAAATTTGGGATTAACCGATGATATACCTCAATTTAATTTATACGACAATCACCAACGTGTTTATACCAACGCAAGAATATTGCCTACTTCTAAGATTTCAGGTACACTTTTAGAGCGTACCGTGATTGCCGATGGTTGCTTAATTCATGCTGCCAAGATAGAGCGTTCGGTTATAGGTATTCGTTCTAGAATTGGAAAAGAATCTACGGTTATAAATTGCTATATGATGGGGAACGATTATTATGAATCTTTAGAGGAAGTTCAAAAGAAAAAAATCAAAATCTTTATGGGAATTGGAGAGCGTTGCTTTATTAAGAATGTTATTCTTGATAAAAACTGCAGAATTGGTGACGATGTTCGAATCAATGGCGGTAAGCATCTCGACGATGTTGAAACCGATAATTACCTAATTAAAGAGGGTATTGTAGTGATTAAAAAAGGAGCTGTGATTCCTAAAGGAACAATCATTTAATAAAATCACAATACCAGATTTTCTTTTCAATCGTTGTAGTAAATTATTAGAGACTTTTTCTTATTATATAAACGAAATATGTGTCTAATTTTATTAATTTCACACTTTTAATTTCAAATTAGTCTATCAAAATGAAAAATCAAAAACGTGTAGTCATAGATTATGTTTCACCACAAATTAATGGAGGTGAATTTTTTATTAAAAGAGTGGTCAATGAAATTGTAAATGTCGATGCACATGTTTTGGTTGATGGTCATGATGTCATTGCGGCTTCGGTCTTGTATAAACATGAAAAGGCTAAAACTTGGAATGAAGTTAGAATGCAACTCATTGAAAATGATGAATGGAATGCTTCTTTTTTGGTTGAAAAACAAGGGTTTTATGCTTACAAAATTGAAGCTTGGGTAGATTATGCTCTAAACTGGCAACATGGAATCGAAAGAAAAATAGACGATCATCAACACGTAAAATCTGAACTTTTAGAAGGTGTTCTCTATTTGAAACCACTACTAAAAAAAGCAACCAAAGTAGAACAAGACTATATTACATCTTGCATCAAAGCTTTTGAAGATGAATCACAATATGACAATGCAGTTCTTGAAGCAAAAAGTGAAAAGTTACATAGCATTTTTGTAAAGTATCCTGAAAAAATTCTGGCTAATTCTACTCAAGATTTTCAGGTTTATGTCGATCGAAAGAAAGCCAGATTTAGTACTTGGTACGAATTTTTCCCTAGATCGGCTTCAGAAACAGAAGGTGTTCATGGGACGTTTAAAGATTGTGAACGTTTATTACCTAGAGTGGCTCAAATGGGTTTTGATACGTTATACTTTCCGCCAGTTCATCCCATTGGAGAAGTGAACAGGAAAGGTAGAAATAACACGACCGAAGCCAAAGAAGGTGATGTTGGTTCAGCCTGGGGAATAGGTTCTAAAGATGGTGGACATAAATCCATTCACCCTAAACTAGGAACGGTTGATGATTTTAAAACGCTCATTAAGAAAGCAAAAGACTTAAATATTGAAATTGCAATGGATTATGCTTTGCAAGCTGCTCCAGATCATCCTTGGGTGACGTCACATCCAGACTGGTTTAAATGGCGACCAGATGGAACAGTACAATATGCAGAAAACCCACCAAAAAAATATCAAGACATTCTTCCAATTTACTGGGAAAGTAAAGACTACAAAAATCTATGGAACGAGTGTTTAGACACTATGCTGTATTGGGTAGATTGCGGAATAAATGTTTTTAGAGTTGATAATCCACATACGAAGCCATACTATTTCTGGAATTGGCTGATTTCTGAGGTAAAACAAAAGCATCCCGATGTTATTTTTCTTGCAGAAGCATTTACCAGACCCAAAGTCATGCAGCAATTGGCTAAGCAAGGTTATACACAATCTTATACCTATTTCACCTGGCGAAATTCAAAACAGGAGTTTATTGAATACATGACTGAATTGACACAGACAGATCAACGTGAATATATGCAGCCAAATTTCTGGCCAAATACACCAGATATCAATCCGTATCACTTACAAGGTGCTAATGAAGCCATGCATTTGTTGCGTTATGCTTTGGCAGCTACATTAAGTTCTAGTATTGGTATTTACGGTCCAGTGTTTGAGCAAATGATTACGGAAGCTATTCCTGGTAAAGAGGAATATTATATGTCTGAAAAATTTGAGGTAAAGCATTATGATTGGTTCAAAGAGAATAAACTCACCTTACTCATTTCAAAGATAAATGAGGTCAGGCATCAAAATGAAGCTCTACAACAAACTAATAACATCAAGTTTTGCCATATTGAAAATGATAATTTGTTGGCATTTTATAAATGGAATCAAGACCGAACTAACGAACTTTTAATCATCGTTAGTTTAGATCCTTATTATAAACAACAAGGTACAGTTCAACTTCCTCTTAAAGATTTAGGAATTCATGAAGGCCATCGATTAAATATGCAGGACTTGGTGACTGGAAGTAGTTATAACTGGCATCAGGAATGGAATTACGTAGAGTTGCATCCAGCACTTCCTTTTCATATCTTTAAGATAAATAAGTAAACAATGTCTAATAAATCAACTAAAAATTTGAGTTTGCAACCACCTTTCAACTTCAATGATCGATGGGAAGAATTACTTGAAAACAAAGATTTTGTAAAGGTTTTTTTGTCAGACGTTTTAGAAGATTATATTAAAAAACAACGCTGGTATGGCGGAAAAGCAAGTAAACTTAAATACATCGAATTAGCAGAGTATTTTAAAATTCAGCAAAATGAAGAAGTTTACTACGGACTCATTTTAGAGGTGAATTTTGATGAAGCATTTTACCAGCATTATTTCCTCCCAATTGCATTTGTCTCTGATGAAAATTTCGCCATGGAAAACCGAATTCTTCCGATTAGCATCCAAAATCAGGAAGGATTTATCATTGATGCTATTCATTTGGAAGCTTTCAGAAAAGTAGTTTTTGAGCGTATTTTAAACGCACTTCCAAAAGATAAAACCAGAGTTAGATATCATAAAAGTGAACTTTTTAAAGATTGCAAATATGAGTCATCTCGTTTTATGGGATTGGAGCAAAGTAATACTTCAATCGTTTACAACGAAAAGTATGTTCTAAAGTTTTTTAGAAGAATTTATGCCGACCGAAATCCAGATTACGAAATGAGTCGTTTCTTATCTGATAAAAAAGATTTTAAAAACACGCCAGCGTATTTGGGAAGTATACAAATTAAAGATAGTGATGATCTAAATATTACAATTGGATTAATGCAGGAAATGGTCGAAAATCAAGGTGATGCCTGGGAGTTTATGTTGACCGAATTGCACAAAGTCTTTTCTAACCTGGAATATAAAAAAATCAACATAAAACAGCTTCCTAAAACTGAAGATTATGGTCGTTTACAAATTACAGATGTGCCTCCTCAAATTATTGATTGGGCTGGATTAAACTTATTTTTAAAAATTCAAACCTTAGCCAAACGCACTGCTGAAATGCATATTGCGCTTGGAAGTGAATTTGAAGACACAGCGTTTACACCTACGCATTTTAATGGAGATTATACCGTTTGGTTAAAGAACAGATTGTTGTATCAGTTTCAAAATCGATTAAATGCGATTGAAAATAACTTACATAAACTTGACGGATTAGCATTAGAACTGGCTAATGAATTTTTAGAGCGCAAAAATGAAATCAGAAAAAAGTTTGTCAACTTCGATTGGACGAAACTTAAAGGCGAACGTATTAGAGTTCATGGTGATTACCATTTAGGGCAAGTACTCGTTAAAGATGATGATTTTTATATTCTCGATTTTGAAGGTGAACCTGAAAGCACCATTCGCGATCGAAAAGTGAAGCAACCACCTCTTAAGGATGTTGCTGGAATGTTTAGATCGTTTCACTATGCTATTTATGCCACCATTTTCAATAACATTGAATTATATAAACACAGTCAAAATGAATTATTTGAAGCTGGTGAAATCTTATACCAGTATTTAAAAGGTGTCTTTTTAGGCACTTATATTGTCGAAATTCAAAACGCAAACATCAATATAGGATATCATCAGGAACGTATATTCTTATTAAAATATTCATTGCTTGAAAAAGCAGTTTATGAATTAGGTTACGAACTTAATTCTCGCCCACGTTGGGCTGTTATTCCCTTAAAAGGAATTTCTAACATTATTAACAATTAACTTATGGCAGAAGTAATAGCACATAGCCTATTTACAGAATTTGATATCAACTTGTTTAAAGGTGGAAGGCATTACCGATTATACGAAAAGTTTGGTTCACATATGATGACTTTAAATGGAGTAGAAGGAACGTATTTTGCAGTTTGGGCTCCTAGTGCTAAACATGTGTCTGTGATTGGAGATTTTAACTATTGGGTGGAAGGTGCACATCCTTTACATGTGCGATGGGATTCAAGTGGTATTTGGGAAGGCTTTATTCCTGGTGCTGGAAAAGGAACAACTTATAAGTATAAAATCCATAGTAACAATAACGATATTAAAACTGAAAAGGCAGATCCATATGCCAGACGATGTGAGCATCCTCCAAAAACAGCTTCTATAGTTTGGGACGAACCTTATAACTGGAAAGACGATAAATGGATGAAAAAGCGTAAAAAGCACAATGCTTTAGACGCACCATTTTCGGTGTATGAAGTCCATTTAGGATCTTGGAAAAAACAGATAGAAGAAAAACGATTTTTGTCTTATGTAGAATTGGCCGATGAATTGGTGGCCTATGTGAAAGAGATGAATTTTACACATGTAGAGTTAATGCCAATCATGGAATTTCCTTATGATCCAAGTTGGGGCTATCAACTCACAGGTTATTTTGCGCCTACATCCCGTTTTGGTTATCCTGAAGAATTTAAGCTTCTGGTAGATAAACTACACCAGAATGATATCGGAATCCTTCTAGATTGGGTGCCATCTCATTTCCCAGAAGACGCTCACGGACTAGGATTTTTCGACGGAACACATTTATACGAACATCCCGATCCTAAAAAAGGCTATCATAATGACTGGAAAAGTCTCATTTTTAATTATGGTCGTAATGAAGTCAAATCGTTTTTAATTAGTAATGCTATTTTCTGGCTAGATCAATACCACGCAGATGGTTTACGTGTTGATGCGGTAGCTTCTATGTTGTTTTTAGATTATTCAAGAGAAGATGGGCAATGGGAACCTAATATGTTTGGCGGAAGAGAAAATTTAGAAGCGATGTCATTCATGCGAGAAATGAATGAAGCTGTGTATTCTAGTTTTCCAGATGTGCAAACCATTGCGGAAGAATCAACAGCATTTCCAATGGTTTCAAAACCTACATTTATGGGAGGATTGGGATTTGGTATGAAATGGATGATGGGTTGGATGCATGATACACTTCAGTATTTCGCTAAAGAACCTATTTACAGAAAACATCATCAAAATGATTTAACCTTCAGTATGACGTATGCTTTTACTGAAAACTTTATGTTGCCATTAAGTCATGATGAAGTGGTTTACGGAAAAAAATCAATCTTAGGACGAATGCCTGGAGACGAATGGCAACGTTTTGCAAACTTAAGATCGTTGTATAGTTACATGTTTACACATCCTGGAACCAAATTATTATTCCAAGGCGCAGAATTTGCACAAAGTGATGAATGGAATTTTGAAACAAGTTTAGATTGGCATTTGCTGCAATACGAACCTCATAAAGGAATTCAGGAGCTGATCAGAAGTTTGAATACCTTATACAAAAAAGAACCTGCATTATACCAAAAACAATTTTCTGGAGATGGCTTTGAATGGATTGATTATAATGATGCCGAAAATTCAACTTTCGTATATATGCGACATGGCGAACAAGAAAAAGACACTTTAATTGTTGTTTGTAATTTAACACCTGTTCCAAAGGAAACCTTTAAAATAGGCTTACCGAAATCAGGTAAATTGAAGGAGGTGTTTAACAGTGATCTTGAAAAATTCTTTGGAACAGGAAAATATTCTAATAAAACTGTTGCAACAACTGAAGCGCCATGGCATTTTAGAGATTATTCTATTGAAGCTAAAATTCCGCCATTGGGAGTCGTGATTTTCAAATACATCTCATAGTTACATTGATGTCCTAAACATTAGGGAATTCAGAATTGAAGCCTCGTAAAATTTTTGTTTTATCAAAATGTCAGACCGAAATCGTTGTAGTTAATAATTCGTTACAATTAGCGCATAGCATTCTTTTTTACGTCCTGATTTTTCCGTTTTTTTACGTTTATTATTTTAAAATCAAGCTATGATTATAAATACCGAATTAGAACAAAAAGGAAATCTGTTTCCTTCAAATATAATTGCTTTTAAAAAGGATGTCGATACCTTATATTTTTCCACAGATAACGATGTTGTTTTACAATTAACCGTATTGAGAGATAGCGTTCTTCGTTTTAGATATACAACCACAGGTACATTTGACAAAGATTTTTCCTATGCCATAACAAAATATGCAAGTACGGGCTATAATCAACTCACTATTGAAGAAGATGAAATAAATTATATAATTACAACTTCAAAATTGATTTGTCATATCGCAAAAGAGGATTTAAAAGTATCCTTATATGATGCAAAAGACAATGAATTAATCAATCAGGATGAAGCCGGTTTTCACTGGGAAGAGAGTTATGAGTTTGGAGGTAATATTGTAAAAATGAGTAAAGCATCTCATGATGGTGAAAGTTATTATGGTTTAGGTGATAAACCGAATCATTTAAACATGAAAGGGAAACGCTATCAAAACTGGGTCACAGATTCTTATGCCTACGGAAAAGATACAGATCCTATTTATAAAGCTATTCCGTTTTATACTGGACTCCACAATAAAAAAGCTTATGGGATTTTCTTCGATAATACCTTTAGAAGTTATTTCGATTTTTCTCACGAAAGACGAAACGTTACAAGTTTCTGGGCAGATGGAGGCGAAATGAATTACTATTTCATTTATGGTCCGCAAATGCAGGATGTCATTGAAAGCTACACAGATCTTACAGGAAAACCTCATCAGTTACCACCACTTTGGGCATTAGGTTATCATCAGTGTAAATGGAGTTATTATCCTGAAAGTAAAGTTAAAGAAATCACATCGACCTTCCGGAAATTAAGAATTCCATGCGATGCAATTTATCTGGATATTGATTATATGGATGGTTTCAGATGCTTTACATGGAACAAAGAGTACTTTCCTGATCCTAAGCGAATGGTGAAAGAATTGGCAGATGACGGATTTAAAACTGTTGCTATCATTGATCCAGGAATAAAAATTGACAAGGATTATTCTGTGTTTAGAGAAGCTTTAGAAAAAGACTATTTCTGTAAACGAGCAGATGGTCCGTACATGAAAGGAAAAGTTTGGCCTGGAGAATGTTATTTCCCAGATTTTACAAATCCGGAAGTTAGAGAATGGTGGTCTGGCTTATTTCAAGAACTCATTGAAGATATTGGCATTAAAGGAGTATGGAATGATATGAACGAACCTGCAGTGATGGAAGTTCCTAATAAAACCTTTCCTGATGATGTAAGACATAATTATGAAGGTAACTATTGCAGCCACAGAAAGGCTCATAATGTCTATGGAATGCAAATGGCTAGGGCTACCTATCAAGGCTTAAAGAAATACGCATATCCAAAACGTCCTTTTGTGATCACAAGAGCGGCCTATTCTGGAACACAACGATATACATCGACATGGACAGGCGATAATGTAGCAACTTGGGAACATCTGTGGATAGCAAATGTACAGGCGCAACGTATGGCAATGTCTGGTTTTAGCTTTGCAGGTAGTGATATTGGTGGTTTTGCTGAACAGCCTCAAGGCGAATTATTTACGAGATGGATTCAGTTAGGTGTATTCCACCCATTTTGTCGCGTACATTCTTCTGGAGATCACGGCGACCAGGAACCATGGGCTTTTGATGAAGATGTAACTGATATCGTTAGGAAATTTATTGAACTACGTTACCAGTTATTACCTTATTTATACACAGCGTTCTGGCATCATGTTGATCAAGGCAGGCCAATTTTAAAATCTTTGGTGCTCTATGATCAAGAAGATGTGCATACACATTACAGAACTGATGAATTTATCTTTGGAGAAAGCATTTTGGTTTGTCCTATTCTGGAACAAAATGCCAGAGGTAGACGCATGTATATTCCTCGTGGGAACTGGTATAATTATTGGACAAACGAAAAGGTTAAAGGAGGAAAAGAATTATGGGTGGATGCCGACATTGAAAGTATGCCAATTTTCATTAAAGAAGGTGCTATTATTCCTAAATATCCTATTCAGCAGTATGTGGACGAACTTGATATCGATGAAGTGTTTTTAGATGTGTATTTCAAACAAGGTAAACAGGTGTCAACCTTATTTGATGATGCAGAAGACGGCTACGATTACACGAAAGGGCGTTACAGCTTGCGTACTTTTAAATTAAGTGGTAAAGAAAATGCATTAATCATTCAGCAACACAAAGAAGGAAAGTACACGACTAAGTACAAAACTTTTAATTTGAAAATTTATGGTTTACCTTTTGAAGTGAAAGAAATTCAGCTAGATAATGAAGTCATTGCTATTAGCAGACTAATTGTTGATGAGTATTCAAATATCATTATTGATAAAGATTTTTCAGAACTTCATATCATAGGAAAATAATAAGTTATAGTAATTGTGACATTTTTATATCTGTATGTGTCAAACAATACGGTACGAATTTTGTAAATTTAGCTTATAATATTAAAATCCATTAACAATGAAATTTAAAAACACTATAGTAGCCTGTGGAACTTTAATTGTGTTCTTATCTTGTGCTACAAATCCATTTACCGGAAATAAAACACTTGCTTTTGTATCTAACGATTCGTTATTCCCATCAGCATTTGCACAATACGATCAGTTTTTAACCGAAAACAAAGTCGTTACTGGAACCTCTGATGCAGATATGATTAAACGCGTCGGACAACGCATTGCGGTTGCTGCTGAACGTTGGTTAAATGCAAATGGGCATCAAGGTTACTTAGATGATTACAAATGGGAATATAATCTCGTAGAAGATAAAACAGTAAACGCTTGGTGTATGCCTGGAGGGAAGATTGTGTTTTATACAGGCATCTTACCAATAGCTCAAAATGAAACAGGGATTGCTGCTATTATGGGTCACGAGGTTGCGCATGCTCTTGCTAATCACGGACAACAGCGTATGAGTGCAGCTTATATACAACAAGGTCTTGCAATAGCAGGAAATGTTGCGATTAAAGATGAACAAACCAGAGGAATCTTTAATCAGTCTTATGGTATTGGTTCTAATGTTTTAGGAATGTTACCATTTAGTCGAAGCCATGAAACGCAAGCTGATGAAATCGGTTTAACCTTAATGGCTATAGCTGGCTACAATCCAGATGAAGCTGCCGAACTTTGGAAACGAATGAAAGCAAACAGTGGAGGACAAGCACCACCTGAGTTCTTGAGTACACACCCTTCTAATGATACGCGAATTTCTAACTTACAAAGTTGGGCACCAAAAGCTAAGGCTGAAGCTAAAAAGTTTGGGATAACTTCTTTTAGACCATTAGGGGAGTTTTAATATCTAGTTCTTAAAAAATATCTTATTTTAGAAGCTGCTTACTTAAAAGCAGCTTTTTTTATGAAAAACTTACAAAAAGGCAGTAAAAAACTGCTGAATGCTTGGGCATTTTACGATTGGGCAAATTCAGTCTATACACTAACAATTGCTTCTTCAATTTTTCCATTGTTTTACTCCTTTTTATTTGCAGAAGGTTCAGATAAAATCGTAGCTGCTTTCGGATTAGAATTCAAAAGCTCAGCACTTATAACATACGTTACTGCATTCACGTTTCTAGTAGTTTCTGTGACATCACCAATACTGTCTGGTATAGCAGATTATGTTGGAAATAAAAAGAATTTCATGAAATTTTTCTGCTACATTGGAGGTGCTGGTTGTATCGGACTCTATTGGTTTAGCCTTGACACTATTCATTTAAGTCTACTGTTTTATTTTATGGGATTAATAGGATATTGGGGCAGCCTAGTGTTTTACAATTCCTATTTACCTGATATTGCATTTCCAGAACAGCAAGACAGCATTAGTGCCAAAGGATTTAGTATGGGTTATGTAGGTAGCGTTCTGCTTTTAATTCTAAATCTGGTTATGGTGATGAGTCAGGAAACAGGTGAAGAGAAAATGCAAATGATGCGCTATTCTTTTGTAACCGTTGGCTTATGGTGGATTTTATTCAGTCAGTACACATTTTATATCCTACCTAAAGGTGTTTCTAACGGACATAAAGTGACTAAAGCGGTTGTATTTAATGGTTTAAAGGAATTAAAACTGGTTTGGCTTCAGCTTAACCAAAACCTAAGATTAAAACGCTATCTCGTTGCATTTTTTGTGTTTAGTATGGCTGTTCAAACCATTATGCTCGTCGCTGTTTATTTTGGTGAAGAAGAAATTGATTGGGGAAGTTCTGATGCTAAAACTCAAGGGTTAATCATTAGTATATTAGTTATTCAATTAGTTGCCATACTTGGTGCTTTTTTAACGTCTCGAGCATCTTCAAAATTTGGAAACATTCCAACACTTATAGTCGTTAATTTTATATGGATGTCTTTATGCGTTTATGCCTATTTTATGGAAACTCCTATACAGTTTTATATAGCTGCATCTTTGGTAGGATTGGTGATGGGAGGCATACAATCGTTAGCAAGATCAACGTACTCTAAATTTTTACCTGACACAGAAGATACGACGTCGTATTTTAGCTTTTACGATGTAGCTGAAAAAATAGGAATAGTCATTGGTATGGTGATTTTTGCTACCATAGATCAAGTGACAGGAAGTATGCGAAACGCCATTCTCTTCTTATTTTTGTTTTTCTTAGTAGGAATCGCGTTACTTTTTAGAGTTCCTAAAGAAAACCCAATCTCGAATTAAATTAGTATGTTTGCCATTAACTAAATCAATGATACCATGAAAAAACTAAGTATTCTCTTTTCTTTATTTGTTTTGTTAACTGCTTTTACTTGTGAAAATGAAGCTTTAGATTCAGATTTAATTAATCAGGAGATTGAAAACAACGACAATAACAATAACAATAACAATTCATCTCTTATTGGCTCTTGGGTTTTAGTAGACATGAATGCTGACATCATTGCTGAGTCAAGTTTTCAAGGTATTGAATTTAGTTCTCAATTTTCCGTAGAAATCAGTGATTCAGATTATGTATTGGTATTTGAAGCGTCTGATTACACAGTTTCCGGAGATTACGAATTAATTGTTTCTTCTACCTTCCAAAATGAAACAACGACCTATACAGATTCATACACAAACGTAGAAGGATTGGGAACATATTCTACAAGTGGCAATATAATGACAGTTGATGGATCATTTATTGAATTTGATTTTGACGGAATGCCAATGGAAGTAGATCAAGGCGAGCAATCTGTTGAATATTCACTAAGTGCTGATGGACAAACGTTAACTTTTAATCAAGATGAAGTGCAAACCACAAATGAAGGAGGAGCGATGTCTACAACAGATATATCGTCTACTTCGGTTTGGCAGAAACTAGACTAATATATTTTGATATATTTTTTTTAAAAGAAGACCAGAGTTATCTTTGGTCTTCTTTTTTGTATCCATTTATAAATCTATAATTTAGTATTAATTAGTATGTTTGCAGTAAATATTATAATCATAGTCAAATGAAAAAAATATCATTTTTAATCTCAATATTCGTTTTATTAACTGCTTTTACTTGTGAAAATGAACCTTTAGAAGGAGATTTTGAGACTGAAAACGAACAGTCGTGTACTATCGCACAACAAAATACGCAGAACGCAGCTCTAGCATTTTTAGAAGTTACAGAAGACACCTACACCGAATTATGTGTCGCTTACAGAAATGCGTTACAAATTCAAATTCAGTTTTGTGGAGATCCCGACGGCACTCTACAAACACAAATTAATAGTTTAGGAAATTGTGGAGACACGACCAATCCCGATCCATGTGAAACAGCAACTACCGCTGCTAATGAGGCTGAAACTGCATATAATGAAGACACATCTAACACTAATTTGTGCAATGCTTACAAGGCAGCTTTGCAAAATCAAATTGCAATTTGTGGAGATCCAAGTGGAACTATTCAAGCTGTAATTGATAGTCTTGGAGATTGTGCTGTAGCAGCTACTGACGGAACTTTAAGTGTGACTGCAGGAACATTAAATATTCAATTTATTGTAAATAACGCAGCATTAAACTCAGGAGTTGTTTTTGTTAGTGGTAATAATACTGAACAAGGAGCAAATTACTTTATTGAGTTTGAAGTACCAGAAGGAACTACAGGAGTAGATGTCATGCAAAATTTTAAACTGACTTTAAATGGAGGAGAATATTTTCCAAATACTGATGGTTTCGATGATTTTACCAGTACGATAACCGTAAATTCTAATGGTGTTATTCAAGGAACATTTGGAGGAATTGTAACCAGAACTGATGGTGCTGACTTAAGCTTATCTCAAGGCATAATAGATTTAACTTACTAAAAATATAATTTTAACTTTTGAAGGAAAGTTAAGACTATTCTTAAAAATTGTATCTTGTAAATATTTAAGTGAATATTTGCTATGAAAAAGATATCATTTTTAGTTTTGTTTTGCGTATTTCTTACGGCTTTTAAATGTGATAATGAGCCTTTAGAAGGTGAATTTGTAACCGAGCAGGAAGCCTCGTGTGATATTGCTATCCAAAATGCAATAGATGCGGCAATGGCATATTCACAGGCTACAAATGAAACTTATGAGTCGCTATGTGTTGCCTACAAGAATGCGCTACAATTTCAGATACAATTTTGTGGAGATCCAGATGGAAGTTTGCAGGCACTCATTGATAGTATTGGTAATTGTTCTTCGGTTAATGAAGTTGATAATTGTGCAGAAGCTGCAGCTGCTGTTGGAGTTGCGCAGGCTGCTTTCGTGGAAGCTACAATTCAAACTTACACAACATTGTGCATCGCCTATAGAGAAGCATTATTGACTTTAATAGAGTTCTGTGGGCCAGATGGAGGAACATTATCTGTTCTACAAGATTTAGGAAATTGTGTTCAGGATGCTACTGGAGAAGGATTTATAACCGTTAATGCAGGTACAGCTCCAGTCGTTTTTGATGTTATCAATGTGTTTGAAAATGGCAATACACTTCAAGTAGCTGCCGAAACAGGTTCACCTACTTATTATATTATTTACTTTGAAATTGAACTAGGTGTTACAGGTGACGAAGTCATTAATGATTCGTTTTCTCTACTTTTAAATTCTCAATATTATCCGTCTTCATCAGGTTTTGATGATTTCACTTCAACAATTACGACCAATAATCCTGGAAACATTATTGGAACATTTAATGGTATTGTAACCAATGCTGATGGAGGTGATTTAAGTTTAACGTCAGGAGTTATTAGTGTTTCGTATTGAGTTGAACTAAATAAATAAAAAAGCCATAAACTTCAATGTAAAAGTCTATGGCTTTCTAATGCTATTAAATGTTAGTTGCTAATACTTCCTGATCCAGCAACTTTTGTGTCTTCCGTTTTTGGATTTCCTCTATATTCTATGTCACCTGAACCAGCAACTCGCGCTCGTAAGCTTTCATTACAAACCACTTCTGCATCACCTGAACCCGCAACAGCAACATCTGTGTGGTTAGATTGTAAATCAAATCCGTGAAAATCACCTGAACCAGCGACTTTAGCTTCTAGTTTATTTGTGCTTCCTTTTAAGGTTAAATCACCTGAACCAGCTACTTTTCCTTCAGTAGTAGTCGCCTGAATATGCAATACAATATCTCCCGAACCTGCTAAAGCAACTTTTAAATTATTTGCAGCAATGATATCTTCATTCCATAAATCACCAGATCCTGAAAGCGAAACGCTGCTAATCTCTTTAAAAGGAATTCTAATTTTAATGGTTTTGTTGTTACTTGGCTTAAGATTAATATGATTTTGAGTTTTAATAACAAGCCTGTTGTCTTTTACTTCAGTAATAATATAGTCTAATAAGTTTTCTTCACCTTCAATCGTTATGGTTCCTTCAGTACCTGCAACTAAAACATAATCAAATTGACCTGCACATGCGATACCATCATAATTTGAAGTAGATCTTGTTATTGTCGTCATATTTCCGTTTCCTCTGATGTTTTTATCTCCTGCATAACTAAACGTGATGCAAAATAAAAGAGTCGTAAGTAAAATTGATGTTTTCATTTTTAGAGTTTTTTAATTGGTTATTAATTTTTTTTAAAGGTGACGCTTCCGTATTCTGTTTTAATTCGTATGGTATTACCACTATTTGGTTTTCCGTAATATCCTTGATAATATTTGTCTGATGATTCGATTCGTTTTTTTGTAAATTCGAAATCATCTGTATCTCTTAATGAAGCATATTCCAAATCGATATCAAAATTAAAGGCGTAACCAGAATCGTAGCCAATAGTAATGCCACAGTAATCGGATTCTATATCAACATCACCAGCATTAGCAGTCATTTTTTCAATTTTAATTGAACCATAGTCTGCCTTTACACTAACATTTTTATAAATGGTTCCTAATCTTAGCGTTAAATAATCACCGTTACCATTCACCGAATTAGCATTATTAATTTTTAGAGACCCATAATCACAGTTATAGGAAACGTCTTCGGCTAATTCAACTTCAGATTTTGTGTAATCAGCATTAATAGTTAATGATTTAGCTTTTCCTACTGTGTAGCCACTATAATCTGCATTGATGCTACCACTTTTTATGTATTCGAAATAGGAGTTATTGGTGTAATCAAATCGAATATCATTGTTATCTGCCATCAATTCCTTTGTTGTAATTTTTCCGTAGTCACAACTAATATCTGCGCGACCTTTGAGTTTGTCAAGTGTAATGCTGCCGTAGTCATTACTGAGGTCGACATTATTAGTAATAGGCAATTTGATGATGTAGTTAATGGACATATTTACATTATTGTTTTTTCCCCAATTCCACCAGGATTTAGATTTCTCTTTGCTAAAAATGGTTTTAGCAGCAACAAAAGAAGAAGATGCATTAAATTCTACATCAATGTCATTAATCTTATCCTGCACTTTTTCCATATCATCTCCATTGGTTTTAATATGAACCTCAATACTAATGGTCGAGCCTTCATATGTTACGATGTCAATATTTCCGTAGCTATTATCAACTTTTAGTGTAGCGTCAACAGTAACTGAAAAGTCTTTTTTTATAGTTTTTTCTTTGGTGTGTTTACCAGACCAGCTTGTGTTTCCTGCCATAATCATAGATGGTAATAGCATGAAAGCAAAAAGCAATTTGAATAGTAGTTGTGTTTTCATAAGGGTTGTTTTTTATTTCTGAAAAGTTGTTTTGCTTAATCAGATTATTTTTTTGTTGTTATAAGGTGTTTTGATGTGATGCATGTGCATTAAATTCTTTTACTTCTTCTATATTTTGTAAAACATGTTCTAAGACGTCTATTCTATTTTGAAAGTTTGAAATCATAGCGTATACAACACGTTTGTCATCACCAGAGGTTGTCAGATCTTTTTTTAAATTTTCATAATCGGCTTCCAAAATTTGAAGTTGTTTTAAGGCATCATTAATTAATTCTTCAGTTTCTGGAGTTCGTTCAGCTTCAAGTGTTGCCAATTCACTTTGTATTGCCAACGTAAAAAAGTCTTGAGTTCTCGATAATTCTGGAGACACACTAGCCAGGTCTTTTATTTCAGGTTCTTGTTGTTGCATGACTGTGAAAATGCTTAAGCATAATACTATCGATGCAGCGATAGCAAAAAACGGTTTCCAATAGCTTAACTTTTCTTTTTTAGAATCTACAATTATTGGCTGTTGCTTCAATTTTTCTAAAAATCGATTTTGATGACCTGAATTCGGCATTTGAATATCAAACTCGTTTTCGAGTTGTTCAAAAAGGGTATCAATGTTATCTTTTTTCATGTTTTTAAATATTATAGGGCTAAAGGCGTTAATTTTTTTCTCAAACTATCTTTAGCACGTGATATTAATGTTCTGCAATTCGCATTGGTAATGTTCATGATGTCACAAATTTCTTCATAATCATAGCCTTCAATCAAATGCAATGTCAATCCCATTCTGTAGTTATCTTTAAGTAATTTCATAGTATCTAAAATCTGATTTGCTTTCAAATTTGTAAATCCGTGATCTTCAATTATTCCAGAATGATCTTCAACTTTATAGAGCACATCTTCTAAAGGCACATCATTATATTTAGTATTCTTTTTGTAATGATAAATACTGTTATTGATGACGATTCGTTTTAACCAAGATCCAAATGTTTTTATCTCTTTAAGACTGTCTAACTTTGTGAACGCGGTTAGAAATGAATCTTGCATAATGTCTTCTGCTTCAAAACTGTCTTTAACAATTCTGAATGCTGTGTTATACATGGCTTTATAATACCTGTTATAGACTTCCATTTGTGCCTGTTGGTCTCCAGATTTACAAAGCTGCAATAACTGCTCTATATTTTGATTGGTTAGTGTCAAAAAACAATTGCTTTATTATAGAGATGAAAGGGTAAACAATTTGTTACACTTTGAATAAAAAAAGTTTTTAATTTTTGGAAGTGTAATGGCATAACTATTGAAATTAGATAAAGGTATATAATTCCTTTTACTTGGTAAGTGCTTAATTTACAAGGATTAAAGTGATTATGAAAATAAATATAAATCGATAACTTCTGTTGTTTTAATGACAGAATGACTAAAAAAATAATATGGCGAAGTCTAATTTCTTAAAGCTTGACAGTTTGTCATTTCAGGATTTTGATGAAAATTCAGAATTAATTCCTTTAATGACTCCCGAAGATGAAGCAGAAATAAATAATGAAATCCTACCAGAATCGTTACCAATATTACCATTGCGTAATACGGTTTTGTTTCCTGGAGTGGTTATTCCTATTACAGCAGGTAGAGATAAATCTATTAAACTTATTAATGATGCTAATAAAGGAAGTAAAGTTATAGGTGTAGTTTCTCAAAAAGATGAAACTATTGAAGATCCATCAGGTAAAGATGTGTTCAAAAAAGGAACTGTTGCACGTATTTTAAAGGTGCTTAAAATGCCTGATGGTAACACGACCATTATCATTCAGGGAAAGAAACGTTTTGAAATTCAGGAAATCACTTCTGAAGAACCTTATTTAACGGCTAGAGTAAAGGACGTTCCAGAAGCAAAACCTGCCGTTGATAATCAAGAGTTTTCTGCAATTATAGAGTCAATTAAAGATTTGTCGCTTCAAATCATTAAGGACAGTCCAAACATTCCGACAGAAGCTTCTTTTGCGATTAAGAATATTGAAAGCAATTCATTTTTAGTCAACTTCGTGTCTTCTAATATGAATCTTTCTGTAAAAGAAAAGCAAGAACTGTTAGAGATAAACGATCTTAAAGAACGTGCTTTAGCGACTTTAAAATTCATGAATATTGAATTCCAGAAGCTGGAGCTTAAAAACGATATTCAGTCGAAGGTTCAAAGTGATATGAACCAGCAGCAACGTGAGTATTTCTTGCATCAGCAAATGAAGACGATTCAGGAAGAACTTGGAGGAGGTGTGTCTTCTGGTGAAGAAATCGAAGACATGCGTCAACGCGCAAAATCTAAAAAGTGGAATGAAAAAGTTGCTGAACATTTTGATAAGGAATTGTCAAAAATGCAACGTATGAATCCGCAAGTGGCCGAATACTCTATTCAACGTAATTATCTGGACTTGTTTTTAGATTTACCATGGAATGAGTTTAGCACAGATAAATTCGATTTAAAACGTGCCATGAAAATTCTTGATCGTGATCATTATGGTCTTGACGATGTTAAAAAGAGAATTATTGAATATCTGGCCGTTTTAAAATTACGCAACGATATGAAATCGCCTATTCTTTGTTTGTATGGACCTCCAGGTGTTGGTAAAACCTCTCTTGGAAAGTCGATTGCTGAAGCTTTAGGTCGAGAATATGTGCGTATGTCACTAGGAGGCTTGCGTGATGAAGCCGAAATTAGAGGTCATCGTAAAACCTATATTGGTGCAATGCCAGGGCGAATTATTCAGAGTTTGAAAAAGGCTGGTACTTCAAATCCTGTTTTTGTACTGGATGAAATCGATAAATTGTCTAATTCGCATCAAGGAGATCCATCGTCTGCCCTGTTAGAAGTATTAGATCCTGAACAAAATAGCGAATTTCACGACAACTTCCTTGAAATGGGATTTGACTTATCTAAAGTAATGTTTATTGCTACATCGAACAGTCTCAATACCATTCAGCCAGCATTACGAGATCGAATGGAGGTTATTAATGTAACTGGTTACACCATCGAAGAAAAAGTTGAAATTGGTAAACGTCATTTGCTTCCGAAGCAATTAAAAGAGCATGGATTAACCGACAAACATCTTAAAATTGCCAAGCCTCAATTGGAAAAAATTGTTGAAGGTTATACCAGAGAGTCAGGTGTTCGTGGATTAGAAAAGCAAATCGCAAAAATGGTACGTCATGCGGCCAAAAATATTGCGATGGAAGAAGATTATAATTTAAAAGTGACTAATCAGGATATCATAGATGTGCTTGGATCACCTAGATTAGAACGTGACAAGTACGAAAATAATAACGTTGCAGGAGTAGTGACAGGTCTTGCATGGACAAGCGTTGGAGGTGATATATTATTTATTGAATCTATTCTATCTAAAGGTAAAGGAAATCTTACGATCACTGGTAACTTAGGAAAAGTTATGAAAGAGTCTGCCACCATTGCGATGGAATATATTAAATCTAATGCAGATGAATTTGGTATCAATCCAGATGTTTTTGAGAAATATAATGTACACATACACGTCCCAGAAGGCGCAACTCCAAAAGATGGTCCGAGTGCAGGTGTAACCATGTTAACGTCCTTAGTGTCCTTATTTACACAGCGTAAGGTAAAAAATAGTTTGGCCATGACAGGTGAGATTACTTTAAGAGGAAAAGTGTTGCCAGTAGGAGGTATTAAAGAGAAAATTTTAGCAGCGAAACGAGCTAGAATTAAAGAGATTTTACTTTGTGAAGATAATAAAAGAGATATAGAAGAAATAAATCCCTTATATTTGAAGGGGTTAAAATTTCATTATGTCAAAGATATGAGTGATGTTTTGAGATTGGCCTTAACCAATCAAAAAGTAAAGAATGCTAAAAAACTTTAGATTAATAGCTACGGTTTTTGTTTTTGCAGCTTCTGGTTTTGGAGCTTTTGCGCAGACTAACGAAACCGAGAATTACAAAGAGGTCCTTTTAAACGGAAAACCAGCTCAACTCAATTTGGTTACTGGAGAAATTACGTATATAAATGGCGAAGTAGCTAAAAATAGAGCTGCCAAAAAAATCAAAGATTCATTATTGGCAACTCGCACAGAAATAAAGACCAACCTTATTAAAGATATGGTTTATAATTCTGAATCAACTCAAGATTCTGTAATTCAGGATCCAGAGGTGGCTAATTCTGAAGCGAAAAAGGAAATAGTAGTGATATCTGAAACCGATAGTCTAACTACGAATTCTGATGTCGTTACTGAAACGTCTTTAGTTTCTCATTCAGATTCTGAAAAGGTAGTAGATTCAGCAGAAGCTAATACTTCAGATTTTCATATGGTAAAAGAAGGGGAGACCTTGTATGCATTAACGAAGCGATACAATACAAGTTTAGGGCAGCTAATGGCTGCCAATGATTTGGAAACTACGCTTATTAAGGAAGGAGAAACGTTGAGAGTTAGAAATTTTGAGTCTTCTGAAACGGTTTCGGAAACCGTATGGATTGTTTCAAAAGGCGATACCTTATACAATATTGCAAAACGAAATAACACAACTGTTGAAGACTTAAAAGATCTCAATGAGCTATCTGATAATCTAATTATAGTCGGACAAAAACTACAGGTAAATCAGAATTCAACGCTTTCAAAAAAATAAAATAGACATATACTCGTTTTAAGATAGATTTATTTACTTTGCAAACTTATATGCTAAAGAAAATTACCACACTTATTTGTCTTTTAACGACCTCTGTATTTTATGCACAAGTAGGTGGTGAATCTACATTTCAATTTTTAAATTTAGTAGCATCTCCTCGACAAGCCGCTTTGGGAGGTAAAGTAATTACCAATTATGACTATGATGTTACCAGTGGATTGTTTAATCCTGCTAGTATCAATGCAGAAATGGATAATCAATTGGCTGTCAATTACTCCAGTTATTTAGGTGGAATTGGTTATGGAACAGCAGCTTATGCTTATACTTGGGACAGACACGTACAAACCTTGCATGTAGGAATGACCTACATCAACTATGGAGAATTTGATGGTTATGATCAAAATGGTATTTCTACTGGTACATTTACTGGTAATGAAGCAGCATTATCTGCTGGATATGCGTATCAAATTCCATTTAGTGATTTTTATATAGGTGCAAATTTTAAAATCATTACGTCTAAATTAGAGCAATATAATTCGATAGGTGTTGCTGCCGATTTTGGTGCGATGTATATTAATGAGAGATTAGATTTTAGAGCAGCCCTTAGTATTAGAAATTTTGGAACTCAAATCGTAACTTATGCTGGACTTAACGAAAAATTACCTTTAGATATTTCTCTAGGTTTATCTCAAACACTGGAGAACATGCCTTTACGATGGCATCTGACTTTTGAAAATCTTCAAAGATGGCCTTTGGCGTTTTCTAATCCAGCCAGAGCAACTACCGATTTAGATGGAAACCAAACTCAGGAACAAGTAGGATTTTTAAATGAAGTCTTACGTCATACAGTTATTGGAGCAGAATTGTTTCCAGAACGTGGATTTAACATCAGAATGGGATATAATTTTAGAAGAGCTGAAGAATTACGTATTGAAGATCAACGTAATTTTTCAGGATTATCATTCGGTATCGGAATTAAATTAAATAAAATGCGATTTAGTTATACGCATGCCAGATATACAAGTGCCTCAAATACAAGTTTCTTTGGATTACAAATCGATTTAAGATAATGCATAAGATTACAATAGCCATCGACGGATTCTCTTCCACAGGAAAAAGCACAGTTGCAAAGCGCCTTGCAACAGCCTTAGGCTATGTGTATGTTGATTCTGGCGCCATGTATCGTGCTGTGACATTCTACGCTATGAAAAATGGATTTATTGCTGAGAACCATTTTAATAAGCAGCAACTTATAAATCATCTGGATGATATTAACATTGATTTTAAATTTAATGAATCATTAGGTTTCGCTGAAGTATATCTCAATGGTCAAAATATTGAAAAGGATATCAGAACCTTAGATGTTTCTCAGTTTGTAAGTCAGGTCGCCACGGTTTCAGAAGTAAGAGAACAGCTAGTTTTACAGCAACAGAACTTCGGAAAAAATAAGGGTGTAGTTATGGATGGTCGTGATATTGGAACCGTAGTTTTTCCTGAAGCCGAATTAAAATTATTTATGACAGCTTCAGCAGAAAAAAGAGCACAACGACGTTATGATGAGCTTATTGAAAGAGGCGATGAGGTGAGTTTTGAAGCTGTTTTAAAAAATGTGCAATCCAGAGATCATATTGATTCTACACGAGAAGACTCACCTTTAACAATGGCAGATGACGCCATAAAAGTTGATAATTCTAACTTAAATTTAGATGAGCAATTTGAATTCATATATAATTTAGCAATAGATAAAATTGCGGAATGTAATTAGTGATTAAAATAAGTCACAAAAAAAAGCATGCTTTTTTTTGTGACTTAAATTGTGCTTACGATAAATTAGGAATAATTAATTCCTGATCTGGATGAATCAAATCCGGATTTTTAAGAATATCTGAATTTGCTTGAAAAATGGCCTGATACTTTGCAGGATTACCATAGTATTGCTTTGCAATTTTTCCTAGAGTTTCTCCACTTTTAACGGTATGTCTTGTATAAACAGATGTGTCAGCTACTTTAATATCTGCCATAATATCTGAAGGGCTATCACCACCAATAGCTTTAATAGCGTCCCAAAGTAAATCTTTTTCGTATTGTGTTTTGGCTGTTCCCCAGATTTTTAATTTGCCATCTTCAACCTTAACATCGCCATCTTGGATGTTTAAAGTTTCGCCTAAGTCTAGGACGTCTTGGTATTTTGCTTTTACCATAATTATAGTTTTAATTTTAAGAGTTATACGTACTGTAAAGATATCAATTTATATGCCAAAATATCAATAAGTTAACCATCTTTTTTTAACATTTGTAAGTAATCAATACTTATTCAAATGCTTAGTGTAAATTTTGCTTGTTTTATTAATAGAGAATATGTATTTTTGCACTCCTTTTAGCGAAACCTAAGAAAGACGAAAGGATAAACTATAACAAATAATAACACTTCTGTGTGTGATTCGCTTTAATCTTTCTAAACGTACAGAATACAAATTAATATTCAGCACATGTCTGAAAAAGAAACAAAAAACGCTGAGGTAGAAACTACTGAAGCAGCAACTGTTGAAACAACAGAAACACAAACAGTTGAAACTCCAAAAGTATCCGAGTCACAAGCTAACCCTGAAAAATTCTTAAAAGATTTTAACTGGCACAATTACGAAGAAGGTATTGATCCAGTTGATGACAAACAATTAGAAGAATTTGAAAAGTTAGTCGCTGAAAACTTCGTTGATACACTTAATGACGAAGTTGTAGAAGGTGAAGTGATTCATATTTCTGATAGAGATGCTATCATCGATATCAATGCAAAATCTGAAGGTGTAATTTCTCTTAATGAGTTTCGTTACAATCCAGATTTAAAAGTTGGTGACAAAGTAGAAGTATTAATTGATGTTCGTGAAGATGCAACAGGACAATTAGTATTGTCTCACAGAAAAGCAAGAGTAATCAAAGCTTGGGATCGTGTCAATAATGCTCACGATACAGGTGAAATCGTTAATGGTTTTGTAAAATGCAGAACTAAAGGTGGTATGATCGTTGACGTATTTGGTATTGAAGCATTCTTACCAGGTTCTCAAATTGATGTGAAACCTATTAGAGATTACGATCAATATGTAAACAAAACTATGGAATTTAAAGTTGTGAAAATCAACCACGAATTCAAAAACATAGTAGTATCTCATAAAGCTTTAATTGAAGCTGATATTGAAGAACAGAAAAAAGAAATCATTGGTCAATTAGAAAAAGGTCAGGTATTAGAAGGTACTGTTAAGAATATTACGTCTTACGGTGTGTTTATCGATCTAGGTGGCGTTGACGGATTAATTCATATTACTGATTTATCTTGGTCAAGAATTAATCATCCAAATGAAATCGTAGAATTAGACCAGAAACTTAATGTGGTAATCTTAGACTTTGATGAAGATAAGTCTAGAATCCAGTTAGGTCTTAAACAATTAAGCAAGCATCCTTGGGAAGCTTTAGGCGACACTGTAAAAGTTGGCGACAAAGTTAAAGGTAAGGTTGTTGTTATTGCTGATTATGGTGCATTTGTTGAAGTAGAAGAAGGTGTAGAAGGATTGGTTCACGTAAGTGAAATGTCTTGGTCAACACATTTGCGTTCTGCTCAAGATTTCGTATCTGTTGGTGATGAAATCGAAGCTGAAATCTTAACTCTTGATAGAGAAGATCGTAAAATGTCACTTGGTATTAAGCAATTAACACCAGATCCATGGACAGATATTACAAGCAAATATCCTGTAGGTTCTAAACACACAGGTATTGTACGTAACTTTACAAACTTTGGTGTATTTGTTGAATTAGAAGAAGGTATCGACGGATTGATTTATATCTCTGATTTATCTTGGACTAAGAAAATCAAGCATCCAAGTGAATTCTGTAACGTAGGTGATAACCTAGAAGTGGTTGTATTAGAATTAGATGTTGAAGGACGTAAATTATCTTTAGGTCACAAACAAACAACTGACAACCCTTGGGATAAATACGAAACTGAATTTGCTCTAGGTACTGTACATACTGCTGAAATTTCTGAGATTGTTGACAAAGGTGCAACTATTGAGTTTAACGAAGATATCGTTGCTTTTGTTCCTACGCGTCACTTAGAAAAAGAAGATGGTAAAAAAGTAGGTAAAGGAGAAACGGCTGAGTTTAAAATTATTGAATTCAATAAAGAATTTAAACGTGTAGTTGCTTCTCATACTGCAATCTTTAAAGAAGAAGAAATTGCTAATGTAAAAGCAGCTGCTAAAAAAGCAGAAGCTCAAGCAGCAGAATCAAAACCGACTTTAGGTGATGCTAATGATGCTTTACAAGCTCTTAAAGATAAAATGGACGGAAAAAAATAATTCCTAAATTTTAAATATAGGAAAGCCTTTCAGAAATGGAAGGCTTTTTTTATTTTTCAATAAAAAAATATGAAAGTAGTTAATAAATATTTTTTAATTAATTCAATAGATGCAATCTCTTTTTATGATTCTGAAGATTGCGAAGATGTATTTTCAGATTTAGACGTGAATAATGAATCTGAAGTAAAAAAAATTATTAAATATAGAATGCTTATTAACCATTTAATAAAGCCTGAAACGTTTAAGGAAATATTTAAGAATACGTTAAAATATTATTTAAATAAAGACAAAGTTGATTTTGAAAAAATTTATCAAGCTGGTTATCCGTCTTTTGGTTTGCCAAATGAACCTAAATTTTTTTTTATTTGGATTTGGGAAGAGTTTTATAAAGGTGAAAGTTACATTTTAGATGACTTATCAGATTATGAAGAGTATAATGATCATAGTCAATTGTTAAGAATTATGCCTTACACCAGAAATATTTAGATGATTTATGATATGTAATCTACAAGTTTAGAATTCGTTTAATTTCAAATAAGTAAAAAATAGCATATCACAACTATAAAACTATAAAACTATAAAACTATTAAACTATACAACTACACAACTGCACAACTGCACGACTGCACGACAAAAGAAAACCATTGCAAACCCTAAATTTTTAACTTAACTTTGTCAACCAAATACGTTTGGAAACTATATGAGTCAAAAAGTGTTACTTAATGCTAAAGAGGTAAACATCATTCTTCATCGACTGGCTTGTCAACTCATTGAAAATCACAACGACTTTACGAATACGGTTCTCATTGGACTTCAGCCAAGAGGAAAATATCTCGCAAATCGACTCGCTGAGATGCTTAAAAACGATTACAAGATTAAAAATATTCAGTTAGGTCATCTAGATATCACGTTTTTTAGAGATGATTTCAGAAGAGGCGAAAAAATATTAGAAGCCAATACTACCGAAATTAATTTTTTAGTGGAAGGAAAGAATATTGTTTTCATAGATGATGTGTTATATACAGGACGAAGTATCAGAGCAGCACTCACAGCCATTCAGTCGTTTGGAAGACCAAATGAAATTGAATTACTAACATTGATTGACAGACGTTTCAGCAGACATTTACCTATCCAGCCAAACTATAGAGGACGACAGGTAGATGCCATTAATGAAGAAAAAGTTAAAGTGAACTGGGAGGAAAATGAAGGCGAAGACGCAGTCTATTTGATAAGTAATTAGTTGTAAAATAATTATAAATAAATGTCTGGTCGAGCGCAGTCGAGACCTTTTAGACATTAAAACTAGAACACAAAAATGAGCGAATTAAGTGTCAATCACTTATTAGGAATTAAATATCTTAACCAAAAAGATATTCAGTTAATTTTTGAAACGGCAGATCATTTTAAAGAAGTGATCAACCGACCAATTAAAAAAGTGCCTTCGCTTAGAGATATTACCATTGCTAATTTGTTTTTTGAAAATTCAACGCGCACAAAATTATCGTTTGAATTAGCTGAGAAACGACTTTCTGCAGATGTGATTAACTTTTCGGCTTCTCAATCTTCAGTAAAAAAAGGAGAAACCTTAATTGATACGGTTAACAATATTCTCTCCATGAAGGTAGATATGGTTGTGATGCGTCACCCCAATCCAGGAGCTGGTGTGTTTTTATCACAACATGTAGATGCAAGTATTATTAATGCTGGAGATGGAGCACATGAACATCCAACACAAGCCTTACTTGACACCTATTCTATTCGTGAACGGCTAGGAGAAGTTAAAGGGAAAAATGTTGTTATTATTGGTGATATTTTACATAGTAGAGTTGCACTCTCTAATATTTATGCTTTACAATTATTAGGTGCAAATGTGATGGTTTGCGGACCAAAAACCTTGCTTCCTAAATACATAAAAGATTTAGGTGTTAAAGTAGAAACGAATTTAAAGAAAGCTTTGAATTGGTGCGATGTAGCAAACATGCTGCGCGTTCAAAATGAGCGTATGGATATAAGCTATTTTCCATCTACAAGAGAATACACACAACAATATGGAGTCACTAAAGCATTGTTAGATTCTTTAGATAAAGACATTACCATCATGCATCCAGGACCAATTAATCGTGGTGTTGAGATTACAAGTGATGTCGCAGATTCAAAGCAAGCCATTATATTAGATCAGGTTCAAAATGGAGTGGCCATTAGAATGGCTGTAATCTATTTACTGGCTTCTAAAATTAAACACTAACATTATGATTTTAGATAAAAACGGAAATACCACTATAATTACTCAAGAAAAAGCTTCTGTTGTAGAGTTAGTTAAAAAAATAGATGTGCTATATGAGCGTTTTAAAAATGATAATATTATCGTAAATCTTACGACGTTGAATAAGGTACCATTGCCTGATATTGTTGAATTTCTTCAGCTGTCAAATAAACACCGAAAGGCAAAACATTCGTTTGTAATCGTAACTGATAAAGCTAATCTCAATGAAACTCCAGATGAAATTGTAGTAGTACCAACCCTTCAAGAAGCTTATGACATCATTGAAATGGAAGACATTGAGCGTGATCTTGGTTTTTAAAAAGCGTTTAGGCGTTTAGATGTTAGTTATTAAGATGTAACGTCTTTACAGCTTAACAACTTAACAACAAATAAATTAATGAAACTATCCATACTTGGTTGTTATAGTGCAACTCCACGAACCAATACCAATCCAACCTCTCAGGTTTTGGAGATCAAAAACCATACGTTTTTAATAGATTGTGGTGAAGGCACTCAAGTAGAATTACGTCGCAATAGAATTAAATTTGTGAGAATCAAACATATTTTTATCTCACACTTGCATGGTGATCATTGTTTTGGATTGGTTGGCCTAATTTCAACATTTCGGTTATTAACTCGAGAAGCCGACTTACATATTTATGCACCTAAAGGTTTAAAGGAAGTGATTACACTTCAAATGAAACTGTCTGATTCATGGACCAACTACAAACTTATTTTTCACGAGCTCACATCTAAGAGCTCTGAATTGATCTATGAAGATGATAAAGTCGAAGTGTATACTATTCCGTTAGACCATCGTATTTATACCAACGGATTTCTATTTAAAGAAAAAGAAGGCGAACGTAAACTAGATATGAATGCCGTTTTAAATGCAGATGTTGATGTGGCGTATTACAGAAAACTAAAACAAGGCTTCGATGTTAAGGATAAGCAAGGTCATCTAGTGACAAACGAATCAGTGACAAAACCACCAAATAAACCTAAGAGCTATGCATTTTGTAGCGATACTGCTTATAACGAAGCCATGTTGCCAATAATTAAAAATGTAGATGTGTTGTATCATGAATCAACATTTTTAGAAAAAAATGAAGCTTTGGCACAACCTACTAAGCACAGTACAGCCAAACAGGCAGCTAGTATAGCAAAACAAGCCGATGTAGGCACTTTAATTTTAGGACATTATTCAACCAGATATGATGATTTGAATTTGTTTAAAGCCGAAGCACAAGAGATTTTTGATAATGTGGAGTTAGCAAAAGACGGCAAATCATTCGAATTTTAAGACGGTATAAGTGTACTTTTTATTTAGAATTGGCATTGACATTTAATTCATCTAATTCCATCATCCACTCAATAGCTTCATCTAAACTGCGACATCGCTTCAGACTTTTCTTAAAAAAATGCTTTTCTAAGCTAGAATTGAGATATCCGAAATCACTGTAAGTCACTACAGCACTTGCCACTAAAAAATCATAATCATTATTAAAATCAAGCCATAATTGAGGCTCAAAAGAATAGGAATTGATGCGGTTCGCAATGTACCCAATTCTGATATCATTGCTAATCTCTTCAGAAAATTTACTGATGAGTTTACTTACCATTTCAAAATTGACATGAATGCCTTCATTTAATTCGGTGATAACAAATTGTTTTGTGAGATATAGTTTTCCAAATGGAAACTCTATTTTTTTGTACTCTAAAAGATTAGAATATTTACTGTTTTCAAATGTCATTTCAAGGGATTTAATTCCTAAATTTATGGGAATTAAATAAGGCTATCAAAAAAAAACACAATTAAGTTACAGAAATTACTCATAACGTTCACAATTAATCTCAATGAATACAGACTTAGGCGATTATAGAAAATCATATGAAAAGCAGGAATTACTTGAAAAAAACTTAAGTGAAAACCCATTAGAAGTTTTCCAGAAGTGGTTTCATGAGGTCGATACTAATTTTGATGTAGGCGAAACTAATGCCATGACATTAAGCACAATTGGATTGGATGGATTTCCTAAGAGTAGAGTAGTGCTTCTCAAAAAGTTTACCTATGAAGGTTTTATTTTCTACACAAATTATGAAAGTGAAAAAGGAAAAGCCATTGCAAATAATCCTAATGTTTGTATTTCATTTTTTTGGCCAGAAGCCGAACGTCAGGTCATTATTAAAGGTAAAGCTGAAAAAATTGCTGAGAATTTAAGTGATGGTTATTTTGAATCCAGACCTCGTGGAAGCCAATTAGGTGCTTTAGTTTCAAATCAAAGTCAAACACTTGAAAGTAGAGAAGAACTCGAAAACCGTTTGAAGACGTTGGAGGAAGATTTCAAAGGTAAAGAGATCGCAAGACCAGATTTTTGGGGAGGTTTTATAGTTAAACCTGTTGAAATTGAATTCTGGCAAGGACGTCCTAACCGATTACATGATAGAATCCGGTATAAGTTGAATGAAAGTTACGACTGGATTCAAGATCGATTATCGCCATAAATCGGTGAACTACACAAAAAAATAGAAAATTCTTACATTTTATAACGTTTTATCGAAAAACTAGGTATATAAACGTCAAATCTTTGTCTGTTTATGTATATTGTCGAAGAAATTAGCAGTTGACTGAATTCTGCCCCGTTTTTAGTCAGTAATTAATTAACCAAAACAATTTAGACCCCAAATCTGAATTACCAAAACTTAACCTACGTTATGAAACTATCTAAAATGTTACCCTTGATGGCATTAGTTGCCTTGTTGACGTTTTCTTGTTCTACTGAAGAATATCCAGAAGAAACGATTGATAGCGTTGAACTTCTAGCCGCTCCAGAAGCTAAAACCATAGAAATTGAAATCTTAGAGCTTATTAATGCTCATAGAATTAATATGGGATTAAATGCTTTAAGTAATCATAATACGATTAAAGCTGTGGCATATACGCATACAGATTATATGGTAGAAGTAAATAATGTTTCTCATGATAACTTTTTCCAACGTAAAAATAGCTTAGTACAAAATGCTTCTGCAACTAAAGTATCTGAGAATGTGGCTTATGCATTCAGTTCAGCTCAATCTGTTGTTAATGCTTGGTTAAATAGTGATGGACATAGAGCTAATATAGAAGGTGATTTTACCGATTTTGATGTTTCTGCAGAAATGAATAGCGAAGGTAAATGGTATTTTACCAACATATTTATCAAAAAATAACGACATATATATTTCAAAAACTTGATTAATAGCAAATAATTGTTTTTAAAACCACAGTAGTACTGTGGTTTTTTTTTGTTTATATTTAGCTGAATTTTTGATTACTCGTCTAAATCATTAGAACTTTTGAAGTGTTATGAAACTTTTTAATTTTAATATAAATATCCAATGATTTCAATAGTTTACAATTCTTTAAAGAAATGTCTTATTGTTTTAATGTTATTAAGTATCGTGTCTTGTGGTAGTGATAATTCTTCCGATCCAAATGATATGGCTATTGATCCTTCAGAACTTTTAACCTTTTAGATAGAGCCTTTTAAAGAATTTGGAACCTTACCAGAAGCTCTTTTTGCAAGTGAAGGGCAGCCAGATTCTCAGCCTGGAGATACAAGTTATAGATACCATCCTGATTATCCTGGAATAATTCTATATGGATACCAGTATTTTTCAGATTTTTTTGAAACTGAACCTGCAACCTTAAAGGTTTGTGCAATCCGAGTTCATGCGCATCAACTAAATCTTGATTTTTTGATAAATGCCTTAACCGAACTTTATGGCGAGCCGGAAATAATTGAAATTGAAGAATTACTAAGTGTTGAATATAAATTCACTCCACAAAACGGAGAATATACAGTTTCTGTTTATCCTCCCAGTGATTTTTCAACCATCAATGTAACTATTTTAGTAAATTACTTTGCTGTTGACTTATAAGTTTAAGTGAAAATTACACAATAAAATTTGATAAAAAAATCAAGTTAAAAAGTAACTAAACCGAATGTAGTTTAAAAGGTTCGGAATTTTTAAGTGTCTATATTTTAAAACATAAAGTATTATGCCTTAACCATAAGCAATGGTTTCAAATATTATAAAGACTTTATAAATACGAAAAAGCAGACCCATTTTTGAATCTGCTTTTTTTAAGTTCACGATAAAGGGGTAAACTTTATTCTTTTAAAATATAGAAGTAAGAACGTCTGTTTAATTGATGTTCTTCTTCAGTACATTTCACACCATTAGAACATTTGTTTAGTAACTGACTTTCACCATAACCGATTGCACTTTCTATTCGTTCTTCTGCAATTCCTCTCGAAATAATATAATCTCTTGTCGATTTAGCTCTACGGTCTGATAATTTCATGTTGTATGCATCACGTCCACGACTATCAGTATGTGCTTCAATTTTTATAACCATATTTGGATGAGCACGCATTACATCTACAATATTTTCAAGCTCGTATTGCGCATCAGTTCTAATATTAGATTTATCGAAGTCAAAGAAAATAGGATTGATTACAATCTGATTGTTCTTGATTAGAGGTTCCAAATAAAGATCTGCTTCAGTTACTTTATCATTTTCATCATCAGTAGCTACTTTTTTGATATCATCTTTATAGTCTTCTTTAGTGCCAATTACAGTATATTTTTTATTACAATCTACTGTAAACTCATATTCTCCATTTTCGTTGGTTTCAACTTCTTCTAGAACTTTACCAACCTCGTTCACTAGCTTTACAGTGGCACCAGGAATAATATCGTTTGTATTCAAATCTCTTGTAATTCCTTTGATAGTTTGTAAACAAATACTGGCATCAAAACTATAGATATCATCACTTCCTTGTCCGTCAGGTCTGTTAGACGAGAAATAACCTGTTTTATCGTTCTCATCTTCAGAAGGATTCATAAAGAAAGCAAAATCATCATAACCACTATTATAAGGAGCGCCTAAATTTTCAGGCTCTGCGGTTTCATCTTTTATGACATTTGATTTAAAAATATCAAGAAACCCTAAATTTAAATGGCCATCAGAGGAAAAATAAAAAGTACTGTCCTTACTTACAAATGGGAACATTTCACGTCCTTCAGTATTGATTTTATCACCTAAATTTACAGGTTCAGAATAAGAATTACCACCTTTTATTTCAACTTGATAAATATCTGTTTGACCTAATCCGCCGTCACGATCTGACACAAAATATAAAATCTTATTGTCAGGACTTAATGTAGGGTGACCTGTTGAGAACACATCGTCATTAAACGGAAGCTCTTCAATATTTGTCCAAGTTTCACCAACACGAGTCGCTTTATAGAGTTTTAAATGCGTTGTTCCGTTGTTATCATATTTCACTTTATTTTTTTTACTCACATTATCTCTTGTGAAGTACATCGTTTTACCATCATTTGTGATAGCAACAGATGCTTCGTGATAATCGGTATTTATCTTTTCAGCATTGATGAAATCAGCACTTCCGTAAGCAATGGTATCACCTTGTTTTTCTACGGAAACCTTATAGATATCTAGAAAAGGTTCTTGATTCCAGCTGTATAATTTTTTCTCATCTGTATTTCTTGAAGAAGCAAAGTACAATTGACCATCGTGAATATAGGAACCGAAATCTGAGTATTTAGAGTTAAAAGGTAAATTTACCAACTTAACCACACGATCATTTTCAGTTTTTGCCAATTCATTGTATTTGCTAATGTTTTCAGGATTATAGCCTTTTACACGAGTATCGTTATTTTGAATTTCAGTAAATTTTTTCATCCACTCATTTGCTTCAGCATAGTTACCCATACTTCTGAGAGACTGAATATATTTATAGATGTATTCAGGATTAACATCGCTATCATAATTTTGCAATGCTTTTTTATACCAAAGCGCTGCATCTTCAGACTTTGAATTGTTATAGTAACAATCACCTAAACGCGTTAAAACATGAACACTAGTATCGCCTTTTTTTAAGACCTCCTTATATAATTCAGAAGCTTTTACATAATTGTAATTGCCAAAAAACTTATCCGCTAGCTTTTCCTGGGCGATCATGAATGTGCTACTTAGCACAAAAAATAATAGTAAAGATTTTGTTTTCATCATGATTAATTTTTTAGAAGTATCTAGGCGATTTAATACGTTTGCTTTTAAATATCTCGAACATAAGCAGTACTTCATGAGTTCCACTTGTATATGCGCTTAATTCTGATAATGGGTATTCATAAGCATAGCCAATTCGCAATTGTTTTGAGACTTGAAAATCTGCTATACCACCAACAGCTTGTGCCAGTTCGTTAATTCGATACGATCCACCAACCCAGAACTTTTCATAGAATAGAAAGTTCGCTGTTAAATCAAAAGATAAAGGCGCACCATTAGTAGCTTTAAGCAACATGGCAGGTTTGAATTTTGTGTTTTCACTTAAATCAAATACATATCCACCTGTAATATAGTAACTAATTCTTTCTAAAGATTGAAATTCTTCACCACCAGTATAATCGGTATTCAAGATTCTTGGAGCCGAAAGTCCGAGGTACCATCTTTCACTGTGCCAGTAAACACCGGTACCAATATTTGGTTTCCAGCGATCTTCATAACCAAAAATTACAGGATCATTAGATTCAGACAATCTAAAATCGGCATCTAGGCTATAACTTGTAAAACCAGCTTTCAAACCAAATGCTAACTCACTGCTTTCACCAACACGAATGGTGTATGAGAAATCACCGTACAAATAGGAGAAGTTTTGGAAACCTAATTCATCATTAATAAATGAGAATCCTAATCCGATTTTATCATTTCTAAGTGGCGAATGTACTGAAAGTGTTTGAGTAGTTGGACCTCCTTCAAGACCAACCCATTGACTTCTGTGCAAACCGACAACACTTAAAGTCTCTCTACTACCTGCATAAGCCGGATTTATCGAGATCGTATTGTACATATACTGCGTAAACTGAGGCAATTGCTGAGCAACTCCCATCCAACTACTGAATAGTATAAATGCTATGATATTAAACTTTACTAATTTCATGTTAGGTTAAGATTTAGTTTGTTGATACGTAGATTGGTCCTGTGATTGGTTTTAATTCTAATCCACCAGTACTACCTTTTAATTTTATGATATAATAATATGTTCCAGTTGGTACAAATCCTGAATTTCCTATTGAACCTTTAGAAGCAGTTCCATTCCAATCATTTTTATAATTTGAATTGTCATAGATTTTGGCTCCCCAACGGTTGAATATTTGTAACTCAATAACAAAACCACATTCCTCAACACCACCGACAGTAAAGAATTCGTTAATACCATCATTGTTTACAGTAACCGCTTTTGAAATGATAAGATCTTCTTCACCACAAGGTAAAACAACACAATCATCATTTATTGTTATAGTGACTTCTGTTTCACTAGGACAAATACCACCAACAGTATACGTAAATTTATAGTCGCCTAAATCAGCTTCAGTAAACTCACCATTAATATCTAATAATGTTGAAGGGTTAAACAGACTTCCATCTATAGTTGCATCACCAAGAGTTACCGTCCAAACTCCATTTATGTCAAAGTTACCTGATAGTAAATCAAATAAATCAAAGTTGAAATCATCCAGAATACATAGCTCTGTATCTGTACCTTCAATTTCACTTTCTACATTAACACTTACATCAATGTTTTGAGTAAAGAAAGCTCCATTTCCACATTCATCTTCTACAAACCATTCTCTAATGATAGTATAATCTTGAACTGTTCCATCAGAATTAGATACTTCATTAAAAGTAACTGTCATATTAGTTGAACAAGCATCTTCAAAAACAAGATTTGGTACATCAGGAATGTCATTACATGTTACAGATATGTCTTGTAAATCTGATACTAAAGTTGGAGCAGTAGTATCTTCAACAGTGATTGTTTGTGTAAGATCTGTTTGATTACCACATTCGTCAATTAAGGTCCAAGTTCTTGTAATTATGAAATTGTTCGGACAAGAACCAGGTTGAGTAGTATCCGTAAAAGTTGCTTCTAAACCTGTAGAACAGTTATCGGCTTCATCAGTTACATCACCAGTTAAGTTAAGATCATTTACATCAACATTACATTCTACTGTAACATCTAATGGAACTGTAAATGTTGGAGCCGTGTTATCTTCAACTGTAATCATTTGAGTCAAAGAAGTAGTGTTATCACACTCATCCACTAAGGTCCATTCTCTAGAAATTATGTAAGAATTAGCACAACTTCCAGCAGTAATAGTATCCGTAAAAGTTGCTTCTAAACCTGTAGAACAGTTATCGGCTTCATCAGTTACATCACCAGTTAAGTTAAGATCATTTACATCAACATTACATTCTACTGTAACATCTAATGGAACTGTAAATGTTGGAGCCGTGTTATCTTCAACTGTAATCATTTGAGTCAAAGAAGTAGTGTTATCACACTCATCCACTAAGGTCCATTCTCTAGAAATTATGTAAGAATTAGCACAACTTCCAGCAGTAATAGAATCCGTAAAAGTAGCTTCTAAACCAGTAGAAC
>NZ_JXJP01000033.1 GCF_000826645.1 Psychroserpens mesophilus
TGTTTTAATAGTTTTCCGTACCTGTCAAATATATAAATTTTTGCGCTTGGTTGCTCTGCAATACCCTTAATGTTCCACGTATCATTATAGCCATCGCCATTGGGCGTGAAATACTTAGGGTAATCCATCACTGTTATTGTATCACTTACATATCCACAACCAATCTTATCTCTTACCGTAATTAAATGATCGCCTGCTGATACATCTGTAAATATATTATTATCCTGCCATGCGCCTTCATCTAAACTATACTCATAATCTCCAGGTCCTGTGACACTAACCTCGATGATGTGCAGCTCTGAAAATGCATCTGTAATCACATCTATAAGTACAATCTCTGGTGGTGCGCTCTCGATAACTTCTGTCATTCCACTACTCGCACACTGCGTTGCTGCATTGGTTACCGTAACACTATATGTTCCGCCTTCTTCTGGTAGATAACTGCCCTCTAAAGCTCCTGCTATAACGGTGCCATTCAAACTCCATTCAAATTCATACTCTGGTGTGCTCAGTTCTGTATCTAATACTGGTACATTTAAAACCTCTGTACCATTTGTATCCACACACAATATATAACTTGCATCCAATTCAAATACTGGTAATGGATTCACCTGAAGTGTCAGTGGTGCTACTGCATAACAAATGGAACTATCAAAGGCATTATCTACAATTCCATCATTATCCAGATCTACTAAATCGCCCAAACTATCGCCATCTAAATCTATAAAATCAATCAAGCCATCCAAGTCCGTATCAAATCCATCAGATACATTATCTCCATCGACATCTATCAGGTCGAAAACACCATCGCCATCGGTGTCTATCGTATCTATTGTGCCATCACCATTAAAATCTAATCCCACCGTAAGGGTTGTTAAATCTAAATTCAATAAGGCTGCTCCTTGCGTATCATTATCCACACGTACATAAATCACCTGTGGGTTTACTATATTCTCATACAAGAACGGTAACGGGTTAACCCCTAACTCAGCATCCATCTCTGTCTCATAATAGGTCACTATATAATTCGCAGGATCCTGTCCGTCTAATACCTGTGCCTGAACACTAGCCGGATCCAAATCCGCAGCATCCGTAACTGGCGTCAGATCAAACTGAGCGCTATTGTTACTTAAATCGCCATCATCATCCATCTGATCATCACAAATCTCTTCTAAAATAGGTAGCATATCACTGTTGGCCTCTGCTGCTTCTTGAACTTCTATATTAAAGGTTGGCGTACTTATAGAACAACCCGTGTCATTATTTGTTATGGCAACAAAAATCTGCTGTGGATTCGTTAGATTCGTATAAGGACTCAATAGCGCATTACTTAAATTATCTGCATCTGATTGTGACACGTGATACGTCACTGTAAAGAGTGCTGAATCCTGTCCGTTTAATACCTCTGCATCTTTACTACTCAGGTCAAACTGATCTACACCATCGGTATTAAGCTCACAGAGTATAAAATCTGTGATGGCTACAACATCTGGTAGTGGATTCACAAGGATATCAAAAGTCACCAGTGTATAACAATCTGTTATATTATTGGTCACTCGTACATAAATCGTTTGTGGTGTGCTTATGTTGGTATAAGCCGTTGGATCAACAATAGCATTTAAGCCCAATTCTGCATCTTCCAAAGTTTCATGGTAAGTCGCCGTAACCCCTGGCTCACCATTGATAATATAAGCCTCATTCTGAGTAAGGTCGAACACCTCTTCCATGTCTCCAGGGTTCAAATCATCACATAACTCAATGTTATCTGGATCTAAACTGGGCGTTGGATTGGGTAATACTCGTATCGTTAATGTCGTGTAATCTACACAACCCGTATCGGTATCGGTAACCACAACATATAATGTCTGTGGATTCCCTGGTGCTCCATTTATTGATGTGTTGGTATAGGCTGATGCATCTACTGCATTAACGCCTGACTGTGCATCTGCACTAGTCTCATAATAAGAAACACTCCAACTAGCCTCGCCTCCGGTAATCTCATCGTCCTTGACTGTTAAATCAAAAACTGTAACCTCGTCTGCTATCTCATCATCACACAATTGTAATGGTGTTGGCTGAATAGCCTCTGGTGGTAACTCTACTCGAATCTCAAAGAAGCCCGTTGCTGTTACACAACCATTGACATTACTTACCAGACGTACATAAATCGTCTGTGGATTAGTAACATTGGTATAGTTTGTAACATTGGCTATCGGGTTAGCACCTGATTGTGCATCGGCTAGAGTCACATGATAGGTTAACATAAAATCTGCAACTGACTGTGTCCCTAAAATCTCTGTATTTTTTGTGGTCAAATCAAACTGTGCAATGCCATCACTGTTCACATCACAGATAACATAATCATCTATAGCTACTGGAACTTCTGGTGATGGTAATACGCGAATGATCAGAACCTCTGAAGTATTGAAACATCCTGTAATTGTATTCTCTGCTCTGATATAAATCATCTGCTCATCCATTACAATATTCGTATATGGACTAACAAGCGCATTTAACCCCATATCAGCATCACTCTGAGTCTCGTGATATGTTATGGCAACATCTAATTCTCCATTGATAATCTCAAGGGTCTTACTCTCTAAATCAAACTCCTCAAAACCATCATTGTCTAAATCACAAACTTCTAAATCTGTTGGTGTCGCTGGTGATGGGATTGGATTCACTCTTAAGAGTATCGTAGCTGTTGTGCTTACAAAACAGCCCGTAACATCATTAGTAGCGCGAACGAATATCGTTTGAGGATTACTCGTATTCATGTATGGACTGGTAATTGGATTTGTTCCATTATCAGCATCCAGTTGCGTTTCATAGTAAGTAAAACTTATTCCTGTCTGACCGTTTAACATCTGAGCATTGGCATCCTCCAGCGTAAAGGCCTCTATCTCATCTCCTGGATTATTATCATCACAAAGCTCCAATGGTGTTGGTTGCACAAGCACTGGTAATGCATTGACTATCAAATCTAATGTAGTTAACTTATAACAACCATTGGCCGAATCCTCTACTCGAACCCATAAGGTCTGATTAAAGGCTATAATGTTGGTGTAGTTCACTGGATTTAAAATCGCATTAGTACCTGCTTCTGCATTAACCTGCGTTTCGTAATAGGTCACGATATATTGTAATGGATCTAAGCCATCCAATACCTCTGCATCCTTAATGGTCAAATCAAACTGTGCAAAACCATCTGCAGATATATCGTCACATGCCTCAAGTGGTGTTGGATCTTCTATCTGTGGTGTTGGATTTACAATTAAAATCAGCTCTACTATCGTTGCACAATCTGTGGCGATAGTTGCGCTCTCCACTCGTACATAAATCGTCTGTTGATTCTCTACGATATTGTTATACGGACTAACTAAAGCATTGACATTATTATCGGCATCGGCCATAGTCTCATGATAACTTACCGTTAATGAAGGATCGCCTCCCGTAATCTCATTATCGGCATCGGTTAAAGTAAACACCCCAAACCCATCACTATCAGCATCACAATACGTTAATGGTGTTGGTGTCGCTGCTATTGGTGCCTGCTCGACTATTAAAGTCAAAGTCGTGGTCGCATAACAACCAGTGTTGATATCCTGTACTCTGACAAATATAAC
>NZ_JXJP01000034.1 GCF_000826645.1 Psychroserpens mesophilus
AACGTGTTTGTATAAGATTAGTTGCGTTATTTAAGCAACTAATTTAGCAAATAAATCACAGATAGAAAGTCCGCGAGGACTTTCGTAATTAGGCTAGAATTAGCAATTAATTTTATACGGTGTTGGCAAATCGTTTTTTATTTCGGTTCATATTCTTTTCGAAAAACGAATTCAATTGGTTTGTTATTCATTTTCATTCCGTTGTATTCGAATAGCATTTCATTTGTTGAGTGTTCTCCATTTTCTCCAAATAAGAACGAAATTGAATTCCGATTTGTTAAATCTCTATTTTTTAATTCCGCAATAAGTTCATCGAAAAAATATTCAGAGTCGAGTAAGTCATCTTTGTGTTCGACCAGATTTTCCAAAGTCAGTTTTTTAAACCACCAACTTTCCATAAAATCCTCATCATAATATTCTAATTCAGCATCTTTTCCGAATTCAGATTCAGGTTCATCTTCGTTTTCATAATCAAAATTCAGATAGTTTTTGTAGAGTTTGTTTTCTGATTCAAAAGTTCCAATCCAAATGCAAATTATCTTTTTAGTCATCGATTTTCAAATGTTTGCCAACGT
>NZ_JXJP01000035.1 GCF_000826645.1 Psychroserpens mesophilus
ATTCAGGACGGGTCAAAATTGTGTACAACGTGTTCGTGTATGATTAGTTACGGAAAATTCGGTTAGAATTTTCCGATGAAGACACAAGTTAATTAATTCCGAGGAATTTCCGTTTAGGAAATTCAGTAGTAATTAATTATACACGTTGTTGTACCCAGTTTTCTATTTTCTTTTTTCTACTTAAGTATAGAGGCTTCTCATTCGTTAAAAATAAACTATTACTATTAGCCTTTTCTTCTTTAATTATTTTTTCCTCAAAAAAGTCTCGGTTTTGTTCAAGAACTAATTTTGCGTCTTGATATTTTCCTTGCATAAGGTTAATATCTATTAAATCGATAAAATTTGTTATTGGATTTTTATTAAAATCAGCAATTATTTGATCATAACTTTCATATTGAGAAAAATAAGGAACAGCAACATTGATTATATTATTAATAATTTCATCTACTATTTTATGGTTATCATCTAAATGAAGTTTATACCAACCTTTTTCAAACTGCTGATTCCAATCTTTTAATCGTTCAGTAGAGTTAGTGGCAATTATACCATTTAGCCTTAAAGATTTATCAGAATAGTTTTCAGCGCGCCAAGTCTCTAGTTTTTTTGAATAAACTAGAAGAATAATTTCAAACGATACTATTTCGTTTTTGTAGTTTTTATGATTCGTGATGAATTTTAAACTTTGTTCAAAATCACCATCTTTTCTCTTTATTCTTAAGTCAGATTTCCGAAACTTAAAATTTAGATTGTCAATTTTAGGAATAATATTTTCAATAATTATTTTCGCAATTCTATCTCTTGGTTTTAAATCTTGAAAAAGTTGATTCTTGTTTTTTGACTTTCTGTTTAACCAATCATTCTGAGCATCTAAAAATCCTTTATATGACATAATTTTTGTGTTTTCTCAAATTGGGTACAACGTGTTCGTGTAATGATTAGTTACGGAAAAGGGCGTTAGTCGTTTTCCGATAAGCACTAAAGTTAATTAATTTCAAGGGATTTTCCGCTAGGTAAATCAGCAGTAATTAATTATACACGTTGTTGTACAACGTTTTTTAATTCCGTTTTAGAATTTAAATACTTTATTCGATTCAAGAATTAGCAATTCCGCATTTTGTCCTATCGAATTAAGGTTCTCAATAATTTCATCTGCAATTTTTTTTGCTTTCTCGTATTTTACTTCCTTATTAAAAGTAAATTGAATTCCTGGGATTTCCCACGAAAAACTAAATTCATCTTCTCCGACTTCGTAAAAAGGCCATTCGTCTTTAATAACTTTTTTCCATTCAAACGAGTTCGGTGTCATTATTCTGTCATATTCCTCATTTGGAATTTCATCCACTCCAGTAATAAGAAACTCAAAATTTTCTCCAGTCCAATTTATTCTGTCCATATTTGCTTTACTGTTTTCTGTTTTAGTTTCATTGTTTAGTTTGTCAATTCCTTTCAATAGCATTTCGTTCAAAATAAAAATATTGGATAAACTAGATAAATCTTTCTTTCTGGTTTTTCCAGAGAAAATCAAGCATTTTCCATTTAGTTCGATAATTGCATTTTTTGATTCCATTAATGGTAATGTAGCTGGGCTTTCTAAAATTAAATCTGAGTACTTACTTTTTTTTCCATTAAAACTAAAAGAATCAGATCTCCATAATGTTATATACGACAAAAGAGTGAGCATATTAGATTGAGTAAGTTTACAAGAAACAAAATCATTATCTAAGTCTAGTTTTCTAGATTTAATCGTCGTTTTTGTCATTCTTGAATTCCATTTCACTTCAACTTCTAATGACCAATTATTGTGATTTTCAACAAAATTCACTTCTCCCTTGAGAAGAGTTTTCATTGAGTTAATAATAGATTCCGTGAATTTATGTTTTTCTTTCAAGAGTTTTTTCTGAAATGTTGTACAACGTGATTGTGTATGATTATGTTGCGGATTGAGCCGAAGCTGTTTTAGCTTCGGATGAGCCACTTTTGGCGAAAAATCCGCTGGAGGAAAACAGCAAGGCTTTGACTTGTAAATTTTCCGATAACATAAATATACAAATTGTAGATGAAATTTTTCTAAATAACTGACAGTAGCAATTAATTATACACGTTGTTGTGTGTAGTTTTATTCTTCAATTTCTTTTACTGGATTTGTCATTAGTCCAACAATTTTAGAGACTACATATTTAGCAACTACTGTTCCACCTTCATGACCATTCCCTTTCATGCCTAGTCTAATTTTATCTTGATGGTATTTTCTTAATGCATCATTAATAATCCACATTCTAGCTTTTCCTGAAGATGGAACAGGACTATTTTTTTGAGTAATGACTTTTCCATTCTTATCCATAAATTCAGGCCAAATCATAAAAAGCTGACCTTTATGTTTTCCATTATATTCATACCAAAAATCCCAACGAATTCCTTGATAAGGAAGTGTTTTTCTGCCACCTTCTGATTCCGTTAAAATCCGATAATCTACTTCAAAATCATGAGGATGTTCTAGCCGTTCATTGTATGGTTGGTGATTTTCCATTTATAATTTAGGTTATCCATTAGTAGCAATTATTAAATTCGGATTTTCTCCCTGTTCTATTTTTCTGTAATTAACAAAAGCACCACATTCCAAAATTGCATTAAGTAATTCAGGTTTATTTTTCTTTAAGAATTTTCCATTTTCAATTTGCAACAAGGTTGGTTGTTCCGTCATTTCGTCAACACAATCAATCCAAGCATTCATATTCATTCCATAATAATCTGGAAAATTCAAGTTGGATTTAAATTCAGAGTGAAATGAATTCCAATCTGTTATTTTTTTTCCATCGATTTTGAATGTTATCATTTAGTTTCTCTAATTACACACAACGGTTTTGTGTATGGAAAGTTGCGTTGAACGAGCGCGAGGATTTTCCGAAGGAAAATCAGACGCAAACAAAAACGCAACGACCATTTGCTTTGACTAAAATAAGCAATTTTTTATACACGTTGTTGTAAAATGTAGCGACACATTTGAGTGAGCACGTTTTGATTGGATTCCGATAAAAATTTTCAGATTCAGAGTTTTTTAGAAAGTACTTACTTAAAATTCAAAAAAAAATTGAAAAACTAAACCAGGCTTTTTTTCGTTCAATTTTCGATTCCACAAACTTGCTCAAATTCCGTTCGAGTGTGTTTTCCGATTCAGGCTCAATTCCACGTAATGCTTGGTTCAAATTCCACGTTTGAGTGTCAATTCAGCGTATGAGTAAAAAATCCGAGTAAAGTGATTCAAATCCGATTTAAATCAGTTCAATTTCATTCAACAGATTCTTGGATTGCTTTTTTCGGAGCTATTTTTTACAACGTGTTTGTATATGGTTTGTTGCGTGTTTTAAGCAACTAATTTAGTAAATAATTACGGACAAAGAAAGTCCGCGAGGACTTTCGTAAGTAGGCGAGAAGCCAGCAATAAATTATATACGGTGTTGGCAACTGGCTTTTATTCTGTTTTCCATAGTTCCCACCATTTTCGGTTTTCAACTTTTGTTTTCTTAATTTCTGCTTTTTTTATTGAATCTGACTTTTGTAATAAATCCTTTCCTTTTTTTATAATTAGTGTTTCTAAATCAAGCTCATAGTTTGTCTTGTTGTATTTATCTCCATAATCTCTATTACTCCAGTCATAAAGTTGACCTTTTAGAATTCCATTTTCAATACGGTTATTTCTTATTCCGTCCCAACACAAACTCTCAATGTATTCTATATCATTCGGTTCATTTACTATTGCTATTGAATTGGAACTTAAAATCAATATCAGTTTGTTTTTATATTTTAAAATTTCTGAAACATAATCTATCTCCTTAATTGGATTTATTGTTTCAACGTCAACAATGTAATTTGTGTTTAATTCGTTTTTTGTTGATATGAAAAAATATCTGTTATCTTTTAAATCAATTATTTCAATTCCCTTTTCAATTTCTCCTTGGAATCCATAAACCCATTTTTCTCCATTTTCTTTATAGAATTCAATTGGGATACAGTATTCAGATAGACAACCGTTAATAGCCAAATATCCATCCAAATATGCTGGTGGATATTTTAATACTTTATATGGTTTTTCTTTTTCGGTCACTGTTTTTTCAGCTTGTTGCCAACGTGTTCGTGTTATGATTAGTTACGGAAAAGGACATGAGTCATTTTCCGCTAGTTGCTAATTTAATTAATTTCAAGGATTTTCCGATAGGTAAATCAGTAGTAATTAATTATACACGTTGTTGTAACACGTTTTATGTTATGAGGATTGACTAATTTAAATTCAAATTTATTTTAAATAGTTTTTAGCAAATATTGTATTTTTATTAAAACTAAAATTTAATTTTATGATTAGGAAGTTTATAACTCTATTTGTTTATTCCCTATTTACAATGACTTGTTATGCCCAAATAATCCAGATTGGAGACGATATAGTTGGTGAAAATCCTTCTTTACTCGGTTCTTCAGTGAGTTTAAGTGCAGATGGAACGATTGTTGCTATAGGTTCGACCTCTGGCGATTTAAATGGTTCTAATTCTGGTCATGTAGGAGTTTATAAGGATATTGGTGATTCTTGGGTCAGGATTGGTGATCTTATAGTTGGGGAGTCTGGTGATGATCGGTTTGGAACTTCAGTTAGCTTGAGCGATAATGGTAATATTGTAGCTATTGGAGCTCCTCAAAATGATGGAAATGGTACAAGTTCAGGTCATGTTAGAGTTTATGAAAATATTGCTGATTCGTGGGTTCAAATAGGTAATGACATTGACGGAGAAGCAAACGATAATTTTTCTGGAAGATCAGTGAGTTTGAGTTCTGATGGTAGTATCGTTGCCATAGGAGCACCTTCAAATGACGAAAACGGACCAGGTTCTGGTCACGTTAGGATTTATGAAAATATTGCCGATTCATGGGTTCAAATAGGAAATGATATAGATGGAGAGTTTGATGGTGATGGGGCTGGTGTCTCTGTAAGTTTAAGTTCTGATGGTAGTATCGTTGCAATAGGATCTCCTGGTAATGATGAAAACGGAAATCAAACTGGTCATGTTCGAGTCTTTCAGAATATGGGAGGTGTTTGGTCGCAATTAGGAGCAGATATTTATGGCGAAGAAACTTTTGATCAATCAGGAGGGGCTATAAGCATTAATGATACAGGTAATATTTTGATAATTGGAGATCGTTTAGCAGGATTCAATGGAATAGTTCGAGTTTATCGATATGAAGTTGATAATTGGGTTCAAATAGGAGCAAATATTGAAGGAGAAGAATTTGGTGATGAATCTGGTTATGCAGTGGCAATAAATGGTAACGGTAGTATTATTGCAATTAGTGCTCGTAACAATGGATTCGCGAATCAAGGTCATGTTCGACTTTTTCAAAATATTGGAGATATTTGGACTCAAATAGGAGATGATATTGAGGGAGATGTAGGTGATTTTTCAGGGGAATCTGTAGATTTAAATGATGATGGGACAGTTGTTGCTATTGGCGCAATGTTTAGCTCTGTAAATGGTGAATCTGGGGCAGGTAGAGTTCGGGTATTCGATACTAGTTCTGTTTTAAGTTTGGATAAAATTTTATTTTCAGAATTTTTGTTGTATCCGTCACCAACTTCAGGAATATTGAACATTAAATCTTTAATTACTTTCAGCCAAATAGAAGTGTTTAATCAATTTGGACAGTTAGTTATATCGTTTGAAGACCAAAGAAAAATCAATATTTCAGCTTTAAAATCTGGCGTATATTTTATTAAACTTAGTAATTCAAATAAAGTAATAGAAATAATAAAAATAATTAAGACTTAAAATTTAATTTCAGGAAAGTTTAAAATTAGATTTTGTTGTAACTAATTTTTGCAATTGGTTAGAATTTATTCTGTGAGTGTCAAAATGTCTAGTCCTGAAAT
>NZ_JXJP01000036.1 GCF_000826645.1 Psychroserpens mesophilus
TTTTTCATTTGTGCTAACGTTTTCGTGTGATGATTAGTTACGGAAAAGGACGTGAGTCATTTTCCGATTAGTACTAAGTTAATTAATTTTGAGGATTTTCCATTAAGTAATTCAGCAGTAATTAATTATACACGTTGTTACCTACTGTTATTTATTCTATAAACTCGAATGTTTTCCAAATTTCTCCGCTCAAACTTTTAATTCCAAAATCCTCTTTATTTTTAATTTCAGAGTTTTGATTTGCAGTCCAACTTAAATTTACAGGATTAAAATCAGTCGTTTTTGGATAATAATGAGTTCTAAACATTTGATAAATTCCGATAAAGTTTTGTGGTGTTTTTTCCTTTATTTCAATTTGAGCATTTAGTTGGTAATTTGTTTGACCATTAAATTCCGCCATCCCTTTGTAAAGTTCTTTTGCATTTGGAAATCTCTTTTTTAAACTGGTCAGAATTTTTTCAGCGGATTTTTCTCCAAATTCTTTTTCAAATATTCTACTACGATCTGAATATCCTATTGAAAATTCCTCAATTACAATATCATTTTCTATTACTTGAAAACTTATATAGTCATAGTTTTCAATTCCGATTTTGGCAGAATCAACTTTTACATTATTTGGAAATTCAATTTTGAAACGTGTGATTGGTAAATTCCACTTTTCACATTTATTCTCATCAACTATGAATATGTTTTCAAATGTTGAAGGCTCAATTTTTGGAAAAGGTTTTAATTCGGCAGTTTCTGCTTTCGGTAATTCAATCTTTGTATTGAAGTTGCAACTTGATATAAAAACCAATATTAAGATTAGAAACGGAATTTTTTTCATAATTGTAGGTAACGGTTTTGTATATGGCTCGTAGCGTGTATATTAGCGTTTATTTTTCGGTTACGCACGAGCCGAATTTTTTAATTTTCTTATTATCTTTTTTTCTCAATAAGCCAAATTAAAAAATTTGGCGGACTTGCAAATATGCCTTAACTTTGATTAAGCAACTACTTAGCTATGAGCTATATACGTTGTTGTACGCAGTTTTTATTTTTTTAATAAATAACAATTATCTTTCAATTGTATGTTTTCTCCATCATAAAAGTCAATTTCCGATTTCAAATCCTCAATGAATTTTAATTCGTCAATAGGACAAATTTTCATAAACTTACTTTTGATAATTAATTCTCCAGATTTGTCATAAATCGAGATTATTGCATTGTTTTTATGATTATGCATCCAGTCAACGTTAAACCAGTTTCCAATTCCGTTTTTTTCAATCCAAAATGCTGAATCAGGAATCTCACTATAAACCTTTAGATTTATCAGCGAGTCAATTTCTTTTCGGTATTTGGCTTTCCAGTTGTCATCATTTAATTCAGTCAAATGTTTGTCCATTTGTTCATTATAAATGTCAATTCCATTTATTTCGGGTTGGCTAACAATACATCCAAATGCGATATTCGTAAACCCATATTTTCGGCTTATTTCGTCTATTTCTTTCGGCATAAGTAATTGTTCTCCGACAGCTATTTTTTGTAGTTTGCCATTCGCTATATCAGCTTTAGCAGTTAGATAATTATATGAACTGAAAAATCCGAAATTCCACAATAAAATTCCAATTCCGATTAATAGAATTCCAATAAATATTATTCTTTTACGGTTCATTTCTCAAATTGCGTACAACGAGTTTGTATAAGGTT
>NZ_JXJP01000037.1 GCF_000826645.1 Psychroserpens mesophilus
CCTATTTCAGGAAAGTACAATTCTTAAAATTGTAGCTAACGTGTTCGTGTAATGATTAGTTACGGAAAAGGGCGTTAGTCATTTTCCGATAAGTTACTAAGTTAATTAATTTCAAGGATTTTCCGATAGGTAAATCAGCAGTAATTAATTATACACGGTGTTGGGTGCAGTTTTTTTATGTTCAAATATTTTCCAAATTTCTGGAAATTCCTTTTCTAAATTTTCTTCTTTCCATTCCTTTCCAGATAACTTTTGTTTTTTAACTCTCACAGGCGACATTAATTCGCCAGTTTTATTTTCATAAACATTCTCTGAAAGATAAAACATTTCTTCAAGTTGTGGGTCTTCGTCAAAGTGTTGTTTTAAATTCGGAATGGTTAGAGTTTTAATGTCTTTAAATGTTTTTTTTCCTTTTGAAATTACCCAAGCCTTAAAATAGTCAAATGCATCATCACCACATCCACGTCTTGCAATATATGCCAAAGCCCAAATTTCCCAGCGATTTAATTCTTGGCATTTAGTCAAAAATGTTCTTTCGAATTTTTTTATTTCTGTCGGTTTGAATTCCTCTAATTGATTAGATAGATTTTCTATAAAATCAATTTTGTCCTCTGATTTTTTTCTGTTTAATTCAATAAGTTGCCAAAATAGTTCTTCGTCAATCTTTCTTTTATCTGTTGTTTTTTTTGGTCTAGGTTTTTCTAATGTATTAACATTATCTAATATGGAATTTAGTTTTGTGATTTCAGTTGCGTTGTTAAAAATGGATAATCCTTTTTTAAATCTATCAATTCCATCTTTAATCAACGTTTTTTGGTTTGATATTCTTTCCGTCCAATTTTGGTAGCGATTTCCACTTTCTTTGTAGTATTTTAAGTAGGTCCAAAAATCATTTACACGAATCCTTAATAAACCTTTCCAAAATTTAATAAATTCCTTTTCAAGTTTGTTCTCTATTAAGTTCTTTTCCAGAGGTTCAAAGAATTCATCCCATTGTCCAGAATCCCAATTTTCGTGAATAAAAGCAATCAATTCAGAATATCGTTTTTGTTCAATCCATTTATCACGAGTATCGTCTCTATTTTGTTCCCAAGACTGTTCTGAAAGATTAGATTTTTTTCTTTCTTGATAATATTGACCAACTTCGTCTAAAAATTTTCCGTAACTCAATGTCGTTCGTTTTAAATTGCACCCAACGGTTTTGTGTATGGTTTCGTTGCGTCTGCACTAAGTTAGCAAATAAACAGGAACCCATTGTTCAGAAGCGATAGAAATTCCGATAGGAATTTCCGAGCAATGAACTATACACGTTGTTGGCAGTTGGGTTTTTTATTTGCCGAACCATGTTATGAAATCTGATGGTAAATATTCAGCTCCTAATTCTGGACCAGGTTTTAGTGCTTGAAAACAATCCAAAACTTCTGAAGGTATACTTAAATTACTATTAGGATTTTTAATGTAAACTTTAAATGGAAACTCACCTGACCTTCCATAGTCAAGAGGATGTAAGCACATATCAGGCAAAGGCTCGTCACGAGTTCCTCTTTTTATAGGTCTTAGGTGTCGAGTAATAATAACACAATCAACATTCGGGAATTTAAGGACCTCATCCTTTTCGTTTATTGCGAATGAATTTTCTGTAAATAGTCCAGATTGAGGGCTCGTAAGTGAGGATATTGGTTCATAGATAAAATCATCCCAAACAATTACTAATACACCATAAAATTCAGGGTTATCAGCTTTAAATCCGGCAAATTTTTTATCCGTACTTATTAAGAAATCTTTTACTGGATTGTCTCTTGGCAACATTGTTTTTTCAATATCCACAGATTTTATGATTCCACTTCTTGAGGGTAATTGTTGTGGCTTTGTTCCACGTTCATTTTGTTTTTTAACTAATTCAGGTGCTTTTACCTCAATTCCAACTTCAAATTGTTTGTACTTGATTAAAAGCTCTGGATTTTTATTTGATTTAGTTGATGTTGGTTCATAAATGTATTCAACCAGTTCAGGCCAGTCAAATGAAATTGCATGATGGACAATCAGTAATTCTGCCAATACTTGCAGTAGTTGGTCATAATGCTTTGTTTCATTTTCTTTATTATTTATTGAAGCAATTTTGTTTATGTAATCAAGTCCTGCATTTGTGATTTGGTTTTCAATCTCCAGTATTGCATCGACTATTGATTTGGCTAATAAATGTTCACTGCCCTTATTATATAAGTCAAAATGATACTTAAAGAAATGCCACTTTTTAAAAATGTCCGATTCGAGTATTTTATCTATAATTTCTTTCTTTGTCATGATGTTTTTACCTTACTGCCAACGTGCTTGTGTATGATTTGTGCGATTGAGAATCCGCAGGATTTTCAGTCGTTGGAAATCATATTGTTAAATATATAAATTTTTAATTGAAGTAGGAGTAAAGCATGAATTATACACGTTGTTGTAAGCAGTTAGTTGAATCGATTAATATTACTTTTAAAATAATTTTCAATGTTTGGTTTCTGGTCAGTTTGTCTAAATTTGAATATTTTATTTTCAGTTCTTTTTTTGTTAGTCCTGAATTCCATTTCACTTTTTATTACAAAACTTGTGTCCGATTTTATAGTTCCGTTTAATTCATATAAATATGCTGAATTGAAAGAGTCTTTTGTTGGATTTTGCATTTCAATGCTATAGAATTGAACTTTAATATTATTATTATCAATTTCGGCTAAACCTTTATCACCAATGTCTTTAGGACTAAATCCACAAATACGTTTAGTTCTTCTTTCAGATGAGTTTTGGGATTTTAGCATTAGTTCAATTGTTTTGTGTGCGCTCTCATATGTGTTTTCATAAGTGTCTTTTTCTGCACAATAAAAATGTGAAAGTCCGTTAATTCCTCCAACTTTAATTATAAAACCATCTTCGTAAATAAAAAATACAGATAAATATTTTATTTTTTTTATTCCTGTTTTTCTTATGTAATCGTCAATAAAAGGTGGTGAATTTTCTCCAAATTCAAATTCGAATTCAGTATAATAATATCCATTTAACTTTAGTGATTGATTATTGATTGAGTTGTTTTCAAAATCAATTAGTTTATCTTTATGATGCGTTTTAAAAATTCCGCAAGAATAGAAAGTCAAAACGATTATAATTGTAAGTAATATTCTATTTCTCAAGATTTTTTCGTTTAATTGCTTACAACGTGTTGTGTATGATTTGTGCGATTGAGAATCGGTAGATTTTCAGTCGAGGCAAATCAGTTGTTTAAATATAAGATTTTTAATTGAAGTAGAAGTAGAGCATGAATTATACACGTTGTTGTGCTTTCGTTATTTTATTATTTCTGAATCAAGGTCAACTAAAATTTGTTCTATTTGTTCTTTTATTCCACCAAAAAACCTTTGTCCATTTGTTGCATTAATTGTTAAATAGAAATCCAGAAGAGTGTTTTCAAATTTAATTAAACCAAAAACTTTTTTATTGCTCACACTATCGGAAATCGATTGATGTTCAAAATTAAAGCCTTTATTAATCAATACTTTTCGAACACTTCCATTTTCATTTAATTGTTTTTGCAGTTCTTTGTGAATTTCGAGAATAGAAACTTCTTGTATTTTTAAAAAATCCAATGTACTCTCAAAAGAGGCAATCTTTTGTCTTAGTTTTTCATCTTGAATTAAATTGAGGTTTCCAGAGCTAATAATATCAGTCAGCACTCCTTTTGAAGGTATATAAGTCGTGACTCCTTTAAAAACTGAATGTATAATATTTGATGTTTCTTTTTCACTTATCGTGTCACGAACATTATCATCAAATAAAGTAAGCATATTCTCAACTGCTTTCACTTGATTATAATTTTCTGTGAGACAATTGTTTATTTTCTCTAAGTTTGTTTTAAATTCAGATTGGAGAGACAACAAATAAGCCTGTTCTATTTTCCTTTGTTGTCTATTGTTATTGTGATTATTTATTGATAGAGCAATCAAAATTCCGATAACCACAAGTACTATTTCTCCAATAGCATACTTAAAATACTTTCCAGTTCTGTTTTCCGTTAGCAAGTTTTGTCTAATTTTTCTAAAGAATTTTATCATTGGTTAGTGGTTTGTCATAATGAAGCACAACGTGTTCGTGTATGGTTTGTACGGAATTCAGCCGAACGTTTTGCGGTTCGGATGAGCCAGTTTTTTCTGGCGAAAATTCCGTTGGGAAACAAAGCGAGCGGTTGAGCTTGCAAAATGTTTCCTGAAATAAATATAGTTAAATAAAGTGAGAATTTTTCAGCTGGAAAAATTAGGTAGTATTGACCATACACGTTGTTGTGTGTAGTTTAGAACTAAAAACTATATTTTATTCTTCAATAGGCTGATTAGTAATCATGTGTATTTCAGACCAAGGAACAAAAATAGAATTGTCAAACTTCTTAAAATCAGCATACATAAAATCAACCAAACTTACAGTTTTTATAAAAGGATTAGAAATAAACTCTATAAATACTCCATTAATATCAATATGGATATCACCAACAGTTTGATCTAAATCAATATATGGGAATTTTTTATCATCATTAAATATCAATTTCATAGAATATCAATTAATGATTTAATTAACTCCTTTACTTGACCAGGATTTAGTTTTATGTCTATACATTGATGATGAAGACCTTTAGGATGATTTAATACAACACTGAGACATGTTTCATGAGAAAACATTTCTTCATCCATTCTACTTAATTCTATTGTAGTTGGAACTTCTAAATCCATATCGCCATTGTATTGAATTGTCGTAAGTTTTTCAATTCGTATTATGTTTTTTGTCATTTTATTTCGAGTTTATAAAAAGATAATTACTAAATATAATTAGACTGTTAAATTACACACAACGTGTTCGTGTTATGATTAGTTACGGAAAAGGGCGTTAGTCATTTTCCGAGTACACACAGACTAGCAATTGATTATACACGTTGTTAGCAATAGTACTTATAAGTACACATCACTAAACATATCAGTGTTTAATCCAATAAATATTCTATTTCTTGCTAAATTTTTTTCTTCTTTACTAAGATTTGTCTTTATAAGAAATTTTTCAATAATTTTTCTTTCAGTCCTCATTTTTTTCTGAGGAAGCAATTCATCTATTAATGGATCAATATCATAAATAATCAATCTAATATCTTTTTTTAAACATTCACCAATTAATTCCCACCAACATTTGTCTGTTTCACCAATTGAAGAACCGAATAAGCAAATTAGATTTGCTTGTTTAATTCTAGTTATAACTCTTTGATCAATAGTTGTTCTTGATGCTTGATTAGCTGCACTTTTTATAATGAGCTCAAAAATGTCCTGATTATTATGAAATTCTTCGTTTTCAACTTGTGATATATCATTTAATCCGAAGATTAAGCGTCTATTGGTATATCCATGAATATGGTCGATACTTCTGAGTGTATTACTTAAACCATTATGATGATTGCCTATATTTATATTCTTAAATTCATTGCCAAGCATCTCTTCCAATACTTTTGTATAATTGAAAGTTACTATATCAGTTGTCCAAGTAAGATTTTTGAAATTGTTTTTGAATTTAGTTATTTGATTTTTATCAGCTGGTAATAGAACATTTTCAGGATTAGCTAGATATTCATGAATTTTTCTTTTATTCACTTTAGAGAAATCAAACTTGTCTTCTTGCTTTTTTAAGTATTCTCCTAAATTTTTTGCTATATCTGTAACAATCAAATCTAATTCTTCTAATGAAGTTATTTTTGAAGTGTGTTTACCAAATGCAAATTCCATATCTGACCAATTAACATGGTCATTTGCTATTTCTTCTTTAAGTTTGTTAATTATTGAATTATCAGAATGTACTGCTCTATAGTATTGGTAAAAATCAGGATATCTTGTTTTAATTCCATGGTTTATATCAAAACCATTTCCAATTAAATGGATAATTCGCATATTGATTTATAAATTATTGTTCTTGTTTAAATATGTATTTGACAGGTATTATTGCTAACGTGTTTGTGTATGGCTTAGTTGCGTGGTTTAGCAACTAAGTTAGCAAACTTTTACGAACCCGAGAAAATTCCAACGGAATTTTCGTACGTAAGCTCAAAAAAGCAATTAACTATACACGTTGTTAGGCGCTTTGTTTTTATTTACATTTTTTCTTTAATTGCTTTTCTCCAAAAGTAAATTCCAAAAACACAAGTAACAATTGTAAACATAATTCCATTTTCTCCAAGCCAATGTTCTGTTCCTTCAATTTTTGTTGTTAAAGGAGGCATTATTTTTTGTATATAAACATTACTTACTGCGTGGAAAATTACTGCTGGCCAGAGACTTTTAGATTTAAAAGTATAGTATGTCATAGTAAACGACATAAAAATACAAGTAGTCAAAAAGGCTAAAAATTCCAATATTGCATTATTACTATAGTAAACGAACAACGGCCAATGCCAAGCTGCCCAAATAATTCCACTAAAAACAGAAACACTTGTAAAAGAAAGCACTTTTCTTAATTCATAAATAAAAAAACCTCTCCATCCAATTTCTTCTCCTAAAGTGGTTGCGGCTGATCTAATAACTTCAACAGTTCCTAACAAGAGTATGGCTATTACTACAATAGGTATGGTGTTTAAAGTTCCTATTCCCATTAATTGAAGTTCTTTAGCCCATTCAGTAATAACATCTGCATTTGCTAAATTTCCAAATCCAAAAATCCAGATGAGTATATAGGTAATTATACCAGCTAAAGCTGGAATAAAATAAGACAATCGAATGTATTTCCAATCTCCCCAATTCCAATTTAGAGATGAAATCTTACGACCTTTTATTTTTAAGGTAATAAATGCAGCAATTGCAGGACACCACATTATAGCTCCAACATATATTCGTGATGGATATAAATTAACTATGGCATAATGAAAAGGTGAAGTAAGAAGAATAACGATTGCAAGAAATAGAAAGATTGTTTTCCAAGTTTCTTTTCGTTCCGATAAATTTTGTGGCATAAGGTTTTAATAATGGTTTGTTTATGGAAGACGAAGAGATTATGGTTTTGTTACATTGCGCCTAACGTTGAGAATATGCGTAGTGCGGGATTTAAAGGCACTTCACTATCAAACCGCTACAATATTTATTAAATGTTTTAATGTTCAAATTTACAAAATCGCCCCGCATTACGTATATTTATTGTTGTGCGTTCGGCATTATTTCTACTTCTCATATATTACCAATCTAATCCCGTAATATTTTCTGTTATATGATAAATATAGTTCAATCCCTGAATTTGTTTCCCAAGTTCTCCTCGTAAAATGCTTTTCGTCTCCATTCTCTATCCGTGTTCCTATTTTTTGGGAGATATAATCAATTAGAAACTTAGTTTTATTATCAAACGTTTCCTTTGCATGCTCTTCAGATTCTGAGTCCATGAGGTTTCTCTTATAATCCCAATCAATCGAAACAACACGAACTAAATTACTGTCTTTAGTTCCGTAATACATGATTGAATTTGAGAATGTTGAATCCTCTTTCACCAAATATGACCTACATGTGTCAATGGTATAGTTATTAGGATTCCAGTCATTACCAACGCTAATGTAATGATTTGGAGTAATATCAAAGCTTCCCCATGACTGCTCTTTTGAATCAATAGAGCTAAATTCTAAGTTACTGAGATTTGGTAAAATTGTTTTCAATCGATTTACAAAGATGGTGTCTGCTCTTTCGGCTCCAATAAGTCTAGGTTTTAATTCCGCACTGTTCTTTAAATATGTTACATGAATCTCATTGACTATCATTTCCAACAAGCCAAAAATCTGCTCGTCATTTGTTCGGAATTTAAGTAACTCGTTGTTTCCATTTAAGTTTGAACAGCGGTATGAAAAATGCCAGTTATAAAAACTTACATTATCCAAGATTTTTTGATAGGGTTCAATAACATATCCACGATGTCTGGCAATAAATGCTGCTGTGTCAGTTTCGTAGATATGTAATAGTTTGTTATTTAAAACAAATGAACTTACAATGTGAGATTGAAAGTTAAAGTCGAAATAGTCAACAGTTGTATCTTGAAACACATAGACAAATCCTTTCGGTTCGCCATACCAAGAATAGGATTTTCCAGTTGATTCAATGTTTTCATATGTTATGTCATCAGTGCACTTGTTCAGCAAACGAGGATTCTTAATCTTAATTACTTGAAATGAGTTTGTGAGATAATAAATCGAATCAATTTTGTTTACCAAAGGAGTCGTAGCTTCTAATACGTATTCTTGTCCTGTGCTTTTTTCCTTGAACCACGTTTTTCCTCCCCACTCTCCAAAATCTAACGAGAACACTTGAAAACTATCATCCTCATAAATTAAGTCGTCCGTTTTGTCAATCTTAATCCATTTGTGATTTTCTAAATCAAGGTAATAACTCTGCTTGTCCATATAAGGTTTTAGAATCAGGCTATCATTCTTCGCGTAAAAATCTAAATACACAGCCTTCATTTCTTTGGGACAATCGACAATTCTTTCCACTTGTCCATTCGAAAATATGTACAACCACCTTTTCCCATAGCCTCCATACTTTAAAACTCGCTGTTTAATAAGAACATAATACTTATCTTGGTACTTCAAGGCATGAGTCATTTCACCCTTTATATCCACTGGGATTGTGTCTTGATACAATGAATACCCGCTATCAAAGTGTATTACAGATGAATTCTTTTTATTATCAGCATTCGAACATGCCAAAAGTAAAATCGGGATAATCAGATATATTATTGGTTTATTTTTCACTTTACTTTCAATATTTGCAGCTCGTTCTCCTTGCTGACGCACAACGTGTTCGTGTTATGATTAGTTACGGAAAAGGACGAGAGTCGTTTTCCGTTAAGTTACTAATTTAATTAATTTCGAGGATTTTCCGCTAGGTAAATCAGTAGTAATTAATTATACACGTTGTTAGCAGCTGTTGTTTCTTTTCTTTTGGACTGCTTTTTCTATTCTCTCAAATTTTTCTTTTAATGAATTTATTTTACTTTCCAAAGTCCAACTTTTCGTTTCCAATATTAACTCGTCAAGTTCAGACATATGATTGTAGAAATCATTGAAATGTGCTTTTGTCGGACTTTCAATTAAATCCTCAACAGCTTGTCCGATTTTTTCATAAGCACTAAATAAAATGTCAATTTTTACAAAATCCAATTCTTTCAGTTTTTTTGAGGTACTTGGATTAATTTTGGTATTCTGACTGTTCAAAGCTGTATGCCATTGTCCGTGAGCAATTTTGTTCCTTATTTGGCTTGGTTCAATTATAAATTCTTTTATTAATCTTTCAAGCCTTTGCTTTTTATTTTGTAGTTCTCCTTTGTTAGCTTGATTATCTATTTTTTGGAACGCTAATTCAAGGCATTTCGTCCACTTTTGTTCTAAACTTCTTGTGCGAATTCTGTTGCCAACAATTTCGGCATTAACTTGTTTAATTTCGTTATCGCTTAATCCATATGGTGTATGAATAGTTTTTAAAAAACAAACTTCCATAAAGGATGAATACAATAAAGCGTAAAGAGTAGTTAGGACGTCAAAAGAGGATTTTTCATTTCTTTTTATAGAGTTATTAAACAAACGTTTTAGTTTCGCTCGTTGTCTTTTAATTTCTCTTACATTTTGAACACTTGCTTTATAAACTTCTAACATATTTTAAATAAAAAAGGGCTTATAGTGAGTATTTAGTCAATACGCACTACAAGCCCGGATTTGAACCGGGAACTTCCCATTGCTGGGTGCTTTGCCTTATTAAGCTACAAGTCCATCGTAAATATACTAATTTTATTAATTAGCTAAATGTTGGTTTTCAATTGCTGCTAACGTGTTTGTGTAAGGTTTGTTGCGGGATTTTAGCCTTGCGTTTTGGCGTTAGGCTGAGCCTTTTTTGGCGAAAATTCCGCTTGGAAACAAAACGCAAGGCTAAACTTATTGAAATGTTTCTTAATTAAATGTACTAAAGTTTTTGTAATTATTATTCCGATGGAATAGAGAAGTAGCAATTAACTTTACACGTTGTTAGCTACTGTGACTATCCATAATGTTCAGTTCCGAATGACTTTTCTATCTCTTAAATTATACTTATCTCCGCTTTTTAAAAAATAGAATAATTGGTTTGTATTCGGTAATTTTTTATGAGTATCCTCATCAAAAGGATTAGACTCAATAGACCAAAATGATTTGTCGTAGATAATAACATAGCTTTCTCCGATGACTTCTAGAATATCTCCTTTGACTACAATAGCTGTACTCTCATCAATTCCGACACCCAAAAGTTCAGGTTTTTTCTTTAGGATTGTAAACATATCGAACTGTCGATTTCTGCTTAAGACGTGTTGGTCAATCGCAATATTTGAAATAAAACCGAATCCGATTTCGTGGTCTCCCATCATTATTTGATTGTTTTTTGTATCTCCTCTTGCTAGATAGGAACCTTGTATTGTTGCTCCAGCTGAAGAACCAGCAATCACGCCACCTCTGTCCAATAAATTTAATAGTTCTTCGTGTACTTTGGTATTTAAATAGCTGTCTGCTATTCTCCAATGTCTACCACCAGTAAAATAAATACCAGTAGCTTCTTTAATCGGTTTTACAAATTCGTCTGTATTTGCCTCAATAGAATCGCTTGTGTGTAAAATAGTAAAATTTGGGATACCATATTCTTTGAAATTTCTTTTAAGTAGCAAAGAATCTATTTCGTTATTCATAACAAATGCAGTTGGTATAACCACTATTTTTGCAGAATCTCCACCAGCTAGTTTCCGAAATTCTTTCATAATGTTAGTGTGACCAATTTCTCCACCACCAATCGCTATAAGCGTTCCATTTTTATTTCCAGTAGTTACTCTATTTTCCTGTGCAATATTCTCAATAGGTAAGAATAATGTGATAAAAAGTAGGAATAGTATTTTTAACATTTGTAGTTCTTAATTTTTCTACGTGAGTTTTTAGGTCATTGTAGCTAACGTGTTTGTGTATATCTTGTTGCGGAATAAGCCGACGCTATTTTAGCTTCGGATGAGCCACACGTGGCGAAAATTCCGTTGGAGGAAAATAGCAAGGCTTGGACCTTAAAATTTTCCGATAAGTTAAATATACAAATTGTATTTAAAATTTCTATGCTATTAAAAATAGTAGCAATGAGATATACACGTTGTTGTGCTTTCGTTATTTTAATAATTCTTTATCAATCAATTCTAAAACCAAATCAATTTCTTGTTTTAATTCTGAATAGTAATGAGTGTTTAGATATCTCGATGTTAAAATGAAATCTACGAGTTGATTTTCTAATTCTTGAGACTGTAATAAGTGAAGGTTTCCAAGTTTAAATTTACTTTTACCTATTCCAAAATCCTCCCATTGTTCTCCAATCAACATTTTTTTTACATTACCTTGAGTGTTCATAAGGGCAATTATGTCACGCCTTAATTCCGAATGTTCTTCTTCCTGAAATTTAACTTTATACAGTTTTCCATAGTAAGAAGATAAAGTAAATTTTAGTTTATCATTGCTGAAAACCGTAAGTTTTCCAGAACTAATGATTTCATCTAATACAGCTTGATTTGGACGAAATTGTACTTCCCAATTTGTCATATTCATAGCCAAGTCAGCAAATTCTTTTTCTGTAATACTTGGGCTATCTGGTCCCATAAGGTTTGAAAGTTCTACAGCATTATCCCGATTAAATGTATTACTCTTAACAACACTATCTAATTCAATAAGATTATGATTAAATTCTTCCTTTAAAGAGACGAGATACTCTTGTTCAACATATCTTTCTTTGGAATTCTCATTCCAATTATTTATTTGAAGAGCTATTAAAATTCCAATTACCACAAGTACAATTTCTCCTATGGCATACTTTAAATACTTTCCAGTTTTGTTTTCCATGAGCAAGTTTTGGCGAATTTTCCTAAAGAATTTTATCATTGGTTAGCGGTTTCTGATAATGAAGCACAACGTGTTCGTGTAATGGCTAGTTGCGTTGGCGAGAACTAAGTTAGCAAAAAGAAACCGAACCAGTAGGAAAATCCGATAGGATTTTCCGAGTACACACAGACTGAGCAATTAGTTATACACGTTGTTGTGCTTTCGTTATTTTTTGATTTCTAATTCGATTAAAATATTGATTTTTTTAAGAAATTCCAGCAGTTCATACTCTTCGTCTAAACCTTCTTGCCTGACAGTAGTATTGAAATCTACCCACCAAATAAATTCAGGATTTCGAAAAGATTTTTTGTTATCCCTTGAGAGTATGTTATAATCTATTATTTCTCTTTTTGATGCAATCTTTGGCCAATAATATTCTCCTCTTAATTTTTCTATCACTTTAGTTGATTCGTTTGCATCGATGATAAATTCATTTATTGAAGACAACATATATCTTATTTCTTTATTTTGAATAAGATTAATTTTACCTGAATTTATTACTGAATTCAAAATACCAAGTTTAGGGTCGTAGGTATAATTATAGTTCATTATAATTAAGATAGTTTTCAAGCTATCATTGGAAATATTATTTAGCTTGTTAGTGTCAATTATCATTGATTTAATTTCCTCTCCAGCAACCAAAGATTTTTCGTGTTCAGCTATAATTATTTCCAGTGCCTCTATATTAGATTTTATCTCTGCTTTTAAATCAAAAAGAGTTTCTTTTTCAGAATCAGAGTCTATTCTTTTTTTGTTCCAATTACTAACTTGCAATGCAATTAGTATTCCAATAACCACAAGAATAATTTCTCCAATTGCATAAATCAGATACTTTCTGAATTCATTTTCAGAGAGTAATTTTTGTCTAATTTTTCTAAAGAATTTAATCATTGGTTAGCAGTTTCTGATAATGAAGCACAACTGTTTTGTGTATGATTTGTGCGGCTGAGAATCCGCAGGATTTTCAGATGTAGCAAATCAGTTGTTTAAATATAAGATTTTTAATTGAAGTAGAAGTGTAGCATGAATTATACACGTTGTTGTGCTTTCGTTATTTCTTTTCGTTCAATTCCTTTTCTATTAAAATTATTAAACCTTTAATTTCTGTATCAAGGTTTTTCCGAAAATCAATCACATCTTGGGTAAATGACAATTTCATACCAAGAAGATTTCTTATTCTTTTAATTTCTAGTACTTGCAAATAATTATTTTTCGATTCGTTTTCAATATTAATAATTGGTATGTTAGATTTTACTAAAGGGATGAAATTGATGTCGTTTTCAAGTATATCATCTATACGAATTTGATGCACGCTCAATCTGTCTTCGAGAATGTCATTGAGTTTATTTTGGCGAAACTCTAATTCTGTAAATTTTTCATTAATATTTTTATTCTTAATTAAACTCAATTTATTAGTGCTTTTCAAATTATTGTATGAGTTAAAAGTTGGCATATCGCTTTGTAAATCCCAAACGGCATTTTTGAAAATCGAGTCACTAATTATTTCAGTGTTTACTTTAGTATTATTGGAGTTAACTCCAAGAATTTGAATCAAGTTCTGCTTAAGTTGGTTCTCTTCAGATATTAGTTGTTCAGATTGAATTTTTGATAAATTTAAATTTTCTAATAAGTTTTCTAAAGTAGCTCTTTCTTCAATAGAATTTTTTCTGTTTTCATTCCAATTATTAATTGATAGAGCAATTAAAATTCCAATTACGACAAGAATTATTTCTCCGATAGCATAAGTCAGATATTTCCCGAACTTATTTTCGGTCAGAGTTTTTTGCCTAATTTTTCTAAAGAATTTTATCATAGGTTAGTGGTTGGTCATAATGAAGCACAACGTGTTCGTGTTATGGTTAGTTACGGGAAAGGACGCGAATCGTTTTCCGCTTAGGACTAAGTTAATTAATTTCGAGGATTTTCCGCTAGGTAAATCAGTAGTAATTAATTATACACGTTGTTGTAACACGTTTTTATTTATTCATTTGTTCTTCAAGCTCTCCTTTTTCGTAAGCTTTATAATATTTTTTTGTCTTTGAATTCATTGGAACATTATTTTCCTTATCTCCAATAAATTCTAATAAGATTTTCGCTCCTCCAAGTTGAACTTCTTTTACATCTTCTTGTTCGCTATATTTCTGTCCATCATTTGGTTTGCACTCCAAAATTCGGTTGTGATTTATCTTTTGGTCTAATCCGTAGTTGATCATTGCAACAACATAAAGAAATTGTTGTTTGTTTTCGTTCGTTAAAGCGTCGTAGAATTTTCCAAAGGTTGGTATTCCTATTCCAATATCTTTATTCATCCAAAATCCAACAATTTGAGTGGCTGATTTAAATTCAGTGCCATTTGGATAAACTGGATTTGAAAAAATATATTGACTTGCATCGAAAATCAAATTTTCATAGTCCTCATATTTTGGGTTTTCTTCGTTTTTCATTTTTTCCAAAGAAACCGAAAAGAGTTCGTTTGATGAAGAAGGAAAGGTGAATGAAGTCCAAAGTCTTGATTTAACGATTTTGTCATTAAATTTTCCTGGTTTGAATTCGATTGAATTAAGTGCCTCTTTTATGAGTTCGTTCGTTGATTCCGAATTTGGATATGAACTTACAGTTACATTTTCAACCTGTGAATCCTCTTTAACTGTCAAATAAACATAAACATTGCCTTTAAATTCGATATTTGATGGAAGTTTAGGGTAAATAAAGTTTCTTAAATTTTGTTCGGAACAAGCAATTTGTTCTTTTTCCGAAAGTCCAGAATCACAATCATTTTCAAATGGTAATTCGGTCAAAACTGCATAATGATAAATCCCCTCTTTTTCTTGTTTAAACGGCTTTACTTTATATCCTCTTTCAGCTGTTTTGTCGGCATCCAAAAAATGTCCTTTTGGTATTTGTCCAATTCCAATGAATGGAATTAGAAGTAAAAAAGTCAGAATGTTTAATTTGTATTTCTTCATTTTGTTGTTTTGGTCAAATGTGTTACAACGTGTTTGTGTATGATTTCGTTGCGTGTTTCAGCAACTAATTTAGCAAATACAAACCGAATAGAAAATCCGCGAGGATTTTCGAAAGTAGGCTAGAACTAGCAATAAACTATATACGGTGTTACCCAACGTTTTTTATCATTTCGTTTATTCTGTTTTCCGCTTCTGTTTTTGAAATTCCGCCGTAATAATCTCGAACAAAAGGATGGTCAAAATCTTCGTGAGGAAAAATTTCAGGTCTGTCATTTCCACTTTTTGTCATTACGTCGCAAGGAATTGAAGATGTATCTCCATATTCAGGAATATTGCTACATAACCAACCAAAATATCCAGTTTCGTGATTCGGATTATTGTAATTTTCTTTATATTCTAAATAACTTTTTTCGCTTAATGATACCCAAAGTCCGTATTCCAAAGTTTCACAAGCGCCTTTTACTTTTTGAGTAAGTGTTACTCTTATAAAACGGTCAATTTGGTCTTCGTAATGAATTTCGCAAAAGTCCGATTCTAATTTTCCAAGTTCAGTTTTTTCTTTATCGGATAGAAAGTCGTAATTCGCAGGCGACTTAAATGCTAAAGCAGGCCATTCCGAATGGACATTTCCACATTCAGAGCATTTAAATTCCGTTTTTTTATTTTTCTTTCTTTTCCAGAACATTAATTTCTCTGTTTTATAAAAATTAGACACGAAATTATTGTCAAAAACAAAATTCCGATTGTTCCATAAATTATTAAATTCAACCACATTCCTACATTGTGAATTCCTGAAGCAAATTTGTTTAATAACGGTTCAGCCGAAAAAAACAAAACGATTGTCAAAATGACAAAAGTTAATAAATGAATTCCTATGATTTTTCGTTTTCTCAATGTTTCTCTCAAATGTTGGGTAACGTGTTTGTGTAAGGTTTGTTGCGGGATTTTAGCCTTGCGTTTTGGCGCTGGGCTGAGCCTTTTTTGGCGAAAATTCCGTTTGGAAACAAAACGCAAGGCTAAACTTAACGAATTGTTTCTTAAGTAAATGTACTAAAGTTTTTGTAATTATTATTCCGATGGAATAGAGAAGTAGCAATTAACTTTACACGTTGTTAGCACATGTGATTATTCTGATAGTTTCAATAATGGAGAATCAGATGATAATTTACCATATTTAGTTTGTCTTCCGCTATCGATCCTTTCAACAATTAATACTTTTTTATTTAGTTTTATTATTTTAAAAAATGGTTTGTCATCTTCACCTAAATAAATTAGATCATCTTTAATTATAAATTCATTCGTTAGTTTTAATCCAAACATTTTTTGTGTTAAAGTTTCATTTTCAAAAGTCAGGAAAAAATTCAGCGAACCAGTTTCTTCGTATTCTTTTTCTAAATTTATGGTTTTTATCTCTCCGTTTTCAGTTTCCTCTGTTAACGTTTTTATGTTTGATTTAGGAGCATTTTTATCCGTGAAATGCCATACACCTTTTATTAAATCAGTTTGTTTTTTTTGACATGATGCGATTAGACAGTTTGCAATTAAGAATAATGCAATAATTGTGGTTTGTTTTTTCATTCTGTTTGTATTTTAGTTTTTCATTTGTGCTAACG
>NZ_JXJP01000038.1 GCF_000826645.1 Psychroserpens mesophilus
AACGTGTTCGTGTTATGATTAGTTACGGAAAAGGACGTGAGTCATTTTCCGATAAGTTACTAAGTTAATTAATTTCAAGGATTTTCTGATAAGGAAATCAGCAGTAATTAATTATACACGTTGTTGTACAACGTTTTTTATTTTATTATTTCTTGGATTAAATCTTTGTCGACTTTTTCGGTATTCAATTTTATATATCGATAGGATTTGACTTTAGAATTTTCAAGTTCCAAAATCAAAATTCTGTTTTTATTCGAGTAGGCAATTCCATTCTCAAAACTCAGATAGTTTACTCCGAATTCAGATTCCAATTCCGTCTTTGTTAGTCCAACGAGATTAGCTTTCCCTAAATCCAAATCCTTATTAAAAATTCTTAATTCAATCAGAATTTCAGTTTCGTCTTCGTAAATGTGTTTGTTGTTTCCGTGCTTAAACACTACTATTTGGTCAATTCTTTTTGAGTCAGTAAAATTTTCAGTTGGATAATTATAAGTATAGAATATTGAGTCTTTAATTTTTGGCTCAAAGTAGTAATCCGTTCCATTACTTACTCCAGTTGTTGTGTAATTTATGTTTTTTGATTTTTTAAATTTCTGTAAGTCAATTGGATTTTCAAGTAAAGAAGTCAGGTTTTGATTTTTTAGATACTTTTCTTTTTCAGCTTTATCTGGTTCAGGAAGCAACTCAAATCTGTCCGAATTCGATTCATTAGGTTTTCTTTCAGTTACATCTTCGCAACTTAAAAAAGCAAGAAATAATATCGTTATAATTCCAATTTTCATTGTTTGGGTAAATGTTGTACAACGT
>NZ_JXJP01000039.1 GCF_000826645.1 Psychroserpens mesophilus
CAACGTATTTGTGTATGGTTAGTTGCGTTGACTGGAACTAAGTTAGCAAAAGAAAACGAACCAGAGGAAAATCCGTAGGATTTTCCGAGTACACACAGACTGAGCAATTAATTATACACATTGTTGTGGCCAGTTAGTTTTCCAATATTATTTCTCCTATCTGATGATTTTCTGGTAAGTTTATAATGTCCTCTAAAGTTAGGATGTATTTATTCTTGAAATTCTCATTAAATTTTACTTTATATTTTTTGATTGAATAAGAAAAACCTACATCAAATAAGCCTGCATCATCAGGTCTTAAGCCATATGATGAAGAACTATAATTGCTTAATTCTAACTCATCAGTTAATTGTTCTTTTATTTCAGCAAATTCAATTCCATCAGGTTTTACACCTCCAATAGTATGTGAATAACCTGAATCATTTTCATTATCTTTTTTATTGGATACATTGCTTATAAGTTGTTCTAAGATTAGATATTTTTGACCATTAAATTCGGTAAGTCTTAACCATAAACCGCTTTCAAACGGTAACTCTGGAAATACATTTATGTCAATAGAATTAGTTTTGTGTTTTTTACCATTAAATTCAAATTCGAAAGGTCCAACTTTATATTTTTTCGCTTCTTGAAATATTATAACTCTATCAAAACCTCTTGACTGTATTCCGTGTATAGAATTTTCTTTGGTTAATTCGATATTATCTCCTAACTCATTTTTCACATATTCTGTAAAGAAATCAAGACTAATTGACATAGTCACTTTTTGTCCAACTCTCGGAGCAGGATTATCAATTTCAATTTTTGCAGTTTCTTGTCCAAATGTATAAATGGAACATAAAATTAGTAGTAAGAGAATTTTTTTGTTCATGTTTTGGTTTAATTGGCTACAACGTGTTCGTGTGATGATTAGTTACGGAAAAGGACATGGGGCGTTTTCCGATAAGCACTAAGTTAATTAATTTCAAGGGATTTTCCGATAGGTAAATCAGCAGTAATTAATTATACACGTTGTTGTGCTTTCGTTATTTTTCTGTATTTATTTCATCAATTTCCATTATTGCCAATTTTAATGATTCTAGATACCATTCCAATTGCTTGAAATGATGATAAACGTCATTTAGAAATTCAGTCAATTGTTCCGGCGTCATTTCACGAAATTTTCCCGTCCTTCTTTCATAGCTATATTTTTTACTTAAAAAATCCCATCTCTCGTCTAAAATCCGACCGTTATCAATCAACCTATCATAAGTTGAATTATATAATTTAACTACTTTTTGAACTAATTTCTTATTTTGAAAAATAGATATTTGATTTCCTGATTCAGCTGATTCATACGAGCCAGATATAGGATAAAATGTCCGTTGGCTTCTGAAATAAATTTTGAATATAGAGTCTAAAGATTTTCTATCGTTATTATAAAGATTTTGTAAGTTGTCATTCAGGATTTCATAGGCTACGATTCTCGGTTCGTTGAGTTTTATTACTCTCTTAATAAAAGCTTTATCTTGTTTCAAGTCATTTTTTAAGCTTGTGATAAATTCTTTTTCAGTTATGGATTGTTTTCTTGATTCATTCCAATTGTTAATTTGTAGAGCAATGAGTATTCCAATAACAACAAGAAAAATCTCTCCGATTGCATAAATCAAATAATTACTGAATTTATTTTCAGTCAGCATTTTTTGTCTAATTTTTCTAAAGAACTTTATCATTGGTTAGTGGTTTCTGATAATGAAGCACAACTTGTTTGTGTAAGCGTCAGTAACGGGAAAAAGCGTTAGTATTTTTCCACTGACTTAGCTAATTTAGTTAAAAAGACTGAATTTCCGCTAGGGAATTCAGTAGTTATTGCGTTTACACATTGTTGGCAGTTGTTATTCTTTTGTCCAATTTTCAATAGTTCCATCATCTTTAATCCAAATTTCTAAGTATACATCTTCTGAAATTGGGATTCCTTTGTCTTTAATAATATCGAACTTTAATAATTTGAGTGCATTCGTTATTTTATCAATACAATAATGATATTCATCAGGATTGAAAAACAATCCTTGGTCTTCATCGTTTACGAATAGTTTAACTTCACTTACTTTGCCCATAGCATCTATCGTTATAGTATAAGTTTCTGAACAATCGTAATCCTTATTATTAATCCAACTATCTCTAATTAATTCTTCAAAAATAATATCAGTGATTTTGTCTTTATACCTTCGATTTATTCCGTTAGGTTTGTCAACATAATTCTTCACATCATAGTGACTTAAAACTTTACCATTGAAAATGTCAATTATCGTTTCTTCTTCAAAAATTCTGTAGAAAATTCGATCATATCGAAGCATTTTATCCCTAATTGGAAAATTTAGGGTTCCATTAAACCAATTCACGAAAACTCTGCCATTTTTTAATTTGTTTCCAAATATTCTTTTCATTTTTTTGCGAGATTTCTTGATGTCGATGGAACCACTACCAAGTTCATGACAATCAATTATATTAACTAAAAACAAACTATCATTCTCAATTTTATAAATTGCTTGATATCCTCTCCAACAATTTGGACTTGCTCCATCTCTGAAGGAAAAACCAAATAATCTTTCGGTTTTTTTAGGAATATATCTATGTAAATATGATTCCAAAATTAAATTGTAAGTTCGAATTGTATCGTTTTGAAAAATTATGAAATCTGGTTCTTGAGAGCTAGAGTATCCACTTAAATACGTTAGAAGAAATAATAATGATGAAAGAATTTTCTTTTTCATAGGTTAAAAGTTATGTTCAATCAAAGATATCTTTAAAATGAAGTAAATCGCAACGTTAATTAGGTAATCAAGAATATCATTTAGGGAATGAGTAAATAATTACTGCCAACGTGCTTGTGTATGATTATGTTGCGGATTGAGCCGAAGCTGTTTTAGCTTCGGATGAGCCACTTTTGGCGAAAAATCCGCTGGAGGAAAATAGCAAGGCGTTGACTTGTATATTTTCCGATAACATAAATATACAAATTGTAGATGAAATTTCTCTGCATAACTTATAGTAGCAATTAATTATACACGTTGTTAGCCTTTCGTTATTTCTCTCTTTGAACCAATTCGGCTTTAATTTGTTCCTGAACATCCTTATTCTCTTTTATTGCTCTATCATAATTATGGTTCATCCAATTATAGAACGTAATAGCTCGTTTTAATGCTTCTTGAAAGTAAATATTATTCTGTGCTTCCGATAGGTTCACAGGTTCTGACAGTCTTTGATTTTTGCCATCGCTAAATACTGACTTGACATTCTTGTAGATTTCACTCATATGCAAATTCTTTATTGGCTCATAATCCATTCTTAAATCTTCAGTGACATAAAAATACTTGAAATCGTATAATTCTGAAATGGCAATTCTAAGCGAGTCATTGTGAATAATGTCAATCCCTTTAGATTTTAGGTTTTCATAGGCAACAGTTATTGGTTCAAATGTGCCTCTACCTGATAATCTTGCATAAGAAAATCTTAACGAATCAGTTAATGGTGTTTTCCGAACTAAATGTTCCAAAATTACTGTATTATGTTTTATTTGATTTTCATTAAACCTAATCTTTGAATTAAGGTTAATAACATCCTTTTCAAGATTTATTTGAATTTCACTTAATATATTCGATTCAAGTTTGCGTTCTATTCTGTTGTTATTCCAATTATTAATTTGTAGAGCCAAAAGAATACCTATCATTACCAAAATAATTTCACCAATAGCATACTTTAAATACTTTCCTATTTTATTTTTTTCCATAAGGTCGTATCTTATTTTTCTAAAGAATTTTATCATTTATTTAGTGGTTGGTTTTAATGAAGGCTAACGTGTTCGTGTAATGATTAGTTACGGAAAAGGGTGTTAGTCGTTTTCCGATAAGTTACTAAGTTAATTAATTTCAAGGGATTTTCCGATAGGTAAATCAGCAGTAATTAATTATACACGTTGTTGGCATTAGTTTTTTTTAATTCAGTTAATGTTGTTATGTGTTCCTCGGACATTTTGTGTGTTATAGCAGGTTTCTCATACATTTGATGTTCTCCACTTTTTATATTTCCTAATTGTATGAATTCTTTCATAGAACCATTATTTATTATTCTAACATAGGAACAACTGTCAAGCCATTTAATCCGATTTAGTTTGTCTTCCAATCCAATAGCTTTAATAAGTTCAAAATCTTTATTGTTTTCTGAGTATCGAATAATAGTATCGATTCCATTTATGAAAGTCCCATATTTTATTTTATTGCAATCTATTGGATTGGAAACAAATTCTATTTTATCTTTTTCTAACATGGATTGTGGTTCGTTTTTAATATGATTAGTAAAAAAAACTTGATTAATAATTAAGAAAATAGGTAATCCAATACTAAATAAAATATGCGTGATGTAAAATCCGATTGCGCTAATTCCGAAACTTTCTTTTTTATTAATTGCTGCGTAAACAATTAAATAGATAAATAAGGTTCCAGCTATTATTGTTGTCCAAGTTCGAATTGAGTCATTCGATATGAAATTAGTGTTGTATCCTAAAAGGATGAACAAATAAAATGCAAAACCAAAAAAGATTGGACGAATTATTGATTTTAGGATTTCTTTCATTCAAATTAATGCCAACGTGTTCGTGTAATGATTAGTTACGGAAAAGGGCGTTAGTCGTTTTCCGATAAGGACTAAGTTAATTAATTTCAAGGATTTTCCGATAGGTAAATCAGCAGTAATTAATTATACACGTTGTTGTAAACTGTTTTATTCGCAGATTAAATTATAATCTTCAATCAATTCTATTAAATTTTTGGGTTCATAAATTTCACTCTCTATAAAAGATAAAATATCTTGACAATCGGAAAAATATTGTTTTGTTTGGTATGTGAAGTTATCAGGTTTTCGCGGATTTACGATGCATGTTGCTTTATTTTCGCCATTTCTTAGCACAAAATATTGATAATTTTGATCAATATAGTTAATCGGCTGTGGAATCATTAATTGATTATTATCAGCACTGTTCTGTGTAGCAGGAATTGTGACATTATATTGAGTAGTTGTGCTTAGTCTTTTATTGTCAGTTGTGTTCAGTGGAGCTGGAATTGTGACATCATATTGAGTAGTTGTAGTTGATTGATTAGGATAAGCTCCATTAAAAGAATTGTGTTCAAGAGAAACAACTCTAGCGTATAATTTTGCTTTTCCGCTAACAATTAGTTCCATTAAAACATATCTGTTATTAGATATTGGAACATATTGATATTCAGCAATTGCAAATTGTTCATCACCAAATATCACTTTATCCAATTCCTCACTGCCATATTTTATGGTAGAAGATTTTCTGTTTTTCTTGTATTTGAACTTAGTAGTTCCAATAGAAACCATGCCGCCAGAATGCATTGGAAACTTGACCAAACCACGAAATGTTCGTCCATCCTTTAAAATAACCTTGGCAGGAGTCCATTCGTATTGAGCGTGCGTTACGAAAACACTGAGAATTATCAGAATGGATAGTAAGTTTTTTGTCATTTCAAAATAAAATTGTTTACAACGTGCTTGTGTATGATTTGTGCGGCTGAGAATCCGTAGGATTTTCAGATGTAGCAAATCAGATGATTAAATATATGAATTTTCCAATGAAGTTTAATTAAAGCATGAATTATACACGTTGTTAGCTGTAGTATTTTATTTCTTTTCCTTTTAAGTTCCCTTTATAAATAGTCACGGCAAATTCAAATTCAAATAGGTTCATAAAATTTCCATTTTCAGGTGAGAAAATTAAAGTATATAATATACTCAGTTTATCAAAAAGTAAATCAAAATTCTGGATTAAAGATTTCGCATTTATTTCTAACCAATCCGTTTTATCAATCAGTAGTTGATTCTTGATTAAAATTTTTTCTGTTTTTTGATCCAAAACCCATTTTTTAATTTCGCTTTTTACGTTTGATTCTTCATCAATTGTTTTAAATCTTAATTCCGTAAAAATTGGTTTTTCAGGTTTGTCAATCAGAGCTGGATTAGCAATATTTTCTATATTAATATCTAAATCTGTAATTTTTACTAATTCGGATTCTATAATATTTAATTCCGCCAAAAATTGATTCAGAGTATTTTCTTTTTTTTCAAGATTAACTCGATTTTCATATTCAGCTTTTTTTTGCTTTAAATATTCTATTCTGGTCGTTTCAGACATATTACAGCTAACGGTTTTGTGTATGGCTCGTTGCAGAAAATCAGCTATGATTTTCCGCCGTAACCTAAAGATAGCAAATTGCAATGAATTCCGATTAGGAATTCAGCCGCAATGAGCTATACACGTTGTTGTAACCAGTTATACTAGAAAGGAATGTCTTCATCTTCGTTTCCAAAATCATTATTTTCTTCATTTAATCCCTCTAAATCTTTTAAAAAAAATCCATTTTCATCTTCATCAGGATCATAATCATAATATGCAAGATTAATAAACTCATAGTCTGGGTCTATTAATTCATCAAGTAATTCAAGACCTAATTCAGGGTTGTTAGATTTAAGGTTGAAATCACCTTCTTTATACTTTTCCAGTAATTTATCAGAATATAACTCGCCAAAAACACCCCAAGAATGAAATGAAATTAGATCTGATCTACTTAGCATTGTTTCTTTGAGTATATCCCATGTATGAAAACCTTCCATTCTAGGTGCACAAAAGTCTTCTAAAAACTCTCTACCTGTTTGGGTTATGGAAATTAAAGATTCACCATGACCATTTGGATCAAAATCTTTAAGAATATCTACAAATTTTTCTGTAATTGAATTGGGCTCGAAATCTTCATCATGAAATAATCTTTCAAGGGATTGAAATGGTGAAAAATTTATTATTGTTATACTATAAGGCGCAAGACTTAAATCCCAATTATCTTTCCAAAGAAATGCAAATCCATGATTTCTTTGTGAATTCCCTTTAGTTGCCATAGCACTAATTGCAGTATTCATTTGTTCTATATGAGGATCTAATCTGGTTCTGTTATCAGGTTCTTTATATAAGTTGTGGTCATATAAGCATAGTTGATATCCACCAAGATGTTGGTATCCAATTTTTAATGAGATGTTATCTTCTATGATAGAATCTATGTCAAGTATATTTAATTTTATTTCACCATTACTTTTTATAGGTTCAAGACAAATCACATTTCTTTGAACCCAAAAAATTTCATGAAAAATATAATGTCTAATTAATGTTGGCCATTCAGGTGAAATTATTACGTTCACAATATCGCCATCTGAAATAAATGGTACATAAGATTTTACCTCACTTGCATATGCTCCTAATTCTGTACCTCCTTCTCTTGTAGCATGTCCCGAATTTTTTATCTCAACTATTACAACACTTTCGGTTTCAAGTGCATAAAGTAAAAAATCTGGTTTTAAAGAGTCTCCTTTTTTGAATGAAATATTTTCATCTTCGGAAATTACTGATGTATTATCCAAAGATTTGAAAGAATGTGAGAAACTTTGAAATATTTTTTTAGAAGCTAAACAGTTAGGTTCGTATTTTTCAAATTCTTCAACATTCAGAATAAGATCAGTTAAGTTCTTTTCCTTAGAAAATTCATCACTTAACCATTTTTGCATATCTTTTTCTGAATTGAAAAACTCCTTACTCATGCTTTTTCTTTAATTGGTTACAACGTGTTTGTGTAAGGTTTGTTGCGGGATTTTAGCCTTGCGTTTTGGCGCTCGGCTGAGCCTTTTTTGGCGAAAATTCCGTTTGGAAACAAAACGCAAGGCTAAACTTACCGAAATGTTTCTTAAGTAAATGTACTAAAGTTTTTGCAATTATTATTCCGATGGAATAGAGAAGTAGCAATTAACTTTACACGTTGTTACCACACGTTTTTTAAATTCCATTCCCTTTAATCATAACTAAAATTATCGCTATTGAAATTCCGATCGAAGAAGCGATAACATTCTTATTAATCAATTCCGTTTTCTCAATTCCATAAATATTATTACTAATTTTCTTTTTGTTCATAAGTATTATGATCACGAGCAAGAGTAAGAATCCGAAAACATACAGAGCAATTATGCTTTTTTTCGTTATTTCGGTAAATGTCGCAAGAAAAGCTAAGTTCGCAATTAGAAAATAGAAATAGGATAGAATTAAAATCCAACCAATTTTTCTATTTGTGAAAATTCCAATAATTGGAATTAACAAAATAAGAGAAGGTCTTAAATAATAATTGTTCGTAGCAATTTGTATATATTCAGTTAATTTGTTTGCATTCAAGTCTCCAAGATTGTAGTAGTGGTCAATTGTATTCGAAACTCCATAAATCAAAGAGAAGATAAATATGCACACAATAGAAAGCTTAATTATTAAAATCAAATAATTTTCTTTTATATGTTTTGCTGTTATTCTCAAATGTGTGGTAACGAGTTTGTGTAAGGTTTGTTGCGGGATTTTAGCCTTGCGTTTTGGCGTTAGGCTGAGCCTTTTTTGGCGAAAATTCCGTTTGGAAACAAAACGCAAGGCTAAACTTAACAAAATGTTTCTTAAGTAAATGTACTAAAGTTTTTGTAATTATTATTCCGATGGAATAGAGAAGTAGCAATTAACTTTACACGTTGTTGTGTGTAGTTTTGTTTTAATAAATGTAACTATTTAAAGTTCATAATAATAACAAGCAACTACTGGATTTTGATCAATATTTTCGTTTGGCATTATAGGTACAAATTTAAAAAATTCGCAACTTGAGTTGGGCAGAAGGTTATTGCATTCTCCAGTAATATTGTAGTTCATAGGATTATTGTTTGCAAAAAAAGTTACAATAACTCTACCGTCAAGGATTTCAGAATCTGTTTTATTACTAACAGTTGCTCTTATTATATAACCTATTTGATTATTTGTATCTAATTCTGTAACAGTAACATTATTTATAACGACTTCTTTAATTTGTTTAATACCATCGCATACTGCAAAGTTTACACTCTTATTGTCAATTTCCTCTTTATTACAAGAAGTTATTCCAAATATTACTAAAACTGTAATTAATATTTTTTTTAACATAGCTTTTATTAGTGTAGATGCAGAAATTTAAAAAAGGTTGCGTGTAAATTACACACAACGTGTTCGTGTAATGGCTAGTTGCGTTGGCTAGAACTAAGTTAGCAAAAAGAAACTAACCATTAGGAAAATCCGCTAGGATTTTCCGAGTACACACAGACCAAGCAATTAGTTATACACGTTGTTGTACACAGTTTTTCATTTTTTCAGCTAAATCTTTTATGTGATATTCTATATTTTCTACATCTCGATAATTTTTATAGATATAAATTATATCAGTTTTGGCCTCTTTACAATTATTTTTTCCAATGTGGTTTAATGCTCTATTAACATGAGCAGAAGATAAGGTGTTT
>NZ_JXJP01000004.1 GCF_000826645.1 Psychroserpens mesophilus
CTAACCACTAACCACTAACAACTAACAACTAACAACTAACAACTAACAACTAACAACTAACAACTAACAACTAACAACTAACAACTAACAGCGTTAGCGATTGTAGTGAAAAGCCCACAGAGAGGTACGAACGAGGACTTGTAACGGAAAGCGCGACCCTTGTGGGAACGCCCAAAAAAACAAAGCCATCGCATTCCATCAATTTTAACAGCTAAGCGTTTAATTTTTAAGTATTTTTGCACGGTTATGCAAGAGTTAAAACTTTCAGATTGGTTGCCTACCACAAACAAAGAGGTTAAGATTCGAGGTTGGGAATACCTGGATGTCATCTTATTTAGTGGTGATGCCTATGTAGATCATCCTACCTTTGGACCTGCTGTAATTGGTCGTTTGCTGGAAAGTATGGGCTTGCGTGTGGCGATTGTGCCGCAACCGAATGTGAATGATAATCTTCAGGATTTTGTAAAACTTGGAAAGCCAAGATTGTTTTTTGGTGTGACTGGTGGTTGTATGGATCCTATGGTGAGCAATTATAACGCGAATAAAAAACGTCGTGATAAAGATGCGTATACACCAAATGGTGATATCGGTTTCAGACCAGATTATGCATCTTCTGTATATTCCAATATTTTAAAAGAAAAATGGCCAGATGTTCCTGTATTAATTGGAGGGATTGAAGGTTCATTGCGTCGTGTGACGCATTATGATTACTGGAGTGATCAACTCATGCCAACCATTTTAGAAACCTCTAAAGCCGATATGCTGGTGTACGGCATGGGTGAACAACCCTTGCGTGAAATTATACGTTTGCTTGAAAAAGGCGTTCCGTTTCGCAGTTTGAACACCATTAATCAAACCGCTGTGCTTTTAGATAAAGACGAAGCGATTCCGAAGAACAGTAACTGGGAAGATGTTGAAATTGCGTCTCATGAAACCTGTTTGAAAGATAAAAAGCAATACGCTTCTAATTTTAAGGTGATTGAGCAAGAATCGAATAAGCTGGCTGCACGTCGTATTTTTCAGAAAGTAGGTGATAAGACTTTGATGATTAATCCGCCTTATCCGACGATGACTGAGGAAGAAATTGATGCCTCTTTCGATTTGCCTTACACACGATTACCACATCCGAAATATGACAAACGTGGACCGATTCCTGCGTTTGAAATGATTAAGTTTTCTATCAACATTCATCGTGGTTGTTTTGGTGGTTGTAGCTTTTGTACCATTTCGGCACATCAAGGGAAGTTTATTGCCTCTCGTAGTCAGGAATCGATTTTGAAGGAAGTCGATACCGTTGCGAACATGCCAGATTTTAAAGGCTACTTGAGTGATATTGGAGGACCAAGTGCCAATATGTATAAAATGAAAGGCAAGGTGCAATCGATTTGCGACAAGTGTGTGGCACCAAGTTGTATTTCGCCTGTGATTTGTAGTAATTTAGATACCTCGCACAAACCGCTTACCGAATTGTATCAGGCTGTTGACAGTCATCCGAAAGTCAAAAAATCCTTTATTGGTTCTGGAATACGTCATGATATGCTGGTGCCAGAATTCAACAAAAATGCCGATCCGAAAGAGCTCGACGATTATACCGAAGAAGTGATGACCAAGCATGTGTCTGGTCGCTTGAAAGTCGCGCCAGAACATACGAGTGATCCTGTGTTGAAGCTGATGCGGAAACCGTCGTTCACCTACTTCCATAAGTTTAAGGAGCGTTTTGATAAGATTAATATCAAGAAAGGCTTGAAGCTTCAGCTCATTCCGTATTTTATTTCGAATCATCCAGCCTGTGAAGTGGAAGATATGGCTAATTTGGCTGCCGAAACTAAAGATATGGGCTTTCAGTTAGAGCAAGTGCAAGGCTTTACACCAACACCAATGACGGTTGCGACAGTGATTTATTACAGTGGTTACCATCCGTATACCCTAAAGGAAGTCAATACGCCAAAAACTCGCAAGGAAAAAGATGAGCAGCATCGTTTTTTCTTTTGGTATAAAGATGAAAACAAAGCCTGGATAAAAAAGACCTTAAATCGATTGGGTCGTCAGGATTTATTAGATGTGCTGCTTCCTGCCAAAACCGAAAAGTGGCGTAAAAATAAACCTAAAGGTGAGGCGAAACATACCTTTGATGATGCTGTGCCTTTTAATCAGCGGAAGAACAAGGTGAAGTATAAGGGGAAGAAGAAGAGGTAGTTTTTCTGTTTTAGCTTATCCAACAGAGAGTTTCGCAGCATCTTTCCATAAATAATGTGGCATTGGTTCCTCAAGTTTCCAGTTAATGCTCATTGGCTTAGATCCGTTATAGTCTTTTAAATTGCCTTCTCCAATAAAGACATATCCTAAACTGTTTCCAAATTCATTCTTTGCTTTTTCACGAACAAAGAGTAAAATTCGTTTATCATTTTCTTTATGCTTTATATAAGACAAGCCTTTACCTTTATCTGGTCTTGCTGAATTTTGAGTTTGCCAGTGAAATAATAATTCATTTACTGCATAATCATCATACATCGTAGTGGGCGAAAAGTTTTCTTCTGATTTAATGAGATTTATAAACAAAATTTCTGTGTTTAAGTTTTTGTTTTCTGCCGTACCTTCTCGGTTTGAAGATTTTTTATCAAAACTACTAAATTGAAATGCGGTTAAAATTTGGTCTCGAGTATAACGGCTATGAAGTTTCAATGGTTGTTCGTAAGGAAGATTTATTGGTATTTCTTTAAAGTCAATATTTTCAATCAATACCTCGAGAACCTCCTTTATTTCATCAACCAAAATTTTGTTCTCACCAATGGCTTTAATACTATTTTCTAATGAATCAAAACCACCTTCCTTTTGCCAAACATCATAATGTAACATCAAAAGCATCGTTTTTTCATTTTCATTGAAATCCGAAATATTGATATTGAAATTTTGTTTAGCAATTTTTAAAATGAAAGAAAAATAACTTAATGAATTTGTTGAGAGCCATTTATTAGAAATAGCGGATACAATGGCTTTTTCATTTTTTCTGTCAAAATCATCCATTTTTCCAGCAATTTGGCACAAACGCTTCCAACTGTCTCTTTTGTAGATAGATTCTAAAGGAATATTATATAGGGAACTAAAATTACCTAAATTTAAAGGTAGAGTAGTGTCATTCTGGAACTGTTGAATTCTTTGAATTAATTTTCTCTTATTTAAAGATGTTGCAGCTGTAATATTACTTAGAATCGTTTCTTTTGCTTTTTTCTCTAAAATAATAGAGCATCCTAAAGGGAGATGCGGAAAATTGTCCTCTAACTCTTTTTTAACCGTTGTGTTCGTTTTTCCTATTAGTGCTCTAAATTTACTTTCAAAATTATATTCAGAGTGAGCGTTACCTACAAAGTCTAAAACGGTTAAACAATCTTTATCTTCATGCAGTCTTAAACCACGTCCTAGTTGTTGTAAAAATACGGTCAAACTTTCTGTTGGTCTTAGAAATAAAACTGTATCAATTTCTGGGATATCAATTCCCTCATTAAACATGTCCACGACAAACAAATAATTTATTTGTTTTTTCTCTAATTTTTTACGAATCTCAACTCTATTTTTGTTATTCTGACTCGTTAAATAATCGGCTTTAAAACCTGCTAGTGTAAACTTTTCCGCCATGTACATAGCGTGGTCCATCGAAACACAATAGCCTAAAGCTCTAACATCATTTATATCTTTTGTATATTTATCTAATGCGTCAATTACTTCTCGAATTCGTCTATCATTTGAGGTGTATAAATTAGTTAATTCGCTCGGTACATACTTACCTCTAACCCAACTTACATGTGTTAAGTCTATGCTATCAGTAATGCCAAAATATTGAAAAGGACAAAGTAATTTCCTGTTCATTGCTTCAGGTAATCTGATTTCTGCTGCAATTTTATTGTCAAAATCTTCTAAAATGTCTCCACCATCCATTCGTTCAGGCGTAGCAGTTAGACCAAGAAGTATTTTTGGTTTGAAGTAATTGATTACCGACCTGTAGCTGTTTGCAATTTGATGATGACATTCATCAATAATGATATAGTCATAGTAATCTTCTGATAGATTGCTATTCGCAAGTTGATTATTTACTGTTTGAACAGAAGCAAATACAAACTCGAAGTTATTAGGAACCATTCCATCAACCCACAATTCTCCAATATTATTGTTTCTTAAAACGCCTTGAAAAGTTGAAAGTGATTTTTGTAATATTTCTTTTCTATGAGCAAGAAAAAGAAGTTTTGAAGATTCGTTATCCTGTTTAAAACGTTTATAATCAAAAGCTGAAATTACAGTTTTTCCAGTTCCTGTTGCAGCAACTACGAGATTTCTATATCTACTATGCACAGTTCTTTCAACCTCTAATTTTTCTAAGACTTCATTTTGATATGGAAATGGTTTGATGTCGAAAAAAGCAGTCGTGTTTTCATAAGGCTTACTAAACTTACTCTGTTTTAAAGCGTCTTGAAGCTTGTCGTTATGGATTGATTCATCAAATAATTCAAAATCATCACTTTGCCAATATGCATCAAATGTTTTCTGAAATTTATCAATGATATGGCTGACTTCTTTAGTAGTAACTTTTAAATTCCATTCTAAGCCATCAGTTAAAGCTGACCTTGAAAAATTTGACGAGCCGATATAAGCAGTATGAAAACCTGAATTTCTATAGAATAGATAAGCTTTTGCATGTAATCTTTCGTTTCCAGTGTTGTAAGATATTTTGACTTCTGTATTTGAAAGTCTAGCAAGTAGTTGAATAGCTTTATAATCTGTGGCTCCAATATACGTCGTTGTAATTACTTTCAGTTTTCCACCACGCTGAGTAAATTCTTTTAATTCTTTTTCAAGAATTATAATGCCTTTAAATTTTATAAAAGAGACTAATAAATTTATTTGGTTTGAAGAAAGAATCTCCTTTTTAAGTTCACTTTCTAAAGATAAACCTCCATTTCCACCAGTGAAAAGTTCACTCTGAGTTAATGTAGTGTAAGGTGTTATTTCTTTTAGATGTAAATCTAAGTTTGAAAAGTGTGCATCTGTTTTGGAGAAAACTGCCTTTAAAATTTCCCCTTCAATACTTACTAAGTCTTCTTTAAATTCTTGTTTGTTTAGCTCTTCTTTTAGGAGTCTTATTATTTTATTTGCAATTCGAATTTGTTGTTCTATTTTATTCTCACCTTTGATAATCTCAAAAGCATGTTTTAAAGTCTTTGAGAGATGTTTGGAAAGTACACGCGAAGCTTCCTCTTTATCTATTAGACTCTTTTTTAAAAAGAATTTATCTTTATCAAGCTCTTTCAACTTTTCAGAGATAAGTTGCGTAATTAATTCTTCATAAATACCTTGTTTCATATCTCTAAAAATTCTTTTAAAATTGGTAAATCGGCTTCAGCCCAATCTAATTTATGCAAATCCTCTTTATTAGCTAAAACAAAATCTACATGTTCTTTAAGTGTTAATTCTCCTGAAATATATTCCGCAATAAATGGAATTAATTCAATTTCAAAATCAGAATATTGATGAGTTACAGGAGTAAGTCTTTTTTCGATTTCAATGAGAATATTCAACTCTTCAAAGATTTCTCTTTTAATACAATCAATTTCAGATTCAGCTGCTTCTATTTTGCCTCCTGCAAATTCCCATTTAAAAGGAAGTTTCATTGTTTCACTTCTTTGAACGGCTAATATTTTATCCTCAAATTGAATGATAGCGCATGTGACAGAAATTGTTTTCATCTAAATTGAAATTAATGCGCCTCCAACCAATTATCACCAATATCTAAATCGACATCGAGAGGCACTTCTAATTTATATGCATTTTCCATTTCGGTTTTGATAAGCGTTTTCATGGTCTCGAGTTCTGGTTTGTAAATGTCGAATACCAATTCATCATGCACCTGTAAAAGCATTTTAGATTTGTAATTGCCAGTTTGAAGTTTGTCGTAAATTTTAATCATCGCAATTTTAATGATGTCGGCTGCAGAGCCTTGAATTGGCGCATTCACAGCATTTCGTTCGGCTGCACCACGAACCACTGCGTTTCGCGAATTGATATCTTTTAAATAACGACGACGACCTAAAACGGTTTGTACATACCCATTGTCACGAGCAAAATCGACTTGGTCATGAATATAGCTACGGAGTTTCGGATAGGTTTCATAATAGGTGTCAATGAGCTCTTTGGCTTCGCTTCTTGATAAATCGGTTTGATTGCTTAAGCCAAAGGCAGAGACGCCATAAATGATTCCGAAGTTAACGGTTTTGGCATTGCTACGTTGCTCACGAGTCACTTCAGCCAATGGTACATTAAAGACTTTAGATGCTGTGGAGGCATGAATGTCTTCGCCATTTTTAAAGGCGTCAATCATGGTTTCTTCTTTACTCAAGGCGGCAATGATACGCAGTTCTATTTGCGAATAATCGGCAGCTAAAAGCGTGTAGTCCTCATTTCTTGGGACGAAGGCTTTTCTAACCTGACGACCACGTTCGGTACGAATTGGAATGTTTTGTAAATTCGGATTGTTACTACTCAATCGTCCGGTTGCTGCAACGGTTTGCATATAATCGGTATGCACACGTCCTGTGCTTTCTTCAACCTGTAATGGTAAGGCGTCCACATAGGTGCTTTTCAGTTTCGCTAGTCCGCGATACTCCAAAATATTTCTAATAATCTCATGGTCTTTTGCCAAATAGGATAAGATATCTTCAGAGGTAGCGTATTGTCCGGTTTTGGTCTTTTTCGGTTTGTCAACCAGTTTGAGTTTTTCAAAAAGGATAATTCCCATCTGTTTTGGTGAGGCGATATTAAATTCTTCGCCTGCCGCTTCGTAAATCTTTTGTTCGAGATTGGCGATATCGCTATTAAGTTGCTCCGACAAGGAATTTAAGAAGTCTATATCGAGATTAATGCCTTCCAACTCCATAGCTGCAAGCACTCGTAGCAGTGGAATTTCAATCTCATCAAATAATTTTTGGGTATTGGCTTCACCGAGTTCTTTTTCGAAATGTTCTTTGAGTTGTAAGGTGATATCAGCATCTTCAACCGCATATTCGGTTTGTTTTTCGAGTGGCACCTCGCGCATCGACAATTGGTTTTTACCTTTTTTGCCAATAAGTTCTGTGATTGAAATTGGCGTATAATTGAGATAGGTTTCAGCCAGCACATCCATATTATGTCGCATATCAGGATTAATCAAATAATGCGCTAACATGGTGTCGAAGAGTTTGCCTTTGACTTCGATATTATATTTTGCTAAAACTTTGATGTCGTATTTTAGATTCTGACCAATTTTTTGAATGTTTTCATTTTCGAAGAAAGGTCGCAAAATTTCAATGAGGTCTTGCGCTTCTTCTTTTTTCTCTGGAAATGGGACGTAAAAACCTTTACCAGATTCCCATGAAAAAGCGATGCCAACGAGTTCTGCTGTTAACGGGTTAAGTCCAGTAGTTTCAGTATCAAAACATACAGAAGTTTGATTCAGTAAATTTTTGACGAACAATTTCGTTGCCATTCCAGACGCGACGCTCTGATAAAAATGCGAGGTTGTTTCAGCGGTTTTACGTGTATATTCTGAAACGGTTTCGGTTGTGGTGGAAGCATCTCCTCCAAATAATGAAAATTGTCCTTCACCAGCTGATTTTTGCTCTTTCGGAGTTGGTTTGGCTTCTGTAGGTTTAGAGTCTTGTGATTGAGTAGCTGAAGCTACTTCTGTTTCCGAAGCAAAGGTTTTTAAGAAATTATCAGTAAGACGTCTGAATTCTAAATCGGTGAAAATTTGTTTTACTTTTTCAACATCAGGATGGTCGAGTTCAAAATCTTTAGCATTAAAGGTTACAGGAACATCAAGCATAATCGTTGCTAATTGTTTGGAAAGCATCCCTAAGTCTTTGGCAGCTTCTACTTTTTCTCGCATTTTACCTTTCAACTGATCAGTATTGGCGAGTAGATTTTCCATGCTTCCAAACTCTTTGATAAACTTTTTTGCTGTTTTTTCGCCCACACCAGGCAATCCAGGAATATTATCGGAAGAATCGCCCATCATACCTAAAAAGTCAATCACTTGCATAGGGTTTTCCACTTCAAATTTCTTCTGTACTTCAGGAATTCCCCAGGTTTCATAACCACCACCAAATACAGGCCTGTACATGAATATATTTTCAGTAACCAACTGTGCAAAATCCTTATCAGGAGTGACCATATAGGTTTTGTAACCTTCTTTTTCGGCTTGACGCGATAAGGTGCCAATGACATCATCGGCTTCAAACCCTTCTTTGACCATGATTGGAATGTGCATGGCTTCTAGGATGTCACAGATATATGGAATCGCAGTTTTAATACCTTCTGGTGTTTCATCGCGATTGGCTTTATAAGCTTCGAACATTTCCACACGATCCACACTTCCGCCTTTATCAAAGCAAACGGCCAAATGATCTGGTCGTTCACGTTTAATCACATCTAATAAGGAATTCATAAAACCCATGATGGCTGAAGTATCTTCCCCTTTGGAATTGATTCTCGGGTTTTTTATAAAAGCGTAATACCCACGAAAAATTAGGGCATAGGCATCAACAAGAAATAAGCGTTTTTGATCTGACATATTGAATTTTAATTTGGAAACGAATGTCACCTTGAGCGCAGTTGAAAGGTTTTTTTGTTTAAAATAGTTCTCGACTGCGCTCGAACTGACAGCTTGCAAATTACAAAACTTAAGCCTTGAAATGAAACAAACCCATTTTAAAAAATCAACAAAAAAGGAAAGTCGTTCCCTACAAACGACTTTCCTAATCAAAAATATAGTTACTTACTAAATTTAACTATTTTATAAATGTGACTCCGTGTCGACCACATATTTCAGAAACTTTTGCGAAATCTGGAGGACCAGCAGTTAAATCGGCTAATTCTCTAAACATGATTTCAATTCCTGCTGGAAATGCACTGGTGATCATTTTTGCTTTTTCAGTCCCTACAACCTTCCAGGAATGAGGTAAGTTTTTTGGAGCAAAAGCTACATCACCAGCTTCCAGGATTGTTGTGTTGCCATCGATCATAATTTCGACTTGACCTTTAATCACTCTAAAAATTTCATCCTCTTTCGTATGCACATGAGGAGGAATTCCGACACCTGGCTCTACATCATCTACCCATTCTACAATTTGATTATTGGTGTCACTACCAACAAGCTTATGGGTTTGAATGTCACCAATGACATTTAATATTTTACCCTCATCAGCCCTGACAATTTTGGATTTCAGGTATTCTTTAGTAGAGATTATGGTCTTGGCAAATGCATTTTTGGGAATAAGCGTCAATAAACTTAATCCTCCAAGTGATTTAATAAAGTGATTTCTATTCATAATATGTGATTTTTTAAAGATTTTTAGATTGAACTTTATCGTATTTGTTCTATTTCAAAAGAGGTCACAATATCATTTGAAAAGACATCGATTGGTCCTGTATTTAAGATTTGTATTTCTACGCTATCTCCAGCATTTAAGTCCAATATTCTGTTAATAGATCGAAACACATAACCACTTCCAGAGTTATTAAAGTTTACTGCACCTTCAAAAACACCATTAACTACAATGGCAATTCCAAAGGCGTTTGTAGAGGTTGAAGTGTTGGTGCTTCTCCAAGAGGCATTAATGCGGTAGTAACCTGTTGAATTCACATCGAATTCATCTGTTGTGGTATTGAATTCAGAGTTAAGGTCAAAATCAACAGTATCAAAATTCAATTTTTGCCAGGAACTTGTAGTAAATGACTGATCGGCTGACATTGTTATACGCGCTAATGACAATGATGCTGATGGAAGATTCTGCCAGCTTGTATTACCAATGCCATCAGTGGTTAATACCTGACCAATTGTACCATCAGACGCAGGCATTGTGTACCGGTTTGATGAGGTGTTTCCAAAAGATGTTCTTCCAATAAAATAGCCAGCATAGCCATTTGTAGTTGAAACGTTAGAGTATATGCCATATTCGATACCTGTTAAATCTTCGGGTATTCTTACTTCTACACCATAAATACTATAAGAGCCTGTTAAGTATTTACCAATGTTTACACTTGTATCACCAAGTTCATTAAACACTGCAATGCCAGATCTTGAGGCAAGCGTATAACTGTTATCCACAGAGATGTCAATTGCGTTTCCACGTTGTGAATTATGATTGATATCGATAAAGTCATTAGTACTTGTTGTGTTATTCCCAATTCTGATTTCATTTAGATTAGATAATGAACTGAGACTAAATTTGTAATCGCTTGGTGCAGTTAAACCAATACTTATTTCGCCATCATTTTGAATTCTAAACGATTCGGTTCCATTTGCTGAATAGGCTGTTACCGCGTTTGATGGGCTAAAAAAACCGGTATTTGTGGACTGGAATCGAATACTCGGATCTGTTTCGGTTCCTGAATCAAATTGAATTTCATCAACAACACTTAGCTCGTCGGGATTTAAGTAATAATTAGTATTGTCCCAATCGATAATGTTATTACTAATATGAAGGTCATTATTTGTTGTATTAGTATTTCCGATGTAAACATCTCCATTTTGTCTTTCAATATTGGCGCCTACAGTAACCCAGTCATTGTCGTCGGTTAAACTCGCTAAATTTACTGAAGTTCCAGTACCATTTTGAATGCCTAAATTGAGTGTTGTCCCTGTTAGTGTTGCAGTGCTTAGGTTTTGGTTATCAGTTCCAGTACCATCTTGCAGACTAGCCAAATTTACTGAAGTTCCAGTACCATTTTGAATGCCTAAGTTAAGGGTCGTTCCTGTAAGTGTTGCGGCAGTTAGGTTTTGATTGTCGGTTCCAGTACCATCTTGCAATGTGGATAAATCAACATTAGTAATATTTCCTGCTTCTGTAATTTGTAAAGTAGTACCACTGAGCCCAGCAGCAGTGATAATTTCGTTTCCAATCACGGTGTCCGCATCATTGGCAATATGATTAGTAATAGTTGTTGTGTTATTAGCAACAGCTACGGATTGATTAAGTGCCGATAAGTCAACAGTATCTGCAGTACCATTTTCAATCCCAACGGTTAAAATGTTACTACCATTAAGGCTAAGGTTTTGGATATTTTGATCGTCTGTCCCGACACCATCTTGAAGTGCGGATAAATCTATAGACGTTCCGGTACCGTTTTCTATATTTAGGTTTAAGGTTGTTCCTGTTAAGGTTGGTGCCTGTAGGTCCTGGTCGTCAGTATTTACTGTTGCATTTTGAAAGCTGACGTTTCCTGCTCCATCTGTTGTCAATATTTGTCCTACAGCTCCATCAGTGGTTGGTAAGATAAATCCTGTTGTTGTTGGATTACCAATTTGAAATTGGCCATTTACTCTTAATAAATCGGCACCAAAATCACCATAAATAAGAGCGTTATCGGAATTAGCACTAGAGTTTTCTATATACAATTTATTACTTCCCATCTCACTCAAACCAGACTGATAGCCAATCATAACGTTGCCACTCCCTAAATTCCCTATACCAGAATTAGTACCAATAAAGACGTTTGCAAAACCTGCTATGCTATTGGCACCTGCACTTGCTCCGAGTGCTACATTTGAGTTTCCTGTCACATTATTTTCTAGAGCACTACTACCAACTACAGTATTAGAGAAGCTAGTGTTCTGTCTTAGACTTCTAACGCCTATGGCTGTATTTTGAAAGCCTGTTTGGTTTGCTCTTAAAGAGTTGGTTCCTAAGGCTATATTATCGTTTCCTGATGTATTATTAAATAAGGCCTGAAAGCCCAATGCAATGTTACTGTTTCCTGTCTGATTTGTAAACAGGCTTTGTGCTCCAATTGCTGTATTGTTATTGCCAGAAGTATTTGAGGTTAATGCTTGAAAGCCTATAGCATTATTGAAATTGTTAGTGCCATCATCTACTAATCCAGATCCAATACCAAAGAAAATTGAAGCGCCATTAAAAGATCCGTCATTATCGCTTTTTGCATCTATTAAATCGTTTATTTTTTCCACGCCTTTTACACTTAGCCAAGAACTACTTCCATTGTCCCAATAATAAAAGCCTTTTGCAGGAACTCCATTTCCAGTGACATAAACCATCATCCCATCTTGATCTGTTCCAGGATTAGTGCTTGGAAAATTATCAATTTTCGGAATTAAGAGACCGTCGGTGTGAGTTGGATTCGTTAGGCTACTAGACGCTACATCTAAACTCGCTTTCGGGTCGGTAGTCCCAACGCCTACTTGAGCATGAGATATTTGCAGAAAAACAACAAGTGTAAGGGTGTAAAGTATTTTAGTTTTCATAATGCTATGCTTTTGAGATTTTACTGCTATACATTATGGAATTTAAACTGTAACCTTTCTTTTTTGTGTAGGCAAAAAAGAATAGTATAGGTCACAACTTCTAGGTCTTAAAAAGAGGTCATAATTAATAGCTCTTCAAAGCTATCTGTAGCGTCAGAAAATGACGTGGATTATTTTTTCAAAGTCGGGTAGTATTTCGTCAAGCGCAAGGAAATAGGGTGTTTTGGTCTCTTTTGTTTCAGAAATAGGTCTCCATTGCGCTCGAACAGCCAAGAAACTCAAAGCTACTAAACGTAAGCCTTGAAATGATTGAAACCCATTTTGAAACAACAACAAAAAAGGAAAGTCGCTCCCTATAAGCGACTTTCCAAATCAAAAACATAGTTACTTACTAAATTTAACTACTCTGTTTTATTTAACTTTTTCAAAGTTATTTTAAGCTTTTACTTTTTTATCAATAGTTTCTTTGTGATGATTTGCTGGCCTACTTCAATGGTTACGAAATACATGCCATTAGCCAAATGCTTTACATCAATGATGTTTGATTGATTTTGACTCAGTAGTTTTTTACCAGAAATATCAATGATAGAAATAGTTCCAATTTCGTCAGTGACATTAGATGTTATGGTCACTATATCTGAAGAAGGGTTAGGATAAAGTGCTACAGATACTTTTGAAGAGGTAAAATCTTCGGTATTTAGAGTGTCGTTGAATAAAATGTCAAAACTGGTAAAGTTACTATTGCTTGCAGTTGCAGCAGTTCTAAAAACGCGCAATTTATAAGTGGTTCCAGTTGTGAGATTATCTATGATACTAAAATTGTTAAAACAGGCAATTTCAGTGCCTTCACAGGCATCATAAAGTGTAAATCTATTGACATTAACAGAGCCATTAATGCCTATAGCACCATCTTCTGGCATTGTAAACTCAAACCAAGTGTCTGCATAGGCAGCCATATTGCCAGAGCATCTCATGCCATTGCTGAAGATTTCGTTAGTAAAGTCGAAATTTACCGTAGTCACTGTTTCCGAAACCTGAATCAATTCCGCATTAGCGCAATTACTGCTATTGCTGCAGTCGATGCTAAAACCAGATTGGGCATCGATGTTGCTCCAGTTAGTGATGCTGTAAACAGCATTATCTACTTCGATACAATTAAGGTTTGGATTGTTAGCTGCATCAAAAAATGAAATGTTAGTATTGTTGCCGTTTTTTATGTTTAAACCAGTTAGGTTATTGGTATCAACTTCTACAACATCCAAATTGCTGTTTAAGGACAAATCGAGTGTTGTGATTTGATTTCCTGTAAGCTGTAGGGTTTCAAGTGCCGTATTTTGACTTAAATCAATGCTAGATAATTGGTTATTCTGTACCGACAAGGATTCCAGAAGCGCGTTTTGAGTTATGTTTAGTTCTGTTAATTGATTGTTTCCGACGTAACAATTTACTAGTACTGTATTCGCGCTTATATCTAGTGTGGTTAATTGATTATCAGAAACGGATAAATATTCAAGAACCGTATTTTGGTTTACATTTAGGTTTGTTATTTGATTGCCAACGAAGTTTAAATACGTTAGTGCCGTATTTTGGCTCATATCGGCATTTGTAATTTGATTGTTTGAGCAAACAAATGTCTCTAGTGCAACGAAGTCTTCAATTCCCGTTAAGTCGCTTATGTTCTGATTGGCAAGGTTGAGGTAGGTTTCTGCATTAATATTGGCCGTGGGCACATAATTGTCTAAAGCCATATCGTAACCCAAATCTATAAGGGCTTGTTCAAAATTATCGTCTGGCACATAAGTCTGTGGTGCGTTGCAATCTTCACTAAAGGTGGTTTGAGCATCTATGTTTGTCCAGTTTGTAGTACTGTAAGTTGCATCATCAACTTCAATACAGGTTAAGTTTGGGTTATTAACGGCTTGAAAAAAAGTAATCGCTGTATTATTACCATTTTTTAAGTTGAGACTTGTTAATTGATTCGAAGAGCAATCTATGCCATTTAGCAGTATGTTTTGACTGAAGTCTATACTTGTTAATTGATTAGAAACACAATTTAACTCTTGTAATGCTGTATTTTGGCTTAGGTCTAAAGTTGAAAGTTCATTAATACCACACGCCAAAATTTGAAGAGCTGTATTCTGACTTAGGTTTAAATTGGTTAGATTATTAATGCCACATTGTAATTCTGTGAGCAATGTATTTTGACTAACGTTTAAATTTATTAATTCATTTTGGTTACAATTTAATGTCTCTAAAGCAGTATTTTGGCTTAAGTCTAGATTGGTTAATTGATTATACACAACACCCAAAGTTTTCAGTGCTGTATTCTGACTTAAATTTAAACTAGTGAGTTGATTCGAAAACACATCTAAATCCGTTAGAAAAGTGTTTTGGCTGAGGTCCAAGTTCGTTAAGTTATTATTACCTGCATAAAGTTCTTCCAATACAATAAAATCTTCAAGACCAGTTAAATCGGCTATGCCTTTACTGCTAACGTCCAGCGATGTAATACCATCAATATTTGCAGTAGGGACATAATCGTCTAAAGAGCCTGAATCGTAACCCAAATCTATAAGGGCTTGTTCAAAATTATCGTCTGGCACATAAGTCTGTGGTGCGTTGCAATCTTCACTAAAGGTGGATTGAGCATCTATGTTTGTCCAGTTTGTAGTACTGTAAGTTGCATCATCAACTTCAATACAGGTCAAATCTGGGTTATTAACGGCTTGAAATACAGTAATTGCTGTATTATTGCCATTTTTCATGTTGAGACTTGTTAATTGATTGGAAGGGCAGTTTAATAATTGTAATTCTATATTTTGACTTAAGTCTAAAGTTGTTATATTGTTTGCAACCACATCTAATTCTTTAAGATTTAAATTTTGACTTACATCTAAACTGGTTAAGTTATTACCTCCACAATATAAAATTTCGAGAACTGTATTTGAATTTAAGTTCAAATTATTTAATTCATTAGCAACCGCACCTATATATGTTAGTTCAGTATTTTGACCTAAATTAAGACTTGTAATATCGTTTAGTGAGCATTCTAATTCTGTAAGATTACTATTTTGACTCACATTTAAATCCGTTAATTCGTTGTTTGCACATTCTAACACACTTAGATTTGTATTTTGACTTACGTCCAAGTTCGTTAAATTGTTGGTAATTACATTAAGTTCTTCTAATGACGTAAAATCTTCAATACCTGTGATATCACTAATGCCTTTGCTACTAACATCCAAAGACGTGATACCATTAATATTTGCGGTAGGTACGTAATCATCTAAAGGACCAGAGTCATAGCCTAAATCGATGAGCGCTTGCTCAAAATTATCGTCAGGCACAAAAGTTTCGTTATAGTGACAATCTTCGCTAAAGCTGGTTTGAGCATCTATAAATGTCCAGTTTGTGGCACTGTAGTTAGCATCATCGACTTGAATACAATTTAAATTAGGATTGAAAGCAGCAACAAAAAAAGTAATCACTGTGTTATTACCATTTTTTATATTGAGATTTGTTAATTGATTAGAATTGCAGTCTAGATGTTCTAGACTTGTATTTAAACTAAGGTCTAAACTAGTAAGTGCATTTAAATCACAATTTAATTCAGTTAACTCAGTATTATTCGTGACATCTAAACTCGTTAGTTGATTGTTGGTGCAACTTAAATAATCTAATAGGGTATTGATAGTGACATTTAAATTTGTTAATTGATTGCCAGTGACATTAAGATTTGTGAGGTCAGGGCTTGTAGTTACATCGATATCTGTTATTTGATTACTGTGACAGTCTAAAGTGGTTATCAATGTCGTGTTTGGACTTAGGTCTAAATTCACTAATTGATTATCAGAGCAAAATATGAAATGTAATAAAGTATTGCTAGTAAGATCTAAAGTAGTTAATTGATTATTGTTTACGTTAAGATATGTAAGTAGGGTATTTTGGCTTACATCTAAACTTGTTAATTGATTAACATGGCATTGAAAGTTGTTCAATAAAGTATTCTCGCTCACATCTAAGCTTTCTATTTGGTTACCTGAGCAATATAAATTTTGTAGCTGGGTGTTTTGGCTAACGTTTAAATCGGTTAGGTTGTTTGCAGAACAGTTTAATACTTGAAGTTGCGTATTGTTACTAATGTTTAAATTACTTAAATTATTTTGAGCACAACTTAATTCTTCTAAAGCGAAAAAATCTTTTATACCTGTCAGGTCGTCAATATTTTTATTGTCAACATTTAATATAGTAACCGTATTAATGTTACTTCTTGGGATGTAATCATCCAAAGGTCCAGCGTCATAGCCTAAATCAATGAGTGCTTGTTCAAAATTATCATCTGGGACATAGGTGTTAATTTCAGAAATACAATTTGTATTAAAATTAGTCTGTGGATCTATGTTAGTCCAGTTTGCATTGGCATAAGCCACATCATCAACTTGAATACAGGTTAGCCCTGGATTATTAGTCGCATTGAAAGAAATCAATCCGGTGTTATTACCATTTAAGATAGAAATGCCTCCCAAATTATTATCGGTACAACTTACTACAGAGAGCAGAGCATTTTGGTTGAGGTTTAATATGGAGAGTTGATTTCCATTTAAAGACAATGTTTGGAGTACTGTATTTTGTGTTAAATTAATCTCAGTAAGTAAATTAAAGCGAACATCTAGGTAGTCTAAGGCTGTATTTTGACGAACATCAAGACTCGTGATATTGTTGCTGCTGCAGGATAAAAGCGTAAGCGCAGTATTTTGAGTAACATCTAAACTCGTAAGATTATTATTGTCAGCGTATAATAGTTGCAATGCTGTAAAATCTTCAATACCCGTTAAATCATTGATATTTTGGTTTTGTATGTTCAGGGATGTTACTGCATTGATATTTGCTGTTTGTACTGAATTATCCAGCAAAGTGTCGTAACCTAGATCGATTAAAGCTTGTTCAAAGTTACTGTCTGGTATAACAGTTACTTGGGTATGTCCTATATTATAAAACAGGATAATTGCTAAGAAGGTAAGAATTGTTTGTTTTGAAAGCCAAAAAAAAGAGTAGTGTTTTTTCATTTTCTTATTGATTTAAAGTTTATACTTAGTGCATCACCTTCATAAAAAAAGAGGTGATAATTAATAGCTCTTCAAAGCTATCTGTAGCGTCAGAAAATGACGTGGATTATTTTTTCAAAGTCGGGTAGTATTTCGTCAAGCCCAAGGAAATAGGGTGTTTTGGCGATTTTTTTGTTTCTGAAATAGTTAATTTCTGAATTCAGTCGGACTAATATTAAAAGTCTCTTTAAAGACTTTACTAAACCAATTTGGGTCGTTAAATCCGGTAGCATAAGCGATTTCTGAAACGGAAAGATTTGTAGTTTTAAGGAGCTCTTTCGATTTTTCTAAACGTACGTTTCTTATAAAAATGGAGGTGCTTGAATTTGAAATGGCTTTTAATTTTCGGTACAGTTGTGAATCACTCATAGCTAAAGCTTTGGACAATTTTGAAGCATTAAAACTAGAATCTTCAAGGTGTTCATGAATAAGGTTTACAACTTGCTTTAAAAATTCTACATTTTTGTCTGGTGTTTTTTGTGGTGTTTGTGCTTTAAGTTGATCTAGACTGTAAGTCGCTTGCAGTTGTTGCCGTTTGCTTATGAGCATTTGCATTCGTAGGAGCAATTCTTCCTTTTGAAAAGGTTTGGTTAAATACGCATCTGCACCGCTGGAAATCCCTTCTAATTTGTCTTCTTGCATAGCTTTCGACGTTAGCATCACAATAGGAATATGATTCGTAGTAACCTGCGATTGAAGTTTTTGAGTTAATTCAAACCCATCCATAACAGGCATCATCACATCGGTAATGATAATATCTGGTATGGTGTCTTCAGCCTTTTCAAAACCTTCTAAACCATTATTAGCAAATGATACTTTGTATTGTCCTTGTAAACAAGAGGCAATATAACGCGCCATGTCAGAATTATCTTCAACAATTAAAACGGAATTGGTGTCTTCGGGAGTTACAACATCATCTAGTTTTGGGACATAGGTTTTACCAATACTGCTTTTTAATGGGTTCAACTCTGGTGAACCTTCAAGGGCCGAATTTCTAATCGGTAATGTCACTGTAAATGTTGTGCCTTTGTTGACTTTTGAATCAACCTTGATGTTGCCTTCCATAAGTTGCACCAATTCTTTGGTTAGTGACAAGCCAATTCCAGTGCCTTGAGAGACTTTATATTCTTGGTTTTCAACTTGAAAAAAGCGATCAAAAATATGAGGTAATTGGTCTTCAGGAATTCCTAAGCCTTGGTCTTTTACGCTAATTTTTAATGTATCATTTTTGATTTTAGCAGCAATTGTAATTTGTGAATCTTCGACAGAAAATTTTATCGCATTAGACATTAAATTAGTAAGTATTTGACGCATTTTTTCAGCATCAAAATCCATTTTTAGTTCGTCAATGTCCGATTCAAATTTGAGGCTTATCGATTTTTCTTCAGCAATACTGGAGAAACTATGTACCAGATATTGCATGTAGGATACGATATCACTTTGTGTCGTATTAAGGGTTAATTTTCCTTGTTCTAATTTGGCTAAATCCAGCATTTGATTAACCAATTGAAGTAAATTATTGCTGTTCTGTTCAATGGTGTTCAAAGCAGTATTACCCTCATCTTTTTCTGAAAATCGTTCTTTTAAATGATTTAAATAGCCCAGAATTACCGTTAAAGGTGTTCTGAATTCGTGGGTTATATTTGTTATGAATCGTGATTTTAAATCATCTAAATCTTGAAGGCGTTTTGATTCTTGTCCGGCAATTTGCCTTTGTAAACTTATTTTATAGAAAGCGTAAACGATTCCTAAAAACACTATTAAATACGCTAGGTAAGCTAAGTTACTTTTATACCAAGGTGGTATTACTTTGATGTTTAGTTGTAAAGGTGGTTTATTCCAAACTTTATCTCGAGATTTTCCTTGAATTTGAAGTATATGATTACCCTTAGTTAATTCTAACAGTTGAATTTCTCGAGTGCCTCGTAAGTCGTTCCATTCATTTTCATTCAAGGTGTAAATAAATTGATTGTTTTTGTTAGGTCGTAAATCCAAATCTGAAAAACTGATGTAACAAGGAAAGTCTGTATAATTGAGCCTGATTTCATCGGTTTTTGTAATGCTTTCCTTTAAAATTGATGGATGGTTTATCGGACTTATTTCTTTATCTTTTATTTTTAAAGAGGTATAGATAAGGTTGCCTTGAACATCTAATTCTGAGACTTTTTCTGGATTAAAAATATTGAATCCGTTGATGCCACCAACATAAACCTCGTTAGTCTCTTTATTGTAATAATGAGCACCTAAATTAAACTCAGAGCTTTGTAATCCGTCCTGTTGATTATAGTTAATAAACTGTTCAGTAGTTTTATCAAATTTAAAAAGGCCTCCATTAGTTGTAAGCCATAAATTATTTGCTTTGTCTTCGGTAATGCTATACACAAATGTGTTCGTTAACCCATGGTCTTCACCATAACGTTTAAAGGTGTTTTTTATAGGATCGTATTTATTAAAACCATCTTGTGTAGCAATCCACAAAATTTGATTATCATCATGCCACGTATGCAATGTTGTATTACTACTTAGGCTATTGACATCGTCTTTGTTATGATAAAATTTAGTGAATTTTGGTTCTGAATAATTAGCACCTTCAAAACTTAGTTTATTTAGGCCTTCTTCAGAAGTAATCCAATAATTTAAATCCTTGTCCTGAGACATGTTATAAGTAAAATTTGAACTTAAAGAATTATTGTCAGCACTGCTTTTGTAGTGTTCAAATGTGATTGTATTTGTTTTTAAATTACCAGTAAATCGATTTATTCCACCACCATAGGTAGCTATCCAAACACTATTATTGTGGTCTATATAAATGCCTCTAGTGGTATTTGAGCTTAATGAAGACGTATCAGTTTCGTCATGAAAGAAACTAATGATCTTAGGTTTTTCTGGATTAAAGTCAGTTAGATGTATTACAGATGCTCCTTTTATAGTTCCAACCCACAAGTAGTTATCCTGATCTATTGCCATAGCTCTGATAACGTTAAAAGCCAATTTATCGTCTGTATTTTCTTTTGTAATCGAAGTGACTTCGCCTTTCGTGTTTATACAGTTAATTCCTTTTCGAGTCCCAACAAATACATAGTCTTTATTTTTTGCAAAGGCTAAAATGAAACTATTGTTAAGCGCAATTTCAGAGGTCGTGTTGATGTTTTTGAATACAGGATTTTTAAGAGGAACGACATCCAGATTATTTGTTCCTATCCAGAGTAAATTGCCATCAGTAAATGTGTCATAAACTCTATTGGAAGAAATAGAATTGTTATGTGTTTGGTCTCCCTTATAAGTCGTAATGTTTTCAAATTGAGTACCATTAAAGTTTTTAGCAACAAAAAGGCCATTAAAAGTTCCTATGTAAAACGTATTCTGGAAAGCATCAATGGATTCGACGTTTAATTTTTCATTAACTTCATTAGATTCTAATGTTATGGTAAGGAGTGTATTTTCATTTCTATTAAAAGCAAATAATCCCATTGATGTTCCTAGCCATAGCATATGATCTTTTACAAACATAGTGTTGATTAAACCAATTGAACTACCTAGTTTTAATTCCTTAAATACTCTAGTGTTGCTAAGTATATTTTCAACAACAAAAACGCGACCATCAATGGTGCTTACGAATAATGAATTTTCATAAAGATGACTGTTGTTAAATTGTAATTGTTCATGATTAACCTGTGAAATTTTAGAGAGCACATAGTTATTATCTTTCTTTTCAAATAGTATAATACCTTCATTTAAGACTGTAGCAATAATAGATCCATCAGACATTTTTGATAGGCTTGTACAATTACCTTTTTTTACTGAAGTTGTTTTAAAACTATTCAAACTTGAATCGTAGATACAAATCCCATTATCGTTAGTACCAATCCATATATTATTGGCATCATCTTCAACCATTGTATTGATGAAATTTCCCGAAATGGATAAGCTATCTTTCTTTTGATTTTTGTAAATAGTAAACGAGGTTCCGTCAAATCTATTTAATCCATCTTGAGTTCCGAGCCATAAAAATCCATTTTTATCTTTGAGAATGCTTCTAATTGTTTCTTGAGATAACCCTTCGTCTAAACCATAATGATAAAACGTATAATCTTGTGCATTTAAAATGGTACAACTAATTATGAATAAAAATAATATCCGATAAAAACTATATTCCATAGTATTATTTAGGGTGATTTGTCATAAAAATACAATTTTTAAGGACACAGATTGATGATTCATTTTAATTAAATAATTGAAACTAAAGCGTATTTTTGAAGTCTAAATAATAATTACAAATGAACACGTTATCGATTGCCATCCATGGAGGTGCAGGAACTCTAGTAAAAGGTATGATGACTCCAGAGTTAGAAGCGAGATACAAAAACGATTTGAAGTTGGCTTTAGATAAGGGTTACGCTATTTTAGAAGCTGGTGGAACAGCCATTGATGCTGTTGAGGTTGCCGTCAAAGTTTTGGAAGATTCACCTTTATTTAACGCAGGAAAGGGTTCTGTGTTTACGGCTACAGAATCTCATGAAATGGATGCCAGTATCATGGATGGGAATACTTTAAACGCAGGTGCTGTGAGTTTAATCACAGGAATTAAGAATCCGATATCTTTAGCTCGTGATGTTATGGAAAAAAGTGAACATGTGTTTTTGGCTGGAGAAGGTGCGATGCAGTTTGCAAAGGAACTTGATTATACCATTGAAAATGACACCTATTTCTATGACGACTTTCGTCATCAACAATGGTTAGAAATCAAAGATACCGATAGGTTTCAATTAGATCATGCTAAGAAGAAAGACTCAAAGTTTGGAACGGTTGGCGCAGTGGCTTGCGATCAAGATGGTAATATTGCGGCAGCAACTTCAACAGGAGGTATGACCAACAAAAAATGGGGACGCGTTGGTGATAGTCCGATGATAGGCGCAGGCAATTACGCCAATAACAAAACCTGTGCGATTTCATGTACTGGAAGTGGTGAGTTTTTTATTCGAGGTGTTGTCGCTTATGATGTGTCTTGTTTAATGGAACATAAAAACATGAGTTTAAAAGCGGCTTCCGAAGAAGTGATTCACAAGCGTATTCTTGACATTGGTGGTGATGGTGGATTGATTGCTGTTGATACCAAAGGGAATATTGCAATGCCTTTCAATACGGAAGGGATGTATCGAGCGAGTAAAACTTCAGAAGGAGAAGAAGACATTTCTATTTATAAATAATTAGCTTTTTTTCTTCTTTTTCCAATGTATTGGCAAAAAATAAAAAATAACACTCCATATGAAAATCATATTGAACACAAACAAGGTGGTTCTATGGTTATACAACACAATATACATTGCCATATCAATAGCAATCAAAAGCATAAAAAAATTAGGAGTATATAAAAAAATATCTTTTAATGCCTCGTGATTGTAAAGTGTTTTGTCTTTCGTTTCAAGGCGAAGCCAATGTGAATTTTCAGAAGGTAAATCAGACCAAGTTTGCTTTTTGTCTCGATCTAAAAAAGTGAAAAATTGTTTTAATGGATGAAGTGACTGTTGCTTATAACTAATGCGTAATTGTTCTTTAGGAATATTCAAAAATGCCAATAATACAATAGCTAAGGATTCAATAAAGTGACCGAATCTAAAAGAGGTTAGTGTAAACAGTGTGGTATGAAAAATGATGATAAACCACAAGGTTAAATTTCGGGTTTTTTTGAATAATATTAATACGGCAATAGCGAATTCAGTAATCATCGCTATATAAGATAATAGCTTCGCAAAGACTAATTCGGGCAATAATTCTGAAACATATAAATACACAGGATTTTCTCGGGCAGTGCCTAACCAGGTATCCATAAATGCTCCAGACCACCAATCAGGTTCTAAAAACTTATTAATAGACGCTCCAAAATACACTAAGCTCAATTGAAATATGAGCAAATAAGGTGGCTCTTTGTCATTGGTTAATCCAGCTAGAAAAAGTGCACAACCACAAATAAAGGTATGGTTAAAAAATAATGGCTTTGAGGCTATAATACTTAGGATAACAACCGAACCTGTAACCAAAGCTGCCGTTCGTACCTTAATATTAAAAAGTAAAGCAAAAACACTTGAGGCATATATTGCTCTTAGTGAATATTTAAAGACATTGGGATATTCATTAAACCAATCTAAAGCTGGAATAAAAGGAATAAAAGGATCTGCTATCTTAAAAAACATATGATGTGCAGTCATTAAAATGACGAGTAGCTTGCACATCAGTAAAACATTTGGATGCAATTTTGTACCTTCAAACTGAAAGGGTCTGGTGATGAACGTTGAGACATTATTCATGTGAAAACCTCCATTCTTTTTCTTCGTGACCATTAACAGCGTAGGTGATTAAAACCTGAGCGTTATCTGCTTTACCATAGGTGCGCTCATATTGAGATATTAATGAGAAGATATTATCAATAGAGCGTTGTTCCCAACCTCTCATTTTATAATTGTATCGTGCTTCGGTGTCTTCTGGACTCAAAGTCTTTCCGTCTATGGTCACAAATACTTCAAATTTTACATGTGTATCATAGGGTGCCCAACAAAAAAAGCGCTCTGGAATAAAACGAGCATAAATTATGGATCCTACTTGAAGTAAGAGAAAAATAATTCCTATTAAAACCCTAATTTTCATAAGACTCTAAATTATAGGAAAATGTATTGGCTAACAAAATTATTAGATGAAAGGAGCTTCAATTGGGAGCACAGTCACTTTTCTGTTTTCTATATTGTATTGATCACCATTAGAAAGGACATGAATAGTAAGATTAGCAATGGTCATAGGAGTGCCTTCTTTTAGAACTTTTTCATTATTGTGCGTTAATTTACTACCATCAAAAACAATGACCATACCTGAGCCAATAACGGTACATTCAATTCCGTTTTTTATAATCATTCCAGTATCTTCTGCAAGTCCAATACCCAAAAGATTAGGATGCTTCGCTATGGCTTCAGATTGTCTTCCAAAGCGACCACGACGAATAAAATGTGTATCAATAATAACTTCAGGAATTAGGCATAAACCTTTGTACATCTTAACAGCTCCTTTAATGAAAGACTCTGTAGCACTGCCACCTGCAATCATTTCATTAGCCATGGCCATCGCACCAGCACTTGTTCCGGCAATAACAAAGCCTTCTTCGTTTTGATAACGGTCTAATAAAATCTTATGAATGGTCGATCCTCCTATTTTATTAGTAATTTTTGATTGGTCACCACCAGAAAACATCACGCAATCAGCATTTTTAATTAACTCTATAGCGTGTTGTTTTTCAGAATCTTTTTTGGAACGGATATCTAACACTTCAACATTTTTACAGCCCAAAGTCGTAAAGGCTGTTAAGTAATTTTCTCCAACTTCTTTAGGAATACTTGAGGCAGTAGGAATCACTACAATATGAGCATCAGGACCTCCAGCTTCTTTAACAACGTGAAATAAAATACCTTCATCAATAAATTCTAAAGTGTACATTTCATTAGCATCAATACCTTTATCTTCATTTCCTCCAATAGGTATTAGTGTTCCTTTTATCTTCTGCATACGGTCTATTCTGTGGTTTAAATATTAAGCAAAAATAAACTAATTTTTCTATTGAAAAATGTTATATTTATAATCTTTCACATTAACTAACCGAAATTATATTTAAATGAAAATACGCGAAATAAATGCCATGAGAGGACCAAATTACTGGTCTGTTAGACGTCATAAATTAATAGTGATGGTCCTTGATCTTGAAGAAATGGAAGAACTGCCTTCTAATAAAATTGATGGCTTTTATGACCGTTTAAAATCAATGTTCCCAAGCATGTATGAACATCGTTGTTCGGTTGGTGAACCTGGTGGATTTTTTCAGCGTGTTGAAGAAGGTACGTGGATGGGACATATAATAGAACACATTGCTCTTGAAATTCAAACCCTTGCCGGAATGGATGTTGGCTTTGGAAGAACAAGAGGTTATGGTGAAGAAGGTGTTTACAATGTGGTTTTTGCTTATATGGAAGAATCTGTTGGTCGCTATGCTGCCAAGGCTTCAGTAAACATATGTGAAGCCTTGATTAAAGGTGAAGACTATGATATGTCTGATGATATTCAGCATATGAGAGAACTTCGTGAAGCAGATCGATTAGGTCCAAGTACTGGTTCTATTGTAGAAGAGGCTGAAGCTCGAGGCATTCCTTGGATTCGATTGAATAAATATTCACTTTGTCAGTTAGGTTATGGTGCCAATCAAAAGCGTATTCAGGCTACAGTAACTAGTGAAACCAGTAGTATTGGAGTAGAATTGGCATGTGATAAAGAGGATACAAAATTTTTACTGGAACAAGCTGAGGTTGAAGTTCCGAAAGGTGATATTATTCGTCGTGAGCGTAGTTTAGAAGAGGCTTGTCGTTATGTTGGTTATCCGTTAGTGATTAAACCCATTGATGGTAATCATGGTCGAGGCATCACAGTAGATATTCAAAATTATGAAGATGCACTTCAGGCCTTTCATCATGCCAAAGAGAGTTCTAAAAGTGGTGCCATCATAGTTGAAAAATTTATAAAAGGAGACGATTACAGACTATTAGTAATTAATAATAAGCTTGTTGCAGGTGCTATTCGAACACCAGCTCATGTTATTGGTGATGGAAAATCTACAGTTCAAGAACTTATTGATAAAGTTAACTCAGATCCTAGACGAGGTTATGGTCATGAAAATGTACTCACTCAAATTACAGTTAATGAATTAACGAAAACAATTATAAAAGATGCTGGTTACACTTTAGATTCTGTGATACCTGAAGGTGAGCGACTTATATTAAAAGACACAGCAAATTTAAGTACTGGTGGAACGGCTGAAGATATTACCGATATTATTCATCCAGCAAACGTTTCTATGGCAGAACGTATCTCTAAAATTATCGACTTAGATATTTGTGGTATCGATATTATGACCACAGATATAACAAAACCACTGAGTGAAACAGGTGGAGCTGTTTTAGAAGTTAATGCAGGTCCAGGATTTAGAATGCACCTGGCACCAACATCGGGATTGCCTAGAAATGTGGCTGCTCCAGTAATTGATAAATTATTCCCTCAAAAAGGCGACACTGGTCGAATTCCAATCATTGCCATTACTGGTACCAACGGAAAAACAACAACCTCTCGCTTAATCGCTCACATTGCAAAAATGAATGGTCATCGTGTAGGTTACACAACAAGTGATGGCGTATATATTCAAAATAGATTACTAATGACTGGCGATTGTACAGGTCCTGCCAGTGCAGAGTTTGTACTAAAAGATCCTACCGTTAATTTTGCAGTCTTAGAGTGTGCAAGAGGCGGATTATTACGCGCTGGATTAGGTTTCAAAAAATGTGATGTTGGGATTGTAACCAACGTTGCAGCAGACCATTTGGGACTTAAAGGAATTCATACCATAGAACAATTAGCAAAGGTGAAAGGTGTCATCCCAGAAACAGTTTTGCCTGATGGTTATGCGATTTTAAATGCCGATGATGATTTGGTATATGAAATGCGAAGAACCGTTAATTGTAATGTGGCGCTATTTTCCATGGATGAGAATAACCCTCGAATTAAAGCGATGCAACGTCTCAATGGAATTACAGCTATTTATGAACAGGGTTACGTAACCATTTGCAGAGGCGAATGGAAGATGCGAATTATGAGAGCTGAGCAAATTCCGTTAACTTATGGAGGGAAAGCAAAATTTATGATTCAAAATGTGTTAGCCGGAATTTTAGCTGCTCATGTTCAGGGTATTAGTATCGAAGATATGAAGGCAGGTTTAGAAACTTTTATTCCTTCAGCATCGCAAACACCTGGACGATTAAATTTATTCAAATTTGAAAACTTTACAATTTTACTAGATTACGCACACAATGCTGCTGGAATGAGAGCTTTACAGAAATTTACAGATGAATTAGAAGCTACAGTTAAAGTCGGTATTATTGCAGGAATTGGTGATAGACGTGTCGAAGATAATAACGAAATGGGTTCTATTGCTGCTGAAATGTTTGATGAAATCATTATTCGTCAGGACAAACGTTTACGCGGAAAAACCGAAGAAGAACTTATTAAGATGTTAAATGATGGGATTAAAATGAAAGATCCTAACAAGAAAACGACAATCATTCCTTCAGAAAAAGAAGCTATAACCTTTGCAGTAAAAAATGCGGTTAAAGGATCACTTATCATTTTATGTAGCGATGTCATACCTGATGCACTTGATCTGGTCAAGAAGTTTAAAGAACAAGAAGCGAATGGTGAATTAAATTTCGCTTGAAGTTAAATTATAGATATAAAAAACCCGAAACAATGTTTCGGGTTTTTTTTTGATTTTATCTAGCCTATTAGCAAACTCTTACCTCTTTTACTTTAATGTGTAAACTTTTTCTGTAAGCTTTAATGCTAATAATATCTGTACTTTTTTTACGGTTAATTTTAATAATCTGAGCTTTTATTGCTGAAGCTTCAGCTGTTTCACTCTTAGTAGTTTGAGTTTCTGCGTTTTCAATTACAGTTTCAATAGTATCAGTATTTTTAATATCAGTAGTATTTGCTTCCTGTCCTATAGATAAGAAAGGTAACATTGTAATCGCTAATATTGTTAAAACTTTTTTCATAATTGCTTGGGGCTTGTTATTAAACTCATGTCAAAGAAACGTAACAATTAAGGTTGAGAATGAATATTTTGGATAAAGCGACCGATTTTTAGGTAAGATGAACACGTTCGCAAAAAACATCGATGAACTACACAAAAACGGCTTGAAGCCCAATAAATACGTTGTAGATTAAGTGTTGTTTTTTTTGGTTAAGTGGTTTTTTAGAATGCATTTTAACGATAAAAATGACACGTGTTTTTAAAAACTCAATAAATACGGGTATTGCGAGCTATGATTTCTAAAAATAGCCGTTTGTCGATATCCTTAATCTGTTTTAAGGGATTAAGTACATTATAAATTATTGTATCTTTCTTTTTTTCCAATAAAGATTATGAACTATTCCGATAATACCTACGCAGCATTGTTCAATGCACAAAAAAGTAACCAATTTGTAGTGGGTAATACCACGTATAAAACTCGAATAAAAAAGTTGAAATCACTTAAGTTCGCTTTAGAGAGAACGTACAAGCAAGAGATTAGAGATGCTCTTTATGCGGATTTCAAAAAGCCTACGCTTGAAACAGACTTAACAGAGATTTATCCTGTTATTGACGAAATAAATTTCGTGAGCCAACATTTAAAGTCTTGGTTAAAACGACAAAAAGTAGATACACCTATAGCTTTGCTTGGAAGTTCATCATGGATTAAAAATGAATCAAAGGGAGTGTGCCTGATCATCTCTCCTTGGAATTTTCCTATAAATCTTACTTTCGGACCTTTAGTTTCAGCAATTGCTGCAGGAAATACCGTAATGTTAAAGCCTTCTGAAATGACGCCTAACACATCTGCTGTGATGGCAAAGATTGTAAAAGAGGTGTTTGAAGAAAATGAAGTAGCACTTGTTGAAGGTGAAGTTGAGGTGTCGCAAGAATTGCTCAAGCTTCCTTTTAACCATATTTTTTTTACAGGTTCTCCTCAGGTTGGAAAAATCGTGATGAAAGCAGCCTCAGAGCATTTAACTTCTGTAACTTTAGAGTTGGGAGGAAAGTCGCCAGTGATTGTTGACGATACTTCTAATTTAGATAAAGCGGTTAAAAAAATTATCTTCGGAAAGTTTCTTAATGCCGGACAAACCTGTATTGCACCAGATTATGTATTAGTTAATGCGTCTGTCAGATCTGAATTTAAAAGTGCCTTTGAAAAGTACCTTACTGAATTTTACACCGAAAACCCTTCTGCTTCAAAGTCCTACGGAAGAATCGTCAACCAGAAACATTTTACACGTTTGAAAGGCTATTTAGAAGAAGCCGTTTCAAGAAATGCTTCCATTGCGTTGGGAGGAACTGTAGAAGCAAAAGACAATTACATAGAACCTACATTAGTTTTTGATGCTCCTGAAGACAGTGATCTCATGCAAAATGAAATTTTCGGACCTATACTTCCAGTGAAAACCTATGATAAAATAGCTGAGGTGGTTGATTACGTCAATTCAAAAGAAAAGTCATTAGCGCTATATATTTTCAGTAAAAATAAAAGGAATATTAAGTACATTATTAATAATACAAGAGCAGGAAGCACTTGTATAAATCATAATTTGTTACAATTTTTAAATCATAACTTACCTTTTGGAGGCTCTAACAATAGTGGTATTGGAAAGTCTCATGGCTATTTTGGATTTCTTGAATTCACAAACCAACGATCTGTTTTAAAGCAGCATACCCTTGGTGCGGTAGATTTGTTGATACCACCTTACGGCAATTTTAAACAAAAATTAGTTAATTTAACTATCAAATGGTTTTGACAAAAAAAGCCGTTCCCTACAAACGACTTTTTTTTCAAAAACATAACTGAATAGCATTCCAATTAATATGTTTATTCTTTGCTTACAATTTTATTAGTTTGATATGTTTCTGTCTTGTTTTCTAGCATTTATAATTCTTCAATATTTTATACAATACATGACAGTAATATTAACAGGTCTATTTTCTGTCGATCCTGTGAGTTCTGAATTGAATGTTGGCATATTTAATTGATGATTATGACTTCCATTAGAATACGTGTTAAGTGACGGTATATTTATAGTATGGTTATGATTTCCAGTAGTATTTGTATTCGAAGCCGGAATGGTTACAGTATGGTTATGACCACCAGAACTCAATGTATTCATAGTTTCGGGCCCTGCATTATTTTCATCTATTAGAAATGCATCGTCTGATCCAAAAGTTGATGTATTCGCATTCACACGTTGTCCTCTAAGTATATGTGTATGAGGTGCAATGTAATTTGTAGTTGTCGAATTTGATGGTACATTGTGATAATGATTACCAGAAGCATTGGTACTTATAGTTGTAGTATAGGTATTATGAGAATGGCTACCATTGGTGGTTGATATCACACTTGGCGGAATATTCTCGTGAAGATGACTAGACAGGTCATCATCTTGTGTAGTTCCTACATAATCTCCAGTAGTTCCATCACCTCTATCTTGCCTACTTGCAGCATCAGGATCGTTTCCAGCGCCATTATCAAAGCCTCTTAAAAACTTACCTCTATAGTCTGGTAAATTAAATGTCGTAGAACCGTCACCTGCTCCATAATAAGTTCCAATCAAAGCAAATAAGTCAGCATAAGTTGCACGACTAACAGCCGAACCATCGCAAACTAGATAACCAGCTGGAGGTGTTTCTACCGGAAAAGAAAACACAGCTCCAGTAGGCACAAGATCTATACTCTCTTTAAGCATGCGATCCCAAGTAGATCCATCATAGAAATAAAACCCTTTTACGTCATCTGTTTGGTAAACCATTAGTCCATCGGCAGGCGTAGTAATTGCCAATCTCTCAAGTGCCGTCATTCTCGGGATTAGAATTCCTTTGGCATCAGACTCTATATCTAAAATGCTTGAGCTGTTGGGAGATGTAGTCCCAATACCAACTTGTGCTAATGAAGCATGAGTGAAAGTGAATAACAGTAATACAACGACTCCTTTGAATATATTTTTTAAAGCATTTTCATTAACGTAAGAACGCTTAGTATTATCATTTAAGTAGTTCATCCTGATTATGTTTTCGAAGTGATTTTTTAGAGGAAATAACCTTGTGGGAATGTAGAGTAGTTATATATCGAATCCACTAAAAACCTGATTAATAGCTCTATAAATTTAACTCTTACAAGTGTTGTAACAGATAATTTTTAGTAAAGGCAGGAAAAACTTTAGTGAAAGCAATTAATCTAATTTATTTGCTTTTTAATTTACTCATGACAAGACTCTTTTGTGATGCGCTAACAGGAATTGATTCTGTTTTTAAAACTAGCTCATCTACACCTACAGAATCTATATGATTAATATTAACCCAGTATGAACGGTGAGTTTTAATAAAGTGTTCTTTATTGAGTTGCTCAGACATGTGTTTTAAAGTGTGAGGAACTAAATAGGTTTTAGACGGAGTATGTACATAGCAATAATTATCAAATGCTTTTAGATAAAGAATGCTATTTTGATTGACCTTATGTAAACGACCTTCAGATTTGAGCATAAGGAAGTCGTTGTTTTGTGACTCATAATTGTGCCATGCTAATTCAATATTACTTCTTAGACCAGATTCGGTAAATGGTTTGACGATATAGCCTAAAGGATTTGTTTGCTTAACCCGTTGAATCGTTTCAGGATCGGTTTGAGAAGTTAAATATAAATATGGTAATTGCGCTTTATCCAATTCTTGTGCCAAATCAACACCATCATGAACTCCTTGTAGTTGAATGTCAACTAGAATTAAATCTGGTTGCAAGGTTTTAATATCCTTTAATGCACTCAAAACGTCTTCTGCATCACCTACGATTTTACACCCATGCTTTAACAAAGCAGTTTCGATAGTTGAAACTATCAATGGCTCATCTTCAACGATATAAATTTGTAAGGCTTTCAAACTGGTACAGGCTTATTAAGATATCTAGGCTAAAGCTAAACTATATCTTTTAAAAAGTTAGTGAATGCTATTCTTTTTTGTAAATATTTCATAGAAGTATATTAAAGTAAATTATACCTTTTTATAATTAAGGTTACGTCTGTTCCGTAATCTATTTTAGATTTATAATTTAATGTTGCCTTAAGTTTTTTGGATAAAGCTTTTATTAATGTAATCCCGAAAGAAGCGCTTTTAACTTCACCTTCAAAACCTTTTCCATTGTCAATGACTCTTAATACTAAATGTTCTTCTTGTTTCTGAAAAAGGATGTCTATTTTACTTTCTGAAGTGACTTCATCAAAAGCATGTTTTAAGGTGTTAACAATAAGTTCGTTTAAAATTAAGCCTACAGGTGTTATGGTTTCAATATCTAAAACAAAAGGTTCTACATCGAGATGATAAGAAATAGGATTGGATTCAAACTGATGGCTTTCAAAAATATCACGTACTAAATCACTAAAATAATCTTTGGCGTTAATTCCAATAAGTTCATCTTTATTATATAATCTCTGATGAATCAATACCATGGATCGAACTCTGTTTTCGGCTTCTTTTATGGCAATTTTTGCTTCTTTATCTTCGACATTTTCAGATTGCAAATACAATAAACTAGATACAATTTGAAAACTGTTTTTAACGCGATGATGTACTTCTTTTAACAGGGTGTTTTTTTCATCTAAGGTGTCTTCTAATAAGCTTTTCTGTTTGGCTAATATTTTATTTTTTTGTCTGTTTTTAAAACTAAAATAACCCAGAACTCCTGCCATAAATAAACCAGCAATAGCTAAGGTGATATATAATTGGTTTTGTTGTTCTCTTTTTTCAGTTTCAACTTTTAATAGTTTTAATTGAGCATCTTTCTTTTCAGTCTCATATTTCTGAAGTGCTTCAGATAAGTTTTTATCTTTTTGCTCATTAAAAATAGAATCCTTAAGTTTTTGGTAATGATTTGCTAAATGCAATCCTTGAGCATAATTTTTATTCAATTCATTAGCAAGAATGAGATCTGGCATGATAGATAGTTGTTCATCAAAAAATCTATTCGTTTTATATTTATGATAAGCATCATTTAATAGTTTTAGCCCTTTTTTATTATTCCCTTCTGCAATGGCAACATTTCCTAATCCTCTAAGAGCTGAGGCGTAAGAGTAAATATCACTTATGGAATCAGTTATCATGATTACCTTTTCGAATAGAGGAGTTGCATTGTCAATTTCATTCAAGTCAAGATAAGTATTCGCTAGGTTTATGCTTAAAGAAGTTATATATTCGATATGATTTGTATTGTTCACATCTTCTAATGCGCGTTCCATATAGTATTTTGCATTTTCAAGATCACCTCTGTTTTTATAAATATTGCCAATATTATTTAAAGCAATAGCACTTCGTCTTAAATCACCTATGGATTTGCTAATATTTTGAGATCGTTTAAAATATTTTAGAGATAGCGTGTCGTTACCACTGTTTTCATAGGCTGCGCCAATACCGTTAAATACAGAGCTTAAGCGAGCAGAATCTTTTTTCTTTTCGAAATAATCGGCAGATTTAAAATAAAATTGAATGGCTGTTTCAAAGTCACTTTCAACAACATGTGCATTTCCTAAATAATAATTTGCCAAAGCAACACTAAACGAATCTTTTCGCTTTTTCGCATATTCGTAAAATTTTTGGGTGTAGTCTTTAGAGGAATTAGGATCAGAATAATACGTTAATCGCCTTAATTTATTGTAAGCATCCATTTTGATGCTATCGTTTTTAGTGTGTTCAATAACAATTTGCAGAGAATCTATTTTAGAGACGTTTTGCGCGCTTGAAATAGGTGTTAAAACGAAAAATAGTACTGTTACTATGAAAGTAAATCGCATTTTTAAAGTATTTATTCTAAGCTATGATTATTTTTTTGAACGTAATTTAAAGTTAGGATAATCAACTTATATTTCCGATTTAGCTACATAATTGTTGCAAATTTGAATGGTCCTATGACTTAATAAAGTAGTCAGAATGAACATTTTTATTCACTCCATTTTGATATTTCATATAGGTAAATCCTTTATGAATACAATAGGATCCTACATCACCTGATGTATTCATTGCGATATAAGCAATTTGAAAATCTTTGTATCGATCATTTTTATTGGTAATTCTATTTACAGCCTCTTCGCAGGCCTTTTGAGGAGACATACCGTTTCGCATGAGTTCAACTATTAAAAAACTTCCAACGGTCTTCATGATCTCTTCACCCATCCCTGTGGCTACTGCACCTCCAATTGCATTATCAATAAATAATCCTGAACCAATAATTGGTGAGTCTCCAACGCGTCCTTTCATTTTATAGGATAAGCCAGAGGTTGTACAAGCACCAGCAATATCACCATCTTTATCCATACATAACATCCCTATAGTATCGTGATTTTCGATATTAATTAATGGTTTGTATTCAGGGGATTTTAACCATTCTTTCCAGGCTTTTTTTGAGGCTTCCGTTAAGAGGTTGTCTTTTTCTAACCCTTGACGATAGGCAAATTCTTCGGCTCCTAAACCCGCTAACATCACATGAGGTGTTTCGGTCATAACACGTCTTGCCAGTTCGGCTACATTAGTAATGTTTTCAACGCAAACTACTGAACCACAATCACCATTGCTATCCATAACACACGCATCAAGAGTTACGTTCCCTTCTCTGTCGGGTGCACCACCTTTACCTACCGTTGTGTTTTTAAGATTTTTTTCTTCAACGGAAACACCTGCAATTGCAGCATCAAGTGCTTTTACCCCTTTGGACAGTTCTTCACCAGCTTTTGCATTTGCATTTACAAATCCCCAAGTACAAATAGCAATTGGGTTTTTAGATTTGTTGGTTGTTATAGTCATTTCTTTTTTGGTTTTTTCTGAAGAATTTTCAGCACAATTAAGGAGTGAGTTTCCAACAGTAAGTCCGACGCCAGTAAGAGATGCATTTTTTATAAAATCTCTACGTTTCATAATAAAAGTTAGCTGCTAGTAAGTTACACCTTGTTTGTCTAATACAGTTTTTGTTCTGAAGGCATAAAACAACAAGTAGCCAAAACAAGCCACAGCAATCCAATACGAAGATTGAATATTAAACACATCTGCTAATTTACCTTGAACAGGAGGAATTATTGCACCTCCTAAAATCATCATGATTAAAAAAGCAGAACCTTGAGAAGTATATTTTCCCAATCCAGCAATGCTTAATGTAAAAATACATGGCCACATGATTGAACAAAATAGTCCACCAGATAAAAATGCAAACAAGGCAATATTTCCTGAAGAAAATAAACCTATTAACATGCCCAGCATTCCTAAAAAGCTAAATATCTTCAGGGTTTTAACAGGACTGTCTTTAGCTAAGAAGAATCCAAAAATTTGAACTGCTATACACACTCCGAAAAATAGAATTTCATTAGTTGAAAAGGTACTGTTGTATGAATTTACCAATAGAATAACACCAAAGGCAATGTAAGGTACAATAATAAGCAATGCCTTCTTGAGTCCTTGTGAAGGATTAAAAACTGTAATGGCGCCAACCCATCGTCCAATCATCAATCCGCCCCAATAAAGTGAGATGTATTTGCCGATTTCAGAATCATTTAAAATAGGCAATCCTAGGGCGTTTAAGTTTGAGTTTCCAACACCTTGTTTCAATAATTCTCCAAGATTACTTCCAATGGTAACTTCAACACCAACATAGGTAAATATAGCCAGCATTCCTAAGACTAATTGAGGGTATTTCATTGCTCCCCATCCTTGAGGCTTTTTAGAGGCCATTGAGTTTGCAACAAATACAGACCCAATAACTGCAAAAAGTGCAATGAAAAGAATAATTAATCGTGTTTGTTCTATAGCTTCAGTTGCAATGGCATCTCCAGAATAAGTGTTAAAGATGTAACCAAAGCAGCCAACCACAACTAAAGTTAATAGAATTAATAAGTTGCGAGCTTTGTTAGCAGGTTCAAAAGCAGTTTCCGACTTTAATGCAGGTAATTTTTTTGAAAAATAAAACAAGGCTGCTGCAACTAAAAATAATGTCCCAACACCAAGGTACAAGTTTTGTACTGTTACAAGGGTGATTTTATTATCAGTTATCATTTGCGCTAATTCATCGGTACTCCAAGTGGCTGAACCAAATATTACAAAACTCACAACTATAGGTCCAATTGTGGTTCCAAAGGAATTGATACCTCCAGCTAAATTTAGTCTATGCGATCCGGTTTTTGGATCGCCAAGAGCGATAGCAAATGGGTTTGCGGCAGTTTGTTGTAATGAGAAGCCTAATCCAACAATAAACAATGCGATGAGTACAAAGTAGAAGACACTTGTTTGACCTTGTTCTGCACCAGCTGTGGCTGGATACATGATAAACGCACCAACAGCAGATAGTAACAAACCGTATACAATACCCGCTTTATAACCCCAATTATTTAGGATATCTTTTTTGATGGCACTTGACATTATAAATAGTAAAAGTGCTCCTATGTAATAAGCGCCATAAAATGCAAAATCTACTAATTGTGATTGAAACTGATCGATGTTAAAATACGTTTTACAAAACGGAATGAATACACCATTGGATGCAGCTATAAATCCCCAGAAAAAAAACACGGTAACTAATGTCGTTAAAGCTGATTTGTTGTTTTGGTTTGTCATGAGTTGGTAATTTATGTGAAAATAGGATTTTATTATTTAATTGTAATTTCATCTACAAAAATCCAGCTTCTTCCGTTATGTGAGTGACCTAAATGCCATTCTGGAAGTTCGCCTAATTTTTTAGCAATAATTTTTAAGAATCGGAATTTTTTTGAAGGTTGTTTGAAGTCAAGTGTTTTAATTTCACTTTCTTCGATAGGAACAGTGGCATCAATTGTTTTTTTGTTACCTAATCGAAAATAGTTTTCTCCATCTGTTGATCCAAAACACTCGACTTCTGTTGGGTAAAAAATCCAGGAACGTTGATCTTGTAAAAAGTTAATGGAGACGCTTGTTACATTCTTGAGGCTACCTAAGTCAATAGTGGCAATCACATCATTATTCCAATAGCCTTGCCAGGTTCCTGTTCTGAAATCAAGCGTTCCGAAGATACCATCAATAAGTGCATCATTTCCTCCTGCATTGTATTGGTTAGCATATTCAGTTTCTAGTGTAATAGAAAGATTGGGATCTATTTTATAAAATTGGGTTTCAATGGTGGCACTTTTATTTCCTTTATTTTCTGAATAGATTGTAAGTGAAATGGCTTTGTCAATTGTGAATGGTTGCTCATATTTTTTAAAGCCACCTTTATGTCCTAACCGATAATAAATGGCTGCATTTTTATCTACGTTATCTAAAACAACTTCAGTTTCACCTTTAAAAGCGACATCACCTTGAGCAATAAAAGGTACAGGGACAATAAGATAATCATCGATTTTTGTATTTGGCTCTTGACCTTTTTGTGTTCCCCAAATGGAAGGTGTATCGGTCATTTGAAACTCTAAAGTACTACCATTTATAATATCTTCGTGAGTAATAAAAGACTTTTTAAACGGATTTCCATTTAGAGACAACGATTCGATATACTTATTAGTGTGAGATAAATTATGAGCTATAATGTTGAAAAATTTTCCGTTTTCAAGATGTATCGTGGCCTTATCAAATAAGGGTGCTCCAATAACGTACTGATTACTTGCAGGTGTTACAGGATAAAATCCTAAAGATGAAAACACATACCACGCACTCATTTGTCCGCAATCTTCATTTCCAGAAATGCCATCAGGTGAGTTCGTATATAATTCAGTTAGAATCTGATGTACTTTCTCTTGAGTTTTATGTGGTTTGTTTACAAAATTGTACAGGTAAGCCATGTGATGACTTGGTTCGTTTCCGTGAGCATATTGACCAATAAGTCCCGTGATATCTGCCTGACTTCGGCCAGATGTTTCAGCTTCAGCCGTAAATAATTCATCCAACTGCGCTTCGAGTTTGTCTTTTCCACCTAACAGATTTGTAAATCCGGTAATGTCCTGAGGCACATAAAAGCTATACTGCCAGGAATTAGCTTCGGTATAATTAAAATTCACTTCGTAAGGATCGAAAGGAGCAAACCAAGTATTTCTGAAACGACCACGCATAAATTGTGTTTTAGGATCGTAAACGTTTTTATAGTATTGAGCTCTTTCAGTATAGGTTTTGTAATCTTCATTTTTGACTAAGGCTTTAGCCATTTGAGCAATCGTCCAATCGTCATAAGCATATTCTAAGGTTTTTGAAACCGATTCGCTTTCCTCTTCCACAGGAATAAAGCCATATTTTTTATAACTGGCTAATCCTAATTTATCTCTGGTAGCAGAATGTTTCATGGCTTCAAACGCCTTTTCAGTATCAAAATTTTTAATACCTTTTAGATATGCATCAGCAATAACTGGAACCGCATGATAACCAATCATACAACCAGTGTAATTGGCACTTAAATCCCAAATAGGCATGATACCACCTTCATCATATTTCGCTAAAAACGTGTTGATAAAGTCATTGGTTCGTTTCTGTTCAATAATCGTATATAAAGGGTGAGCAGCACGATAGGTGTCCCAAAGCGAGAAGACCGTATAGTAATCAAAATTTTTGGTTTCGTGAATTTCCAAATCCATACCACGATAACGTCCATCAACATCTTGATACAGATTTGGAGCAATCATAGTATGATATAACGAGGTGTAGAAATTTGTTTTATAATCTTCGTTTTGAGATTCAATGACTATTTTTTCGAGTTGTATTTCCCAGGTATTTTGGGCTTCAGTTTTTATATCTTCAAAGGACTTATTTGCCAGTTCGGCTTCTAAATTTTTGTGAGCACCTTCCGCATCAACAGCACTAATGCCAATTTTTATTAAAACAGGTTCATTAGTTGGGTTGTCAAATTCGATAACAGCTTGTTTACTTAAAAATTTATAGTTTTTTGAAATTGGTGTTTTACCTTCCAAATAGGTAATATCATTTATGGGTTCTGAAAACCGAATGTGGTAAAATAAACGTTGATTAGTAGCCCAAGCCTTTGAATGTCTGAAGCCTGTAAGCGTAGAATCATTGAGCATTTGAATTTTATAATCTAACAATTCATCGCGATGCTCTAAGTCTAAAATTACATATTGATGATCTGAAGAAGGATAACTGTATTTATGGATTCCGCTTCTTTTTGAAACCGTTAATTCAACTTCAATATTTGTGGAATCTAAAAGCACTTTATAATAACCAGGTTCTGCAGTTTCATTATCATGAGAAAAATGAGCGCGATAACCCGCTTTTCCGTCACTACCATTATTAAAATTAATTTCATTGGTAGGCATTAATAAGATATCACCATAATCACTAACACCTGTACCGCTTAAGTGCGTATGTGAAAATCCGTAAATATAATTATCATTGTAGTGATAACCAGAACAGCCATCCCAACCATTTAATCTTGTGTCTGGACTTAATTGCATCATACCAAAAGGCATCGTAGCTCCAGGGTAGGTGTGACCATGTCCTCCAGTACCAATGAATGGATTTACATATTGAATAAGAGGTTTATCTTTTTTTGCACTACGCTTACTATCACTATGAAGGTTACAGCCAGTAAATGTAAAAGCTAATAAAGCCATTGAAAAGATGAATCTCATGAGAGGGTTTTTAATTCGATTGAAAAGATAGTAAATCTTAAGGTATCGTTAAATATAATTTATCGAGATAGTTGCGCTTTAAAATGCGTTATATTTGAAAAAATTACAGGTATGGTGCGTTGGATTATCTTTATTTTAATCTATTCTCTTTTTACAGTATATGGCTTTCAGGCAATTAAAACAGTAACAAAAATAAGTTGGATACAATATTTATTTATTGTAGTTGCAATTATAGTTGCGGGTAATTTTATTTATCAATTTTCTATCGGTTCTGAAGGACGCGTACTAAATCCGGCTAAAAGTTATGCATTTGGTATTTTGCTGGCATTCATGTCTTTAAATTTGGTCATGGTTCCAATTTTGATTGGTGAAGATATTATTAGATTGGCTTTAGGCTTGTATGATAAATTATTTGCGACTAAAGAAACGTTTTACATGCCATCACGACGCAAGTTTATAAGCACAATAGCCTTAGGTTTAGCGGCAATTCCCTTTGCGTCTTTACTTTATGGCATGTATAAAGGAAAGTACAGATTTAGAGTTTTAGACTATGTGCTTCATTTTGAAGATTTACCAGAGGCCTTCGATGGCTATAAAATTACGCAGATAAGCGATATCCATTCTGGAAGTTTCGACAATCGTAAAAAGATAGAATATGGTGTTAATCTCATTAATCAACAACAATCTGATGTGATTATGTTTACTGGAGATATGGTAAATAACAAATCCTCAGAAATGCTTCCTTGGGCAGACTTATTCAGTGAGTTAAAAGCTAAAGATGGTGTGTATTCTGTTTTAGGAAATCATGATTATGGTGATTATATCGATTGGCCGTCACCTGATGCAAAAGCACAGAATTTAGCAGATTTAATTCAGTTGCAAAAGACAATGGGATATGATGTATTGCTCAATGAAAGTCGGTTTATCGAACGTGACGGACAACGAATTGCTATAGTAGGAGTTGAGAACTGGGGAAAGGGAGGATTTAAGAAAGCAGGAGATCTCAAAAAGGCTGCGAATCAAGTAAATGCAGAGGATTTTAAAATATTAATGAGTCATGACCCAAGTCATTGGGAAGCAGAAGTTGTAAACGATGATTATCATTACCATTTAACTTTAAGTGGTCATACACATGGCATGCAATTCGGAATTGAAATTCCAGGTTGGATAAAATGGAGTCCTGTAAAATGGAGGTATAAACAATGGGCTGGAATTTATGAAGAGTTAGGGCAGTATATCAATGTAAATAGAGGTTTTGGTTACTTAGGCTATCCAGGAAGAGTTGGAATTTGGCCAGAAGTAACAGTTATTACCCTTAAAAAAGGCTCAAATAACGCTTAATAGCATGGAAATGTTATATTTACTCTGAAATTGCTTATTTTTATAAATAATTCAGAGTGAACCTACTACAATACTTTATTTAAAGTATAGCCAAAAATTGTGTAGGTTTGTATATAGATATTTGATTTAAAAGTTTAAACGTATGTCAAAATTTGGGGAACTTATAGATGTTGACATTCCTGTTTTACTGGATTTTTTCACAGAATGGAATGAACAATCTACAGCGATGCATCCAGTAATGAGAGATGTTGCTGCTGCTCTTGGCGATAAAGCTAAAGTCATTAAAATTGACGTTGATAAAAATAAGGAGTTGGCTGAAGCACTTCGGGTTAAAGGTCTACCAACACTTATTATTTACAAAAACGGTGAAATGAAATGGCGTCATAGTGGTGAACAAGATGCAAATACACTTATTGGTATAGTTCAAGAGTTTCTCTAGAAACTTAAGGCTTTAAATCTAAATCCTCCCTCACCAAAATATTCCAGAACTTTGGGAAGTGCATACATCATATTTTTAGATGCTTTTACGCTGTCGTGAAAAACGATTATACTTCCTTTTTTACTTTTAGAGATGACATTAGTGTAGCATTCTTCTTTAGAAATTTCTTTTTGCCAATCAAACGATAAGACATCCCACATAATGATTTTGTAATCTAAATCTATAAGTTGTTTTCCTTGCTTTGGTTTAATTTGTCCGTAAGGAGGACGAAATAAATGCGAACGTTGAGATTGGTAAGTCCTAATCTGTTTTTCTGTCTCTAAAACTTCATCAAGATAGGCCTTACTTTTGGTTTTCCAACCCTTCACATGATGTTGAGTATGATTACCAATGGTATGACCTTCAGCTATAATTTTTTGAAAAATGTCAGGATACTTTTCAATATTTGCACCTATACAAAAAAACGTAGCTTTTGCATGATATTCTTTCAAAATATCAAGCGTCCACTCTGTGATTTCTGGAGTTGGACCGTCATCAAATGTAAGGAACAAATCCTTAGTTTGAGTTGGAATGTCCCAAACGTAATTTGGAAACATCTTTTTTGCTACTAAAGGTGTTTTAACAGGTGTGATTTTCAATGGTTCCTATTGGTCTAATTTTAAAATACTATCTATTGTATCTGTTGCAATATCTGTATCTTCTCTAAAGAATTCTTCATCATCAGGTTCATCTTCATCTGTAAAATGTCTAAACAATCTTAAGTAATTATTGAATTTTTCTGTTTCTTCAAGCGCTAAATCTTTGTCATTATAAATTACTAGCAAATCAACTAAGCCTCTGTAGCGTTCAATGTCTGAAACAATTTCATCAAGATATCTCGTTTGGTTTTCAATAGATAACTCACTGTAATACTTTAAGTTTTCCTGATATTTTCTAGCAACGTCTTGATACAGTTTTCTGGCTTTTTCAGTTTTTTCAATTTCATAATAGCCTCCAATATAAGGTTCAAGTAGTGTATAATATCCAAATTTATCTACAGGCATTTTTTCCATAGCTAAATCGGCAACGTTTTCAGCTTTGTCGAGTTGATCTTCATTAATAAGTTGCTCCATTAAACGCGCAAGGTTTCCTCTATACGTAATTCCGTTTTTACGAGTTTCAACATCGTGGTAAATAGCATCACTACCACTATTTCCCCAATCCCATGACATCACTTTATCATACATCAATTCTGAATCAATTCGTCCCATATCAAAAGGATTAGCTCTGTCAATCGGTGTTTTAATCGGTACTAATTTATAGCACAAACCATCTAACTGAAGGTAATCCTTCATCCAAATATAATCTTCGTCACTAAAGGCGCCTCCTGTAAAATAGATAGGACGTTTCCAGTCATTATTAGCTACGATATCTAACATTAACAATCTGTTCTTGTAAAGCGCGCTGCCTTTAATCTCAACATCTAAATAAGGTAAAATTTTATCAGCATCTTTTTGCTTAACGATACCATTTTCTAAAACAGCCTCTTTGTCAACTGGCACTCTTATAAAACGTGTTGGGAAATAATTAGAGTTGAGTAATTGAGTTGGATATCCAGCAGGATCTTCACCCTCACGTTGTAGGATGTATTTTAATTTATATTTAGGATCATCGCTAGAAATAAAATTCATAAAATCTTTAATCATCAAGGTGTCCTCGGTAATTTCTCGCCGCATGATATAATCTCGAGTTCCGTATTTGTACTGATCATGGGTTAATTGTGATGGGATCGGATCGCTTTCATAAGCTTTACGCTTCATTTGGTCAATATACCAATCGGTTTGAAACAAACTCGTATTTACAACTCTCACGTCTGTTCGTACACCTTCAATCTCTTGCAGATACCAAAGTGGAAAACTATCGTTATCACCAATGGTAAATAAAATAGCATTCGGAGCGCAAGATTCCAGATACTTTCTAGCCATGGCGTTTGCCGTGTATTTGTCAGATCGATCATGATCGTCCCAGTTGTTAGCTGCTAAAATCCCTGGAACCAAAACTAAACATACAACGGTTATCGCAGGTGCTAAAAATTGAGTTGCAACTTTAGTTCGTAACAAATCGTAAATAGCATAAACTCCAAATCCAATCCAGATTGCAAATACATAAAAAGAACCTACAACAGAATAGTCACGTTCTCTGGGTTCAAATGGTCTTACATTCGTGTAAAACTGAATGGCTAGTCCAGTAAATAGGAAGAACACTAACATCACCCAAAAACGTTTAGGATCTTTAAACATTAGGAAAAAGAATCCGATAAGTCCTAATATAAATGGTAGGAAATAGTACGTATTTCTAGCTTTATTATTTTCAACATCACTAGGTAAGTTGTCTTGGGACATGCCTAAATGTATTTCGTCTATAAAGTCAATACCACTAATCCAGTTGCCATGTAAAGCTGTGTATCGCCCTTGAACATCATCTTGACGTCCAGTGAAATTCCACATAAAATAACGCCAGTACATATAACCTAACTGATAATCTATCATATAATAGAAATTATCCATTAGTGAAGGTTTTTCAATATCTAAAAATTGCTGACCATACTGCTTAAGAAAGTTGTGATAATCTTCGTAATCGACCTGACCAGTCATCACGCTATCCCTAAAGGCATTGACTTGTTCTTTTATGCTATTTAATCTCAAATTAGAATATTGACTCGCTTCATCATTAGAATATCCTTGAGCTAACGCGTCATTATAAAGTGTAATGCCTAAGTCTGGCTTGATTTTAAAATCAAGTAAACCGGTAAACATCATATAGTTTTCTGCGTGTTCTGTACTCCACATTCGTGGTAAAACTGCTGCCTGCTCAGAATTGTAATTTTGCTTAGCGTTTTTATATTCGTTTACAATGACGTATTTACCTTGTTCATGATCTTTTTCATATTTAGGTTTGTCATCCACATAAGGATTGTTATCGTCTAAACCAGTGTATTGTTCCGTGAAAAGCGGACCGTAAAATAAATGCGTTTCTGGATACTGTTCTAAATTATAATAAGCTAAAAGCTCTCTGGCACTTGACGGGTTATTCTCATTAATGATCACATTTGCATTAGCTCTAATGGGTAACATTAACCATGAGGAAAATCCTATAAATATAAAAATCAAACACAGTATTAAGGTATTTGCATATTTGTAACCTTTCTTTTTAGTTTCTTTTAATCCGAAATAAAATGCTGCAACTAAAGCTAATCCAGCTATTATAGAACCCGAATTAAATGGTAAGCCAATAGTGTTGACAAAGAAAATTTCTGAAGCACTAAATAATTTTAAGGCATTAGGTAGTAATAATTTGAAAATGAACAATAAAATAGCAACAGCCACAATATTGGCAAGGATAAAATTCTTTGTCGTTACAGTTTTGTGATTTTTAAAAAAGTAAATTAATCCTAAAGCAGGAATGGTGAGTAATCCCATAAAATGAACTCCAAATGATAATCCAATAACAAAAGCTATTAAAATTAACCATCTGTGACCTCTTGGCTCGTGCATGTCTTGTTCCCATCGTAAACCTAAATAAAATAAGACAGCCATAATTAAAGTAGCCATAGCATACACTTCGGTTTCTACGGCATTAAACCAAAATGAATCTGTAAATGTAAACGCTAAGCTTCCAACCAAAGCACTTCCTAAAATTGCGATAGACGCACTTTTAGACACTTCACCTTCCTTAGATATTAGTTTTTTAAGCAAGATACTTATGGTCCAAAACATAAAAAGAATAGTGAAAGCACTGGCAACAGCGCTCATCATATTCATCATCATTCCGATGGCTTCATTATTTCCAAAAGTAAATATGGAGAAAAAAGCACCTAAAATTTGAAACAAAGGTGCTCCAGGAGGATGACCAACCTGTAACTTTGAAGACGTTAAGATGTACTCACCAGCATCCCAAAAACTTACCGTAGGTTCGATGGTTAAAGCATAGGTAATCAGTGCTATTGTAAAAGCAAACCATCCTAAAATGGTATTCCATTTCTTGAAGTTGAAATGTGTCATATTTATGGTCTATTTATGCGAGCGAATTTACTAATAAATATATGAAACGCTAAAGTTTTTAAGTAAACGTTATGCTTTTTTGATTATTTTATAGAAATTTATTTGTACAAATAAAACTTTGTACTAAATTTGCATCCTCTTTAAGAGATTGGCCTATGGTGTAACTGGCAACACATTGGTTTTTGGTACCAAAGAGTCTAGGTTCGATCCCTAGTGGGCCAACAAAAAAAGTCTTCCAATTTTGGAAGACTTTTTCTTTTTATGTGATATTTATTAAATTTTAAAGGTAATTACTGGTCGTTTGGCGTGATTTACCAAATCTTCACTAATACTGCCATTAAAGAAATGTGCAATCCCTTGTCTGCCGTGCGTACTGATGCCAATTAAATCTGCATCAATGTCTTTCGAGAAATTTAATATACCCTCTTCAACACTATTATCATTATAAATGTTCACCGTATAGTTTTTAAAACTATAGCCTTCTATAAAGGCATTGATACGCTCATTCGCTTTTTTAGTAGTAGTGAAATTTCCTGCTGTGTTTACCATTAATAAATGAATTTGAGCGCCAAAGGCAGTTGCGAATTCTGTGGCTTGACGGTAGGTTTCTTTGCTGTCATTTTTAAAATCTGAAGCAAAAACAAAATCATCTATACTAAATTCATCATGTTCATTTTTTATAACTAAGACTGGCACATCAGAATTTCTAACCACTTTTTCAGCATTAGATCCTACAAACATTTCTTTAAAACCACTGGCACCATGCGAACCCATAATAATGATATTTGCACCTTGTTCATGACAAATCTCTACAACATTGTTGAATGAAGCTTCTGGTTTTACGATTTCATGAACAGTTATGTCTTTTAAATAATCACTATCCATAATCTCTTCAAACTTTTTATGCGCCATTTTCATAAAAAACATTACTTCTGGAACTTCAACATGAGCGCTTACAGCATCAATATCCTGCATAGGAATTTCTAACATGTGCAATAAATGAATCTCACTACCATGCTTTCTAGCGATTTGAGCGGCTACCTTGAGGGCGTTTTCTGCCTCCTGAGAAAAGTCTGTTGGAACTAATATTTTTTTCATAAAGTTTTAGATTGATTATAATTACATAAATTTAATAATAAAAATCGACATAGCACAGCTTGGTAAAATCAATATAATTATTGTATATTTGCAGCGTTGTTTGAAGAAAAAAGAATAATGAGCGGACGGAAAGTCCGCTCTTTTTATACTAAAAATGTTCAGAGATACAGTAAAAAATTTATTAGACGAAGGACTTAATCAAAGGGAAGACTTGTTTCTGGTTGATTTTGATGTGTTGGCAGATAACGCTATTAAAATCGTTATTGATGGAGATAATGGTGTTTTGGTTGAAGACTGTATGTTCATCAGTAGAGCTATTGAACACAATCTGGATAGAGAAGAACAAGATTTTTCTCTAGAGGTATTGTCTGCAGGTGCAACTTCGCCTTTAATTAATAAAAGGCAATACAAAAAGAACATTGGCAGAACGCTTAGTGTGAAAACAACAGATAATGAAAACGTGGAAGGAACACTTACCGAAGTTGATGATGAAAAAATTCTTCTAGAGTGGAAAACCCGAGAGCCAAAACCTGTAGGCAAAGGCAAAGTAACTGTTAAAAAGCAAGCAGAATTATCGTTTGATTCGATAAGTAAAGCTCAAGTTGTAATAAAATTTTAATTCACAAGAATAATGGAAAATATTGCGTTAATTGATTCTTTTTCAGAGTTTAAAGATGAAAAGCTAATCGATCGTGTAACGTTAATGGCGATTTTAGAAGATGTTTTGAGAAATGCCTTAAAGAAAAAATATGGTGACGATGATAATTTTGATATCATTATCAATCCAGATAAAGGCGATTTAGAGATTTGGAGAAATAGAATTGTAGTTGCAGATGATGAAGTTGAAGAACCCAATCAAGAGATTGCTTTATCGGAAGCGCAAAAAATAGAGCCTGATTTTGAGGTTGGTGAAGATGTTGCTGAAGAAGTAAAGCTTGTTGATTTAGGTCGTCGTTCAATTTTAGCATTAAGACAAAACTTAATCTCTAAAATTCACGAACACGATAATACTAATATATACAAGCAGTTTAAGGATTTAGAAGGAGAAATATATTCAGCTGAGGTACATCACATACGTCACAGAGCAATCATTTTATTAGATGATGAAGGCAATGAAATTATTCTTCCAAAAGACAAACAAATTCCTTCAGATTTCTTCAGAAAGGGAGAAAACGTCAGAGGAATTATTGAAAGTGTAGAATTAAAAGGGAATAAACCTGCAATCATCATGTCAAGAACTGCACCTGTATTTCTTGAAAAATTATTTGAACAAGAAATTCCTGAAGTGTTTGATGGTTTAATTACCATAAAAAAAGTCGTTCGAATTCCTGGTGAAAAAGCTAAAGTGGCTGTAGATTCTTATGATGACAGAATTGATCCTGTTGGAGCGTGTGTTGGTATGAAGGGTTCTAGAATTCATGGAATTGTTCGTGAATTAGGAAACGAAAATATTGATGTGATAAATTACACCAATAACCTTAATTTATTTATTACAAGAGCACTAAGTCCTGCAAGAGTAACTTCTATTAAAATAGACGAAGAAACAAAACGAGCAGAAGTTTTATTAAAGCCCGAAGAAGTGTCTAAAGCTATTGGTAGAGGTGGTCATAATATTAGGTTAGCTGGTCAATTAACAGGTTACGAAATAGATGTGTTTAGAGAAGGTGCAGAAGAAGATGTAGAGCTAAGCGAATTTACCGATGAAATTGAAAGCTGGATTATTCAAGAATTCAGTAAAGCAGGTTTAGATACTGCAAAAAGTATTTTAGAACAAGATGTTGAAGATCTTGTAAAACGTACAGATTTAGAAGAAGAAACAATATTAGATGTTATTCGAATTCTTAAAGAAGAATTTGAAGAATAATGCCAGTTTAACATTGTCAAGTTAATTTGGTATAAAAGATTTTTAAGTTATATTACAAGCAATTTATGGCTCAAACAAGATTAAATAAAGTATTACGAGAACTCAATATTTCTATTGATCGTGCTGTTGATTTTTTAGAATCAAAAGGTGTCGAGATAGAAAAGAGTCCGAATACAAAAATATCAGAAGACGTTTACACAATTCTTTCCAACGAATTTCAAACTGACGCTAACAAAAAAATGGCGTCGCAAGAGGTTAGTGAAGCAAAACTAAAGGAAAAGGAAGAGTTGCGCGAACAACGTGAGCGTGAATTGGAAGAGAAAGCTAAAGCTGAGGAGAGAAAGAAGAAGGAGGTTGTAAAAGCTAAAGCTGAGTTAAGCGGTCCTAAGCAAGTTGGTAAAATTGACTTAGATAAGCCTAAAAAAGAAGCAGAGCCTAAACCTGAAGCGCCTAAAGAGGAGAAAAAGGAAGACGTTAAAAAAGAAGAGCCAAAAAAGGAAGACGTTAAAGAAAAAGCGCCAGAGGTATCAGAAAAGAAAACTGCAGAAACTCCAAAGGCTGAAGTTAAGGCTAAAGACACACCGAAAGAAGAAACAAAAACTGCGCCTGCTGATGAAACGTTGAAGACGCAATATAAAAAGCTGTCTGGACCAACCATAGCTGGTGAGAAAATTGATCTTTCTAAGTTTAATAAGCCTAAAAAGAAAAAAGAGGAGAAGAAAACTTCTGATAATAAATCAGCTTCTGGAGACGCAAATAAAAAGAAAAGAAGACGAATTAGTAAGGGTCCTGGATCTGGTGGAGGAGATAATAATTACGGAAATAGAAGTGGTAACCAAAGAGGAGGATTTAAAGGAAAAGGAAAACGCCCAACTACTGTAAAAGAAGAGCCAAGTGCAGAAGAAGTTCAAAAACAAGTTCGTGAAACCTTAGAAAAACTTCAAGGAAAATCAAGCAAAGGAAAAGGCGCTAAGTATCGTAGAGATAAAAGAGATCAACATAGAGAGCAATCTGAAATTGATCAAAAAATAGAAGCTGCTGAAAGCAAAATCCTTAAAGTGACAGAGTTTGTTACTGCTAACGAAGTTGCTACCATGATGAATGTGTCTGTAACTGAAATTATTTCAGCTTGTATGTCACTTGGTATGATGGTAACGATGAACCAACGTCTAGATGCTGAAACCTTATCGGTTGTTGCTGATGAGTTTGGGTATAAAGTTGATTTCGTTACTGCTGATATTGAAGAATCAATTGAAGAAGTCGAAGATAAACCTGAAGATTTAGTAACTCGTGCACCAATCGTTACCGTTATGGGTCACGTTGATCACGGTAAAACGTCTTTATTAGATTATATACGTAAAGAAAATGTTATCGCTGGAGAATCCGGTGGAATTACACAGCATATTGGAGCTTATGGTGTTCAATTGGATAACGGACAAAAAATAGCATTCCTTGATACACCTGGTCACGAAGCCTTTACAGCGATGCGTGCTCGTGGTGCTCAGGTGACCGATTTAGCAATTATTGTTGTTGCGGCAGATGATTCAATCATGCCACAAACTAAAGAAGCAATTGCTCATGCTCAAGCAGCAGAAGTGCCAATTGTTTTCGCTATAAATAAAATTGATAAACCTGGAGCAAATCCTGAAAAAGTAAAAGAAGGATTGGCGCAAATGAATTTATTAGTTGAAGATTGGGGTGGAAAAATTCAATCTCATGATATTTCGGCTAAAAACGGAACAGGTGTTAAAGAACTATTAGAAAAAGTATTGCTTGAAGCCGAATTGTTAGAGCTGAAAGCAAATCCGAATAAATTAGCTAGCGGAACTGTTGTTGAAGCCTTTTTAGACAAAGGGCGTGGCTATGTGTCTACAATTTTAGTTCAAGCTGGTACATTAAAAGTTGGCGATTACGTTCTTGCTGGTAAGAACAGTGGAAAAGTAAAAGCTATGCATGATGAACGTGGTAAAGAAGTTAAAGAAGCTGGACCATCAACTCCTGTCTCAATTTTAGGTTTAGATGGTGCGCCTCAAGCGGGTGACAAGTTCAATGTGTTTGAAGATGAAAGAGAAGCGAAGCAAATTGCTGCCAAACGTACACAGTTGCAACGTGAGCAATCCGTTAGAACACAACGCCATATTACACTAGATGAAATTGGACGTCGTATAGCACTTGGAGATTTCCAGGAGTTAAATATCATACTTAAAGGTGATGTGGATGGTTCTGTTGAAGCGTTAACAGATTCATTCCAGAAATTATCTACTGAAGAAATTCAAGTGAATATTATTCATAAAGGTGTTGGAGCCATTACAGAAAGTGATGTGTTATTAGCAACAGCTTCAGATGCTATTATCATCGGATTTAACGTTAGACCAATGGGTAATGCGCGTCAAATTGCTGACAACGAAGAAATTGATATCAGAACATATTCTATCATTTATGATGCTATCAATGACTTAAAAGATGCTATGGAAGGTATGTTATCTCCAGAGCTCAAAGAAGAAATCACTGGTACTGCTGAAATTAGAGAAACGTTTAAAATCTCTAAAATTGGAACCATTGCTGGTTGTATGGTTACTAGTGGTAAAATATTCAGAAATTCTGGAATTCGTCTCATTCGTGATGGTGTAGTCATCCACACAGGAGAGTTAACATCATTAAAACGTTTCAAAGATGATGTTAAAGAAGTTGCTAAAGGATACGATTGTGGTATTCAACTGAAAAACTACAATGATATTCAAATCGACGATGTTCTTGAAGCTTTCCAAGAAGTTGAAGTAAAGAAGAAATTGAAATAATTTATTGATGTTCTTGAAAATATATCAAGCTATATAAACAAAAAAGCGACCATTTGGTCGCTTTTTTTATATCCTACTGAAAACTAAATCAGTTATTTTTTGTCCTTTTTTGGTTCGAAAATAAAAGCGTTGTTATATTTCTTTTTAATTTTTAATAAGGCTTTGTCAGCTTCCAATCTACTTCTGAAATTTCCAACCCATATTTTAGTATTTGGCGAATCAAATTCCATGCTTACAGGCCATTCGTGAAACGAGTTTAAAAAATTCTGTTTAGATGCTTCAGCACCTGAACGTGTTCCAGAATACACTTGAATTTTGTACAAATTCACCGTTTTAATATCCTTTTTATACTCTAATAATTTATCGATATCGCTATCTTGATCAACAGTAACAGTGCCATTCTGTGCGAATACTCCAAATGAAAAGCTACATAAAGCAATCATTGTTAAAGAAAATTTGATCTTGTGTATTGTCATAACTATGTGATTTTATGCAAAGAAAATGATTTTTTTTTACTGCAATCTTAATTGTTTCAATTATATAACTTTTTTAAGGTCTTAATTATTATTTAGAATCTTTATAAATTAACAATTAACAGTTCACTAACATTTCTAAAATCCACATTAAGTGTTATTTTTGCGTGAGATTTTACAAACGTTTTTTTCAATTTAATTAATGAAAAAATCATACCAAAGTTTAGAAGATAATTCAACTAACACTATGATACAAGTGATTTACCGTAAACTAACATCAAATTTTCTCAATTTAGGGTTAGTTTTTTTACTCACGATTTCTACTTCACTTACTGCTCAGGAAGGTGATCCAGCAAAAGGAAAAACTTTATACAATACGAATTGTGCGTCTTGTCATCAATTAGATAAAAAGATGACTGGTCCTGCTTTACGTAATGTTGAGGCGAGATTAGCTGAAGAGCAAGGTTTAGATAGAGAATGGTTAAATAAATGGATTAGAAATAGTGCTGGTTTGATAAAATCTGGTGATGCCTATGCCAATCAGATTTACAATGAGTACAATGGAACAGCAATGACTGCTTTTCCACAGCTGTCTGATCAGGATATTTCTGATATCTTAGCGTATACAGCTCAGCCAAAAGCAGAACCTGCTCCAGCTGCTGGATCAGAAACTGGTGCAACTGGTGCACAGACTGAAGGTGGTATTTCCAATAAATTGATCTTAGGTGCTTTAGCTATTTTATTTGCTTTATTGGCAATGGCTTTAGTGTTAGTTCGTAAAACATTAAATCGTTTTGCAGAAGCTAAAGGTATTGATATTGCAATGGAAGATAAAAGTATTCCACTTTGGAAAGCTTTTGTTAAAAACCAGTTCTTGGTTTTAGTGTCAGTCATATTCTTGTTATTAGCTAGTGCTTATTTTGTGTATGGTTATTTATCACAAATAGGCGTTGATCAAGGTTACGAGCCTGTTCAGCCAATTCATTATTCACATAGAATTCATGCAGGAGACAATGGAATAGATTGTAAGTACTGCCACTCATCAGCAAGAGTAAGTAAGCATTCTGGTATACCTTCTTTAAATATATGTATGAACTGTCATAAATCGATATACCAAGTTGCCGAGGAAACTCAGGCTGAAGGTATCAACGAATATGGTGTGGATTACAACGCTGAAATCAAGAAGTTATACGCTGCTGTTGGTTGGGATGATGCAGAGCAAAAATATACAGGGGAAACACAGCCAGTTAAATGGGTGAGAATTCACAATCTTCCTGATTTTGCATATTTCAATCACTCTCAACACGTTACAGTTGCAGGTGTTGAATGTCAAACTTGTCATGGTCCAGTGGAAGAAATGGAAGTTATGTATCAATATTCACCTTTAACAATGGGATGGTGTATCGATTGTCATAGACAGACTGAAGTTAATGTTAAGGATAATGCGTATTATACAAAAATACATGAGCAATTATCTAAGAAATATGGTGTAGATAAATTAACAGCTGCTCAAATGGGTGGGCTTGAATGTGGAAAATGCCATTACTAATAAGTTTAATAAGAAGTAATTCAATTATATAATATGTCATCAAACAAGAAATACTGGAAAAGTGTTGAAGAGCTAAACCAAAATAGCTCTATTGTTGAGACGCTTAAACAGAATGAATTTGTTAATGAGATTCCTACCGAAGAGTTTTTAGGTAATAAAGAATCTTTAGAAACGTCTTCTACTACGCGTCGTGACTTTTTAAAGTATGTAGGCTTTAGTACTGCAGCAGCAACATTAGCGGCTTGTGAAGGACCTGTAATTAAATCTATTCCTTACGTAGTTCAGCCTGAAGAAATTATTCCTGGAGTTGCTAATTACTATGCAACAACCATCGCTGATGGTTTTGATTTTGCTAGTGTGTTAGTTAAAACTCGTGAAGGTCGTCCAATAAAAATTGAAAATAATACTTTGGCAGCTACCAATGGTAGTGCTAATGCTAGAGTTAATGCTTCAGTTTTAGGATTGTATGATATATTAAGGGTAAAATCACCAATGAAAGGTGAGTCTGAAATTACTTGGTCAACTTTAGATACTGAAGTAGGTCAGAAGTTAGAAGCAATGAAAGCTTCTGGAAAGCAAATTGTATTATTAACACAAACATTTGCAAGTCCGTCAACTTCAAAATTGATTTCTGAATTTTCTGCCAAATACGGGAACGTACGTCATGTTGTTTATGATGCCGTTTCAGAATCTGCTGCTTTAGATGCATACCAAGCGAAATATGGTGAGCGAGGATTGGCAAATTATGATTTCTCTAAAGCTGCAACTATCGTGTCTGTAGGAGCTGATTTCTTAGGAGATTGGCAAGGTGGTGGATTTGATTCTGGCTATGCTAAAGGACGTGTGCCTAAAGAGGGTAAGATGTCTCGTCATATTCAGTTTGAATCTAATATGTCTTTATCTGGAGCCAATGCAGATAAACGTATACCGTTAACACCTAGTCAGCAAAAACAAGCATTAGCAAAATTATATAGTTTAGTTGTTGGTGGTTCTGTGTCTGCAGATTTACCTGAACATATAAATACAGCTGTTCAAAGTGCAGCGAATGAATTAAAAAAAGCAGGAAGTAACGGTGTTTTAGTTACTGGAATTCAAGATGTGAATGCTCAGGCTGTTGCCTTGGCAATCAATGAGTCCTTAAGAAGTAAGGCATTCGATCCAAAAACACCTATTAAAACAAGACAAGGTAGCGCTAAAGATGTTATGTCTTTAGTTGCTGATATGAAAGCAGGAAAAGTTGGAGCTGTAATCATGAGTGGTGTAAATCCAATGTATACGCTTCCAAATGCTGCTGACTTTGCTGAAGGTCTTCAAAAAACTGAATTATCAGTTGCTTTCTCATTAAAAGTAGACGAAACATCTTCAGTATGTGATTACATTGCAGCTGCACCACATTATTTAGAATCTTGGGGAGATGTTGAAATGAAAAAAGGTCATTTCAGTATCATGCAACCAACCATTCGTCCGTTATTCGATACACGTCAGTTTCAAGAAGCATTATTAAAGTGGACTGGAAATGATATGACATACCGTGAGTACATTAAAGATGCTTGGGGAGGATCAATACTTTCTGGAACACCTTTTAATAAGGCAGTTCAAGATGGTGTGTATGTCCCTGGAATGTTTGATAGTCGCCCGGCAGGATCTTCTGTTACAACAACTACAACGTCAACTGAATTAAAAGATAAGAAAGACAGGACTTTCGTTGGTGGTATCATTCATGATGTTGCTGTAGGCGTTGGTCTTAAAGATGATGATAAAGATGAATATACTACAAGTTCATCTTCAACGACAACAACCAGTTCTGGCGTTGCTGGTATTGCAGCAATTGATGCTGGTAATGCGGCAAGAACATTAGCATCATCTACGAAGTCTGAAGGTATGGAGTTGCAACTTTATACTAAAACAGGAATGGGAGACGGTCAACAAGCCAATAACCCATGGTTGCAAGAGTTTCCAGACCCTATCACAAGAACATCTTGGGATAACTATTTGACCGTTTCGGCTGCTGATGCTAAAGCATTAGAATTAGTCAATGAACACGAGGCAACAGGTGCTTTAAATGGTAGTTATGTCGATGTTACTGTGAATGGAGTGACTGTAAAAAATGTACCTGTAATTATTCAGCCAGGACAAGCTAAAGGGTCTATTGGATTGTCTTTAGGTTTTGGTAGAACTGCAGGTTTAAAAGATGAAATGAAAACTGGTGTTAACGCGTATCCGTTATATCAGAATTTTGATAACGCTCAAAATGTTACGATTGCCAAGGCGGCTGGTATGCATGAATTTGCATGTGTTCAGTTACAAAACACATTAATGGGTCGAGGTGATATTATAAAGGAAACAACACTTGAGATTTTTAATACGTATGATAGTCAAGATCATAAGCATGGTTGGAACAGAATTCCAATGGTATCTTTAAACCATAAGGAAACACCTGTGACTTCTCCTGAGGTAGATTTGTGGGATGAGTTTGACCGTTCAATTGGACATCACTTTAATCTATCTATAGATTTAAATGCTTGTACAGGATGTGGTGCATGTGTTATCGCCTGTCATGCCGAGAATAATGTGCCTGTAGTTGGAAAAGAAGAAATTAGACGTAGTCGTGATATGCATTGGTTACGTATTGATAGATATTATTCGTCAGAAGATACTTTTGCTGAAGATGATACTAAGAAAGATGAGTTTTCCGGACTTTGGGGTGATAAAGGGTCTTTAGGTGGATTTGGAGAAATGGAAAATCCAGCTGATAATCCACAGGTAGCTTTTCAACCTGTAATGTGCCAACACTGTAATCACGCACCTTGTGAAACGGTTTGCCCAGTAGCAGCAACATCGCATGGTCGTCAAGGTCAGAATCACATGGCTTATAACCGTTGTGTTGGAACACGTTATTGTGCAAATAACTGTCCTTATAAAGTTAGACGTTTCAACTGGTTCTTATACGCTAAGAATGATGAGTTTGATTATTACATGAATGATGATTTAGGGCGTATGGTTTTAAATCCAGATGTTGTGGTTCGTTCTCGTGGTGTGATGGAAAAATGTTCTATGTGTATTCAAAAAACACAAAAAACGATACTTGATGCTAAGCGTGATGGACGTGAAATTAAGGATGGAGAATTCCAAACTGCATGTTCTGCTGCTTGTAGCAATGGTGCAATGGTGTTTGGAGATATCAATGATAAAGACAGTAAAGTTGCAAAACTTTTAAAAGATGATCGTATGTATCACTTATTAGAGAGTGTTGGTACCAAGCCAAATGTGCAGTACCATACTAAAGTGAGAAATACAACAGAAGCATAAAAATTAATTAAGAAACAATTATAATAGATTATGGCGTCTCATTACGAAGCACCTATTAGAAGACCCTTAGTTACGGGAGAAAAATCATATCACGATGTATCGATAGATGTGGCAGCTCCAGTTGAAGGAAAAGCAAACAAATCTTGGTGGATTGTATTTTCAATAGCACTAATAGCTTTCCTTTGGGGAATAGGTTGTATTATCTATACAATTTCCACTGGTATTGGAACTTGGGGTTTGAACAAGACCGTTGGTTGGGCTTGGGACATTACTAACTTCGTTTGGTGGGTTGGTATTGGTCACGCAGGAACACTGATTTCTGCAGTACTCTTATTATTCCGTCAAAAATGGAGAATGGCAATTAACCGTTCTGCTGAAGCAATGACAATTTTCTCTGTTGTTCAGGCAGGTTTATTCCCAATCATTCACATGGGTCGTCCATGGTTAGGCTATTGGGTATTACCTATTCCAAACCAATTTGGTTCGCTTTGGGTGAACTTTAACTCACCATTACTTTGGGATGTATTTGCAATCTCAACATACCTTTCAGTATCACTAGTATTCTGGTGGACAGGTTTGCTTCCAGATTTCGCAATGTTACGTGATAGAGCAATTAAGCCGTTTCAAAAGAAAATATACGCATTATTGAGTTTTGGATGGTCTGGTAGAGCTAAAGACTGGCAACGATTTGAAGAAGTATCTTTAGTGTTAGCTGGTTTAGCAACACCTCTAGTACTTTCTGTACACACCATCGTATCTTTCGATTTCGCAACTTCTGTAATTCCAGGTTGGCATACTACAATTTTCCCACCTTACTTTGTTGCAGGAGCTATTTTCTCGGGATTTGCTATGGTGAACACACTTTTAATTATTATGAGAAAAGTGTGTAATCTTGAAGATTATATTACCGTTCAACACATCGAATTAATGAACATAGTTATCATGATTACAGGTTCAATAGTTGGTGTGGCTTACATTACTGAATTGTTTATAGCATGGTATTCTGGTGTTGAATACGAACAATACGCATTCTTAAACAGAGCTACAGGACCTTATGCTTGGGCATATTGGGCAATGATGACATGTAACGTATTCTCTCCACAATTTATGTGGTTCAAAAAATTACGTACAAGTATCATGTTCTCTTTCTTTATTTCAATAGTTGTAAATATTGGAATGTGGTTCGAACGTTTTGTTATTATTGTTACTTCATTACATAGAGATTATTTACCATCGTCTTGGACAATGTTCTCACCAACTTTTGTTGACATAGGAATCTTCATAGGAACAATCGGTTTCTTCTTCGTATTATTTTTATTATATGCAAGAACATTCCCAGTAATCGCTCAAGCGGAAGTGAAAACCATCTTAAAATCGTCTGGTGAGCGTTATAAAAATATTAGAGAACGAGGAGATAGTTTAGTTGGTACAGGTTCTGATGCTAGAACATCTAACTTGAAAATTGAAGAAACGACTACCGCTAAACGTCCATTACAGGACAAAAAAGATAAGTTAGAAAACTTACTGAAAGGTGTTGGAACGTTTGATGCGACAATACAAACAGCTGATGACTTAAAAGTCATCAACGGTATCGGTCCTAAAATGGAAGAAGTACTTAACAGTATTGGTATTTTTACTTATGCTCAAGTAAGTAAAATGACAAAAAGAGAATATGACTTGTTAGATGATATTACAGGTTCTTTCCCAGGAAGAGCAGAACGTGATGATTGGTCTGGACAAGCAAAAAAACTAATAAACTAAAAATAGTACATGGAAGCTTCAAAAGTAATTCACGCTATTTATACAGATGATGACGTTTTAATGAATGCTGTCAAAAAAGTTAAAGCAGAAAGACATCACATCGAGGAAATTTATACGCCTTTTCCAGTTCACGGACTAGACAAAGCTATGGGCTTAGCTCCAACGCGTATTGCAATTGCATCATTCATGTATGGATGTGTAGGTTTAACAGTTGCTATTGTCATGATGAATTTTATCATGATTGAAGATTGGCCTCAAAATATCGGTGGTAAGCCAAGTTTTAGCTATATCGAAAATATGCCAGCTTTTGTGCCAATAATGTTTGAGTTGACCGTATTTTTTGCAGCTCACTTAATGGTAATAACGTTCTATCTAAGAAGTAGAATGTGGCCTTTTAAAAAAGCTGAAAACCCAGATCCAAGAACTACTGATGATCATTTTCTTATGGAAGTTGCCGTTCATGGTAATGAAAACGAATTGTCAGAGTTATTAAAAGAAACTGGAGCAGTAGAAATTAATTTAATTGATAAAGAGCACTAATTTATTCAGATGAAAAGCTTATTTAAAATAATAGTAGTATTAATGATGTTTGCTAGTATTCTTTCGTGTAAGAAAGATACAAGACCAAATTATCAGTTTATGCCAAACATGTATGAACCTGTCGGTTATGAAGCTTATGCAGAGTCTGACGCTTTTCCAGGAGGCGTAGAAGCTCAATTACCAGCAGAAGGGTCAATACCAAGAGGAGACTTTATGCCTTTCGAAATTGAAAATAATAATGATGGATATCTTTTAGCTAAGCAAACCCTAAAGAGTTCATTAGATTCCACTCAAATCGATAGCGAAAGAGGAAAAGAACTTTATGATATTTATTGCGGAATTTGCCATGGTAACAAAGGAGCTGGTCAAGGTAAATTAGTTAAAAGAGAAAAAATATTAGGTGTGCCTAGTTATGATGATGCGGGAAGAGCAATCACCGAAGGGAGTATTTACCACACTATTTATTATGGTAAAAATGCAATGGGTTCTTATGCGAATCAATTAAATGAAGAAGAACGTTGGCAAGTTGTAGATTACGTTTTAAAATTAAAAGCGGATCTAGAAAAATAATTTAGATAAAGATTATATACAGATATGTACACATTTTCAAGTAAATTAAAAATATTTTCTATTGTACTTATTATTTTAGGTGCACTGGGCGTTGCTTATGGTTTTATGTCATCTCACAAATCTTTAGATGAAGTAAAAGAGATGATTGCTCATGAAGAAGCAGGACATCATGGAGGTAGTCATGATACTGAAACTAAAGCACATGTTGTAGCAGGAGTTGAAGATCATTCAGATAATGCTCATAAAGCTAATGCACACGATGCTTTAGCAGATGCTCACAGCGATGCTGAAGCTCATCATGGTGACGAACACGCAGAGCACGTTTTACATCAAATTCATAACAGGCCTTACGCAGCTTTATATGTTGCGGCATTCTTTTTCTTTATGATTGCATTGGGTGCCTTAGCATTCTATGGTATTCAGTGGGCTGCACAAGCTGGATGGTCACCTGTATTGTTTAGAGTGATGGAAGGTATTACTGCTTACGTGTTACCTGGAGGACTAATCGTTTTATTAGTGGCTTTTTTAGCTGGTGATCATATATTCGTTTGGATGAATCCTGATATGGTAGATCCTAGTAATGATAAATACGATGCTTTAGTTGCTGGTAAAGAAAGTTGGTTAAATAGACCTTGGTTTTTTATAAGAGGTCTAATCTTTCTAGGTGGATGGGTGTTATATAGACAATTTGCAAGAAAGTTTTCTCTTGCTCAAGATAACGCAGATATAAACGATAATCGTAACTTTAAAAAAACATTCCGTATTTCAGCTGCATTTTTAGTGTTTTACATCTATACAGAATCTATGATGTCATGGGACTGGATAATGAGTGTTGATCCTCACTGGTTCTCTACTTTATTCGGATGGTACGTTTTTGCTTCAATGTTTGTTAGTGGTATTACGGTAATTGCAATGATTACAATGTACTTAAAATCTAGAGGTCATTTACCATTTGTAAATGATAGTCACTTACATGATTTAGCAAAATTCATGTTTGCGATCAGTATTTTTTGGACATACTTGTGGTTCTCTCAATTCATGTTAATTTGGTATTCGAATATTCCTGAGGAAGTAACATACTTTGTAACACGTTTCCAAGATTATCAATTACCATTCTTAGGTATGGTTGCCATGAATTTTGTTTTTCCACTTTTACTTTTAATGAACAGTGATTACAAACGTATTCCTTGGTTTGTTGTCATGGCTGGTATCGTTATTTTATGTGGTCACTATATTGATGTTTTCAATATGATCATGCCAGCAACAGTTGGAGATAGATGGTATATTGGAATTCCTGAAATCGGATCTGTAATGCTTTTTGCTGGATTATTTATTTTTGTGGTATTTACGGCACTTACTAAAGCACCATTACTAGCTAAAGGGAATCCATTTATTAAAGAGAGTGAACATTTCCATTATTAATATTAAATAAAGAAGACAAAAGACAATGACTGCTTTTTTAACACTTATAATAGTACTTTTTATAGCTGTTGCCATTTGGCAAATGGTTAAGATATTTGACCTTGCTCAAGTTGGTTCAGATAGTAATGATCAGGTAGCTACAGATAAAGACAATAAGCTTAATGGATACTTAATGATGGGATTTCTTGTCTTTATTTATGCCATTACTATTGCTAGTTTTTGGTATTTAGGAGATTTGCCATTAATGTCTAACTCGGCATCAGAGCATGGACCTCAAATTGATAATTTGATGATAATCTCCATGGTTGTCATTTTTATTGTACAAACTTTCACACAATTTTTATTACACTATTTTGCTTACAAATACAAGGGAGAAAAAGGTCGAAAAGCATTGTTTTATGCAGATAACAATACATTAGAGGCCATATGGACATTCATTCCTGTTGTTGTTTTAGCGGGTCTAATTATTTATGGTTTGTTTACCTGGACAAGTATTATGAACATAGATGAAAGTGAAGATCCTATGGTCATTGAGTTATATGCTCAGCAATTTAACTGGAAAGCACGCTATGCTGGAGAAGATAATACATTAGGAATGGCTAATGTTAGATTAATTGATATTGATCGCGCCAACATTTTAGGAGTAGATGAATCTGATCCTTACGCTCAAGATGACATTATTACAACAGAACTTCATTTACCAGTTGGGAAGCCAATCTTATTTAAAATGCGATCTCAAGATGTGTTGCATTCAGCGTATATGCCTCACTTTAGAGCACAAATGAACTGTGTTCCAGGAATGATAACACAATTTGGATTTACGCCAACGGTGACTACTGCAGACATGCGCCAAAATCCAGATATTGTTGAAAAAGTCAGTAATATCAATGCTCTCCGATTAGAGAGAAAAGAAGAAATTGAAGCTAAAGGACAAGAATTATTATATGAATTTGATTACCTATTGTTATGTAACAAAATATGTGGTAAATCTCATTATAATATGCAAATGAAGATTATTGTTGAAACCCAAGAAGAATATGATGCTTGGATAAGTGAACAAAAAACTTTTAAAAATTCTTTGATAGTTGCTGAAGAAAAAATGGATGATATAATTACAGTTGATGATGAATCCATTCAGAATGAAAACGAAGAAGCTAGAGAAGAGTTAATTGTGAACTAAATTTTAATACTGAAATTCAACTAATATTGTGAAGTAATATGTAGTGTGTTTTAGTAGATTCAAAACAGTTAAATAAAAAGATTTAAAAAAGAAAATAGATTATGTCAGCACACGCAGATACTCATACACACGACGATCACGGACATCATCATAAAGAGACTTTTGTGACTAAGTACATCTTTAGTCAAGACCACAAAATGATTGCTAAGCAATACCTTATTACGGGAGTACTAATCATGGGTATTATAGGAATTTTAATGTCTTTGATGATGCGTTTGCAAATTGCATGGCCAGAACAACCTAATGTTGTTTTTGAAGCGTTGTTAGGAAAATGGGCTCCTGATGGTGTAATGGATGCCGATATTTATTTAGCATTAGTTACCATTCATGGTACCTTAATGGTATTCTTTGTATTAACTGCTGGTCTTAGTGGTACGTTTAGTAATCTACTTATTCCATTGCAAATTGGAGCACGAGATATGGCATCAGGTTTCTTAAACATGATTTCATACTGGTTATTCTTTTTGTCATGTGTAATCATGATATTATCATTCTTTGTTGAGTTTGGACCTGCTGCTGCTGGTTGGACTATCTATCCACCTTTAAGTGCCTTACCTATGGCTCAAGGAGGCTCAGGAATGGGAATGACTTTATGGTTAGTATCTATGGCCATATTTATTGCTTCGTCATTGTTAGGATCTCTTAATTATATCGTAACCGTTATCAATTTACGAACTAAAGGGATGTCGATGACAAGATTACCATTAACGATTTGGGCTTTCTTTGTTACAGCAATTATTGGTGTTATATCATTCCCAGTATTACTATCTGCTGCGTTGTTATTAATTATGGATAGAAGTTTCGGAACATCATTCTTCTTATCAGATATTTTTATTCAAGGTGAAGTGTTACATTACCAAGGTGGTTCTCCAGTTTTATTTGAACACTTATTCTGGTTCTTAGGACATCCAGAAGTATACATCGTATTATTACCAGCACTTGGTATTACTTCCGAAATTATTGCTACAAACTCACGTAAGCCAATTTTTGGATATAGAGCAATGGTTATGTCAATTCTCGCAATTGCATTTTTGTCAACTATTGTTTGGGGACATCATATGTTTATTTCAGGAATGAATCCATTCCTTGGATCTGTGTTTACATTTACAACTTTATTAATTGCGATTCCTTCTGCTGTAAAAGCTTTTAATTACATAACAACTCTCTGGAAAGGAAACCTTCAAATGAATCCGGCAATGCTATTCTCTATCGGATTGGTATCTACATTCATTACTGGTGGACTTACAGGTATTATTCTAGGAGATAGTGCATTAGATATTAACGTACATGATACGTATTTCGTGGTAGCACACTTTCACTTAGTAATGGGTATTTCTGCGCTTTATGGAGTATTCGCTGGAATTTATCACTGGTTCCCAAAAATGTTTGGTAGAATGATGAACAAAAACTTAGGATATTTACATTTCTGGATTACAGCGATAAGTGCCTATGGTGTGTTCTTCCCAATGCACTTTATAGGTATGGCAGGTTTACCAAGACGTTATTATACGAATTCTAATTTTCCACTCTTTGATGATGTAGCTAATGCAAATGTCATCATCACTATATTTGCTTTAATAGGTGGAACAGTGCAATTAGTATTCTTATATAATTTCTTAAGTAGTATATTTTTCGGAAAGAAAGCTGTTCAAAATCCATGGAAATCAAATACCTTAGAGTGGACGACTCCAGTTGAGCATCTGCATGGTAACTGGCCAGGCGAAATACCACATGTTCATCGTTGGGCTTATGACTACAGTAAGCCAGGACATGATGAAGATTTCGTTCCTCAAAACATACCTTTGAAAGACGGTGAAGAAGAACTTCAACATTAACATACGTTTAAAAAATATTGAAAAGCCTTTCGTAAAAACCGAGAGGCTTTTTGTTTATATTTGTGTTATATGAATGAAAACCTAGATCCAACAAACGATAATTTTTCTCCAGATGATCTGGATGTAGAAAAAAAATTAAGACCCTTATCATTTGATGACTTCACGGGTCAGGATCAAGTATTAGAAAACCTTCAAATATTTGTTCAGGCAGCAAACCAAAGAAATGAAGCTCTAGATCATACTTTGTTTCACGGACCTCCAGGGCTTGGTAAAACCACTTTGGCACACATTTTAGCAAGTGAACTAAGTGTAGGAATTAAAGTAACTTCAGGGCCAGTTTTAGACAAACCAGGAGATTTGGCTGGCTTGCTGACTAATCTCGAAGAACGTGATGTTCTATTTATTGATGAAATCCATAGATTGAGTCCAATCGTAGAAGAATATTTGTATTCTGCTATGGAAGATTATAAAATTGATATCATGATAGAGTCTGGGCCAAATGCCAGAACAGTACAAATCAATTTAAATCCGTTTACACTTGTTGGTGCAACAACGCGTTCGGGATTATTAACTTCTCCAATGCGAGCTCGTTTTGGAATTCAAAGTCGTTTACAATATTATAACACTGAATTACTAACCACAATTGTACAAAGAAGTTCTAGCATTCTTGATGTACCAATTTCTATGGAAGCTGCTGTAGAAATTGCAGGAAGAAGTCGTGGCACACCTAGAATAGCTAATGCACTCTTACGTCGTGTTAGAGATTTTGCTCAAATTAAAGGTAATGGAAGTATTGATATCAAAATAGCAAAGTTTGCTTTAGAAGCCTTGAATGTTGATGCTCATGGCTTAGACGAAATGGATAATAAAATCTTGGAAACAATCATCAATAAGTTCAAAGGAGGTCCAGTAGGTATTACTACAATAGCCACAGCAGTTAGTGAAAGTCCGGAAACCATTGAAGAAGTTTACGAGCCGTTTCTAATTCAGCAAGGATTTATTATGAGAACGCCTCGCGGACGTGAAGTTACTGAGCAAGCGTACAAGCATCTAGGGAAAGTTAAAGGACCAACTCAAGGTGGCTTGTTTTAAAATTCTTTAAGTCATTCTGAATTTATTTCAGAATCTCACCATACCTTTATAGGAAACAGTTTTAATGTCTTCAAAAAAAGAAATTCCTACAGTTCCATTACATAGATTTCTAAAACATTCTTTAGAGATTCTTAAAAATCCTTTGCCGTTTCATCGTCAAAATTTTAATGAGAAAGGTGACATCTTTAGATTAAAAGTTGGGTTCAATACAGACGTATTATTTATTCGAGACACTGCATTTGCACAATACGTCCTTCAGAAGAATCAAAAAAACTACGTTAAATCCAAAATTCAAACAGAAGATTTAGTAAAGTATGTAGGTGAAGGCTTGTTAACTTCCGAAGGTGAAAAATGGAAGAAGCAACGCAAAATGATGCAACCTGCCTTTCATAAAAAGCAACTGGAAAATTTGTTAATCGGAATGCAAGACACGATTGTTTCTGAATTCAAAAAAATTAAAACAGATCAAACCATAGATGTTTTTCCTATTCTTAATGATTTAGCATTTCAAACAGTTGTAAAGTCCTTGTTCACAAAAGCTGCAAGAGAAAACGACATGGAACGGCTTCAATTCATTACTGAAGCGAATCAAAAAATGCTAGTTAAAGAATTGCGACAACCTTATTTGGGATGGTGGTTCAAAAGCAGTGGAGTTTTAAAAAAACATTTAAATCTTTCAAATGAAGCACGAACCATTTTAAAGGGTATTGTTGAAGACAGAAAGACATCAGGACAACGCTTTGGCGATTTATTAGATATGCTTTTAGAAACCAGGTATGATGATGGTAAAGGCATGTCTGAAGAACAACTTATTGATGAAATCTTAATCATTTTTACTGCTGGACATGAAACAACCTCTAATGCGTTAACGTTTACGTTTCAGTTATTGGCAAAACATCCGGATTGGCAAAATCAAATTTTTGAAGAATGGAGAACTTTAAAAGATGAAACCAATGTCATGACTCGTATTTCTAACTCAAAAGTGTGTCAGCAAGTATTAGAGGAATCGATGCGATTGTATCCTCCAGCTTATTTTATAGATCGCGTGAATGTTGCAGCTGATGATTTTAATGATATGCATTTTGAAGCAGGTTCTAATTTGTTATTTTCGGTTTACGAAATACATCGTCATCCTGAGTTATGGGAACAACCTGAACTATTTTTACCAGAACGGTTTGAAGATGGCGGACGACAATTTTCGTCTCAATATTTTCCATTTGGAGCAGGACCAAGAAAATGTATTGGAAATAATTTTGCCATGTTTGAAATGATTATTGCTGTAAGTGAACTCATTTCTAAATACAAAATTCATGCTGATTTTGATACCATTGAAATCACACCATTAATTACGTTGAAGCCAAAAAATGCGTTTTTAAGATTTGAAGAACGATCGTAGTGTTAGATAAAAAATCCAAATACAGCCAATTCATTAAAACGGAAGCCAAGCGCCTCGGATTTTTGTCCTGTGGTATTAGCAAAGCAGAATTTTTAGAAACTGAAGCACCACGACTGGAAAAATGGCTTAAAAATAATGCGCATGGAGAAATGCGTTATATGGAAAACCATTTCGATAAACGTTTAGATCCAACAAAACTGGTGGAAGGTTCTAAAAGTGTAGTGTCTCTATTGTTGAATTATTTTCCTTCAGAAATTCAAAGCGATGATAGTTACAAGCTTTCAAAATATGCTTATGGAACCGATTACCATTTTGTCATAAAAGATAAATTGAAAACTTTATTACATTCAATTCAGGATGAAATTGGAGCCGTACATGGTCGTGCGTTTGTAGATTCGGCTCCAGTATTAGATAAAGCTTGGGCAGCAAAATCTGGTTTGGGCTGGATAGGAAAACACAGTAATTTGCTCACACAGCAAGTGGGTTCGTTTTACTTTATTGCTGAATTAATTATCGATTTAGAATTAGAGTATGATTATGTCACAACAGACCATTGCGGAACTTGTACTGCGTGCATAGATGCTTGCCCTACAGAAGCCATTACTGAGCCTTATGTGGTTGATGGGAGTAAATGCATTTCGTATTTTACGATAGAACTCAAGGATAATATACCTTTAGAGTTTAAAGGTCAGTTTGATGATTGGATGTTTGGTTGTGATGTGTGCCAGGATGTTTGTCCGTGGAATCGTTTTTCAAAGCCTCATCGTGAACCGTTATTTAATCCGCATCCTGAATTGTTAGCGATGACTAAAAGCGATTGGGAAGAGGTTACGAAAGACACCTTTAATAAGGTATTTAAAAACTCGGCTGTTAAACGTACAAAATTTGAAGGTTTGCAACGGAATATTAAGTTTTTAAAATCTTAGTTTTAGTTGAATCTCTTTTTACTAGTGCAGTTTCTAATTCGATAATTTTTGGGTTGACTTCTCGTCCTTTTTTTAATGCTTTTAATTCTTTATACAATTGCTTAAAAGCCATTTTGCCCATTTCATATCCAGGTTGATCAATAGTAGATAAAGAGGGAGTAATAGCTGAAGACATGAACCAATTACTAAAACCTACAATAGAAATATCTTCAGGAATTTTCACTCCTAATCTATTAAATTCAGTTATAGCTCCAATAGCAACCATATCTGTATTTATAAAAATACCATCTACATCATTATGATCTTGGATTAATTGTGAGGCATTTTTTTTGCCTTCCTCAAAGCTCTTATCACTACAATCACATATATATACTAAACTTGGGTCATAAGGCAAATTATTGTCTATTAGAGCTTTTTTATACCCAAGAAACCTATCAATAGAGTTTTGTGGCAATAATGGACCTCTAAAATGGGCGATACGTTTACAACCGATATCAATGAGGTGCTGAGTTGCAGTATATGCAGCCTTTCTATCATCTATAATAACTTTTGAGCAGTTTACAATTTTAGCAATTTTATCAAACATAACTAGTGGTTTGCCTTGATCAATAACATCAGTAAGATGTTTGAAATCTGAAGTGCCATTAGCTAATGAAATTAAAATGCCATCAACATGCTTGCTTAATAGCAAATCAATTTGCTTTTTTTCAAGTTCAAAAGATTCATTAGATTGTAAAATAATAACAAGATATCCTTTTCTTTCAGCTTGAGAGATAATGCCTTTTATTACTGTGGAAAAGAAGTGGTGTACAACTTCAGGTATAATCAATCCAATAGTTTTTGATTCTTTAGTTCTCAGATTAACCGCAAAAGAATTAGGTCTGTAATTTAATTGAGCTGCTGTTTCTCGAACCAGTTTTCTAGTTTTTTTACTAACATCAGGATAATCTTTTAATGCTTTTGAAACCGTAGTTATTGAAATATCTAAAGTTTCGGCAATTTCTTTTAGTGTAACTGGTTTCAAAATGTCAGAATTTTAATCGCAAAATAATAAAAATAAATGAAATCGAAAACGTTTTCGGTCAATCGAAAACGTTTTCGATTTATGAAATTCTTTAAAAAAGAAATATTAAATATAGATTCGGTAAAAATTAACCACAATAATTATCAAATTATTAAAATAGACTAAAAATGATTACAACTAAAAAAAGTTACAGTTTATTGCTTTTGCTAATGATTTCGATGTCTGCCGTTTTCGCTCAGTCGAAAATCTCTGGTAGTATTACAGACAGTGCAGGTATTCCTTTAGCAGGAGTTAATGTTATTATTGAAGGAACGACTCAAGGAGCAGTTTCTGACTTTGATGGAAATTATACCATTGTAAATGTAGAAAACGGAACATATACGTTAAATGCGTCGTATTTAGGTTTCTCTAAGTTTTCTCAAAGCGTCACAATTAATAATGAAGACGTTATTATTAACATTTCAATGACTGAAGATGCAGAATCTTTAGATCAAATCATTGTAACCGGAGTTACTAATCCAAAATCAAGAATAGAATCAAGTGTTTCTGTAACAACAATGCGACCTGAAGTTATAGAACAATCTGCACCAAGAACTACTGCAGAAATTTTCAGAACTATTCCTGGTATCCGTTCAGAGTCTTCTGGAGGCGAAGGAAATTCTAATATAGCTGTTCGTGGTGTCCCGGTTTCATCTGGAGGATCTAAATATGTTCAGTTACAAGAAGATGGGTTGCCAGTTTTACTGTTTGGTGATATGTCTTTTGCAACAGCAGATATATTTACTAGATACGATTCAAATATTTCTAGAATAGAAGCTATTAGAGGTGGTTCGGCCTCAACGTTATCCTCAAATTCCCCAGGTGCAATAATTAACCTAATTAGCAAAACTGGAAAAACAGAAGGAGGTTCAATTTCAACAGCTTTCGGATTAGATTATGGGAATTTTAGAACAGATTTTGAATATGGAGCTCCAATAGCTGAAGGACTTTATTTCCACATGGGTGGATTTTACAGAGTGGGTGAAGGTATTCGTGATGCAGGTTATGTTGCTAACAATGGAGGGCAATTCAAATTTAATATCACTAAAGAGTTTGACAAAGGTTATGTTAGATTATATGCAAAGTATTTGAACGATAGAGCAATTGCATATTTGCCAAATCCAATTCAAGTAACTGGAACAAATGCCGATCCTAATTTTGAAAATGTTCCAAATTTTGATGCAAATAATCAAACGTTACATACACCGTATTTATCACAAAACGTTGGTCTTGGAGAAAGTGGACAATTAAGACGATCAAATGTTAGTGACGGAATGAACCCTATTTCAACTTCTGTGGGTATGGAAGCTTCATTTGATCTAGGTGATGGATTTAAAATTAAAAATAATGGAAGATTTTCATTTAATAAAGGTGGATTTAATTCTCCTTTTCCTGCAAGCGTTTCAACAGTATCAGATTTCTTAACTGGTGATTTCGCTACTACAAATGGATATGATTCTTTAGCCTATGCTAATGGAGATGGAGCTGTCGCTTCAAATTCACTAATTGCTCCAGTTGTGCTTTTCGATACCCAATTAAATAACTTCAACAACTATATGAATGACATTCGTTTAACAAAGTCATTTGATAATGTAGACGTGACTGTCGGTTATTTTAAAGGCATCCAAAACGTATCAATGTCATGGTTATGGAATTCTTATTTGTTAGAAGCTAGAGGAGATGATGCAAGATTAATTGATGCTCTAGATGCAGGAGGAAATACCTTATCTACTAATGGATTAGTTGGATATGGAGCTGCTTTTTTCGGAAATTGTTGTCAGCGTAGTTATGACACAAGGTATAATACGTCTGCGCCTTATTTAGCAGTTGCTATCGAAGCTTCAGAAAAATTAAATTTTGATGCAAGTGTTCGATACGATAAAGGACAAGTAGATGGTTCGTTTGCTGGACCAGTTACTTCAGTTAATGACATAAATAACGATGGTGACATTTCTCTACCAGAGCAAACGGTTCAATCTATAGATTTAGCTAATCCAACTACAGTAAATTATGAATATGATTATGTTTCCTTTTCATTAGGAGCTAATTATTTATTAAATGATGACCAAGCTATTTTTGCTCGTTATAGTAGAGGTGGTTCAGCTAAAGCAGATCGTATTTTGTTTGCTGGTTTAGATTATACAAATAGTGATAGAATAAATGCACTCGATTTTATAAATCAAGCAGAAATTGGATACAAAAGAGGATTTGAAAAAGGATCACTTTATGCAACTGTCTTTTTTGCTAAAACCGTTGAAGAAGGAGGATTCGAAGCGACTTCTAACAGCATTATAGAAAATGATTACAAATCTGTTGGTATAGAAATAGAAGGTTCTTACAGATTTAGCGATTCATTTGATATTAGAGGAGGATTAACTTTTACAGATGCTGAAATTGATTCAGGAGATAATGCTGGTAACACACCAAGAAGACAACCAGACTTTATTTATAGTTTTATTCCTACGTTTAATTTCGGAAAAACAAATCAGAATGCATTTGGTCTAAGTTTTATAGGTCAGAGTAAAGCTTATGCTCAAGATTCAAATGAGTTAGTATTACCAGGTTTTGTAATCATTAATAGCTTTGTTAATTTGGGAATAACAGACAACCTAAAGGCTAATCTTTCAGCTAATAACATCTTTGATACTCTAGGTATCACTGAATCTGAAGAAGGAAGTATCGTTGAAGGACAAACAAATTATTTAAGAGTTAGACCAGTTCCTGGAAGATCAATTTCTTTGGGACTTAACTATAGTTTCTAATAAATTTTAATTAAGTGTTAACAAAATTTATTTATTTTTAAGTTGATTTGAGTTGGGAGTCAATGCCTTTTAATAGCATTGGCTCTTTTTTCACAAAAATTAAGTTACATTACTTAACATTAAAACGTTACAAAACAATAGGCTATGCTAAAAAAACCAAAATTAAGCTTCTGGCAAATTCTGAATATGAATGTTGGATTTTTTGGAATTCAGTATAGTTTTGGATTGCAACAAAGTGCAGTTACTCCAATTTATGATTTTTTAGGAGCAAGTCCTGATCAGATTCCTATTTTACATCTTGCTGGACCAGTAACTGGTTTATTAGTTCAGCCCATCATTGGAGCATTAAGTGACAAAACATGGAGCCCGAAATTAGGAAGACGAAAACCATTTTTCTTAATTGGAGCTATTCTTTGTAGTTTAACTTTAATAGCGTTTCCGTTTAGTAGTTCTTTATGGATGGCAGCAGGATTATTGTGGATTTTAGATGCTGGAAATAATACAGCAATGGAACCTTATAGAGCATTGATAGCCGATAAGTTAGATGATGACCAACAACCTTTAGGTTTTCAGATGCAAAGTTTTTTTACTGGATTAGGACAAGTATTAGCTAATGTATCCTTGTTTATTTTCCCATTAATTTTTATTGGAATGACAGGTTCTTTGCCAACTTGGGTTTATGCTTCGTTTTTTTTAGGTGCATTTTGTTCTATATCATCGATTTTATGGAGTATCAGCAAAACAAAAGAAATCCCTCCAACAGCTGAAGAATTAGAAAAACTCAGAGAGAAAAGGAGTGTTTTTGAACCACTTATAGAAATTTTCTCAGCCATTAAAGATATGCCAAAGGTTATGTGGCAATTGGCTTTAGTGTATCTGTTTCAATGGTATGCGTTATTTTGTTATTGGCAGAACTCTTCAAAAAGTGTTGCGCTTTCAGTGTGGAACGTAACTCCTGAAAATAAGGAAGTCTATAGCGAAGCTGTAAGTTGGACAGGTTTAGTTAATGGCTGGTATAATGTGGTCACTTTTCTAGTTGCTTTTGCTCTTGTAGGATTTGCTAAAAAGTACAGCGCAAAAAGAGTTCATGCGTTTTGTTTGCTTATTGCTGCAATTGGATTTCTAGCTTTTCCACATATTGAAAATAAAAACTTACTATTCTTTGCAATTACAGGATTTGGAATTGGCTGGGCAAGTATGATGGGTATACCTTATTTAATGGTTGTTTCAGATATTCCAAAGGAAAGATATGGAGTTTACATGGGAATTATAAATATGATGATTGTTCTACCTATGATTCTACAAACGCTATCGTTTGGTTATGTGTTAAAACATTTTTTAAATAATGATCCACGAATGGCAATTTCATTTGCAGGAGTTCTTTTAATTATTAGTGCAATTTTAACATTATTCATTAAAAGTAAAAAAGCACCAAACAACACAATAGTTGCACCAATAGGTCACTAATTTTAACATTAAATTATTTATGAAAAACATAGATATTCTATGCGTTGGAGAAGTTTTAATTGATTTTATAGGTCATCAATCAGGAGTATTGATCGACGACACTAGAGATTACCATAGATATTTAGGTGGTTCACCAACAAATGTAGCTATGAATTCTTCGAGGTTAGGATTGCATGCAGCTATGGTTGCAACTGTTGGCGATGATGGTTTTGGAGATTATATCTTTAAAAGATTTCATGAAGTTGGTGTACATACGGATAGCGTTAAAATCATTAAAAACAAACCTACAAGTGTCATATTTGTTTCTAGGTCAGAAACAACACCAGATTTCATACCTTTTAGAGAAGCAGATGCCGAAATTACTGAAGATCAAATTTCAAAAGATATTTTATCCAAAACGACTATTTTTCATACCACCTGTTTTGCTTTAAGTAAAAAACCTGCTCAAACTACAATAATCAAAAAAGCAGAAGAAGCATTTCATCTTGGTACCCAATTGAGTATAGATTTAAATTATTCTAATAAATTATGGCACAGTAGAGAGGAAGCATTACATGTTATAAAAGCGTATTGCAAGTTCAATCCTTTAATTAAAATTAGTGAAGACGATCTAATTCGACTTTTTGATAAAAACATGTCTCACAAACAAATGTTTGAATTCTTTCATAACGAAGGAGTTGATATGGTGTGTTTAACTTTAGGTTCAAAAGGTGTGAAGTTGTCCCAAAAAAATGAAAAATTAATAGAAATGCCTGCTATCAAAATCGAAAAAGTAATGGATGCAACTGGAGCAGGAGATGCCTTCTGGTCAGGCTTTTTGTTTGCTTACATTAAAAAAAATCCCTTAGAGAAATGCTTAGAAGTTGCTTTAAAACTGGCAGCTCTTAAACTGCAAAATGTTGGGAGATTACCTGATAATATCAATATACTTTCTAAACTATTATAGTAGAATAAAATTAAAATCACTCAGTAATGAGCATAGTATATAACAAATCAATTGAATTATTATTTAAGTGTTCTTCCGAAGATGGATTTCTGGCGAGTGCACAAAATATTTCTAATTATAAAAGGGTTTGGGCTCGAGATGGTGTCATTTGTGGTTTAGCTGCTTTAGCTTCAGGAAATGAGGAACTTATTCGAATTTTTAAAAAAACCATAGAAACCTTAGCAACGCACCAACATAAAATAGGAACCATACCTTCCAATGTAAGTATTCAAAATAATGATATAGATATCAGTTATGGTGGTTTAGCAGGTAGAGTAGATGCCGTAACGTGGTTTGTAATAGGAGTTTGTCAATATGCGTATTATAAAAAGGAGAATTCATGTATTGATAAATACAAGTCTAATATCGAAAAATGCATTACACTTTTAGAAGCTTGGGAGTTTAATAATAAACATTTGTTATACGTGCCTTTGTCTGGCAATTGGGCTGATGAATACATAACTGATGGCTACGTTCTATATGATCAACTACTCAGATTATGGGCTTTGAAAAGTTATAATTATTTTGTGAAGAGTGATAGTATATCGACTAAGATTGAACGTATAATAGAACAGATTCAAATTAATTTTTTTCCTAATTCTGGTGGAGAAAAATTTCATGAAAGAGCTTATGACGAAGTTAAATTTAAAGATTATTTGCCTTGTTCATTCTCTCCTTCAGGGTATAAAATTCAATTTGATGCCTTTGCGAATGCTTTAGCTGTGATGTTGAATATAGGTGATGAAGATTTTCAAGATAGGCAAATGAATTTTGCATTCAACTTGGCTTCAGAAACAAAATTAGGAATGCTTCCAGCATTTTGGCCACCTATATCAGAAGATGATGAACACTGGAACTTATTAAAGAATAATTGTAAATACGAATTTAGAAATTATCCAAACGAATTTCATAATGGAGGAAGCTGGTCAATGGTCAATGGTTTTTTTGGTTTAGCACTATTCTCAAAAAATAAGATGTTACAAACTGATTTTATTCTGGAAAAAATCAATAATGCCAATGAGATCTCCGATTTTTCTTTTTATGAGAATTTCAACACAAAAACTAGGGAGCCTAACGGAGTTCCTTATTGTGCGTGGAGTGCAGCAGCAGGAGTTTTATTACATCAAACAAGACATGGTGATTTTAAACTTTTAGTTTAATTTAAAAAATTACTTAAACGTAAAACCTGCCGCAAATTTAAACACAAAGTTATGGCCTGAATCTGGTAAGTTATGAAATCCGTAACGGTAAAATCCACCAGCTCCAAGTCCTAAATAACCAACATCAAGATAATTCAATTTGAGAATATTACGAAGCTCTAAACCGGTTTCTAAAAAGAGCTCGTTTTTAATGTTAAAGGCAATGTTTTCATGCTTAGAAGCATGTGATAAATCTCCTATACCAAAGTTGTTATGCAGCACTACTTCTGGCGTAAAAAAGCCTTTGTTATTGAGTAGCATTCCGAAGTTATGATACGTAAAAAGATTGACATATCGATCCGATAAAAATTCATAAGGTTCAGCTGTTTGAAAATAATTATGAAACACATAAGGAAACACATTATCGTAGCTTCCTTCACCTGTGAATAATTGTCCGTAAGGAATAGCACTGTCAATAAATCCCATATCCAATCTATAGGTTGTTTTTCCTAAACCTTTAGTTCTAAAGCTATGGTCTAGTGTGAAACGGATTTTATTATAACTAAAATTACTTCCGAAGACATTAGATAAGCCACGTGAATAGGTGAGATTAAAAGCAGGATCATCACTTGCTATTCTTGTAATAGAATTAAAAATGTTACTCAATTTTTCATTTACAAAGTAGCCAACACCAATGTTTATTTCAGAATTGGTATAACTAACAACAGATGTGCCATTTGCATTAAAACTATAATCGTAAAGCGGATTAATTTTAGCAGTATGAAAACCAACCTTCCAGTCTATATTTCTAAAGAGTTTCATTTTGGTATTGAAACTAAACGCTTCTATCTGATCCATTTGTTCTCCTAGCACATCTCTAGCATTAAATAAACGCTGATTGTGTTTAAAATAAGAAGTTCCAGTTTCTTTTAGATTGTTTTCATATTTCAATTGAAGTTGAATCTCCTTTTTGCCAGGAATGTCAATTAAAAGTTCGCCACCATATTTCCATTCATAATCCTGAAATCCATAACCTGCAAATCCGCCAATAGAAACGTTTTCAAATACATCTTCATTAGTGTAAAAACCTGCTCCAAGTCTTAAGCCTTCGAATTTATTATAAAGGAAGAGCTTTGTTAAATCTAAATCCACATATTTGAATGAAAACCTTCCTTTTACAAGTTTCGCAGAAAAGTTTAAGATCTTGTCGAATTTTATCTTTTCACCAATACTATCAATAACAACATAAGTCCGTGTTTCTTTTTCGGTTAGAGAATCCTGCCGAATGGTAGTCCAGAACGCAACATCTTTTTTTACAGCATCTTTTTGAATACCAATAGGCAATACAGGAAAGTCTTTTTTTGTTAAAGGTGGATTGAGTTTAACGTCTGAAAGATAACTTTTACCAAGATACTTTAAGGCTGCATATTTTCCACCGATACTAATTTGAAAATTTAATTGTTCGGGGAACCAATGTTCATCTTTTATAAACGAATATTTCTGTTGAATGGAAACTTCTATTTTTCCAGAATTAAATGTTGTTGCATCTACACTTTGTACAGCGTAGCCATTAGAGTTGATATAAACTAATCCTTTCAGTCCTTCGAAATTTCTATTGTTATTCGGTTCAAATGAAATAGCGAAAATAGTATCCTTACCTCTCAAATATTCTTCTTTAAGTCTGAATTTATATTTCTTTGTACTTCCTTTTGAAATCGGATTCAAATAATCGGTTTCGAACAAGGTAATGTAGTCTTCATAAAATGAAAATGGCTGAATGCTATTCGCCAATAAAGCAAAACTCGGAGTTTTTAAACCTGAGGTACGAGTTGCAATAATGCTATCTTCAGTAAATTTGGGTTTGAGGTATTTGTGTTTGGCTACAGTTTCAGTAATAAATAAATATGATTTTTCAAAAAACTTACCCAATTCATTTAAGGTATCTTCTTCTACTTCCATTTCTTCACCATCTACTATAATTTTGTCATAAGACTGATAGGTGAAAGCATTTAAATTCTCTGGATTGTTGAATTTCTTGTTTTTGACCGCATTTCTGATAATACGATGTGCAGGATTTTCAGAATTGGTAATAACGACTTCATCAAGTGCGCTTATTTCTTTTTTAAGAGGAATTTTATTCGAACTTAAATCAGATAAGTTAAGCGTTTTAGAAGCATAGCCAATATAGCTGATGGTTATTTTTTGTACTGTATTTGAAGCATAAAAAACACCGTCAATATCAGAAATTGTTCCGCTGTAAACATCATCGTTGAAAATAATGTTTGCAAAAGCTATAGGTTCATTAGTATCAAAATCGACAATAGTAAACAACGAGCCGCTTTGCGAAAAGCCTTCAAAAGCTATGAGTAAAACTAAAATAAGAAGGTTTTTCATTCAGACATTAAGGTTGGATATTCTTACAAACGAGTAAAGTATAAATATAGTATTCTATTTAAAAAGCAAGCGCTTGTAATCTTTTTTTTTAAGATAACATTTGCTTTAAAACCGTTACATTTGTAGCTTATTTAATTCAGGTAGTTAATTCACATTTTCATGAGCAAGCAAAGTAAAAGAAGGGAAGCCTTAGTATATCATGCCAAACCAAAACCAGGAAAGATTGAGGTCATTCCTACAAAAAAATATGCAACACAACGTGATTTGTCGTTAGCGTATTCTCCAGGCGTTGCTGAGCCATGTTTAGAAATAGAGAAAGATAAAAACAATGCTTACAAGTATACAGCTAAAGGGAATTTAGTTGCTGTTATTTCAAATGGTACTGCCGTTTTGGGTTTAGGAAATATTGGTCCGGAAGCATCAAAACCTGTAATGGAAGGTAAAGGTTTATTGTTTAAAATTTTTGCGGATATCGATGTGTTTGATATTGAGGTTGATACTGAAGATATTGAAGAATTTATTCAAACCGTAAAAATGATTGCACCAACTTTTGGTGGCATTAATTTAGAAGATATCAAAGCACCTGAAGCCTTTGAAATTGAACGACGTTTAAAAGAAGAACTGGATATTCCGGTTATGCACGACGATCAACATGGAACTGCAATCATTTCTGCAGCTGCCCTAATCAACGCTTTAGAAATAGCAAATAAAAAAATAGAAGAAGTCCAAATTGTTATTAGTGGAGCTGGAGCTGCTGCGATTTCTTGCTCAAGATTATATCAGTCTTGTGGTGCCAAACGGGAGAATATGGTCATGCTCGATAGTAAAGGTGTGATTAGAGACGATCGTGATGATTTAAGCTCGCAAAAAGCCGAATTTGCTACACATCGAAAAATAGATACACTAGATGAGGCCATGATAAATGCCGATGTATTTATTGGTTTGTCTATGGCAGATATTGTAAAACCAGAGATGTTAAAAACAATGGCAGCAAATCCTATTGTTTTTGCAATGGCGAACCCAAATCCGGAAATAGAATACAAGCTTGCTATTGACACGCGAGATGATATCATTATGGCGACAGGTCGAAGTGACCATCCAAATCAGGTGAATAATGTACTCGGATTTCCTTTTATTTTTAGAGGAGCTTTAGATGTTAGAGCTACAAAAATTAATGAGGAGATGAAAATGGCTGCTGTAAAAGCATTAGCAGATTTAGCCAAAGAACCAGTTCCAGAGCAGGTTAATATTGCTTATGGCGAAACGAGATTAACTTTTGGTAAAGACTATATCATTCCTAAACCTTTTGATCCACGACTTATTGCTACAGTGCCTCCAGCTGTTGCAAGAGCGGCAATGAATAGTGGTGTAAGTAAAGAGCCGATTGTTGATTGGGATAAATATGAAGAGGAATTATTACAACGATTAGGTTCCGATAATAAAATTGTGCGTTTACTTCATAATCGTGCTAAATTAGATCCAATGCGTGTTGTTTTTGCAGAAGCAGATCAATTAGATGTTTTGAAAGCGGCACAAATTGCTTATGATGAAGGTATTGCTATTCCTATTTTGTTGGGAAGAAAAGATACCATCTTAGAGCTCATGAACGAGATTGAATTTGATGTCGATGTTGAAATTATTGATCCAAAATCTGATGAAGAACTGGAGCGTAAAAATAAATATGCTCAGGTGTATTGGAAAAACAGAAAGCGTAAAGGAGTGACGTTATATTCTGCAGAAAAAATCATGAGAGAACGTAATTATTTTGCGGCAATGATGGTTAATGAAGGTGATGCAGATGCGTTAGTTACGGGATTTTCAAGAAGTTATCCTTCAGTCGTAAAGCCTATGTTAGAGCTTATTGGTTTAGCTCCAGGAGCCACGCGAATAGCGACAACAAATGTGATGATGACTAAACGTGGGCCAATGTTTTTAAGTGACACGTCAATCAATATTAATCCGTCAGCAAACGATTTAACACGTATTGCACAAATGACAGCTAAAGTGGTGCGTATGTTTGGTATGGAACCAGTCATGGCGATGACATCCTATTCTAACTTTGGGTCATCAAAAAATCAAACAGCCACTAAAGTTCGTGAAGCTGTAGAGTATTTACATAAACGTCATCCAAATTTATTGGTCGATGGTGAATTACAAACTGATTTTGCTTTAAATAGTGAAATGCTACAGGATATTTTTCCGTTTTCTAAATTAGCTGGGAAAAAAGTAAATACGCTTATATTTCCTAATCTGGAATCGGCAAATATAACGTATAAGTTACTGAAAGAATTGAATAAAGCAGATTCTATTGGTCCAATAATGATGGGAATGCGTAAACCTGTTCATATTCTTCAGTTAGATGCAAGTGTTGAAGAAATAGTCAATATGACAGCTATAGCAGTTATCGATGCGCAACAAAAGGCAAAAGCAGAACAAGAACGCCTAAAACATTAGCAAAACATCACCTTTGAAATGTAAATAATTTTATTACATTTGAGTTTTTAACCGAAGCTAATAAATGATCACGCATATTCAGGGGAAATTAGTAGAGAAGAACCCAACAGATGTTGTTATAGATTGCAATGGTGTTGGTTACCTATTAAACATATCTTTACATACGTATTCTCAAATTCCTGATCAAGAAAATCTAAAATTATATGCGTATTTAATTGTGCGTGAAGATGCGCACACCTTATATGGATTTTCTTCAGTTTCTGAACGCGAAATTTTTAAACTTTTATTGTCTGTAAGTGGTATTGGAGCTAGTACAGCAAGAACGATGTTGTCTTCGTTGACGCCTCAACAAGTTAAGGAAGGTATAGCTCATGGAGATGTAGCCTTAATTCAATCTATTAAGGGAATTGGCGCAAAAACTGCGGCAAGAGTCATTTTAGATTTAAAAGATAAAGTATTGAAGGTGTATGATATTGATGAAGTTTCTGTTAATAAAAACAATACGAATAAAGATGAAGCGTTATCAGCTTTAGAAGTTCTCGGATTTGCTAAAAAGCAATCTGAGCGTGTATTAGATAAATTACTGTCTCAGCAACCAGATTCAAATGTAGAAACCCTTATAAAGGCCGCATTAAAAAATTTATAAATTTGATTACAACAACTAACTATACCTTGCTTAAATCCATACAACGTTTTATCTTGATTCCAATTTTGGTATTGGTTAGCGCTCCTGCTTTTTCTCAGGAAACACCAGAACCAGAAGAACAAGATACCACTACAACAACTCAAAATGGTTATTCATTAGGGACAATGAATATGCCAAACCCTAAAAGTATTATATCAAAATATACCTACGATCCTTTAACTGATCGTTACATTTATACAGAATCGGTTGGTAAATTCAATATCAATTATCCTATCATATTAACACCTGCAGAATATCAAAAGTTAGTTTTACTCGAGCAACAGCAAATGTATTACAAACAAAAAATTGATGCAGCAGATGGGAAAAAAGAAGGTTCAGAAGAGGAACAAAAAAATCTACTTCCTGAATTTTATGTCAATTCCAGTTTTTTTGAAACGCTCTTTGGAGGTAATACCATAGAAGTGATTCCGCAAGGTTCCGTTGAAATGGATTTAGGAATTTTGTTTACAAAACAAGATAATCCAACATTCTCACCTAGAAACCGAAGTAATTTTACGTTTGATTTCGATCAACGTATTAGCTTAAGTTTACTGGGTAAAGTAGGTACAAGGTTACAAGTGACTGCAAACTACGATACCGAATCAACATTTGATTTTCAGAATTTAATAAAGTTAGAGTATACACCAACAGAAGACGATATTGTTAGAAAAATTGAAGTTGGTAACGTCGCAATGCCACTAAATAGTTCATTGATTACTGGAGCTCAAAGTCTTTTTGGTGTCAAAACCGAATTGCAATTTGGAAAAACAAGAGTGACAGCTATTTTTTCTGAACAACGTTCACAATCACAATCTGTGACTGCTCAAGGCGGTGGAACTTTAGAAGAGTTTGAGTTTTTTGCTAGAGACTATGATGAGAACAGACACTTCTTCTTATCGCAATACTTCCGAAATAATTATGATGAAGCGATGCTTCGTTATCCATTTATAAACAATAACATTCAAATTACTCGTGTTGAAGTTTGGGTAACCAATAGAAGTAATCAAACCGATAATGTGAGGAATGTGGCTGCTTTCCAAGATTTGGGTGAATCTGAAGTTATAGGTCTAAACAATCCACCACCTGGATTTGTGAATGTCGGAGCAAATCAGCCACCAGATAATGGAAACAATGATTTTGATCCGACTAACATTGCAGGGCCAGGTTCCTTACTTTCGCCTTTGGTAAGAGATATCACGACCGTTGAACAGGGAATTCTGGTGTCGGCCAATGAAGGGTTTGATTTTGGTAAATTAGAGAATGCCAGAAAATTACAACAAGGGACAGATTATCAATTACAACAGCAATTGGGTTATATTTCCCTGAATCAAAGATTGTTAAATGATGAAATTCTGGCTGTTGCTTTCCAATATACGATTGGTGGAGAAGTGTATCAGGTTGGTGAGTTCGCCAATGATGGTGTGAACTCTACTGCTACAAATAGTGATGACGACCAGGACGGAATTCCTAATGATGCAGATGTAGATGTCAATGGTGATGGTGCTCCAGATAATGGTACAGATACTGATGGTGATGGCATTAATGATGCTGCTGATGCCGATGTCAATGGCGATGGTGTAATCGATAATGGTACTGATACCAATGGTGACGGAATTAATGACAGTTTCATCGTTGTTGAAGGTTCTACTCAAAGTTTGATTGTGAAAATGCTTAAGAGTCCGATAACGAGTGTTGATCAACCTATTTGGGACTTAATGATGAAAAACATCTACGATACAGGTGCTTTTCAATTGGAACAAGACGATTTCAGATTAAACATCTTTTATACAGAAGCGTCGCCTTTAAACTATATTTCTCCTGTTGTTTTACAGGATGGTACAGTAGTGCCTTTTCCTGTATTTGATAACAATTCACCTTTTGATACAACTGATGACGGTCAGATTATAGATACACCTTTAATTCGATTGTTTCATTTAGACCGATTAAATTTCAATAACGATCCGCAAGCTGGTGGTGACGGGTTCTTTGATTATGTTGAAGGGATGACTGTCCTTTCTCAAAACGGAAAAATTATCTTTACCAAAGTAGAGCCATTTGGGCGTTACCTTTTTGATGTTCTTGATACAGATGGAAACCCTAATGATAACGAAGCAGATTACGAACAAGAGACCTACGACAACTTAAACCAGGAAAAATACGTTTACGATATTCTTTATAAACAAACGAAAACAGCCGCTTTAGATGAGGCTGAAAAGAATAAGTTTCAGATTAAAGGTCGCTATAAATCTTCAGGAGGTGATGGAATTCCTTTGGGTGCGTTTAATGTGCCAAGAGGTTCGGTTGTTGTTACTGCAGGTGGACGTACTTTAGTTGAAGGTGTAGATTATACAGTGAACTACCAAATTGGACGAGTTCAAATTCTTGATGAAGCACTAAAAGCATCTAATATTCCAATCAATGTTTCCGTAGAGAATAATGCTATATTTGGTCAGCAAACCAGACGTTTTACAGGTGTAAATGTTGAGCATCAGTTCAATGAAAACTTTGTTTTAGGCGCAACGATTTTAAACCTGAACGAACGACCAATTACACAAAAAGCAAATTATAATACGGAACCAATTAATAATACCATTTTTGGTTTTAACGGAAACTACTCTACTGAAGTGCCGTTTTTAACTCGATTGGTTAATAAACTTCCAAATGTTGATACTGATGTGCCTTCAAATTTATCTGTTAGAGGCGAATTTGCTTATTTAGCACCTGGAGCTCCAAAAGGAACTGATTTTAATAATGAAGCAACTGCCTATGTTGATGATTTTGAAGGTACACAAGGCGCCATTGATTTATTATCTCCTCAATCTTGGTTTTTGTCGAGTAGACCTAGACAATTAGGTAAATCCTATCCTGGATTTAATGGTGAAGATGAAAACGGAATTCAAAATGGTTTTGACAGAGCCATGCTCAACTGGTACACGATTGATCCTATATTTTATAGTAATCAACGTCCAAACGGAATCACAGATGATGATGTATCCAATCTTTATACAAGGCGAATTTTTATCGATGAGGTATTTCCTGAAGTTGATATAGCTCAGGGACAACAAACCATCATCAATTCTTTAGATTTAGCGTATTATCCTACCGAAAGAGGACCTTATAACTTTGATCCTAATGCAACTGATGGTGTAATTGATGCTAATGATAGTTGGGCTGGTATAACGAGACAAATCACATCAACAGATTTCGAGCAAGCCAATGTTGAATATATTGATTTTTGGGTGCAAGATCCCTTCCTAGATGATACAGCGCCTGCGCAAGGAGGAAAACTTTTTATAAATCTTGGTAATATTTCTGAAGATGTATTAAAAGATGGTAAAAAGCAATATGAAAACGGACTTCCGGAAAATGGAAATATTAGTGATTTAACACCAACAAGTTTTGGTACTGTTGTACCAAGAAACCAATCACTCATTTATACGTTTTCAACAGGCGGACAAGAACGAGATAATCAAGATGTTGGTTATGATGGTTATGACGATAATGAAGAGGCCAATCTTAATGTTAACGGTCTTATCACTGGAGCAGCATTTGGTCCAGATCCATCAAATGATAACTATACGTATTACTTAAATACAGATGGTGATATTTTCGAGCGATACAAGCGTTATAATGGTTTACAGGGAAACTCACCAGACATCTTCACAGATACCAATAGAGGTTCAACAGCACAACCTGATGTTGAAGATATTAACAGGGATAACACGATGAATACTATTGATAGCTATTTTCAATATGAAATAGATATCAATCCAGGTGTATTAAATATTTCGAATCCTCAAATTAACGATATAAAAACAAGAAACGTGACTCTGCCTAATGGTGAAGAACGCGAAGTGAAATGGTACCAATTTAGAATTCCGATTTCCGATCCTACTGAAGCTATTGGTGGTATTACTGATATTCGTTCGGTACGTTTTGTGAGATTATTTCTTAATGGGTTTCAACAACCAAGAGTTTTACGTTTTGCAACACTTGACTTAGTACGAAGTGATTGGAGACGTTACACATTAACGCTTGACGATGAGCCAAATAACGATAATGATAATACCGATCTTAATGTTGGTGTTGTAGGTCTTCAGGAAAATGATGGGAATTATGTATTACCTCCAGGTGTTGTTTTAGAGCAATTAAACAACAACAATAACATCATCAGACAAAACGAGCAATCCTTACAGGTTGAGGTTTGTGAATTAGAACCTAGAGATTCGAGAGGTGTATTTAAAAACATTAATGTTGACATGCGTCAGTATAACAAGCTGCGTATGTTTATTCACGCTGAAGAAGGTGAAACCGGTAGTTTAAGTGATGGTGATATGGTAGGTTTTATTCGTATGGGTAATGACTTCACTCAAAACTATTATCAAATTGAAGTGCCTTTGCAAGTGTCTTCTGGAAGTGTGTCTCCTGAAAGTATTTGGCCTGAGGTTAACGAAATTAACATCGAATTAAATGTTCTTGAACAAATTAAATCTTTAGGAATTGCTAATGGTACTTTAGCCAATGAAGAACCAACATTTTATAATTTAGCAGATGGTCAACTTACCGAAGTTGGAGAATTTGATACGCATACCATTGGTCAGCAAAGGGTAGCGATTAAAGGTAATCCAAATTTTGGAGACGTAAGAGTGTTGATGGTCGGATTAAAAAATCCTGACAATAATGGAATGAATGTTTGTGGTGAAGCTTGGTTTAATGAACTTCGTTTATCAGATTTAGACAATGAAGGTGGTTGGGCGGCAGTAGCAGCAGTAGATGCTAATTTCGCTGATTTTGCCGATATTAGCGCAACAGGAAGAAAAAGCACGATAGGTTTTGGTTCTGTTGAACAACGTCCGAATGAACGAAGTCGAGAAGATGTGCAACAGTTTGATATTGTGACTAACATGAACTTAGGTCAGTTGCTGCCAAAAAAATGGGGTATTCAAATTCCGTTTAATTATGGTATAGGAGAAGAAATTGTGACCCCTGAGTATGACGAATTCTATCGTGATATTAAATTAGAAACTCAATTGCAAAACACGAACAATAAGGATTCTATTCTTAATGTTAATGAGAGTTATACAAAACGACAAAGTATCAATTTTATTGGTGTACGAAAAAATAGAACGACAGATAAAAAGCCTCGTTTTTATGATGTTGAGAATTTAACGTTTAATTATTCCTACAACAAAACTGAGCATAGAGACTTCGAGATTGAAAACTCTTTAGACCAAAATATTAGAGCCGGAGTCAATTACAATTATAGTTTTGAACCTATGACTATTGAGCCTTTTAAAAAGAATGACTCTTTATTCAGAGGAAAATATTGGAAAATACTTAAAGACTTTAATTTTAATCCCATTCCTACAAGTTTCTCAGTAAATACGGATATATTGAGACAATTTAATAAGCAGAAGTTTAGAGAAGTCGATTTAACTGGTGATAATATTGGTTTAGAAGAATTGTTTAGACGGAATTATAATTTCAACCTTCAATACGTCATCAATTATAATTTGACAAAAGCTTTAAGTTTAAATTTTACAGCATCAAATTCAAATATTGTACGTAATTATTTTGTTGATGATGTCATTAACGGAAGGCAAGATCCAAATTTAGACGTTTGGGATGGTTTCTTTGATTTAGGTGATCCTAATATTCAAAACCAACAACTTCAGATTAATTACGAAATTCCGCTTTATAAGATTCCAACGCTTAGTTTCCTAAGAGCCACCTATTCATATACTGGAGATTTTCAGTGGCAAAAAGGATCAGATTTAAATGAGAATTTGCAAATTAGAGATCCTGATGATCCGAATATTGTGAATACCTACAACTTAGGTAATTCCATTCAAAATGCGAACACACACAATATCAATTCTACTTTTGATATGACTAAGCTTTATAAGTATGTCGGACTTGTAAAAAAACCAGTTCGTAGTCCAAGAGGTGGACGTTCTACAAAAAGTGCCGTTCCTAAAGGACTTGAAACTAAAGGAGGAAAAGCAGATTCTAAAACTTCAGATGCTAACACACTAACTGATGAAAAGGGTAATCCTGTAAAAAGTAAAGTTGGCGCTGGGACAAAAGTTTTAAATGGCGCAATAGATTTATTAACGAGTGTTAAGCGAATTCAAATTAATTATTCTGAAAATAACGGTACATTCTTACCAGGTTATTTGCCAACTCCAGGGTTTTTGGGTACACTAAAGCCTTCTTTAGGCTTTACGTTTGGTAGTCAAGCAAATATTAGAGATCGAGCTGCGCGTAATGGATGGCTAACAGTATTCCCTGATTTTAACCAACAGTATACTGAGGTCACTACCCGTATTTTAGATGTATCAGCTAATATTGAATTGATTAAAGACTTAAAGATTGATGTCACAGGTAATAGAACATACGCTGAAAATTTAACTCAAAATTTTAATACTACAGATCTTAATGATGATGGATTTAGTGATACCTACAATAGATTATTAACCAACTCATTTGGTAACTTTAGTATTTCGACTGCTTTAGTTAAAACAGCATTTCAAAAAAGTGATGAAACACAGTCTCAAGCGTTTGATGATTTTAGAACTAACAGACTTATTGTAGCGAACCGTTTGGCTCGAAATTTTTATGGTACCGATAACTATGCGAGAGATGGAGAAGGCTATCCGTTAGGATTTGGTAAAAATAATCAAGCCGTTCTTCTGCCATCATTTTTAGCAGCTTACAAAGGTCAGAGTGCCGAAAAGATTGGATTATCTGCGTTTAGAGATATCCCAATTCCTAACTGGCAACTAAAATATACTGGTTTTATGAATATAAAATGGTTTAAAAAGAATTTTAAACGTTTCTCCGTCACGCATGGTTATAGATCTAGCTATACGATAAACCAATTTAGAACCAACCTCGATTTAGAGCCTGACGCTTTACAGCCTGGAGTGTCTTATGAAAATCAAGATCAGGATTTGGTTCTGGATCAGTCAGGTAATCTAAAAAATAGAATAATATTCAGTAACATTAACTTAGAGGAACAATTTAGTCCATTATTCAGATTGGATTTTGAAATGAAAAATTCAGTTAAGATTTTAGCTGAAATGAAAAAAGACAGAATTTTATCATTGAGTTTTGATAACAACCTCTTAACCGAAATTCAAGGTAATGAGTACATTTTAGGATTAGGTTACCGAATAAAAGATGTGCGAATTCGATCGAAATTGGCTGGTCCTAAACAAATCATTAAAAGTGATTTAAATATGAAGGCCGATATTTCTGTACGAAATAATAAAACTATCATTAGATATCTAGATATTGAAAACAACCAAATTACACAAGGACAAACCATTTGGGGACTTAAATTTGCTGCAGATTATGCCTTTTCGAAAAATTTAACTGCTATATTCTATTTTGATTACACATTCTCTGAGTATGAGATATCGACAGCTTTTCCGCAAACCACAATTCGTTCAGGATTTACATTGCGATATAATTTCGGTAATTAATGATATTTATTAGATCAAAAAAATTATTTTTGTAAGCATAATAATTATAACCATAAAGATGAATATACCGTCAGATTTAAAATATACAAAAGACCACGAATGGGTTAAAATTGAAGGTGACACGGCTGTTATTGGTATTACCGATTTCGCTCAAAGTGAATTAGGAGATATTGTGTATGTTGAAGTTGAAACCGTTGATGAAACTCTCGATGCTGAAGAAATTTTTGGTACAGTCGAAGCTGTAAAAACAGTGTCAGATTTGTTTTTACCACTTTCAGGTGAAATCACTGAATTTAATGAATCACTTGAAGACGAACCAGAAAAGGTCAATTCAGATCCTTACGGAGAAGGTTGGATGATTAAAATGAAATTTTCTGATGCTTCACAAGTTGACGATTTACTTTCGGCAGATGATTATAAAGCTCTAGTAGGTGCTTAAACGTTGGTCATTACCAATCTTATTAATTTACAGCATAACTTTAACGTCTGGAAGTTTAGGTAGAGTTAGTAGTATCCCAAAACTTGGTTCATCTTTTGATGATAAAATTTATCATTTTTTAGCATATGCCGTTCTTACGATGGTCCTCTATAACTTTATAGCTACAACGACTGTAAAATTCAAAATTTTATTTTCAGCGAGTATTGCAATTATTTATGGCATTATTATTGAAGGTTTACAATCGATATTGACAGATTTTAGAACACCAGACTATTATGATGTTCTGGCTAATACCATTGGTGTTGTAATTGCCATACTGTTGTTAAAATTAAAAAATAAACTAAAGTTAAAATAAACAATAGCTTGCTTTTTTAACATATTTTTGGTTAATTTAGCATTCTTAATACTTAAAAAAATGGAACCTAAAAAGAATACAAAATCTGATGTGAGCAGAAATGCATCACTTTACTTTGCTGTAGGTCTTGCGTTAATGATGACATTAACCTATTTAACTATTAACTATAAGTCATATGATAAATCTAATATAGACATTGGAATGGTTGATGTTGATGACGAGCTAGAAGAAGAAGTTCCAATTACACAACAAGAAATAATTCCACCACCTCCACCACCTCCACCACCAGTAGTTCCGGAAGAAATTGAAATTGTTGAGGATGAAAAAGAGGTTGAAGAAACAGTTATTGAATCTACAGAAACAGATCAGGAAGAGGAAATTGTCGAGGTTGAAGAAGTAGAAGTTGAAGAAGTAGAAGAAGATATTGAAGTTCCATTTGCGGTTATTGAAAACGTACCAATTTTTCCGGGATGTGAAAACGAAAAAGGAAACAATGCTAAAAAGCAATGTATGTCTGATAAAATTGCCAAATTTGTGAACAGAAAATTCAATACCGAATTGGCTGCAGATTTAGGATTATCAGGTAAACAACGTATTAGTGTGATTTTCAAAATCGATAAAAACGGAAACATTACCAATGTTAGAGCAAGAGCTCCTCACCCAGGTTTAGAGAAAGAAGCGAAACGAGTTATTGGCTTGTTGCCAAAAATGCAACCAGGAAAACAAAGAGGAAAAGCAGTAACAGTACCTTACTCACTACCAATTCTGTTTCAGGTTCAAGACTAGATTAATCTTAAATACATATTAAAATTCAAAATCCCATCTAAAATTAATTAGATGGGATTTTTACTTTGGTATGCTTATTGCGATTTTATCATAATATTAACATTAACATTTAAATATTATGAAAAATTTAAAAAAGACGCACAGTATTGCTGGTCAGAGCAATACTAAAGTGCAAAAATCACAAAAGCATGATGCAAATTTACAAAAAAACTCAACGCTCTATTTCCAAATCGGACTTATTCTATGTTTGTTAGGTACCTATGGTTTGTTCGAAATGAGATTTGAAAAGAAGGATCTTGTTATAAGTGAAACTACCTTTGATGCTGAGATTGCAGAAGTACATGTTAAAAATTACGTTGTAGAACCAGAAGTCAAAATTGAAAAGCAAGTCAAACAACGTTCGCAAAAACTTGCCGATAAAGCACCTGTGATTGTAGATAACGATGTAGACATTGTTGTTGATAAAATAGACTTGATAAAGCCAGATATTGTAAGTACACCTATTCCTGTTAATAATATTGAAGATTTTGATGAACCTAAAATTATAGATGAGCCTTTCAATATGATAAACGTTGAAGTTGTTCCAATTTATCCTGGTTGTGAAACAGCTACAACAAATAGAGAGCGTGTAAAGTGTATGTCTCAAAAGCTTGGTAAGTTAGTTCAAAGAAAATTTAATACTGAATTAGCTGCAGATTTAGGTTTGTCAGGAATGCAAAAAATTGACGTGCAATTTAAAATTGATGAAAACGGAAATATCACCGAAATTAAAACAAGAGCACCTCTGAAACAACTCGAAGATGAAGCAGAACGTGTTGTAAATAAAATTCCACAAATGACACCAGGGAAACAAAGAAATGAGCCTGTTTCTGTGTTGTATAATTTACCTATTAAGTTTCAGGTGAGATGATAAAATAAAATTCTAGTGACGTAAAGTCGTTATCAATTTGATAACGACTTTTTTTATCTATATGAATTTGTAGGTTTTGCTTACACTTTTGAAAAAAATAGTATCTTTCCAGCATCAAAAACGCATCCTTTGTTTATGAAATATTGTTGCCTTATTATTTTTACTTTAGCTATTGGCCTTTTAAATGCACAAACAATTGAAACCTATGAGAAACCACCAATTTTTACAGGATGTGAAGGTGAACCTATTGATGATCTCAAAGCGTGTTTCAACAACAAGCTTAATCAACATATCTTCAACGCATTTAAAGTGCCGCAAATAGTAAGTGATGAGGCCTACAATGGAGATATAAAAATTCTTTTCGAAGTTGATAAAGATGGTCAAATTAATGTGCTTTATATTGATGCCGTCTATAATGAACTTAAAGATGAGACAAAACGTGTTTTTGAGGAATTGCCTAAAATTACACCAGGAACTTATAATAGTAAACCAACGTATTTTCAGTATTCCTTAAGTGTGAAAATACCATTGGTCAATCCAGAAACGATAACTAATACAGTTAAACCTTTACCTAGTGTGAAGGAGGTGGAAGATTTAAATGCTCTAGTAAGTCATGAGTTTGATAGTGTTAATATCAATACAACCAAATATGAAAAGCTTGAATATCAAAGTCAGCTAAACATCCCATTTACTCATAATTACTACGCACAGTTTGATCAGCAAATGAATGGGTTGGGCACCAATAGCCATACAGCTGCTAAGCCATTCATGTACAGTGAAGTTGCTAAATATTACGATTTTAAGGCAGAAAAAGAAGCATTAATCAGAGGTACAGATTCCTGGTGGAGTAGAAAACTCTACAATGAACATCTAGTAGCAGTTCAAGGGAAAGACTATTGGTTTACTGCAGATCCAATTTTTGATTTACAAGTTGGAAAAGATACTGAAGCTGATTTTAGTTCTACATTTAATAACACTCGTGGTATTTTGGTACAAGGAGGTTTAGGTAAGAAATTTAATTTTACAGCATCGGTTTATGAAAGTCAAGGTCGATTTGCTCAGTATTTTAATGAATATGCAGAATCAATAGCAGCTGGTAATGGTGAGCCAATTGTACCTGGTAGAGGGTTAGCCAAGCGATTTAAAACAAATGCCTATGATTATCCTGTGGCAGAAGGCTATTTGTCATATACACCCTCAAAATATATTAACATTCAATTTGGGCATGGTAAAAATTTCATAGGTGATGGTTACAGGTCGCTCTTACAAAGTGATGTAACTAGTCCGTATCCGTTTTTAAAGCTAAATACGAAATTCTGGAAAATCAAATACACCAACACCTGGATGTGGTTAAGAGATGTAAGGCCAGAAGTGACTGAAGATGGAGCCTTTCTTACAAAATATATGGCTAATCATTATTTGAGTTGGAATGTTTCAAAGCGTCTTAATATTGGTTTGTTTGAATCTGTATTATGGGCAAATGATAATAATCGAGGTTTTGATATCAATTATCTAAATCCTGTTATTTTTTATAGAGCTATTGAGTTTTCTACTGGTCAAGATGCTGGTAATGCTATCCTTGGAGCTTCAGCTAAATATAAATGGAATAATAAGGTTAATATTTATGGTCAATTAATAGTTGATGAATTTGCTATTGACGATGTTACAGGTGGTAATAAAAGTTGGAGAAATAAATTTGGATACCAGTTAGGTGTCAAATATTTTGAAGCTTTTAAGGTGAAGAATTTAATGCTTCAATTAGAATATAACAGAGTAAGACCATACACGTATTCTCATAATTCAATAGTATTAAATTATGCGCATAACAACCAGCCTATGGCGCATCTTTGGGGAGCAAATTTTAGTGAAGCTATTGTCATAGGTAGGTATAATTACAAAAGATGGTTTGCAGATGCAAAATTTATTTTCGGTAAACGAGGTTTCGATTTTAATGATGGTACTGACTTCGGAAATTATGGCTCAAATATTTACAGAACGGAAGATGATCGTGTTGCCAATGTAGGTGTTACTGTTGGTCAAGGGAATACCACTAATGTATTTCAAGCCGATGTAATGGCAGGATACATCATTAATCCTGTGAGTAATTTAAGATTGTTTACGAATGTGACCTTTCGAAATTATAACCCGCAAGCCAATACAGCTACAGCCTTAAATACAAATACGTCTTGGTTTAATGTTGGCTTAAGAACCGATTTGTTTAATTGGTATAACGATTTCTAAAATTAACTTAGCATTTAGTCTTCAATAAAAAGCGAATTACTTTTGATTAGCATTGCTCAAAACCTTTTTTCAGAGTATCTTTGCAGACGCAATAAAATCACTTGTATTGAGTACGGTAAAAACATCTATTCCTAAAGCTTCTATAATTTCCGATTTTAAAGAAATTACCAAGATAAGATTATCTGTAAGTGTTGTTTTTTCTGCAATTGCAGGATATTTGCTTGGAGCAGTTGAAGTCGATGTTTATACTTTGCTTTTATTGGCTTTTGGTGGTTATTTTATGGTTGGAGCTTCTAATGCTTACAATCAAATCATTGAAAGAGATTTAGATGCCTTGATGGACCGTACTAAAAACCGACCGGTTCCTGCTGGTCGAATGTCGGTAAGAACAGCGTTCATCATTGCAACTGTTTTTACAATTGCAGGAATTGCAACGCTTTATGTTATCAATCCTAGAACAGCAATGTATGGCGCAATATCAATTTTTTTATATACTTGTGTTTATACACCTTTAAAAACGAAAACACCTTTGGCTGTATTTGTGGGAGCAATTCCAGGTGCAATTCCTTTTATGTTAGGTTGGGTTGCTGCTCGAAATGATTTTGGTATTGAGCCAGGAACACTTTTCGCGTTACAATTTTTCTGGCAGTTTCCTCATTTTTGGGCTATCGGGTGGTTTTTATTTGACGACTATAAAAAAGGTGGTTTTTTTATGTTACCCACAGGAAAACCAGATAAAGGGACAGCAGTGCAAATTATCATGTACACTATTTGGACAATCTTAATTTCTATTATTCCAGTCTTTGGTGTTACGGGAGATTTAAAGCTATCTGTTGTAGCCGCAATAATTGTTTTTGTGCTTGGCCTAGTTATGTTGTATTATGCATTTGAGTTATTTAAAAAGCGAACGGCTAAAGCTGCAAAACAGTTGATGTTGTCAAGTGTTTCGTACATTACTTTGTTACAAATAATATATGTAATTGATAAGTTTATAAGATAAATATGGATTTAACGGAAGGAACGATACAAGAGAAAAACGATAGAGCTAAACGAATGATGCTCTGGTTCGGGATAATTTCACTTATCATGTCTTTTGCTGGCTTAACAAGTGCAGTTTTGGTAAGTAGAAAACGAGAAGATTGGATGCAGGATTTCGAAATGCCAAGTGCGTTCTTAATTAGTTGCGTGCTTATTATAGTGAGTAGCTTAACTTTTATTGTAGCTAAAAGAGCATTGAAAAATGACAACAGAACTCTAACTACAATCATGTTGCTACTAACCTTCGGATTGGGAATTGCATTTATTTACAGTCAGTTTTACGGGTTTGGTCAAATTGTGTCTTCTGGGTATAATTTTACTGGCCCAACAAGTAATGTGACTATGAGTTTTATTTATGTTATTGCTGCAGTTCATATATTACATGTAGTTGCAGGTCTTATTTCATTGTTAGTCGTAATTTATAATCATTTTAAACAAAAATATAACGCAACAGATATGCTAGGCATGAACCTTTCGGCTACGTTTTGGCATTTTATAGATATACTGTGGTTATTCTTGTTTTTGTTTTTGTCATATTTAGTTTAAATATTACATCATTTTTATAGGCTTAAAGCCTCTATCTAGTCTAGTATGATACTATGTTTTCATTTTTTAGATGATGATGTTTTTTTAGATAGATAAAATGATTATTTTTGTGCAACTTTTAATAACTAAACGCTTTATATGGATACTACAGTAGCAAATACTGGAACAGAAGGCAAAACTTGGGGTGGAGGAAACGAACCCTTAAAAGCTAGTTATGGTAAGATGATGATGTGGTTTTTTATCGTATCGGATGCCTTAACATTTTCTGGATTTTTAGCAGCTTACGGATTTTCAAGATTTAAGTTTATTGGTTCTTGGCCAATAGCAGATGAGGTGTTTACACACGTTCCGTTTTTTCATGGTAACTATCCAATGATTTATGTTGCTTTCATGACATTTATTTTAATTATGTCATCTGTAACGATGGTGCTTGCTGTAGATGCTGGACATCATATGCAAAAAGCTAAAGTTACATTTTATATGTTTTTGACCATTATTGGTGGTTTGATATTTGTCGGTTCTCAAGCGTGGGAATGGGCAACTTTCATTCAAGGTGATTATGGTGCTGTACAAACTAAAGGAGGTAATATTCTTCAGTTAGTTGATAATGAAGGGCATCGTGTGGCTATTAGTGATATTGCCATTGGAGCACATGGAGAACGTGTTCAGCATGAGCGCAAAAACGGACTTTGGTTCGTTAGTGAAGGAACGCTTCCTTCATATACTGTTGATGAAGTTTATAGTGGACTAGTAGCCAATCCAAATGTGCTTGTTAGAACTCAAGATATAAATGCTGAAGGAGAAAAAACAGTTTTATCTAGAGAAGAATCATTAAAGCAAATTAAAAATAACGGTCAGTTGGTTGTTGAAGGTGCTAATTTGCATGTTAACGAATACGGAACATCATTATTTGCTGATTTCTTTTTCTTTATAACAGGATTTCACGGGTTTCACGTGTTTTCTGGTGTAGTAATTAATATCATTATCTTTTTCAATGTAATCTTAGGAACCTACGAAAGAAGAGGGAGCTATGAAATGGTTGAGAAAGTTGGATTGTATTGGCACTTTGTAGATTTGGTTTGGGTTTTCGTATTCACATTCTTCTACCTAGTTTAATTTCGAATAATAGTATTTAAAATGGCACACGCACATAAATTAGAAATATTAAGAGGTTTAGTAAAGTTTAAATCAAATACTCAAAAAATTTGGGGAGTTTTAATATTACTTTCAATTATTACCGCTGTTGAAGTAGTATTAGGTATTTACAAACCAGAATCTTTAATGGGTGATTTTATTGGAATGAAAATCTTAAACTGGATTTTTATCATACTAACGATTGTTAAAGCTTATTACATTACTTGGGATTTTATGCATATGAGAGACGAAACTAAAGCGTTACGACGAATGGTTGTGTGGACAGCAGTCTTTTTGATATGTTACCTTGTCTTCATCTTATTACAAGAAGGAGGATATATTGAAAGTGTGTATTCTAACGGATTTGTGAAAAGAGATTTTTAACATGTTATAATTAACATAAAGTATATAAAAAGACGGTTTTTTTGAGCCGTCTTTTTTATTTTTGCAAAACAAATTAAACACAATAACCTTATGAAAAAAATGCCATTAAAAACGATACTTGTTTTGGGTATTTTGTTCTTTTTGCCAGTCCTATTTTTATTGATGTTATATCCGTCTACACACAATTATAATCCTTTAGATATTGTTGATGATTCTGTAGGTGAATTACAATTTTTTTCTTCTAATTCAGATGAGCAGGTGCAGTTAAAAGACCATATCACTATTTTAGGTTTTTTAGGAAATGAGCCTTTGGATCATGTTATTGCAGCTTCTAACTTAAAAGAATTGGTTTATGACAAGTTTAAAGGATTTAAAACGTTTCAAATTGTGATTGTGCTTCCTAAAGGAACCGAGGATAAAGCCCTTCAGCTTCAAAAGGAAATTAATAATTATGAAGATATGCGTTTTTGGTATTATGCATTTGGAGAACCTAATGATATAGCTAAGGTGTTTAATAGCCTAAAATCTGAAGAGTCGCTTGATGAAAACTTTTTCACAGATCACGTGTTTATTATTGATAAAGATTTGGCACAACGTGGAAGGATTGATGATAGAGAAGATAAGGAATTAGAACAAAACAAAACTACCTATCCTTTGTATTCTTACGATTGTATTGAAGTCGCTGAAGTGAAAAATAAAATGAGTGATGATCTTAGAATTTTGTTTACTGAGTATCGTCAAAAACGTAAAGGAAAATTTGATTCATCTTCAAGACGCGCAGAAGACTTAAAAGAAACTAAATAACAAATAAGTCCACCTTCTTTGTGGGATTTGTACGTATTATGAGCACAAGAAAAACTAATTATTCATTCATTGGCATCGCCTTTATAATTCTGGTTTTCGGTATTATTTTTGTTCCTAAAATTATAGATCGGATTACAGGTAATGATGTGACCAGAACTGAAAGCCGAAGTAAAAATGTATCTACTAAAACCAAAGGGTTTATATCCGATTTAATGTTCCTGGAAATTAATGGAGAACCTAAACAGGTGCCTTCATTTTCATTTGTAAACCAAAATGGAGATACTATTACAAATAGTGATTATGACGGTAAAGTGTATGTTGTAGAATTTTTCTTTACAACCTGTCCAACCATTTGCCCAAGAATGAATAGAAATCTGGTTCAAATTCAAAATACATTTTCAGATTTTAAAGATTTTGGAGTGGCATCATTTACGATAAACCCAGATTACGACACAAAAGAGGTATTAAAAGCCTATGCTGAAAATTATGGGATTACAAATCCGAATTGGCATTTAATGACAGGTGATAAAGACGCTCTTTATGAACTGGCAAATGTTGGTTTCAATATTTATGCTGGAGAAAACCCTAATGTTGAGGGAGGATTTGAACATTCAGGTAATTTTGCTCTCATTGATAAAAACGGTTTTATACGTTCAAGAAAAGACAACTTCGGTAATCCAAAAATATTTTATAAGGGTATCATTAGTGAGGCTGAAAAAGAAGATGAAGATGGTGAAACTGAAGAAATAAGTATGTTAAAAGAAGATATAGCTAAACTTTTAAAAGAATAATAATTCAACATGAGCGAAATTAAAAACCTTTCAGAAGAAAAAAAATACAATAAATGGATTGTCGTTTTGGCCATTCTAATTCCTGTAGTTGTGGCTATTCTTTCAAGATTAAAACTACAGGATTTCGGTATTGAAGTTGAACCGTTATCTTATTTGCCTCCGATTTATGCTGGAATCAATGGCTTAACCGCTTTAGTGCTTATTATTGCTGTAATTGCAATTAAAAATAAGAATAAAAAGCTACATGAGCGCCTAATGAAGTTTGCTATCATATTATCGGTTGCGTTTTTGGCTATGTATGTCGCTTATCATATGACTAGTGACTCTACGACATTAGGTGGTGAAGGAACCATAAAATATGTATATTATTTTATTCTTATCACACATATATTGTTGTCAATTGTTATTATTCCTTTTGTTTTAATCACTTATGTAAGAGCCATAACTAATAATATTGAACGTCATAAAAAAATAGCTAAAATTACCTTCCCACTATGGCTTTATGTTGCTATTACTGGTGTTATTGTCTATCTCATGATATCACCTTATTACGTATAGAATGAAACGTTTTGTTCTCTTTTTACTTGTCTTCTTTCTCTTGTTTATAACGAGCAATGCGCAATGTGCTATGTGTAGAGCTGTTCTGGAAAGTGAAGAAGGGCAAACGACTGCCGAAGGAGTCAATGATGGTATTATGTATCTTATGGCTATTCCCTATGTGCTTGTTGGAAGTGTCGGTTTTATCATTTATTGGACATTCTTCAGAAAGAAAATCGTTAAAAAATAAATTAATTCACACATTACTGTAACATTTCTGATATTTATAAGTCTTATAAATATCAATCAAAAAATCAATTCTTAACAAATACTTAGCATAACCCATTTAAGGATTGTTGTAATATTGTTAGGAATTAACCATCTCCATTATGATACAAATCAAAGATTTACACAAATCTTATCACATGGGAAGCAATTCGCTTCACGTTTTAAAAGGGATTAACTTTGATGTAAAAGAAGGCGAACTCGTCTCAATAATGGGTTCTTCAGGATCTGGTAAATCTACGTTGCTTAATATTTTAGGAATGCTGGATGAAGCTGATACTGGCAGTTATATTCTTGACAATGTTCCTATAAAAGGTTTGAATGAAAAAATAGCAGCTAAATATAGAAACGAATTTCTAGGTTTTATCTTTCAATCATTCAATCTAATAAACTATAAGAGTGCTTTAGATAATGTGTCAATGCCATTATATTATAAAGGCATCAAAAGAAAGGAACGTACTGAAAGAGCTATGCATTATCTCGAAAAAGTAGGCCTTGCGCAATGGTCGCACCATTTACCTAGTGAATTGTCTGGTGGACAAAAACAACGTGTTGCCATAGCAAGAGCACTGGCCAGTGATCCAAAAGTGTTACTGGCAGATGAGCCAACGGGAGCTTTAGATACCAAAACGTCTTATGAGGTTATGGAACTTATTCAAGGTATTAATGATGAAGGAAAAACCATATTAGTGGTCACTCACGAGCACGATATCGCTCAAATGACGAAACGCATTGTTAATCTCAAAGATGGTGTTATCATTGATGACAGTAAAGTAGAACAAGTAAGAGCTTCTCAATATGTTTGATATAGAACGTTGGCAAGAGATATTTGAAACCTTGAAGAAAAACAAATTAAGAACGTTTTTGACAGGTCTATCTGTGGCTTCAGGTATCTTTATTTTAGTCATTCTTCTTGGGTTTAGTAAAGGTATTGAAAATGGTGTAAAGTCTGAATTTGAGCAAGATGCTACCAATTTAATTACCGTATGGACTGGTGTGACAACTAAAAGCTATAAAGGCTTAAATCCAGGGCGTTATATCCAAATGAAAAATGAAAATTTTGATTTTATCTCCCAAAAGTATGATCAACATATAGAATATGAAACTTCACTTTTTTCAATTTGGGGAGCTGAGATTTCTTATAAAAATGAGACTGTAAATTATCAAGTTCGAGGTGCGATGCCTGGTCATCAGTTTATTGAAAATGCCGATATGGAGTCTGGAAGATTTGTCAATCAAGCAGATTTGGATGAAACTAGAAAAGTTGCAGTTATTGGTCGCAAATTAAGACAAGATTTATTCAAAGATGAAGACCCAATCAATAAAAGTATTTCTATTTATGGAATGAATTTTAAAGTCATAGGTGTGTTTATTGATCCTGGAGGAGAGCGCGAAGAACAACAGGCTTATATTCCATTATCAACATCACAAAAAGTATTTGGAGCAGGAGATGATATTCGAAACATGTTATTCACAGTTAAGATGTCTGATAACTTTGACGAAGCAGTAGCTTTATCACAAAATATGGCTAATGCAGTAGAAAATGAACTTAAGCTTATGCACACAGTTGCTCCAGATGATACGAGTGCTGTTAGAGTCTTTAATACATTGGACGAAGCTAAAAAGATTTATTCATTAGTAGCGACAATACAGGCTGTCTTTTGGTTTGTTGGTATAGGGACCATTATTGCAGGAATAGTTGGTGTTGGTAACATTATGCTCATTATCGTTAAAGAACGAACCAAAGAAATTGGTATTCGAAAAGCTTTGGGTGCCTTACCAATGTCTATAGTTGGCATGATTTTACAAGAAGCAGTTTTTGTTACCATGTTCGCTGGATTGTTCGGATTAATTTTTGGTTTAGCACTTCTTGAAATTGTTGGCCCTCAAGTAGAAAGTGATTTTTTAAAGTATCCTCAAGTAGATTTCAATATCGCGCTTACTACAGTATTTTTATTGGTATTCGCTGGAGCTATAGCTGGATTTATTCCTGCATATCGAGCAGCTAAAATTAAACCCATTGTAGCACTTAGAGACGAATAACATGTTTAGTAAAGACCGTTGGAACGAAATATTAGAAGCTTTAAATGCCAATAAGTTCAGAACTTTTTTGACCGCATTTGGTGTGTTTTGGGGTATTACAATTCTTGTTTTATTATTAGCCCTAACAAACGGTTTGAAAAATGGTGTGATGTCCGATTTTGGCGATTTCGCTACCAACTCTATGTTTATGTGGACGCAAGGCACTTCAAAGCCATATAAAGGATTGCCTAAAGGACGTTACTTTAATTATAAAATAGATGATGTTGCTGCTATAAAAAATCAGGTTCCAAATCTAAAATATGTCTCTCCCAGAAATCAATTAGGAGGTTTTAGAGGTAATAACAATGTGATTCGAGGTACGAAAACAGGTGCCTTTGAAATCTATGGTGATTATCCAGAATACATTAAACAACAACCAATGGATATTATTGACGGTCGCTTTTTGAGTTATTCTGACATTGAAGCGAAACGAAAAATATGCGTTGTTGGAACTGGCGTTGTAAAAGGGCTTTACGATAAAGATGAAGATGTTTTAGGAACCTATATTAAAATAAATGGAGTCAATTTCTTAGTCGTTGGAACGTTTAAAATGAGTAATAGCAGAGGAGATGGAGAACAGGATGCAAATACCATTTATATTCCATTTACGACTTTCGGACAAGCTTTTAACAGAGGAGATCGCGTAGGTTGGATGGCGATCACTGCTGTTGACGGTATTCCAATTACAAGTATAAAAAAGCAAGTGTTTGAATTAATGAAATCCAGACATAAAGTACATCCTGAAGATGATAGAGCTATTGGTCATTTTGATTTATCAGAACAGTTTGAACGTATTAATGGTTTGTTCTCTATTTTAACCATTGTAGGATACTTTGTGGGAGCTCTAGTTTTAATGTCTGGAATCATTGGCATAAGTAACATCATGCTTATTGTTGTTAAAGAGCGTACTAAAGAAATAGGAATAAGACGCGCTTTGGGTGCCTCACCATGGACTATCAAATCACAGATTTTACAGGAGAGTTTAATCTTAACGATTTTATCAGGAATGGTTGGAATTTCTTTTGCAGCATTAGTAATCTGGATCATGAATACCATTTTAGATAATGCAGGTCCTGTTGAAAATTTTGCAAATCCTAGCGTAAGTATGCAAGTTGTATTTACGGCTTTAATCATATTAGTGGTTTCTGGAGTTTTAGCTGGATTGATTCCAGCCAACAGCGCAACCAAAATGAAACCTGTTGACGCATTACGAATCGAATAAAATTACAATCATCAAGAAAAAATAAAATCAACCATGAAAAGAACCAAAACCGTCATCTTGTTGTTATTAATAGTTGTTGTATTTACAGCAGCTCTATATTATTTATGGCAAAAAAATCAGGAAGATCCTGTAACTTATACTTCTGAAGCACCAACAGAACAGACCATTGTCGTTAAAACTGTAGCAACAGGAAGCATAGTTCCGAAAGAAGAAATTTTAATTAAGCCAAATATTTCAGGAGTCATTGAAGAGGTATTCATCGAAGCAGGTGAATATGTTCAGCAAGGTGATCTAATAGCTCAAATTAGAGTTATTCCAAATGTCTCTAATTTAACAAGTGCTAAAAATAGTATTGCTTCCAATAGTAATGCTTTACAAACAGCTGAAATAAATTTTAAAACGCAACAAGCGATCTACGATCGTCAAAAAGCCCTTTTTGATAAAGGTGTTATTTCGGCAAATCAATTTGATGAAGTAAATAATACCTATTTACAGGCAAAACAGCGTGTCGGACAAGCAAGAATTGATGTCACACAAGCACGTCAAAACTACGATATCATTAAAACAGGAACTACGTCAGGCTTAGGGAATGTAGCGCAAACGCAAGTTAGAGCAACGGTTTCTGGGATGGTTTTAGATGTGCCAGTCAAAGCTGGAAATCAAGTCATTGAAGCTAATAATTTTAATGAAGGAACCTCAATAGCATCACTGGCTGATGTAACCAAAATGATTTTTGAAGGAAAAGTTGATGAAAGTGAAGTTGGTAAAATTAAAGAAGGTTTACCACTAGAAATTACGGTTGGAGCTATTGAAGATCAAAAATTTGATGCCGTCTTAGATTATATTGCTCCAAAAGGAGTTGAAGAAAATGGAGCGATTCAATTTGAAATAAAAGGAACACTTAAAAAAATGGATTCTACGTTTATTAGAGCTGGTTTAAGTGCCAATGCATCCATTATTCTTGAAAAAGCTGAAAAGGTTTTGGCAATTAAAGAAGCCTTGGTTCAATACGATGATGAAACTAAAAAGCCTTATGTTGAAGTTGAAGTAGGAGATCAAAAATTTGAGAGAAAAGAACTAGAATTAGGGATTAGCGATGGTATCTTTGTTGAGGTTAAAAGCGGCATAACAAAAGACGATAAAATTAAAGTTTGGAATCAGGTTCAAGGCACTCAACAATTTGGTCAACAATAATTCTAACATTTAGTGTAACACTTAACGATTTATCTAGACATATAAGACATTATGAAAAAATCAATCATTATAGCATTACTTCTTTGTGGCCTTTTAGTCAATGCACAAGAGAAAAAATGGACGTTATTAGAATGTGTGAACCATGCATTAGAAAATAATATTTCTATACAGCAATCTGAATTAGATGTAGATTTAGCTGACATAAATAAAAATCAGGCAGTGAGTAACTTTTTACCTTCATTAAATGCTAACGGTTCCTACAGTATTAATACAGGTGCAAATATTAATCCGGCTACAAACCAATTCGAAAATAATGTTTTTAGGTCAGCCTCAGGAGCTATAAATTCTGGAATTAATATTTTTAATGGTTTGGCCAACTGGAAAACACTTCAACGTTCCAAAATTAATAAAATAGCCGCAGAATACCGTTTAGATAAAATGAAGGATGATATTTCATTGTTTGTGGCTAATTCGTTTTTACAAATTCTATTTAATAGAGAACAGCTTAAAGTTTTAGTTGCTCAAAATGATGTAACTAAGGAAAATATATTAAACACACAGCAATTGGTTGACGCAGGCGTTCTTCCACAAGGCGACTTATTAGAATTGAAAGCAACGGAAGCAACGCAAAATCAACAAATTATTGCGGCTGAAAATGCCTTATTTATATCAAAATTAGGCCTTGCTCAAACCTTACAGTTAAAAGACTATGATACATTTGATATATCTGAAGAGGATTATGGATTGGTTGCTGGTGATATTTTAGAAAAAAAACCAACAGAAATTGTTGAAAAGGCTAAAGAAGAAATAAATGATGTAAAAATCGCCGAAACTAATTTTGAATTAGCAAAAAAAGATTTAGAATTGCAAAGAACAGCTTATTATCCAACCTTATCGGGATTTGTGGGTTATAATACAAGATGGGCAAGTACACAATTAAATCCGTTTACAGGAGAAGACATTCCTTTTGTTGATCAATTATATTTATTTGATGGTACTTCAGTCGGACTTCAGTTAAATGTGCCTATCTTTAATAGATTTACAACGCGAAATGGAGTAAAACGTAGTAAAGTTGAAGTAGAGCGTTCGAAGTTTCTATTAGAGCAGGCCGAATTAGATTTAGAATCTACAGTGTATCAGGCATATAATGATGCTAAAAATTCTAAAAAAACATATGAAGCCGCTCTGCAAACAGAGGAAGCTCGCAAACTGGCTTTTGAATATGCGCAAGAACGTTATGATGTTGGATTTTCGAATGCATTCGATTTTAACCAGTCACGTACTGCTTATGAAAATGCACAATCGGACGTAATAAGAACAAAATATGATTATATATTTAAGCTCAAAGTCTTAGAGTTTTATTTTGGGCTACCCATAACCGACTTAAATTAAAATAAAATGAGTAAAAGATTAAAAATTATCCTTTTAGTTGCTGGTTTACTTATAGTTGCCTTAGTGTTAGGTAAAACTATGGGATGGTTCGGTAAGAAAGGTAATTTTAAAGAAGTTGAAATTAAAAAGGTTGCCTTGTTTGATATTGTTGAAACCGTATCGGCAACGGGAAAGATTCAACCAGAAGTTGAAGTTAAGATTTCTAGTGAAGTTTCTGGAGAAATTTTAGATCTTCCATTTAAAGAAGGACAACAAGTTAACAAAGGAGACTTGTTGGTTAGAGTTAATCCAGATTTAATTCAGTCTGCTGTGAGTCGTTCTCAAGCAACATATCAAAACATACGTGCAAATTTAGAACAAGCTGAAGCGACTTTAAAGCAAGCTAAAGCCGATTACGATAGAAATAAAACACTATTTGATAAAGGGGTTATTTCCAAGTCTGAGTGGGACAGATCTATTGCAGCTTATGAAACAGCAGTTGCCGGAAGAAGTTCAGCCTATTACAGTGTTCAAAGTGCTGCTGCTTCTGTTAATGAAGCTAAAGATAATTTAAGTCGTACCGAAATTTATGCACCGATGAGTGGTACGATATCTTTACTAAATGTTGAACTAGGTGAACGCGTTGTGGGAACACAACAAATGGCAGGTACCGAAATTTTGAGAGTGGCCAACCTCAATAATATGGAAGTTGAAGTTGATGTCAATGAAAATGATATTGTCAAGGTTCAGATAGGTGATTCTACAATCGTAGAAGTAGATGCCTATTTGAAGAAAGAATTTAAAGGTATAGTTACTGAAATCGCAAATTCAGCTGCTGGAACGTTAACTGCAGACCAAGTAACTAATTTCAGAGTGAAGGTAAGAATCTTAGAAGAATCGTACCAAGACCTTATGGAAGGAAAGCCAGAATTCTTTTCACCTTTTAGACCAGGTATGACTGCTACTGTTGATATTATAACCAATAAACGCAATAATATAGTTGCAGTGCCAATAAGCTCAATCGTTATAAAAACAGATACAACTTCTGTTAAGAAAAGTTATGAAAAATCCGCTTCAGATGACATTAAACCTGAAAGTGAAGAGAAATTTGAATGTGTTTTCGTGGCTGAAAATGGAGAAGCTAAATTGAGAGTGGTTAAAACAGGTATTCAAGATGATACCAATATTGAGGTTGTTTCAGGCCTGAAAGAAGGTGATGAAATCATTACAGGACCATATAATGTGGTTTCGAAAACATTGAAGTCTGGAGATAAAGTTCAAAATAAAGATCAAGACAAGAAGGAAGAAATTCCTACAGAAGACTAATTTTATTATCAATTAATATGGCCATCATATTAAGTCTAGAAACATCTACAACAAACTGCTCAGTCTCGCTTTCAAATGAAGGGGAGACTTTAGTTTTAAAAGAAGATAACAATGCCAATTATTCGCATGCAGAATCTTTACATATTTTTATAAATGATGTGTTAAAATCAGCTAAGCTTAGTTTAAAAGATCTTGATGCAATTGCAGTGAGTAAAGGTCCTGGTTCTTATACAGGATTACGAATAGGAGTTTCTGCGGCTAAAGGATTGTGTTATGCTCTAAACATTCCACTTATTTCTGTATCAACTTTAAAAGGATTGGCATGCCAAGTGAATGTTAGTGATGGTATTATTGTGCCTATGCTTGACGCGAGACGATTGGAAGTGTATTCTGCTATTTACGATGCATCCTTTAATGAAATTCGAAATGTAGAAGCTCAAATTTTAGATGAGAATTCTTTTTTAGAGTATCTAGGTAAGGAAACGGTCTATTTCATTGGCAATGGTGTTGAAAAGACGAAACGTCTAATCGCAAATCCTAATGCCTATTTTATAGAAGATAAGTTTCCATCTTCAAATGAAATGAGCTCATTAGCTTTTGAAAAATATAAAAAAAGCGACATCGAAGATGTCGCCTATTTTGAACCCTTTTATTTAAAAGATTTCATTGCGTTAAAATCTAAAAAGTAAAATTATTCTTGTCTTTGTATTTCAACTTGATGTGGATATGGTATTTCTATTCCAGCAGCGTCAAGTGCTTCTTTTGTTTGTTCAGTGACATCAAAATACACATCCCAGTAATCTGCAGTATTGCACCAAGGTCGAACAGCAAAATTGATTGAACTGTCCGCCAATTCCATTACAGTTACTGCTGGAGCAGGTTCTTTTAATACTTTTGGGTGAGAAGTTAAGACTTGTTTTAACACATCTTTAGTTTGTTTAATATCTGAATCATAACCAACACCAAAAACTAAATCCACACGTCTTGTACCTTCAGTGGTGTAGTTAATAATGTTGCCATTAGATAATGCGCCATTAGGAATGATGATTTCTTTATTAGAAAGACCAGTTAATTTGGTTGTAAAGATTTCAATTTCTTTAACAACACCAATTTCACCTTGAGCTTCGATTAAATCTCCAATTTTTATAGGTTTGAAAATCATAAGTAAAACACCACCAGCAAAATTACCAAGAGACCCTTGAAGTGCCAGTCCGATAGCAAGACCTGCGGCAGCTAAAATCGCAGCAAAAGAAGTCGTTTCGATGCCTACAGTTCCTAAAACAACAATAATAAGTACAATTTTTAAAATCCAACCTAATAAATTTAAGAGGAACTTTTTAAGACTTTCATCATAGTCTCTTTTTTCCATGGCCTTTCTAAGACCTTTAATTAGAGATTTTATAATCCAAGATCCAATAATCCATATCGCTATTGCGCCTAATACTTTCGGACCGAAATCAACAATGATTTCGTAACCTTTATCTATCCATTTTTGTAATTCCATTAGTAAGTGTTTCGTTTTAGTGTGAACAAAAATAAAAAAACTGAATGGATTATCGCGGTGATAACACATTCAGTTTCAATAAATTTAAGATTTTATAGTTTAGAGTGTATTTATGTAATTCATCAATTGCACTAAATCTTCTTCTCTAGATGTTTTAATTTTATTTTCTTTCATATAATTAAAAACAACATCTTTATGCTTAGGAAATAACTTCGCTATTGCTCTTTTACCTCTTGGTAATTCCTTAACAAGTTTAGCGTCTCCTAGTTTTATGAAAAACTTGTCATTCCATCTTTTATATCTTGCTGATCTAGGTGTATCATAACTCGTTACAGCTCTCTTTTCGCCAATGAATGTTATTCTTTCTTTTTTCAATAAAACAGCTTCCCTATCTGAATCACTTAAAAACACAAAATAACCAAAATTTTCATTTAGATTCTCATCCATATAACCAAACACTTGGTATTTTTTGTTCAATGGAACAATTTCTACAACGATATCTCTTCTATATCTGTTTAAAGAATAGGCCGTATTGTTTTGTCCTTTTACTTCAAACTCATCTCTTAATGCGTTATATCTTACATAAAAGGTATTGCCTTGTGCTGCTGATATTTTTGCGGGAAGATATTCTTTATTAATATAAGGTGTACCTTCAACAGATTCGTTTAGTACAATAGGTGTTGTAGAAATAATTCCAGCAACTCGACTCCCTCCAACTGCTTGGCCAGCCAAAACCTCTTGGCCAGAAATAGAAATTAGGGGTAATGCAAGTGCTAGTAATAGAAGTGTTGTCTTTTTCATAAAAAATTTTTTTCAAAAAAAGCAAAAAAAAGACGAACTAAAAAGGATAATATGTTAAGATTAACGTAAATGTTTGATTAAGCTTGTTAAATATTACGTAAGTAAACTGCTACAATCAAAAATTTATTTTTTTGAGATAAATCTTAGATAAAAAAACGAATATACCATTCATAAAATGATATATTCGTCAAGTAAAATTTAATAGCATTTAACTAAAGCGTATTTACATAATTTATTAATTGGATTAAATCTTCCTCCTTAGAAGTTTTAATTCTATTTTCTTTCATATATGCGATTACACTGTCTTCATGTTCAGAAAATAGCTTAGCTAAGTCTTTCCTTTTGTTAGGTAGTTCTGAAAGTATTTTTTTACCATTGAGTTTGATGAAAAATTTATCATTTATTCTCTTGTATTTTGCAGGATCGTTACTGTCATAGCCAGTACTAGCTTTTTGCTCATCAATAAAAATAATTTTTTCTTTTTTAAACAAAACAGTTTTTGCCTTTGGGTTGGTTAAATATAAAAAGTATCCAAAATTTTCATTTCGTTCATCATCGTAGTATCCAACAACCTGATATGTTTTTTTTAACGGAAGTATTTCTATAACAATATCTCTTCGATATCTATTTAGAGCATAAGCTTTGTTTTGATCTCCTTTTACTTCAAATTCATCACTCATGGCATTATATCTAACATAAAATACATCACCTTCAGATGCAGATATCGTAGCGGGTAAAAATTTTTCGTTAATGTATGGTGAACCTTCAACGGATTCATTGAGTACTACTGGAGTAACATCTATAAGAAGGTTAACGCGACTTCCTCCAATGGCCTGACCACCTATCAACTCTTGTTGAGGAAAAGCTGAAACTATTGGAAATACGATAGCAATAAATAATATGTTTAGAGTTTTCATGAGAACTTTTTTATTAAAGATAAAAAAAATATGATAAGTATTAATATTTTGTTTGGTTTCAAAATGAAATTAAACAAAAAAAACACTTTAATTAAAGTGTTTTTTTGATTTTGATTTTGATTTGTACGGTTATTTGACTTCAAAAGTTAATTTTAAATTCACCCTAAATTCGGTGACATCATCGCCATTAACTATGGCGCTTTGCTCTTGTACATATACTGAACGAATATTTTTTACCGTTTTAGAAGCTTCTTTTACCGCTTTTTTTGTTGCATCTTCCCAGCTTTTATCTGAATTTGATAAAACCTCAATTACTTTTAATACTGCCATTTCTTATGTTATTTAAATTAAAAATATTATCCTATAAAGATAAGTATTTTAAGTGTAATCACCTAACCATTAATAGCTTCTACGGCATTTACTTTTCCACTTAACATTTCTTTCAGCATATTTTCAATTCCATTTTTTAGTGTGAATGTTGAAGAAGGACAACCACTACAGGCACCTTGTAAGATTACTTTTACAATTTTACTTTCAGCATCGTACGATTGAAATTCAATATTGCCACCATCACTGGCAACGGCTGGTTTTACATATTCCTCCAAAATGTTAATGATTTCTTTTGAAATATCATCATGTGTTTCAAATTTCGCATCAAGCACTTTATGATGTGTTTCTTCTAAATTTTGTTTATCAACTAATACGATGTCTTTAGCATTTTCAATATACACTCTAATAAATTCACGTAATTCCATGGTGATATCATTCCAGTCAGCGATATCATACTTGGTAATTGAAACAAAGTTTTCATCTAAGAAAACACTTTTCACAAATGGGAAATGAAATAATTCAGAAGCAAAAGGTGAATTTTTAGCCTCATCTATAGACTTGAATTCATGATAATTCTGAACTAATTTTTTGTTTGCAACAAATTTAATTACAGAAGGATTTGGAGTGCTTTCAGCATACACGGTTACAGGTACTTTCTTTTTGATATTTGTATCTGTAATTAAAACTCCACCATTATTAATATACGTTTCAATTTGTTCGGCAACTTCGTTTTGTACATCAGGCCATTCTACAATATTAAAGCGTTCAACAGCTATAAAATTCCCTGATATATATACTTTTTTAACAAAAGGTAAGTAAAATAATTGTTGTGCCAAAGGTGATGGCGCTGCATCATCAATAGTATTAAATTCATAACTTTCATGCTGCGTTAAAAATTTATCAGCTTCGAATTTTATAATTGTTGGATTGGAAGTATTTTTTATTGAAATTGTTACGTTATCCATAGTACTCATTTTTTTTGCAAAAATACTAAACTATTGGTTCAATACTGTATTTTTTGAGGAATACGTAATTCATATAAAATTTGGATCATACTAAAGTCAAAAAAAATGAGTTATAAAGAACATTGCTAAATGGTTTAGAACTGTTAAACTGGCAATTTTGTAAGTGATTAGAAGATGTAATTAGTTAAAATTTACTAAATTTCGCCTTTATTGTGAAAAAGCTTAACTACCACACTAAAGGAGATTAGTGCAAATACTATTTATAACAACAGGTTTAAAATAGCGTATATGGTTGTTTTTTAATTAGTTGCATTTCAATATTTTTTGCAACCTTAAGTGACAAAGCTTAGTTTACAGAGAGGTTAAGTATTATGAAAAAACTATACACGTTACTGTTATTATTGCTTTCATTTGGTTCTTTTGCTCAAGATCTATTAATGCAAGATGGTACATTCAACAGATGTGAGCCTGATGTATTTTATGATTCGGGTGGTTCTGCTGGGTCATATTCAAGTGATGAAAACTTAGTGACGACTATTTGTCCTGAAAATATTGGAGACTTTATCAGCCTTAATTTTATAACATTTAGCACACAATTAAATACAGATATTTTAACCATCTATGATGGAGATGACACAACAGCACCAATAATCGGATCCTATTCCGGAGTTGCTGGACCAGGAGTTGTTACTGCTTCAGCAACAAATACAAGTGGATGCATAACTTTTGAGTTTATATCTAACCCAACAGGAACAACAACTGGTTGGGAAGCTCTTATTACTTGTCAAGAACAATGTCAAACTATTGCGGCTTCAATAGATAGTACGAATCCTGTTGCAAATGGCGCAGGAGTGATTGAAATTCCTCCAGGAACAAATATTGATTTCAATGGAAGCGCAACATTTTCAGATGATCCAACGGGAGCTACTTATAATTGGAATTTTGGTGATAGTACAACCGATATAGGAACTACTGTTTCTCACATGTATGCTAATCCAGGTACATATAATGTAACACTTACGGTTACTGATACTAATCCGACAGGATGTTCTGATACAGTAACCATAACCGTTTTAGTTTTAGAGCCAATTGTTACAATCAATAATCCTGCATATCCTGAGTCGTCATTTACTCCAGAAGAACTGATTGAAAATGTACTCGTTTCTGGTGGATGCTCCGGAGTTGATAATTTTTCTTTTCAAGTTAACGGTACGCCAAATGCGTTTCAAACAAAAAGTTATGGGTACTTTACTAAAGGTGGAGCTGTAAACTTTCCTTTTGACGAAGGAATAGTGTTGTCAACGGGTAGAGCTTTTCCTGCGGGAAATACGCCGAATGGAGGTGCTTTAGTGTCTTTTGCTAACGGTCAGCCAGGAGACGCAGATCTTGAGGCTGCTTTAGGTCAGAATAACACAAATGATGCTACTTTTATAAAATTTAATTTTGTTCCTACAGCTGATGAGATTAGCTTTCGCTACATCATGTTTTCTGAGGAATATGATGGTAGTACAGAGTGTAGTTTTGCAGATAGTTTTGCCTTTTTACTAAGAGAAGTAGGCACCACAGCATATACTAATCTAGCCGTTTTACCAGATGGAACTCCTGTGAGTGTTACCAATATTAATAACTCTGGAGTTTGTACTGCTAACCCAGCCTTTTTTGAAGGCTATCTCTTAAATGATACTAATTATGGAGGAAGAACAGTAGTTTTAACAGCTACGGCAACTGTTATTCCTAATACAACTTACGAAATCAAATTAGTAGTTGCTGATGAAGGGGATTCAATCTGGGATTCAGCAATTTTTCTTGAAGCCGGTAGTTTTAATTTAGGAGGTGAACTTGGAGATGATATTACTATCGCTGCTGGTACAGCTGAATGTGAAGGACAGATAGTTACTTTAGATACTGAAGCACCTACAGCAATTCACACTTGGTTTAAAGATGGTGTTGAAATTGTTGGAGAAACAAGCTCTACCCTCGATATTACTGAAGGTGGTGTGTATTCTGTAAATGTTGAATTTGCTCCAGGTTGTGATTCTTCAGATTCAATTGAAGTTGAATTTAAACCTAGTCCTGTTGCTAATCCTGCCTCAGATCTTAATATATGTAGTCTAACAGGTGTTGGACAATTTAATTTAACAGATAATGATTCAGCAATTTTAGGTGCTCAAGATCCTACAGATTTCGTAATTACTTATCATCTTAGTCAGGCTGATGCAGATGCAAATTTAAACGCGCTTACCAGTCCTTATACAAATATCTCTAACCCTCAAACCGTTTACGCGAGAATCGCAGATATGACTCAAGAGTGTTATTCAACAACAACTTTTGATTTGGTTTTTAGTGTATTAGCGATTAATACTGTCACTCCGTTGCAAGTTTGTGACGATAATGCCGACGGTTTTGCAATGTTTGATTTGAGTTTAAAAAATGCTGAAGTTATTGGTGGTTTAGATTCAACTACAGTAAATGTAACTTATTATGCAACTCAAGCCGATGCAGATGCTGCAACAAACCCGTTATCGATACCATTTACAAATACGATAATTAATAATCAAACCATATTTGTCCGATTAGAAGCTAATAATGAAGCTAGCTGCTACAATACCACGACTTTAGATTTAGAGGTTATCATGAATCCATTAGCAAATTTTGTAACGCCCTTGGAGGTTTGCGATGATGACAACGATGGGTTTTCGAGTTTTGATTTAAGTTTAAAGGATTTGGAGGCCGTTGGAGTTCAAACGGGTATGGTTGTCACATATCATGAGACGCAATCAGATGCTGACAATGGGGTTAATGTACTCCCAATACCCTATGATAATATTGTACCAAATGTACAGACAGTGTATATTCGAGTAGAGAGTGGAACGACAGGTTGTTATGATACGGTAGAGTTAACATTGCTTGTTAATCCGTTGCCAGATACGGTTTCAGTTGCGCCATATGAGTTGTGTGA
>NZ_JXJP01000040.1 GCF_000826645.1 Psychroserpens mesophilus
AACGTGTTCGTGTGATGATTAGTTACGGAAAAGGGCGTTAGTCGTTTTCCGATTAGTGACTAAAGTTAATTAATTTCAAGGATTTTCCGCTAGGTAAATCGGCAGTAATTAATTATACACGTTGTTGTGCTTAGTACTTTTATAATTTGTCAATATCAAACTCACTATTCAGTTTGTTTTGCTTTTCAGTCAATTTATTTAATTCCAATTGGCTGTTTATAAAGTCAGATATTTTAATAATTCTTTCGTGCATATCTGTTGCGCTAAATTCAGTTAATCTTCTTTCGTAATGTGAAAAATCATTTCCAATTTTGAAAGTATTATTAATGACATTCGCCAAAGACTTTAAATTTTCCAGTTCTGTTCTTATTTCCTTAAAACTTTCTGTGTCTTTAATCAAAAGCTGGTCGTCTTTAATTTCATAGAAGTGTCTAACAATTTGTCCAATCGTTTTTTTATTTAGAACGTTCTCATAAGTTTTTGGAAATTGATTTTTGAGAAAATCTTTTACAATAATTTCAAGTGCTTTTCTGAAAATCATTCCAGAACTTTCTTTAAATCCAATGTGATTTATAATTGTTGCTTCTCTGAAAATATCATAGAATTTAGGACTAATTTCAACTATGTTTTTCTTCTGATTTTGCTCAAATGGATTATCTCTTTTTACGGATTCAATCCATTTTCTCACGTGATATTTAAAATTATTCCATTCCTTGTTTTCGTAGAATTTTCCGTCACCATTTGAAGTCGTATAATCAATACGATAACCTTCATTATGTTTGACTAAAATTGATTGAATGTATTGATTTCCATTGAAGTCTAAATCAATTGCGTTGGACTCAGTATCCACTACGAAAGACATTGGAATATTCAGACTTGCTATAATTTGTTTTAGCTCTAATTGTTCTCTTTGATTAAATATTCTTCCTCTTTGTCGCAATTTTTTTTAGTATTAAGCACAACG
>NZ_JXJP01000041.1 GCF_000826645.1 Psychroserpens mesophilus
TGACCCGTCCTGAATAAAGGCTACATAATTTTAAACATTATGTACAAAAATGACAAAGTAATTAGACGGTATTCTGAATCTTTTAAACTCAAAATTTTAGACGAACTTACCGCAGGAAAACTAAACAAGTATCAACTAGGCAAAGCTTACGGTATTGCACCAACAACTATCAATGAATGGATAAAGAAGTACAACCGTAAAGACTTAATGAACACCAGAGTAACTGTGAAAACTAAAGACGAAATAACTCGTATTAAACAACTTCAGAAAGAGATTGAACAGCTAAAGAAACTGCTTCTGAAAAAAGATATGGATGCTCTTATTGACGATTCATATCTAGAAGTAGCAGCTGAACAGTTAGGCTACAAATCCGTTCTTGAACTTAAAAAAAAACTAAGTATCAAGCCCTGATTAAGGCCAAGGAAAGATCTAAGGGATTTACTTCTCTTACCACTATAACTGCTTGTTTCGGACTTAAACGTGATGCGTACTACAAGTACAAACGTCGCGAGGACAAACGTCTGGAAATAGAAAAAAAAGTAGTGATCATAGTTAAGAACAGACGCAAATCCCTTCCTAGAGAAGGCGTTAGAAAACTCACCAGGTCATTAGAACAAGAGTTTATTGAATCCAACTTAAAAATTGGTAGAGACACCTTATTTAACATACTTAGAAAAAACAATATGCTCACACTTAGAAAAAAATACAGCTCAAGAACAACCAACTCATTACATAGGTTCTACAAGTACAAAAACATCATTAAAGATATTGACATCACTAGACCAAACCAAGTCTGGGTAAGCGATATCACTTATATTAGAACTATCAAAGGGTTTTGTTACCTAGCGCTTATTACAGATATGTACAGCCGTAAAATAGTTGGCTATGACATAAGTAACAGTTTGGAACTAAAAGGTTGTGAAAGAGCTTTAAACAAGGCGCTGTATCAAGCTAAAGACACTACAAAACTTATACACCATTCCGACAGAGGTATACAATATTGTAGCAATGTTTACACTCAGATTTTAAAGAGAAATAACATTGGCATTAGCATGACAGAAGAAAATCATTGCTACGAAAATGCTGTGGCAGAGCGTATAAACGGAATCCTTAAAGACGAGTTCTATCTAGATCAGACCTTTGATAGCCTACAACACGCAAAGAGGGCAACAAAAAATGCAATTAATCTATACAACGAAATAAGATTACATTTATCTTTAGACTATAAAACACCAAATATGGTATATTTAAAAACAGCGTAAATCAATTATTAACCTGTAGCCATATTTCAGGACTAGACATTTAAACCAATCGTATTCAAATGAAAAAGTATCTAATATTTCTGATTTTAATTATCTCTATAAATAGCTGTGCGAACAACGAAAAATCGGAAAATGATAATAAACGAAATAGAGTAATCGATGGCCCATTTTATAAGAACAATAAAGCAAGAGA
>NZ_JXJP01000042.1 GCF_000826645.1 Psychroserpens mesophilus
CAATGAGCAGTGCAGATGTTACTGAAGATGAAAATTCTCCAACAGCAGATGCAGGATTAAATGCAGAACTGACTTGCACAACTTTGGAAGTGACTCTTGATGGCTCAGGAAGTTCTACAAATCCAGATGCAGATTTATCGTACTTATGGAGTGGACCGAATGGTTATTCAGCAGCTACGGAAGATATCACAGTTAGTGAAGCAGGAACTTATACTTTAACCGTTACAGATAATGATAATGGTTGTTCAGCAATGAGTGAAGCAGAGGTGAATTTAGATACAACTGCTCCAACAGCAGATGCAGGCGCAAATGCAGAACTGACTTGTACAACTCTGGAAGTGACTCTTGATGGCTCAGGAAGTTCCACAAATCCAGATGCGGACTTATCATACTCATGGAGTGGACCAAATGGTTATTCAGCAGCTACGGAAGATATCACAGTTAGTGAAGCAGGAACCTATACCTTAACCGTTACAGATAATGATAATGGTTGTTCAGCAATGAGTAGTGCAGAAGTGACTAAAGAAGTTATCGATTTACAAATTTCATACACAGATGTTTCGTGTTTTGGACTGGATGATGGAACGATTACAGTTGATTTCGTAACTGAGGGATCAATAGTCACGGTTAATGGTGAGCCTTATAATGCAGATATGCTCTATGTGCCTGGAACTTATACTCTAGTGGCTTATTTTGAAGACAGTGTTGATCCAGATTGTTCAACTACTCAAGTCATCACAATTGTTGAACCAGCGCTTGTCGATGTTCAAGTAAGTTCTACTGATGTCACATGTTATGGAGCTGAAGATGGTACGATTACGATAGAAAGTCTTAGTGAAGGTGCTTTTTATACAATTAAATTAAATGGTACTGGTCCAGATTTAAGCGAACAGGAATATTTTGCTCCAGGAACATACGTTGTTGAAGCTCAATTAATCCAAAATGTTTCGAGAATAGGAGTGTCTGATAAAGATGATAAACTATCTAGATCTCAAAACCCTTGTGTTGATGGTAAATTAGTAGTCATCAATCAACCAAATGAATTGATTTGTAAAATTGGTAAATCTTATGAAGGCAACGAAATAAGATGTGAAGATAGAATTAATAATTCATTAACTGTAGGTCATATGGGAGGAGTAGGACCATATACCTATTCTTGGTCTATGGATAAATCAGCATACTATGGCATGTGGTCAATATTGTCTGGAAGTGATTCGCAAACCATGACCTATTTACCTGGATTACAAAGTGCTACTTTTATAATTGAAGTTATTGATGCAAATGGTTGTTCTACTATGTGTCAAATTACATTAGAATCAACTTGTACTAAATACGATTATTACAATTATTTTTCTAAGGCAAGCGAGTTTGATTTTGAAATGTTTCCTAACCCAACTAAAGGTAAGTTGACAATTAAACCAAATATATTATCCGACGATAATGCTACAATAGAACTCTTTGATTTGATTGGAACCAAAATATTTAGTCAATCTTTTAGTAAGATTAAAGACAAGGAAATTCCTATTAATCTAACAGGCTTGGCAAGTCAAGTGTATTATTTAAAAGTGACTACTAAAGATGGCACTAAAATTAAAAAAGTTGTATTAGATAAATAACCAACCAAATCGATTGATTTATAGCAACTTTCAGCACCTTTAATCGTAGATTAGAGGTGTTGTTTTTTATTTGGCAAAGAGTTGATTCATATCTTTAAAAGCTTTAAACTCTAAAGCATTTCCAGCCGGATCTAAAAAAAACATAGTAGCTTGCTCACCAATTTGGCCTTCAAATCTAATGTATGGCTCGATAATAAAACGAACACCTTTCTCCCTAATTGATTTTGAAAAGGTCTGAAATATTTGCCATGGAAGGACAACACCATAATGTGGTACTGGTACCGATTTACCATCCACAGCATTTGTATGAAGTGTTTCTTCAGATTTTGGTTGATAGTGAATGACCAATTGATGTCCGAACAAGTTAAAATCCACCCAATGATCACTACTTCTGCCTTCTTCACAATTAAGAATATCTCTGTAAAATGTTCGACAATCTTCTAAGTTATGAACAGGTATTGCAATATGAAAGGGAGAAATTATCGACATGACATAAAAATTTAGTAGTCGAAATTTACAGCTTATTTTCTAATTCATTTAATTCAGAAGTAAGTTATCTTACACATTTAATTTCCCAGGTAGGATATACTATAGTTTCCGTAGTGTTAACCCATTCGCCAATCCATTTGTAGCCAGATGAACTCATATCATAAAAGGTTAATCTGTAATAGCCATCTGTTCCATTTAGTGCTTTTTGTTCCCTATATAAAACAATTTTATCGTCTTTTTTGTTCCCTTCCCAAACAGGAAATGTGGTAGAAGGAGTTTTTGCCGAAAACCAATGCACATACCATTTGCTGCTATCGATGTTAAATTGTCTTATGCTTCCAGAATGAGAACCATCTGGTTTTAGCGTTTCATCCTGAACAGCAGTTCCATTCATAATATATTTCCATTCCCAAGTAATATCTTCGGAAGGATTCCATGTGCCATCTTGTTTTCGAGTTGTAGATGTACACTTACATAACCCAATCATAGATTCGAAATCTTTAATTTGATTTGGAGCTTCGGGATTTGGCTGTCCGAAAGGATGTGCTTTTGAAGCATTGTAATCATATTGTCCAAAACACATTGAAATGCATAGGGCAAAGCAAATAAATAAAGTACGTTTCATAGGAAGTAGTTTTTAATTCAATTCAAATCAAGTCAAAAAATAGGAGTTTAACTAAGCTAATGCAGAGAGTGGTGTGTTATTTGCAGTAAAGTGAGTTAAGAAAATCTAAATGCTATTTTAAAAAATCTTTAACGCTTCTTAAATTACTTTTAGATACTGGAATTTCAGTTTTGTTTTTAAGAACAAGATTAGGCGTGTTTGCAAGATGCAGTTCTCTAGCCAAGTCCATATTTACAATTGCTTTTCTATGTACACGTAAGAAGTTTGTATTAAGTTTTTCTTCTAATGCTTTTAAAGAACTTCGCATCGTGTAGGTTTTGTTTGTGGTTGTATGTACTTTTACGCAATAGTCGTCTGCTTCAATCCAGCTAATCTGTTCTACTGGAATAATTTTACGTTTATTACCAATTTTGATATTTAGAACCGTTGATTTTTCATCAACTTGAGTTCGTAGTTTATTATAAAGTTTAGTATTTGTTTGTTTTAATTCGGACAGTTTCTGTACTTCAATTTGAAGTTTTTCATTATCAAAATATAAATACAAAATCAAACTTATTGCAATATATCCAAGCGTATATATGGGTGCTTTCTGGTAAGTGAAGAAGGGGATAAACTCTGTAAACAATTCGGTTAAAGAAAATGAATATTCGGAAAGTATCATTTGGCTCAAAGAAATGATAAAGATGTTTAAAAATACTAAACAGAAAATAATTCCAATGAGTTTAAAAATATTAAAAGCTATTTTTAGTTTGAAAGTTTGAGCTTTAATGTACCAGACTAAAACTAGCGAAAACAATAACCATATTATCCATCGATAGGCTTGGGCTTTTAAAATATCAAAAAAGGCTATGTTCTCATCGATCTGAAACCGTTTGATATAATACATTTGCTGCAAGGTTTCAAAAGTAATCGCAATCAAGATGATTAAAGCAATTATTAGAATGCTTCGTCTTGAATTTGATATGTCTTTAAATTTTGAAAGCACTTATTTTTTATTTTCGCGGAATCTTAGCTTGGTAATTCTTCTTTGAATGCTCCAGTAAAGTACTCAATTCTTTAAATTCTTTTTCGGTTAGTTCTCTGTATTGTCCTACTGGAGTGTCTAAAATAACATTCATGATTCTCACACGTTTCAGGGTAAGTACATCATAATTTAAATAGTCACACATTCGTCTAATTTGCCTATTTAAGCCTTGTGTTAATACAATTCTGAAGGTGTATTTATCCAGTTTTTCAACCTCACACTTCTTAGTTGTTTGTTTTAAATCTTCAAGATAAATGCCACCAGACATACGTGTTATGAATGTTTGAGAAATAGGTTTATCTACAGTAACCACATATTCTTTTTCATGATTATTACTGGCTCTAAGAATTTTATTTACGATATCTCCATCGTCAGTTAAAAGAATTAAACCTTCACTGGGTTTATCTAATCGACCTATCGGAAAAATTCGTTTAGGATAATTAATAAAATCTATGATGTTATCTTTTTCAATACGAGTATCAGTCGTGCAAACAATTCCTACAGGTTTATTAAAAGCGAGATAAACAAATGCTTCTTTAGAGTTTTTTATGAGTTTTCCATCCACATGGACTTCATCATTAGTTCCGATTTTTGTTCCCATTTCTGGAACCACGCCATTAATAGTAACACGGCCAGCTTCAATAAGTTTGTCAGCTTCACGACGTGAACAATAACCAGCTTCGCTTAAGTATTTATTGATTCTTTTTAATTCTTCAGGCATATTCAAAAGTACAATAAACTAATGACTTACAAAGTCTAAAATGTGATCATCAACAGCATCAGATTTTAATCCATGTCCAAATCCTTCCGTAGTAATTAATTGAGAATTTTTATAGAAATTTTTAAAGTCTTCAGCATCACTGTAAGGAATTATAGTATCGTATTTATCGTGAATGAGAAGTCCTTGAGCAGCTATAGTTTCTGAGAATTTGGCAGCATTAAAATGTTCTGGTTTGTTATTAAACCGCTCATAAACAATGTCATTGATGCTTTGGGTAGTTCGTTTATTATAGCCCATCATTTTAACATAACGTTCAAAAACACCTACAAAATTAGAAGGAGCGCCAAGCAAAATCAATTTTTCAACAGTTGGTAGTTGGTACTTGTGTTGGAAAAATGTTGTTGCCATACCACCAACAGAATGCCCTATAATAATTTTGGCATTAAATTTTTTTACAACTAGATTTATACATTCAGAATAGATGACAGCATTAAAAGATCTTCCGCCAGACCTACCGTGAGCTGGAGCATCAAGGGCGATTACGTTGTAGTCTAAAGCTCTAAGTTTAATAATTAAATCTTTCCATCTAACTGAATTGCTTTCCCAACCATGAGCTAATAAAATAGTATCGTTTTTACCTAGCCATCGGTACGTCATGATGGTAATATTATCATACTTTAGATCTTCAATGAAAGCAGTTTCTAAAAAGTCTTTTTCTATTTCTTTAAGTCTTTTACGTCGAGGAGAAGAGAACAGCTTAATCGCAATCTTGCCAGCTCTTCGTGACGAGAATAGACTAATGAAATTGATGATAACACCAATACTTTTTGGAATTACTTGTTTCATTTACTCTTCTCTGTTGACTAATTCCATTGAAAAAGCGGGTTTACAAATAGCGATATATTCACAAACGTCATTAAACGGATTTGAGTATTGAACTTTGGTGTTTTTTTGAATTTTGATAGATTCGCCTGCTGATAAAATTACGGTTTCTCCATTAATTATGAATTGCTTTTTGCCTTTAATAATAAACGTGTACTCGTCAAATTCTGGAGTTTGAAAAGGTTCACTCCAACCAGGAGGAGCAATCATGTGAGCGATACTGATATTAGCGTCTCCATCAGTGGCAAGTCCGAAGTGTTCTTTTATAACTTTTCCGTCGGTAGTAGGTACAATAAATGGGGAACGTTGTACTTTATATGTCTTCATTTTTTAAGTCTAATTATCAGAATAGTATCCCAATATAAATCATTTTATGTTACCAATATAACATGAAATATTTGATTTTCGCATGATCAGGAATCTGAACTGCCTCAATTTTTAAGTCCATATTAAACTGTAAGTTGGCAGGTAATTCTTTTTTATCAATGGTAAAAGAAGCATTTATTTCGTTTACAGAAATGACAATAGAATTAATTAATGTTGAAATTCCAGAGATTTTATAATTGTTTTTTATGTCTGCAAACGTGCTTAATGCAGAAATATTTTTTTCAGTTTTAAACCTGGAATCTATAATATGAATACTTTTTATAGTGGCTGTAGAATCTAAAGATTGTGTAGGAGTGAGTGTTAATAATTGTTTTCTTGTAACCGTGTCATAAATTTCAATATCATTGATGTCGCCTAAAAATTCATCTCCCATTATATTTTTTACGATGGAATCTGTCGGAAACGCCAAATGTAAGTCCTTTACTTGCGTAGAATCGGTTAGTAAACCAATGTGCTGTTTTCCAATTTTGAAAGGATCTGTTTTTGTTTCAGTAGTACAGCCAATAGTTAGTAATGCTATGAGCATTAATGTTAATAGGGATTTGTTCATAAATTTAAAAATAGGGTGAATTTATTTTAACATTTTAGTCAAGATACCAAGTACACTTCTAATAACGGTCGGACTTGTTAAAACCTTAACAATAGGGTTTTGTCTAGTACTCGTTCGCCTGCTCCTCTGCTTTGTTTCTGCTTTTTTTAAGGCCTCTTTTTCTTTGCGTGCTTTTTCTTTGGCTTCTTCAGCTTCTGCAATTTCAATCTTTTTATGAAGCATTTCATAAGCACTTTCTCTATCGACCTCTTCGTTATATTTTCTGGCTAATTTCGATTTTGATAAAAGCGCTCCTAATTCACTTTCAGTTAAAACATCCATTCGGCTCATTGGAGCTCTCATCATTGTTGCTGCTAATGGTGTTGGTTTTCCTTTTTCATTTAATGCTGAAACCAGTGCTTCTCCAATTCCTAAAGACGTTAAAACATCGGCAGTATCGTAATAATCAGTATCAGGATAATTTTGTGCTGTAAGTTTGATTGCTTTTCTATCTTTTGCTGTAAAAGCTCTAAGCGCATGCTGAACTTTAAGGCCGAGTTGCCCTAAAACAGCTTCAGGAACATCAGTTGGATTTTGCGTTACAAAATACAAACCAACACCTTTACTACGAATCAATTTTACAATGCTTTCAATTTGATTTAATAAGGCTTTTGACGCTTCATTGAAAATGAGATGTGCTTCGTCAATAAACATAATGAGTTCAGGACGTCCACTATCGCCTTGTTCAGGAAATGTAGAATATATTTCAGCCAAAAGACTTAACATAAATGTTGAAAATAACTTAGGTCTGTCTTGAATATCTGTTAGTCGAATAATATTGATATAACCTCTTCCATTTTCATCAATACGTAGTAAATCATTAACTTCAAATGAGGTTTCTCCAAAAAACAAATCGGCTCCTTGCTGTTCCAGCTCAACAACTTTTCTTAAGATTGCTCCTGTAGAGGCTGTTGATATTCTTCCGTAAGCTTCTGTGAATTCAGCTTTACCTTCCTGTGTAGTATATTGTAATATTTTTTTGAAATCTTTAAGATCGAGTAATGGTAGTTTGTTATCATCACAGTATTTGAAAATTACTGCAACCACACCAGATTGTGCATCAGAAAGATCTAAAATCCGAGATAATAAAACAGGGCCAAATTCACTAACAGTAGCCCGTAAACGAACACCATCTTGTTCAGATAAGGACATCACTTCTACAGGAAATGCTTTGGCTTCAAAAGGTAATCCTATTTTTTCGTGACGTTCATCAATTTTTGGGTGACCTGGACTTGGTTGTGCCAATCCACTTAAGTCTCCTTTAATATCCATCAATAAAACAGGAACACCTTTTTCACTTAAATTTTCAGCTAAAACCTGAAGCGTTTTTGTTTTTCCAGTTCCCGTTGCACCTGCAATTAGGCCATGCCTGTTCATGGTTTTAAGAGGGACATTCACAAACGCATTCGTCATCGTTTCACCATCTAGCATTGCTGCTCCTAAAGTGATGTATTCACCTTTGTTGGTATTACCTTCTGTGATTTCTTTTAAAAAATCGTCCTTTCTACTCATCATTTAAAATTTGCATAAAAATAGTGTAATTTTAGTCAAGTATAAAATAGTTTTCAGTGGTAGTCTTCAGTTTTCAGTCTTTTGTATAAAGTCAAATAATCAAAATCTAAAATTACCATATACTGCTTACTGAATACTGATGACTATTTTATACATTTGCAAGCTATGACAAGACGAGAAAGACAAGAACTCATTGACAAAGGCTTATTATTGCCTTTAATGGAAGAATTTTACACCATTCAAGGTGAAGGCTTCCACAAAGGTACTGCTGCGTATTTTGTAAGAATTGGTGGTTGTGATGTGGGCTGTCATTGGTGTGATGTGAAAGAAAGCTGGTTGGCCGAATTACATCCGCCTACTGAAACTGAAAAGATTGTAGAAAATGCAGTCAAGTACAGTAATACCATAGTTGTCACAGGCGGAGAACCGCTAACCTGGGATATGGGACCACTAACTGAACAATTGAAAGCCAAAGGCGTACAAACACATATTGAAACCTCTGGAGCTTATAAATTATCTGGACAATGGGATTGGATTTGCCTTTCACCGAAAAAAATGAAATTACCTACTGCGGAAGTCTACGAAAAGGCACATGAACTAAAGTGTATCATATACAATAAAGATGATTTTCGATTTGCTGAAGAACAAGCCTCCAAAGTAAATAAAGACTGTATTTTATACTTGCAACCAGAATGGAGCAAACGAGATAAAGTGGTACCTCAAATTGTAGATTACGTGATGGCAAATCCGAAATGGAAAGTATCACTTCAAACACACAAATATTTGAATATTCCTTAACAAAAAACGCCTTGATTATTTCAAGGCGTTTTTATATTTGTTTTGTATGTATTACAACTTATGAAAAGGTATTGCTAGTCGAATATGTCCCCAACCTAAGTACATGTCAGTACCTTTACTTGTTTCTTGAAAAACGATTGAAAAAGCTTCAATAGAATTGTTTTTGTCATTTTTAACAGGTACAGCAACTTTAGCGACATCATTTTCTTCATTATAAAAATAACTTCCCCAAACATTTAAATCTTTACTGATAATGGCTGTCCATTCTTGTTTTCCAGGAATCATAAAAAACGTATAAGTACCAGGCTCTATTTTAGTATCTCCAAATAACATTGGCGTGTAAATCGTTAATTCTGCAGCTTCATTTGCTCCAGTTCTCCATACTTTTCCAACAGGAGCTAAATCCCAAATAGAGCGACCTTTAAGTTGAGGTCTACTGTAAATAATTTTAATAAGTTTCTTTGGTTCGTCATATTTTGATGGAAATGCTGCAGCATCCATCGGACTTTTATCTAAGTCTGGAAATTCCTGAGCATTGCTATTAAAAGGGATAAGCATTAAAAGCGTCAATGCAAGAGTTGAAATAAATGTTGATATTTTCATAAGTTTTAAAATGGTTTAAAATTGAACACTATTTGGTTATAATTATTTTATAAATGTCGGAATTAGTTGTCAAACTTTACAATACTGTCTTATTTCTTTATGAACTTTAATGAAGATCGACCTGAATTGTTATGGAAGTCTATAAAGTAAGCTCCTGAATCCAAGTCAGATACGTTAAAGCTATAATCCTTTAAGGTCATTTGAGTAATCATGTCTCGGGATAATTGTTTAATAAACTTTCCATTAATGTCATACAACTCAATTAGAATATTGTCGTTACTTTCAAAATTAATTGAAAACTCTAAATGAGTGTCCACAGGATTTTCAAAAAGCTTAATATCTAAATGTTTATGATGTCTTTCTGATAAATCTTCAACACCTAAAGTCTCATCAGTGTATTTGTAAACTGTAGTTCCAGCTGCGTAGGCTGAGGTAGAATTAATAATAAAAATCCGATTTAAGTTATTGCCAATACTTAAGTCATTCCATGTTTGTCCGCCATCTAAAGTTTCTTGGAAACCAGTTGTATGTCCACCCATCCAGCCGTGATTTTCCGTAATAAAACCAACAGCCTGGATTTCAGTTTCGACAGATTCTAAGCTTTGCCAACTAACACCACCATCAACAGATTTAATGAGTTTGCCATTATTCGGAGCAATTGAAGATACAGCTCCAAACATGATATTGTCATTACCCGAAAGTGTTTGCAATTTCCAAACATATTCACCACTTACATTCGTATTGTAAATTTCAGTCCATGTTAATCCACCATCTGTAGTTTTTAGAATAATGCCTCCTGTAGAACTTCTTCCTGCTGCAAATCCGGTTAGCTCATCTAAAAATAGAACTTCAACCAAAGCATTTGCATAACTTGACATGTCAAGGAATGTCCACGTGTCTCCACTGTCTGTAGATTTTATAATGTGAGCCGGATTAAAATAAGCACCACAACCATACACTGTTGAAGTCCCAACTGCATCTAGTCCGCAAATAGCATTAGGATTTGGAGAAATATTTGTCACTTCTGTCCAATTCTCACCTCCATCTGTGGTTCTAAAAAACGTACCGTTTAACGTACCAATGAAACCGATGTTTTGATTCAAAAATTCAATATTTCTAAAATAGTAATTACCAGGAATGTTAATTTCGTTTAGTTGTTCACTCCAATTGAGACCACCATCAGTAGTTTTATAAACTGCGGCATAAAAACCATTAGCTGCCCAACCTATATTTTCATCTAAGAAAAAAACATCATCAAAACGTTGACCATTGGGATTAGAAAAAATATTTGGAGCTGGTTGCCAGGTCGATTGGGCACCGATACTAATACTAAATAACAGGACGAACAAACTAATTAATTTCATACGCATATTTTAACTTTCAATTTACAAAGTTAACAATCTGTTTTTTGGCTAGAGAATTATTTTTATTATTAAAATCATATTTTTGATTACATATTGTAAGTTAAATGAAGTTTTATGTTTTAAATGCTAAACATATAATTCATATTTGTATTCTATTAATAAACAAAAAAGGAAATTAGTTATGTGCGGAATTGTATGTGCGTTCGATCTAAAACAAAAACCAGAAGACCTAAGACCTCAAATACTGGAGATGGCAAAACGTATTCGTCATCGTGGTCCAGATTGGAGCGGAATATATAGTGATGATAAAGCCATTATGGCTCATGAGCGATTAGCTATTGTTGATCCAGCTTCAGGGAAACAGCCATTGTTTAGCCAGAATAAAACATTAATACTGGCTGCTAATGGTGAAATTTATAACCATCGTGAATTGCGTAAGCAGTTTCCATCATACCAATTTCAGACCGAAAGTGATTGCGAAGTGATTCTAGCTTTATATAAAGAGAAAGGTGTAAAATTTGTTGATGAATTGAATGGGATTTTCGGATTTGCCATTTATGATGTTGAAAATGATGCGTATTTTATAGCACGTGATCACATGGGAATTATACCTTTATACATAGGTTGGGATCAAAATGGAACATTCTACGTCGCTTCAGAATTGAAAGCTCTGGAAGGGGTCTGTACTAAAATTGAATTGTTTCCACCAGGACATTATATGAGTAGCAAAGACGGAGAATTTGTGCAATGGAACAAGCGCGATTGGACCGATTATGAAGCTGTAAAGGATAACGAAACAAGTATCGCTAAAATTAAAGATGCACTAGAAGCAGCAGTTCACAGACAACTTATGAGTGATGTGCCTTATGGTGTGTTGTTGTCTGGTGGATTAGACTCTTCAATTACATCTGCCATAGCAAAGAAATATGCCCAAAAGCGTATTGAATCAGATGATCAATCTGAAGCTTGGTGGCCTCAATTGCATAGTTTTTCTGTCGGATTAGAAGGTTCTCCAGATTTAGCTGCAGCACAAAAAGTTGCAAAACACATTGGAACGGTTCACCATGAAATAAAATTTACGATTCAAGAAGGTTTAGATGCCATTAGAGATGTTATCTATAATTTAGAAACCTATGACATTACTACGATTCGCGCTAGTACACCAATGTATTTAATGGCTAGAGTTATTAAATCTATGGGAATCAAAATGGTGTTGTCAGGCGAAGGTGCAGACGAATTGTTTGGAGGTTATTTGTACTTCCATAAAGCGCCAAATGCTCAAGAGTTTCATGAAGAAACGGTTAGAAAGTTAGGTAAACTACATATGTACGATTGTTTACGAGCAAACAAAAGTTTGGCAGCTTGGGGAATTGAAGGTCGTGTACCATTCCTAGATAAAGAATTTATGGATGTCGCTATGCGTATAAATCCACAAGATAAAATGATTAATGGTGAACGCATGGAAAAATGGGTGTTGCGAAAAGCCTTTGAAGATATGTTGCCAGAAAGTGTAGCATGGCGTCAAAAAGAACAATTTAGTGATGGTGTCGGTTATAGCTGGATTGATACCTTAAAAGAAGTTGTTGATAGTGAGGTTTCTGATGAGCAACTGGCTAATGCGAAATATAAATTCCCATTACAGACACCTACGAACAAAGAAGAGTTTTATTACCGTTCAATTTTTGCTGAACACTTTCCTAGTGATGCAGCTGCTTTATGTGTTCCACAAGAGGCGAGTGTGGCTTGCAGCACTAAAATTGCATTGGAGTGGGATGAGGCATTTAAAAACATGAATGATCCATCAGGAAGAGCAGTAGCAAAAATTCATGATGATGCTTATGTAAAAGCGTAAAAAAGTGTTTTCAATTAAAAAAAATGAATGCAAAATCTCGCTTCTGCGAGATTTTGTGTTTTTAGCACTTTATCGAAGATGTTAAAACATAATGAAATTCGTTTTAAGGCGCTTTTTAGACGATTTAAGAGACTTTTAAGTAATTAACAAATGTTGATAAATATTGCTTTCTATTGATAAAATGCTTTTAAAAACAGTCTTATTTTCCTATCTTTGTTTGTATTCAAAAGGATGCTAAATGCATCTTTTTTTATGCGACAGATAATTCGAAATTATAAAACAAAAGACGAACTAGATATTTCAAAATAAAATAAATTAAATTTTATGAGCGAGAAAAAAGAAGAGTTTAACAAGCATAACTATTCTGCTGATAGTATTCAGGCATTAGAAGGAATGGAGCATGTGCGTATGCGTCCATCCATGTATATTGGAGATGTTGGTACTCGTGGTTTACACCATTTGGTATATGAAGTTGTAGATAACTCTATCGATGAGGCCTTGGCAGGTCATTGTAATAATATTACAGTAATTATAAACGAAGATAATTCAATTACTACAGAAGATGATGGTCGAGGTATTCCTGTAGATCTGCACAAAAAAGAAGGTGTTTCAGCACTAGAGGTTGTAATGACTAAAATTGGAGCTGGTGGTAAATTCGATAAAGATTCTTACAAAGTATCTGGTGGTCTTCATGGTGTTGGTGTGAGTTGTGTTAATGCACTTTCCGAACATTTAAAAGCCACAGTTTTTAGAGAAGGTAAAATTTACGAGCAAGAATACGAGCGTGGTAAAGCCATGTATCCTGTGAAGCAGGTTGGAGAAACAGATAAACGTGGCACAACAGTTACCTTTAAGCCTGATCCAACAATTTTTACGCAGACATTAGAATATAGCTACGACACATTAGCAAGTCGTTTACGCGAATTGGCATACTTAAATAAAGGAATCACCATTCACTTGATAGACAAACGTACTAAAAAGGATGATGGTGAATTTGAAGGAGAAACATTTCATTCTGAAGAAGGTCTAAAAGAATTTATAAAGTTCTTAGACGGAAACCGAGAGCCTCTTATGAAAGACGTCATCGCTTTTGAAGGTGAGAAAAACGGAGTTCCAGTTGAGGTTGCCATGATTTACAACACATCTTACGCTGAAAATTTACATTCTTATGTGAATAATATTAATACACATGAAGGTGGAACACATTTATCAGGCTTCAGAAGAGGTTTAACGCATACCTTAAAAAAATATGCTGATTCTTCTGGTATGTTAGACAAATTGAAGTTTGATATTCAAGGTGATGATTTCCGTGAAGGATTGACAGCTATCATATCTGTAAAAGTTCAGGAACCTCAGTTTGAAGGGCAAACAAAAACTAAATTAGGTAACAGAGAAGTATCAGCTTCTGTTAGTCAGGCTGTTTCTGAAATGCTTACCGATTATCTTGAAGAGCATCCAGATGATGCTAAAACAATTGTCCAAAAAGTAATTCTTGCTGCTCAGGCACGTCATGCTGCTCAAAAAGCACGTGACATGGTTCAGCGTAAAACCGTCATGAGTATTGGTGGTTTACCTGGAAAGTTAAGTGATTGCTCAGAGCAAGATCCAACAAAATGTGAAGTGTTTCTTGTTGAGGGAGATTCGGCAGGTGGAACGGCTAAACAAGGTCGTGACAGAGCATTTCAAGCGATTCTTCCACTTCGTGGAAAAATCTTAAATGTTGAAAAAGCAATGACTCACAAAGTATTTGAAAATGAAGAAATCAAGAACATTTTCACTGCTCTTGGTGTCACTATAGGTACTGAAGAAGACAGTAAAGCTTTAAACTTATCTAAGTTACGCTATCATAAAGTCGTGATTATGTGTGATGCCGATATCGATGGTAGTCACATTGCGACGCTTATTTTAACATTCTTCTTTAGATATATGAAAGAACTTATTGAAAACGGACATATTTATATTGCTACACCGCCTTTATACCTAATTAAAAAAGGAGCCAAGAAGCAATATGCTTGGAGTGATAAAGAACGCGATGAAATTATTTCAGAGTTCGGTGATGGATCTAAAATTCAACGATATAAAGGTCTTGGAGAAATGAACGCTGAACAATTATGGGATACAACCATGAATCCTGAATTTAGAACCATGCGTTTAGTTCAAATTGATAATGGAGGAGAAGCCGATCGTATTTTCTCAATGTTGATGGGAGACGAAGTGCCACCTCGTAGAGAATTCATCGAAAAGAATGCGATTTACGCTAATATCGATGCATAATACATATAGATCGCTTAACTAGACTTGGCGAAAACTAAAACGAAAGCGACTACGTATATAATGTAGTTGCTTTTTTTATTGCAGCTAATTGAAACTATTGATTAAACTCTAACATTTGTCGTTAAAGTGCAATTTTTAACGATTAAAAACGTTTGTTTGGTATATTATATTAATTTTGAAATCTATTTAACCTATAATATGTTATGAAAAACTTAATTTTAACAAGCTTGGTGTTTTTGACCTTTGCGTCAGTAAAAGCTCAGGAAAATATCAATGATTTATTAGCAGCAGGTATTAATGATGCTCAACGCTTTACTCATGACTATATCGCTCCAGCTTCTGAAGGTTTAGTTTACGGAATTAACAATGGTTGGTTTAATAATGCTAAAGCTCCAAAACGGTTTGGTTTTGAATTATCTGTAATCGGTAATATTGGATTTATCAAAGATGATAAAAAGTCGTTTCAAATGAACATTTCTGATTATGAAAATATCAGATTTGAGGATGGAAGTTCCTCAAAAACCGTAGCTACTGCGTTAGGTCATAATGATCCTAGTATTAATGTGATTGTAACTTATGATGCTCCTATTTTTGGAAGTCAGGAAACAACTTTAGAACTTCCTACTGGAATTGGATCTCAAAATGTCAATAGTATTCCAACAGGTTTTTTACAAGCAAGTTTTTCACCGTTTAAAGGGACACAATTAAAAGGACGCTTTTTCCCTAAAGTCGACACTGAAGACACAGAGGTAGGTTTATATGGTTTCGGAATTCAACAAGAATTCACAAGCTGGTTGCCTGCAGATAAAGTGCTGCCAATAGCAATTTCTGGATTAATAGCTTATACGCATTTAGATGCAAGTTATGATTTTACAGATGCAGAGTTGGTTGATGGTTCTAATCAACGTGTAGAAACTGATGTGAATACATTGCTGTTTGAATTAATTGTAGGTACAAAATTGAAGGTTATAAATTTTTATGGCGGACTAGGGTATATAAAAGGGACATCTAAAACAGATTTATTAGGAACGTATGTGGTAACTGATGGTTTTTTGTTTTCTCAGGCCATTAATGATCCGTTTTCTGTTGAACATGATATTTCTGGTATGAGAGGAACAATAGGTGCCAATCTAAAATTAGGTTTTTTTGGATTAAATGCTGACTACACTCTGGCTGAATTTGATAGCGCAACACTCGGAATTAACTTCTCTTTTTAATTAGGAAATACTCTATGAGATAAAAAAATACTAAAGCGTAAGATTTTCTCTTACGCTTTTTTTATTTAGACTGTTAAAATTCGTAATTTTGCAGTCTCAAATAACAACACAATTTTAAAACATAAAAAACTTAAAAACATGAAAGTAACAGTAGTTGGAGCAGGAGCAGTTGGAGCAAGTTGTGCAGAATATATTGCCATTAAAAACTTTGCTTCCGAAGTCGTAATTTTAGACATTAAAGAAGGTTTTGCTGAAGGTAAAGCGATGGATTTAATGCAATGTGCTTCTTTAAACGGATTTGATACAAAAATCACAGGAAGTACAAATGACTATTCTAAAACAGCAAATAGCGATATTTGTGTCATTACGTCTGGTATTCCTCGTAAACCTGGTATGACTCGTGAAGAATTAATTGGAATTAATGCAGGAATTGTTAAATCTGTATCTTCAAGTTTAGTTGAACATTCTCCAAATACGATTCTTATTGTTGTAAGTAATCCAATGGATACGATGACGTATTTAGTTCATAAAACGACCGACTTGCCAAAGCATAAAATCATCGGAATGGGTGGTGCTTTAGATTCAGCTCGTTTTAAATATAGATTGGCTGAAGCATTAGACGCACCAATTAGTGATGTGGATGGAATGGTCATTGGAGGTCATAGTGATACAGGAATGGTGCCATTAACGTCTCAAGCTACTCGTAACAGTATTAAGGTTTCTGAATTTATCTCAGAAGAGCGTTTAAACCAGGTTAAAGAAGATACTAAGGTTGGAGGCGCAACATTAACTAAATTACTCGGTACGTCTGCTTGGTATGCTCCAGGAGCTGCTGTAAGTGGATTAGTGCAGGCGATTGCTTGTGATCAAAAGAAAATGTTTCCGTGTTCTACATTGTTAGATGGCGAATATGGTTTAAGTGATTTATGTATTGGTGTTCCTGTGATTCTTGGAAGAAACGGAATCGAGAGCATCGTTGACGTTCCTTTAAGTGCTGCTGAAAAGGCTCATATGGCTGAAAGTGCTGAAGGTGTTAAGAAAACTAACGGATTATTAGAATTATAATCTCTTTAAAATACATCAAAATAAAGGCTGTAGAAATACAGTCTTTATTTTTTTATATATTTGGCGCATGAATAACAAATGGTACATTAGTGCTTTAGTCATCATTCTTGCTTTATTAGGTGGTGTTGCTTCTCATGAGAAAAGCATTACTCCTAATCAGGAAATTGTATTGCAGTTTACTAGTGAAACGGTTTCAAGTGACGACGCACAGCAAGCTATTTCAACTGTCAAGCAACAGTTGGAAACCGTTGGTGTTCATAATGTTCAGGTGACAGCTTTCAAAGGTGGTCAGTTAAAAATTACGTATTTCAGCACGACTGATATTGGAAGTGTCAAGAAAATACTTTCTAACCAAAAGACTTTTGGTTTAAGTGATTCTGCAATCAATGGAAGTGATATTCCATTCGAAATTCCTTCAAAAGACAACACAATTACCTACAATGTAGATGTGTATGAAATCCAGAATGGATACGATTCTGCCTTTCAGCTTTCAGGAAAATTAGCCTTAGAACACAAAGCAGATCATGATCGTCTTTCTAATCCAAATCCGTTTGCTCATACAACAGCAGTCGATTATAATGATCTTGAACAACAGGTAAAAGTTGCATATAAATTCCATAAGAATGCTGGAATTGCAATTAATCATATCTCTCACAAAATCCCAGAGGTTCGGGCAGGACCTGAATCAAATGGGATATTTTCAGTTAGCTAATAGCTAATTCGTTTTCCCATTGAACTTCAATTACATTTTTTAAAAGATCGCTTATGGCATTTAGTCGAAAAGCGTTCAAAAGATCATATATAAATACAATAAATAATTGTCAAATTAAGAGTAAAGTCTATATTTGCTCTCCCGAAATTTTGGGATAAAATTTGTCACAAAAAAAATTAAAGTAATGCAAAACAAAGGATTAGTAAAGCTTTTTGCTCTGTTATTTGGATTGGTAAGTATTTATCAATTATCATTTACATTTAAAGCTAACCAAATTGAAAAAGAGGCAAAAACATATGCCGAAAGTAAATTCCAAGATAGTGAAGCCATCAACGAAGCTGAGGTTCGTTATTTAGATTCTCTTTCAAGTCAGGAAGTGTTTGATTTAGGTGTTGCTAGCTTCACATTTAAAGAAGTTAAAGAGAAATCAATGAACTTAGGTCTTGACCTTAAAGGTGGACTTAACGTGATTTTAGAGATTTCAGTAAAAGACATCTTAAAAGGTCTTGCTAACAATAGTAAAGATCCAGCGTTTAATAAGGCTTTAGCTGATGCTGAAGAACTTCAGAAAGACGCTCAGGAATCGTACTTAGAATCGTTTTATAGATCTTGGGATGCGATTAAAGGTGACCAAAAATTAGCGTCTCCAGACATTTTCGCTAACAGAAGTTTAGACGATGTGATTAACATCAATATGACTGATGATGAAGTAAAAGCTGAGATTGAACAAAAAGTAGATGAGTCTATCGTTTCTGCTTTTGAAGTATTACGTAAGCGTATTGACCAGTTTGGTGTTACATCTCCAAATATTCAACGTTTAGGAAATACAGGTCGTGTATTAGTTGAGCTTCCAGGTGTTAAAGATGTTAAGCGTGCAACGGAGTTAATTACTACAACAGCACAATTACAATTCTGGGATGTAGATAATGGTCAGAGTATCGGAAACTTCTTCGTAGCATCAAACGAAACGCTTAAAAAAGTGTTAGGTGTTGATGAAAAAGTTGAAGCAACCGAAACTCCAGATTCAACATCTGTTGACAGCACAATTGATGATTTATTAGGAGATACATCCACAGATTCAACAGAGGTAGCTCAGGTAAATCCATTATTCGATTTAATCGGACCACCTCGTTCTGGAGGAATGGTTGGAATTAAATTAGAAGATAAAGATAAATTCCAGTCTTATTTAGATATGCCTCAGGTAAGAGCTAATCTTCCTGCAGATGCAAGAAACATTAAATTCGCTTTCGGTTTACCAACAGTTGATACTGAAACTGGAGTTGAGTACGTAGATTTATATACCTTAAAAGGAAATAGAGAAAATGAGCCTGAATTAAGTGGTGCCGTAATTACTGATGCACGTCAATCGTATAGCGTAACGAATAAGCCATCTGTAACGATGCAAATGAATGCTAAAGGCGCTAAGAAATGGGAAGAAATTACAGGAAGAGCATTTACAAATAAATCTCAAATTGCCATTGTATTAGATGATATTGTGTATTCTGCACCAACAGCTTCTAATGGAGCTATTTCTGGTGGAAACACTGAAATCTCTGGAAACTTTACAGTAAATGAAGCTGTCGATTTAGCAAACGTATTAAGAGCAGGTAAATTACCAGCTTCAGCAGATATCGTACAAGCAGATCAGGTTGGTCCTTCATTAGGAAAAGAAGCTATTGAGAGTGGTTCAAAATCATTTTTAATTGCATTGGCTTTAGTATTACTATGGATGATTATGTACTATGGTAAGGCAGGTATTTTTGCTGATATCGCTTTATTATTAAACATCTTATTAATCTTTGGTGTACTTTCTGGATTAGGAGCTGTATTAACACTTCCTGGTTTAGCTGGTATCGTATTAACCATTGGTATGTCTGTAGATGCGAATGTACTTATTTTCGAACGTATTCGGGAAGAGATTGGTAAAGGTAAAACAATGAAAGAAGCCGTAAAAGATGGTTTCGCAAATGCATTATCTTCAATTTTAGATGCGAATATTACAACAGGTTTAACAGCCTTAATCTTATTTGTATTCGGAACAGGTCCTATTAAAGGTTTCGCAACGACCTTACTTATTGGTATTGTAACGTCTTTATTTACTGCAATTTTTATTACGCGTTTATTAGTAGATTGGTATGTGAACAGTGGAAAGAATTTAGATTTCTCTACGTCTATCACAAAGAACTTATTCAAGAATATGAATATCAAGTTTATTGCAAAGCGTAAAGTAGCTTATGTGGTTTCAGGTATTTTAATTTTAGTGAGTTTAGGCTCTTTATTTACGAATAAATTAGATCAAGGTATTGATTTTGTTGGAGGAAGAACATATCAGGTTCGTTTTGATCAAGCTGTAAGTTCTGAAGCTGTTGCCAAAGACTTAAATGTGGTCTTCGGAAGTGCAGAGGTTAAAACCATTGGTGCAGCGAATCAGTTAAAGATTTCAACAAAATATAAAGTAAATGAAAATTCAGCTGAAGCAGATGAAGAAGTTCAAACGATGTTATTTGACGGATTGAAATCTTACTTGCCAGCAGATATTACTTATACAGAATTCTCTGAAGCTACTAATGGCGTTGGTAAAGTATTATCAAGTAAAGTAAGTCCAACCATTGCCGATGATATCAAAAAAGAATCATTCTGGGCAGTTTTAGGATCTTTAGTTGTGGTATTCCTTTATATCTTATTCCGATTCAAAAGATGGCAATTCTCAACTGGTGCAGTTGTAGCTGTATTCCATGATGTAATTATCGTATTAGGTATTTTCTCATTACTATATAAGTTTATGCCATTCAGTATGGAAATCGATCAAGCCTTCATTGCAGCAATCCTGACCGTTATTGGTTACTCATTAAATGATACGGTTGTTGTATTTGACAGAATTAGAGAGGTTATTGCTGAAAGAGCCGGATTTAAAGGTGGAGCAAATATTAACTCTGCGATTAACAGTACATTGAGTAGAACATTAAATACGTCGTTAACAACATTAGTGGTGTTATTAGCCATGTTCATTTTTGGTGCTGAATCACTAAGAGGTTTATTATTTGCATTGATTGTAGGTGTCGTAGTTGGTACGTATTCATCTGTGTTTATTGCAACACCTATTATGTATGATACATTAAAAGATAAAGGTGAAGCTCCAAATGAAGAAGCATAATCTATAGGTCTTTATTAATAAAAAAAAGCCATTCA
>NZ_JXJP01000043.1 GCF_000826645.1 Psychroserpens mesophilus
GTTACAATCGAAGCTCGTCTGATCTAATGTTAACGATTGAATTCCACAGGCATCATTTGAACCATTATCGATATCTGCTGTGGTGATACTTCCATGTCCTGAAGCGTCTAGTACAACGGTTGTATTCTGACAAATCGCTGTCGGATTTGTATTATCCTGAACATCTACAGTTGCTGTACAAGTTGAAGAATTTCCGTTATTATCTGTAACCGTTAACGTCACTGTGTTGTTTCCAATAT
>NZ_JXJP01000044.1 GCF_000826645.1 Psychroserpens mesophilus
GTATCCAGGCAAGTGTAGTGAAAGATTACACCGTATGTGGAGGAACTATCACTGTGACTTACGCAGGTAAGGATATTTGTGATCGTGACCTAGAGGCAGGACCATTTGTAATTGAAGTGAAGCCAGCGCCAGCGCCAGTATTTGCTCCAATAGAAGATGCTAGTATTCCATGTGAAGAATTAGCAACTTATACGCCAGAGTTCTTATCATATAGTAATGGTATTGACGGAGATTGTGGAATTAATGGAAGTGTTCAAGGAGTTGCTGAAGAGTTTGTAGGTAGCTGTGGAACGTTCCAGGTTAATTTCTCATATGAGTCTTGTGGTGTAACTATAACAGCGTCGCAAACGATAACCGTAATTGATGAGACAGCTCCAATGTTAGTAGGAGAGTTACCTCAAGGGTTGTCAGATGTAGATGCATGTTTAGCAGATGCACCAGCTCCACCAACAGAGCAGGAGATAGAAGCATTATTTACAGATAACTGTGGTAATGTAAATGCGACCTTAGAGATTGTATCTCCAGCGGAGAATACAGATTGTCTATGGGCAGTATTATACAGATATACTATTGTAGATGACTGTGGAAACTATGCAGCACCAGTTAAGATCTACCATAATGGTGGAGATAAGACAGCACCAGAATTGGTAGGAGACTTACCAGAGGGTATAACAGGATTACAGTGTTTAAGTGAAAACCCAGGAGCACCAGATTTAGGAGCTATTGAGGCCGCTTACACAGATAACTGTGGTGATGTTGTAGTAACACCATTTGAGCCTAATATTGTAGGTGACGATTGTGGATGGACAGCGACTTACGAGTATGAAATTAAAGATACTTGTGGTAACAAGTTACCAAACTTGGTAATTGTGAATAGTGGTGAAGATACTATGGCACCAGAATTAGAAGGAGAAATTCCAATGGGAATGAACAGCGTTAACGCATGTAAAGATTCTGATTTAGGAGAGCCAACAGAGGAAGAGATAGCAGCGCTATTCTCAGATAACTGTACAGATATCACAGCTGATAATGTATTGAAAGTAGAGAAGTTGGCAATCGGATCAGATTGCGAGTGGATTAGAGTATTTGAATATACAGTGTCTGATAACTGTGGTAATCTATACCCAACATTCAAGATCAACTACCAAGGTGGTGATTCAGAAGGACCAACCTCTACAGGAGTATGTACTGATGAAGTGATGGTTTTAAATACTAGTGACTGGGAAGGATTAGATTGCCCAGCAGTTGCAGGTGTATCACTTGTTGATGGACAGGAAATCAATGTGAATACTGAGTGGACAGTAGGAGGAATTCCTACCTCACAAATAGGATCACTTTACGAATGTTATACAGACAACTGTGCTGATGTTGAAGATTTAATCTTCAGAGTCATTGGTTTAGGTGAAGTTAAAGATGATTGTTCTACAACACTTACAGTGACATTTGATGTCTTTGATGCGTGTGATAACAAATCAGCAGATCCTTTAGTATGTACTTTTATCATTAATGATACAACAGATCCAGTATTAGAGTGTCCAGCAGGTGAAGATTTCGGTCTAGTGACTGAAGCACCAACTGAGTTTGCTGATAAAGCAACTTGGACAGACAACTGTCAAGGTTCTGGTGATACTGCATCATTTACAGATGTGATTTCATCAAGTGTATCTCAAATAAATGAGCCTACTCAAATCGATTTAACTTGTAGTAATGGATCAGAATTCCAGTATATACTTACGGGTTATGATTCTGATGGTTATGCTATGTATTCAGGAGTTGCTTTTGGTTATCCAGATGAAGTTTGGACGTTAACATATAGATCAAGTGAAGGATTGTATTACTTTACTTCTAATTTTGGTTTCTTTGATTATTTCACGACTACAGCTGATGGACTCTATCCTTCATGTAATACGGATGATGTTGTTACACTTAATAATACTTGTAATTTAGCCATCGACTCATGTTTAGGTACTAATGGTTCAGTTGAAAACTGGACACTTGAAAGAACATTTACGGCTGATGATGGTTGTGGTAACACAAGTGAATGTACAGTAACGTATGAGTGGTCAATTTATTCACAAATACTATATAGAAACAATGAAGGTGAAAATTCAGGATTCTCTACAGATTGTGAGCAATTGGTTAGAAATGTTGAAGAGAAAATCGACTTTAAAGCGTTCCCAGTACCATTTGATAATGAGGTAACGATTACTTATGAATTTGATTACAGAACAGATGTAACTATTGAGTTCTTCGATACTAAAGGATTATTAGTATTAACAGAAACGAACACAAGATATGTTGCAGGTTCAACTGGTAGAACTACTTTAGATCTATCAAGAACGTCTAATCAAGTATTCTATGTGAAGTTAACGACTAATCAAGGTTCGGTTACTAAGAAGATAGTATCTTCAGGTAAGAAGTAATGCGACGTAAATAATTAGGGAATTCCCTAAGGGTATATACAAAAGACAGCTAGAAATAGCTGTCTTTTTTTATGCTTTAGTTTGTACTAAATGGTTGAAAGTAAATGCATAAGTTGTCTTAGCATATCTACATTTTGAAGCGTGAACGAATAGAAATGTCTTGCTATTGAAGATATATATATGTAGAACATCCTGTTTTATAAATTATTAAATGGCTTACTCACAGCATTTTTGATAGAAAAACTAAAATCCCTATGTATTTTATCGAAGAATTTTGCATCCAAAATGAATCACTTTTCGATTAAATGTAAGAAAGAAAAGTTCAACGGTTTAATGTGATAAAAAACAATAAAATTATTTGGAAGTCAACACGCTATCATATTATATTTGAAAATAATTCAAGATGAATTCTGTTCATTTTGATTTCACAAAAGAATAAAATAATAGCCCTTATTTTTTTGTGACTTACCAAAAAATTGTTTG
>NZ_JXJP01000045.1 GCF_000826645.1 Psychroserpens mesophilus
GTTACCAACCATAGTGCAAAAATCATCTGAGTTACATCCTTTAAACTTGAGTTACTAATACAAAGTTTTTAAGGTTTTATAAAATTCATCCGAATTATCCTTTTTTTGAGAACTAAACGCTTTGGCGTTCTGATTCGTTCTTTTCAAAAAAAGGCGTACGTGGTTTTCCTGTGTGCAACCTAAATGCAGTTGTGATCATTTCTTTTCTGCCAAAGTAGCGGAATCTTGGGATTGTTTGCTTAAGTCTGTGAATCGCATTCTGTTTCGGTTGCTGTCTGTGTTTGCTTTTTTCTGTGATTACCAAAAACCTGTCATGCACTACAGTAGGTAACACTGTGTATAATTCATGCTTTACTTCTACTTCATTGGAAAATTCATATATTTAACATTATGATTCGCAACGACTGAAAATCTATCGATTCTCAATCGCACAAAATCATACACAAAAACGTTGTAACACATTATGAGGAAACACTGCACAATTATTATATTTCTTTTTTCAATTTTAAGCTTTTCTCAAGAAGCTAAAACAAAAGAACTAATGGAAAATGGAAATAAAGCCTATCAAAAAAACGATTTTGAAAATGCACGGAAATATTATTATGAAATTATAAAAATTGACTCAACAAATAAAGATGCAATCTTCAATTTAGCGATTACGGAATTAAACCTTGGAAATAAAAATAAATCGTGTGAACTTTTACAAAAAAGTTACAAATTACAAGATTCTGAAGCAGCTAAATTTATTAAAGAATATTGTGGAGAAATTGAATATAATGAAAACATGTTTTATCAAGATGTTGATGAAATGCCGAAGTTCAAAATAGATGATAATCTATATGATTTAATTACTGAGAAAGGTATTAATCCAATTTTATTTGACAAACTAAAAGTTAGAGCAAAAAAGTCTAAAATTTTAAGAAAAATAAAAAACCAGAAAATTTTTGTTTTGTTTAAAATTGACAAAGATGGAAATTTTAACAGCAGAACAACAGGTGAAAACACGAGTAAAGAAATAGATAATGAATTGAAAATAATTTTCAGAGAGATTGCTGAATATGTTCCTTGTCAATATCAGAAAAAAGATGTTGGTATGTGGAACGGATTTTCATTGCCCATAATTTTAAAATAACGTGTTACAACAACGTATAAGGTTCATTGCTACTTCTCTTTTCCATCGGAAAAATAATTACAAATAACTTTAGTATATTTACTTAAGAAACAATTCGTAAAGTTCAGTCTTGCGTTTTTTTCCAAAACGGAATTTTCGTCTCAAAAGGCTCATCCTTGCTAAAAACGCAAGACTGAAATTCCGCAACAAACCTTATACAAACTCGTT
>NZ_JXJP01000046.1 GCF_000826645.1 Psychroserpens mesophilus
CTGTAATATCTTCCGTAGCTGCTGAAAAACCATTCGGTCCACTCCATGAGTATGATAAGTCCGCATCTGGATTTGTGGAACTTCCTGAGCCATTAAGAGTCACTTCCAGAGTTGTACAAGTCAGTTCTGCATTTGCGCCTGCATCTGCTGTTGGAGAATTTTCATCTTCCGTTACATCTGCACTGCTCATTGCTGAACAACCATTGTCATTATCTGTAACGGTTAAGGTATAGGTTCCTGCTTCACTAACTGTGATATCTTCCGTAGCTGCTGAATAACCATTAGGTCCACTCCATAAGTACGATAAGTCCGCATCTGGATTTGTTGAACTTCCTGAGCCGTCTAGAGTCACTTCCAAAGTTGTACAGGTCAGTTCTGCATTTGCGCCTGCATCTGCTGTTGGAGAATTTTCATCTTCCGTTACATCTGCACTGCTCATTG
>NZ_JXJP01000047.1 GCF_000826645.1 Psychroserpens mesophilus
CTGTAATATCTTCCGTAGCCGCTGAATAGCCATTTGGTCCACTCCATGTATAGCTTAAATCCGCATCTGGATTTGTGGAACTTCCTGAGCCGTCAAGAGTCACTTCCAGAGTTGTACAAGTCAGTTCTGCATTTGCGCCTGCATCTGCTGAAGGCTTTTCAGAATCCTCAGTTACATCTGCACTACTCATTGCTGAACAGCCATTATCATTATCCGTAACCGTTAAAGTGTAGGTTCCTGCTTCACTGACTGTAATATCTTCCGTAGCCGCTGAATAGCCATTTGGTCCACTCCATGAATAGCTTAAATCTGCATCTGGATTTGTGGAACTTCCTGAGCCGTCAAGAGTCACTTCAAGTGTTGTACAAGTCAGTTCTGCATTTGCGCCTGCGTCTGCTGAAGGCTTTTCAGAATCCTCAGTTACATCTGCACTACTCATTGCTGAACAACCATTATCATTATCTGTAACTGTTAAAGTATAGGTTCCTGCTTCACTGACTGTAATATCTTCCGTAGCCGCTGAATAGCCATTTGGTCCACTCCATGAATAGCTTAAATCTGCATCTGGATTTGTGGAACTTCCTGAGCCGTCAAGAGTCACTTCCAAAGTTGTACAGGTCAGTTCTGCATTTGCGCCTGCATCTGCTGTTGGAGAATTCTCATCTTTCGTAACATCTGCACTACTCATTGCTGAACAACCATTGTCATTATCCGTAACCGTTAAAGTATAGGTTCCTGCTTCACTGACTGTAATATCTTCCGTAGATGCTGAATAACCATTCGGTCCACTCCATAAGTACGATAAATCTGCATCTGGATTTGTAGAACTTCCTGAGCCATCAAGAGTCACTTCCAAAGTTGTGCAAGTCAGTTCTGCATTTAATCCTGCATCTGCTGTTGGAGAATTTTCATCTTCAGTAACATCTGCACTGCTCATTGCTGAACAACCATTGTCATTATCTGTAACCGTTAAAGTGTAGGTTCCTGCTTCACTGACTGTAATATCTTCCGTAG
>NZ_JXJP01000048.1 GCF_000826645.1 Psychroserpens mesophilus
ATCTCAAAATACATCGAATCGCCTATTGAATCAAAGGTTAGGCCTGCCAGATTACCACCATTATTACCTTGATAAATCAATGTCCCTGTGGCATCAACACCATCATATATTAAGATATCATCACAACAACTCTCTATGCCGCCTGCATTAAATGTAATTCGTATCGGACTACCATCTGATGAGGTAAACGTCCAGTTAGTCGTATCGTTATTACCATAACAATACGTAATGTTCGTTGGTGCCTGTGTACAATCTATCAGAAAATCAGATTGAATCGTTGTCGTGAAATTTACAGGACCTGCCCATAAACTAAACACGCCTCCGCCACAATCGGCTCTTACCCACAACTCATAATCTGTAGAAAAATCTAAGCCTGTTAGGTTAAGGCTTGAGGTTCCTGTTGTTGTTCCTGATCCACTTGGCTCGCCTGTGCCTGCTGGTGCTACAACATATTCCCATGAACTCTCCCCATTATTACCATTCCAGGTCACATCGGCTCCTGTGCCTCCTACATTAGATACCAAAATACTACTTGGTGCTATACAAAAGGATCCGCAAGTCTCTACGCGCATTAAATCGATTGACATATCGCCTTCAAAATCTCCTGTCCCTGTATGACTGAACTCTACATAGATTGTCTGCCCTAAATAAGCATCTAAGTTAATCCCTATTGGAACCCATGGATCTGCGCCTGAGGTCTGTAACTCTCCTGACCAAGTAAATAACGTCGTGAAAGGTCCTGAAACTGAATTGGAAACGCCTACATTCATAACGCCCATATCCTCTCCGAAGGCATGCATGTAAAATGATAATTCTGCTCCATCTACAGCTGTCGTTAAATCTAT
>NZ_JXJP01000049.1 GCF_000826645.1 Psychroserpens mesophilus
GCCTCTGGTGCTGGATCTACCTCTATGTAGAATGGTCCTGCACTCAATGGGTTTTCACATGCATCTGCTCCACTATAAGTAATTGTTATTAAGCCTCCACATGCTGTGTATTCTTTTATAACAGTTGCTTCTAACTCACCTGAAAGCTCACATAAACCGCTTAAGCCATTTGTATAAGTAGCATTAGCTGCTTCAAACCCTGCTGCATCTGAACAAGCAATCTTATCTGAAAACTCTGGTGCTGTTACTTCTGGTGCTGGTGCTGGTAAAACTGTAATTGTTTTTCTGTATTCGATTTCTCGTCCACATGAATCTACAAATTTCCAGTCTACATATAAAGTCCCTCCACATGCATCATAGCTTCCGCTTAATACGCCTGGAACAGCTCCATTGATACCACATGTACCTTCTAATCCATTGCTGTATGCTAAATCAGTAACGATATAATCGTCTGCTAAATCACATGTAACATTGATATTTGGTAATGGGTTGATAAATTCTGCCTCTGGTGCTGGGTCAACTGTAATGGTCTGTGAAGCACTTAGTGGATTACCACAAATATCTTCTCCATTCCAAGTTACTGTGATTGTACCTCCACAAGCATCAAAATTATTGGTCTGTACTGGCTCTAATGAACCTGAAATATTACAAGTCCCTTCTAATCCATTGCTATAAGCTAATGATCCTGCCTCATATGAATCTGCATCTGAACAACTCAATGTGAAGTCTTCTACAACATCTAACGTTGGTGCTGGTGCTGGATCTACTTTTAATTGTTTTCTTGCTGTGATTGTTCGTCCACACTCATCGGTATAAGTCCAATCAACAAATAATAATCCACCACATGAATTAAACTCTCCGCTTAATACACCTTGTACTTCTCCGTTGATTCCACACTCACCATCTAATCCATTTGAATAGCTTAATAATCCTGGTTGGTAGTTCTCTGCATCTGCACAAGAAATCTCTTCATGCTCTGGCGTTTCAAAACTTGCCTCTGGTGCTGGTGTAACAGTAACAAATTGCTCATAATACAATTCTCTACCACACTCATCAACAAAATCCCAAGTAACTAATAATTCTCCTCCACATACTGTAGATGTTCCACTTAATACTCCTGTTACTGAACCTGAAATTTCACAAGCTCCTGCTAAACCATTACTATAATTTAATGTATCTGGCTCAAAACCGGCAACATCTACACAAGAAATAACAATATCTCCAGGTCCATCTATTATCTCTGCCATTGGTGCTGGATCAACATCTACATCAAATGGTCCTGCACTCAGTGGACGTCCACATGCATCTTCACCATTATATGTAATAGTTATCTTTCCGCCACATGCATCGTATTGTTTTACAACGTTTGCTTCTAATGATCCTGAAATCTCACAATCTCCTGTTAAACCGTTTGTATAAGTCGCTGCAGCTACTGTAAAGCCCTCTGCATCTGAACAGGCTAGGTTAGATGGAAATTCTGGTGTAGTTACACTTGCCTCTGGCGCTGGTAATACATCAATATCTACTGTTGCGCTTAGTGGGTTACCACACTGATCCTGTCCTGTCCATGTTATGGTGATTTTTCCACCACATGCATCAAAATCATTTGTCTGTACTGGCTCTACTGAACCACTAATCTCACAAACTCCTTCTAATCCATTTGAATAGTTCAATGCACTTGCTGCGTAAGTCGCTGCATCTGCACATGATAATTCTGCCTCTACCTCAATAGCATCAAATACTGGTGCTGGTGCTGGATCAACTGTAATATCTAAAGTTGCACTTAGTGGATTACCACATGCATCCTCTCCGATATAATCAACTAATATTTTTCCGCCACACGCATCAAATTGATTCTTTTGGATTGGCTCTAATGAACCACTTAAGCTACAATCGCCTTCTAAGCCATTGTTATATCCTAATGAACCAGCAACATAGTTGGAAGCATCTTCACAACTTAACGTGAAATTCTCTAACGGAT
>NZ_JXJP01000005.1 GCF_000826645.1 Psychroserpens mesophilus
AGTAATTAATTATACACGGTGTTAGGCACAGTATTTTATTCATATTTAAATTCCGAATATTCGTATTCAGCTTTATTATACTCTTTCGCAAGTTGGTCAAATCGATTATTCTTTTTATCACTACCAAACCTACAGAAAACAGATTCTAAATTTTTATTTTCCAAAACTGGAATTAAGTTTTCAGGTTCTTGATTTTCCGCAAGTACATATATAAATTCCTTTAATTTAGGTGCGTTTTTTAATGAATTTAGATTCGTCAATCCTTTTAAGTTTTCAAGATAGATTCTTCTCAATGAGGTAGAGTTTTTAAAATCAGGCAGTTTATCCAATTGTTTTAATGATTGAATAAATAAATTTTGAAGTGTATTAAGTTTTGATACAAATGATAAATCAGATAAATTTCTAATTTGCCAAAGTTCCAAGTATTTTAATTTTGGTAAAGTCGTTAATGCGTCAAAATTTTGAGTTCCACCTAATTTAATATCTACAGACCATAATTCTTTTAAATCGGATAAGTAATCAACGTTTTTGGTTGAAATTGAACGTAAAATTACCTTTTCCAATTTCTTTAATTCTTTTATTGATTCTATGCCTTTTTGCTGACCTTCTAAATAAAGATATTCAAGCTCGGTAAACCTTGAAATACTTGATATTTTAGGTTTTTTTGATTTAGTTTTTTGAAGATATAGTTCTTTTAGATTTGGATTAATACTTTCAAGAAAGTCAAAATTGTCAAGGTTATAAATTCCAACGCCAAGTTCTTCGAGGTTATTTAATTCGGTAACGACTTCTATTCCCTTAGCATCCATTAAACAATCTGCTGAAAATTTTCGTAATGACGGAATTTTTTTAATGAAAGTTAAATCACAGTTCTCGCCATAATGTCCATAAACTCTCAAAGAAATATCAGGTCTATTAGAGAAGACAATTTTTTCCAAAAGGTCAATTTCATTATTCGATAAAGGACTTGCAAATTGAATCGATTGCGTTTTTTTATTAGAAGCAAGTTTTTCCAATTCCCTTTTTCTAATACCTTTGGAAATCTGATATTGTCCTGTTATTTCGTTAACTGTTTGTACGCTCATTTGTCATATTGTGCCTAACGTGTACGTGTATGGCTAGTTGCGTTGGCGAGAACTAAGTTAATAAAAGAAACCGAACCATTAGGAAAATCCGCTAGGATTTTCCGAGTACACACAGATTAGCAATTAGTTATACACGTTGTTGGCAACTGTATTGTTAATTTTCGTAATCTAGTTTCATTATCATACTGTCTTTTTTTCGACTCCCAAATAATATTACTGCTTTGCTATCAATTAATTTGGATTCTGTTACATAATAATTCACGTCAGCTTTTTTGTCAGTTAACTGTTTATATTCAAATTGCCCTTCATTGTTAAAGTTTACTGAAAACAAATTCAGTTTTTCTAATGCGTAAGGTTTTGATGATTTTTTATCAAAACTCATTTCATCTAAATCCAATGTGCTATTGAAAAGTAAAATCAAATTATTTTTTATAAAAAAGGGCTTAAATGATGATTGAGAATTTCTTGCAAGGTGTTGACTTTTGTCAACTAAACGACTCCATTTTAAATTTCCATCAAGTGTTAGGTTAACAACAGCAACATCATCAAAAGCAAAACTATTATTTAGACTAATTCGAATTTCTCCTAAAAGGTAGATATCAGATTCGTTATTTATGAATAAATCAGTTACTACAAATGAAGCTCCAACTTTAGAATCAATTGCACTAAATCCTTTTTTCTTTTGTTTTTTACTTTGGTCTTGCTCTAATAATTGATTGGAATATTGAATAGCCTTTTCATTCAATAGTTCTAAATCGTTAGAAAATTTTGAATAAAATATTCCACCCTTTTCTTTTTTACTATCAGCGAAATAAAACCCAATACAATAGAAGTTATCACCTTTTCCATTAATAGCTAGAGTTTTTAGGGTTTTATTCTCAAAATCAAAATCTTTGATTTTATAGTCATCTTGTCCAACTGATTCTAATTTAAACCCATTTCCAAAACTTCTGTTTAAAACTATTAGTTTCTTATGTTGACTGTTTATAAAACTGCTTTTATATTGAAACTTTTCATTATTTTTATTCCACGTGTGAGTGTGTTTTTTTTCATAAAGAAGTTCATAATCTGAATTGAAAAACAACACTAAAATTGATTTTGTTTTTAAACTATTTATTCGAGATTCAATCGATAAGGAAACATATTTTTTATCATCTGACACATCGATTCTACCAAGTTTTGCGAGAGAAGAATTTTGGCTAAAAAACCTTTCTATTGTATTATGATTTGATTGGTTTAGCGAGTATAACAATTTACTTTTTTTGCTAAAATCATCTGTATTTATTGTTATTAAATTGTAATCAATTTTGTTTTGATTCGGCTTGTTTTCTTGAATTAGTAAATGTAATCTGCTATCAACTAAAGATACATTGTGCAATGCGCTATTAGGTGCTTCTATTACTAAATCTTTAATTAAATTTAACTCATCGTCTAAAATAGATATAAGATAACCAGGACCTTCTTTAGAGTTAAAATCTTGAATATTGACAATACCGTTTTGTAGAGCAAAGGAATATTGAATTTCATAAATTCCTAGTTTGGAAGATTTTTTAATCGTTTTTTGAGCGTTTAATAAAAAAGAACAAAAAATAAAAACTGTAAAGAATAGTATTTTTTTCATAAATAGGTTATTGTTTTAGTTTGTAAATAGTCACTTATTATCATTTTTAGCAATGTCCTCAAATATTGTTGCCAACGTGCTTGTGTATGATTTGTGCGATTGGAAATCCGTAGATTTTCAGTCGATGCAAATCATATAGTTAAATATATAAATTTTTAATTGAAGTAGGAGTGAAGCATGAATTATACACGTTGTTAGGCACTGTTATTTTTCCAATTCAATTTCTCTTACGAACAAATTAATATATCTAATAAACATTTCTTCATGATCGTCTTGTTCTTGACTAATTCCAGAAATAAGATATTTATCCTTAACTGTATCTACTGAAAACAGAGAGTATGAATGCATAGTAAACTCATTATTGTATTTATAATATCTTTTATCATTATTATCATAATTCCAAATAATTCCTTTTTTCAAATCTAATTTTGCAATCCATGGTCTTTTCGATGAATCTCCTACAACTAATAAACTTTTATCATTTAAGAATTCAAAGTCATTTACTTTATATGTGGTAAAGTATTTTTTTTCTAAATCTTTTTTTGTTGGTTTAGATGAATATCCTCTCAAGGATTTATTGTGCTCAATTTTTCTTGGTAAACTAAATTCCAATTTATCAATAATCTCGATATCATTATTAAATTTAATAACAATCAATTTCTCATTTTTATTATCAAATTGGCCAACTGCAAAAAGAAACTCTTTGTTTGACTTTAATTTTTTTAATTTATGATTTATCCAAGTTTTTTTTCTTTTTTTACCATTTAGATTAGAACTATATAAAACAGACTTAGAAGATGAATAATATTCATGAGCCAAAATATAAATTGATTCATTGTGAACAATAATTTGTTTTGGTGGTAAAAAATCAAACTCAAAATTTACATTTTGTCGATAACTTTTTTTCCACAAAACTGTTCCATCATTATCTATAGCTAATTGACAAATGTATTTTGAATAGAAAAAATGACCAGCTAAATAAATTTTATCTTGATCAAAAGTTATAGCATCAAATGTCATATATTCTTTACTGAAGCTTGATGCGTAGTCATTATTCCAAACCATCTTTCCATTCAGGTCAAACTTTGTAATCTCACTACCACAACTAAAAATGATATTGTCTTTTAAATCAACTATTATTCTTTGCCTTGCACAAGTAGAAATTTCTTTTCGCCAAATTGTCTCTCCTTTTGAATCTATTTTAACTAGAGTTCCGTTTTGAGATAAAATTACTTTGTCGTTGTTTGAAAATTGCGCGATTTCGATTGGTGGATTCTTTGAAGCGTAATTCGATGAATTATGAGTATAGGTATCAATATCTAGATTCCAAGACTCAGAAATTTGACCTTGAACACTAAAAGTCAGAAGTAATATTAATATGTTCAAGGTGTTTCTCATAATTGTGCCTAACGTGTTTGTGTATGATTTCGTTGCGTGTTTCAGCAACTAATTTAGCAAATACAAACTGAATAGAAAATCCGCGAGGATTTTCGTAAGTAAGTCTTTACTAGCAATGAATTATACACGGTGTTACATGCTGTATTTTACTCAATGCACAAATACCCAACCTTCAAGTCGAATTATTTCATGAGGTTGAATACATCTTATATTTTCGAATCCGCAGATATGTGGGATTTTAAATTTTCTAGGATTTTGAGTTCCATCCATTTTTTCCATGCTTACAACTCTCATATTATTAGTGATTCCTTGAGCTATAACATAAACATCTGCATAGCTATGTCCAATTCCAACATCAATTCCTGAAAAGTCTGGATATTTGTTTATTAAATCAGCAACCAGTGCTTCCAATTCATCTGAAGAACTAAGAGTAAATAAACCCTCTCTTTCTTTACACCATTGATATAACTCGTCATCCTGAACTGATAATTCCTCCAAGACTTGTGATGGAAAACCTAGTCTTCCTTGGGTAGCAAGTTTCTCAAGTCCTTCCCAAAATGTTGGATGAGAATCTGGTGGATACCAGAAGTACCAGCAGTTAATAAGAACGTTTGTGTCTAAGCAATATGTCATTTAGTTCCCAAAGGCGTATTCAGAGCCTTTGAATCGCTTCTCAAACTCCTTAAGGTTAGACATTTTCATATTTAGTATGGATGATAAATCACGAATACTAATTGCATTAGAGTAATAGCTGTCAAATGCTAAATCTGGTAATAAAGTACCCATCCTAGCAACAACATTTCTATAATAATCTCCTCCAGAACCTTTCTCTGCTCTAAATGAATCATAAATTTCGGTTAGTTCTCTAAAATCTTCATTTGATATCAGGTTTTGTTCTTTTAATCTGCGAAGTAGAGCAGAACCACTTACCCAATATCGTTTAATTAATCTGTCAACTTTTGCACTTGAATTAATAGTTCCAATCGTTTTACAAGTAGCAATTAGATCATTAGTCGGAACGAGAAAATGAGCTGAAAATTTATTACACCAAATTTCAATTTCGTTCGACGAATCATAGTCTAAATGATTATGTACTATCGACTCACCAAGTAATAAATGACCAACTTCATGAAATAAAGTAAAAATTCTACCACCAACAGAATCATTGGAATTTATGGTTACAATTGGCAAAAAATCTTTGTAAAGAGCAAAACCTCTAGCTTCATTTAAGTCAACCCTTTCAAGTTGAAATACTAAAATACCATGCTTTTCTAATGTTTGCCTCCAATTCTTTAGAGCTTCAAATTTACCTCTGTATCTTAACTGTTCACTAATATTTATGTTTAAAAATTCCCTAAATTCATTTGCTACATCTGAAGGCGAATTATTAATTGATGATTTAAAATTGAAAGTTGGAAATTCTATTTCCATTCTTTCTATTAACTCGCTAATAATCTTTCTTCTTTTAATGCATTCATTTACTTGTTTAGAAAACTGAAAAGAATCTTCTTCGGATGTATAACCTGGAAGTCTTCTCATTTCTAATCTTGAATTATCTCCTATTGGTGTATTTTTAAGATAAAATGCAGTAGCAGGAACTTGAAGTTGAATTGAAAGTTTTTGTAACTGTTTGTGGCTTGGTAAAGACTCACCATTTTCCCATGCAGTATACATTGCCAAGGACGTGCCAACTCTTCTTGCAATGAGTTCAGGCTCAGCGTTGAGTTGTTCTCTTGCCCAAATCAGGACTTCTGGATTGATATGTGGTCTACTTTTACTCATTAGTTATGGTCAGCAAAATACAAAACTGAATTCATTATTATGATATTGTTATGAATTTTTCTGAATATTGCATGTAACGGTTTTGTGTATGATTTGTGCGACTTAGAATCCGTAGGATTTTCAGTTGCAGCAAATCAGTTGCTTAAATATAAGATTTTTATTTGAAGAATAATGTAAGCATGAATTATACACATTGTTACCTACTGTAGTGCAGAACGAACCGTTGGATAAGACAGAACATAGCAAATACAGAAGAGCAACCGAATCAGAATGCTTTAACCGACTTAAACAAACAAGCGCAAGAATCCGCTACTTTGGCAAAAGGGAAAAGATCACAATAGCATTTAGGTTGCGACACAAGAAAAACACGAACGCCTTTTTTTGAAAAGAACGAATCAGAACGCCAAAGCGTTTAGTTCTCAAAAAAAGGATCTTTCCTATGAATTTTGTAGAAATCAGAAAATCTTTAAAGCTAGTAAATCAGTTTGGTAAAAAAGTAACAATGTTGATTTTGCACTATTGTTGGTAACGGTATTGTGTATGATTAGTTGCGGAAAAGGACGCGAGTCATTTTCCGTTAGCCTAAATATAATTAATAAGATTGAATTTCCGATAGGGAAATTCGGTCGCAATTAATTATACACGTTGTTATTTACTGTGCCGACGCATAAGAGTAATCAAATTCTGCTTATCGATAAAGTTAGGAACAATAAAAAACGAGAAAAGCTAAACACGGTTTTGCTTTTACCAATTAATAGCTAAAAGTGTTTTTTTTCAAACGCTTTGTAGCATTTTCCTTTTTAATAAAAAATTCTAGAATAGTTTTTTCGAATATGGTTGCTTAAAATTCAAAAAAAAATCGAAAAAATAACACCAGGTTTTTTTATTTGAGTTGATGAATCCTAAAATTCAGAAAATCCGTTTAAGTAAGTAATTCCGCAAGTTTCGTCAATTACATTTCACGGACAAAAACTACAAGATTTCAATTACAAATCCGATAAAAATTCAGAGTATGAGTGAGCAAATAATTCAAAGTTTGAGTAAGTAATTCCACAAGTTTCGTCGATTACTTTTCAAGGACGAGTACTGCAAGATATCAATTATAAATCTGGGAAAAATACAGAGTAAGAGTGAGCAAATAATTCAGAGTTTGAGTGAATTAAAACCTACATGCTTTGGAGATTTATAATTTTCAGCAAAATTGGTCTTGGAGGCATTGTATATAACGGTTTAGTGTATGATTTGTGCGATTGAGAATCGATAGATTTTCATTCGTTGCGAATCATAGTGTTAAATATAAGAATTTTCCAATGAATTAGAATTAGAGCATGAATTATACACATTGTTACCTACTGTAGTGCAGAACGAACCATTGGAAAAGACAGAACTTAGCAAATACAGACAAGCAACCGAAACAGAATGCTAACCAAATCTTTAATAAACAAGCCCAAGAATCCGTTAATTTGGTAAAAAGAGAAAGACCATAATAGCATTTAGGTTGCGACACAGGAAAACCACGAACGCCTTTTTTTGAAAAGAACGAATCAGAACGCCAAAGCGTTTAGTTCTCAAAAAAAGGATAATTCCGATGAATTTTATTAAACCTTAAAAACTTTGTATTAGTAACTCAAGTTCAAAGGATGTAACTCTGATGATTTTTGCACTATGGTTGGTAACGTGATTGTATATGGTTTGTTGCGTGGTTAAGCAACTAAGTTAACAAATAAAAACCGAATAGAAAATCCGCGAGGATTTTCGTAAGTAGGCTAGAACCAAGCAATAAATTATATACAGTGTTAGCACCAGTTTTTTCATTCCTTAATTCCAAATTTATTCCAGAATTCAATCACATATCTTGATGATTCGTCAATCTCCATATATTTATCTTTTGCGAATTCATATTTGTTTACGAAGGAAATTATAGAAACACAATTTATTACACGTATATTATTTAAAGTAGTAATAGTGGTTTCAGCATTAAATGAATCTGCTTTGCTCATCTTTCCTTCGTTAAGTTGAATCATCGCAATAAATTCAGAGTGGGCATAATTTGAATATAGTTTGTAAACCTTTTCAAATAAATCCGTTTTCAATATGCTCTGTTTTAAAAGTTCAGACCAACTCATAATTCTAGGTAAACCATACTTGTCCAATTTCCACAGTTGCTGTTGTTTTAACTTCGAATAATAAGGACTAGTTTTGATGGTCTTTTTTAATTCATTTATTTCCGTTTTTTCTTTTTCCATTTTAGACAAAAACTTTTCATTTTTTGTTTTTCCAAAATCTTGTCTTGCCATAAAACCTGAAATTCTCCACAGATTATATCTGAATATTTGTTCTTCTCTTGATAAATTATTGAAGTATAAATATTCTAAAGTCAAAAAGGATTCAATTACTGACCTTGTTAATATGTAAAGGGATGACCTGTCAATAATTAAGGGTCTCTCTTTTCTGTTTAATATGCCAAATTCAATGCCTTTCGATAACTCTAATATGCTTCGAGAAGTAAAAATTATTTTGATTAAAAGAGTCTCCTGATATACTTCGCCGATGTCCAATTTTGGCTTGGCATCATAAAAAGACTGCACTACAAAAGCATTCTCTTGCAAAATTTTTTCGAGACTTGGAATTAAAGAAGAAAGATTTAAACTATTCGCTTCGTTTATAAGAGTTTTTATTTTTTCTTCATTATTCATATTCTCATTATGTCCAAATTGGTGCTAACGTGTTCGTGTAATGATTAGTTACGGAAAAGGATGTTAGTCGTTTTCCGATAAGTTACTAAGTTAATTAATTTCGAGGATTTTCCGATAGGGAAATCAGTAGTAATTAATTATACACGTTGTTGGCAATTGTTACACTAGAAATCATATGGTAAAATGAAATTGTCAAGTTTTTCTTTCTCAATTATTACTTCACATTCATTGATGTCAACTAATTGTTTTATAAAATTTAAACTTGCATTTGGATCCTGATAGTAAATTCTAGTTTTTCTTCCTTGCAACCTTTTGAAAAGCTCTTTGTCAATTTCTTTATTAAAATTAGGAAATGAATAACCTATGATAATTAGAATGTCAGTTTCGGAAAAAATTCTTAGTGCTTCATCTCTTGTTTTTTGCGCAATCGGATTTTTCTCCCATGCATAATTTATATGGTTTGACAAACTAAAACCATTATTTCGATGTGAATTATACAAAAAAGATAAGCTATCAACAATTTCATTTATCCCTTTAGATTCAGTTAAATCTAAGAAATGTTCTTCTCTCTCTTTGACGTTGTAAAAACCATGATATCCATTTAAATGACAAATATCTAATTCTTTATTGTCACTAATTCCAGCCCTAAAATTCAAATTATTACATATAAACTCCCAACTTAAATTATCTTGATTAAACGATTTAAAAGCGTATTCTAATTGTAAATCATAATTCCAACTTACAAATCTAATATTTTCTTTTATTTTGATTTCAACAGAAGATTTGCTTTCTAAAATAGAAGCGAATAAAGAAATATATCTCTTGTCTATTTCTTCAAAAACATACTCTTTATCTTGAATTTTTCTTGACTTTAAATTTCTATCATTTGTAAGTTGCCATATAGTAAAGAAAACACTAACAGATAGCTTTAATCTACTTAGTTCTTTGAATGAGGCATTTAAATGAAGCTTTTTTGCATAAGTATCTATGGTTCCAAATTTATTAGCCTTTAATCCAAAATATCCAATATCCCAAATAATTTCTTCTGCGTGTTCAACTAAATCAGTTGGTTTGGTTATGAAGAATCCTGTGTTTTTCTTGAAATATTTGCAAGCAACCTCAATCATTTTATTCCCTTGTTCAGTCCAGATAGGACAGGATGAATAGCTTGCTCCAGCACCTATAAAATAAGTTATTTTCGGTTTTTTCAAGGTCATATATTAATTTAAAAAGTAATTATTGCCAACGGTTTTGTGTATGATTTGTGCGATTGGAAATCCGTAGATTTTCAGTCGATGCAAATCAGTTGTTTAAATATATGAATTTTAATTGAAGAAAAATGTGAGCATTAATTATACACAGTGTTACCTACTGTAGTGCATGACAGGTTTTTGGTAAGCAGAGAAAAGGCAAACACAGAGAGCAACCGAATCAGAATGCGATTCACAGACTTAAGTTAACAAGCCCAAGATTCCGCTACAATGGCAGAAAAGAAATGATCACAACTGCATTTAGGTTGCACTTAGGAAAACCACAAACGCCTTTTTTTGAAAAGAACGAATCAGAACGCTAAAGCGTTTAGTTCTCAAAAAAAGGATAATTCGGATGAATTTTATTAAACCTTAAAAACTTTGTATTAGTAACTCAAGTTTAAAGGATGTAACTCTGATGATTTTTGCACTATGGTTGGTAACGAGTTTGTATAAGGT
>NZ_JXJP01000050.1 GCF_000826645.1 Psychroserpens mesophilus
TTAATGTCCAAGTTCTGGTGATAATAGCTTCATTCGCACAGTTACCATCGGCAATAATATCAGAGTAAGTTGCTTCAAGAGTACCAGAACACATATCAGCTTCGTTAGTTACGTCACCAGTTAAAGTAAGATCAGTTGAATCTTGATCACACTCAATAGTTATATCACTAGGAACCGTAAATGTAGGAGGCGTAGAATCTTCAATGGTAAGTGTTGCATTTAAAGTTGTTGCATTACCACAATCATCAGTAATGGTATAGACAACAGCAATTGTTCCACCAAGTCCACATGTAGACACTAAATTAGTGTAAGCATAATTAGAGGTAACGGTAATACCTAAATCGTCAGAACAAACCTCAAGCGCCGCAATGTTAGTTGCATTCCAATCGTTTGCAAGCGATTCATTATTGGTACCATCACATTCAATAGCTTCATCAGTTACTGAACAGTTTGATAAATCAGGAATTGTTCCGTCATCAAATGTTAGAGTTGCCGTAATCGATGTTGGATTCCCACAATCATCAGTAACAGTATAAGTAACATTAATAGTTCCACAAGGACCACAAGTTGTGTTCAAGTTGTTAAAGTCATAATCTGAAGTAACTTGACCAGTTAAGTCAGTGTCACAAGTATCTGTAGCACATGCTTCCAGTGCAGCGATATTAGCAGCATTCCAAGCATCAGCAAGCGATTCATTATTGGTATCAGTACATTCTAATATTGTATTTTCAATAGTACATGCAGATAAATCTGGAGCTATAGTATCTACAACAGCAATGGTTTGTGTATCAGAGATTGAATTACCACATTCGTCAGTAGCCGTCCAAGTTCTTGTAATTGTTTCCGTATTACCACACGCATCTACAGTAGTATCAGCGAAAGTAACGGTTACAGTACCACAAGTATCAGTAGCAGTAGCAGTTCCTGTTGCAGCAGGATCGGTACTCTCGGTACATTCCACAGTTGCATCAGCAGGAATAGTTAATACAGGAGGTGTATTATCTTCAACAGCAATAGTTTGTGTATCAGAGATTGAATTACCACATTCATCTGTAGCGGTCCA
>NZ_JXJP01000051.1 GCF_000826645.1 Psychroserpens mesophilus
TTATCACTTACATTAAATTCTTTTTTTAATGTTTTATTTTTAGTGTGTTTACCATTAAACTTTTCATGTGTAGTAGAAAATGTTAGTGTTGGCACTAAAATAAATACGATTAATAACTTATATAGTAATGTTGTTTTCATTTTGGTTTAGTTTAAAATTTTTAACTTCTTCAATGTGTTCTAAAACAGTTTGTAATACATCTATTCTGTTTTGAAAGTTGGCAATCATAGCGTATATAACAC
>NZ_JXJP01000052.1 GCF_000826645.1 Psychroserpens mesophilus
CTTACCAAAAAATTGTTTGATAGCACAACAATTGATTATTAGCATTTATTTACAGCTGGGATTTAGTTCTGGCGATGTTCTGAATATTCAGGATATTATAGTTTAAGGCTTATTCGCAACGATTCGATTGCGGTTTAGCTGACAGTAGTTTATGTATTGTCACATATAAATGTTAAGATAATTTTAATTTAAAACCAAATGTTATGTTTATGAGCAATTTTACCCGAAGTGGTGGTCGCGCCTCAATCTGGCAGACTATTACAAATTTATCGTGTTGTAGCATTGATTTTATTACCAGACAAAGAAGTAGCATGAAGGCGATAGCCTTTCTCATGCTTTTTTCGTTTAGTATAAGTTCAGTGATGGCACAATCGGCAGAGCGAAGTACTTTCTTCGATCGCTGCCAGGAAGACGCCCCTCCAGGCCCAAGTGAGGCAGATGTGGCGAACTTATATTTAAATCAATGTGGTGATATACCAGCAGAGGTTGTCAAGACAGCAGTAATGTCAGGCGATGATTGTGGATGGTTTGTCGAGTACACCTACGATGTAAAGTGTGGTTCTTTTGAAGAGCAGATTAAAGTTGATTACCAAGGAGGTGATTTAACACCACCATCATTAAATGATGGCGCTCAAGTACCAACAGGAGCAGAGAACTTAAACTTATGTTTTTCTCAGGCACCAAGTGGTCCAAAGGTATCAGTGATCGCTGCACTTTATTCAGATAATTGTAGTGATATTACCGTAACCAAATTTGGATCACCACAAGGTGATGATTGTTCATGGACTGCAAATTACAAGTATCAGATTATGGATGCTTGTGGTAACATGGCCGCAGAATTAGATATAAACTATAGTGGAGGCGATACCCAAGCACCACAATTAAATAAAGGGGCAGAAGTTCCAACAGGAGCAACAGGATTAAATTTATGTTATGATAACAAGCCATTAGGCCCAACAGAGGCAGAAATAGCAGCGTTGTTTTCTGATAATTGTGGTACAGTAACAGTAACAAAATCTTTAGCAACAGAAAAGGGTAACGATGATTGTAAATGGTTATCAGCCTTTGAATATACGATACAAGATTCATGTGGAAATTTTGCTTCACCAATCTTTATTGAGTATATGGGAGGTGATTCAGAGGATCCTGTATTAAGTGGAGTTCCAGTAGATACGGAAGTTTCTTGTATTGATTTGATACCAGTACCAGCTAACGTAACAGCAACCGATAATTGTAAAGATAACATTCAGGTTGTATTTACCACGAATGATGACAATTTAGGATTAGCCTGTGAAGGTGGCGAGCTTATAAGAACATGGACAGCAACAGATGATTGTGGAAACTCAGTATCAGAGAGTCAGACAATTGTAGTTTTACCTGCACCAATGGCAGAGTTTGCACCAGTCTCACCAGAGACAATTTCATGTGAGGCAGCCTTTGGTTTTCAAGCACCAAATTTAGCATACAGTAATGGCGTTTCAAAGAGTGCCTGTTCAATTCAAGGTTCAGTACCAGGGAATGCAACAGCAGATTTCACAGTTTGTGGAGGAAGTATTACAGTAAACTGGACATTCTCAGATGAGTGTGGACGTACCATTAACGCAGAGAAAGTTTATACAGTAACACCAGCACCAGCAGCGATCTTAGATCCGTTAGAGAATTTCAC
>NZ_JXJP01000053.1 GCF_000826645.1 Psychroserpens mesophilus
ATCCGTTAGAGAATTTCACATTAAGTTGTGAAGATGCTTCCAACTATGTTGCTGGTTCATTAGGATATAACAATGGCTTAGAAGGCGATTGTAGCTTAAGTGGTTCATTAGAGCCAATCCAAAAGAATCAATTTGATGCATGTGGCGGAAAAATATTAGTTGATTATATCGGAGAAGATGCATGTGGTAATCCACTAAGTGCAACTTTAGATATTACAGTTGATCCAGCACCAGCACCAGTATTTGATGCTATTGAGGTAGAGGCAGAGTTATCATGTGCAGATGCAGCGACTTACGCCGCAAGTGCATTGAACTATTCAAATGGATTAGAAGGAGTTTGTGAGATTAGTGGTTCAGTAGAGCCAGTACAGACAAATGATTTTGATGCATGTGGTGGAAAAATCACCATAACATGGACAGGACAGGATCAGTGTGGTAACCCACTAAACGCAACAGTAGATATTGATGTATTACCAGCGCCTGAAGCTACAGTAGTTGCTCCATCATTACCTGAAGTTTTATCATGTGAAGAAGCATTTGCTTTTGTTGCAGATGAGGCTACTTATTCTAATGGATTAACAGGTGACTGTGAGATTTCAGGAACTTTGACAGCGACAATCGCAAATAGTTTTGGAAAGTGTGGTGGATTTATTACAGTATCTTACTCAGGTGAAGATGCATGTGGTCGTGATTTAGCTGCAGGTCCTTTTGAAGTTATAGTTGACAGAGCACCAGAAGCTACAGTAACAACTCCAGAGTTTCCAGCAGAAATTACATGTGCAGAAGCTGCAGGTTTCGTTATAGAAAATGCAACTTATAGTAATGGATTGGAAGGAACAGCTTGTGAATTAACAGGTACAATCAATCCAGATGTAGATTATGATTATGATTTATGTGGAGGTACAATCACTGTAAGTTATTTAGCAAAAGATCAGTGTGATAGAGATTTAATGGCAGGACCATTTGTAATCACAGTTACACCAGCGCCAGAGGCAAGTTTTGAAACGCCAGAGCATGAAGAGATTTCTTGTGCAGATGCAGAGAACTACCAACCAGGATTATTAAGCTATTCAAATGGTTTAGATGGTGAGTGTGGAA
>NZ_JXJP01000054.1 GCF_000826645.1 Psychroserpens mesophilus
CTAATGTATCTTACAGAGGTGTAAGTGTTGAAGGTGGAAGCTTCTCAACGATTAACTTAGGAGTTAACTACAAAATTATGTAGTCACTAACTATAGATTAATAAAAGGGTAGCAATTTGCTACCCTTTTTTAGTTTAAAAAATATAAGTTTTTTCTTGCTCAGTAACAAAGCATAATATACATTTGCCGCCAATTTAAATTAAACTTAAACCTATTATGAAAAAATTAGTATTATTAGCTGCTGTTGCAGTTTTTAGTTTATCAAACGTAAATGCTCAAGAATTAAGAGCTGGATTAAATGGAGGTTTACCAATTGGTGATTTCTCTGAGTTTTACTCATTTAGCTTTGGTCTTGATGTAAACTACTTATGGGAAGTATCTGACGATTTCAGTGCAGGTATTGCTACAG
>NZ_JXJP01000055.1 GCF_000826645.1 Psychroserpens mesophilus
TTAACTGACGATTGTGATAATACAACAACATTTGATCAAACCATTACAGTTCAAGATACCACTGCGCCTGTATTAACTATTCCTGCTGATGCAACTGTGGAATGTACTGAAACTACTGACCCTTCTGCTACAGGAACTGCTACTGCTACTGATACTTGTGGCACTGTAACTGTTACTTTCGCTGATACTACTGTCGATGCGTGTGGTAATACACAAACAATTACAAGAACTTGGACGGCTACTGACGAATGTGGTAATTCAATCTCTGATACACAAACTATTGCTGTTGAAGATAATACATCTCCTGTATTAACTATTCCTGCTGATGCAACTGTGGAATGTACCGAGAGTACCGATCCTACTGCTACTGGCAATGCAACAGCTACTGATACTTGTGGTACTACTTCTGTAACCTTTACAGATAGTTCTGTAGCTGCTTGCGGTAATACGGAAACAATTACTAGAACTTGGACGGCTACTGATGAATGTGGTAATTCAGTGTCTGATACACAAACCATTGCTGTTGTAGATACTATAGCTCCAGATTTATCTGCATGTACTATTGAAAATACAATAATAGAGTGTTCTGATACAGAAAACGAAAATCTTGCTGATGCCTGGAATGCTGCTAATATTGCTGCACTTGAAGCATGTGCTACAGATACTTGCGACACTGACTTAACTGGTCAAGTTACTTCAGATTATGACTTTAACAACTTGAATACAACTTGTGGTCCTTGTGGAACATTAAACGTAACTTATATAATTACCGATGATTGTGGTAACAGTTCTTCAAGAACAGTAACTTTAACATTTGATGACGGAACAATTCCTGATTTATCAAACTGTTCTGTAACCGATGCTTCTATTGAATGCTCTGGTGCTGATAATGAAACTTTAGCTAACGATTGGAATACAGCTAACATTGCTGCTCTTGAATCTTGTGCTGATGACCTTGGTGTTACTGTGACTTCAGATTATATGTTTACAAACTTAGTTAGTACATGTGGACTAGGTGGTACAATTGCTGTTTTGTACACAATTACCGATGATTGCGGTAATGCTACAACACTTAATGCAACTCTTACTCTTGAAGACACTACACCTCCAACATTTACTGTACCTGGTGATATTTCTATTGAATGTGATCAAGACCCTAGTGACCTCAATATTACTGGCGATGTGACTGATGAAACAGACACATGTTCAGAAACAATTGATGCTACATTTACTGATATAGTGGCTGATGGTTCTTGTGCTAATGAATCTATCATTACTAGAACTTGGACATTAACTGATGATTGTAACAACACAACTACGTTGGTTCAAACAATTACAATTGAAGATAATACACCTCCTGTATTAACTATTCCTGCTGATGCAACTGTGGAATGTACTGAAAGTACCGACCCTTCTGCTACAGGAACTGCTACTGCTACTGATGCTTGTGGTACTGTAACTGTTACTTTCGCTGATACTACTGTAGATGCGTGTGGTAATACGCAAACTATTACAAGAACCTGGACCGCTACAGATGAAT
>NZ_JXJP01000056.1 GCF_000826645.1 Psychroserpens mesophilus
TTGGTGGAACAATTGCTGTCGTCTATACCATTACTGATGATTGTGGTAATGCAACAACTTTAAATGCAACACTTACCATTGAAGATACTACGCCTCCTACATTTACGGTTCCTAGTGATATAACTATTGAGTGTGATCAAGATTCAACTGATCTTACTATAACTGGTGACGTAACTAACGAAGCTGATATGTGTTCTGGTACTATTGAAGCAACTTACTCTGATATTATTGCCGATGGTAACTGTGCGAATGAATCAATTATCACCAGAACTTGGA
>NZ_JXJP01000057.1 GCF_000826645.1 Psychroserpens mesophilus
ATATTTCAGGACTAGACATATTGAAGAAACATGCTAACTAACCAAGAAGCAAAATATCTATTAGATTTAGAAAAGGTCTTAATTGACCCTAATCAAACAATAGATTTATCAAAAAAGAAAAACAGATTGGAATTGATTTCTCATCAAGATTCAGATTATGAATTTTGGGTTGAAATTACAACCAATCAGAAAATTATACTTAAAACTTCGATACATCATTTAGAGAGTAACTCTTATGTTGGACTGTTAAGAATTGACTTTAAAGGAGGTCATCACAATCCTGCTAATGTATTACCAACGTTACCTGATATTCTAGTTCCATATGCTGACAAATGGTTTGACCCATCGGAATCGCATATGCACATTTATGTTGAAGGTTATAGACCTTTGGCTTGGGCAATTCCGCTATCTGATATTGATTTTCCAATTAAAGATATCAATCAACCATCAGACTTATCGGATTTAATATTTAACTTTGCTCGAAGAATAAATTTAAAATCATTAATTAATATTCAACAAGCAATACTTTGAATTGGGTAAATACATATGTAGACAATTATTACAATTGGTTAAGAGAAAAAACCTTTATCCAAAAGGACTCTGATACTGATTGGTTTCTCATAAATACACCTTTTGTTGGAGCATTTAATGATACAATTGAAATCTACGCTCAAAAAAATGGAAGTCATTTAAGATTAAGTGATAATGGAGAAACTATGTCTAATTTAGAACTTCAAGGTCTACACATTCAGGGTTCAAAAAGACGTAGAGCAATTTTAGACACGATACTCTTAAATTATGGAGTTAGAGCAGAAAATGACGAATTGACTATTGAAGCGAATAGCGATAATTTCTCACAAACGAAACATAATTTTCTGTCAGCCATAATTGAGATTAACGATTTATATGTTTTATCAAAACATAATGTTGCTTCAATCTTCAAAGAAGACGTTCGGAATTATTTAGATTCTCACGATATAATTTATACACCTGATTTCATATCTAAAGGAACTACAGGATTGGAATTTAATTTTGATTTTCAAATCGCTAAAAAGAATAAAGAAATTGTCATTAAATCTTTTAATACAATAAACAAATCAAATTTACCAACTTTTCTTTTTGCTTGGGATGATATAAAACCAGTTCGAGAAAAAATCACGAAAAAGAATGTGAACGCAATTGCAATTATTAATGATATAGATAAAGAAATTAGAACTGAATTTCTTGATGCTCTTAAAGCAAAGAATGCTGATTATATTCTTTGGTCCGAACGTGAATCAGAAAAAAGTCGAGGTCTTATATCTGCGTAAAAATACTACTTACAACAACGTGTATAACTAATTGCTTGGTCTGTGTGTACTCGGAAAATCCT
>NZ_JXJP01000058.1 GCF_000826645.1 Psychroserpens mesophilus
CTTGAAACAAACTTTATTCCCATTCGGCATCGGCTCATTCCTAAAGGGTTTGATCAGTTTCGGATCGTTCAGTTCAGCGATACCCACTTAAGCGAATACTTTACAGCAGACGAGCTTTCAAATGTTGTCAGCCAAGTGAACGCCCTCTCCCCGGATCTTATCGTATTCAGCGGGGATTTAATAGATAAACCGCATCGCTACCGGGAACACGAGCGTGCTGTAAGCGCCTTAAAAAAGCTTTCAGCCCCCTATGGAAAGCTTGCTATATTCGGGAACCATGATCACGGAGGC
>NZ_JXJP01000059.1 GCF_000826645.1 Psychroserpens mesophilus
CCGTACTTTGAGCAACTGAAATACCTACAGAATTTATAAGAATCAATAGAAATAACAACGTTGTTTTCATATCGTTTTTTAGTTCATACGAAAGTAATTAAAATTTAATGATTTTCTAACATGCCGTTCATCGATAATGATTTTTGAAAGTCTAAAAATCGATGAACGGTAATTTATTTTTAAAACATTGAAAATCAGGTGTTTAAAATATAATTTAGTATGAGGGTAGTAAAAATGCGATGAACGGCACAAATTTATTCGATAAGCTACAAGG
>NZ_JXJP01000006.1 GCF_000826645.1 Psychroserpens mesophilus
TTACAGATAATAACGGAAACGTTTCCACATGCACAGCAACATTAGATGTTCAGGATAATACAAATCCAACAGCGATTTGTCAGAATACAACCGTTGTATTAGATGCATCAGGACATGGAAGTATCACCACAGCAGATATCGATAATGGTTCAAATGATGCCTGCGGAATTCAATCGTTAACATTAGATCAGACGAGCTTCGATTGTAACGATATCGGAAACAACACAGTGACTTTAACGGTTACAGATAATAACGGAAACGTATCCACATGCACAGCAATTGTAGATGTTCAGGATAATACAAATCCGACAGCGATTTGTCAGAATACAACCGTAGTACTAGACGCTTCAGGACATGGAAGTATCACCACAGCAGATATCGATAATGGTTCAAATGATGCCTGCGGAATTCAATCGTTATCCTTAGATCAGACGAGCTTCGATTGTAACGATATCGGAAACAACACAGTGACTTTAACGGTTACCGATAATAACGGAAACGTATCCACATGCACAGCAATTGTAGATGTTCAGGATAATACGATATTGGAAACAACACTGTAACGTTAACGGTTACAGACAACAACGGAAATTCTTCAACTTGCACAGCAACAGTAGATGTTCAGGATAATACGAATCCGACAGCGATTTGTCAGAATACAACCGTTGTACTAGACGCTTCAGGACATGGAAGTATCACCACAGCAGATATCGATAATGGTTCAAATGATGCCTGCGGAATTCAATCGTTATCCTTAGATCAGACGAGCTTCGATTGTAACGATATTGGAAACAACACAGTAACGTTAACGGTTACAGATAATAACGGAAACGTATCCACATGCACAGCAATTGTAGATGTTCAGGATAATACAAATCCAACAGCGATTTGTCAGAATACAACCCTTGTACTAGACGCTTCAGGACATGGAAGTATCACCACAGCAGATATCGATAATGGTTCAAATGATGCCTGCGGAATTCAATCGTTATCCTTAGACCAAACGAGCTTCGATTGTAACGATATCGGAAACAACACAGTGACTTTAACGGTTACAGACAACAACGGAAATTCTTCAACTTGTACAGCAACTGTAGATGTTCAGGATAATACGAATCCGACAGTTCCTTCATTGCCAATTATTACAGGACAATGTTCTGCAACAGTTTCTGTACCAACAATTTCAGATACATGTTCAGGAACAATCACAGGAACAACATCAGATCCTTTAGTGTATAATACTCAAGGTTCTTATGCAATCACTTGGAATTTTGATGATGGTAATGGAAACTCAGTCAATGCTGTACAAAATGTTGTTATCAATGATACAGTAAATCCTATTGCATTGTGTCAGGATATTACAATTCAATTAGATGATACTACAGGAACAGCGACAATTACAGGTGCTCAAATTGACAATGGTTCTACGGATAACTGTGGAACTGTAAATTTCACTTTATCTCAAAGCACCTTCGATTGTACAAATATTGGAGCAAATGTAGTAGCACTAACCGTTGATGATGGTAATGGTAATAGTGTTTTATGTACTTCAACAGTTACAGTGACAAGTCCAAATATTTCTGGAGGAACAGCACTTGGTTTCTTAAACAATAATCAAACTATTACAGATGAGGATAATTTGGTAGAGGTAACTGCTTGTCCGGATGAACCTCAAAATGCAACAATTAACTTAACTGGACATTCTGGAAATGTATCGCATTGGGAATATTCATTAAATGGTGGTTTAACATGGACAACCGTTGCAAATACGACAACAACATATTATTATCCGAACGTTCTACAAACTACGTTGGTAAGAGCAGTTGTTCAAATAGGATCTTGTCAGGCAAATTCTACATTAGTGCAGGTCGTAGTTATCCCACCAGACGTACCACCGACGATTATTGGTCCAGATCAATTTACAACATGTATTGGTGAAGATATTACTGTTGAAGCTCAAAGTTCATTTGGTGTTAATCCTGATTTTAATAATGGAGGTATGTTTAATGAAGCAAATCTTAATAATTTAGGATGGACAGTTGATGGTGCTGCTGAAATGTCTGCAGGAGGAAATAATACAAATAACACTTATTGGAAATTAACTAATGGACCGAAAAAGTTTAATGGGAGATGTTTTGATTCTCCAGATGGAAACAAATTTGCTGTTGTCAGTGGAATACCTCCATTTATTAATCCTGATCATACAATATCACCATTATCAACTCTTGAAACGTCTATATTCAATACCTTAGGCTTATCTACAGCAACATTAGAGTTTGACCAAGCTTACTTTTTAGAAGCTGGAGCGTGGCTTTCTATTGAATTGTCTTTAGATGGAGGTGCGACTTATCCAATAGTATTAGATCCAGGTGCAGCTTATGATTATACTGGTCCGAGTGATACTGGATTTGTCAATGGACAGAGCATAGGATTTACTGGACAGTGTAGAAATTCTCAAGGTTCACTTGTTGATAATCATGTTATTATTGATTTACAGAACTATATTGGTTTAGTTGGACTGAGAGTCAAGTTCACATACTCTGGTACTGCTAATAGTGTTTGGGCACTTGAAAATATAACCATTCCTCAAGCACCTGTAGATGAAATTATTGAATGGGAAGATGAAACAGGAACAGTTGTAACTACAGGATCAACTACGACCATAAGTCCACAGACACCTGGAGTACAAACCTATGGCGTGACATCGTTAATTAATGGCTGTAGAGCTGATGGAAATGAAGGTACGGTATTTATTTCTGTAGATGCCAGTTTAGCTTATGCAGGAGAAGATATAACTCAGGTTATTGGAGAATGTGGAGAAGAAATAAGTTTAAATGCTTATGATAACGATTTAACAGCTGCTCAAAACATTAGTAATGGAGTAAGTAATTCATCGGTATTTATTACTGGAACCTATCCTGGAACTCGTGAAGCTGGAGTTTGGTCTGCGCAAGTTATTTCAGGCTGCGGAAGTAATTATAGATTTTCAGATATTTCAAGTCCTAGGTCTAAATTTTCAGCAGAACCTGGAACATACGAATTGACTTGGACTATACCTTCAGTAGGTTGTTCAGATACTATTGAGGTAACTATTGAAAGTTGCCCAACTATTAATTTTGATGGAACTAACGATTATATCACTTTTGAGGATAACTATAACCTTTCTAATCAGTTTAGTCTTGAAGCTTGGATTAAGCCGGAATCCGTTTCAGGACATCAAAGTATTTTTTCTAAAAGGAATACAAATGATTTATCTACTGGATATGATTTAAGTTTACAAGGAAGTACACTTCAGTTTAGATGGAATTCTAATGGAATTATTCAATCTTCTTATCCACTAACTACAAACAGATGGTATCATATAGCTGTAACAAATTCAAACGGTACGTATAGATTGTATATTGATGGTATAGAAGTAAGTAATCCTATAGGTGGAACTGCGCCTTCAACCAATACAATGAAAAGTTTAATTGGTGCTGCGGATCAATTAGGTAATGCTTCTGAAAGACCAGTAAATTATTTTAATGGCTGGATTGATGAACTCAGAATTTGGAATATTGGCTTAACAAATGATCAGATTCGTCAAATGATGAATCAACAAATTATGAATAATACAACAGTTAGAGGAGAGGTCGTACCACTAGATATTGCTGGTTTGGTTTGGTCAAATTTAGATGGTTATTATCAGATGGATGTTAATTGTGGCTACCTCATACCAAATGCAGGAAGTGTTAGAGGGCAATTAAGAAATATGAATTCTAGTCAACCTGATACCGCACCTTTGCCATATACATCAAGAATTGACGGACAAGATTGGGCTGATGATAATACATGGACACACTTTAATGTTTGGGATGCGCCTAATAGCTTAGGAATTGATGGTAACACGTATATAGACTGGAATATTGTTCAAATTTCTCACAACATAAGTTCTGGAGATAAAAATATTACAGTTCTTGGATTAATATCTGATTCAGGCAATAAGATATTGCAAATGTCTGATCCATCTACAAATCAGGATGAAACAAATAATGGACAATCACTACGAGTGACCCACTATTTAAAGTTAGATGGTATTATTGATTTAGTTGGAGAATCTCAATTGCTTCAGAATGAAGGAAGTGTCCTTGATACGTCTAGTTCAGGTAAGCTAGAACGTGATCAACAAGGTACTTCTAACTTATATAATTATAATTACTGGAGTTCTCCAGTTAGTGCGATTAACATAAATTCAAATAATACACCATATAGTATTGATGATGTATTAAAAGATGGAACAAATTCTTCAAGTCCTCAAGACTTGCAGTGGACTAATGCACATAATGCAATTGGCACTACTGTGCCGATAACGATGTCGAATCGTTGGCTATATGCTTATGAAAATTACCCTGAAGATTCCTATGCATCATGGAGAGCTTTAACTGAAGAAGACAATTTAAGTACAGGTCTAGGATTTACAATGAAGGGAAGCGGAGCAGGAGATCCTGTCGATGATGTTCAAAATTACGTATTTGTTGGAAAACCTAACAATGGAACAATTATAACACCAGTAACCATTGGGAATCAAGCTTTAGTAGGTAACCCTTATGCTTCTGCAATAGATGCTGAGCAATTTATTAAAGATAATCTTCCAGGTGTAGCAGCAAATTCTGGTTCAACTCAAAGTATTGATGGTACTTTATATTTTTGGGAACATTATACTTCAAACTTTACACATGTATTAGAAGATTATGAAGGTGGTTATGCTACTTATAATTTATCAGGTGGTAATCCTGCAGTTTCTCCTCCTTTAGTGAGTGAAAATGGGGTGCCTACTAAATTACCAGGTCAATATATTCCAGTTGGACAAGGTTTCTTTGTGACTTCGAGTAATACTGGAGGTTCAATTCAATTTAAGAATAGTCAGCGTCAATTTGTTAGAGAAAATGTATCAAATTCTCAGTTTATCAGATCTGCAGGAACTACTACTTATCAAGAAAATTCTATCTCCGAAATTCAGCGTGTTCGTATAGATTTTAAAACCCCAGAAGGTGCGAAACGTCCGTTGTTACTTGCGTTTACAGCTGATAATCAAGCTAGTGATGGTTTTGATTTTGGATATGATGCTGAAAATGCAGACGCTAGTTTTGCAAATGATATGTTCTGGGAAATTGAAAACAAAGATTTCTCAACTCAAGGCGTTGGTGAATTTAATGAAAGCAGTCAATATCCGTTGAACGTATATATTTCGACAACTGGAACATATGAAATAGCACTTAACTCTATTGAAAACTTTGAAAATCAAATAGACGTATTTGTATTCGATAGTATTACTAATAACTATTTTAATATCAGTAATGACGTATTCCAAATTACTCTTGATGCAAACAATTACCTGAATCGATTTTATGTTACCTTTTCAGAAGAAAACACCTTGTCAAATACTGATTTTACCCAAAATCAATTTATTATAAATTTCTTGGAAACTTCTCAGGAAATTTACGTTAAGTCAATGAATATTTCGAATGTAAAACGTGTTCGTTTAATTAATTTATTAGGTCAAGAAATCCATAGTTGGAAAAACATTAAGGATTTTTTCTTTGATTCTGCAATTAAAATTCCGGTTAAAAATCTTTCATCGGGAACTTATATTGTTAAAGTAGAGACACTTAATTTCACACATAATAAAAAAATCATAATAAAGAATTGATTGGTATATATGGATGATTCATTTTGATCTTTGTATTTAAAGTTCATCATATTCTTTTTTGTAATTTTAGTTTCTATAAACATTACTATTATGTCCAAAAAAAAATTAGGTGTAAATACCATATGTACACATGTTGGTGAAATTAAAGATAAGCAGTTTAAAGGTGCTATTTCACCCATTTATTTATCAACATCATATGAGTTTGATGGTGTAGATATTAAACGATATCCACGCTATTTTAATACGCCTAATCAGGAGTATTTAGTAAAAAAAATTGCTGCCTTAGAACATTCAGAAGATGCGCTTATTTTCGGTAGTGGAATGGCTGCTATTAGCCACATGTTTTTGGCGTTTCTTCAAAAGGGAGATCATCTTGTGGTTCAAAACACATTATATGGTGGTACAAGTAATTTTATCAAGGAAGAATTTCCTAAGTACGGAATTGAATATACGTTTACTAAAGGGTATCAGGTTTCAGATTTTGAAGCTGCTATTCAACCGAACACTAAATTGATTCACATCGAAACACCTTCAAATCCCTTATTAACTATAACAGATATTAAAGCTGTTGCGCATTTGGCTAAGGCAAAAGGAATTGTATCCTCAATAGATAACACATTCGCTAGTCCAATCAACCAAAATCCAATAGACTTCGGAATTGATTTAGTCATGCATTCAGCAACAAAATATCTTGGTGGTCACAGTGATATTCTGGCTGGAGCAGTAGCAGGCTCAAAAGAACATATTGAACGTATTTGGAATGTCGGAAAAAATCTAGGTGGAAGCTTAAGCGATTTTACGGTTTGGATGTTAGAGCGTAGTATGAAAACGCTTGCTCTACGAGTCAAAGCACAAACAAACAACGCAAAAAAAATGGCTAAATTTTTAGATAGACATACAGCAATTGCCAAAGTAAATTATCCTGGTTTAAAAAACCATCCTCAATATAAATTAGCCAAATCTCAAATGCATGATTTTGGAGCAATGTTGTCGTTTGAATTAGTTGAAGGGATTGATGCTATGGCATTTCAAATGCAACTTAAGTTAATAAAATCTTCAATGAGTTTAGCAGGTGTTGAAAGTACCATGTTATTGCCTTCTGAAACATCTCATGCACTCTTAACTCAAGATGAACGCGACGCCGTAGGAATCAGTAATCAATTGATTCGGTTTTCAATTGGTATTGAGACATTTAGAGATTTAAAACACGATATTGAACAAGCCTTAATTGCAACTAAAACCAAGACATTTGCATAAACATAATAAACATTCTAAAGACTATAATTTTAAAGTTCTTATTAAAGATTCACCGCAATTAGCTGAGTTTGTTTTTGAAAGTCAATATGGAAAAGATACCATTGACTTTGCTAATCCCAAAGCTGTTAAAAGTTTGAATTCGGCTTTACTAAAAACCCATTACGGAATTCAATATTGGGATTTTCCTGATGATAATTTATGTCCGCCAATTCCAGGACGCGTGGAGTATATTCACATATTGAATGATTTATTGAAAACTTCAGGTCTAAAAAATGAAATTACAGTTTTTGATATTGGTACTGGAGCCACATGTGTATATCCACTTCTCGGTCATACAGAGTATAATTGGAACTTTATAGCTTCTGAAGTTGATGCATCTGCTTATAATAACGCAAAGCAAATTGTAGAAAAGAACAATTTAAGCAATCATATTGAATGTCGATTTCAAGACAATCCACAATCTATTTTGAATGGTGTTTTGCATTCTTCGGAAAAAATCACAGCATCACTTTGTAATCCGCCTTTCTATAAAAATGAAGTTGAAGCTAATGAAAATTCAAAACGTAAACTTAAAGGGCTCGGAAACTCAACCAATGACCTAAAAAGAAACTTTAGTGGAAAAGCTAACGAACTATGGTATCCAGGTGGAGAGAAAGCATTTTTACATAATTATTTATATCAAAGCTCTTTGTTTAAAACCAATTGTTTTTGGTACACAAGTTTAGTTTCAAAAAAGGAACTTGTAAAATCAATGCAATCCTCACTAAAAAAATTGGGAGCAGCAGATGTTAAAGTCCTACAAATGTCTCTTGGAAATAAAATTAGTAGAATAGTAGCTTGGACTTTTTTAACAAAAGAAGAACAGAAGGATTGGAAGGTTTAATCCGGTTTTTTAATTCTAAAATCGGTTGTAATATATAATCCAAACTGTAAACGATCTAAGTCTAAATTGTTGATATGCTGATTCATATAGCCTATTTCAAGCTTTATGTTTTTGTTTATTATTATTCCAAAAGCTGTATATAATCTATTTTCTCTGAAAGTTTCACCTTCAAGGTTTAAAAAGAACTCGTTGTTTGCGGTGATATAAAATTGTGTATTCAATTTAACCGATGTTCCCAAGCGATAGCGTATCCGATTCTGATTTTCATTTTCAAAGACATCGTGTAAAAATCGATGTTCAAGTCTAAATCTGTGTCGTATAGGTAACTTTAAAAGATCATGCTTGTACGTGATTTGTTCATAAAAACGATGCTCTATAGTATTCGTAACGTCGGTAAATTCGATGCTGCGATCAATATCCAGATAGCCATAATTAAAGGTTAAATTTACTTTTGGATTAATTGCATAGCTAAGACCAGTATAGAAGAAGTCCAGGTTGTAATTTGATATTAATTCGTAGTATCTCAATTGCATGCCAGCATTAATACTTAATTTATCTGAAACCTGATGGGTTGTGAAAAGCATATACCATGTACCAGTTCTTTTTTCCGGATTTATCTGACCAAAGGACAAAAGTGATGCAATACAAAACACTATACTAAGGAAATAGCATTTCATTTATTAGAATTAAAGTGAATACAAATAGAAAAACAGAAAGTGAGGTTGGCTAATTTAAGAGTTATGCATTACCCTTGTGTTAGGTAGCTGCCAACCTCATTTTCTTTATAAATTGATTAGACGTGGTCATTTAGATGATGATGTTCATCAATTAACGGACCACCTTCAATAATTTGAGTTGAAGCCTGATTAACAAACTTTTCAAAGTTTAAATGGAAGGAGTGTGCTAACTGTATCGCTTTACTTACATAAGCCCCTTTCTGTAGCCACGTATTCATTGGATCTAATAACTCTGTTGGAACTCCATCACAAGCTTTAGGCATGAACAATCCGAAAATTGGATGTTGTTCAAAATCGGCATTTTCAAGTTTTCCTTCTAAAATAGACGTAATCATAGCTCTAGTATATTTTAGTTTAATTCGAGAACCAACACCATAAGGTCCGCCGCTCCAACCTGTGTTGATTAGCCAAACATTTACACCAGCATCTTGCATTTTTTTACTAAGCATTTCAGCGTACACAGTTGGATGTAGTGGCATAAATGGTTCTCCAAAACAAGCAGAGAATGAAGGCACAGGTTCAGTAATACCTGCTTCTGTACCTGCAACTTTAGCTGTATATCCTGAAATGAAATGATAAGCCGCTTGTCCAGGTGTTAACTTTGACACAGGAGGAAGTACACCAAAGGCATCACATGTTAAAAAGAAAATATTAGTAGGATTACCAGCAAATGAAGGTTCTTGAATATTATCAATGTGGTAAATAGGATAACTCACACGTGTATTTTGAGTAATGCTACTATCCATATAATCTACCTCACCATTATCTTTAAAAATCACATTTTCTAAAATTGCACCAGGTTTAATCGCTCTGTAGATATCCGGTTCTTTTTCTTCAGTTAAATCAATCACTTTAGCGTAACAACCACCTTCAAAATTGAAGATATTATTATCAGCAGTCCAACCATGTTCATCATCTCCAATAAGTTTTCGATCAGGATCAGCTGAAAGTGTTGTCTTACCTGTTCCAGATAACCCAAAGAAAATTGCAGTATCTCCATCTTCACCTACATTAGCAGAGCAGTGCATTGGTAAAACATTTTTTTCTATAGGTAAGATGAAATTAAGAGCAGAAAATATCCCTTTTTTCATTTCGCCTGTATATGCAGAGCCTCCTACCAGAGCAATTTTTTTTGTGAAATTTAGAATTGAAAAATTGCCTTGTCTTAAGCCATGTTTTGCTGGTTCAGGACAAACATATCCAGGTGCACAAAGAACTAACCATTCTTCTTTAAAGTCTTCAAGTTCTGAAGGCTCAGGTCTCAAAAACATATTGTAGATAAACATATTAGACCAAGGGTATTCTGTAATGGTTCTTACATTCATTCGGTAATCTGGATCAGCACATACATAACCATCTCTAACATAGATTTCTTTGCCGCTTAGATACGTTTCAATCTCACTTTGAAGGGTATCAAAGTTTTCAGGTGAAATAGGTTTGTTGGTTTTTCCCCACCATACTTTATCTGCTGTATAACTATCTTTAACTAGAAAGCGATCTTGAGGTGAACGCCCTGTGAATTTGCCAGTGTTTATAGCTAATGTTCCGTTTTTAGTTTCTTTTCCCATGCCTTTTTCAACAGTTATTCGCTGAAGTTTTTCAGGAGAAAGATTCCAATGTGCATTAGCGTCTTGTATTCCGTATTTACTAAGATCTCGAGTTTTCATAATGTTTGGTTTTATTAGTGTTTCTATATATAATTATTTAAATGTTATAAAAAGGCCAGATTAATGGCACTAAGATTAATGTGGTTGTTAAAAAGAGTAATAATAAAGGAAAGCCAACCTTAAGATAATCTGAAAATTTATAGCCTCCTGCTGTCATCACCATAGCGTTAGTTGTTGTGCCTACGGGAGTTAAAAAAGCAGTAGAAGCACTTATCGCTACAGCTATCATAAAAGGTGCTGCAGAGATTTGAAGTGTACTGGCAGAAATGATGACAATTGGTGCCATAAGTACAGCAGTAGCCGAATTATTAATCACCTGACTAAAACTTGTAGTTAGCAGAAAAACTCCACCAAGTAAAACGATTGGGTGATAACTTCCCAGTAAATTTACTAAGCCATTAGCTATTACATCTGCTGTACCTGTTTTTTGAAGAGCTATTCCCATGGGAATCATAGCAGCAATCATAATAACACTTATCCAACTAATTCCTTTATAAGCTTTTGAAATTGGAACACATCCAAATAGTATTACGATACCTGCAGAGATTAGTGCTGCGATTGCTCCGGGAACTAGTTTAAAGACTAGCAATACTATCATAAGTATTAGTGCAAATAAAGCGACATATGATTTGAAGGTTATGTTTGTGATTGTTTTCGCAATACCTTCAGGGCTGCCAATGATGACTAAATTTTCATGATGTTCTTTTAATTGTTCAATATCACTCCAAATACCTCTAATTAAAAAAGCATCACCTGCTTTTATAGTGATTTCCCGTTCGGTAAACGGAATGTTATTACGTGAGGCTGCCATAAGCTGTACTCCGAATCTTTTAAAGAAATTACCTAAACGGATTTTTCTTCCCACTAAGACTGATTTCGGAGTTACAATAACTTCAGACATACCAACCTCTTGATTAATAAGATTATTACGTAATTCATCGGCAATAGGTTCTAAGGGTAATAATCCCAATCTGAATTTAATCATTAAAGCATTTATAGCTTCGGTATCACCTTTAACGGTAATAATATCATGATATTTGAATTCTGTGCTATTCGTAGGAAATTCAATAAATGGATCATTTCCTTTCAATAGATTTGGGTGCCTTCTCTTAATTCTTATTATCGATACATGGTGTTCGGTTTCAAAATTCCAATCGCCTAATTTTGTATTTAGTAGAGGAGACACAGACCTTACTCTGAGTCTGTAGTAATCATCATCAACTTGATATGCTTCAATCCATTTGTGCAATGTTGTGCTGATATCTACAGGTTTATTATTGGTTTTGTTATTTGGCAAAAGTTTATATCCAATAAATTTAAAATAGAGTAGCGTGATTATTAGTAAAGGCAAGCCAATAAGTGCAAATTCAAAAAACGAGAATCCTTCTAATCCTTTTTCAATCATTGTATTATTTACAATAATATTTGGAGGAGTACCAGTAAGTGTGAGTAAACCACCAGTGTTAGAACCGAATGCAACAGGCATCAATAGCTTAGAAGGCATAGTTCCAATACTCCAGGCTGAAGCGATAGTTACAGGCATTAAGGTTGCAACTGTGCCAGTGTTACTTACCACGCCTGACAATACTCCAGATCCAAGAGTGGTAATTAATAACAACCTCGTAGAACTTCTACCTGCAAGTTTCATTATTTTTTCTCCAGCAATGGCAGTCCAACCTGTCTGAGACAATCCTTCACCTATAATGAATAATGCAGCAATCATAATAACTGTCGGATTACTAAAACCACTTAGTGTTTCATTGAGATCGAGAATTCCAAACAAGAATAAACTAATCATAGATAATAATGCTATGATATCTGGTGTGAATTTTCCCCAAACAAAAAGAGCAATAGTGATTGTTAAAATGATGAACATAAGATACATAAAGGAGTGTCTTGATTTTAAAGTATAAAGTTATTGGTATTATGGTCGAATTAATATGACATATATCATGGATTAGGGATGTGTTCTACTTTTATCAAATTGATTGATTTTAGTGAGATTTATTGAGGAAAAATTTTACGAAAACGAGTGAGTAGTATTGACTTATAAATAGTAGCTTTGTTTCATAAGTTTATTTTGAATGCTCTGCAATGCTCAGTTGCTTTTTAAATATTCTTATATTAAAAAATAACCAGTATTGTAGTTTTAAATGTTTTTGAAAATGAAATTAGATATACTAGCTTTTGGAGCACATCCAGATGACGTTGAATTAGGTTGTGGTGCAACAATAGCCAAAGAAGTTAACAATGGTAAAAATATTGGAATAGTTGATTTAACTCGCGGCGAATTAGGAACACGTGGAACAGCTGACACTCGAGATCAAGAAGCAAGTGATGCCGCTAAAATTTTAGGTGTTACTGTAAGAGAAAATCTGGCATTTGCTGATGGATTTTTTATAAATGATAAAGCGCATCAGATTGAGGTTATCAAAATGATTCGTAAGTATCAACCGGAGATTGTATTATGTAATGCTATTGATGACAGACATATCGATCATGCAAAGGGAAGTAAGTTAGTTAGTGACGCATGTTTTTTGAGTGGCTTACTGAAAATAGAGACAGAACTTGATGGGAAACGGCAACAGCAATGGCGACCAAAACATGTATATCATTATATTCAATGGAAACACATAGAACCTGAAATAACAGTAGATGTTACAGATTTCATAGATATCAAAATGAATTCGGTCTTAGCTTATAAAACGCAGTTTTATAATCCTGATAGCAAAGAACCACAAACACCTATTTCAAGCAAAAACTTTACAGATAGCATAAAATATAGAGCGAGAGATTTAGGACGTATAATTGGAGTAGAGTATGCTGAAGGCTTTACAGTGGAACGATATGTGGCTGTTGAAAGTTTGTTTGATTTGAAGTAATAATTTTTAAAAAACGCTTTGTTGTATCTATGAAATAATTTACATTTGCAATCCAATTTAAACGGTGGCTCTATTTTCAGCTGATTAGAGCATTCCTATTGGAAAGCTTTTCGAAGTTTAAATAAAATGCATATGGTGGTTCTTTCATTTGGTTAGAGCGTTCCTTTTATAAAGTTTTTCAAAAACTTGATAATAAATTTATATGGTGGTTGTAGCTCAGCTGGTTAGAGCGTCGGTTTGTGGTACCGAAAGTCGCCGGTTCGAACCCGGTCTTCCACCCAAAAGCAGAAGTCTTCAATGAATATTGAAGACTTTTTTTGTGTCTTTAATTAAGCTAAATCTACTTTGGGTGAGAGGTTTATGCAAAGCGTAGTCGGAGTGAATCCGGTCTTTCATCCAAAATCCAAAAGCTTCTCCAAAATGGAGGAGTTTTTTTGTGCGATAAATTGAAATAAAAAACGTTACTCATATAAGTAACGTTTTATAAGATTATTTATAAATGCCATTTTAGTTTGTTTGATCAGCTTTGTCAACTACTATTCTATGATCTCTATTAACGAGTTCCCAAGCTGTATAGAATACAAGACGTGTTCTTTTCTCAAGTAAGTCATATTCAATTTTATCTGGTGTATCGGTTACTTTGTGATAATCATCATGTGTGCCGTTAAAATAAAACGCCACCGGAATATTATTTTTAGCAAAGTTATAATGATCAGATCTGTAATAGTAACGATTAGGATCTGTTTCATTGTTATATCGGTAATCGAGATTAATATTGGTGTACTTTTTGTTTACAGTTTCATTGATGTTATATAATTCTGTGCTTAGCATATCTGCTCCAATGACATAAATATAGTTTCTATCGTTTTCATGAAATTTATCAATACGGCCAATCATATCAATATTGAGATTTGCTACAGTATTTTCTAATGGAAAAATCGGATTAATATCTGTATAATATTTAGATCCTTGTAGTCCTTTTTCTTCAGCAGTTAAATGTAAAAATAAAATAGATCGTTTGGGTCTAAAACCATCTTTGATGGCAGTTTTGAATGCTTGAGCAATTTCTAGCATAGCTACTGTTCCCGAACCATCATCATCTGCTCCATTACTTACTTCTCCATCCTCAATTCCTATGTGATCAAGGTGAGCAGAAATGACAACAATTTCATCAGGGTTTTTCTCTCCTTCTATAAATGCTACAACATTATGAGAATTAAAGCTACTAACATTTTTTTTAAGTGATAACTCGATGTTGACATCCACAATCTTAGGTGCGTCATTGGTATCAATATCATTAACCAATTGCTTAGCGAACGCTTGATTGATAATAAAACTAAATGTTTCATCATCACTGCTAACGGATGAAATACGACCTTCATAATCAGATTCTAGTAACCTATTATAATAATTTGAATAATACTTTTGAGCAGAATCATCCATTATAAGTACAGCTCTTGCACCAAGATTGGAAGCAGTCTCAATCTTTAAATTTCTAGCTCTTCTACCTGAAGTCCATTGTGTTTTTTCTTTTGTACCTGAGGTGACATAAGTGCTATCGGCATTTTGTGGTTCGCCAGATTTAATAAGAACAACTTTACCTTTAACATCTAAGTTGTTATAATCTGAATAAATATCAGTGTGAATGCCATATCCAGCATAGACGATTTGATTAATATTAAGTGAAGGAACATTTACATTTCGTGGAGGAATGAAGTCATCTAAAACGGTTGCTTTTTTACCGTTGACAATTAAAGATACTTCTGGCAATTTTTGGCGTTCTAGTGGAACTTCTTGTAAATAATCATCTTTAAGGAGTGGTGATGCAATACCCATACTGATGTATTTCTCTTGAAGATATTTTGTCGCCATGTCGTGGCCTGGTTCGCCTGTTTCACGACCTTCAAATTCATCTGAAGCATATGTGTAAAGCAAGTCTTTAAGATCATCTGAAGTAATTGTGTTTCCATAAACGGTAGGGTCAGCAGGTTCTTTGGCACAAGTCATTGCCAAGATGCCCAGAGCACCTAGGAGTAGATTCTTTTTCATAGTTGTTTTAGTGTTTTAAAATACGATATTACAAAAATCTCAGATGTTAGAATTTCATATTAATCTATCTTTAACAAACTTTAACAGCAGTTAAGAATCCTGATCTACTTCAATACGTTTTTCGTTATTTGCAATATACCATGCAGTTGCGAAAATTAGTACTGTTCGTTTACGTAAAAGGGGGTAATTTATTTTTTCGGCAGTATCAGTAGGTTCATGATAATCATCATGTGTACCACTAAAATAAAAAATGACAGGAATACCCTGTTGTGCAAAATTATAGTGGTCTGATCGACTGTAATATTGGTTGGGATCGCTGTCACTATTTAAACGATAATCTAATTCAAGTTTTGCGAAATTTTTGTTAGCAGATTCTGAAATATAATGCAGTTCAGTGCTCAACCGCTCCGAACCAATCAGATAAATATAATTAGGATTATCTTCATGGGTATCATCAACACGACCAATCATATCGATGTTAAGATTTGCAATGGTATTGTGCAATGGAAATATAGGGTATTTTGTGTAATATCTTGAACCAGTTAAATCAACTTCTTCTCCTGTAAAATGAAGAAAAACGATACTGCGTTTAGGAGGGAATCCATCGTTTTCAGCCTTTTTAAATGCCTGAGCCATTTCGAGCATTGCTGCTGTACCAGAACCATTGTCGTCGGCTCCATTATAAATGTCATTCTCGGTAAAACCTTCATGGTCCGAATGTCCAGAAATAATTAAAACTTCATCAGGATATACAGATCCCTCAATGTAAGCAATAACGTTTGGCGAACTTTTTATATCATCTGAAAAAAAGGATTCAGGTACTATTTGATAATAGTTATTACTACCTAAAGGCGAGGTAATGCCTTCTTTTACATAGTAATCTTTAATGTAATTGGCAGCTTTATGATGTCCTGGTTCACCAGCTCTTCGACCTTGAAATTCATCGGAAGAAAATTTATATACATGTGTGTTTAGTTCAGCCGAGGTAATGGTTTGAGCATAGTTGTTAATGATGTTTGCATCTGTGAAAACTATATTATCTTTAATTTTTTGTAGTTTTTCGGTATGACTTAAGGTAGCGCAAGATCCAACGAGAGTTAATGCTGATGCGACTATGAGGGCTTTCATGTATTGAATTTCAGTTATTAGAGAGCAATATCCTTTTGATATAGCTCTAATTTTCAGTCAAATAAAATAAAAAAAAAGATAATATTGAAGTTTTAAACGGCTTTAATTTTGAAACATATTTTATTCTAAATCTGCCTCATCTATTTCAAGTTCTTCAAGTTCTTCTATGGCATTTTCTTCAGATTCATTTTCTTTTTCTAATAATTCTTCAGTGTTACCTACTTCAACTGTATTATATACTGATTTGTACGTTGTAACTACCAATGCTATAATTGTCATTAAAAAAATGAGTTGAATGGATTTTTTTGAGTCTTGTTTTCCTTTAAATAAGTAAGTGGCGATACTTCCAAAAACTAAAGCTGCTACTGCTGGAAGATAAGCAATTTTAGAAAGAGGTGTGACCGAAAGAACAACAGCTAAAATAGCAGCAATAAATCCTAAAATAACAAGGAACTTTTTCATAGATAATTAATTTTTTAAACCTGTTGCAGACACAATTTTAAGCTCACCATTACCAACCGGTATTTTAAATTTAGCTAATACTGGAATTTTATTAGCATCAGCTGTTAGCCATAGCAGATTGTCATTATTACCCTTGAGAACAGAGCTGTTTTTGATTGAAATAGCCAATTTATAACATTCTTTTTTTCCAATACTGGTGTTGATGGTTTCTTTGCTAAGGTATTTAACGTTAATTAAAAACTCTTCATTATCAAAAACTACTTTGAAAACTTGATTATCACCAGGAGTGGCTTTGTGAATATCGAGATTTCTAATATTATATATTGTAGATACTAAATCTTTGGTGGTTGCACTAATATTGAATTTCTTTTTCTCTTCCCAAGTGCTGCCATCACCTCGTTTCTTTCTTTTTATGCTTTCTATACTGTTTGTTTTATGCTTGAATTTGTATTGCATAAATTTTTCATAACCACCTTCACTAATGTCTCTTTTATACAGATAAGGTGTTAACGTTTTCGGACTTACGTAACTCTCATACAAATCTCTTATCTTAAAAAAGCTATCCCATTTACTGTACGTGGCAGCAGTACATTTCAATTTTAATAACGTGGATGTTGAGGTTTTTACTTCACTAGTTTCCATAGTGACTTGAGCAAGCTCTGTAAGTAACCCAGACATGTTATACGAAGCACTGAATGTGAGCTTTTCATTAGTGCCAATAGCCGTATTTTGTGCATTAATAATTACAGAAACAAAAAGCAATAGAAGAAGCAGATAATATCTCATGGGTTTGGTTTTATTTGACATCACATTGTCAAACATTAATTGTGCCAAATGTAATACTGAAATTTTAGATATGGAAATTTGAAACTGATAGTAATTTCAATTTTTTTTTACATTAATATTTAGGATAGCAATTGTTATCGATTAATTTTTATTAACTTAGTTTTTAAACTAACCCTCACGTAATGAATATTTTTAAAAAAATAGGAGCTTCAAATGCATTTATGCTGTTCCTTTGTGCCTTGATTATTATAGTTGCAGAATATTTATTTCTTACAGGTGATCAAATTCATGCAATTTTTATCGGTCTTTGGGCTCCAACACTGTTGGCTGTGGTCATTTTTATAAAGCAAATTACGAATGGACGCTAACGATATTGTTTTATGGTTTTCGGTCGCTATATCACTTTGTGTTGTGATTTGGGCAATTTTTGTGATTCGTGCATATAATAAAACGGATCAAGATAGGTAGATTCTTGCTAGTAAGTATTGTAAATAAACTCAAGCAAACTTAAGATAAATAACACGGTCCAAAGCCCAGTTCTGTCCCAATTTTTGCGTACAAGATTCTCTAAAGTTTTATTCGAATATGTAGTATTCAGTATCGCATTATGTAGTGGTACAAACGTCGAAAATGTGATTAACCATAGCGCTACCACTATGATAAGTCCGAGTATATGATAAGCTGTTTGGATTTTAACTACCTGGAACCCATAAATAACTAATTGTAAGACCATTAAAGGAATAACAATACAAGCTATGCGAAAGGTGTATTTTTTGTGCCATTTCAGAAGTTCTTCTTTAGGAAGGTACTTAAAACTAGGATACACTATAAGTTGAATCATCCAGATTAGAATAACTAAACCAAAATCTATGAGTAGTCTTGCAATTGTTAAACCCATAAGTTAATTCTGAGTTTTCTTCCAGAGTTGTTCACTATTTAAATAAAAACTACCAACATAATTAAAATTACAATCTTTAGGTGCAATTATAGATAAGAATGGTTCATCATTTTTGTCTTTATATAAATGATAGGTTTCACCAATAATAGGTTCAAAATTAAAACGCGCATTATAAACCAAATTATTATACGCTAACTCATCCATCATTTTATCATACTCAGCTTTTAGTTCAAGATATTTGGCTTGAATTTGTTTGTTAGCTTTATAGATGTTTTTGTTTTTCCAAGTTGTCGCATCTGTTACTTCAATAGCCGGAGCGCCTACATTAGTTGCATAGGGTTTTAAAGCAGCATCATAATTTTGAGTAGCTTCATTAAATACAACTTGGTCGGGTTTTTTTTGTTTAGACATAGCTAGTCTTTTTTTCAAAGATACTAGAACTAAGTTTTAGTTAAAAAACTAGGTTGTTTATTTAAGGAAATTTTATGTAAATAACGATGTATTTTCTTAATTGATAAGGTTCGTTGATTCCTGATTGTTTATCGGCAACGATTTAATTAATTGCTCTTCTTCTAAGACCAAAATAGCTAATTTTACATAGTCATTAACTGTCTTTTCTATAGATTGAGCTTGAGGATCTGTAATATTGATATAGCCTTTCCAAATAAGTTCTCTATCTTTAGTTGGACAAATGCAATAAACTGAGGTCTCTGCTTTATATATTTGGTAGGCATTATAATAATTCGGACTGTAATATATATCTTGATGTTTCAGAAATTCATCTTTGAATTTGCGATAGGTTTCATTATAGCTTTTATAACTTTCACTATATGTAATTTTTTCTTCAACACCAATAATTTTAGTAAGTAAGATGGTATCAAAGCCAGACTTTATAAGTTGACTTTCTAAACTATCTAATTCTGCTGTATTCATTTTTTCTGTTTTAAAAAGATCAAAACTCATTACAACTTCATAACCTCTTAATTCTAATTCCTGTTTAAGTTTTTCTTCAAATTGGAGTCTTGCAGTTTCATCTGAAGTCAGACCTACAACAAGTACTTTGTAAGGCTCATAACTATCAATATCTGGGTTTTTCCAACTTTCAACTAATTGAGTAGAAGAACAACTTAAAAGTAAAAGCATCAGTAGAATTGAGATCCGTGATTTCATAGCAGAATATAGGTGTTATTTTTTATCAATTAAGTGTCTTTGTTTTTCTTCTTTTTTGATGGTTTTTATGATATCGAAGAGTTGTGATTTCAAAGATTTGTAGTGTTTTAAGAAGTCAGAAATTGTATGGATTAAATCTCTATGTTCTTTAGCGTATGCCTTTTCTCTATCTAATTGATTGATGCCATCAACCATAATTTGAAGTTCATTTTCATGTGTTTTCACAGCTTCAATGAGCGTGTTATTTTGTTTATGAGATCGATTGATAGCGTCGATAATTTCTTTATTGTCTGAAAATGTGTCCAATGCGATTAATTGCGATGTGAACGTTGTGATAAGATCTTCGAAAAAGCGATGTTCATCTCTTACAAACTGTAATTCAGACAGCCATTCTTTTGATGCTTCATGCATCTGGTCTACACTTAACCATTCGGTATAGTGTGCGTATGTTTTTCCTGTTTTCATGATTTCATAGTTTATAGTTGAAAGCAGAAAGTAAACCCTCAAATTACCTTCTGCTTTCTCAACTCTTAAAGAACTTCGATTACTTTTTTAGGCACTTCTTTTTTACCTTCTTTCTTTTGAAGATTTAATTTTAAAATACCATTTTTATAGGTGGCTTTGATATCTTGATCAATATTCACCGATTTAGGTAGATTTAGTGATCGTTTGAAAGAATTGTAACTAAATTCTTTTCGAGTATAGTCGTCATTTTTACTTTCTTTTTCTTGTTTTTTCTCACCACAAACATTTAAAATATTATCATTTATGGTTACTTCAAAATCCATTTTAGAGAATCCTGGTGCAGCAAATTCGATTTCAAAATCCTGATCATGTTCTTTAATGTTCATAGCAGGCATTAAGCTATCTTCTTCAAAGAAGTCGTTGTTAAAAAAATCATCTGTACTCAAAAATGATTTTAAGCTTTCATTGTTCCAAGATGGGAACAATCTATTTCTGTTATTAAATTTGATAAGTGACATAATGTTATATTTTTAAAATTAAACTTATTTAATGCTGTTAAGTTACTGATGAAGATGAAGTTATGAAATGATATTAATCAGTTTGATCAATCTATTTAAGGTTTTAAATGAGTAGTTTATCAACATCTGTTAATTTAGGAACACAAACATTCCAACCATAAGTGTCTTTTATTTTTACTCTAAAGACATCTAAAGCTGCTGGTTCGCCGTGAATTAAATATACTTTTTCAGGAACATTTTTAATGCTTTTCATCCAGTTGAGCAAGCCTTCTTGGTCAGCATGAGCAGATAAACTCTCTATATTTTTAATAGTTGCATTGACAGGATAATATTTTCCGAAAAACTTAATCTCATGAGCACCATCTTGCAGTTGTCTGCCTCGCGTTCCTTCAGCTTGATATCCAACAAGTAATACGGTTGTTGAAGGTTCGTCTATGAGCTGCTGTAAGTAAGTGAGCACACGACCACCTGTAACCATACCACTTCCAGCGATAACAATTTTAGAGCGTTTATCATCAATAGTTTCCCAGGTTTCCTTATAAGACTCTACGATATTTACATGATTACACATAGCGTTGTAATCTTGTCTAGATAATTTATGCCATTGCGGAAAGCGATTAAAAACCTCCAAGACATTATTTCCCATAGGGCTATCAATAAATATGGGAATATTCGGAATTTTATTGTTTTTATATAATTTCCATAAAACATACATTAATGTTTGTAGTCGTTCTACTGCAAAACTTGGAATGATAAGATTTCCTTTTTTGTGAATCGTATCAGTAATAATTGAAGTTAAAATAGTTTCTACATGCTCTTGTGGATGCAATTTATTGCCATAAGTGCTTTCAATGAATAAATAGTCTGCCCATTCAGGTGTTTTTGGATCCTTCAACAGATAATCATTGTTTCTCCCAATGTCTCCCGAAAAAACAAAACGTTTCCCATTGATATCTATTTCTATAAATGTGGCACCAATAATATGACCATTATATTGAAAGCGGCAGGCAATGTGTTCAGATAATGTCATCCATTTATCAGCCTCCTCAGGCTTAAATAATACGATTGTGTTTTCAGCATCTTTAATAGTGTAAAAGGGTAGGGCAGGTGTATGTTTGGTGTAGTGTTCCTTGTTTGCTTTTTCGGCTTCCTCCTCATGTATTTTAGCACTGTCTTTAAGAATAATTTCAGCAATTGCTAGCGTAGGAGCAGTTCCGATTATGCTTCCTCTAAACCCTTGTTTGTATAATCGAGGAAGATATCCAACATGATCTAAATGCCCATGAGTAAGTAAAACTACATCAATTTCACTAACATCTAGTGGAAGGTCATTCCAGTTCAATTCTCGAAGTTCTTTTAGACCTTGGAACATACCACAATCAATAAGAATATTTTTTTCTGAAGTTTCTATGAGAAACTTTGAACCTGTGACAACTCCTGATGCGCCTAAAAAATTAATTTTTACAAATTTTTCCATTTTAATGAGATGTTTAATGACACAATTGAGAAATTTCATTTAAAATTTTCTCTTTTCTGACTTCAGAAATTCCAAGATGATCCAAATAGAAAACATCTCCTATTAATTCTCTACACAACACGATATCTCTACTTAATAAAAATTGTTTTTCTCTATTCGTGAGCAATGTAGAAACAGTTATGGGATATAATCCTAACCTATCGATTCGGTCTTTCAATCCGTCATCTTTTGGGTAATCCCAACTCAACAAGTACAGTCCGCAGCATTTACCATATTGCAATGCATCTTCCGTAAATCTGGTATTGGTTGCCAGCCAACCTTTAGTAAGTTTAGAATCGTTTTTAGGATTAGTATCCCAATAGGTTTTTATATCTAGATATCTCGAGTTGATATAAAGAGGAATTTTCACATTGCAGTTGAGACCTTGTTCGCCATGAAACTTACACTCTATAATAGTTGTTTCATGGTTTTTGTTAGCAATTACATCGACTTCATGGGCTACGCATTTGCCTTGTAAAATTTTGCCAACTTCAGTTTTGTAACCAGAGAATTTTAAAACAGCACTCACAAAACGTTCAAAGGGAAAACCAGTTGGTCCTAATTCGTAGATGGCTTTTTTTAGTTTGTATTTAGAGGCTAAATAACTTTTCTTTTTTTTAAGAAGCGCAAAGGCTCTATTATAAATTTCTTTGGTTGAGATGCCTTGGTAGAGCTCATCACGAACATGATCTATTATTTGATCTATAGTGTCTTTTTCAGCTCCAGTACGTTTTAGAGATGATCGTAACTTATCTATTGAAAACCTTACTTTTTCTCCAGATGATTTTGTGATTTCAAAGTCTGTATTATTCATGTTTAAATTTTTAAAAAACTGCCAAAATTAAAAGCAATAATGGCAGTTTCGCTTCACTAACTACGTAAATTGTTGAAATTTAATTCAACTTAAAGAAGTCTCTTTCCAAAGGTTTTACATAGATTTTTCATGACACTATGAGCTTTATTTTTATCGATTTTAGCTTTCAATTTCTTAAATCGTGCATTGTTAAAATGGGTACATTTAAATGAAAGGAAATGTTTTTTACCAATGCATTTGTTAGAACACTTCCAAAAAAAGCATGTTTTTTATTTATAAAAGCGACCATGTCACTCGAGCGGCTCTCAACAAACAGGTTTACGGCGACCATTACAGAATGGTGTGACATATTATGAAACTTATAATTAGTGCCTTCTAAAATATCTTCTAGCAATTGTTTGTTGTCGATTTGAGTTTGATTCAATGCATCATCTTCCTTTACGTGAAGAATGGCTATGGTTGCATCACTTTTTTTTGCAATAGATGTAAGATAGTTCAGTTCTCTTCTTTTGTAATGGGTTTTAAAGCTTGTTGGGAATACGATTTCATTAGGTAATTCTATTTTTGAATTTTCAGGAACGACAATAACTGGGCAATTGCGTACTTTTTCCATTACATAAATGGCAGTACTACCAAAGGCTGTTGCTTTTGAATGGGTTTGTCCTTTAGTACCCATAACTATCATTTCAATATCTTTTTGTTCAACGATTTGTTTAATAGCATCGATAACATTATTAAACCTTGAGATTACCTCAAAATGATGTTTTGGATTCTCATCATTACTAAATGTAATCATATCATAAACCCTTGCTAAACCTTCTTCAGAGTTGTACTTTGCTTGTTCGTACAATTTGCTGCCAGGTTCCAAATTGAGTAAGCTATCTAAAATATTACTAGTAGCTGAAAAGACATTAAGAATGTAAAAATCACAGGTATCATTTTTATGTAATTCCCTAGCATAACTCAAAGCCTTCAATGAGTTTTTTGAAAAATCGGTAGGAATTAAAATGTTGTGTTTCATGACTGTAATCGTTAATGTCTAAGTCTAAAATTAGCACATTCATAGTGTAATAGGAATGATATTCATCAGTTTGAACAAGGGACAACCAGAAAAGGTATTGTGGGATGGAATCCGATTTTCTTTATAATAGGCTCCTTAATAATACTCTCAATAAAACTGTGTTTGTAATTAATCATTACTAGCATATTGATGTCCAGTTCTTCAATAAATTCGTTGATCTGTTTTGACTTTTTTGTGTAGTCAAGCATCCAGTGAAAAGTATGTGGATGGTCTTCCAGATAGGCTTTGAGCATGGCGAGATTGTAATCTTGAGCACTCGTTAGATGATCTTCGTTACTTATGTGAACAATTCTAATTTTAGAGTTATGCAAATCTGTCAGCCGTTTCAGAGGACGCAATTCTTCACCGTAAAACCGATTAAAATCTGTAGGAAAAGCAAATTGTTTGGGTTCAACATAATCAAATTCATCAGGAACAACAAGAATAGGGCACAGTTTCATTTTTTTAATGATGTTCACGGTGTTACTTCCGAAGAAAATTTCTTTTGCTTTTGTCGTTCCTTTTGTACCCATGATAACGAAATCAATAGCGTACTTTTTTACGACAATTTCAATGGCTTCATGAAGATCTTCTGAACTTAAAATAACTTCAAAATCATGATTTGCATTGGCATTGGTATGTGTTGCCATTTCTTTGAGATCTGCTAGTTCTTTCATGTCATTTTCTTTCATCATATTTAATAATTTATTAGATAGATTAGACATTACTGAAACTTTCATTTTAGTCGCATGTAAAAAGTAAAACGTGCACTCTTCTTCAGCAAATAATTTTAAACCATATACAGCTGCACTCCACGCATTATCAGAAAAATCTGTGGGTAAAAGGATATTGAATTTCATAGCTATTAGTCTTAAATTAAAACTGTAATTTAATGCTTATACTCACCTTTTGAAATGATATTAATCAGTAGATCCTTGTTTCGTTGGAATTACTAAAAACGGAACATTTAAATGGAACCCAATTTGATTAATGGTGTTTTTGAAAAACAAATTTTCAAAAAATGAATGTTTATTGTTGACCATGACCAAGAGGTTGATTTTATGCTTAATCTGAAATGTATTTATGGCTTCAACTAAATTCATGGTCTTGACATCATGAAATAAATAGGCTGTGTTTTCAAATACGGATTCCAGTTCTAATTTATTTTGCTTCTGAAGATCTGTCAATTCATTACCAGTTCTAACGTACATGGCATTAATTCTGGAATGATTGTGCTCTGCTAATTCTTTTACGATCTGAATTTCAATTGTATTATAATTTACTTCAAGATCAGTTGGGAATAAGATTTCATGAGGATGTTCAAACTCAAAATCGGATGGAATGGCTACAATAGGGCATTTAATATCATTAAACACATGTACTGTATTTGACCCAAATAACACTTCTTTTGCGCCTGTGGCTCCTTTAGTTCCCATGACGATTAAATCAATAGGATGCTTGATAATAAATTCTTTTATACCTGAAACCAGAGTGTTAAAACGAGCTGAAGTTTCAAAACAATGATTTGGATTACTACCAAATTTTGATGTAATTTTTGAAACTAAATCTGCTAGGTTTTTTTGCGATGTATCTCTTACGGCATCGCCTAATCCAAATTGAGCAGGATAGCCAAGAACATATTCAACGTGATAAATAACAGGTGTGTATGTGTTTAGTAAATAGAATGTACATATTTCTTTTTTGAAAAGCTTGATAGCATATGTAATAGCATTCCATGAATTTTCGGAAAAATCTGTTGGTAAAAGGATATGTTTCATTGCTTAAAATTTAATAGGTTTGAATCATTAACGGGCTGTATTTTGCATCGCTAGTAATGGTATTTCCAATCCAAGACTAACTTTGTCTATAGTTGACGGAAAAAGTAAATCTTCTAAAAATGAATGCTGTGTATTAATCATCGTTATGAGATCTATTTTTTTGTCTTCAATACAGCTTTTAATCGTGTCTGCTATTTTTTTACTTTCTTCATGACAAAAATGGACTGTATTGTTTGACAGTGTTTCTTTAATGAATGTTTTATTGTCTTCTTGTCTGATGGATAACTTATTGCTTGTTGATACGTACAACACATGAATATTGCTTCTGTATGATTTTGCTAAAACAGATAGCAGTTTTAATTCGCGACGTTTATATGGTATTAAGTAATTGGTTGGAAATAAAATATCCTTGGGTTGAGTGTTTTTATAATTTGATGGTATAGCAAGTACAGGACACTTTACATATTTTAATACCTGAAAGGTGTGACTTCCAAACACAATGTGACGTTCGTTAGATTTACCCTTAGTTCCCATAACAATTAAGTCGATGTTATGTTTATCTGCAATAGCGTTAGCCTCTTCTACAAGCGTGTTGTTGGCAGATATAATATGATATGTGAATCTGGGATTTGGAGCTAATTCATGAACTGTATCCAGAAGATTTTTAAGGTTGTTTTGAGATTCATTTTTGACCTTATTCAAGACCTCATCAAAAACATCCCGTGAAACCAATTCTTCATGATCATAAAACTCATTTCTATAAGCATGCATAAAATAGAATTCTGTTTTTTGGTATTTGAAAAACTCTAATGCGTATTTAATAGCATTCATAGAATTTTCAGAAAAATCAGTCGGTAAAAGTATAGACAGCATAATTGTGAATTTTAATGGTGTTTAACAAAATTATGATGTAGTCATGAAATAGGCTATGATATATATCAGATTAGTAATTTTATCTCGTTTATCTCGTTTACCTCTGTTAAAGTAATCGCGAGTTTATGTAAGCAACCGAAGTTTAGAGCGTGCTTAATACATCAAAATTTGAGGTGATAAAAAGAAGTCAGACTAATGTCTGACTTCTTTCGAACTTAATTGCAAGTCTTATGAAAATCCCCATTTTCAATAACCAAAATTATTTGGTACTGTAAATATAATCTGATTCGGTTAGACTAACAATGATATAAATCAGTTCACCATTTTATTTTAAATTAGGACGATGTTGTAAGATATGTTTAGCAAATATAGGCCTACAAAGAAAAGTAATAGATAAATAATTTGCACCAATTTAATATTGATTAATATTAAACTATTTACCGTTGGTTTAGGGAATATGAACAGTGCTAATCCAATGATTATAGACAACCAGCCAATACCAGTAATAATGAGCTTATAGCTCAATTCCCAAATATTGTGAAGTAGAATATTAATTAGTCCAAAAATTATAGCCATAAAGGCGAAGAGAATAAGAAATTTTTCATCTTTGAGGTCGTTAAATATTTGTTTAATTCTTTTAGGATTAAGACTTAATACAAAAAAGAATATCAGGAGATACCATCCCCAAAACTTAGCTAATACTAATGAATTATCCATAATACGTGTTTTTTTCGTGTAATACCAAAAATGGAATATCGGTGTGATAGCTTAATTTTTCCACTTTTGAATGAAATAAAATTTGTTGAAAGTAATTGAGATTTTTAGCTACCATGCAAATCATGTTTATATCTCTACTTTCAACAAAACATTGAACGGCATCTTCTACTTTTTTATTTGTTAGATAATGAAAACTAAATTGCTGATTATTAAAAAAATCTTCCAGAAGATCTTTGTTTTTTTCTTCATCTTTAGTTAATTCGACTTTATTTTTATTGATGTGAACAATTCGTAATGATGATTTAAAACGTGTAATGATATCTGAAATAGGTTGCAATACCTGAAGGTCGTGAGATAGTGAGAAGTCGGTAGGAAATGCAATTTCTTTCGGTATGTGAAAATTTGAATTTTCAGGAATTGCTAAGGTGTTACATTTGACTTTAGTGATGACATCTGCAGTATTGGTGCCTAATATAATTTTTTCTAATCCAGATGCGCCTTTTGTGCCCATTACTATATAATCTATGCGTTTTTCTTCAACAGTTTTACGAATAGATTCTATAAAAAAACCATAATCGGTAAGCGTATAAAATTTATGATGTTCCTGATTAGGTGATAGTTTGGAAATACGCTTTAAGATTGAAATTAATTTTTGCTTAGTTGGCTTTGTATAAAGGTCATCTATTACCTTATGGTCTAGCAAATATGGTGTGTCATTTGCAACAATTGAATTTAATCTTATCACATGAAATAAATAAAAGTTGCATTTTATATGTTCAAAAAATTGAATAGCATATTGAATAGCATTCCATGAATTTTCTGAAAAGTCAGTGGGTAATAATACATTTTTCATCGAACAATATCTTTACGATAACAAATGTATTGTCAAGGTGTCAATTAGGAAATGATATTAATCACTTTTAACTGATGCGTTTTAATTTTTCTAAGTCCATTACCTTAATATTTCTACCATCAGCTTTAATAATGCCTTGTTTCTTGAAATTTGTGAGTGTTCTAATCAAAGTTTCGGTTGCTATTCCTGCAACACTTGCCAAGTCACTTCTTGAAATATTAATTGGATCTTCTGGTTTTCGATTAATTTTTTCAGCAAATTTTAAAATCGTTGTCGCTGTTTTTTTATTGACAGAAGCGTAAGCCATTTCTAATAATTGACTTTTTATGCCTAAAATATCATCAGAAAGCATTTGTATAATTTCTAAAGCTAACTTTGGATTCTCATTAAGAATCTCATAAAATTCTTGTGTTGAAACGCCTACAATTTCAGTATTTTCAATTGATGTCGCTGTATCTTTGTGGGGTTGATTATTGATGAATGAGCTGTAGCCAAATAAATCGTCTTCCTTATAAAGTGCCGTTACCAGTTCTTTACCTTGTTCATCAATTTGATGACATTTTACAGCGCCTTTACATACGAGGTAAATATAATTTGAATGGTCTCCTTCACGATAAATAATGGTGTCTTTTTCAAAATTAAAAGAGGTACCATTATCATCGAAGAAATTTTTCAATTCGTTAAGGGTTTTTATTTCTGACGTGTTGTTTTCTTTAATTTCATGATTAGAATGCTCTCTAAAATCTTTTAAAATTAAAGCCTTTGCCAAACGACTTTCAATGGCATTTATTAATTCTGATTCATTAAACGGTTTTGTGATATAATCATCGGCTCCCAAATTCATACCTTTTCTCACGTCTTTGTGTTCGGTTTTGGCAGATAAAAATATAAAAGGAATATATTTTGTGCTCTCGTTTTGAGATAACGATTGCAATACACCATAACCATCAAGTTCAGGCATCATAATGTCGCAAACAATTATATCTGGAAGGTGTTTTTTCGCCATTTTGACACCAATTTTACCGTTTGATGCAGTAATCACTGAGTAGTTAGAAAGCATCAAAAGTTCTGCAGTATTCTCCCTGAGTACAGTATCGTCTTCGATAAGTAAAATAGTGGTCATTTTTTTGCTGTATTTGGTATTGTTATTGTGAACGTAGTTCCTTTTCCTTCCTCACTTTCAAAACAAATCGTACCATCTAAATTTTCTAAATGATTTTTAGTAATGTTTAATCCAATTCCTGTACCTTGAGTATTGCTTACATTTTCAGCCCTGAAATATCGTTCAAAAATATTTTTTTGATCTTTCAATGGGATTCCAATACCATTGTCTTTGACTTGAATAGTAGTCTTTTCTTTGTTTTGTTGCACATTAATGATTATTTCAGATTGTTCAGGAGAATACATAATAGCATTGTTTATTAAATTTGAAAGTATGAGTACAATCGTTTTTTCATCCTGATATAGCGATAAGTCATCTATGTTATCTGGATACTTAATATACTGACCTTCTTTTAATAGCATATTTGCGTTGTAAATGACCTCATCTATAACTTTAGACAATTTAAAATTGCTAAAGCGATAGTTTAATTTACCGGTTTCAAGTTTTTCAAGAGACAGAAAATCATTTAATATATTGTTTAAATAATGTACTTTATCGGCAATGGTTTTAATATGTTTATCGCGTTTATCCTGATCTTCGGTTAATTGGTATTTGCTCAGTAATACGGAAGACGTCAAAATACCGCTTAAGGGTGTTTTAAACTCATGAGAGACTAAAGACAAAAATTGGGTTTTAAGTTTATTGAGCTCTTTTTCTTTTGATAAGGCAACCTTAAGCTGTTCTGTTCGTTCTTCAACTTTCTTTTCAAGTTTCTCTGTATAATTTTTACGTTCTGTAATATCTAAAATAATTGCCACAAAAACCTCTTCATCTCCCAAATTTGAGAGTTGCAAATGCACTTCTACAGGGTAGGTTGTGCCATCTTTACGTTCATGAATCGACTCAAATTCTAATTTTTCAACTTTTTTTTGGAATAACACGTCTATAGATTCCCTAAATTTAGTTTCATTTTCTTGAGTTTTTATATTTAAAGGCGTCATGTTTTTTAATTCCTCAAGACTATATCCAATATTTTTTTGTGCACCATAATTGACGTTTATAAACTTTAGTGTTTTAGCATCAAAAACATAGATTTCGTTTAGTGATTCATCGAAAATGGTTGCCAAATGATTGCGTTCAGATTCAGCTTCTTTTCTTTTGGTAACATCATTTTGAATCCCAATAAAATTAGTGACGATGCCTTTTTTATCAATTATTGGCATGATGTATAAATCATTCCAAAATAACGAACCGTCCTTTTTATAATTTCTGAGAGTTATTTGGCAGCTTTCCCCTTTTTTTATAGCCATTCGCAATTCTTTTAATGGCTCTTGATCTCTATCCTTACCTTGTAGAAACCGACAATTATGATTGAGTATTTCTTGACTTGAATAACCTGTTAAATTTTGAAAAGCTGAATTGAAATAGATAATAGGATTATCATGCTGTAACGCATCAGTAATTACAATACCATTGCTGGCAGACTGGAGTGCGCTGCTTTTTAACATTAAGTTTTTTTCGATTTCTTTTTGTTCAGAAACATCTCTAACCAATGCCATGACATAGGTTTTGTTATAAATTTTAAAAGGATTGAGTTCTACTTCAACAGCTATGGTATTTCCATCTTTTCTTAAACCGAATAAATCTTTGGAAGCTCCCATACGCCTCGGTTTCCCTTTTTTGATGAAAGTTTCGAAATGTCTTGAATGATCGTTGTGGTAATTTGATGGAAGTAATAGATTTAAATTTCTATGAATAAGTTCATTTTTTTTATAACCAAAAATAGCCTCAGTAGTCTTATTAACTTCCATGATATGTTGCTGATTATCAACAATAATAATGCCTTCTGAAACGGCCTCTAACAGGATATTAAATATTTCTTGATCTTGCTTAAGCATGGATGGGAATGGTTGGGATTTGATACCAATCAATTAACCTTAAATTTAATGAATTTCTACAAATTTACCTAACTCAAGCTGTTAATATTTAAGGATGATCAGTAACTGATTTATATCATTGTGCCAGTTTTGAAATTATGTAATTTTATATCAAATTAGATGATTTTGGAAGCGATACAACAAACCAATCCTGAATTTTACCAACAACTTGGTAAGCTTTTTTTTGCCATTGCAAATGCCGATAATTCTATTAGAAATGAAGAGTTGAAAAGACTTGAAGAAGTTCTCAAAACAGAATGGACTGATCTAAATCAAGTCGATACTGTAGCTAAGAATACAATTATAGAAACTTTTAAATGGTTAGAAAGTGATCATGAATATGACTCTGATACCTGTTATACTAGTTTTGTAAACTATAAAAGAGCCCACGAATCTATTTTTGATAACGATATTAAATCACTTATTATGAAAACTGCAGCAAAAATTGCATCTAGTTACAATAGTCAAAATAAGTCAGAGCTCATTATGCTTGCCAATTTGGATCTTGAATTTAAACGTCATACTTCTGATTCTTGATACCAGAAATTCATAAAACGATTGTGACGTGTGCATTGAAAAACCTAGTTAATACATAACGGTGTTCAAAATAGTGCGTTACGACTTATGAAGTCTGACCAATATCATTTTACAGGACTCATTTCAACTGTATTTTTACAATATTCAGCAAGTAAGAGATGGCATCACTCATAAAAATTAATGCATATCATGAAATCAAACTTAGGTTTAGGGCGTCTTTTTGGAATTAAAATTAGAATTCATTGGACATTTTCATTTTTAATTGTTTGGATTATTTTTGATGAATTACAAAGCGGAGGTAATATTCAAAGTATCATGTTTAATCTGGCTCTTGTAGTTGCTGTTTTTTTATGTGTAGTTTTACATGAATTAGGACATGCATTAACGGCTAAGCAATTCGGAATTCAAACTAGTAAAATAACATTACTACCAATAGGTGGATTAGCTAGTTTAGATAAACTGCCTGAGTCGCCAAAACAGGAACTTTTAGTAGTTGTTGCAGGTCCTTTAGTTAATTTGGTAATCGCTCTTGCATTGTATGTTGCCATTCCTGTTCAAAATTACATCCATTTAAATTTTACAGAAATTATGACCTCTTTGATGAGTTTCACACTACAAAACTTTCTGTTCTATTTGTTTATCGTTAATGTAGGTTTGGTTTTGTTCAATTGTATTCCAGCTTTTCCACTGGATGGTGGTCGTGTTTTAAGAGCCTTGTTAGCCTTAAAAATGAATCGGTTAAAAGCAACTCAAATAGCTGCTACCATTGGGCAAATCATTGCTGTATTTTTATTGTTGGTTGGGCTGCTATTTAATCCATTTCTGATTTTTATTGCTTTGTTCATTTTTTTAGGCGCTTATGGTGAAAATCAAATGGTTCAACATCTAAATTTTATTAAGGGACATTCAGTTGAAGAAGCTATGCTCATTAATATTTCAGTGTTTAAACCAAGTGATTCTATAGATCTCGTCATTAACAAAATAATTTCAGGAACTGAGACTAATTTTGTAGTTGTAGATGAAGGAACGGTTAAAGGAATTTTATATCACAAGCGCATTGTTGAAAATTCAAATAAAAATGTTTTGGTTGAAGCCATTATGGAACGGGATTTTAAATGTGTTGACAGCTCTGATAGCTTAAAAAAAATATATCATCTTATTTACAATGAAACACAAGAATTTTATCCTGTTTTAAGCCAAAGAAAATTAGTAGGAGCTATTGATACTGTCAATTTAAATGAATATATAGCATTACAATCTAAACTAGCATATTAGACATGAAAACAGGGTTTTACATTAGTTTTTTAATACTTTTAGGTTCTTGTTCTGGTCAACAAGAACGAATTCTACCACAAGAGCGTACACTGGTCGAATCTGTTTATGCTTCAGTAACGATTCAACCAGATAGTCTTTATCAGGTTTATGCGACAGTTTCAGGCTTATTAGATGTGAATTTGGTTGAAGAAGGTGATTTGGTTTATAAAAATGATCCCTTATTTCAGATAATTAATAACACACCAAAACTTAATACTCAAAATGCAAAGTTTACCTTAGATTTAGCCAAGGAAAATTATAATGGTAGAGCTGCTATTTTAAGTAGCATTGAAGATGAAATAGCGGCTTCAATGTTGAAATATAAAAATGATTCGGTTAACTACTTCAGACAAAAGAATCTTTGGGATCAAAATATTGGTTCGAAATTACAGTTTGATACTCAAAAACTGAATTATGAGTTAGCTTCCAACCAATTAAAACTTCTACAGAATAAATATCACAGAACAAAAAATGAATTGCTTACAAGTTTAAAGCAAGCACAGAACAATTACCAATCAGCATCAATTGCGACAAAAGATTTTAGAGTAGAAAGTAAGATTAATGGTAAGGTATACGCGCTTTACAAAGAGCCAGGAGAAATTGTAACTAGCATGGAACCATTGGCTGCAATTGGCAGTGCTGATAGATTTATAATTGAAATGCTAGTAGATGAAGTGGATATTGTAAGAATTGCGATAAGGCAAGACGTTGTAATTCATCTTGATGCTTATGCAGATACCATTTTTAAAGCTAAGGTGTCTAAAATATATCCTAAAAAAGATGAAAGAAACCAAACGTTTAAAGTCGAGGCTGTTTTTGAAAATCCACCAAAGGTGTTATATCCAGGTCTATCAGGAGAAGGGAATATCATTATTTCAACAAAAGAAAATGTTTTAACCATTCCTAAAACCTATCTCAATCAAGTTCATCAAGTTAAAACAGACCAAGGGTTAATAACAGTCACAACAGGCTTGGAAAATATGGAATATATCGAAATACAATCAGGACTCACAAGTGATACCTATCTCTATAAACACAACTAATGACAAACTGGAAAGTCATACTGAACATTGCCAAAACACACTTGCTTACTAAAATAAAGCAAACTTCTACAGCTGCATTAGGTGTAACGTTTGGTATTGGTTCATACATTACACTGGTTTGTTTTATGACAGGATTAAATGCCATGTTAGATGATTTAATTTTGAATCAAACACCACACATTCATGTGTATAATGAAATAGAGCCTTCAAAACAACAACCTGTTTCCCTTTTTGATGATGTAAACAGTAGTTTTAATGTAGTGCATTCAATTAAGCCTAAATTGAGTCAAAAGAAAATTCATAATGCCGTACCGATAATTGACTTTTTAGAAGGTAATAAAAATGTTCGAGGAGCGCTTCCTCAAGTAAAAACGCAAATCTTTTATGTCGCAGGATCTATAGAAATAGGAGGGAATTTAACAGGTATTAACTCAGTAGAAGAGACCAAGCTTTTCAATATGAGTGATTATATTGTTGAAGGTTCGGCCGAAGCCTTAGAGCAAACCGATAATGGCATTCTTTTAGGAATAGGAATCGCTAAAAAAATGTCATTAAAAGTTGGCGATCGAGTACAGGTGAGTCCGATAAATGGTGGGATTTTTCCATTAAAAATTGTCGGGTTCTATCAAAGTGGAATTGCCGATTTGGATGCCATTCAAAGCTTTACTAGTATTAAAACAATACAGCGTATATTGGGCAAAGCGAATAACTACATTACAGATATTAATATAAAGTTATTTGATATAGAGCAAGCGCCTTCATTGGCAAAAATGATTGAGCAACAATTTAAATTAAAAGCCATCGATATCAAAACGGCCAATGCACAGTTTGAAACAGGAACTTCTATACGTAATCTGATTACCTATGCTGTATCAATTACTCTTCTTATCGTTGCTGGATTTGGAATTTATAATATACTAAACATGCTCATTTATGAAAAAATGAATGACATCGCTATCTTAAAAGCTACTGGGTTTTCGGGCAAAGACGTGCAGCTTATTTTTATGAGTCAAGCTATGATTATAGGTTTTGTTGGTGGTATTTTAGGGTTGCTTATAGGTTTTGGTCTGGCCAGTTTAATTGATACCATTCCATTTCAAACAGAAGCATTACCAACGGTTGAGACCTATCCAATCAATATGAATCCGTTATTTTTTATAATTGGATTTTCATTTGCTATGCTTTCAACATTTCTAGCTGGCTATTTGCCATCAAAAAAAGCAAGAAAAATAGATCCCGTAAAAATCATTAGAGGACAATAATATGAGTGTTGTATTACAAGCGAAACATATCAATAAATACTTTAGGAAGCCTGTGTTGTTTCATGTGCTAAAGGATATCAATTTTCAAATTGAAAAAGGAGAGTTTGTATCGATTATGGGTAAATCGGGTTGTGGAAAATCAACATTGCTATATATTCTTTCCACGATGGATACCGATTATGAAGGTGAATTATTTTTGAGTGATCAATTGGTGACAGGGCAATCCAGAGCACATTTGTCATATTTACGCAATAAGCATATAGGTTTTGTGTTTCAATTTCATTACCTGTTATCTGAGTTTTCAGTTCTAGAAAATGTCATGCTTCCCGCCAAAAAACTAGCTGAGAAATCGCATCAGGAAATAGAACACGATGCCATGCAAAAACTAAAAATTCTTAATATAGATCACTTGGCTAAAAAACGAGCCTCTCAAGTTTCAGGAGGCGAAAAACAACGAGTAGCTATTGCCAGAGCACTAATCAATAATCCGTCTATAATTATGGGAGATGAGCCAACAGGAAATTTAGATAGTCATAATGCTGAAAACGTTTTCAACATCTTTAAACAGCTCAGTGAAGAACAAAATTTGTCATTGCTCATTGTAACTCATGATGAAGATTTTGCGAATAAGACCGATAGAATCATACAAATGGGAGATGGTAAAATCATTATATAATCTAAAGACCATAATGTGTGATTTTTATCATTTTATGTTATGATTATATTTACTAAATTGCTAACTAAATCCTAGAATGTATGGCATTTATAGACTACTATAAAATCCTTGGCATTTCAAAAGAAGCCACAGAAAATGATATTAAAAAAGCATATCGAAAATTGGCTCGTAAATACCATCCGGATTTAAATCCTAACGATACAGTTGCTGAGCAAAAGTTTAAGGAAATTAATGAAGCTAACGAAGTTTTGGGTAACCCAGAAAATCGTAAAAAATATGATGCTTATGGAGAGCATTGGCAACATGCTGAAGAATACGAGAAAGCAAAACAACAAGAGCAGTATCAAAAAACGAATAGTGATCCTTATGGTGGTTATTCTGAAGAAGATTTTTCAGATTTTTTCGGATCAATGTTCGGTGATAATTTCAATAAATCTCAAGGAAGGCAGGTGAAATTTCGAGGTCAGGATTATAATGCTGAACTACAACTCAACCTCAAAGATGTATATGCGTACCATAAACGAACACTTACGGTAAATAATAAAAATATTCGCCTAACAATTCCAGCTGGAGTTGAAAATGGTCAAGTTATTAAAATTAAAGGTCATGGAGGAAAAGGTATAAATGGAGGCCCAAATGGCGATTTGTATATTAAATTTTCAATACTCAATACGTCTGAATTCAAAAGAGATGCTCACAATTTATATCTCACAGTTGATTTAGATTTGTATAAGGCCTTGCTAGGAGGTGACTTAACTGTAAATACGTTCGATGGAAAAGTGAAGCTCAACGTAAAGCCAGGAACGCAAAACGGCACCAAAGTGAAATTGAAAGGGAAAGGGTTTCCAAAGTATAAAAAACAGGGAGAATTTGGAGATTTATATATCACTTATGCTATTAAATTACCAACAAATCTTTCAGCAAAAGAAAAAGAACTTTTTACCGAACTCTCAAAATTGCGATAACATGGACACAACACACTTCATATCAATTCAACAGTTTTGCACACATTATAACGTTCCTTCAAGTTTTATCAATGCACTTTACGACTACGAGCTCATTGAAATAACAGTGCGTGATAATACCAATTATTTAAAAGTGAATCAGCTCAATGAAGTTGAAAAAATGATGCGACTCCATTACGAATTAGATATTAATATTGAAGGAATTGATGTAATTTATAATCTACTAAAGCAATTAGAGCAGCTTCAATCTGAAATTAGAACCTTAAAAAACAGATTAAATGTTTATGAGGATGTATAATTCTCTTATTTTTTTATAATTAGATATACATTAAATTCACTATTTACACCGAAAGTGAAAGTATCTAATTACATTGCTATTGTAAAAATAAAAATCTGATTTAAAACCTTTATGGAACATTTGTAATGAAGCACACTAAGTCAGAGCCACACGATCATAATCAAATATTAGGAAAAAAAACAGAACTTTACTTTGCCATTTTTTGTGGTGTTTTTCTACTTGCAGGTTTCTTAATTGAAAAACTAACGGACTATAACCAATGGTTTGCTTTGTCAAGCTATATTACGGCATATTTTTTCGGTGGGTATTTTATAAGCATCGAGGCATATAAGAAAATTAAAAAAGGCGGTTTTGATATTGATTTTTTAATGATTGCTGCGGCTGTAGGAGCGGCTTATATAGGAAGTTGGGCAGAAGGCGCATTGTTACTTTTTCTTTTTAGTTTGGGCCATGCCTTAGAGCATTACGCCATGAATAAAGCTAAGAAATCTATCGAAGCTTTAAATTCATTATCTCCAAAAATAGCAATCGTCAAAAGGCATGGTCGACTTGAAGAAATTTCAATTGATGACTTAAAAATTAACGATATTATAGTTGTAAAACCGCACACAAAAATTGCAGCAGATGGTATTATAATTAGCGGAAGCAGCAGTGTGAACCAAGCGCCAATTACAGGTGAAAGTATGCCTGTTGACAAAACCTTTATCGAAACTACAGATAATTTACCAGCGTTTGATAGTCTAGATAAGAAACATGTTGTCTTTACAGGAACGATTAATGGAGATCATGTTTTAGAAGTTCTCGTTTTAAAATTAAGTAAAGATTCAACGGTTTCTCGATTAATAAAAATGGTTAAAGATGTTGAAACTCAAAAATCACCAACCCAAAGATTAACCAAAAAATTTGAAAAGTGGTATGTGCCAATTGTGATCCTCGTTGTTTTCCTATTATGCTTTGCTTATTTGATTGTAGACGAGAATTTTGATACGAGTTTGTACAGAGCTATAACAGTTTTAGTAGCTGCAAGTCCTTGTGCTTTAGCAATTTCAACACCTAGTGCGGTGTTGAGTGGTATTGCAAGAGCAGCACAAAAAGGGGTATTAATCAAAGGAGGAAAAGCATTAGAAGATTTAGGAGGGATTTCGACCATTGCGTTTGATAAAACTGGAACGTTAACAGAAGGAAAACCCAAACTCACTCATGTTATTCCGCTTCATGATTTAAGTGAAATTGCACTTAGTCAACTTGTATTGGATGTCGAAAGCTTAAGCAATCATCCACTGGCTAAAGCCATTTCAACAGATATTAAAATTCAATATAATTTAGAAGTACAAAACAAGGCTTCTAACGTAAATGCCATACAAGGCAAGGGAATTAGTGCCATATATTCCGGTAATGAAGTTTTTATTGGAAATTTAAAGTTGATGGAAGATTCAGGTATCAAAACAGATCGTGAAGTCAAATCTAGTATCGTCAACTTATCAGAAAATGGTCATACGGTAATGATTGTGGCTTATCAAAATGTGATTGTAGGGCTTATTGGTGTTATGGACATACCTCGAAAAACGGCAGCAGCTACATTAATCAAGTTGAAACAAATTGGTATTAAACACATGATAATGCTTACAGGTGATCATCAAAATGTAGGAAACGCAATTGCCAGGCAAATAGGTCTTACTGATGCAAGAGGCGATTTATTACCTGAAGATAAAGTGTCTGCTGTAAGAGAATTAATTGAGAGAGATAAAAAAATTGCGATGGTAGGTGATGGTGTTAATGATGCACCAGCAATGGCATTAAGCACTGTGAGTATAGCAATGGGAGCAGCCGGAAGTGATGTAGCTTTAGAAACAGCAGATGTCGCGTTAATGTCTGATAAAATTGAAAACTTACCATTTGTCATCGGTTTGAGCCGAGAATCTAAACGGATTATTAAGCAAAATATCATGATTAGTTTAGGTGTTGTATTTCTGTTAGTTCCAGTAACTATTTTAGGTCTTACCAATATTGGATTGGCTGTAGCTTTTCATGAAGGTTCTACAATAGTGGTGGTATTGAACGCTTTGCGATTATTGCGTTACAAAATGGATTAAATTTATCCTAATTTAAAATTTAAATGATCACTCTTAGACGTAACTATTGACTTACAAAAGAACGGTACTTATAATAGCTTTTTTTAGTATAAAACACTAGTATAGAGCATAATGTTGTAGGTCACACATCTTTTAAGACTGTTGAAGGATTTTAGTAATTTACAGTAAGTATGGTTAACTGATTAAAATCATAGTTGAATTTGATTTTTTTACATAATTTAATCCTTTATCTGAAAATAATTTCAGTATTCACTTAAGTTCACAACCAATGAAATATTTATATATTCTATTTCTAATTCTATTGTTATCAAATTGTAAAAACGATTCCAATAAAGAAAATTTTGATAATATTGAAGACATCGAAGTTGTAGCACTTCCTGTAAAAGATACTTCACAAACAAATCATACTAATATTGAATCTCTGGATAAGTCCATTACGATAGAAATGAAACAAAAAACACTCATTAAAAAAAGTGACGAACGTGAAGAGCTTCAAAAATTGATTCTTGATAAAAGATATGTTATTGAAAAGGAAGACTATAATCTTAATTTTAAATATCCGCTTCTCAATGAGTCGTTTAAACCAACACATAGAAACTTTAATGAGTTTATAAACGAGTATTATATAAATGTGTCCCAAATTGAAAAAGACATCTTAGAAAGTAAGTTATTATGCGATAGTATAGAAGCGCAAAATTTCAGAGAAGAACGTTTTATAGACTACAAAATCTATAATGTCAATGATCAACTTGTAAGTATTTTGTTTTACAAGGAAAATTTTTATTCGGGAGCGATGCATCCAAGTTTTTCTTTTGACTGCTTTAATTTCGATTTAAATAGAGGTGTATTTATGACTTATGATGACTTTTTTATTGAAGGATCAGAAGGCGAATTGTTAATGGTACTCAATGAAAAACTCAATGAAAAAATTAAAAGTGGAGGTCTGTATTATGATTGCTGGGAATTATCGTTAACAGATTTTATAGGCAGTAAAAACAATTTTGTTCTTAATGAAACTTACGTAGAATTTTACTTTGATGATTGCACGATATGTCCTTCTTATACTGGGACGTATTCTATTGAACTTCAACTAATAGATTTGTTATCCGTTTTAAAGAAATATGATTTAAATCCTTTAGTGTTTTAATTTTAAACCCATTAATTACAAGTTTATGTAAGCTTTTTGTTTGACTTGTTAATCGATATATGCATATAAACGTATTTCTTATGAATGCTACGAAAATCATAGAAGTAACTCCTCAAAATGTTCACGAACACTCCTTTTTTTGTATTAGAAATATAAAAAGTCCCGGTTTTGAAAGTAAGAGACGATGGTTTGAAAAACGATTCAAAGAAGGGTTACAACTGAAAATTTTGAAATCGGAAGATGATAAAATGCTCGGATTTATAGAATTTACGCCAGCTGAAAAAGCATGGAGACCTGTTGATGCTGGTAATTATATGTTTATTCATTGTATTGCAGTCTCTTCAAAAAAAGACCGAGAACAGGGTTTTGGTTCGATGTTAATTAATGAAGCCGAACGCGAAGCCAAAAAACGTCATATGGATGGTCTATGTGTGATGACCAGTAAAGGCGCTTGGATGGCTAATAAAACAGTTTTTGAAAAAAATGGATTTAAAGAAGTTGACCGTCGAGGTCGATTTGAATTGCTATCCAAATCTTGGACTATTAATGCTTCAATCCCTAAATTATACGATTGGACTTTGCAGCAAAAAAAGTATTCCGGTTGGAATTTAGTCTATGCAGATCAATGTCCTTGGCATGAGAAATCGGCTTTCGATTTATTGAATACTGCAATGGATTTTGGTATTGATTTAAAAGTAACTAAAATGACTTCTGTAGAAGATGCCAAACAAGCGCCTTCAGGTTTTGGAGTGTTCAATCTGCTTTACAACGGCAAACTCATTGAGGACCACTATATCAGTGCCACACGTTTTAAAAACATTTTGAGAAATATTAGTAAGAGTGTATAAACTGACCACTATCATTTCATAAGGCATCATCATTTCTTAAATTAATGGTTCTACAAAATAATGTGCTATTATGAAAATTCAATTAAGACTAAAACTTGTATTTGCAGTTTTAATATTACTATTAACGACCTTGCTATTTGTTTAAACTATGATATCATAGAAAGTCATGAAGTATGCCTTTGCCATATTACTATGTATTCACGGTATAATCCATCTTATGGGTTTTGCAAAGGCATTTTATCTTACCGACATACAACAGCAGATCTTAGGTATCTCAAAACCTATTGGTTTCCTATGGTTGGTCACTTTTATTTTGTTTATCGTTACTGCGATACAATTTCTAACTTATAAAAAGTGGTTTTATTTAGCACATATAGTTGTTGCTGTATCGCAAATCTTAATCATAATGGCTTGGAAAGATGCTAGGTTTGGTACCATCCTAAATTTTATCATTCTTGTAGTAAGTATAGCATCGCTCAGCACTTACAGATTTCATGCTATGATTGATAATGAATCAACTCAGATTTTATATAATGCCACACGCTCAACGCATAATAACATTTCTAAGAAAAATTTTAAAGACCTTCCGGAAATTGTAAAAAAATGGATGCAGAATTCTGGTGGAACAGATCATATAAAAGTGTCATCGGTACGTTTAAAACAACAAGGAGAAATGCGAATGAAACCAACTAGCAAATGGATGTCGTTTAAAGCAGATCAATATTTTGATGTGACTCATGCATCATTTGTATGGAAAACCCATGTTCATGAAAATCATGTAGTCAATATGGTTGGTCGCGATAAATTGGTAAATGGAGAAGGAGCGATGCTCATTAAATTATTCGGAATGTTCCCAGTGATTAATGCATCAAAAAACTACCAAATCAATTCAGGAGCCATGATTAGATATTTGGCGGAAACGTGCTGGTTTCCTTCGGCAACTTTACACGATTATATCACTTGGGAAGGCATAGACGATACTTCAGCAAGAGCAACCTTTAAGCAGAATAATCTTTCAGTTTCTGGAGTGTTTTCATTTAATACTGAAGGCGATTTAGTTTCATTTAAAGCAGAGCGCTATTATGGTGGAAGTGAAGATGCCAAATTAGAAAACTGGTATGTTGAAATGGTGTCTTACAAAACATTTCATGGGATTAGAATTCCGAATAAAAGTAAAGTGACTTGGCAATTAGAAAACACCGATTTTCATTGGCTTACTATTGAGATTACAGATTTAGACTATAACCCAATACAGTTATTTCAATAGCCTAATTTGTTTTTGGTAGTTGGAACTTCCCATTTTATCATTTCCTTTAAAAACTCATCTACCTGCTCAATGATTAATTTTTCAGTAATGATTTTTGGGTCATAGGTTTCCAGCTCGATGCTGCTGTTTTCTACAGGAATCTGTTCTAAATAAGGAAATAATATAAACGTATGAACGTCTCCACTGTAGGATTGTGAAAATACTAAAGCACCGCCAATAATGAATTGATAAGCAGGAATTTGATTGGTACAATCTATGAGCTCCTTTGGGAACGAATCAAACGTAATATTAATCGCTTCGTTGGTTCCTATCCATGTTAGTTCTTGTACCTTCCATCCAATGTCATATTCTTTGCAAATGGATTTCAAAGTGTTACTTATTAAAGCTTTGGTTTTTGTTTCCCAAAGGATTTTTTTGTCAACCACAGTTTTAATGGAATCTTTGTAGTCGCTAACACGTTCTTTTAAATGTTGTATGTTCATTGTGTATCTTTTTCAGTCTTTTTTTCTTGACGCTCTAATTTTCTGAAATAGCCTCTAAACAAGAAATTATGTTTTAAAGCCTCCATGTTTTGATTGAATTTATCTGTGCCTTGATTGATGTTATCGAGTGTAGATTTTAAACTATTCACTAAGGTCGTATCCTTGACTATATAATTGTAAGCACCTTCACCAGAATGAAACTCATCGACAACAGTATTAATATCAACAAGCATTCGTTCAATTTCTTGACTGGATAATTCGAGATTACTAATTACCGATTTTAGTTTATGGCCAGAGATAGAATCATTTAAAAGCATGCCCAAAACAGTATCATCATTAGTTTTTATAGATGTAATGACGTCGTTTAGCTCATTAATGGTGTACGAAGCGCCTTTACTTGCCAATTTAAGATTGTTTACCGATTGTTTAAGATCTTGTGCCATAATGGTGTCGTTTAGTAATAAGCCGACAGTCCCTTTGCCTTCTAACATGGCTGTTGTTATTTTAAGTAAATCGGAAGTTAGAATTGCTGCGTTTTCAGATCCAACACTTAAGGTGCTAAGGATATCATCTGCACCAATTTTACTGTAAGATACAATAACATCGCCATTACTGATTAATTCTGAATCACCTTGTCCAGGAACAATATTCACAATCATATTACCAACTAAACCATCAGAACCAATGGTTGCAATAGCATTTTTTTTAAGATGAGTGATGATTTTTTCCTGAATATTCATGGTAACCTGAATAGAAGAATCATTCACCATAATAATATCATTAACGGTTCCTATATCAATCCCAGAGTAACGAACATTATTGCCACGTTGTAAGCCATTTACATTCTGGAAATAGGCACTTATGACAAAAGTTTTATTGAACATGTTTTGTCGCTGTCCGATGAAGTATATAGCTGTAATGAATAACATTGTACCAATAATAACAAAGAGTCCTAATCTCAATTTTTGTGGTTTAGTCTGTTTCATTGTTTTAGTGTTTAAAAAATGCTCTAATTTTTGGATCATCACTCGATGATAATTCTGCATAGGTACCTTCTGCATAATCGATACCATCAATTAACAAAATCATTCGGTCAGAAATCACTCGAGCACAATCCACATCATGCGTTATTATTAAGGACGAGGTGCCATATTTATCCTGAATCTCCTGCATTAAAAGAATTATCTCTTTCGCCGTTATGGGATCAAGTCCACTTGTGGGTTCATCGTAAAGAATAATTTTAGGTTGCAGTATTAAGGTTCTAGCTAAGGCGATTCGTCGTTTCATACCTCCTGAAAGTTCGGCTGGCATCAGATCAATGGCACTTAATAAACCTACGCTATCCAAGGCTTCGTTTACCAAGGTTTCGGTATCAATATCTTTATTAAATTTTTTGGTATGACGTCTTAGTGGAAATTCTAAGTTTTCTCTAACCGTCATAGAATCATATAATGCGCTTCCTTGAAATAGAAAACCAATATCAGCTCTAAGGATGTCTAAAGCTTTTTGGTCTAAGGTAGTAATATCGTTATTCATAACGCGAATAAATCCGCTATCGGCTTCCATCAATCCAACTAAACATTTAATCATTACGGATTTTCCTGAACCCGATTTTCCCATAATCACTAAATTTTCACCTTGATAAAGTTTCATATTAAAACCATTAAGCACATGGTTGTCACCAAAACTTTTCCGAAGATCTCTAATTTCGAGAACGATATTGTCTGTTGATATGTCAGATGGCGAGATCATAAATCGTAGAAAATATCAGTTACAAAAACGGCAATAAAATCAATAACAAACAATAATAGCGACGACAGTACAACAGCTGTATTTGCAGCTTTACCAACACCTTCAGTTCCTTTACTACAATTAAAACCTTTAAAGCAACCTACAACTCCAATAGCTAAGCCAAAAAAGAATGTTTTGATAGTTGCAGGAATAATGTCACCAAATTCTAAGGCATCAAATACCTTATTAAAATAAAGCATAAAAGACACATTACCTTTGATATTCTCCACCAAATAGGAACCAAATAAAGCAATAGCATCTCCAAATAGAACCAATAAAGGAAGCATAAGTGTGATGGCGAGAACACGTGTAACTACTAAGTATTTAAAGGGATTGGTTCCCGAAACTTCCATAGCATCAATCTGTTCGGTGACTCGCATAGATCCTAATTCGGCACCAATACCAGAACCAATTCTACCAGCGCAAACTAAAGCGGTGATTATTGGTCCGACTTCACGAACTATGGATATACTAACCATTGAAGGCATCCAAGAGACTGCGCCAAATTCCATTAGCGTTGGTCTGGTTTGAAGTGTCAAAACCAAACCTATAATAAACCCTGTGATACCAACAAGCAATAATGAACGGTTACCCATTTGATAACACTGACGAAGAAATTCTTTCATCTCGAATGGACGCTTCACTACTTCAACAAAAAAACGCTTTGTGAACAATGAAATTTCTCCAACTTCAATAAAGAAAGACGTTAATTGGTTTTTTATTTGATATAATCCAATCATTTTCAGCTGTGATTCAATCAAATGTATGATAATTATGAAGCTCATAAAATGATAATGGTCAATTCAAGAATTTATTCCGAATTAAGATTAAATAACGGATTTCAGCATGAATATATCGATCTGTAATTTTCTTTAATGTTACTTTGAACTGATTTTTATCATTGTGTTTAACGGGATTTATTAAGACATTTAATATCATCATAAAATATCATACTCATGAAAACTAAACAAGACAGTAACTTTGTAGACAAGGTTATTGGTGCACTCAGAAAAACAGCTGTTGAGCTAGAAGAGTTTCAAGTTCAAGCAGCTTTGGGTAAGGCAGAAGCCCAAGATACATATGAAGACGTGAAAAAGAAGTTTAATATATTTCTTCATGAAAGCGAATTCAAAATTTCAGGCCTCAAAGATAAAATTGAAGACCTTAATACTAAGTTTGACGAATTGCGTGTACAATTAGCATTAGGTAAGGCTGAAACAAAGGAGATTTTTAAAAAGCAGAAAAAGGAATTGCTTTTAACCTTGCACGATATTGAAGTAAAAATTAAAACAAACGAAGCTTTAACCAGAATGTATGCTTTAACGTTAATTGAAATTGAACAATTTAAAATTCAGTTAGAAATTTTAGAACATCGCTTCAATAAAGAAAAGAGTAAAGCTAAAGATACGTTTGAAAAAGGCAAACAAGAATTTAACTCGTTTATAGACAAGTTTAAAGGAAAATATGGTAAGAAGAAAGTAGAGGAAACAAAGTTAGAGCATTTTCAACATGAGATAACAGAAGCTTTTGATCATTTTAAGAAAGCCTTTTCTAAGCCATAATCTTCTGTTCTAGTCATTAAAAAAGTACAATTTTCATTGTACTTTTTTTTAGTTTTAGTATTTATTATCATAAATCGTAATCACCTTTTTTGAGGTTCATAACCATTCCGAAGCCTAGGATTACTGCTAGCGAAAAGCTAATCATGCCCAGTAACGATATATCATTCCATGTAGGATTTATTTTGAAGACAATAAACAGGGATGCTCCAACAATTAAGGCAACCATGATGAAAGCTGTTATCAGTTGTTTTGTAATGCGTTGAAGCGTATGAACCATGGGATCTATACCTTTATGTGTTAAATCGACTTTAACTTCACCTGAGTTAATCTTTCTTATAGCATTTTTTAAATCGGTTGGGAATTCTTCCATATAATTTGTGAGTTCCACAACAGAATTGGCAACTTTTTTACCAATGAGAATCGGATTATATTTTTTGGTAGCACTTTTTCTGAGATAAGGTTTTGCAATATCAAATTGTTCTAACTCTGGATGAAGTTTTTTCAGCACGCCTTCAAGCGTAACTAATGATCTTGCAAATAGAAAAAAGTAGGTTGGTACTTTAAGTCCGTGAGCTATAATGATGTCTTTAAGTTCTAATAGAATGGTACTCATTTCATTGTCATTAATATCTCGCACATAATATTTTTCTACAAATTCATTAATATCAAACTCTAAATCTCTCATGTTTTTAATTGGAGCATTGTTTGATAAACGTTGTAGGGATTGGATAATACCTTTGACATCTTTTTCACTAATAGCAATAAATAGTTTTCCAAAAATCGAAATATCTCTGGGAAGCATACTGCCCATCATACCAAAATCTAAATAACAGATATGACCATTAGGCAATACAAATAAATTACCTGGATGTGGATCGGCATGGAAAAAGCCATATTCAAATATTTGCTTAAAAAAACTTGTAGCCAATCGACTTGCAATAATTTTGGTATCAAAGTCTTTACTTTTTAAGACTTCTATTTGATCGATTTTTATTCCTGAAATATACTCTAAGGCTAGTACTTTGTTGGTTGTAAATTCTGGATATACTTTGGGTGCTTGAGCAAATTGATCTAAGGAATCATCGGCTTTTAAATTATTGTAAAAGCGTTGCACATTAATGGATTCATTGATAAAATCAATTTCTTTTAGGATAGAAGCTTCAAAATTTTTAACAAGTCCGACAGGATCAAAACTCTTTAGTGATGGCATTCTACGCTCTAAAATTTCGGCGATATTATACATAGCCTTAATGTCTTCTGCTATAATGTCATGAATTCCAGCACGCTGAATTTTAAGTGCGATACGTTTTCCGGAGTGCAAAGTAACCTTATGAACTTGAGCAATTGAGGCTGAAGCAAAAGGTTTTGGTTCAAACCAGGCAAATAATTTTTTCACAGAACCTTTGAGTTCGGTTTCTACAAGGTTTTTGGCCACGTCTTCAGGCATAGGAGGTACATTATCGTGAAGTTTTTCTAATTCAAGAGCCAGTTCTAAAGGAATTAAATCTGGTCTATTACTTAAAATTTGTCCGAATTTCACAAAAGTAGGACCTAACTCTTCGCAAACCAATCGCATCTTTGCCCATCTGCTAAACTCCATAGCATGCGATCGAGATTTACTTGGGACTAGCTTTTTAATGAAGGCATATTTTTTCTTTTCATCTAAATAATACACAAAATCTTCAAAGCCATATTTTATTAGGACTCTAAGGATTTGATTATATCTTGAAATCGATTTAAAATTTTTCCCTATACCAGATAAGATTCCCATGATATTATGATTCCAAATGATTGATTCGAGCTTCTAGAAGAGCAACTGTTGCATCTAATTTTTCAAGTTTTTCGTTTAAAGCTTTGATCTCGTCTAAATGAGCAATATTAATTTTTTTATAGAAGTTAACGACCTGCTGTTCAATTTTTTCATTTAGTTCTTCTTTCAATTGATGTGTTTTCCCTACAATGCGATCAATAAATTCCAATTCATTTCCGTTTTCATCAAATTCAGGATTAGACATAAACGCATTCATATTGTCTTTTCCTTTTTCAGTGTATTCCTTAATTCTATCCAGAATTTCGGTGTCTTTTGCCATAAAATAGAGGCTTGAACTTAAGGTTAGTAACTCTAACATTGTTTTAGTTTTCATAAGTGTAATTTTAACTTAAACTATCCTAAATTTAGTATTAAAAGGATTGCTTTGAAATGATTAAAATCATTTATAGTGAATTAATAATACTTTAACTTTAGTAGTATTAATAACCCTAAATAATAGTGTGATGAAAACGAATTCAATTACCAAAATTATGACCAAAAATGTCGTATGTGTTTCACCAGATCAGAACCTTTTGGATGTTAAGCATATTTATGAAAAAGACGAATTTCATCATCATATTCCAGTTGTTGAAAATGATAAATTAGTAGGCATGGTAAGTTTACTTGATTTTATGTATCATATTGCTGGAGCAGGTTTAAGCGATGATAATGAAGTCTATAAAAAATTAAGCGTGAAAGATATTTTTACGCCTAATCCATTTTATATGACCTCAGAATCAAGTATAGAAGAAGTTGCAGAGGTATTAACTCAAGGACGATATCGTGCAGTGCCAATAACAAACAACAGTAAACTTGTTGGTATTGTATCAACTGCAGATGTCATTAAATACTTTTTGAAAAAAGACTGATGCTACTGATTAATCGACATATCATTCTTATCATATTTGTACTTTTTATTGTGAAGTTAGACTTCAATAAGGAGGACAGCTTAGAACAAAATTCTACTATTGTAAAATCAGAAAACTATTTTACTTCTGATACGCTTTTGGTAAACGAGAATATATTGATAGAGGATTACTTTCAGTATATAGATTCTGTAGTCAAGGCCTATGATTCTTTAACTCCATATAAGTTTAGTGAACACCTTTTGGTGAGTGCGAATTCTTGGATAATAGACACGCTTCAGAATACAGATTACTATAGAATGATGGCTCGCGATACTTTTGTTTATGATCAGAAAAAGATGATAGCTATTCCCAAAGGAAGTTTTATTATCATTCCTGATTCAATCCAGGCTCATAAGCTATCAGAACAATTTCTAAAAACCAGATTGGATATTAACATTCCAGAATTTAAACTACGTATCTATGAGGATTCTACAATGCTTTACGAATTTCCTATTAGAGTAGGACGGGATGAAAAAAAGTATCTAGAAATGTCTGGCAGAATTCAAAACTTAAAAACTAAAACAGGAGTTGGTATTATTGTTAATCATGTTCGTAACCCTAGATACGTTAACCCAGTTGATAATCAGCAGTATTTTGTGACAAGACGAGATGATAACAAAGTGACTAAATTACCTCAGATACCTTTTATTGAAACAGAGCTTAATGGGATTAGATACGGACAATTAATTCATCCAACAACGAATCCAATGACATTAATGAAAGCATATTCTAATGGCTGTATAGGGACCAGAGAAGCTGATGCTTGGGTGATTTATTATTATGCTCCAATTGGAACTCCTATAACCATCAGGTATGATTTAGACATTATCACTCCAGATGGCATTCATATAGTGTTGGACGATATTTATAAAAAACAGAGATAAAAAGAATTTTAATTTATATCTGTTAGTTCGTTTTCAGTTTCCTTTCCTGCCTTCCAGCAATCTAAGTTATGCATCGTAGTTTCTGCGATATTTGTTAAAGCCTCTTCGGTTAAAAAGGCATGATGACCAGTGATTAAAACATTCGGAAAGGCATTCAGAGTTATTAATAAATCATCATCAGGAATTAGACTAGAATGATCTCTAAAGAAAACCCCTTTTTCATTTTCATACACATCAATTCCTAAAGCACCTATCTTTCCACTTTTGAGTCCGATGATAACTTCTTCTGTATTAATCACAGCACCTCTGGCAGTGTTAATAATAATGACGCCGTATTTCATTTTAGAAATTAAGTCTTCATTGATGAGGTAGTGTGTTTCCATATTCAATGGAACATGTAGAGAAATAATATCTGATTGTTCACATAAATGTTCTAATGTTGTGTAGCTTATATCATATTGATGAATCAGATCTTTGTTTTCTTCAATATCACAACCTAGTAATTTACAGCCAAAACCATGCATTATTTTTGTCATAACAGAACCAATATTACCTGTACCGATAATGCCTACTGTTTTATCATTTAAATCAAAACCTACGAGATTATTGAGGTCAAAATTATAGTTCTTTATTCGTTGATTGGATGTTATTAACTTTCTATTTAGTGATAATAATAAACTTACAGCATGTTCAGCAATAGCATGAGGTGAGTAGGCAGGTACATTTGCGACTCTAAGATTTAGTCTTGAGGCAGCTCTTAGGTTGACATTATCGTACCCAACAGATCTTAATGAGATGTACTTTACCCCAAAACTTTTCAATTTTTCTATGGTGATAATACAAGCTTCATCTGCCGAAAATATGGATATAGCATCATAACCTACCGTTTTCATAGCTGTATGAGATGATAAGCTTTCTTTAATAAAGGTTAGCTTATGCTTACCATGATTAGCTTTCTCTAAATATGGAATCTCAAAATCTTTGGCACTATAAATAAGCACTTTCATAATTAACACTTTAACGGATTAATTTTTAAAGCTATTGAGAAAATGGTACCCGTGAAATGATATATATCAATTTTGTTTCAAATAATGATAAAATAAGAAAGGAATTTAAAAAAAACCTTTACCATCATTTGATTGTAAAGGTTTTTGCGGAGAAAGAGGCTCCGCAACCCATTGATTTATCCTAGTGTTTTCAAGGTGTCCCGTTTTTTAAAACCCAATAGGGCAACTCATAGGTCAACTCGAAATGTTTTTAATATTATAACTATAATGTAAAGATAAGCAATAAATCTTTTCTTTCTCTAAATATATTATTTTTAATATAAAGAGAAGAAAGAAATACTTTGTTCTTATTTAAAGTGATACTTCAATATTATGGTAAAATTATTAAGATTATAAATTTCAAAATTCTGGGACTAGAAATATTAGCAAATTAATACGCATTGTATATGCTTTAGTAGATATTGAAGTTGTATTAGATGTGTGCCATTTGTGTTCATACGTGTTCCATATGATTTAATTCGGAAAAATTCTTCAATTACAAAATAATGATGTATTTAACGTTTACGACTTCCCGTAAAATAACCCACAGAAAATACTCTATTTTTCCTTTTGAATAGTGAGGGCTTTTTTTATCTTTAAACTCTCCCTATATGATTAATTAAACATTTGACATTATAATAATATGTAAGTGATTTATGAAAAAAAGTATCATCAAATCTCAACATAGTGATGTGAATAATAAAAAAAAGTTTAAAAGCAGATAATGAATAAAACCTCACATAATAAATTAGTATCCTTCATTTGGTCTATTGCAGACGATTGCCTCAGAGATGTTTACGTACGTGGTAAGTATAGAGATGTTATCTTGCCAATGATTGTTTTACGTCGTTTAGACGCTCTTTTAGAACCAACCAAAGATGCAGTACTTGAAGAATTAGCTTTTCAACGTGATGAAGCAAAATTCACAGAATGGGACGAAACAGGATTACGCGAAGCATCAGGCTTTGTTTTTTATAACGTAAGCACATGGACGCTTCAAAAATTAAAAGATACAGCAACCAACAGCCAACAAATATTACAAGCCAATTTTGAAGATTACCTTAATGGTTTCAGTCCTAATGTGAAGGAAATCATCGATAAATTCAAACTACGTAGCCAAATACGCCACATGGCCACTAAAGATGTGTTGTTAGATGTTTTGGAAAAATTCACTTCACCCCACATTAACCTCACTCCTTTTGAAAAAGAAGATCCAGAAGGTCGCAAACTACCAGCATTGTCTAATTTAGGAATGGGGTATGTATTTGAAGAACTCATTAGAAAATTTAACGAAGAAAATAACGAAGAAGCAGGAGAGCACTTTACACCTCGTGAAGTGATTGATTTAATGACCCACATTATTTTTGATTCTATTAAAGACAACCTACCACCAGTAATGACCATTTACGATCCTGCCTGTGGTTCTGGAGGAATGCTTACCGAAAGCCAAAACTTTATCAAAGACGAAGAAGGTGCTATTAAAGCCATGGGAGATGTATATCTCTACGGAAAAGAAATAAACGACGAAACTTACGCCATTTGTAAGTCTGACATGATGATTAAAGGTAACAATCCGGAAAACATCCGCGTTGGTTCTACATTATCTACAGATGAGTTTGCTGGCATGTCTTTCGATTTTATGCTATCTAATCCACCTTATGGAAAGTCTTGGAGCAGTGAACAAAAATATATCAAGGATGGTAAGGATGTCATTGACCCTCGCTTTAAAATCACTTTAAAAAACTATTGGAACGTGGAAGAAGAAGCAGATGCCATTCCAAGATCGTCTGACGGACAATTACTGTTTTTAATGGAAATGGTAGATAAAATGAAATCCTTATCGCAAAGCAAAACAGGTACACGTATTGCGTCTGTACATAACGGAAGTAGCCTATTTACAGGAGATGCAGGAGGAGGCGAAAGCAACATTCGCAGACACATTATAGAAAACGATTGGTTAGAAGCTATTGTACAATTACCAAACAACCTATTTTACAATACAGGCATTACTACTTATATCTGGATTTTAAGCAACAACAAAGCTGCCAACCGTAAAGGCAAAGTGCAATTAATAGATGCAGGACAACTGTACCGTAAACTGCGTAAAAATTTAGGAAACAAAAACTGTGAGTTTGCACCAAAACACATTACCAAAATCGTAAACACCTATACCAACATGAGTGTTGCCGAACGTGAAGGCGAACAAGGTATTGCTGCACAGGTATTCGATAATGCCGATTTTGGCTATTTCAAAGCAACTATAGAACGCCCAAAACGTTTAAAAGCACAATTTACCAACGAGCGAATAGAAACCTTACGTTACGATAGAGTGTTGCAAGAACCAATGCAATATGCTTTTGAAACTTTTGGAGACATCATACACACTAACACCAAACAACACGAAAAAGAATTATTAGAATGGTGCGAAAAAGAAGAACTCAACTTATCATCTGCCAATAAATCAAAACTCACCAAAGCTGCCACTTGGCAAAAGCACTTAAACTTGGTAAAAGCAGGAACTGTGTTGTTAAAAGCCATTGGTGAAGATGAATATAATGATTTTAATGATTTTAAAAAACTAGTTGATGCTGAGATTAAAAAGCAAAAACTAAATATTAGCGCAAGCGATAAAAAAGCCATTTTAAATGCCGTAAGTTGGTACGATGCCGAAGCTGAAAAAGTCATTAAAAAAGTAGAAAAACTCTCAAGTGATAAACTAAACAAACTTTTAGCGCATTTAGATTGCGAAGAAAAAGACCTTCCAGACTTTGGCTATTATCCATACGTTTCCGTCATTGCGAGCGAGGCACAAGCGAAGCAATCTCACGAAAAAAACCTCTACATCACCTACGAAACCGAAAGCGACCTACGCGACACCGAAAACGTACCCTTAAAAGACAACATACACAGTTACTTTAAACGCGAAGTACAACCACACGTGCCAGAAGCGTGGATAAACCTAGACGCCACCAAAATTGGTTACGAAATTAGCTTTAACAAAAATTTTTACAAGCATACACCTTTGCGCAGTATAGAAGAGGTAACCAAAGATATTCTAGACCTAGAACAACAAAGCGATGGTTTAATTGCAGAGATTTTAAACTTGGTGTAATGGTAGAGACTATAACTAAAATACAACGTTACGAAATCTATAAAGAGTCTGGAGTGGAATGGTTAGGAGAAATTCCTGAGCATTGGGAATTGAAAAGGTTAAAATATGTCTTTACAATTTTGAAAAGAATTTCAGGTGAACTTGGTCATGATGTATTATCTATTACTCAATCGGGAATAAAAATCAAAGATATTGATAGTGGTTCAGGACAGCTATCTATGGATTATTCAAAATATCAGTTAGTATTTCAAGGAGATTTTGCTATGAACCATATGGATTTACTTACAGGTTATGTTGATTTGTCCAAATATGATGGAGTAATTAGTCCTGATTATAGGGTGTTCAATATTTTAGATACTAATTGTGATAAAGATTATCTTTTAATTTTGCTACAATTAGGCTATCAAAGTAAAGTCTTCTATGCTCATGGTCAAGGTGTTTCTATGTTAGGTAGATGGCGATTTCCTGCTGAGAATTTTAATAATTTCATCTTTCCTATTCCACCACTTACAGAACAAATCAAAATAGCCCAATTTTTAGACGATAAAACCACTAAAATAGAGGATGCTATTGCTATTAATGAGCAACAAATAAGCCTACTCAAAGAACGCAAACAAATTTTAATACACAAAGCAGTAACACGTGGTTTAGATGATAGTGTGACGTTGAAAGATTCTGGTGTGGAGTGGATTGGTGAGATTCCTGAGCATTGGGAGGTGAAGCGGTTTAAGTTTTTATGCGATATTACTACAGGTTCAAAAAACACTCAAGATAAAGTTGAAAATGGACTTTATCCTTTTTATGTAAGATCACAAATACCTGAGAAAATTAATACTTATACTTTTGATGGAGAAGCTATACTTACAGCTGGAGATGGAGCTGGAGTTGGGAAAGTTTTTCATTATTTAAATGAAAAATTTGACTTTCATCAAAGAGTATATAAGTTTAGCAACTTTAGAAATATAGAAGGTAAACTGTTATTCTATTACTTAAGAAGTAATTTCCACAGTATAGCATTAAATGGTGAAGCAAAGTCAACTGTTGATAGTTTGCGTTTACCATTGATTCAAAATTTCATGGTTACAATTCCACCTAAAAGAGAACAAATAGAAATTATCAATAGAATAGAAACTGCTTCACAAAAAATAGAAACTGCTATTGGATTAAAACAGCAAGAAATTGAGAAGTTAAAAGAGTATAAGAGTAGTTTAATAAATGGGGTTGTAACGGGAAAGGTAAAGGTTTGTTAGGGGATGCAGTATACAGGAGGAGATATAAATAGATTAGGTGAGCGTCTAAGAAATATAAAGGGTAAACATATTTCTGATGAGGATTTAGATTTATTACAAGCACACAGGCTCTCTTTTACGGAACCATTGTTTAAAATTTTTAAGGAGCTTACCCAGTATAAATCTACAGTTCAAAGATCTGCAATAATCGCATTTAGATTAAAAAGAATATCCACAATAATAAATAAGGTTATTCGTAAACCAAAAATGCAATTAAATAGAATGTGGGATGTTGCTGGTATTAGGATAATTTTTGATGACGAGGTATCAGCTCGAAGAATGGTAAACCTTATCTTGGAAAAATATGAAGTAAGAGGTCAGGTAAGGAACTATTTTGAAAACCCAAAAAAAATAGGATATCAAGCTTTTCATATATACATAACAGAACCAGAAAGCGGAAAAGTTGTAGAAGTACAAATTAGAACAAGAAATACCCATAATTGGGCTATTCTTGTTGAAATTACGGATGTATTGTACAGTACTAGATTAAAAGAAGAAGGTTACGAAAGTAATCTGGAATGGGGACGCTTTCACCAAATAGTTTCAAGTCGTGAGGAACTAGCTCAGGATGAAGCGAATTTTTTATATAAAACATTAGATAAACATGATTTTATTTCAAAGTTAGCTGATACATTTAGAACAAATTCAAGTGTTGTAAAAAAACAATGGCAGAATGTTGGACATAGAGATAAGTATTTCTTAATAGAACTTTCATCTGATAGCGTTCCTAAGCTTTCTAGTTATAACGATTATGAAAAAGCTGAAGCGGATTATTTTGAAGCTTATAAAAAAGATGAAGGAGCATTAATTGTGTTAACATCAATTCATAAACCTTCTTTTGAACAAATTAGTATAGCCTATGCAAATTATATTCTTTCATATCATGAGTTTATTAAGGATGTCCAAGAGATTCTTAAAGTACTTGCAGTAGAAAAATTAGAGGATAAAGAATTTAGCGAGTTTAGAAAAATTTTTAGGCTATATGAAGATATTCAAGCCAATAACCTAGTTAATATACTTGTTGAACGTGATGATGTCATTGTGAGTTTTGAAGACGAGTCTCTTCGTTTAGAAAGTAAATCTAAGATTAGTACTAAAAAAAGGAAAGAAATTAGAAAGCAGATAAATTTTGGTATTCGAGACTTAGTTAATAAGCATAGGTTATTTATGATAGAAATTAAAGGTGTTACTGAAAATTTGCCTTTATGGGCTTGGCGTACTAAATCTTTTCTTAATAAACACGAAAAAAGAGTGAGTAAGCGATTGAAGTCAATTGAATTAAAGTTTGATAAGAATTAAAAACAATAAGCAAAAAACAGAAACCACCATCAGTTCAAAACATTAACAAATAACTTAAAAGAGTATAAGAGTTGTTTAGTAAATGGGTTTGTAACTGGCAAGTTTTGAGTTTGTTAGAAAAAAGATATAGTTATGACAGAAACAGAACAAAATTTAATCGATTCAGGAAGATGTAACCTATTTCAAAATATAGCAACAGAAGTTTGGAAAAGAATTATTAGAGCCCATGATGTAGGAGTTAATTTAAGAGAAGAAGGAATTACCTATGATATTCTGGTTGATATTTTACAATTCAGTAAATATTACAGTGGGAATTTTGATGTCTTTGCAAAATCGGGCTATGATGAAAATGTTTATGGTAGCGATATGGATGTTTTTGTTGAAACTTCAAAAAATCAATATCGTTGGTTTGCATTACAAGCTAAAATTTTAAAATCTAATAATAGATACGATACATTAAGAGATGGTTATAGTGCTAATAACCGAAGTTATCAATGGGATAAATTAAAATTGTTAGAAGGGGTAAGTGGATGCAAAGCTTTTTATCTTCTGTACAATGGTAAAGAAAGAGCACAAGATTTTGATTTTACAGAAACAGATAATTGCAATAGGCCATATACAGAAGACCAGTTGGGTTGTTCATTAGTTTCTGTATCAATTATTGAAAAATTAGGTTTAAGACGTAATCCGGGTAATACTCAATTTAAAAATCCTACTTACGAAGATATCCATCCTCACAATAGTGAACCTTGGAGAACTTTAGTTTGTTGCATGCTAGATAAAGCAAAAGAGACACTTTATGCTAGAGAAGAAGTAGAGAGCTATAATTCTAAATTTATACCAATAGAAGTAGTTTCTAAAGAAATACTAGGCGAAGGCTTACAGATTGATATAGATTTTAAAAGTGATAGTGAGAATAGTAACAATTCAATATCAATTGCATCTAAAGAAGCAGGTTGGAATCCGACTTTTAAATTAGTTATAAATAGATCAGATAAACTATAAATAAAATGAAAGAAAGATTAACAGTTTTTATATCCTATTCTTGGGATAGTGATGAGCATAAAGAATGGGTTTTAAAGCTCGCAAATTATTTAATTGAAAAAGCTGGTTGTAATGTCATATTGGATCAATTTGATTTGGCTGCTGGTAAAGAGTTGACTCATTTCATGGAAAATGGTTTAGAAAAAGCTGATAAAGTAATAATTATATTAACTAAAGATTATAAAAAAAGAGCCGAGAATAGACAAGGAGGAACTGGTTTTGAATATTCACTTATTTCTCAAGGATTGTATGATTTACAATCAAAAAACGACAAGTTTATTCCCATCTTACGGCAAGGTACAAAAAGCACAAGTGCACCAGCTTATTTAGGAACAAAAATTTATCATTCAATGAAGGATGATACTAAGTTTGAAAATGATGCTTTTAACTTAAGTAGGTTAGTTTATGAAAAACCTGAAATAGTTAGACCAGAACTTGGAGAAATACCTGATTTTAATAACCCATATTATGACCCAATAATCTCTGTTGCAAACGAAGTAAGTGCCAAAGAAAAATTAAATAAGGAGTTAGATAGAATAATAGATTCAGAAGAGGGTGTTCAACACGCAAACCAAGCAGTAAAACTATTGTTTGATGAAATTACAGAGAAGGCTTATGAGTATAATGAAAAAACGGACTTTACTTTTAAAGTAGAATCTGGTCCCAGAGAAAAAAGCTTGTTAATAATGTCTTTAGGTTACACCGTAACAATTGTTTGGTATATCGTAGCTTGGAATTCTGCTAGAGGTGCAAAATTGAGTGTAAAGAAATGGAATGGTTATATGCCATTAAACGATAATGGTATTTATTATGATGATGAACGACCTAAACTTAAAGAACATAAGGAATATGCAATTGACTTAAATGACTCAAAGCAGATTATTTGGAGATTGAATGAAAATGACACAGTAGATTCAAATGATTTAATTAAGGAAACATTTGTTTTCATTATGCAATCTATCCAAAAAGAAAAAGAGAAGAACTTTCGTAAATAATGGCAAAAACAAAATTACTTTCTAACAATAGTAAAAATAATCATCTAGATTACATAATCGCATGCTTTAAAGAAGCAGACGAGATTTGGTTAGCAACTGCATTTTTTAAGATGTCTGGTTTAAAATTACTGTTACCTGCTATTAAAAAATATATTGAAGCAAACAAACCCATAAACATTATTGTTGGGCAAAATTTTGGTTTGACAGAACCAGAAGCTTTGAGAATCATTTTTAAACTTTTTGAGAAAAAAGCACATGCAAATCTGTTTCTAGACAAAGCACAAGAAAAAACGAACGTATTTCACCCTAAATTATTTCTCTTTAAAAATAATGACAAAGGCATTATAATTTCTGGTTCAGCTAATATTACCAAAGGAGGTTTAACAACTAACCAAGAAGTGTCTTTGGTTAGTCATACCAAATCGTCTAGTAAAGATTGGAAAGCTTCTATTAAATACTTTAAAAGTATAACTTCTAAAGATAACGCTAGCTTATTAAATTTAATGCTTATCAACCGTTATGAAGATTATTACAAAAAACAACTTAAAGCAAGAAAAAACCAAAAAGCAACACCAGAGAAAAGGGATTCTGAATATAGTTTTGATTATAAAAAACTGAAAAAGCGTTTAAAAAAATATAGAACTACTAAAAGTAAAGCAGATTTTAAACAAAGAGAAAAGGATTATAAAGAAGCAAAAAAACTACTTAACGAAATTGCAGACAGCAATAGATTAACTCAAAATAGATTTGAAGAAATTATTGATTCTTTGGTTGGAGCTGCTGGACAAAAAGCTTTTTGGAAAAGTGGAAGTTTGTATAGAAACCGCAGATTCGTTTATAATAGTAAAAACGAATTTAGAGGACTTGTGCAGTTTATTAAAGAACACCAAAATAACTTGCCAAATGATGTGTTTACAGAAGCAAAAGACTTAGTAGAAAATGTCCATGGAGCAAGAGTAAATTATATAACCGAAATAATGATGACTTTTCAACCAAATCATTTTGCTAATTTAAATTCTAATCCTATTACCGTATTAAAAAAAGAAGCAGGAGTTTATTTTAAAGCACATAGTGACTCTTTTAGTGGTCAAAACTATCAAGATTATTGCTTCTTAATTGAAGAAATACGTAATGAATTAGATTTAAAAAACATGCTAGAAGTGGATAGCTTTTTTAATGAAATTTATTGGTTGTTGAAACAAGAAAGTAAAAATTAAATTTTATGTGCGCTACATACAGAGATAAACAAAAACGTGCCCATTTTGAATCCTTTGCCAACAAAATATTCACTGGTATTAGAGAGATAAAACCTGACTATGCAGAAAAAAGAGCGATTTGGGAGCTTTTTCAAAATGCTTTGGATACTGTAGAAGAAAATGGCATTATTGAAATTTTCAAAACTGAAAAAGGATTATTATTTAAACATGATGGTAGACCTTTTAAAGATGATGAATTTGGTGGTCTTATAAAGCAGTTTAGTGTAGGTAAATCATATGGAGACAATAAGGATAAACTTGGTCAATATGGTACTGGTTTTATTAGCACACATGTATACGGTAAAGTCATTGAAATTAATGGTTCTATTAAATTAGATGATGGCACTTTTAGGGTGCTCGAAAATTTTAAATTAGATAGAATTGCGACAAGTATTGATGAACTGACAGATAAGTTACTTGCACAAGATGAGCTAATAGAAGATTTATGCGATGATACCGAAGCAACTAAAGCATTACCATTACCTTTTACAACGTTTGAATATCATGCAAATAGTAATGAGAAAAGTCATATAACTAGGATGCTAGATTATATTGAATCAATTATCCCGTATATATTCTGTTTTAACAATAAATTAAGTGAAGTAAATATATTAAAAGAAAACTTTGAAAATAAATACCGTAGAGTTGGAGAGTCAAAAGGTGTGGTTACGATTACTAAAAATAATGTACCAATTGAAATTCCAATTCTTGAAAATAGGGAATATAACGTTAAAGTTATTATTGGAGATAGTAACAATCTACTTCATGATATTCCAAAACAATTTTTGTTCTACCCATTGATGGAAACGGTTGAAGCAGGCTATAATTTCATCATTCATGCAAATAATTTCAAGCCAAATAAAGAACGAGACTATTTGTATCAAGACAGCGGTAATGATGAGTTGAAGTTAGATGTAGAAAATAATCATAGACTATTAGAGCTAGGCTTTGATTTGGTATTGAAAAAAATAAAAAATGATTTACATATTTCAATTCTAGATGTCGCAAAGATTGAATTTAAAGACGACGATAATCAATTCAATATAACCCTCAAATCAAAGTATATAAATGAAATAAGGAATTTAGAAAAGATAGTTGTTAATAAAGAAAATTATTCTCTAAACTCATTCGATTACTTTGATGACTCAATTTTAACTTTAGATATAGATTTAATAAAATCATGTTATGCTTTACTTGAGCAATTTTACAATCTTCCATCATTTGATGTATTTTGTGAGTTAAGTAAAAATGTAAACAATTGGAATAAAAATATTGATGAAAAGTTTGATGTATTAACTTTAGAAAGTATAGCTGAAATTATAGTTAAAGAAAGTGGAGGAAACTATTATTATATAAATGAAAAAATATCTTATCAAAAATTTATTAAACAAATATCAGAAGATGTTTCACTACTGAACCGATTAAAATTAATACCAAATATTCACGGTGATTTTAAATCATTTGAATGTCTTGTTAATTGGGATGTGAAAGAAGTTTCTTTAATTCGAATAGTAGATAATATTAATGTTTTAATTAGTGAAAGATATGTTCATGAAGAGTTTGAATTTCTTGAAAATATAAATACATATAACCGAGAGGAGTTTAAAGACAATTTTAGTAAATATTGTAATGAACTAATTGATGATATTTTAAAAGAAAGAGATTCTTCTAACTTCAGTAAAATAAGATTTGCTATGTTGATAGAGTCGCTCACAAGATTTGTTGATTTGAATAAGAAAACGCAGCTTAACATTGATGTTGCAAGTTTTTATAAAAGAGTATTTGCAATAGAAGATAGCCCTAACGTATTATCAGACCCTACAGTTAATATTAATTACCAACCTGCTATTAAATTATTAGCACATTTATATTTAAAGTATCTGTCAGATAAAGAAATATCTGAGCATATATTAGACTTAAAAAACATTGTTTCGATTATGTTCAAAAACACTAACCTTAAAGAGGAACTTTTACATAAGTTGGTGTGTTTTCCTAATCAAAATTTCATTTTAAAATCACAAAATGAATTAAAACGAGATAATGTTAAAGATGATGAATTCAAAAACAAATTTGATGAAATCACAAATAGTAATGTGCGTAATGAATTAATAATAGAAGGTTTTGAAGAATTTCTGCAACATTCAGGTTTTGTAAGTGGTTCAATTTTAGGGGAAGAAATCGAAACCTCACTTAATAGTGATAAAAGATTTATACCTGTGCAATTAGGTACTATTGATACGTTATTAAGTTTAATTGAGAAGATTTCAGAAAAGCCAAATACTTGGGGAGAATGGCTACGGAATATAAATGTAGTGAAAGAAGAAATTCTGATGTACAAATTTAAAAACGCGAAGATAAGGTCAAGCTTATTTTCTATTCTTACTAAAAATGAAGAAACTATCGAGCTTTTGGGAGATTTGGCAAAAATAGATGACTTACAAAGTTTAATTGAAGATGGAAAGGAGAAAGGAAGAGAGAAAGCAAGAAAAAATAATCATTTACAATACATAAATGAAATCGGTCTAAATATTCAAAATCTTGTTCAGAATAAATTAGATAAGGATCTGGCTGATACTATTAAGATTATTCAATCTGATTCAGATGAAAAATTAGAAACTATAGAGGAACAAAATGGTCAAGATTTTATTATTTATAAATCTGGTATTCCAATTTATTATATAGAAGTAAAATCTAGATGGGCTTCAGATGGTATTGTTGCATTAAGCAAAAGGCAAGTAGAATGCTGCGCAAAAAATAAAGATAAATATGCTGTGATTACAGTAAATGTTGCTGATTATAAGGCAAGAAATAAAATTATAGAAGAGAATATATCATTTGATGAATTATCAAATGATATATATGTTAATGTTGATTTAGGTGACAATTTTGAAAAGTTAATAAAAGAGAATCAACAGTTTGAAGTAATAAAAGAGAATGCAAAATTAATTGAATTTCGAGGACATATTCCACAAGAAAGGATTAGGAAACAAGAAAATAATTTTGAAGCTTTTATAGAAAATTTAAAAACCACACTAATAAATCATGCATAGCCAAACCAACGAACAAGCTCTAGAAGAAGCGATAGAGAAACACCTAACAGGGACTTTTTTAAAGGAACTGAAAAGTCAGGGTTTTACTATAGATTCAGTAAATGAAAATGCAGAAATTTACCGAACAGGTAAAGGCTATTATATTGGTCAGCCATCTTATTTTAACGCACAGTTTGCCATAGACGAGCTATTCTTCTGGGACTTTTTACAAAGCACCCAAAAAGAAGAATTGGAAAAACTACAAAAGCAAAGCGACTGGAAATTAAAAATCCTAAATCGTTATGACCGTTTGGTTAAAAAGTATGGAATTCTATATCTGCTAAAAAAAGGTTTACAAGTCGATGATGCTCATTTTACCTTGTTCTACCAGTTACCATTAGCTAGTAGTAGTAAAACCATAAAGGATAGGTTTCAGCAAAACCGTTTTAGTGTAACACGTCAATTGCGATATAGTGTTGACAACCCAAGAGAAGAAATAGACCTTGTTTTGTTTAATAATGGTTTGCCTATCGTAACCATGGAATTAAAAAACCATTGGACAGGGCAAAATGCACGCGTACATGGACAACATCAATACAAGCATAAGCGCGATACCAAACAGCCCTTACTCAACTTTGCACGTTGCATTGTTCATTTTGCGGTAGATACCGATGAAGCTTATATGACTACCAAATTAGATGGCAAAAACACTTTTTTCTTACCCTTCAATAAAGGGAACAAACATGGCAAAGGCAATCCGGAATTACCAAAAGGAGACGTAGGACACAGAACCAATTATTTATGGAATGAAGTGTTTACACGACAGAGTTTAGCTAATATTATTCAGCATTTTGTGCGTTTAGATGGTAAAAAGAAAGATGCATTACAAACCAAGACTTTGTTTTTTCCACGCTATCACCAAATGGATGTCGTGCGTAAAATTATTGACGATGCTAGCAAAAAAGGTGTAGGGCAAACTTACTTAGTACAACATTCGGCAGGTTCTGGTAAATCTAATTCCATTACTTGGGCTGCGTATCAGTTAATTGAAACCTATCCAGAAAATGAAAATGTTCCAGGAAGTCGAGGAGTGGAACATCCGTTGTTTGACTCGGTTATTGTGGTCACCGACAGACGTTTGCTGGACAAGCAAATACGAGAAAATATTGCCGATTTCTCGGAAGTCAAAAACATCATTGCACCAGCATATTCGTCAAGAGAATTAAGGGACAGTTTAGAGCAAGGCAAAAAAATAATTATTACCACCATTCAAAAATTCCCATTTATCATTGACGGTATTGCCGATTTAAGCGATAAACGTTTTGCGGTTATTATTGACGAAGCACACTCTAGTCAAAGTGGTTCTGCTCACGATAGTATGAACACGGCTATGGGCCAGCAAATAAATGAAGATGACGCGTTAGATGCACAAGATAAAATTGTACTAGCAATGCAATCACGTAAAATGCGAGGAAATGCCTCGTATTTAGCATTCACAGCAACACCAAAGCCAATTACATTAGAAAAGTTTGGTGTACAAGATGAAGATGGTAAGTTTAAACCTTTTCATCTATACTCAATGAAACAAGCCATTGAGGAAGGTTTTATCCTAGATGTATTAGCCAACTATACGACCTTAAAAAGTTATTATGAAATAGAAAAGTCTGTAGAAGACAATCCGTTGTTCGATTCTACTAAAGCTCAAAAAAAGTTGCGTGCCTATGTAGAACAGCATCAACAGACTATTGACACCAAAGCTGAAATTATATTGGAACATTTTATTCCTAACATAGTTAATAAGAAAAAACTTAAAGGAAAAGCAAAAGCAATGGTCATTACGCAGAGTATTGAATCTGCTATTCGGTATTACAAAGCGTTACAACGTGTTTTAAATCATAAGGGTAATCCGTTTAAAATTGCCATTGCCTTCTCTGGTCCTAAAAAAGTAGATGGTATAGAATATACAGAAGCAGAAATGAATGGTTTTTCAGAAAAAGATACTAAAGATAAGTTTGATGAAGATGAGTATAGAATCTTAGTGGTGGCAAATAAATATCTAACAGGTTTTGACCAGCCTAAGCTTTGTGCTATGTATGTTGATAAAAAACTACAAGGTGTTTTGGCTGTACAAGCTTTATCGCGGTTGAATAGAGCAGCAAACAAACTAGGAAAGAAAACAGAAGATTTATTTGTATTAGACTTCTTTAATTCTACCACTGACATAAAAGCTTCGTTCGACCCCTTCTATACAGCAACATCATTAAGTGAAGCAACTGATGTTAATGTATTACATGAGTTGAAAGAAGTATTAGATGATGTTGGCGTCTATGAATGGAGCGAGGTTGAAGATTTCAATGAGAAGTTCTTTAATAAAGAAGATGCCCAAGTTTTAAGTCCTATTATAGAGCACGCTTCTGAACGCTTTATTCATGAGTTAGAGTTAGAAGACGACGAGAAAGCAGACTTTAAAATTAAAGCCAAACAATTCGTGAAAATCTATGGTCAAATGGCAGCGATTATGCCTTTTGAAGTCTTGAATTGGGAAAAATTATTTTGGTTTTTAAAATTCTTAATTCCGAAGTTACCAGTTAAAACTACTGATATAGATGGATTGGATGAATTATTAGAAGCGATAGATTTATCTACTTATGGTTTAGAACGCGTTCGATTAAATGAAGCAATTGAATTGGACGCTTCAGAAAGTGAAGTGAACCCACAAAACCCCAATCCAAGAGGTGCTCATGGCAGTGAAGAGGAAAGGGATCCTTTAGATTTAATTATTCAAAGCTTCAACGAACGTTGGTTTCAAGGTTGGGAAGCCACACCAGAGGATCAACGCGTCAAATTTATCAGTTTAACAAAATCCATACAAGCACATCCCGATTTTCAAACTAAAGTCGTTGAGAATACCGATGAACAAAATAAAGATTTAGCCTTCAAAAAAATCTTAGACGATGTGATGTCAAAACAACGAAAACAAGAATTAGATCTTTATAGACTTTATGCAAAAGATGATGCTTTTAAGATTGCATTTTTTGATACTATGAAGCGAATGTCAGAAACTACGAAGCTTTAATTATTGTTAGTAATTAAGATTTTATGCCGAGTATATGATTAACAAAACTGATATTATTAAAATAGAGTAGGAATTAATTAGCGATTTTTGAGCAAGAAGAAAATATTAAAAATTATAATACCTAGTCTTTAAACCTAATTATGAGTACATTTTTAACAGGAAAAGAATTGGAAAGCAAGCCAAGGAAAAATGAAAAAAGCTTATTATCGAGCTAAGAATGAAATGATTAAAAAATCCTATTCTGTAAGTACATTGATAAAATATAGAAATTGGAAACCAAAGAAATCCCAGAAATAGAATTGTTTACCGATGGTGGTGCAGAGCCCAATCCAGGGAAAGGCGGCTTTGGTGTGATTCTTAGTTATAAAGGAAGACAAAAAGAATTTTTTGAAGGATTTGAGTTGACAACGAACAACAGAATGGAGCTAATGGCTGTAATTTTTGGTTTAGAGAGAATAAAAACACCAGCAAAAGTAACAGTTTATTCAGATTCCAAGTATGTTGTGGATGGCATAGAAAAAGGTTGGGCAAAGAAATGGAGACAAAATAATTGGATACGAAAGAAAAATGCGTTTGCCCTCAATAAAGACCTTTGGAAAAGATTATTAGAGCTTACAGAGAAGCATGAGGTAAAGTTAAATTGGGTAAAAGGACATGCAGGTCACTTAGAGAATGAACGCTGCGATTATTTGGCAAAATTAGGTGTTAATTCAGATAATAAAGTGAAGGATGAAGGGTATCTAGATTACTTAGAAAATATTGAAGATTATCAAGAAAATAATATTAAAGAAGTAGGAGATATCTGTAAAAAATGTAAGGTTAAGGTCATAAAAAAACATGCTAATATTCCAAAAAATAAAACAGATCAGAAATATTATTATCTATACTATCTTTACTGTCCTAGCTGCAGAGCTATTTATAGAACTGAAGATGCAAAAAGGGAAATTCCTGATAATAACACCTTGTTTTAATTACAAAAAAATGAATTAATTAATGAAAAATCTATCAACCAAAACAGATTTATCAACATTAAACAAGCAGCAATTAAAGGCTGTGCTTTCAGAAAGTAATCGCCTTCTTGTTTTAGCGGGTGCTGGTTCTGGAAAAACAAAAACTTTGCTTCATAAAATTAATTACTTAATAGATGACAAGCTTGTTGATGCTAAAAACATTCTTGCAGTAACGTTTACTAAAAATGCTGCTAATGAAATGTTGGATAGAATGATCACCTCTGCTGATAAAACTGGCTATTATGAAAAGTTTTTAAAGACCAAAGGGATTAGCTTAGTCGATAGAAATAAAGAGCGACAAAATTATTTAAATAAGTTCCCTTGGTTAAGTAGGTTAACTATAAAAACTATACATAGTCTTTGCTACCAAATAATAAAAACAGATGGTGTCCATGTATTCGACAATAGGTTCAAAATAGTATCAGATAATAAAGGGAATAACGAATTTATTGGTAACTCTGCAGAGGAAACAGTAAACGATATAATTGAAAAGGTAACAATAGGCCTTTCAAAAAATAAGGAGTTTCTTTTAAAATTAAAGCGTTACATTTTAGACTATTTTGTAGACTTTATTCATGATACCAAAGCAAAGGAAGAATTTAGACCAGAAGGAAAATATTTTACTTGCCTAAAAGGAGATAAAGTACGCTCCAAATCAGAACAATTTATTGCAGATTGGTTATATCGTAATAGTATAGACTATGTTTACGAACCAGAGGTAAAGGTTGGTAGTTCAACTTTTCATCCAGATTTTTTTATTCCACAAGCTAATGTCTATTTAGAGCATATTAGTAATAAAAGCCATCCTTCGTTCTGGAAAGAAGGAAAAATGAAAATAGCTGGTAATACCTGTATTAAAACTTTTGATGAGGCTACTCATAACTCAGCTATTTTTAATAAGGTGTTAGACCGTGTTATTAAAGGAAGAATCAGTGATGACTTAAGTTCAGCAACGGTTTTACATTACGATGAAGAGTTTTCAAACTTTAGAAAGGAAATTAGACGATTCTTTAGGGAGGTAAATGAGGTAAGAAACAAAATTATTAATTCTGAAAAACCAGTAGAGCAAATTGTAAATGAGGCTTCAAAAAGTGAATTTGAAAGAGTACGAATGTTCTATAAACTGGCAATTCCAATTATAAATGCTTTTAATGAATATTGTATCAATAGATCATATTTAGATTTTGACGGTTTATTAACAAAGAGTATTCAGTTATTAGAGGAGTATCCGAACATTCGAGAAAGATATCAGGATAAGTATAAATTTATTTTAGTAGATGAGTTTCAAGACGTCAATAATTTGCAGGTTAAATTGCTTAACCTGCTCACTAAAAAAGAAACGCAACTGTTTTGTGTTGGTGATGATTGGCAAAGTATTTATGGATTTAGAGGCTCTGAAATTGGATACATTGTTCACTTTAAAAAGCATTTTACAAACTCTCAAGTACTAACACTTAATCTAAATTACAGAAGCACAGATTCTATTGTAAGTGCATCAACAGAGGCTATCATGAAAAATAAATTTCAGATACCAAAAGATATCAAAGCGGTTAAACGTGGTGGACAAAAAATAAAAATTTTTTATGAAGAACAAGAAGGTCAATCCAATTCCTTCATTTGGGAAACCATTGAAAAACATATTGCAGACGGCATAAGTCCAGAAGAAATATTAGTACTTTATAGAAGGTCTGCTATGGCTTCAGATTTAAAGCAAGCACTTACTGGTAGTGGTCATAAAATACAATTTAAAACCATTCACAGTGCAAAAGGATTAGAAGCTAAAGTAGTATTTATTCTAGGTTTACACTCCAATAAAGGCGGATTTCCAGATCCATGGTTACAAGACAAAATATATCAAGTTATAAAACCAACAGATTACGATCTCTTGCTGGAAGAAGAACGCAGATTGTTTTATGTGGCTTTGACTAGGGCAGAAGATTATTTGTATCTAATATCTCAAAAAGGTGCAGTTTCAGATTTTATAAGAGATATACCTAACAAATTTGTTTATCAAGATAAGCCTCAAATAAACGAAACGGAAAATAGGATAACCCTCTGTTCTAAATGTGAGTCGAAACTAGAAGATCATTATAATTTCTGTCCTGAATGTGGACAAACATTGCAAATCGATATTCATGAAGGTAATGAAGATGCTTCTATTAATAAAATCAAAACTAAGAGTAAAAGTGAAAAAATAATAGGTTATTGTATAAGAACTGGAGAAGAAATTCCTTTTAATCCAGATCGCCCTATGAGTTATAATGCATATCGTACTTGGGCATTATTTGAAAACCCTGATTACCCAGAAAGTTATTGTCATAAAACTGGTAAACCTTCAAATGGAAAAACCAGTTTATCACACCCTATTTTAGAAGAATAATATTTATGCTATTTAACAAAGTAACTAAAGAACATATAATACAAGGCATTAAAGACTTTGAAGAAAAAGGCTATCCAAATGGATTTGGACCTTCATCTACATATGATGTCATGTATGAAGGAAAGGCTTATCCTCCTAAAGCCATTATGGCATATGCAAATTATCATGCCGAAGGTAGAATTATAGAAAGGTATTTCAAGGGAGGGTTAAATACAGATTGTTTTAATGCTTTTGAGCGTAATGGAATATCTGTGATACAAAAAACCGATCCAATTAAAACTATTATTAGTAATTACAAAAAGCATATTATAAAAACACAGTTAAAAAATGAACGTTACAAGTGGGAATTATTAAGTGACTACAAAGGAAGGCCAAATCTCAATGTTCAAAATTTGTGGGAAGAATTAAAGTCAGTAGACTATAGCAATTTACTTTATGCAATGAGTAAACCGGTTCTAAAGCATTTAGCTATTGAAAAGCCTGAAGAAGTAAGATCTCTCTTTAAAATGCTATTTGATGAAAGTATTGAATTAAATACTAGGGTTAAACGATTTAATGAAGAATCCTTAGCCCTTTACAGGAGCTTAGGTGAAACATTACAGCACCACCAAGATGAGCGAACTATTGCAACTTATTTGACATTTCAAAATCCTGAAAAATACACATTTTATAAATATTCATTTTATAAAAAATACTGTAAAATATTAGGCATAAAGCAAGCTAAAAAGAATGAAAAATATGCTCACTATTTAACGTTAATTAATGATTTGGTTGAAAACTATATCAAAACAGATCAAGAATTAATTAATCAGGTTAAGGAGTATATTCCAGAATATTATGATGGTAGTAATCATCTACTTTTAGCACAGGACATCTTGTATCAAATGTTAGAAAAAGAAGTTGAGGTCAATTTTTGGCTTTTTCAAGGTTCTCCCGATATTTATAATTTAACAGAAGCTCTTAAAGCTGGTCATGTTAACAGTTGGAAAGTAGCTGCACATAAGAATAGAATCAAAATTGGAGATAAGGTGATACTTTGGCAAACTGGAATGGAGTCAGGTTGCTATGCCTTGGCAGAAGTAGTTTCTGATGTAGAAGTGTTTGACTTGCAAGATGTTGAAAAACAATACTATGTTAGTCCTCAAGATGCTGTAATTACAGATCGGGTAAAAATTAAGATAATTAAACATTTTGCTGATGACCCAATTTTGAAGGATGAGGTAATAGGTAATCCTGTGTTCTTAAATTTTAACGGAGGTAATCAGGGGACAAACTTTAGTGCTACAGAAGAAGAGTATAACACCCTTTTAAACTGGAATGAATTTGATGAAGGAAATTCTTTTGCAAAAACAAAAGCAAAATTAGATCCTGCTATTTTTGATGAGTATATAACTTTTGTGAGATCAGTTATCAAATCAATGGATTTAAAACCAAATGATCCAAGAGTAGTTTACAGTGTAAGAGGGTACAGTCTAAATTTTATTGTAGGACAAAAATATTGTGCAAATGTATATGCTTCCAAAAACAAAGAGAATTTTGGATTGATTTCAACAAAGAAACTGTTTAAAAATAGTGAAGAATATGCTGGTAAGTCACCCAAAACGTATTATAGTTATTTAGATGAACTTGTTCTTGATGTTGAAGAATGGAGAACAGTGATTGATGCCATAGGAGCAGTATTAGATAAAACAAAAAAATCAGGTTATTCTAAATCAAATGATTCTGAATTTGAAAATTACCTTTTTGGAATTGATTCATCAAGTAAAACAGAAAACACAATGATTGATGCAACAAATCAAATTTTTTATGGTCCACCAGGAACAGGTAAAACTTTCTATTTAAAAGAGCATTTATTTGATAAGTATACCATAAAAGAAACTTCGATTTCAAAAGAGAAGTATTTTGAAGATACTGTTTCTAGTTTAACCTGGTGGCAAGTTACAGCGATAGCTTTGATAGAAATGGGGACTTCCAGAGTCAATACAATATTAGAAAATAGGTGGGTTTCAAAAAAGGCAAGCTTATCAGAATCTAAGAATGTTCGTGCAACACTTTGGGGAACATTACAAATGCATACAATTGCCGAATCTATAACAGTGGCTTATGCCCAGAGGCAAGTGCCTCTTATTTTTGATAAAAATGAGGATAAATCATGGCAATTAATAGAATCAGAATTAAAAGAGCAAGCACCAGAATTGTATGAGACCTTAGATGCTGTAAATAATTTTAAAGCAAATCCAAACACTATAATTAAGCATTATGATTTTGTAACCTTCCATCAGTCTTTTGCGTACGAAGATTTTATTGAAGGAATCAAACCTATATTACCAGAAGTTGATGTTGATGATAGTAAAGATTTAGGCTATACTATTGAAGATGGCGTATTTAAAAACTTATGCTCTAAAGCTGAAAAGGATCCTGAAAATAGATATGCCATTTTTATTGATGAAATAAATAGAGGTAACGTCTCTGCAATCTTTGGAGAACTGATTACGCTAATTGAACCCGACAAACGGCTTGGTGCCAAAAACGAATTGAAAATTAAATTACCTTATTCTAAAAAAGAATTTGGTGTGCCTTCCAATTTAGATATTTATGGTACAATGAATACAGCAGACCGAAGCGTTGAAGCATTAGACACGGCATTACGTCGTCGTTTCGAATTTAGAGAGATGATGCCAAATTTGGATGTTATAGAAGATGAAGAGGTAGACGGTATTTTGCTTTCTGATATTTTAAAAAAAATAAATCAACGTATCGAGTTACTAATAGATCGAGATCACACTATTGGTCATTCGTATTTTGTGGGAGTAGATACAAAAGAAAAATTAGTAAATACGTTTAAAAATAAAATTGTGCCTTTATTACAAGAGTATTTTTATGGAGATTATGGAAAAATAGGGTTGGTTCTTGGTAAAGGGTTCGTGGAGAAAATTAAAAATGACATTATAGATTTTGCCAGTTTCGATTACGAGAATGCTAATGATTTTAAAACCCCAACTTTTGTTTTAAAGCAACTGTCTACTAGCACAATTATGGAAGCTGTCAAGCTTTTACTAGGCCGAATAGAAGACACAGAAAACGACTAATTGCGATCTCAAAAGACCATATCCGTTTTTGAACATCAACGTTTGTATGTTGGTGAACAGAGTTTTAAGCAAACTCATTTGGACGCGCTTTTAAAACTTAACGAATACCATGATGGTAATTACTTTGAGCCCATTGCAAAAGGAATTAAATTCAATCAATATGTTGGTGTCATACAAGTTGATGGTTTAACCATTGAAATACATCCTAAAGCAGATAAAGATGATGATGACAGGAAGTGGAAGGGTGTACTTCTAAAAATGCTACAGGCTTGTGGTAAGCTTAAAGCAGAGTCTTCAGGAGCAGCAAATGTAAAACGACAACACCTTAATTTATTAGAAGTCTATTTTGAATTGTATTTACACCATGTGGAAAGTTTAGTAAGAAAAGGCCTTATTAAAAAATATAGAAAACAAACTCACAACACTAAAGCTTTAAAAGGTAAGCTAGAATTTGCTGGACACATCAAACATAACTCCGTGCATAAAGAGCGTTTTTATACGACACATCAAGTCTACGATAGTAATCACATGTTACATCAGATTTTGTACAAAGCGCTAACTATTGTAGATCAATTCACTAAGGGTACACGTTTACATGATTTAAACAATAGAGTGCTTATAAATTTTCCAAAAATAGATAATAAAACAATTACATCTAAACAGTTAAATAATATTTCTTTAGATCGCAAATCGAGTAGTTATAGTGATGCCTTAGAATTAGCACGACTAATAATTTTAAACTATTCACCAGATATCAGTAGTGGTAAAGAGAAAATGTTATCGCTTCTTTTTGATATGAATGAGTTATGGGAAACTTATATTTTAAAGCAATTGCAAAAGGCTTGTAATGGAACTAAAATAAAAGTATCTGGTCAAGAGTCAAAATCATTTTGGGGCAGCAATAGTTTAAGACCAGATGTGGTTTTAAGAAAAGATAATCAAACTTTTATTATTGATACAAAATGGAAGCGCCCGAATAAGAGCTCAGCTTCTGTTGGTGATTTGCGACAGATGTATGCGTATTGTCGTTTTTGGGATGCGGAAAGAGCACTGTTATTATATCCTGGTCAAGCCAAAGAAAATAAGTTTAAATCTTATAAAACAGATGATTATTTAAAGCGTTGGGATGAAGAATTAGAACAACACAATCATAATAGAATTGATCATCAGTGTAAAATGGGTTTTGTTGAGGTTATGAAGGGAAGTGAATTAAACCAAGATTTAGGCTTGCAAATCCTCGATTTACTTAAATAGTAAATTAGAATACAAAGTTCAAACAACACCAAAAGCCGAACCTAAATCTTAAACCTCAATATATTAAAATTAATAAAATGCTAATTTTACAAAAATTAAGATATTTCAAAAATCACGGATTTTGGTTCGGCTCATTGTATTATTTTAGAATCATAATTAATTAAATTTTGAGGATTAATGACGAATAAATTAGATACTAAATTGTGGAATTTAATAGGTATTATTTTAATACATTTTTTAATTAAAAAATGCAGTTAGTTTAATTAATATTAGTACCTATTAATTAGATACTAATTTTAATACTAAATTAAAATTAATAATAGTGCTGAGTAGCTAGTAAAACCGGTTAGTTGGATTAATATTAGTAGGTATTAATTTTAATCCAGGATTTAATCGTTTTAATGAACTAAATAATCTACTAATTAGTATATTAATTAATAGATTAAATAACATACTATTATTATACGATGATAATATACTAACCAACCAATTAATTAATTTAAAATGTTATATAAAATCCTTTGAACATCCAAGCTATCTTTTTGAGGAATCAAAAAGTTTTCTAACTCATCCTCAGAACTAATTTGTTCAGCTTGATCAATAAATCCATAACCTAAATAAGTCCCATTTTTAATAAGTACAAAAGCAGCTTCTTCTTTAGTTCTGCCTCTTTCTTTGATGACTTTAGATTGTGTATTATTTTGAATGGTATTAATAGCTTCAATAACACGCTTGTTGTAAGCTTCAAACGACTCTAAATCATCACAAACACCTTTACAGGTTTTTATTTTATAATGAGAACATTGTGAAACACCTTCTTGTAAATGACAATACTTAGGGCATAAATCATATTGTAAACACAGAGTTTCTAAAAACGACCTGCATTCTCTCAAACTTTGAAGAATTTTAATGGGATTCGGACAAGATTTTAGAGTATTAAAAGCTAAATGCATAATCCCATTTCTATCTTCATAACTAAATATTCCATAGTTTTTTGGTGTGCGTTTAGCTTGTTGGTTGAATTTAGGAAAATGATGTTTAATGGCGGCATCTTCCATGAGTAATGCGATAAGTTCACTTCCAGATAATTCAAAGTCTATATCTCTTGTTTCTCGGCACATATCAAGCGACTTCTTTGTCTTAGAATAGAAGTGACTAAGAACTCTTTTCTTTAAGTCTTTAGCTTTACCAACATATATGATTTTACCTTTTTTATCTTTAAAATAATAGATGCCTGGACTATTAGGTATCGCATTAAAAACAGATGTTGGAAGATGTGAAGGCAAGGTGGCTTCTTTGGATGATTTCTTTAAAAAACTACTGAATACAGCTTCAGAGTCCTTTTGATTTAATAACATTTCAAACAAAACAACTGTAGCTTCAGCATCGCCTTTTGCTCTATGCCTATCTGTAATCTCTATTCCTAAATCATTACATAATTTTCCTAAGCTATACGATCGATGTCCTTGTAACAATTTTCTTGAAAGTCTTACAGTACATAACTTTCTTCTTCTAAAATCAATATCTACTAACTTAAATTCATTACGTATCACATTATAATCAAAGTTGACATTGTGTGCAACAAAAATAGTGTCTTGAGTAATTGCTAATATGTCTTCTGCAATCTCCTTAAAAGTGGGTGCATTCGCTACCATTAAATTGTCAATTCCTGTTAGCGCTGTGATATAATCGGGAATAAGCATTTCAGGATTTACCAAGCTCGTAAATTCATCTATGATTTGCTTTCCATCATATTTAAAAATAGAAATTTCAGTAATTCTATTACTGTGACCTGTGGTTTCAACATCAATAATGGTGTAGATCATCTTAAATGTTTTTCTAAGGCTTTAAGTTCTACTCCTAAATCATTGAACATGGTTAAAATGCTACTAATTTTCAGTTCTTCTTCACTGTATTCTTGGGTGTTGATGCTACACGTGAATTCCCAAACTTCTAAGACTTCACTGATAGGAACACTATATCCATTGTAAATTTTATTGTCAGAAATCAACAGTAATGAATTATTCAAATCAATATTATTAATAACACGCTTATACACCATCCCATCATTTAAAGTCACAAGCACATAGGTTTTTCCAGTTTTGATGTCTTTGATATCTTCAACAAAACGACCTATGACAAATGAACCATCTTTCATTGGGAGCATAGAATCGCCTTTAATTGGAAATGCACGATGTTTTCCAGTTGGTAAGAAGGGTAATTTGATTTTTTGCAACTGTTCAATGTATTCAGGATCATCATATCCTGCTAAATATCCAGCTGAAGCTTTTACAGGTACAACTTCTATTAAATTTTCATTGTCTTCATCAACCAGAATAGGAAAAAGGACTCTCTGATTGCCAACTTCAATGAATGAGGTGGAATTGGATTTCCTCAAATCATTACGAACTAAAATGTCCACAGGAATTTTACTGTAATCTGATAAACCAATTAGTTTTTCAATGGAAGGCGAAGCTCTCCCTTCTTCATAAGAACCAACATTTGATTTTGTCCAGTTAAGCTCATCTGCAAACTGTTCCTGAGATAATCCTTTGCGTTCTCTGATGAACTTTATGTTATTTTGAATATTTGACATGAAACTAAATTTTTGAGTCATTAAAACTACAAATTTGAGTTAATTTTACCAAATGGAAAAGCAAATATTACATCTTGACTTAGATACGTTTTTTGTGTCTTGTGAACGACTGATAGACAGTCGGTTGCAAAACAGACCATTATTGGTTGGTGGTACAGGAGATAGAGGTGTAGTTGCTGCATGTAGTTATGAAACACGACCTTTTGGAGTACATTCTGGAATGTCAATGAAAGTTGCAAGACGTTTGTGTCCTGAAGCTGTAGTGATACGTGGTAATTCTTCAATTTATACGAAGTATTCACATTTAGTGACTGAAATTGTCAAAGAAAAAGTCCCAGTTTTTGAAAAGGCAAGTGTCGATGAGTTTTATGCTGATTTATCTGGAATGGATAAGTTTTATGGCTGTTATAAATATGCTTCGGAAATGAGACAGAAGATCATTAAGGAATGTGGTTTACCTATTTCTTTTGGTTTATCAGCTAATAAAATTGTGTCTAAAGTCGCAACTGGTGAAGCAAAACCAAACAACCAATTAAAAATAGATTCAGGGTTTGAAAAAGATTTTTTAGCACCTTTATCTATTCGGAAAATACCATCCGTAGGCGAAAAAACATATCAGGTTTTACGCAATTTAGGTGTTGATAAGGTAAGCGTTGTTCAACAAATGCCATTAGAAATGATGGTGAGTGCTTTGGGAGTGAATGGCAGAACCATTTGGAAACGAGCTAATGGAATTGATAATCCTCCTTTAGTTCCATTTCATGAGCGTAAATCCATTTCAACAGAACGAACATTCAATAAAGACACTATTGATATGACTAAACTACGGACAACCATATTCGCCATGGCTGAAAATTTAGCCTTTCAACTGCGTCGAGGAAACAAATTAGCTGGAACTATTAGTGTAAAGATTCGTTATTCAGATTTCAATACGTATAACAAGCAAGTCAAAATTCCGTATTCAAGTGCTGACCATGTCATTATTCCTAAAGTTTTAGAACTGTTTGAAAAACTATATGAACGTCGATTGTTGATTCGATTAGTAGGAGTGAAAATTAGTGATATTGTAAGTGGCAATTATCAAATCAATATGTTTGATGATACTGAAGAAATGCTAAGTCTGTATAACGCAATGGATACAATAAGAGGTCGTTATGGAGAATTGAGTATCATGCGAGCATCTTCAATGGGAGCAAAAACGATTGGACGATTTCAAAATCCTTTTAGTGGAGAACCACCAATTTTATTAGCACATAGAAAACACTAATGTACCTCAATTGTCATACATATTATTCACTTAGATACGGAACATTTTCTGAAATAGCGCTTTTAGAACTTGCTAAGGAAAACAATGTTGAATGTCTTGCCTTAACTGATATTAATAATACGTCTGCTTGTCTAAATTTTATTAGAAAAGCTAAGGACTTAGATATAAAACCCATCATTGGCATTGACTTCAGAAATGGCTCAAATCAGTTATATGTTGGACTTGCAAAAAACAATGAAGGTTTTAAAGAGCTAAATGTGTTTTTATCACACCATTCTGAACAAAAAAAAGCGTTACCAGAATTAGCTCCAGCATTTGATAATTGTTATGTGATCTATCCTTTTGAAAATATATTACAATTAGAAAAGACTACCTTCTCTGAAAATGAATTTATTGGTGTTTCCATTGAAGAATTAAGAAAATTACGGTTTTCAAAACTGAAGACGTATTCAGATAAATTAGTAGTGCTTCAAACGGTTACTGTAAGAACTAAAAAGGATTTTAATGCACATCGATTATTAAGAGCAATTGATAAAAATACGCTGCTTAGTAAACTCGATAAATCTGAAGAGTGTAAAATTTCAGATCAGATGTTTTCGATGGAAGAACTTAAATTAGCTTTTCAAGACTTCCCTAATATTTTGGAGAATACATCTCGAATTTTAGAAGAATGCCATATAGATTTTAGTTTCGGAAATAAAAGGAAATCTCAAAACTTAAAATTATATACAGACTCTTTTGAAAATGATTACAAGCTCTTAGAGAAGTTGTGTTATGATAATCTGAACAAAAGATATTCAGAGCCAAATGAAAAAGTTATAAATCGTTTAAAAACGGAACTAAAAACAATTAAGGAGTTAGACTTTGTGTCCTTTTTTTTGATCAATTACGACATCGTTTCTTATGCAAAAAGCAAAGGTTATTTCCATGTTGGTCGTGGTAGTGGCGCAAACAGTATAGTTGCTTATATTATTGGAATCACTGATGTTGATCCTATTGAATTGGACTTGTATTTTGAACGCTTTATAAATCCGTTTAGAGCATCACCACCTGATTTTGATATTGATTTTTCTTGGAAAGATAGAGATGATGTAACCTCGTATATTTTTAAACGGTTTCCATATACAGCTTTATTGGCAACTTACAATACGTTTAAGTGTAGAGCAGTAGTGCGAGAATTAGGTAAAGTGTTTGGCTTACCAAAAGAAGAAATAGATAAACTCAGTAAAGGGAATTTTACAGTATCTCAATTAGATGATATTTCAAAGTTAGTTTTACGCTATGGTAAGTTAATTGAAGGATTTCCAAATCATTTGAGTGTGCATTCAGCAGGTATTTTAATATTAGATAAGCCTGTTCATTATTATTCAGCAACCGATTTGCCACCAAAGGGATTTTCAACAGTTCAGTTTGATATGATCATCGCTGAAGATGTTGGAATATTTAAGTTTGACATTTTAGGTCAGCGAGGTTTGGCTAAAATTAAAGATGCCTTAGAAATCATTAAAGAAAATAGACCTGAACAGCCACCAATTGATATTACAAATGTGGAAGCTTTCAAAAAAGATAAGAAGATAAACAACCTTTTAAAGTCAGGTGGAGCAATTGGAGCATATTATGTTGAATCACCAGCAATGCGAGGTTTGATGCAACAATTACAAACACAAGATTATATTGGATTAGTAGCTGCGAGTTCAATCATAAGACCAGGTGTATCAGGATCAGGAATGAAAGATGAATTTATAAAACGCCATCGTTTTCCTGAAAAGCGTAAAAATGCACACCCTATTTTAATGAAAATAATGCCAGACACCTATGGAGTGATGGTCTATCAAGAAGATGTTTTAAAGGTTGCTAATCAGTTTGCTGATTTAACACTTGGTGAAGCTGATGTGTTAAGACGTGGCATGAGTGGTAAATTCCGTTCCAGACAAGAGTTTGTTTCAGTAGAACAGAAATTCATTTCTAATTGCAGAGCCAAAGGCTATGAAGATGATTTAATATTTGAGGTATGGAATCAGATAAAAAGCTTTGCAGGCTACGCTTTTGCTAAAGGACATTCAGCGTCTTATGCTGTGGAGAGTTATCAAAGTTTATTTTTGAAATGCTATTATCCATTGGAATTTATGACTGCTGTACTTAACAATGGTGGCGGGTTTTATAGCGTAGAGCATTATTTACATGAAGCAAAAAAACAAGGCGCAAATATTTGTTTGCCTTGTATCAATAGGAGTGACCATCCAAATTGGTTGCTAGGTAAATCCATTTATTTAGGTTTTGGTTATCTTAAGAATTTAGAGTCATATACCATTCAAAGACTGCTAACTGAACGTCAGCTGCATGGGAAGTATAAATCTTTAAATGATTTTATTGATAGAGTCTTAATCAGTATTGAACAGCTGACAATCTTAATTAGAGTAGATGCCTTCCGATTTACCAAACAGACTAAAACTGAATTACTATGGCAAGCGATTTTTAAACTTAATGCTAATGGCATAAAAAGTAATCAGTCGAAGCTTTTCAAAATTCAACATAAAGAATTCAAGTTACCAAAGCTCGATAATAACTGGATTGAAAATGCTTATGATGAAATGGAATTATTAGGATTTCCTTTATGTGATTATTTTCATTTGGTAAATGTTGAAATGAAAAATGGAGTTTTAGCTTTGGACATGAAAAATCACGTAAACAAAAATGTACTAATTTATGGTAGTTTAGTAACTACTCGATACAATAAAACTTATAAAGGTGATTTAATGAGGTTAAGCACTTTTATTGATAAAAATGGCTGCTATTTTGATGCAGTTCATTTTACGGATGTTGTAGAGAAGTATCCTATTAATGGTTTAGGAGTATATGCGTGTTACGGTAAAATCACAGATAGATATGATTTTTACAGTATGAGTGTCGTTTGGAGTAAGAAGCTCTCAATTATTCCTGATCCGAGAAATAATTAATTCATTTTTCCTATTTTTAATGAAAGCAAAATTATGTGTTTTCATACCAGTACGACAAATAAAGTAAAACGATTGGAGAAGCATTTTGATGTGTCTCTTAGTGATCCTAAGTTAGAGCCTTATTTTGATAAACCTACATACCATCATAATGGATTTTCTCACCCTAATATGTTAGTGATTCCTCAAGAAAAAAATGAGTTTTTAGCACCAGCTGTATGGGGAATTGTACCCTCTAATAAAACAGCAGATGACATAAAACCTTATTTTAAAGAATCAGTACGTTATGGAGGAGGTTTAAATGCTAGGTCAGAAAAAGTTTTCGATCATTTTGTTTATAGAGATTCAATTATGGAAAGAAGATGTATAATTCCAGTAAGTGGCTTTTTTGAACCTCATGACCACAAAAAAAAGAAATACCCTTTTTATTTTAAAAGTGCCGATGATTCACCAATAGGTTTGGCAGGCTTATATACTGTTATTGATACTTATATAACATTTACAATACTTACTAAAAAAGCATCACCACTATTTGAGAAAGTACATAATTTAAAAAAACGACAACCCGTAATTATGTCATTGGAAGATTCTAAAAATTGGCTAGATAATTCTTTGGAAACGAACCAAATCAACGAATTACTAAACATTGAATTTCCTGATTCCAATCTTGAAACATATACTGTGAGTAAAGATTTGTTTAATACTAAGATTGATAGTAATGTTGAAAGTATTATTGATAAAGTTGATTATCCTGAGTTGCCAAAGGTTAGGTAATTATATGTTTTGATGAAAATTTTATTTGAATCTATATTGCAAAAAACACCGTCCATTATTTTAAATAGATTTATAAACCCACTAATACCTGTCTTTTAGATATAATAAATACACATTAGCATTGGAAAAACATACTTTTTTATTCTAATATGATTAGCGTACTATTTCATTTTTGAGTTACCTTAATATATTTAAATAATAAATTATCAGTATTTTAGCACAACCCATATTTATCATAATTTATGAAAAAAATTTTGCTGTTATGTTTTTATCCATTTTTTATGTTTGGTCAAATCCAAATTGGTCAAGATATTAATGGAGAAGCAGCACAAGATATATCTGGAGAACTTATAAGTTTATCAGGTGATGGCAATACAGTTGCAGTAGCTGCTGTCGCTAATGATGCTAATGGAAGTAATTCCGGTCATGTGCGTGTTTATACTTACCAAAATGATTTATGGACACAATTAGGAAATGATATCGATGGACAAGCGACGGATAATTTATTAGGATCTTCTGTAAGTTTATCTAATGATGGTCGCATAGTTGCTATTGGTGCTTCTGGAACTTCTGGAATTGGTACTTTTGCTGGGCAAGTACGTATATATGAATATCAAGGTGGTTCATGGACACAAATAGGAAGTGATATTAATGGTGAACAATTTAATGATCAACTTGGTACACGTTATGTTAGTCTATCAAGTGATGGGAGCGTTTTAGCTATAGGAGCACATGGAGTTGATTCAAATGGAGCATCATCAGGACAAGTGCGCATATATGAATACCAGAGTGGTTCATGGAGTCAAGTTGGCAACTCCATTGATGGTGAAGCTGGAGGTGATCAATCGGGATTTTCAGTTAGTTTATCAAACAATGGCGATATAGTAGCTATAGGAGCAAATTCAAATGACGGCATTAATGGAAATCTTTCAGGTCATGTACGTGTATATGAGAATTTAGGTGGTTCATGGACACAAATAGGTAGTGACATTGATGGTGAAGCTGCAATAGACTCTTCTGGATATTCAGTCAGCTTATCTGGTGATGGTACTACAGTAGCAATTGGGGCACCTTCAAATGACGGTAATGGAAATGGTTCTGGTCACGTACGTGTGTATGAGAACCAAGGAGGGTCTTGGAATCAGATAGGTAGTGATATAGATGGAGAAGCTGCAGGAAGTCAATTAGGACTTTCTGTAAGTTTATCGGGAGATGGTGATATTTTGGCTCTGGGATCACCAGGGAATAATAATTATTTAGGACAAGCACGTATTTATGAAAATCAAGGGGGTTTGTGGACTCAAGTATTTGATTACATTGATGGTGAATCAGAAGGAGATCGTTTTGGATATTCAGTTAGCTTGTCAGGTGATGGTAGTCGGGTAGCTGTAGGAGCACCTTATAGGGATGATAACGGAGTAAACTCGGGTCAAGTAAAAGTTTTTAGTACAGCTTCAACTTCAATTCCTATTGCAACTCAGCCACAAAATCTCCTAGAATGTGATAATGACAATGATGGATTTTTTGAATTTGATTTAACAACCCAAGATATAATTATTTTAGACGGACAGTCTACTGTTTCTTTTGAGGTTTTGTATTTCGCTTCTAATGCTGACTTTATAGCGAATACGCCAATTACTAATCCTGAAGCTTATACAAATACCGAAGCTTATGCCTCTGAAAATATAATAGTTAGTGTTAGAAATATAAACAATGCTAATTCTGAAGCTATTACTAATTTCAACATTCAGGTTTATGATAATCCAACACCAAATTTAAATGTACCCTCAATAATAAGTTGTGATAACACTAGTTTTGGAACAGAGACAGATGGCATAATCGTTTTTGATTTAACCCAAAACGAAACTACAATACTAAATGGTCAATCTTCTTCAGACTTTCAAGTTTTTTATTACAATGACGCTGAATTAAATAATCAAATTACGACTCCAGCCAATTATCAAAATACAAATTTTTCTGAAACAATTTATGTTGAAGTTGTAAATAACAACAATATAAATTGTGTGGCAGAAACAATATTTAATATAGAGGTTTATGAATTGCCATCAGTGATGCCATCAGTAACTTTAAGTCAATGTGATGATGATTTAGATGGTTATAGTACTTTTAATTTAACCGAAGTAGTTGATGAAATCACTACAAATTCATTAAACGAAACTATTACATTTTATGAGTCACAAATGGATGCTGAAAATGAAAATAACCCTATAACTAATACGTCATCTTATATTAATGAGATTGTAAGTGCAGATTCTGTTTGGGCTAGAATTGAAAATAATTATGGCTGTTTTAAAACATCAGAAGTGAATCTTATTGTATCAACCACTCAGATTCCATTAACATTTTCGAGAAATTTTTATGAATGTGATGATAGTGTAGATGGAAACAATTCTAATGGTATTTCTTCTTTTGATTTCAGTTCTGTTACAGCAGAAATTGAAAACTTATTTCCATTGGGTCAACAATTAGTAATTACTTACTACACTAATTTGACTAATGCATTAACAGAGACAAATGCAATTACAGATATTACAGATCACAGGAATGTTGGATCACCAAATATGCAAGACATTTATATTCGTGTTGAGAGTGTTGATAATGATTGCTTAAGTTTAGGACAACATATTACATTACATGTTGAATCCGTTCCAATTGCTTATCCAGTATCTGTCCCTGTAGTTTGTGATGCCGATGGAGATGGTATATATGCTTTTGATACTTCCGCTTTAGAATCTGATATAATTGGTGATCAAACTAATATAACTGTTAGCTATACAGATGGAAATGGTAATCCATTGCCAAGTCCATTACCAAACCCTTTCAATACATCTACAGTAACAATTACTGTAAGAGTTACCAACTCTTTATCTCAAAATTCTAATGAGGCATGTTTTGATGAAGTTACCATTGATTTTGTTGTTGAGAATGTTGCTATTGCTTATCCCATCGAAGATGTGGTAGTATGTGATGATAATAATGATGGGCTTTATTCTTTTGATACTTCAGCTTTTGAAGATATCATATTAAACGGGCAGACCGGAATGAATGTTTCATATTTTGATGATATGGGTAATCAATTACTAAGCCCGCTTCCAAATCCATTTATTACGAGCACCATTGAGATAACCGCTAAGGTTGAGAATTTATCAAATGCATCATGCTATGACGAAACTATAATTAATTTAATTGTAATTGAGCAACCTGTTTTAGCAATGGATGATTTATGGTCTATCTGTGAAGGAGAAGCAATTGAATTAATTGCAGATACTGGTTATGATGAATACCTCTGGTCAACTGGAGAAATCACACAGTCTATTATTGTAGATTCAATAGGAGCTTATGAAGTAATTGCTACAAATGTATATAATAATATTAGATGTGAAGATTCACTAATTGTTAACGTAGTTAATTCTGAAGAGCCATCTATTACTGGTATTGAAACAATAGACTGGTCTCTCAGTAACAATGAAATAATTGTGACTGTCGCAGGTAATGCAGATTACGAATACTCTATTGATGGAATCAATTTTCAAAACTCAAATCATTTTACAAATTTATATGCAGGTGAGTATATCGTTCATGTCAGAAGCGCATGTGGCGAAGTAATGCAGGATGTATATTTATTATATTACCCAAAATTCTTTACACCTAATAATGATCGCTATCATGATTATTGGCAACTATACGGAGCAAATAATGAACCAAATAATATAGTCTATATCTATGATAGATACGGAAAATTATTGAAACAGATGAGCCCAAAAGGTCTAGGCTGGGATGGAACTTTTAATGGAAGTGAAATGCCTTCAAATGATTACTGGTTTGTTTTAGAACGTCAAAACGGCAAAACTTATCATGGGCATTTTACGTTAAAGAGATAATCTTGGAACATATCCAGAGAGTAAAGGGTTGTTTAGTCCAAAGGTTGATAGTAATGTAGAGAGTATTATTGAGAAAGTTGATTATCCCGAATTAAAGCCTTTAATGAAAATAATCGTACAATAATCGTACAATTCACAAAACAAAAAATCCGTAAACACTTGTATTTGAGCGATTTACGGATTTATAAAGCGGAGAAAGAGGGATTCGAACCCCCGGAGGTGTGACCCTCAACAGTTTTCAAGACTGCCGCATTCGACCACTCTGCCATTTCTCCAGTAGTGTCTCATTAGGTATTTCCTAAATGCGAGTGCAAATATAGAACCCTTTTTTATTTCTTTCAAATAAAACCTAATATTTTTAATGCAATTTATGATGATATTGATTTAATTAATGATGTAGGTGATTTAATTAATATCATCAAAGCTTATTTTTGCAGGTATAATTAGAACACTATGGATATAATAGATCACTTAAAATGGCGCTATGCTACAAAAAAGTTTAATCCTTTAAAAGTAATTCCAGATGAGAAATTACAAACTATAAAGGAGGCTTTTAATCTTACTGCCACTTCTTTTGGCTTACAAACAGTGAGCTTACTGGTTGTTTCAGATAAAGATATAAGAGAACAACTAGTGTCACATTCATACCAACAAAGACAGGTGTTAGAAGCTTCACATTTATTGATTATTTGTATTCAAGATGATATTTCAGATTCTGATGTTGATAAATTGTTTGATACTGTATCAAGTTTGAGACAAACCCCTTCAGAAGTTTTAGAACCCTACAGAAAGGATTTAAAACATATGATGCAAAAAATGTCTAAAACACAACGCCAGGAATGGTCTGTAAAACAAGCCTATATTGCCTTAGGTAATTTGATGACTGTGTGTGCTATTGAACGTATTGATGCTTGTCCGATGGAAGGCTTTATTCCTCAAGAATATGATACTGTATTGAAGCTTAAGGAACGAAACTTAAAATCAGTATTATTGCTTCCGATTGGCTATCGAGCTGAAGATGATAAGTTTGCTAGGTTTGAAAAAGTTAGAAAAACGCTTGATGAGGCAGTTATTACTTTATAATTTTCACAATTGTTTTGAACCACTTCACTATTGTACTATATTTGTTTCATTCACTTTTTAATATTGAAGCTATGAAAAATTTAACCATAATATTCCTACTAATAGTTAGTGTAAACCTTTCAGCACAAACTAAAACACAAAACTGGTTAACAGATTACCAAGAAGCGACTAAAACTTCAGAAACACGTAACAATCCGATTTTAGTATTTGTTACTGATAACACCAATAGTGAGAAGTTCAATTTATTGCAAGATGAAGTTTTCAACTCAGAAATTTTTAAGAGATACGCATCCAGCTTTGTTTTGTTAAAATTAGATGTAACCTCTGATTCTTATCACAAACGTTTAGCGTCTCATTATACTAAAAGTAATAATGTTCCAGCACTAGTTTTAATAGACGACAAAGGGAATTCGATTGAAAAAGCATTGACTGAAATAAATTCTAAAAATATTTCAGAGTTTATGGCGTTTTTGAAAACTAAGACGAAATATTAAGATGCCAGGATTTGAATTATTTGGCGATTTAGAACGCAAAGAAGTTAATGATGTATTAGATAACGGCGTTTTAATGCGTTATGGTTTTGATGGCATGCGCAAAGGGCATTGGAAAGCTAAAGCATTAGAGACAGAACTTAAACATACATTTAAAATAAATCATGTTCAACTAGTTTCTAGTGGAACTGCAGCAGTTTCAGTTGCTCTTGCTTCTGCTGGAGTTGGAGCAGGAGATGAGGTTATTATGCCAACATTTACATTTGTAGCTAGTTTTGAAGCCATAATGATGCTAGGAGCTATTCCTGTTCTTGTAGATATTGACGACACGCTGACTTTAGATCCAAAAGCTGTTGAAGAGGCTATTACCGAAAAAACTAAAGCGGTCATGATTGTTCAAATGTGTGGAAGTATGGGTGATATGAATGCACTTCGAAATATCTGTACAAAACATAATCTTCTTTTTGTTGAAGATGCCTGTCAGGCGATTGGTGGAACTTATGAAGGAAAACCATTAGGAAGTATTGCTGATTTAGGTTGTTTTTCATTCGATTTTGTAAAAACAATTACCTGTGGAGAAGGCGGAGCTGTGATAACAAATAAGGCAGAATATTATAAGAATGCTGACCATTACAGCGATCATGGTCATGATCATGTTGGTCAGGATAGAGGTGCAGAAACGCATCCGTTTTTAGGTTATAATTTCAGATTGTCAGAATTACATGCTGCTGTCGGTTTAGCTCAGGTAAAACGATTGCCAGAATTTTTAGCTATTCAAAAAAGGAATTATACCATCTTGCGTGATGCTCTAAGTCAGGTGCCTGGTGTCACGTTTAGAAGAGTTCCTGAAGGCGGTGAAGAGAGTTATGCATTTCTGAATTTCTTTTTACCAGACTTAGAAACTGCACGAGAAGTGTCTACTGCGTTTAAAAATAATGGTATAGATGCTTGTTTTCACTACTATGATAATAATTGGCACTACATACGGAAATGGGATCATTTAAAAAACGTGAAATCACTATACCCAATTTCTAAAGAAGTTAAACAAGGATTAGAAACTCTTCAGAATAGAAAATTCGAACAATCTGATCACTTCATTGCTAGAAATATATCTTGTTTAATTAAACTGTCATGGTCTGAAGAAGAAGTTAGTAAACGAGCTACTAACATGGTTTCTTGTGTTCAAAAAGCTTTAAATAACTAATTATTCTCAATATAGTTCCTTTTTTAAGGTTGTAGTGTTTTTGTATGGGTTAATTGTTTTCATCTTCTAGATGTTACCAATATCTTTCAAAAAAACTCTATGAAGCAATGTTATACGCTTACGGCTATTTTACTATTTATAATTGAATTTGGATTCGCACAACAAATGCCTATTGATTTTAGTGGAAATTCTGATGGATTTACAGCTTTTGCTAATAGTGGATTTTCATTTAATGTAGATCCTGAAAATGCTACAAATGAAGTCGGACAATTCTTTAATGATGGTTCAGAGCCTTGGCAAGGATTTTATATTGATTTAACAATACCAGTAGATTTAGCTCAAGAACAACAAATTACATTATCTTTTTATCAGTTCGATCCAAACGCTCATAATATATATTTGAAGTTTGAAAATGGAAATGGTCCAGATGTAGAAGTAGTTCAAAACACTTCTGGTTCAGGTTGGACTAATAATTTAGTTTTTGATTTCTCGAACGCTATAATTAGTGGTACAAATGACTCTTTTAACGCAACAGGATCATATAACAGGTTAGTAATTTTTATAGATGGTGGAGTAAACATATCTGGAACGTATTTGGTCGATGATATCGATAATGGTCTTGAACCTTACAATCCTAATGAATTAGATGTAGTTTATACTGATTTAGTTTGGGCAGACGAATTTAATGCTAATGGGGCAGTGGATGCTAATAATTGGTTTCATCAAACACAGTTACCTGCCGGAGGAAGTTGGTTTAATGGAGAACAACAACATTATACTAATCGTATACAAAATTCTTTTGTTGAAAACGGATTTTTAAACATAGTAGCTATCAACGAAAGCTTTACAGATCAAGGCGAAACAAAGAATTACACTTCAGCAAAATTGAACTCAAAATTTGCGTTCACCTATGGTCGAATTGATGTAAGAGCAAAGCTTCCATTTGGAGATGGTACCTGGCCCGCAATATGGATGTTGGGAAAAAATATAAATGAAGATGGTGCTTATTGGGATAATCAAGGTTTTGGAACAACGAGTTGGCCAGCATGTGGTGAAATAGATGTTATGGAACACGGACTGGGACCTACAAATCATGTAAGTAGTGCCATTCATGCGCCTTGTGAGGGATGCTTTGGAAATACAATGCATTATCAAGCCTATGTATTAAATGATGTAGCAAATGATTTTCACGTGTATTCTGTAAATTGGTCTCCAAATCAAATTACATTTTTAATTGATGATGTTGGATTTTATACCTATAATCCTGCTGTTAAAGACAATTCTACATGGCCATTTTATGAAGATCAGTATATACTTCTCAACATAGCGATGGGAGGAATTGCAGGACCAATAGATGCAAATTTCAATCAGAGTAGCATGATTATTGATTACGTTAGAATTTTTCAAAATGTACTTAGTAATGATGACATTTTTACAGATAATTTTAAAATAGCACCAAATCCGACATCAGATGTCTTTAAAATCATAACTGAAAAAATAATTGATTCTATAGAACTGTATACAATTTTAGGACAATTGGTGTTAAAAGAAGAAGGACATGTCAATCAAGTGAATGTTCAAAACCTAAAACCCGGAATGTACATATTAAAGTTGTATTCAGAAGAAATCATTGTATCTAAAAGAATAATCGTGGATTAGAACTTTATTATTTTAAAGGAATCAATAATGTTACTTTGGTTCCTGACGGAAGATTATTTTCATGTAAATCTTCAAAAATAATACTACTATCAGCACTAAAATTTTCGCTGAAATGTTTTAGGCGTTCTTCAGAAAGTTTGACACCAAATGAAGTCCTTTTAAGGAGTTTTTTCTTTTTTATTGCTGCCGATTTCTGTCTGCCTATTCCGTTGTCTATTATGTCTATTTTTAACTGATTTCCACTTAGTTTTTGAACGCTTAAATGTAATTTTCTATTGGTTTCTTTTAAAGAAAGTCCGTGCCATATTGCATTTTCAATAAAGGGTTGCAGAATTAATGAAGGGAGTTTAACAGCAGATAAGTTTAGTGTGTCATCAATCTCAATTTTAAAGTCTATGCTATTGTTAAATCTAATATTTTCTATATTGACATAAAGCTGAATAGTTTCTAACTCTTCATCTAATGATGTTTCTTTTTCCATCGTAGAGGCAAGTATTTTTCGTATAAGTTTCGAAAATTTATTCAAATAAAATACAGCATTTTCTTTCTCATTTTCAATAATATACCGTTTGATAGCATTTAATGAATTGAATATAAAGTGCGGATTCATTTGACTTCGTAATGCTGAGACTTTCAATTCGGCTAATTCTTTATCATATTTCATTTTAATTGCCTCTAACTTTTCAATTTCAGCTTGTTTACTTAGCTGTTCAACGTCTTGTTCTAACTGCTTCTGTATTTTTTTTCGGAGTTTCTCATTTTCTTTAAGCTGATGTATAAGTTGATTTTTTGATGAATTTCTATCATCTAAAATTAGCTTTTGTTTGTGTCCTAAGCCCAAAGAGAATAAGACGTTTTCGAGAATAAATCCTATATATAAAATGCTATACGCTGGCTCTACAGATAAATTATTATGTCTTAAATTATCATACATTAATAAAGAGATAATTGAAGTAGATGTTAGGATAAATGAACCTATAATTATGTAGTATTTGAGAGGGGTTTTAATCTTAAAAAACGGAATGTAAACGATACATGCATAAAGTATCATGGGAACAGTAAATATAAAATAACCCTTCAATAAAATGTTATATTCACCAGAGATTAGATAGATGAGTAGTATTATTAGGCAATATAACCCAATCCCAACTAATACGTAGTTGTTTATTTTGTGCCACTTTGGTAGTTTGCTTTTTATGTCTAAAAATTCAAAAGTAAATAAAGCATAGAAAATAAAATAAATTTCTGTTGCTACTGTTGGAAATTTAACCACCCAATGAACATCTAAAAACAACTCATAGAGGAAGCCATCTTTAAAATGATGTATTTGTGAAAATATGATGAAAAAGGTGTAGCAACTGTAGTATAAATACACTTTATCCTTATGCTGAAAATAAAGCAAGAAGTGAAATACAGATAATATAAACAATATACCGATGGTAAATGTTAGAAACCCATTTTGAAAAGGATAGTCAAAAAAGTAAGATGTCAGATCTTGTCCCAAAGTTCATCAACTGTTTAATAATTGAAGCAACTCTGTTTTTTTTGATCTTGAAACTGGAATAGAACTCCCATTTTGTAGCACAAGATAAAGCCCTTCACTTTTTACAAATTCTTTAATAAAATTAATATTGACTAAATATGAATTATGTGCTCTAAAAAATGAATCACTAGTTTGTTTTTCAACCTCTTTTAACTTCTTTGACAGCATTTGTTTTTCATTATTTATTAAATGTATTTCTGTATAATTCCCATCAGATTTACAATATATGATGTCTTCCATGTCAACATAAATGGTTTTTCCTACTAGTGGTAATGCTAATCGCTTAGGTTTTTCAATAGGTTTTAAACTTTCTATAATTTTTTTCACTTCTTCACCCAAAGAATTTTGTTTTTGATTGTTTCTAACACGAGTTATGGTTTCTAACAAATCATCAGAATCGATTGGTTTCATAAGATAATCAATAGCATGTGCTTTAAAGGCCTTAATGGCATAGTTGTCATAAGCGGTTGTGATTATTAAATCAAAATCTCTAAAACTTAATTCACTTAATAGTTGAAATCCATCCATTTCAGGCATTTCGATATCTAAAAAAACACAATCTGGTTTTAAGTAGTTGATAGCAGAAATAGCTTCAATAGGATTTGTAAACGTATCACAAACTATGATATCATCACCAAAATTTTCAATTTCCCATTTCAAATTTTTGATTGCGTTTAGTTCATCATCTACTATTATCGCTTTTATCATAGTTTATAGAGTTTCTATTCCAAATATATGTACAACAAAATTAAATCGGTATTAAAACCATTTGTATGATATGAATAAATACATATTTGGTATCAAATAATATACGAATGGTAAAAATCGAATGGTGTTTGTATAAATACAAATTACAACTTTAATCTGGTTAAACACACATTATTTAATTCCATCCATAAAGTATTCATCTGAGTTTTAAAATTAAAAACTAAATTTAAAGTGTTGTTTGTTAGTTAGTTAAATAAATTATGGTATATGTTTTTTCAAATTAATTGAATATGACTTAAGTGACAATTCTCTTTTAATTTATTAAATCATTTACTCATAAAATAAAAATGAATATAGAAGATATAAAATCGAGTACATTATGAAAACAAAAGGTATCCTAATACTATTACTCTGTTTCTTTATAACAGCTAATTCAGAAGCGCAATTACTCAAAAAATTAAAGAAGAAAGCTGAACAAGCTGCCGAACGTACCATTTTAAATAGAACAGATAAAGAGGTTTCTAAAAAGACAGATAAAACAATAGATGGTGCCATAAACAAAAAAGAAAATAAAGAGGCCGATGAACAACATTCTAACACAGAAGTAGAAAACTCAGCTTTAAGCAAAAATACTAAAGCAAAAAATGAATTTTTTAAAGCTGACTTGGAAATCAAGATAATGGAAAATGGCACACTTAACCAAACCCAGTATTTTGATGCTAATGAAGTTGCTGTTAGAAGCATTCAAGATGATATGCCTAAACCAAGCTATATAGATAGTGAAGGCTTTATCTATACATTTAGAGATGGCGAATACACTAAAACATCTATCGTTGCGCTTCAAAGTCAGGGAATGATGGTGCCAACCATGATGTTAGAAGCTTATAAATTACCTCCTGAGCCTTTTATGGCACAACTACAAAAACAAAATGATTTGGGTATGACAGCTAACCCTTTTAATGGGATTGTAGAATTTGCATTTATATATAAGCCAGACGATTTTAGATATGCAGATTATAAAGAGTCGACGCAAATTATTAGAGGAGAGACTTACACAAAGTTTGAACTTATAAACGAACCAGGTTTTCACGGAAATTATGTGTTGTTTGATTCCAAAAGTAGGTTAACCGAAGTGTATTCAAACAAACTTGAGAGTGCACCTTTAACAGATGATATGTACAGTATGAGTATGGTTCCTCCAGGTAAAAGCCTTTTGGTATATAATTATACTCCAGTAGAGGTGCACCTCCCTCAAGCTAGAGAAGTAAGAGGGCAAGGTCAAGGCCTTATGGAAGGCGTGATGGATCATATTGTTAAAGATGGAGACCAACCTAAAAAAGACATTGACGAGGATGATTACGATACTAGCGATTCTAAAGGACAAGTAAAATCGGTAAAAAACGCTTTAAAAAATCACAAAGTAACAGCAAATGATTTGCCACAATCTTATGATTTTGACTGGCAATTAAAAACTGAAATGGTGTTAAATACTAGAAAAAAGGAGGTGATGGATATGACTTTTTTAATTAAAGACGGAGCTATGTATCAGGCCACTCAAATAGCTCAAAATGGATCAAAAGATATGGGTAATTCTACGATGCTTTTCGATTCTAATCTAAATACCATGATCATGTTTATGGAAGGGCAAGGTCAAAAATTCATGCAATTGCATCCCATTCCAGAAGTACGAAAAACTAATGATAAAACAGATTTTAAAACCACTGAATTAGGACTAAAAACCATTTTAGGATTTAATTGTAAAGGGTTGCAAATAGAGGATGATAAATATATTATTAAAGTATATCATACTTCTGAAGCACCCATTAAACTCAGTAATTTTATGAGTTTTAGCGGTAATAAAAATATGGAGTTGCCAGATATAGATCCAAAAATTTCAGCTCAGTTTTCTAATGGACTTATTTTAAAAATGGAGATGATAGATAAAAAGAAATCTAAAAATAATGTCATCATCGTAGCCAAGTCATTGAAAAATAAAAAAACATCAATTGAAACAGCAAATTATCAAACCATGGATTTTTATTCTGGTACACAAATGCTTAAAAAAAACTAAAAACTTGAATTAAAATGAAAACACAATCAATTTTAAAATCGTTTAATACAATAACAGTATGTATGATGCTATCAATGTTTATCTCATGCTCAAGTAGTGATGACGAAAATCCTGATAACAATAACCCTTCTAGTGGTATTTCAAATATTACATATTCATTAAACGGAACAGGTGTTGTAAATGGCACTAACATAATGATAAGCCGAGAGCAAGATACTGAAGACAACTTTATATTCATATCAGGTCACGTTTATTTTGAAGACACTGATTTGGGTAGTGAAAAACTGGTCACTTTAATCTATGGCTATATTGGATCAAATGGCGAAGTAGAAAGAAGTGTCGAGATGACTTTTTCTGCAGGTACAGGCTCTAAAGTCCTAGGAGAATTCCAAACAGGATCTACAGGATTAATTACGTTTCAACCCACTCAATATCTGATTGTATCGGTAGATGATGAGGATATTTTTTACGATCATGATAATGATTTGGATAATGATGCGTCAACTAATTTATTATCTAAAAATATCGTAGTTAGTATTACAGAATATGAAGAAACAACAAACGAGTTAGGTATTCTTACGCTGAAGCATATTAAAGGAACTATTGGAGCTTCAGGAAATCAACTATTTAGCAATTATTTCACTAGTCCTACTACACCTCCTGGGGAGTTGTTATATAACATTACTGCAAACTTTGAATACAACATTTCAGAATAATATAAGTAGATATAAACCAACAAAAGTAAAACTTAGAAATTACCAGTTCTGGCTGGTTTGAGTTCTACAGTAATTTGAATACATAATATGAAAGCAAAAATTTACAATAAAATACTGGCATTAATTATAATGTTGTTACCTAACACGATTCTATCGCAAGAAGATTTTGAATTATGGGGAATGACTTTTAGAGGCGGAAAATCTGATATGGGAACCATCTTTAAAACCGATGAAAATGCCGAAAATCTAGAGGTCCAGTACGATTTTTTTAAAACGGATGGCTATGACATTGAAAGCGGAGTAATACAAGCCTCAAATGGTAAATTTTATGGTTTGTCTCCGTATTCTGGATTTTATTTAAATGGTGTTTACTATGATAGTGATAGCACAAGTGGTGTTTTATATGAGTACGATTCTACAACCAATGTATTTGAAACCAAATTTAGGTTTGGTGTAGATGAGTATGGTACAATAATTTCTACAAATGGAAATCGGCCACAAGGATCACTCATTGAAGTTAATAATAAGCTTTATGGTTTGACTAGAGAAGGAGGAAATCATGGTGATGGCGTTATTTTTGAATATGACTATGTACAAAATGTCTTTACTAAACTACATGATTTTGATGCCCCAAGTGGTGGAGCTCCTGAAGCTGATCTCATCTATGCTTCTAATGGAAAATTATACGGTATGACCTCTGTTGGAGGAAATTTTGACAATGGTGTTATTTTTGAATTCGATATTAACACCAACACTTATACAAAAAAAATAGATTTTGATGACAATGCATTAAATCCAGGAGCAATACCATACGGATCTCTGTTTGAAGCCAGTGATGCAAAGTTATATGGTCTCACTAGCGGAGGTGGGAATTATGGCTTTGGCGTATTATTTCAATATGATTTTGTTACCAACACACTAACAAGTTTATACAATTTTGGATCTACTGAAACCTCAGGAAAATATCCTTTAGGCACATTAATTGAAGGTCCCAACAATTCTCTAGAACTCTTTGGTACAACTGATGAAGGAGGTTTGTATGATTATGGGATCCTTTTTAAATACAATATTACAACGAGCACATATACAACTTTGGTCGATTTTGGAGATTCCAATAATTTAGGTTATGGGCCTGGTTCTAATCTTACATTAGCATCAAATAACAAGCTTTATGGTGTAACTAGATATGGTGGTGCTAGTGAGATTGGCTCTTTATTCGAATATGATCCTTTGAGCAATATATCTAGTTTGCTTTATGGTTTTAATTACAATTCAGGTCATTATCCTTATGGAAGCCTTTTGGAAGCATCAGATGGTAAACTATATGGTATTACTAACAAAACTGTATATGGCAATGTTGATAGCTTTAATAGCATGTTTTATAGTTTCGACATAACGACAAACATCTACAGTCCAATTTTCAAGTTTAATAGTTCAAAAGATGGAGCAGGGCCTGATGGAAGTTTAACGTATTCTGAGAATCATCAAAAATTTTACGGATTAACGTTTCGTGGTGGAGTTAACGATACAGGAGCAATTTTTGAATTCAATCCAGTAAATAACCTTTATGCAAGATTGCATAGCTTTGATGAGGTTAATAATAATGAACTTGGTATTGCTCCAAGAGCCAGCTTATTGGAAGCTTCTAACGGAAAATTATATGGTACAGCATATCGTGGCGGAAATAATAATTTAGGTGTGTTTTTTGAGTTTGATTTATCGTCAAATACATATTCTAAAAAGCATGACTTTAGTGATGAGTTAGGAGGTACGCCTTTGGGAGATTTATTGCAAGCTTCTAATAATAAAATTTACGGAATGACCTCTGTTGGTGGTGAAGGTGTCTTTATGGAAATCAATGCACCTGCAGGGACTATTTTTGAATATGATATAAATTCTAACCAATATGCTAAAATTCATGATTTTAATTTAGAAAGCGGTGCATTTCCAAATGGAGGTTTAATTGAAGCCTTAAATGGAAAACTCTATGGAATGACTTCTGATGGCGGACTGCAAGGAGGAGGTGTAATTTTTGAATACGATCTTACAACAGGTTTTAACAAGCTACATGAATTGGAATATGATGGAGTAAATGGTTCTCGACCTTATGGTAATTTGCTTCAGTTTGATCTTAATACGCTTTACGGAATGACTTCTGAAGGTGGAGCAAATGGTGATGGTGTCATTTTTCAGTTTAATATTCAAACGAATACATATACTAAAGTTTTCGACTTCAATGATGCGCTAACAGGTGCTAATCCGCTTGGGAGTCTAACACTTCTCAATAATAAACTTTACGGAGTGACTTCTAAAGGTGGTGTACACAATTTGGGAACTGTATTCGAGTTCAATCCACAAAACTCAACATTTACTAAAACTGTTGATTTTGATTCTCAAAACGGTAGATTACCTGTAACCACTTCTTTAGTGGTTTTAAACAGAAATACATTATCTACTAACAATTTTGAAGAAAACAAGTTAATAGTTTATCCAAACCCAGTTTCAGAGACTTTACATATTTCAACAGCAAATGCGCTGAGAAGTGTTATTATATATGATCTTTTTGGAAAAGAATTGTATGCTTCTGAACAAAGTAGTAATCAAATTGATGTTAGTGCTTATCAAGCAGGAATATATATACTCAAAGTAAAAACTAATCGAGGAGATTTTACTCAAAAAATAATCATCAACTAATCTTAAATCAATAATTTAAAATATAAATTATGAAAACTATTAACCAGCCCATATTTATAACACTACTGGTGTTATGTATGTTTTTTAATTGTAAAACTGAAAAAAAATCAGAATCTACTAACGAAACAATTGTTGAGATCGAAGAGTTAGTAAAAGAGCCATCAAATGTGATACGTGTGAAAACACGAAGTATGGATTTTCAATCTGTGGACACGATTCCATCAGGTTGGAATACGTTTAAATATGAAAACCTTTCAAACGAAACGCATTTCTTTTTACTAGATAAATATCCTGAAGGAAAAACTGTTGAAAACACGTTAACTGATGTGGCTCCTGTTTTTGCAAATGGAATGGATTTGATTAATAAAGGAAAATCTGAAGAAGGTTTTTCCGAATTCAATAAGCTTCCAAAATGGTATTTCGATATCGTGTTTTCTGGAGGAACTGGCCTTATTGCACCTAAGCATACAGCTACTACAACAATCAAATTAGATCCTGGTTATTACATTATGGAATGCTATGTGAAAATGCCCAATGGGATGTTTCATACCTTAATGGGAATGGCTAAACCTATTATCGTAACAGAAGTCGATAGTGGCAATTCACCACCTGATGCTACCATTAATATTACACTTTCAGCTGAAGAAGGCATCTCTTATGACAAAGACATAACAAAAGGGAAACATGTTTTTTCGGTATTTGTAAAAGATCAAAAGCCGCACGAGAATTTTATATGGCATGATGTGAATTTGGTTAAACTTGAAGATTATGCTAACGAAGAGGAGTTGGAAGCCTGGATGGATTGGTCTGATCCTAAAGGATTAATTACACCTGTTCCAAATGGTGTCACATTTTTGGGTGGTGTCAATGATATGCCTGCAGGAAGCACTGGTTATTTTTATGCCGATTTAAAGCCTGGTAAATACGCTTTGATTTCTGAGGTGCCAAAAACTAAATCCAAAAACATGTTTAAAATATTTCATGTTATTAATGAATAACCAATCAACTTTAAAATCTATTAAATTAGCGAATTGAGATTACTAAAAATATTTAATTGATTTGGTTAAAAGAATACGCTATTAATCCAACGAATTTTATATGTTATGAATATTGTAACACGAAATTGTTACATACAAACCAATACAGTTATTATAATTTTTATATCATTGTTAAATTGGAAACCATTAATTTTTACGATCTAAAATTGATTCAGGGACTTTGTTTAACACTACTGAACTACAAATTCTATAGAATTGTAAAACACTGTATGTCAATTAGTAAATAAAAATGATTAAATTAATAGTCTTAATCCATTTTTATGTCGAATAAAAGTTTCTCAATTATTTTCTTTTTGATAACGATATCTTTTGCTCAAAATAAAAAGGTAAATGTTGACTCTTTAAAATTAGTACTTACAAAAACTCAAATTGCAGACAGCTCAATATGTAAAAGTTACCTTGCTTTAATTAGGCATTACAAGAAAAAGGATGTCGATAGCTGCAAAATATATTTTGAAAATTTTGCTGCTTATGCAAAAACTAATAATTCTGATTTAGCAAACTGCCATTATTTCAAACAGAAAGCTGGTTACTTCGGTTTATTTTTAGAGCCTGGTCAGAATGCTGCCCAATTTATAAATGAAAACATGTTGAAAGCTCTGGATTATTCTAAACGGATGAATGACCCAAAACTTTCTTTCGAAGTGTATTCTAGATTGGCTCAAGAAAATGCACGATTAGGACATGGTGAAGATGCCTTGGAATATGCAAAAGAAGCCGAATCTATTGCCTTAGAACATGATATGTGGGAAGAAGGCGCTTATATCTACGGACAATTTGGTAAAATATATAATCTCGTTTTTGATAAGACAGAATTGGCTTTAAAGTATCTTTTGAAATCGGATAGTATTTACGAATCCCATAATTTTAAAGGCTATAAACGTGGATTTACACTGTCATTTATTGGAGATGTTTATCAATCATTTGACGATTTTGATAAAGCCTTTGCCTATCAAGAACAAGCTTTTTCTATATTCGAAATGGCAGAAAGTGAATTCCAGCAAAAATTCATTCTAAGTAAAATGGCAATTGTTGAGAATTCTAGAGAAAACTATGAGAACGCTATCGTTTACGCTACAGATGCAAGATCATATTATAATCGTTATAAACATCCAATCCAAGAAGCAATGCTCAATGTCATTTTAAGTGATATATATTATAATAACGGTCAATTGGATGAGGCCATTGAGGCGGGAGAAAATGGCATTGATTTAAACAGATCGAATAAACACGATGCTGGCTTAATGGTCGCTTTGCTCAGACAATCTAGTATACTACGTGAAAGCAAAAATTATATAAAGAGTAATCAATTGGCTCTTGAAGCCGAAGAATTGGCTTTGAACATGGAAGGTTTTGAAGAATTAGCGGATATCTACAAGGTATTGTATCAAAATTCTGAAAGTTTAGGAGATTTCAAAAGGGCTTACCATTATTCAAACGAATATACACGAATGAAAGATTCGTTGTACAAAAGTGAGAATATTGTAAAAGCGAAGGAAATTGAAGCGAAATATCAGGCAGAAAAAAAAGAACAAGAAATAGCTTTACTCAAGACCGAAAAGGACTTAATCGCTCAAAAGCAAAAAAGTGAAAGGAATTTGCTTCTTAGTGGATTAGCTATAACTACAATAGCTGGGCTGTCATTATTTTTTCTTTATAGAAATAGAAAACGTACCAACAATAAGCTTAAGGAGCTAGACCATTTTAAAAGTAAATTATTTGCGAACATTTCACATGAGTTTAGAACTCCGTTAACGCTTATTTCTGGTTATGCTCAGAAACAACTGGAAAACAGGGATTTAAAACCAGATGAAAAGCAAGAATTGGAAACTATTAATAGGAACTCAAATAGGCTGGAAGGTCTTGTAAATCAAATGTTAGATTTAGCAAAGCTAGAATCTGGGCATTTGAAATTGCGAATTAAGCAAGATAACCTATCGGTCTTATTAAATTCATTAGTGTCTTCTTTTGAATTGACGGCCTCCAAAAAATTAATTGATTTTACAAATAACATAAATGGTTTAGAAAATGTATGGTTTGATGCCGACATTATTCAAAAAATATCAACGAATATTTTATCAAATGCATTTAAATATTGTGAGCATAATGGTAAGGTGTCATTTAAAGCGCTACAAGATAACAAATCAATGGTTTTAGAGGTGTCAAATACCACAAAAGAACTTACAGAAACTCAAGTAAAGAATATTTTTAATAGATTTTATCAAGCCGACGAAAACAAGGATGGTGTTGGTGTCGGATTATCATTGGTAAAAGAACTCGTGGATTTATACAGAGGGACTATAAACGTACATCAGAGTGAAGGAATCATTACGTTTTCTGTGTCTTTGCCAATTGCTAAAGAACTATTTAGAATTCATGAAATTCTTATGCCAGAAGTTAATTTTAAAGGAATACATTCTTCTGAAAGCATCGGTCTGGAAATTTCTCCAGAAGACAATATTATGCTTGTTGTTGATGATAATTTTGAGATAAGAGAGCTAGTGAAACATATGTTTCAGAATGATTTTACAATTATTGAAGCAAAAGATGGTGAAGAAGGATGTGCTAAAGCTATTGAATTTGTGCCTGATGTCATCATTTCAGATTTAATGATGCCTAACATGGACGGATTTGAACTTACTGAAATTTTGAAGCAGGATGAACGAACAAGTCACATTCCTATTGTGTTGCTAACAGCAAAGTCTGAAGAGGAAGACAAGTACAAAGGATTAGAAATTGGAGCCGATGACTATGTAATGAAACCTTTCAAAACCAAGATGCTTAAAACCAGAGTGAACAATTTAATAAAATCCAGACTAAAACTTCAAGAGCGATATAGTCAGGAAATCATTCTTAAACCAAAAGATATTGCTATCTCAAGTACCGATGAACTGTTTTTAGAAAAACTTCAAGGCGTTATGGATTCAAACCTCACAGAATCTTCATTTAATGTTCAGGAGTTTAGTAGTGCACTTGCGCTTAGTCGTATGCAATTACATCGAAAATTAAAAGGACTCACAGGTTTGTCGGCAACAGAGTTTATTCGATCTCAACGATTAAAATTAGCCGTTGAACTTTTGAAAAAATCTGATGTGAATATCTCAGAAATTGGGTATTCAGTTGGTTTTAATGATCACTCTTATTTTACAAAGTGTTTTAAAGAGCAATATGGTTGCTCGCCTTCAGATTACCTTAAAAAACTGTAATTAATACTATTTTTCTTCGTCATTTATTCAAATGTTACATATCTCATAGCAATTGTTACACTTGTTCTAAGTAGCTAAAATACTTCTATTTAGTTTTGAATTGAATTCTTTGTAAAAGATTTAAATCATAATGTTTTATGAAAAAAAAGACATTACTTGGAACCGTACAAACTTTACCAAAAACTAATATCTACATCAATGTAAATCATCTGGAAGAAGGAAATTATAAATTAAGTATAGTTTACAATAGTAAGATAATAAAGAGTACCCATTTCACTAAAGAAAAATAAATCATCTGTCGAATATAATCTTATTGCCTCAGCAAATCAAAATTGAAGTATAGAAATTAAATACAGAAACTTTGTTCAGGTTTATGTGGTAATAAATAAAGTCAAAAAACGCTTTTAATAAGCGATTATAATGAAGCTATTAATCAGTTGAGAGAGGAAATCAACTAAATCATAATGTGAGTTAAAGCATTGGTTACCCTTTCTTTTAAAAACAAAACAGTATGAAAACAGTAATGAAATTAAGTGGAATTTGTCTAATTGCATTGGTATTTAATTGCAGTAACAATGATGATAGTAACGATGGTCAGCCGAATCAGTTAACAGTTCAAGAACTATTAGTGTCTGGAAAATGGTATCAAGAGTCAAGAACACCAGGAACAAATTTTACCGATTGCGAAAAAAATGGCTACATCGAATTTAAAGCTAATGGTGTTTTTTATTTAGAGTCTTTTGATGATAATTCTGGTCCATGCGAATCTTTAGGCTTAAATGAAGCAATTTATACCTTATCTAATAATCGTGATATTTTGATTGTTGCTGATTCAGAAGAAATTACTGTAAGCATTAGCTCTATTTCTCAACAAGTACTTACAATTACTTCAAGCGATGGCGAAACGCTAACTTTTGACAAAACTCAAGGCTAAATCGAGATGCTATGAAAAAAATAATTTCGATATTAGTACTCCTTTGTTTTACAGGTTATTCCTATTCTCAAGTAGGAATCAATACGACTACACCAAATGCACAATTGGATATAAAATCATCTAATCAAGCATCTCCTGTTGCTAGTGATGGAATCCTCGTGCCAAAAGTAGATGTGTTTCCAACAGGAGTAGGTGTAAATCAGGACGCCATGCTTGTATATTTAACAACTACTATTGGGACTGATTTACCAGGTTTTTATTATTACAATCATGCAACTACTAGTTGGCTACCAATTGGAAATTCGGGCTCTGAAAAAATTGATGACTTGTTAGATGGAAAGTCAGATAATGATGGAACCAATAATGGATCTTCTATTTATTTTGGTATTGGTGCAGGTATTGTAGATGACGGTTCCGATAACAGAAATATTGGAATCGGTTTAAATACGTTGTCAAGTTCAACTACAGGAGCAGCAAATGTTGCTGTAGGTTTTAACACGATGCAAAATACCACTATCGGACTCTACAATACGGCAATAGGATATTTGTCTTTATTCAGTAATGTCAATGGTTCAGCAAATATTGCTGTAGGATCGGGTTCATTATTTGAAAATTTATCTGGAAATAATAATGTTGCAGTTGGTAATGATGCCATGCGTGAAACCACAGTAGCATATAGAAATACTGCAGTAGGAGATAATAGTTTACGATTAAATCTTGTAGGTAACAATAATACATCAATAGGTTACCAGGCTTTATATAATAATACGGCGAACGAAAATACTGCAACAGGAAGCTTGTCGTTACTAAATAATACTACAGGAACTCGTAATACAGCAATAGGGTTTGCTTCATTGTTTTCAAATAGTACAGGATCTAATAACACTGGAGTAGGAAGGCAGGCTCTAGAAAACAACACATTAGGATATGATAATATTGGAGTGGGAGCACTGTCATTGAGAAATAATACCGAAGGAATACAAAATGTAGCAATCGGAAATAGTGCACTAGCAAACAATACTATGGCTAGTAATAATACAGCAATAGGAAATAATGCATTAAGATTAAATACAACTGGCGCGCAAAACACGGCTATTGGTAGTGAGGCATTATACAGTAATACAATTGGTGCTTGGAATCTTGCTGTTGGTTATGGTGCATTACGAAATAGCAATTCTGGAAATCAAAATACAGCTTTGGGTTATATTTCACTCTACAATAATACATCAGGATCTAATAATTCTGCTGTAGGTTTTAATGCCTTGTCAAGTAATATTGATGGAAATGATAACGTTGCTAATGGTCATTCTGCTTTGATTTCTAATATAAATGGTAATGATAATACAGGAATAGGAAAAGATGCTATGAGAAACAATTCTACAGGCTCAAGAAATGTAGCTATTGGTTCAGAAGCATTATTTTTAAATATTTCAGGAGAACAGAATACAGCTGTAGGTTATCAAGCGCTTCAGAATAATACAGGAAATTTTAACAGTGCATTGGGGTCTGGCGCTTTACTGAGTAATACTTCTGGAACAGAAAATACCGCAATTGGGATTAATGCATTATCATCTAATACCACAAGTTCATACAATACTGCCATCGGAAATTATTCTTTGGGCTCAAATACAGATGGAACTTTTAATACTTCAGTAGGAGCTTGGTCTATGAATAGTACTACTACTGGTTTTGGTAACACCGCATTAGGAACATTTGCTATGAGTGCAAATGAGACTGGAATCGGGAATGTAGCTATAGGTAGTGAAGCACTTTTTTCAAATACTTTAGGCCACTCCAATATAGCTATTGGTCACTCAGCTTTATATAATAGCTTTGGCGGTGATAGTAATGTGGCCATTGGGTTTGAAGCTTTATATTCAAATTTAAATAACGGTAGTAATATAGCTATAGGTAGTCAGTCTCTTAGAAATAATTCTGGTGTTCATAACACTGTTATTGGTCACAATGCTGGCTTAAATAGTGGTGTAGGAAGTTTTAATGTATTTGTAGGTAATGAAGCAGGATTAAATGAAATAGGAAATAATAAGCTTTACATATCAAATTCTAGTGCTGATGCTAACAATGCTCTTGTATATGGCGAATTTGATAATAATCTTTTAAGAATAAATGGGAGGATAGAAATTACAGGAACTACAGATGCTTCAGTAACCTCAGGTTCAGGTGTTCTTGAAATAGCAAATTCGCTAAGGATAGATGGTGATGAGATTATTACCAATACCAATGCCAATTTGTTTCTTCAAAATGATAATAATGGTGATGTCATTGTTGATGGAGGGACGCTCAGAGTTGACTCAAGCACAAATAGAGTAGGAGTTAATACCAATACTCCAGATTATCCACTGTCAGTTGGAGGACAAACAAACTTAAATGAAGGACTTACTGGTGTCGCCTTAAGAGTTAATGGCGATGAAGCTTTGTGGTATAATGGCACGTATTTTAGTTATGGTTTCGGTGGAAATGCTAATTATTTTGCAGATAATGTTGGATTAGGCATAACTGCTCCAAGCACTAAATTACATATCGTTGGTGGAACAGATGTTTCGCCTTCGGGTGGAGGTTATATTACTTTCGGAAATCTAAATGGCTGGAATATTGCCATTGATGATAATGAAATAATGGCAAGAGATAATGGTGCAGTTTCAGATTTAAACCTTCAAGCAGAAGGAGGAAATGTACGAGTAGGAGGTGCTATTGTGCATGCCAGTGATCGACGCCTAAAAAAAGATATTGAAGAATTACACTATGGTTTAAAAGAATTGTTATTGCTCCAACCTAAGCAGTACCATTGGAAATATAGGCATGCTTCAAACAATAAAAGCTTTGGTCTAATAGCTCAAGACGTTCAAAAAATAATGCCTGAATTAGTTGTAGTTGGTGATGATGTAGAGAAAACATTAAGTGTTAATTACACGGAGCTCATTCCTATACTATTGAATGCTTTAAAAGAGCAAGAACAAATCATTAATGGTTACAAAAAAGAGCTTTCAGTTTTGGCTTTAGAAGTACAACAAATTAAAAATAGTATGAAAGCATTAACAGCGCAATCAAATCAATAATTTATGAGACATATTTTTGCAATTATAAGTCTATTTGCTATCGGTTTGGGATATAGCCAAAGTTCAGATCAAATATTCTATTCGTCGTTTAGACCTCAAGGTTGGGATATTCATATGTCAAAAGATAATGGAAAAAGTTTTAGTCCATTGACAACAAATGAGAGCTTAGATTACGATGCTAAAATAAGTCCTGATGGGAATTGGGTAGTGTTTACGTCAGAGCGTTTAGGGAAACCTCAATTGTTTTTAAAACATGTTAAAGGTGATACGTTACCGAGATTGTTAATTAAAAGTAAATCCATGCAAGACCAGGTTGATTTTTCTCCAGATGGTAAATGGATTGTATTTGTGTCTTCTCACGAAGGAAATGCAGAGATATTTAAATTGCCTTTCAAGCCTAATGAAACACTATCTATTAATGAGGCTGAAAACTTAAGTAATAATAAGGCTGGTGATTTTAGACCACGGTTTTCAAACGACGGAAATTCTATAGCATTTTCTAGTGACAGAGCGCACCTTATAAAACCACATAAGTTTCTGGTGTTTGCCATGCAACGTACAGGAGATATTTTTACTATGTCTTCAGATGGAACTAATGTAAAACGACTCACAGATTCAGAAGGATGGGATGGAAGTCCTAACTGGAGTAAAGATGATTCTAAAATCATTTTTTATAGTAACAGATTCGATAATAAGCCGCACTTGTTCCAAATTGATGTGAATGGAAATAATGAAAGTATAATTACTCCAGAGACCATATCTGGAGCAATATCTCCATTAGTGATAAATGATGACAGAATTTTATTCACTAATGAAAACCTGTCTAATGGCACGTTAAGAATTTTGGAGTTAAATCCTGTTACCAAAAAGATAGATTCATCAAGGATAAATGAAATACATATGATGAATATTGATTATCATAATTCAGGAATTATGGTAATTCATGGTGGAAAAAAATTAAAAGAAACAGAAGCTAATAAAGGTGATTTTTTTGGTGACATCTTAGTAAAAAATCATCCTGTTAAAGACACCATAGAGAACATTAACTTATCTCACTTTGGTATACGTCGATCTTTTGCTTCACCACCTACATTAAATGAATCAAAAGTAATCTATAGCTATAATCCTGCCAGAGGTTTTGGTGATTTTATAACACTCTATTTTTATCCACTCATTTTGCTTCCATGTCTTGCATTATATTGGTTTGTAACTGGTGTTTTCAGAAGTGTTAAAAAACGAAAAGACATTGCTTTTTGGAAACACATTGTATTTTCAATGTTATCGGTATTAGTAATGGTGCTTTTAGTTTATTTACTAGATAAGTGGGTTGGTTTTCAAGCTCTCTCAATGAATACAGTTAGATTAAAAATGATTAGTGTTTTGGTTGTTGTTTTGATTTGTCTGGGACTATCCTATTGGTTTTATAAAAAACGTAAATCGAATGCTAATCCAATAGCATCACTATATAAATTGTATACCCTGATGCTTTTTGGTGTCGCATTAGGAATAATTTATATCGTGCTGTTTACGGGTTCGTTTCTACAAAGTACGACGTCATTCTTTACGGTTGATTATAATTCTAATAAAGCGCAAAAACTATTCGACTTTAGAGCGGATAAAAATTTTAATCCACAATCTACATCTGTAATTGATACAAAATTTACGCCTGATGGCACCGCTTTATTGTTTTCAGTTGGTAGTTTCAGAGGACACCCAAATGCCCAAGGTGCTGTATATAAATATAACCTAGAAAGCAAAATAATTGAGCGAATAACGCCTATGGATAGCAATCATGGTTTTGCTGATGTTTCAGCCGACCATAGGACCATGGTCTTTAGGAGTGGCGAAACAGGTAATATGGATATATATGTAAATGAGAATGGAGCAGTTACCAACTTAACCAACAGTAAAGCCAAAGAGAATTTCCCTGCGATTTCGCATGATGGGAATAAAATTATGTATTGTTCAGATGTTAATGGAAAGGATATACAAGGCCTTGTTAAAACAATGGATGTGTTCTTAATCGAGCGGCAATCTGATAATTCATGGTCTTCTCCAAAACAAATCACATCGTACTCGGGTCAGGAAGGTCATCCACATTTTTCGCCAGATGGGAATTGGATGATATATACTACAGAAGAATTCGGAATCAATGATGAACAGCCAATTGTGCAATCAGTCATTTTCGCACCTCAAATGTATGGAGAAATTGTGGCAGAACGTATTTCAGACGGTAAGAAAATACGATTAACTCACAACAAATGGGAGGAAGGTGTACCACTATGGATTTCAACTAAATACTAACATAACAAAAACTATATTGTATGAAAATAAGAAGCTCAATCGTAATGATTTTTGTAATGTATGTTATATCATCTTGTGAAACTCGAATACCTGATGTAGATACAACACCGCCAACATTGTCGTTTGAAATAAGAGGTGATGGATTCAGCCGAACCTTTACGCAAGACGATGATTTCTCTAGAATGCAACTCAATTTAAGAGCTGAAACTGAATATAATTTTATCTATTCTGGTGCAGATCAAGGTGGTGTTGGTGCGATACAATGGCAATTAGGAGGTGATGATCAAATTGATTTTATTAGACCAGATTTTCCATTTGATTCATGGTCAATTCGAGATATTAGTGCTAGTAATAGAATGATTGAATGGAATGGAAATCGATCAGATCCAAAAACGGGAGCTATTTTATCTGGTCGATTTAGAACAGGAAATCTTCAAAATGATTCTGGATCCTTAAGTTTATTTGTAAGAGATTTTGGAGGTCAGTCGGGAACTCCAAACAGTGTGAGAGGTAATCTTAATATTTTGATTGGTGATTTTCCAACTGAATTGAGTGAGTTTTGAAAAAAGCGCTAAAGAAACATATAAAATATATAATCACTACTTAGTAGCTTACATACTCTACAATCTCTAAGCCGTAACCAATCATCCCAACACGTTTGGTTTGTTGACTATTAGAGATTAATTTTAGTTTGTGAATATTTAAATCATGAAGAATTTGAGCGCCAATTCCGAAGTCTTTAGCATCCATTTCAATACTTGGAGCTTTAACCACTTTGCCTTCAATTTGAGACTCTTTTAATATGCTTAATCGCTTTAAAAGATTCATAGATTGAGATTGCTGATTAATAAATACGATAGCACCTTTGCCTTCCGTGTTTATAACCCTAAACATATCATCTAATTTTTCGTCAGCATTGTTTGTAAGTGTACCTAATATGTCGTTATTAACCAAGGTTGCATTAACTCGGGTTAGGACGTGTTCATTTTTAGTCCATTTCCCTTTTGTTAAAGCGATATGTATTTGATTGTTAGTGGTTTGTTTGTAAGCTCTTAAACGAAAGCTTCCAAATCGAGTTTCGATTTCAAAATCTTCTTTTTTCTCTATTAGAGAATCATGTTCCATACGATAGGCTACTAAATCTTCAATAGAAACAATTTTCAAATCAAACTTTTTAGCAACTTCCATAAGTTGAGGTAATCTAGCCATCGTACCATCTTCATTCATGATTTCAACAATCACACCAGCAGGTTCTAGACCAGCAAGTTTTGCAAAATCAATAGCAGCTTCTGTGTGTCCTGTGCGTCTCAACACGCCTCCTTCTCTTGCTACGAGTGGAAAAATATGACCAGGTCTAGCGAGCTCAAAGGGTTTGATGTTTGGGTCAATGAGTGCTTGTATAGTTTTTGCTCTATCACTAGCAGATATGCCAGTGGTTACGCCATTTCCTCTTAAATCTACAGAAACTGTAAAAGCAGTTTCCATAGGATCAGTATTATTGTTAACCATCATATGGAGCTCAAGTTCTTTACATCTGCTCTCAGTTAAAGGAGCACAAATGAGTCCTCTACCATGAGTCGCCATAAAATTGATGGTTTCTGGTGTTATCTTACTTGATGCTGCAACAAAATCACCTTCATTTTCTCTGTTTTCGTCATCTACAACAATAATGACCTTGCCTTTTTTGATATCTTCAATAGCTTCAGAAATGGTGTTAAGTTCTATTGTTGCTGATGTTTTGGAGTTTGACATTGTTGTAAACATAACGATAAATTAGAGTAGCAAAGATATGGCTTATTTTTTCTTTGCTGAAAAGTCTTCAGTTATTTTATTTCGCCTTTTTAAATATACAATAGGATATATGAACAACCCCAGAACAGACCATAAAAAGTTGAGGTTTGTTGCTTGATCTGTAATTTGATATATTTTTTTAAAACTTATACTTGACAGTACAGAATATATCAAAAACAGTACTCCAGAAATAGCAGATAGTTCTATGGAAGCACTTTCAGCTGCTGGCAACTTATTATTTTTAAAAATAAAATATAATAGCAATAATAAAATACCTAGTATATAGAAAATGTAAGTAAATCTTGAATAAATACTGTAGTCTTTAATTGCATTGTCAAGACCTTCAATATCTGAAGGATCTAACGTCTCTTTACGACGATCTGAGGTTTTGTGTTTTGTTTTACTGATTTTTAAATCTTCACTAATTTTTTTCTTTTGAAAAAAGTAGAAAATAAAATAAAATGGCAGTCCAAAAAGAATGAAGATTAACGCATTTGAAATGTTGTTTTTGCCTAAATGTTTGTTCAGATTTGAACTATCCATTAACGACTTTACAAGTGCAAATAAGTATAGAATACCAACTAGAATACCACAAATAAGTAAGGCCTGCCCAAGCGAAGGGAAGCCGTTATTTCTTAATACAGCGCCAGGTAAGACAAATAATAGAGTTAGAGCATAAAGTACAAATGCTAGTTTAGAATTATCTTCATACAAATACTTTAGTCGTATAGATTCTTCATAACCATAATCGACAAGGTTACCACCAAATTTTAATTCTTGTTGCGTGATGCCACGTGATTCTAATACAGCTAAAGAGGAATTTTTGTATTCAATCCCATAATTATACTGTCTGTAATGCTTAACGATATCAATTAATTTCTTGTTATCATAATTGGTAAGTGTTTTATAATCTTCAGAATCCGTATTTAAAACATTGGTATTATAAATGAGCGTTTTACTCTTTATACCGAATAATTTTTTTAGTGGATTAAGAAGTCCTCCAGATTCAAACAATTGTCTGTCCTTGGTAGCTCTCTTTGTAAGATATATGCTCAACGGAAGCATGATTAGTGTGGATAGCCAAGTCGCCAATACAGGATTTAATGTACCATCAAGCGAACTGTTTTTCGCAAATATTCCAATGAAATGATAGGTTAAAAACAATAATATTGCTATAACTAAAGGCAAACCAATACCTCCTTTACGAATCAAGGCACCTAGAGGTGCTCCGACAAAAAAGAGAATGATACAAGCTAGACCTAAAATGTATTTTTCATGAAGGGAAATAACGTGTTTACTTAACCATTTTGTAGATCCTGATACATTTTTCTTATTGGCAATAATAATTTGTTTGGTACTAGATGCCGTGTTTCCAGCGAGGCTAAGGAGTTGAATTTTAGTTTTATCTTTAAATAAACTGAAAATATCTCCGTTAAAAACTGAATCTTTTTTTACCGTAATATTTTGATTCAAATTCTCAAAAGTTGAACGCGCGTAAAGTGTTTTCGAAAAATCCTTTAACTGATTTGATTGTTTTTCATATAAACTATCTATGGTGTAATTAAGGCTGCTAACATCAAGCATATTATAACGACTGTCATAACTCTTATCATCAATATCAACATCATTTAAACCTTCTATGTCAACATTGATTATGTACTCTTCAAAATAGCTTTTGGCATATGGTTTTTTCGCACGTTGCTTAGCATCTTTATTAAATATTTCTTCATAATAATGACCGTTAAATAAAACTAGTTGAAGAATATTTGAGTTTGGATTACTTTTTAATTCACCAGAATCAGAGATAATGACGGTTGTATTTCCAGCGTGACGAACACCTTTTTTATGAATGACCACTGTCTTTAAAAATTGCCCTTTATCTCCGCTTTTCTTATCAACTTTTATATTGTACTCACCAACGTCATTGAACTGACCTTCGGCAATAGCCATTGCTGGTTGTACTTTAGCAATATTCTTTCTTAAGTTGTAAAAGCTATAATTAGCAGAAGGAATGACATTATTCGAAAAAATAAAAGCACCTATACCAAGAATTACAATAAAAACACTTACACTTCGCATAGCACGCTGTAACGAAATACCTGTAGATTTCATGGCTGCGAATTCATAATTTTCGGCAAATTGTCCGAAAACCATTATTGAAGCCAGTAATACAGTAAGTGGTAATATTAATGGAATTAGAGTAGGAGTTACATATAACAAGAATTTTAAAATGACACCTACGGCTAAATCCTTACCAGCTAATTCGCTTATGTAGAGCCAAATCGATTGTAAAACAAAAATGAGCATGAGTATAATAAACACGCTCAAAAAAGTTTTTAAGTAGGTCGTTAGTATGTACCTATCCAGTATTTTCATTGATGGTTTGGCCTAGTCGAGTCTATTTATGTAGTAGTCTCCATATTTACTTTTGTCAAATGTAAACAAGGTTTTTGAGATCGGCTCATTCGTTTTAAAAGAATTAACAGTTAAGGTGGTTTTTGTTCCATTTTTACCGATTTCAATAAGGTTGTAGATGTGTTTTGTGTTTGCATCAATACCTAATAAGACCTCTTTAATCTCAGAGTTTGTATCGATAGGGTTTAGTTTCACATACTGAATTTTTCTACCTTTTACACTCTGAACAATATCGAGTTTGTAAGTATATCCTTCTTTGTAAAATGATAACATTTTACTAGGCGTTATAGTTGTTTCTTCCTCTGTGTTTTCTGAAGAAATAGTGACTTCTTCGTCTTCTGGACTAATGGTGTAAAGCGTTTTACCGTCGTAAATTCTTGTGATACCTAAAATGTTTAAAACATATTTGTCGCCTTCCATAACAACATCTCCGCGGGTCTCCTGATTGATGTTTTCGCTGGTATTCTGAAGTACATATTTAAAATCTATAGATATGTTGTCATAAGATTTTGTTTTATTGTAAACGTCGTTGAGTAAGGCTTCTGCGTCTTGTGCAAAACCAAATGAACTTATTAAAACTAGTACTACTATTGCAATCTGTTTCATTTTCAAAATAACTATTAATTATAATTTATAAAGTTTAATTACGATTCGTTTTCTAATAACTGATCTAGAGCAACTAAATCAGGAACTAACACTTGTCTCGCTTTACTACCTTCAAAGCCTCCAACAATACCAGCAGCTTCCAATTGATCTATCAGTCGACCAGCTCTATTGTATCCCAATTTTAGTTTTCGTTGTAACAGGGAAGCAGAACCTTGTTGTGCAGTAACAATAATTTCAGCAGCTTCTCTAAACAATTTGTCTCTATCTTCTATGTTGTTATCAAGACTTGTGCCACTTTCTTCGCCAACATATTCTGGTAATTGATAAGCTTCAGGATATGCTTTTTGAGATCCAATAAAATCGGTGATTTTTTCGACTTCTGGTGTGTCAACAAAAGCACATTGGATACGAATAATATCATTCCCTTGTGTGTACAGCATATCTCCACGACCAATTAACTGGTCAGCACCAGAGCCATCTAAAATAGTCCTTGAATCAATCTTAGACGTCACCCTAAACGCAATACGTGCAGGGAAATTAGCTTTAATAATTCCTGTAATGACATTAACTGAAGGCCGTTGTGTAGCAATAATTAAATGAATACCAATAGCACGAGCTAATTGAGCCAAACGAGCTATGGGAGTTTCAACTTCTTTTCCAGCTGTCATGATTAAATCAGCAAACTCATCGACCACTAAAACGATGTAAGGTAAAAATTGATGACCATCGTTAGGATTAAGTTTACGCGCTTTAAATTTGGTATTGTATTCTTTGATATTACGACACATGGCGTTTTTCAACATTTCGTAACGGTTATCCATTTCAATACATAATGAATTTAATGTATTGATCACTTTAGTGTTGTCAGTAATAATCGCATCTTCACTGTCTGGAAGTTTTGCCAAGTAATGGCGTTCTATTTTATTAAATAATGTAAGCTCAACTTTTTTAGGATCGACTAAAACAAATTTAACTTCAGCAGGATGTTTTTTATAAAGTAATGATGTTAAAACTGCATTTAAGCCAACAGATTTACCTTGTCCTGTGGCACCTGCCATAAGTAAGTGAGGCATTTTTGCTAAATCGACAACCATGGTTTCATTACTGATGGTTTTTCCAAAAGCAATAGGGAGTTCCATGTCAGATTTTTGAAACTTTTGCGATGCAATAACAGAGCGCATCGATACAATAGTTGCATTTTTGTTTGGCACCTCTATACCAATGGTTCCTTTGCCTGGAATAGGTGCGATAATACGAATTCCTAAAGCCGAAAGCGATAAGGCAATATCATCTTCTAAGTTTTTAATTTTTGAAATACGAACACCAGCTTCTGGCACAATTTCGTAAAGTGTGACTGTAGGACCGATGGTAGCTTTGATACTGGCTATACCAATTTTGTAATTGTTTAAGGTCTCAACAATTCGGTTTTTATTCTCTTCAAGCTCTTCTTGATTTATGGTAATCCCTTCAGTATCGTATTTTTTTAATAAATCTAATGGTGGAAATTCAAACTTACTAAGATCTAATGTTGGGTCAAATTGTCCAAAATCTTCAACCAGTTTATTTGAAAGATTATCCGTTTCGGAAACCTCTTCTTCAAATGTTTTTATTTCAATATTTAACTCCGATTCTAGTTCTGGTTCTGGTTCTGGTTCAATTTTTTTAATATCAACTTTCGGGGTTTCAACTTTAGTTTCTGGTTTTGAATGTTTTTCAATCGTAGGCTTGGATTCTTCAATATTTAATTCAAAAGCAGATTTTATATCTTCAGCTTCAGCAGATAAATCATTATCTAAAGGAACAATAACATCCTCGTTTGAGGATCGTGTGGAATTAAGATCCTCTTTAAGTTCTTTATTAGCGTTTTTAAAAAGTGCCACAATTGATTCTCCAGTGACTTTAAAACGAATCGCTAAATAGACTATTAATACAAAGACGAGTAGAAGTACAGTTCCTATTTTTCCTATATAATCTTGAAAAAAACTATTCATTTCAAAACCTATAGTGCCACCAAGTGAATCGTATTTGTGAGCAAAAAATCCAAAGAATATAGATAACCAAATGGCAATAAGCGTTCCCCAAATCCAATGTCTCCTTAGTTTAGATTTATTGATATCTAAGGTCACATAAACTCCTGAAAGAAATACCAATCCAGAAAATATAAATGACGAAATACCGAATGCCTGATTGATAAATAAATCACTAACCCAGGCACCAAGTTTGTTGAGCCAGTTTTTTGCTTCAACATCTCTCGTTCCTAGTTCAGAAAGTGTACTTTGGTCTGCTTGTCCTGTAAAGAAAAACGATAAGAATGCTATAAATAACAAAACACCAAGAATGATTAGTAAACTACCAAAAATCAATTTCTGCTGACTTGATAATTTAAAACTTGGTTTTTGTGTTTTGGGCGTGGTCTTAGCTTTACTTTTAGTCTTGGTTTTTTTCTTCGCCATTAAAGGATTCTTAGTATAAAACAAAAATACAAATTACTAACGTTTATCCTAACTTAAAAGTATTTAAACCGATTAGATATTAACGGACTTATGAACCTTAGAAAATTTTTGGAAAATAAATAATCATGGCGGCAATGGTTGCAGAAACCGCAGCAATAAAAACAGCTCCAGCAGCAATGTCTTTAATCCTGCCAATACTATCATGCCTGTCAGGATGTATGAAATCTGAAAGGTACTCGATTGCTGTGTTCATACCTTCTAAACTCATTACCAAACCTATAAATGAAATTTGAACTAGCCATTCGGTTTTAGATATGTTAAAATAAAAACCAGCAATAGTCACTGTTATAGCAATAAAAACTTGAATCTTTATACTTGACTCAGTTTTAACTAAATAAATGGCACCTTTAAAAGCATAGCCTACGCTTTTTAACCGGTTCACTAAAAAAGAATCTTTTTTATGCGTCATGCCAATTGCTTTTAAAGGTGCGTTTTTGAAAATTTACAACGTATTTAACGCTAGTTTGTAATTGAGTTGAGTTTTATTTCAAAGCTTCTAAAGCTGCTTTGTAATTGAGTTGAGTTTTATTTCAAAGCTTCTAAAGCTGCTTTGTAATTCGGCTCATCAGCAATTTCACTAACTTGTTCGGTGTGTATCACTTTACCTTCAGCATCAATAACAATTATACATCTTGATAACAACGTTTCAAAAGCGCCATCAGTAAAGTCAAGGCCATAAGAAGTACCAAAACTCCCATGCTTATAATCTGTTAAACTCACAACATTATCTAAGCCTTCTGCGCCACAAAAGCGAGCCATTGCAAATGGTAAATCTTTCGAGATGCAAAGTACTTTTGTGTTTTTTAGTTCGCTTGCTTCTTTGTTAAATGTTCTAACAGATTGCGCACAAGTTCCTGTGTCAACGCTGGGAAAAACGTTTAATACTAAGTTGTGACCTAAAAAATCACCTAATGATTTTGTGGACAAATCAATTGCTGTTAATTTAAAATCTGGAGCTTGTGATCCAACTTTAGGGAGTGTTCCTGATGTATGTACGGTGTCTCCACCTAATGTAACGGTTGCCATATTTATTTCGTTTTAATGAATGTTAAAATTAAGTATTATTTAAATCTTATGGTCTAAGCGCGTATAATATTTTGCAATAGTTTAACAGAAAGACTTTTCTTTTCTAATAGAATGAATTACTATTTCTTCATTTGTAGAATTATCATAATTATAATTTTAGATATTCATTTTTACGAATCTCATAAATTTTAAAGGTAATCTTAATTTGTTTGGTTATTTATTAAAGTCATTTTATAAATTTGATTCAAATAGACTTTATTTATGGGAAGAAAACTAAATTTTATTGTCCTAGTCGCATTAGTTCTTATTGCGCTATTTTGTGGTACAGAATATCAAATTTTAGATGCCGTAGATACTATCGATTCTGGTGATACTGCATGGATGATTGTAGCTTCTGCTTTGGTATTTTTAATGACACCTGGATTGGCTTTCTTTTATGGAGGAATGGTCAATAAAAGAAATGTGATTTCAACGATGCTTCAAAGTTTTGTCGCTTTGGGTGTGATAAGTGTTTTATGGGTAATTATTGGATTTAGTTTGGCTTTTGGAGAAAGCATTGGTGGTGTTATAGGTAATCCGATGACGTTCTTTTGTTTTAAAAATGTATCCGTATCGCCTAATCCAGATTTTGCCGGAACTATTCCATTTTTGCTTTTTGCACTTTTTCAATTAAAATTTGCCATAATCACACCAGCTTTAATCACAGGAAGTTTTGCAGAACGCATTCGATTTAGAAGTTATATCTTTTTTATGGTCTTGTTTTCTATTTTTATTTATTCGCCTTTAGCACACATGACATGGCATCCAGATGGATTACTAAGAAACTGGGATGTTTTAGATTTTGCTGGTGGAACAGTCGTTCACATGTCTGCTGGTCTTGCCGCTTTAGCAGCTGCTATATATTTAGGGAAGCGTAAGCATGCTATAGAACAACCAGCTAATATTCCGTTTGTAATATTAGGTACCGGTTTGCTTTGGTTTGGCTGGTTCGGATTTAATTCTGGTTCAGCACTTGGAGCAAATACAGATGCTGTGATTGCTTTTGCTAATACTAACATCGCTTCTGCAACGAGTATGATTACATGGTTGTTTTTCGAACGTTTTTACAACAGGAAAATGTCGTCACTGGGAGCATGTATAGGTGCTATAGTAGGTTTGGTGGCTATTACTCCCGCTGCAGGTTTTGTGACTATGGGACAAAGTATTTTTATAGGATTTATCGCTGCAATTGTTAGTAATATCGCAATTCAATTAAATAAAAAATCAAAAATTGATGACACCTTAGAAGTGTTTCCAAGTCATGGAGTGGGTGGTATTGTGGGTATGATATTGACTGGAGTATTAGCTAAAGATGTTGGTTTAGTGTATGGTGAAACAACCACATTTACACATCATATGATTGCTTTAGTTGGTGTTGCTGTTTTTACCTTCTTCGGAAGTTTAGTATTGCTAAAAATTGTAGATCTTGTTTTACCACTTCGCGTCCGATCTGATCAAGAAGAACGAGGACTCGACTTGTCTCAACATGGAGAAAATATCGAATAAATTAATAGCAGATTGATTGATAGTAGTAAACAAGCCTTTTCAAACTGAAAAGGCTTTTTTGATATAATGTGTAAACATGGTGAAAATATAGATAATTCGCTCAAATGTTAAATTACCCGATATCAGGTAGGTAATTACATATAATTAAAAGTAACTTTAAATCTTTAATAACCAACCTTTTAATTATGAAAAATTTTTTAAGATTTTATTTAGTTTTTAGTCTCATTGTAGTATCATTTTCATGTTCTGAAGATGATAATGATGATTCGCAATCGAATGACCCCGTTAATGTTCAATTTATTAGATTTGGAGATAACCTTGTTCCCAGTGCAGTAGTCCCAAGAACAACGTATTGGGATACTAACTCTAATCGGCAGGTCACAACTTATTTTAATACAGATTTAAGTGGAAACATATCGAGCTTGTCTAAACTAGTAGGTGACGATGGAACTGGTTTGTCGACAGTAATATCATTTGATCAAAATGGAATAATTAATCTTTTGTATCATCAAGATCCAATAACTGGTGAAATATCAAATAGAGTTTATGTGTTGGAAGATGAAGAAACAGGTAATGTATATTTTGGTAATGATGAAGGAGTTCAGGAGATTTTAGGTAGTGCATCATTAGACAACTTTGGAAATTTCTTAAGTACTGAAGATGATTTATTGCTTTCAAGTACTCTTAATACTAGCAAGAACATTATTGATAAACTTATTTTTTATACCAATAATGGTAATACAAATCGATCAGGATTAAATTTAGGTGCTATAGTTATTGGAGCTTTTGCTTTATATGCCCTTTTGATGTTAACAGGAAGTGCAGTTATTGTCGATAATGTAGGAGAGTCGATTACCTGTGATTATGATAATTCTTGTAATGATGAAGGACAGCGAAACACTAATGATGGTAACAATTTTTGTGCGTTGCCTCATTCAGATTTTGTGTGTTCGGAAGTAGTAGATCTTAACGATAATCCATGTGAAAATTCTGATTTGGAAGTGATAATTGTTGTTGATCCAGGAAACGTATTGGTAGCAATCGTTAATGGAGATTCTGTTGATTATAATTTTTATTGGTCAACAGGAGAAATAAATACAGGACTAATTAGTGACTCTATTGTAGCTCCAGAAGATGGTAACTACTATGTGATAGTTGAAGATGATAATGGATGTGTCGCTTTTGCTTCAACAAACATAAGTTCTGAAACTGTAGATGCTCAATTTTTACTAGCGAAATGGTATCTTGTTGGTGAAACTGAAAACGATGTAAGCACATTTGATGTTAACGCTTGTAATATTACTGTTCAGTTTACTGAAACACAATTGATAGCTACTGAGTTTTATGGTGATTCTTGTGAGTTTTCTGATGAGATTATTAGCAATTATGAATTGAATGGTAATATAATTACTGAAACTGCAGATGGAGATACTTCTATAATCACAATCTTAGAATTGACACCTTTTAAGATGGTATTACAAGAAATTGATGGTGATTTTACTTATGTGGAAACATATTCAAATATTTTTGGAGATTGGACTATAACCGCAACTGAATGTGGTGGTCCAGATATTGATTACACTGGATCTATAACATTAAATAGTGATTATACAGTTACTCAAGAAGACGACTCGGGTGGTAACTACATCATTAATTATTTTTCTTTCGAAAATTATGAATTATTCATAAAAACTGAATATATGGATCCTGTTTGTGATGGAACAGATTCTAGATTTCAATCGGATACAGTTATACTAAATTATGATAGTATAACCGATTCGTTTTCTGGAACAGGAAATACAGTTAAAGACGAAATTGATGTGACAGGTTGTCAATTACCTCCCTATAATTGTAACTATAATGTAGTTCTGTCTCGATAAAAATAAAAAAAGCCTTTTCAAACTGAAAAGGCTTTTTTTTATTATCTCAACTCAGCACCAAGCTGTTTCTCAAAATTAGTCTGAAGTTTATTCATGATTTTATCAATCTGTTTGTCTGTCAAAGTTTTCTTTTCATCTTGAATCGTAAAACTCACAGCATAACTCTTTTTGCCTTTTGGAAGATTTTTACCTTGATATACATCAAATAAATCGACATCTTTTAGTAATTGCTTTTCAGTTTGCATTGCAATTTTATCAATATCTTCAAAAGAAACATGTTCATCTAACAATAAAGCAAAGTCGCGACGCACTTCTGGGTATTTCGGGATATCCTTAAATTTAATATCCTGATGTTTTGTCACTTCTACAATATTATCCCAGTCGAATTCAGCAAATATTACTTCTTGTGAAATGCCAAAATGCTTCAATACTTTCTTATTAACGATACCAAAATCGACTAGTTTCGTTTTTCCTAAAGACAGGCTAATACCTTCACTAAACACGTCGTTTGCGATTGGAGAAACCTTATGTTTAGAAATACCTAGTCGTTCTAAAGTGCTATTGATAATTCCTTTCAGATAAAAGAAATCGCTTTTTTGAACTGGCGAATTCCAGCGTAGGTTATTCTTATTACCTGTTAAGAAAATGGATAGACGCTTGTATTCTTCACGATTTCCATTGTAATTGTGATAGGTTTTTCCAAACTCATATAACTTCAAGTTATCTCGCTTTCTGTTGATATTATAACTTACGGCTTCCAATCCTGAAAACAGTAAACTTTGACGCATTACGCTTAAATCATTACTTAACGGATTTAGCATTTCTACGTTGTGTTCTGCCTTTAGCTGCTCACTTAAATTAATATATTTTGGTGTGGTCAATGAATTTGATAAGATTTCGAAATAACCTTGAGCAGCCAATTGGTTTCCTATGATATTTTGAAGTTTATAATCTTCAAATTTAGTTGTATTAGAAATTGAAGCGTTTAGCTTTTCGGTCGTTATAATGTTGTTGTAACCATACACACGTAAAATTTCTTCAATGATATCGGCTTCACGCTGCACATCATTTCGATAAGCAGGAACGGTTAATCCTAATCCGGTTTCTGTAACGTTATTTACTTTGATATCAAGTGACGATAAGATTCTTTTTATAGTTTCTTTCGGGATTTCCTGACCAATTAATTTCTTAGCGTTATCAAAACTTAGTCTCACTTGGAAGGCTTCAATTTTCTTCGGATAAAAGTCCATTAAATCACTCGTAATATCTCCTCCTGCGATTTCTTGAATTAATAATGCGGCGCGTTTTAAAGCATAGTCTGTAATATTAGGATCGATGCCTCTCTCAAATCTAAACGATGCATCAGTATTCATTGCGTGGCGTTTGGCTGTTTTTCTGATGCTCACCGGATTAAAATAAGCACTTTCTAAGAAAATACTTGTGGTGGTTTCAGTAACACCAGAATTTAAACCTCCAAAGACACCTGCGATGCACATAGGTTTTTCGGCATCACATATCATAAGGTCTTCTTCGTGTAATTCGCGTTCCACATCATCCAGGGTTGTAAATTTAGTGCCTTTCGGAAGTGTTTTTACAATAACCTTATTCCCAGTGATTTTAGCGGCATCAAACGCATGAAGAGGTTGACCTAATTCGTGCAATACATAATTAGTGATGTCAACCACATTGTTTTTAGGAGTTAAGCCAATAGCTTTCAATCTGTTTTGAAGCCATAGAGGAGATTCTTCGACCTTAAGTCCAGAAATCGTTACACCACAGTAACGTGGTGCTAAGGTTTTATCTTTGACATCTATATCTATTTTAAGCGTTCTGTTTTCAACGTGAAATGAACTCACTGAAGGTGTGATTAATTCAGTGTTGATTTCTTTTTGAAGCAAACCTGCTTTTAAATCGCGAGCAACACCAAAATGACTCATAGCATCAGCACGATTGGGTGTTAAGCCAATTTCAAAAACCTGATCATTTTCAACTTTAAATAGTTCTGAAGCAAGTGTGCCGACTTTGGTGTCAGGATCTAGAACCATAATGCCATCGTGGGATGAGCCTAATCCTAATTCATCTTCAGCACAAATCATCCCATGACTTTCTTCGCCTCTAATTTTTCCTTTTTTAATCGTCCACGCTTCACCTTCTGCAGTATATAAAGTCGTGCCAATTGTTGCAACAGGAACTTTCTGTCCTTTAGCTACATTTGGTGCGCCACATACAATTTGTAATGGAGTCTTATCACCAATATTAACCGTTGTAACTTTTAAGCGATCTGCATTTGGGTGCTGTTCACATGTAAGCACTTCGCCAACCACAATGCCTTGTAATCCACCTTTAACCGATTGAAATGTCTCAATGCCTTCAATCTCTAAACCTAAATCAGTAAGAAGTTCACCAGTTTGTTCAGCTGGCCAGTTAATCTTCAAAAACTGCTGTAACCAATTATAAGAAATCTTCATTTTTGTACTTTAATCAAGCCACAAAGATAATAATACTATGTAGTTATAATAATCGATAATTGTGTTTTATTTGTAAGTATTATAAATTTGTTTAGACTTACAGTCCATGAATCTCCATAATATGAAACATTTGTTTACCTTATTTCTTATTTTTCTTACGTTTTTCTCTTGTAGAACAAATGATGAAAATGAATTAAAACTAGGGATTTGGAGAGCTGAATTACAAGTAAGTCCAAATGAAACTTTACCTTTTATTTTTGAAGTAACCTCTCCACAATCTTTGAAGATTTTTAATGCCGATGAAGTGATTTTGGTAGATGATATTACCTATTCAAACGATACAATTGTATTTAGAACTCCAGTGTTTGAAGGTTATATTGAAGCTATTGCCAATGAAGGGATTTTAAAAGGAAATTTTATAAAAGAGAGTTTAGATCGTGTGGTTCCGTTTTCTGCTGAATTTGGTAAAAAAGAACGATTTACTTCGGAAACAAATAAAGCTCTTCAAGATGTGTCTGGAAACTGGGAAGTTGTATTTAGTCCAGATGCTGAAGAAGATCGTTACATTGCTAAAGGAGTTTTTGAACAATATGGAGACAAACTAACTGGGACGTTCAGAACTACTACAGGTGATTACAGATTTTTAGAAGGCATAATGGATGGTAACATGATGAAGTTATCTACGTTTGATGGAGCACACGCATTTTTATTCACAGCAGAAGTGAAAGATGATGTAATGCATGGTATGTTTTATTCTGGAAACCATTGGAAAGAACCATTCACAGCCAAAAGAAATGAAGCGTTTGAATTGCCAGATGCAAATGATCTCACATTTTTAAAGGATGGTTATGAAACTTTTGAATTTTCGTTTCCTGATGCTGAAGGAGATATGGTGTCATTGAATGATAAGCGATTTGAAAACAAAGTCGTTGTTGTTCAAATTATGGGAACTTGGTGCCCGAACTGTTTAGATGAAAGTAAATACTATTCAGAATACTATAATATCAAGGAAAATAACAATGTAGAGTTTGTGGCTTTGGCATTTGAATATGCTAAAACTGAAGACAAAGCATTCCAAAGCATTAAACGTTTAAAGGAAAGTCTTGGCATTAGTTATCCTGTTTTATTAGCACAATATGGTACTTCAGATAAGGCTAAAGCTCAGGAAAAATTACCAATGTTAAATCATATATTATCGTATCCAACGTCTATATTTATAGATAAACACGGTAAAGTTCGTAAAATTCATACTGGTTTTAACGGACCAGCAACTGGTGAAAAATATACTGAATTTAAGGAAGAGTTTACTGGTTTTGTTGATGAGTTGGTAAATGAAAACTAGTGTTTCATACTTCTTAAAAAACGTTAATTAACAGTCTGTCAGTGCTTTTTAACGAAACCCTAACAACTGCGATTTACATTCCTGTTTAACTTGGTGACTATAAAACTTACAGTCAATCAATAAATGAACAGTTAAGTAATTAAGCTTAGTCGAAAGATTGAGCTTTTTTATATGTTTAATTAATACGATGACCTTGAGTAACAAACGATAAACCTTGTTGTCCCATAGTAGAATTCATAATGCCCTCAAATAAAGGTTCCGGACAATTTTTAGGTGTGTTCCATTCAAAAATAAAATTAGAACCTGTGCCTCCAGATATATCTTTTTCATTAATAATAATCTCAGTAGTTTCTAAAGGTGCTAAATATATAGGTTCATCAAAATAGGTTCTTACAGATTTTCCGTGCGTATCAAAATATTCAGCTTTTAATAAGTATATAGTATCTTTAATACTTGTGTTTCTAAGGCTCACCATTGCAGTAAGGTTATGCGTTTTGTGCTCAGATTGACTGTAAATTTGAGAGTAAACTGAAAGGTAAGTTGTTCCAGAAACTAAACTATCTGATTTGTTGATTTTTATAGCTCGTTTTGCCAGGTTCTCAGGATTAATAGAGCTTATATTTGTTGTTCGTTCTTCGCAACTCAGTGTTAATGCAATTAATGATAAACATAAAATTAAATGTGATTTCATAATATTTGAATTGTGTGGTTCGTTTAGGCGTTTATTTTTTATCAGAAACTATATAATATATAAACATTAATAAATCTATTGCTGTTAATTGGCTTTATTGTTTATCATTATGGTAAAAATAATCAAACTCCTGAGATTTTAAGATGAACAGATTGCTAAATCATGTTAAAATTTAGCAATTGCCTTTAAATAGACTATCTTATCAAATCGTAATTTATAAAACACATAACAACCTGATAAGATAGCTTTTATAAATTAAACTTTATTTTAAAATTTCGCGGATTTTATGTTCCCATTTTCGAACGATTTCTAGTTCTCCGTTTAACTGAAAATCTTCAGTTTGATTATAGATTTCAATCGATTGATTGTCGCTTGAATTTACAGTAGAATTAAAGACCAATTCTATTCGTACAATATCACCACTAGAATTTTTATGATTTGGCTTTCTGGAACTTGAAACACCGCAACTTTTAATGTTATTGAGGTTAATTCGCTGAAAGGTTTCATTAGTCGAATGCGATTTATAAAAGAATAAATAATTGTTTTGGTTATCTAATCCAATAGCAAAATTTTTAAATATGTCATATTCAGTTATTGAAGAATGATGTTGACTTGCTAAAGATTTTAGTGCTTTTAAAAGTTTGCGTTCTTTATTTTTTTGCTGCTGCTGCATAAGTACAACAGGTGCTACAACTAACAGTACTAAAACTGTTGATGTAATAGTTATTCCTAAATTCATTTTTAAATTTTAAGTTAAGGTATAATGATATAAACATTGTGTCATTACAATGTTTGCTGTCTTGTCATAAAAATGACACTTAAAAGTCTAATAAATTACCAGAATGTATGATGTGGAAAAATAATATCAGTACTTAAGAAATTTAGAATTAAATTCCTTGAGTATTGCTGATATTTACTACGCTTAATTAAGGTTTGATGCTTACTGATAACCGATTTTATATCGTCATCAGAATGCTTTTTCAAGTATTGAGGTGAAAACGTATTATGATAATGTGTAATTACTCTTTCCGAATACCCATTGGCATGTAAATTACTGACAGACTTTACAGAAGATTGTTCACTATTAGCCTCAAAAACCTCAAATGATACATTTAAATTTAACTCAATAGTAGTGCTTGGATAGGCTGTAAAAAAACAGAATCCCAAGAGCAGGTATAAAAGTGTAAAAGTTAATTTTTGTTTCACAAAGTAAAACTACTGTTTTTGAATAAGGTTGATGTTTAAAAAATGTTAAAAGGATTAATGATTGAAAAAATAATCGTGTTCATTATCCATGAATACTTTCTGATTTGCCATAGCTTTTAATGAGTTCACCTTCAAACTTTACGAGGTCTTTCCATCTCTGGTCAACGTCAATGTCTTTGCCATATTTTCTGGCAAAAGTTATAAAAGTGGTGTAATGACCAGCTTCACTGACCATTAAATCATAATAAAATTTTGACAGTTTAGGATCTTTGATGCGTTGCGATAATAATTTAAAACGCTCACAGCTTCTAGCTTCTATCATTGCTGAAAATAACAAGCGATCTACCATACTTTGTAAATGGTTTCCGCCTTTATTCATGAATTTATACAACTCGTTAACATAGCTGTCTTTCCGTTCTCTTCCTAATGTGTAGCCACGTTCTTTAATGATATTGTGTACCATTTGAAAGTGTTCAAGCTCTTCTTTTGCAAGTTCTAATAAATCGGTTACTAAATCTTCATATTGCGGATTATGAGTGATGATTGTAATGGCATTCGTAGCGGCTTTTTGTTCACACCAAGCATGGTCTGTAAGGATTTCCTCAATATGTTCTTCGGCAATAGTTGCCCATCGTGGATCTGTTTCTAGTTTGAGGTGAAGCATGCTCATAGGTTGGGTTTAAAATTATGCTGTTATATTAACTTTTGCTCAGTACGCCTTCGTTTAAGCGTTCTGGAACAACATTTTTTAACTTTGCAAACTGAAGCGATAATGTACCTTCGCGAATATCATCTAGAAGCCATTTGCCTTCAGTGTATTCCATAATCCATATCTTTTCTTCATTAGAATAGCCTTTTTTACCTTCAACAGTTTTTCGTGTGTCTCTGTCTATCAAATAATCTTCAATATCAGCACAAATACTGAAAGCAATTTTTGAGCCCTCAAAATTTTCATTTTCAGAAATTTCAAGATATAGAGGTTTGATGTTGGTAATACCTTTCAGGTTACAAATGTTTTTTAGGTTTTCGGCTTTCCATCTATTTAAATGAACCGCTTGCTGATTTTGCCAATACCAGTGGTTTACATATTCTGAAACTTCTTTCATGTCCTCCTTGCTCCAGGCGTGATGAACTCGAGTAAATACATTGGTTACATGCTTTTCAACATTCAACCATGAAAAGTCTTTATTTATCATTCCTATTTTAAACAGTTCTTTTTTAGCATTTCTTACAGCAAAAAACTCAATGGTTTTGATGTAAATGATTAATGGAAGAAATATAATAGTCAATAATGCTAATATCGTTTTTCCCCACCATGTTTTGAAAAAAGCTTTAGCGACTGTGCCTCCAGGACCAGCATAAACTGGGTCTGCGTAGAATAAAATGGCAATAAAAATGATTGTAAATAGTAGTTGTTTTTGTTTTGGTGTCATTCTTATATGTTTGTTTAAGTAGGTCTGAAAGCTTATCTGAAGCTACTAATATAAAAATAATATGTATTTAATAGCTGTTGATTTTTAAATAATTAGCTAATGTAATTCCACATGTTCTTGTATTTACTTAATTGTCTGTAGGTTGATAAAATCACTTTATGATCTGGTGAGCCTAATGAAGGATCACTGTTTAAAATACGTTCGGCATAAAAACGTGCACTTTGCAAAATGTCTTTATCTTTAATGATGTTCGCAATTTTTAAATTTAAAACACCACTTTGTTGTGTTCCCATGATGTCTCCAGGTCCTCGAAGTCTTAAATCGACTTCAGCAATTTCAAAACCATCACTGGTTCTGGTCATGGTTTCTAATCGAACTTTACTGTCCTGACTCAGTTTGTGTCCTGTCATTAAAATACAGAAACTTTGTTCGGCACCACGACCTACGCGACCTCTAAGCTGGTGTAGTTGTGATAAACCAAAACGTTCTGCACTTTCAATAATCATAACTGAAGCATTTGGAACGTTAACACCAACCTCAATAACCGTTGTAGCTACCATTATTTGAGTTTCTCCTTTGACAAAACGCTGCATTTCGTAATCTTTATCTACAGGTTTCATTTTTCCGTGAACTATGGAAATTTGATATTTTGGCTGTGGAAAATCTCTAACAATACTCTCATAACCATCCATTAAATCTTTATAATCTAAGGTTTCGCTTTCCTGAATTAACGGATAAACAATATACACTTGTCTGCCTTTGTCAATTTCATCACGAATAAATCGCAATACTTTAAGTCGGTTTTTATCATATCTGTGTACCGTTTTTATGGCCTGTCTTCCAGGTGGTAATTCGTCTATAATAGAGATGTCTAAATCACCATAAACAGACATGGCTAAAGTTCTCGGAATTGGTGTTGCAGTCATCACCAAAATGTGTGGAGGAGAGGTGTTTTTTTTCCATAATTTTGAACGTTGTGCAACTCCAAATCGGTGTTGTTCGTCAATTATTGCAAGTCCTAAATTCTTGAATTTAACCTTGTCTTCGAGAAGAGCATGAGTTCCAATTAATATCTGTAATTCGCCATTTTCGAGAGATTCATGAATTTTTCGTCTTTCTAAAGTAGTGCTTGAACCAGTAAGTAGTGAAATGCTGATATTCAATTTATTAGATAATTCACTTAAACCTTGATAGTGCTGGACTGACAAAATTTCAGTTGGAGCCATTAAACAGGCCTGAAAACCGTTGTCAAGTGCCATGAGCATTGACATAAAGGCAACTATGGTTTTTCCAGAGCCAACATCGCCTTGTAATAATCGGTTCATTTGTGCATTGCTCCCTAAATCGTGTCTTATTTCTTTTAAAACACGTTTTTGTGCATTGGTTAAATCGAAGGGTAAATGGTCTTTATAAAAGGAATTGAAATAGTTGCCAACCGATTCAAAAGGAAACCCTTTTATTTTAGATTTATGTATGAGATTTTTAAGAATTAATTGCAATTGAATGTAGAATAATTCTTCAAATTTTAATCGAAATTCAGAGCGTGCTAATAGCTCTTGGTTTTTTGGAAAATGGATGTTAAAAAGCGCCTCACTTTTTGATAACAATCCGAGTTCAGAAATTAAACTTTCAGGAAGTGTTTCTTGAAAGCGACCTTTAGTTTCAAGAAATAAACTTTGCATTATTTTTGTCATCACGCGATTTGTGATGCCTTTGTTTGATAGTTTTTCAGTTGAAGGGTAAATAGATTGCATTGATGAACGAAGGTTTTTTTCATGCTCGCTCAGTAATTCTAATTCTGGATGAGGCATACTGAAAACACCATTAAACCAGTTGATTTTTCCGAAAATAACATAGGGCATATTGGTTTTAATGCTATCTCTTATCCATTTTTGACCTCGAAACCAAACCAGCTCCATTCGTCCTGTATCGTCTTCAAAAGTTCCGACAAGGCGTTTGCCACGTTTTTGAGCAACTTCTTTAAAGCCGGTTATTTTTCCTGTAATTTGAACTTCTGCACTATTCCTCTGTAAATCACTTATGTTGTAGTATTTAGTTCGGTCTAAATAACGGTTTGGAAACAAATTAATTAAATCCTGATAGGTATGAATACCTAATTCACTCCGTAGCAATTCTGCACGATTAGGACCAACGTTTTTAAGGTAGTCAATTGGAGTTTGAAGATTTGTGCTCATTCATTCAAAATTATCATTTTTTTCTAAAGTTTTGGTGTGTATTTGATGATTTCAGAAATATTATCATTAATAATTTTTATATTGTGAAAAAACCAATCAATTTATGAAAGCAAGTCATTTAAAAAAGGGAATAGGAATTGTTGTATTTCTTTTAGGTTTACTGTTTATTGTCAATTGTAGTAGTGACGATTCTTCAAATGGAGGTACTCAGCAATCAACGATTACTGTAACTGGTAATATTGTGTCATTTGGTGAGATTAGTGTAGGAAGTAGTTCTGCTTCTCAAAGTGTTACTCTAAGAGGATCTGGATTGACTTCAGATGTGTCAATTTCTGTATCTGAGAATTTTGAAATATCTTTAGACGACATCAACTATTCGAATCAGTTAAGTATCAGTAAAACTGAAGCTAATGGGGAAAATCAAACCTTATATGTGAGATTCTCACCTTCGTTAAGTGCTATCGGGCCTGTTGCTGGAACAGTTACTATTGAAAGTAATTCGGCAGCAACAAGAACCTTGAATTTGAATGGTGTTGGATTGAGCATTGCGCCTTTGATTACGGTGAATACGACAAGTATTATTTTTAATGACACTCAGTTGTCTTCTAATTCAGCTTCTTCAACGCTGTTTGTTAATGGAGATAATTTAACTTCTGTTATAGATGTAACTGTTACTGAAGGTTTTGAAGTGTCTTTAGACGGCACAGTTTTTACTGGTGCCATACAAATTCCTTCTGAATCTGTAAATGACCAAACGACAGTTTTTGTTAGGTTTTCTCCGATAGCTATTGGAAGCGCGACAGGAACCATTAGTATTTCTAATACTGAAGCAGATGATGTAGAAGTTTCATTATCAGGCACTGGTGTGCCAATTGTGTATAATTATACAACGTTTAGTGATGAGCCTTTGGCATTTGGAACAGGTTTTAGTCAATCAGCAGTGCAGACGTTTACACTGCATTCAGATTTATCTAATATTTCACAAATAAAAATGTTTTTACAAATTGATTGTCCTGCAACGGGTTGCGATGATTGGGATAGGTATGCTAATATAATGGTTAAAGATCCTGATTCGGGAGATTGGTACGAAATAGGACGCTATATAACACCTTACTGGGTTGGGACGCAATTGTTGCCAAGAGGTTTGGAATTTGATGTTACAGACTTTAAATCGCTTTTATCTGGTAGTGTAGAGTTAAGAGTTTATATTGAAAACTGGACGACTAAGGCCGATTTAATTTCAATTGATTTTGATTATATTGAAGGAACACCAGATTACGAATACTATGCTGTCACCGAGGTGATGCAGTATAATGCCAATTCCTTGGAAGGCGTTCCTTATGGCGTGACTCATAATTTTGATTTAACACGAAATGTTTCAATTCCTTCAAATGCAGCATCTACGCACCTTAGAACCGTTATTTCGGGTTGGGGACATGCGACTCCTAATGATTCTGATGGAAGGCCATGTGCAGAATGGTGTTATAGAACACATGATGTTAAAATCAATGGAGCAACAATGTTTCAGCATAATATGGGACCGATAGGTTGTGCTTCAAATCCTATAAATAATCAATCTCCTGGGAATTGGACTCCTGATCGCGCTGGTTGGTGCCCAGGAATGGTTGTGCCTCCTAGAATTAATGAGTTTAGTTCTACAATGGCTGGAAATTCTTTTTCTTTTGAATATGATTATGAAGATTGGGTAAGTAATTTAGCTGGTGGAGATGCGTTTTATGCTACATCAACTTTTGTGGTTGTAAAAAGTAATACGCCAATTAACAAACCTGTGGTTACTAATTAGGAGGTTGATATATTAATTAAAAAAGCACGTATAAACGTGCTTTTTGCATTTGTTCAAATATGATTTATAGTGTTGAATATTTGAAATTTGTATTTTAGAGGAGGTTTAATTGTTTTATCTAAGTTTAAACATAAATAAATAATATTAATGAAAGCATTAGTTATATCTGGAGGAGGAAGTAAAGGTGCTTTTGCAGGAGGTGTTGCGCAGTATTTAATTAAAGATTTAGGTCGTAATTACGATTTGTATTTGGGAACTTCCACAGGTAGTCTTCTGGTGCCACATCTGGCTGCAGGTGAGGTGGGCAAATTGTATAATATTTTTACAAACGTGCAGCAGCATGATATATTTAGTGTTAGTCCGTTTGTACAGCGAAAGAAAGGAGATCGTGAATATGTTTCAATTGATTTTGTGAATTCCTTATGGCAGTTCATTAGGATGAAACGAACTTTTGGTGAAAGTAAATCTTTAAAAAGAAACATCAGGCGAAATTTCACAAAAGAGGAGTTTGACAGAGTTAGGAAAACGAAAGAAGATGTAGTTGTAACGGTGTCTAATTTATCTATGAATCGAGTGGAATATAAGTCTATCAAAGCGTTTGATTATGAAGAGTTTTGTAATTGGATTTGGATTTCTTGTAATTATATTCCGTTTATGTCATTAGCTAAAGTTGATGGTTATGAATATGCTGATGGTGGTTTAGGTTGTGTTATTCCTATTCGAGAGGCTATTCAAAGAGGTGCAACTGAGGTGGATGCGATTGTTTTGGAATCTGAAAACATGAGCAAACAAAAAGTATTAGGTAAGAATCCTTTTTCATTGATGTTAAGTTTATTCGGACATCTATTAGATCAGGTTGAGAAAAATGATATTATGATTGGAAAGCTGGCAGCTAAAAACAAAGGTGTAAAGCTCAATCTGTATTACACGCCTACCAGTCTTACTGAGAATTCATTAATATTCAGTAAACGGCTGATGGTTAAATGGTGGGCTCAAGGTTATGACTATGCTAAAACAAAGCATGAGAATTAAAATTCTAAATTGTCCTGAATTACCAAATCTCTGAAACTTCTTCCTTAATGAAGGATAATGCGGCATCGCTGGGAGATCTCTTATCTAACATGTCGCTCAAAATGACTTCTCTTAGTTTATCTGAAGAATCAACTTTGTCTGAAAGCGTCGCCTTTCTGATGATTTGAATTGTTGCATTTTTGGCGGTTGATGTAATGCTCCAGCACTTATCAGTAACATAGATTTGCTGAGCCAAATTATGATCAAATTCTTGTTCAATATTTGCTATAAGTAAAGATTCATAATCCTCTTTATTTGAAGATGTTGGCTTAACTCTTAATATGAGTTTTGAAGGTTTTATTCTTTCAAGAAATAAGGACATACGCTCATAGGCTTGAAGTCGCATTGGTAATGCTTCTTTTTGGAGGTCTTTTTGTATAAGGAAATTTCGGCGGTTATTTTCATTCTCTACATGTTCTCTAAAAAATAAGAATGCAATTCCACCCGTAATTATTGCTGGTACGCAGTATAGTAATAAGCCTAAAATATCTAATTCCATATTGTGTTTTAAGTGTTTTTATTTATTGATTTTGATGAATTCAGTTGACCACCCAAAAATATACAATCTTTTAAATCTTGCATACTTGTGAATGGAACTTTTGTTTTGTTGTAATTATAGGTGCTGCTCAAATCTTTTGAAAGATTGTGATCATCCACATTCATTTCAACATCATTCATATTAAATTGACAAGGATGCTCGTGTCCTGCAGCATGTGTAATTTCTATTAATTCTTTTTTAAAGGATTTGAAGTATTGGGCTAAACGTTCAGATTTTAGTGGCACATTAATCCCGTTCTGTAACCATTTGCTTTGTGTAGCAATACCAGTAGGGCACCGATTTGTATGGCAAATCTGAGCTTGAATACAACCGATACTCATCATGGCTTCACGCGCCACGTTGATACAGTCAGCTCCCATTGCGAATGCCATAGCTGCCTTTGCAGGAAACCCTAATTTTCCACTACCAATGAAAACAATACGCTCTGTTAATTCTTTTTCTTGAAACACTTTATATAGGTCACCAAATCCGTAAACCCAAGGCAAGCTTACATGATCAGCAAAACTTGGAGGAGCAGCACCTGTACCACCTTCGCCACCATCAACAGTTATAAAATCTGGTCCTTTGCCAGTTTTTTTCATGATTTCTGCAAGTTCTTTCCATTGATCTAATTTTCCAATAGCAGCCTTAATTCCGACAGGTAATCCTGTGTGTTCTGCGATATCTTCAATAAAATCGACAAGCTCAGGAACAGTATTAAAAGCCTTGTGGTTTGGAGGTGATAATACATCTTTACCAACTTCAACACCTCTTATTTCTGCAATTTCTTCAGATATTTTTGCACCTGGAAGCACACCGCCTTTTCCAGGTTTTGCGCCTTGAGAAAGTTTAACTTCGATCGCTCTAATAAACGGATTTTCTTCTACAAGTTGAACCATTTTTTCCATTGAAAATCCTCCATCTTTGGCACGAACACCAAAATAACCTGTACCGAAGTGAAATACAACATCACCTCCGTTTTTATGATATGGAGATAAACCACCTTCACCAGTATTATGATAAGCATGAGCTATTTTAACACCTTTATTTAAAGATTCTATTGCTTTAGCCGATAAAGAACCAAAGCTCATTGCTGAAACATTGATGATTGAAGCAGGACGATAAGGTTTACGTCTTTTATGATAGGCTCCCATCACTTTTGCACATGGAATAAAGGATTTATCGAGACTATTAGGATGGTTGTCTTCTATCTTGTAAGGCATCATCGCGTTATTGATGAAGATATGCTGATGAGCATAAATATCACGATCGGTTCCAAAACCTTCATAATTATTTTCTTGCTTCGCCGAAGCATAAATCCAACTTCGCTCAATTCTGTTGAATGGCAGTTCTTCGCGATTGTTGGCTACAAAATACTGACGCATTTCAGGACCAATACTTTCCAGCATATAACGAATATGACCAATGATAGGAAAGTTGTGGCTTATGGTATGCCTTTTCTGAAAAAAAATGTCACGTATAGCAACGATAAGTAGTATAATAACAATCCACATCCACCAAGAGATAGAAGTGATAGCATTAATAAAATTATCCATAACGTCTAGTTAGTTTTTTAAGATGCTTAAATTTATTCGACATAAAAGTAATGAATCTTAATCTTTATGAAATGCGTTTAAAAAGAAAAAATATAAGTCGGTTGTTTATGGCAATATTTGTCATTGTATTAGCTGGATTTTTTATTACTAAATATTTGGTAACCAGTAAAATTGAGAGTTATGTCGAAAATTTACCAAATCATATAGATTTAAAATATAGTGATATAGATCTTCAGATATTTTCTGGAAGTTTAAATCTAGACCAAGTTATGTTGACTATAAAAGGGCAAACTACTGATGATGTTAATGCCCAAATAAAACTGAAATCTATTAAAATAGAGAATTTAAGCTATTTGGATTATCTATTTAAAGATGATATTACAATTGAAACGATAGCGTTATTGCAGCCTAAAATAACCTATTATCATAATGATAAGGTGAAAAATGAGAGTTACAATTCAGTTTTTAAAAATAACTTAGGAAAAACAATCCGTATTAATGCATTTGAAGCACAAAATACAGAAGTAGAAGTTTTAAATATAGAAAACGATTCATTGATGTTTTCAACTGAAAATTTAGATTTTAAATTGAATTCTATTGCCTCTAATTCATTAGAATCTAAAGATTTTCCAATAGAATTTGAAACGCTATCTCTTACTTCTGAAAATTTAATGTATAGCTTGAGTGAGTATGAAAACCTGTCAATATCTTCGTTAGCTATAACTACTCAGAATGCTGGTTTTTCAAACGTAGAACTCAAAACTAAATATTCAAAATCAGAACTTTCAAAACGGATAGAATCAGAACGAGATCATTTTGATTTGCGTATCGCTTCAGTTGATATTAATAATTATCAATTAAAATCCATTCTCAGTTCTAATGCTTCGTTTACATCTGAAAATATTAATATTAATTTTCCTGAGTTTCATATTTATCGCGATAAACTAATTGCTGATGACCTAACGCGTAAGCCTTTATACAGTAAAATGTTAAGAAGCCTTAAATTTGGTTTGAATTTGAAAGAGCTTATGGTAAATAAAGCTAAAATTATTTATGAAGAAAACGTAAAAAGCGATAGTGCACCTGGTAAATTACAATTTTCTGAATTAGATGCAACTATTAAAAACATCACAAATTTAAAGTCTGCATCTGACGTCACATCTATTAGCATTTCATCAAATTTTATGAAAGATACACCTCTAAACGTTAATTGGAATTTTGATGTTAATGATGTGAATGATGAGTTTATTTTTAAAGCAGAAATTGGGATGCTTAAGGCCGAACATTTAAATGCGTTTATGCAACCTAACCTCAATCTTAAGCTTGAAGGCGAACTTATAAAAACATATTTTACTATCGATGGAAATGCGAATACTTCTCAAATAGACTTAAAAACTGAATATGATCAATTTGACATTATCATACTTAAAGAAAATGGCAAAGAAAAGAATAAGTTTCTTTCGGGTTTGATTAATTTATTCATTGCAGAAGACAGCAAAGATGATGATGACCGTTTTAGGCAAAGTGATACCAAAACGGTTGAGCGTGACAAAACTAAGTCGATTTTCAACTTTGTATGGCAAAATGCAAAATCAGGCCTAATATCTGCAATGGCTGGCGATGGTGAAAAAGACAATTAAACTAGGGGTTCAAATAATCTAATGTCATTTGAGTTAATGCCTTAACGCCAAGTAACAAACCACTTTCGTCAATATAAAAACTAGGAGTATGGTGTGGATGAGCTTCAGTATTGCCTTTTGTCATTCCGCCAAGATAGAAGTAAAAACCAGGAATTTCCTCTTGAAAATAAGAAAAATCTTCGCCAATAGTTTCCGCTTTAATCTGAATAACCTTATCATCACCAGCAGCTTTTTTTAAGCTTGGTAGCATATCTCTTACCAAATCATGGTTATTGTACGTGATTGCGGTTTGGTTTCTGAAGGAAATGGTTGCTTCACCACCATAAGCTTTGGCAATGGTTTCGGTCATTTCAGTCATTCGTTTAATAATTAAGGCTTTCATATCAGGATCTAATGTTCTCACAGTTCCAACCAACTCAGCAGTTTCCGGAATGATATTAAATCGAACACCACTCGTTATTTTTCCAACAGTAATAACAGCAGCTTCATTTATAAGTTTAGACTCTCTGCTGATGATGGTCTGTAAACCATCAATAATTTTTGCAGAAATTAAAATGGGATCGACACCTAGCCATGGTGCAGCACCATGAGCTTGTTTACCTTTGACGTTAATGACAAAGCGCTCTACAGCAGCCATTGCACCTCCTGGTTTGTAATGTATTTGTCCGACTTCAACCATAGATCGTAAATGCAAACCGAAAATAACATCTACTTCAGGATTTTGAAGCACACCTTCTTTAATCATTAATTTCGCACCACCTTCTTCACCTGGAGGTGGACCTTCTTCAGCGGGTTGAAAAATAAATTTGACAGTACCTTTTATTTTATCCTTATTCTTTGAAAGAATTTCAGCAACAGCCATCAGTATAGCTGTATGTCCATCGTGACCACAAGCATGAGCTACACCTGTTTTATTTCCTAAGAAATCGGTAGTTACGGTTGATTTAAATGGTAAATCGTTGTCTTCGGTTACAGGAAGCGCATCAATATCTGCTCTTAGTGCAACAACTTTTCCGGGAAGGTTGCCTTTTAAAATCCCAACAACACCTGTGATGGCGACTCCAGTTTGGACTTCTAAGCCAAGTGATTTTAGATGTTTTGCAATTTTTTCAGCAGTTTTGAACTCCTGATTGGATAACTCAGGATTTTGATGAAAATCACGTCGCCATTCAATGAGTTTAGATTCAATAGTTATAAAATCAGATTCTAAATCTCTTTGAGCAAATGTATTGGTAACTCCTAATAAAAGAACTATAAACAGGATTTTCATAATTGGATTATTTGATTAAAACTTAAATATATATCAAAATATAAGAGCTGCAATGATTGTTTATAATTATTGATAAAAGCACTATGTGAAACCTGTTACAAATGGTTATTTTTATCGTTCTAAAAAGATAATGCATTGGAAAAATATTTAAGTCAGCTAAATGATGCGCAATTAGCTCCAACCTTACAGAAGGATGGACCAATGATCATAATTGCAGGAGCTGGTTCTGGTAAAACGCGCGTATTGACGTATCGCATAGCGTATTTAATGAGTCAAGGCGTTGATGCGTTTAATATTCTGGCTTTAACATTTACGAATAAGGCAGCCAAAGAAATGAAAGGAAGAATCGCTGATATAGTTGGCGATAGTGAAGCTAAAAACTTATGGATGGGAACATTTCACTCTGTTTTTGCTAAGATTTTACGTTTTGAAGGTCACCACTTAGGATTTCCAAGTAATTTTACCATTTACGACACACAAGATTCTCAAAAGCTGTTAGGTTCCATCATTAAAGAAATGGGGCTTGATAAAGATATCTACAAAACCAAACAGGTTTATAGTCGGATTTCTTCATATAAAAACAGCTTGATTACGGTTAAAGCCTATTTAAGAAGTCCGGAATTAATTGAAGCAGATGCTGCTGCCAGACGACCTAGAATGGGTGAAATTTATCAGAATTATGTCGATCGCTGTTTTAAAGCAGGCGCTATGGATTTTGATGATTTGCTTTTAAGAACCAATGAGTTACTGACACGTTTTCCTAATGTGTTAGCGCAATATCAAAACAAGTTCAGATATATTTTGGTGGATGAGTACCAAGACACCAATCACTCACAGTATCTAATCGTAAGAGCCTTATCTGATCGTTTTCAAAATATTTGTGTTGTTGGTGATGATGCTCAGAGTATTTATGCGTTTCGTGGCGCAAACATCAATAACATCTTAAATTTTCAGAAGGACTATGATGATGTCAATGTGTATCGCTTAGAACAAAATTATCGTTCTACTAAAAATATTGTAGGTGCAGCAAATTCTGTAATTGAACATAACAAAACCAAACTTGATAAGATTGTTTGGACAGCCAATGTTGAAGGTGAAAAAGTAAAGGTAAATCGGTTAATGACTGATGGTGATGAAGGTCGTTTTGTGGCAAGTTCTATTTTTGAGAATAAGATGCAACACCAATTGCCTAATAGTGATTTTGCTGTTTTGTATAGAACTAACGCACAATCTCGGGCTATTGAAGATGCGTTGAGAAAACGAGATATTCCGTATCGTATTTATGGAGGCTTGTCATTTTATCAGCGAAAAGAGATTAAGGATGTAACGGCATATTTACGCTTGATTTTAAATCCAGCAGACGAGGAGGCATTGAAGCGAATAATCAATTATCCTGCTCGTGGCATCGGACAAACAACATTGGATCGCTTAGTTGTTGCTGCAAATGGCTACGGAAAGACCATTTTTGAAGTGCTTCAGAATATTGATAAAATCGATATTAATATCAATGCAGGAGCAAAAAATAAACTCAAAGATTTCGTAACACTAATTGAAAGTTATCAGATTATGAATCAAACTGCTAATGCTTTTGAACTTACAGAGCATGTAGTGAAATCAAGTGGTTTGATGAGGGAATTCAATAAAGATGGAACTCCTGAAGGAGTCGTTCGAATTGAGAATGTTGAAGAATTATTAAATGGTATCAAAGATTTTGTTGAAGGACAAGTTGAAATTGCAGATGCTGGAGATACCCTAGCAGAATTTTTAGAAGATGTAGCTTTGGCGACCGATTTAGATGCTGATAAAGGCAATCCAGATCATGTGGCATTGATGACCATTCACTTAGCAAAAGGATTGGAGTTTCCGTATGTGTATATTGTTGGAATGGAAGAAGATTTGTTTCCAAGTGCCATGAGTATGAATACCAGAAGTGAACTGGAGGAGGAGCGACGCTTATTTTATGTGGCTTTAACCAGAGCAGAAAAGCAAGCGTATTTAACATATACTTTATCACGTTATCGCTGGGGAAAATTAATTGATGCTGAACCAAGTCGTTTCATTGAAGAAATAGACGATCAGTTTTTGGATGTCATAACACCAATACATGAGCCACGTCAAAATCCGATGCTATCAGCCGATATTTTTGGAGATATCGAACCTAATCGTATTCGGTTTAAAAAACCAATAAAGCGGAAGCAGGAAGCAAAACCACCAAAATTTGTAGCGCCTAAAAATTTAAAACCAGTTTCTAAGTCGGTAAGTACAACTGATAAAACCAATTTGTTTGATGGGAATTTAGCTGTTGGAAATATTGTAGAGCACACGCGTTTTGGTAAAGGAGAAGTGCTCAAGATAGAAGGGAAAGGTGCAGATGTAAAAGCTGAAATTAATTTTGAAGTAGGAGGCGTGAAGAAATTGCTACTCCGTTTTGCAAAGCTTGATGTATTAGGCTAATTACTTAATCATACATACCGAATTGACATTGCCGCTTCCATCATACTCTTTTACCGAGTTATCTGGATCTAGAATCCAGTTACCATCGATAATAAATTTATAGTGGTGTTTTCCGGCAGGAAGCGGTAATCTGTATTTCCAGTAGCCATTATCGGTTTTTTCCATAGTAAAGTTTGTATCATTCCAATCGTTAAAAGATCCTGAAAGCACAACTTTTGAAGCGTCCTGATAACCCTTCAGCAGAAATGTGACATATTTCCCAACGTTAAGGTGAGAATTATATTCATCATACTCATTTCTAACTTTATCGGGATTTGAAGGGTCTTCCATCCAGTGACCATCAACGATATATCGATATTCGTACTCGCCAGGCTTTATGTGAACCTTCAATTCCCAGCCGTTTTCAATTTTATACATTTTAAACAGATGCTCATCCCACTTGTTGAAGGTACCAGCAACAATGACATTTTTGGCATTTTCATGACCTCTTAATCTAAAACGCACATTGCCATTATTATCAGGATAAGCTTTTGGATACATTTTAAGATTGTAAACATTAAGACGTTCGCCAAAAAGGCCTTTTGCGTCAGCAATGTTTGAGGCCTCTGTAGTCGGTTCTGCCCAATACTCATTGTTAATTAGGAATTTAAACTCCCAAGTAAATTCATCTTCAAATTTTCTCAGAGGCTTTCTAAGCTGATACGTATCTTCGTTAATTTTAGTCATTTTCCAGTCATACTTCGACCAGTTGTTGAATTCTCCGGAAACCACAACATTTTCGACAGTTAAGTCATCAAAACTAATTCTGTTTCCAGCTTCATCATGCGATAACGTTTCATAGTCAGATCTGTGAAATGTAAACACAACATCATCACCTTCAATCGTGTAACCTTTTTGATTTTGTGAAAAAGATATGCTTATTGAAGCTAAAAAAAAGAAAATGATTGTATATAAATTCTTTATCGTCATTGCCTGTATAATGGATGCTTTACAAAGTAAAGCTTTTCTTTCTTATAATTTATTATTGTACGTTGTTGTCTGAAAAATTCATAACCAAAAACACCATCTAACTTAGTGCCAAAAGCATCATTCATTGTATTGAGATTTGTTAAAATAGTTTGCATTGGGCCAAAATAAATGGAATCTGTTAGTTTAACACGATACAATTTTCCTGCCAAAACCTCAATTTTCCTTCCGCTTGCACCAACCAATTGCATCTTCCGTTTAGGAAAAAATTGCTTTAAAGCTGTTTTGTCAATTTTTTTGTTGAGTTGGTTGTACTCAGCTGCTGTGTCTAAGCCAAATTTTAGCAATTTACCATCAATGCTGGCTTCAATAGTAATGGTGTGTTTTTTTAATTTGAAACCGACACTATCCATAATTTTTTCAAGATATATCGAATGGTCAAGTTTTTCACCTTTGTCGTTAACTTTAGATAGTGTAATTTGATTAAGGTACATGTCTATAAAAATTTCATAGTCTTTCAAAATATCATAGCCTATGATGCCTAAGAGGTGCATTTTTTTACTGATTTCAATATGTGATAAGTCGATAACATCTGAAAATGCATTCTGAATAACCAAGTCATTAATAACGAATTCTCTTAAGTGCTTTTCAAGAGGATTATCAATGATATTTAAAACACCAGAAGTTTGTTTTGGTAAATCTGCATTTGAATGTCTTCCTTTAAAATGATTTTTGTTTAAGATAAGCGTTTCTGAACCTGTGTCAATTATAAAATTTCCTTTTCTATTAAGTAATTCTGCTTCTATAACTATAAGGTGATCAACAAGTTTAAACGGAATTCTCGTTGTATTTTTACTAATTAATTCAGCTTGAGTAAACGTTAATACTTGATAGGATTGGTTATTAAAACCAAACAAAGGTAATGTACAGAAGAATAATATGTAGATGAAGTTCCGCATATTATATAGACGTTATTAATTTAGAGATGTTACAGCCTTTTATTCCAAATGTGTTTCTGTAAACAGTTTTAATTTTGTCCATGTGTCAATTAATTCTAAACCAACCCAACCATGTCCAGCATTTGGATATAAGGTGAATTCATTTATTACTCCAATATCAGATAGCTTTTCTTCCATATCAACACCTTGACTTGTTGGAATTAAAGGATCCTGTCCACCATAAAATAAAATGGTAGGTGGCGCAGAAGCAGTTACTTGATGATACGGACTTACAAGTTCTAGAAATTCGGTGGTTGGATTTATACCATAAATCTCCATGAGTTCAAGTAGCAAAGGGTCTTGACTTTCTAAATAAGCTGGATCAGTAAAATTCGTCGGACCCACAATACTACAAACCATTTGAGTGTCATTTTCAGTGTCATAAGCATAACTCCAAAGCATAGCTAAATGTGCGCCTGCACTTGTGCCAATAAAACCAATATCACTTGAAATTACATAATCCGATTGATTAGTTTTTAAGAATTCAACTACAGCTGAAATATCATCAATTTGCATGGGAAAAGGAGAATTATTTTCATCAGCTAATCTATAATTAATATTTACTATCGCTATGTTTGGTAAGTCCTGACGAATTAAGTCTTTCAGTAAATTCATGTCTGCCTTATCGCCAGAAGTCCATCCTCCACCATGAACCAAGATCATGACTTTTGTTTCTAAAGTTCTTCCAGCAGGAAGATAAATATCAAAAACCTGATCGTTATCACTGCCATAGGATACATTGAGTTCTTGTCTGAATTCTAAACCTGTTTGGTCCTGAGGATCGTTTGGTATTGATGAATCGTCATCTGAGCAGGAAACTAATCCAATCGAAATAAAAAGGAACAGAAACGTAAATTTCATAGTATTCATGTATTTGCATTATTTTTAAAAATTCACATGCAGTTTGCTATAAAATGCTATCGCGCTGATATTATTTTTTAATTAGCTCGTGTCATAATGAAATAATTAATTACTTTGTAGAGTAGAATAGCAATATACATAATTTATGGCTGAATTAATTCGGATTTATGAGGAAAATCCTAATCCTAAAGCGATTAGAAAAGTAGTAGAAGTACTTAAACGTGGCGGACTAATAATTTATCCAACAGACACAGTTTATGGTCTAGGCTGTGATATTACTAATATCAAAGCTCTTGAAAAAATCGCTAGAATTAAAGGTGTGAAATTAGAGAAATCTAACTTTTCATTTATCTGTCATGACTTAAGTAACCTAAGTGATTATGTTAAGCAAATTGATACGACTACATTTAAAATCTTAAAGCGAGCACTTCCTGGTGCTTACACCTTTATTCTTCCAGGTTCAAAAAGTTTACCACATCCTTTTAAAAAGCGTAAAACTGTGGGTATTCGTGTGCCAGATAATGGTATTGCTTTAGAAATTGTGAAACAACTTGGTCATCCAATTGTATCGACATCTATAAGAGATGAAGATGAAATTATTGAATACACAACAGATCCTGAATTGATTCTTGAAAAATGGGATAATCTTGTTGATCTCGTTATCGATGGTGGTTATGGCGACAATGAAGCTTCAACCGTTATTGATTTATCTGAAGACCAACCTATAGTGGTTAGAGAAGGTAAAGGGAGTTTGGAGATATTTTAGCTGTTAAGCTGTTAAGGTGTTAAGGTGTTAAGGTGTTAAGGTGTTAATGTGTTAAGGTGTTAAGGTGTTTGTTGTGGAGTTGTTAATACAAACATTCAGAATACCACATAAAAAAAGCCCAACCTTTCGATTGAGCTTTTAATTATTATTCTTTTACAATTTTAGTTACCAGCAGCAGATAAGTTTTTCATCTCTTCTTCAACCATTTGATAGAATTGGTCGATTTTTGGTAATACAATAATTCGCGTACGTCTGTTTTTTGCTTTATTCTCAGCAGTGTCGTTTTCTACTAAAGGCACATAGTAACTACGTCCAGCAGCAATTAACTGTTGCGGATTAACTTTTAAGTCTTCAAGAACACGAACCACAGATGTTGCACGTTTAACACTTAAATCCCAGTTGTCAACTAACACACCTTTAGAATATGGTACGTTATCAGTATGCGACTCAACCATAGCTTCAAAGTTTGGCTTACTATTGATTACAGCTGCAACTTTTCCTAAGATTTCTTTTGCTCTGTCTGTCACATTGTAACTTCCAGATTGAAATAACAGTTTATCAGCAATAGAAATAAACACGACACCTTTTTCTACATTAACTTCAATGTCAGGATCATTAATACCTACAGCTTTTTTCAAGCTGGTTACAATTGCTAAAGTAACACTGTCCTTTTTTGTTAAGGCATCTTGTAAACGTGTAATTTTAAGATCTCTCTCCTTTAAGCTTTCTAGTGATTTTTCAAGGTTTTCAGCACCTTTTTGAGTTAAAGTTGTTAAGTTTCCTTTCGTGTCAATCAAATCTTGATTTGACTTACGTAAGTCTGCAAGCTGATCTTTCATGGTTTCTACACGAGCTTGAGCAGCAGCTTTTTCAGACAAACAACTGTTTAGTTTAACAGTTGCAGAATTCAATAAATCTTGAGTTTCTTTTTGTTTATTTTCAAGTGCCATAAATTCTTTCTTAGACACACATGAAGTCATAATAAACATCCCAGCAACACTTAATAGCATTAATTTTTTCATAATAAAGTTTAATAATTAGTTGTTATTTAACATACCAAAATTAGATAAAACTATAGTTGATACTATCTTATTTAACTAAAATTTTAACACATTTACTAACAATTAGAAATGTCGCCTATTTTTGATGAAGTATGACCAAACAATTGATTGGGTTTCGAAGTAGTTTTTTTTCTTTGGAAGCTGTTTTCGTTGCTTCAAAAGACGATTTAGGTGATGATAAAAACTAAAATGTGCTTTTAAGATAGCGCTAAAGTGTAAGAATTTGAAACCCAACAGAAATTTTAGTCCAGCAATACCATCGAAAATCAGTCTGGTTACAATAATTCTGAAGAGGAAGCCCTCAGCATTTTTTGTGATGGTAAATAAGCTGTTTCTGAAATTAAGGTAGGTTTTTTTCGGGTTTAAAGCGTTTAGTGTTGCGCCTCCAACATGATACACAGTAGATGTGCCAACAAATTTTGAAAAATATCCAGCGTTAAAAGCACGCCAGCACAAATCAATTTCTTCAAAATGTGCAAAATAACTTTCATCAAATCCGTTTAAGGATTCAAATACAGATTTACGTATAAATAAACAAGCACCAGAAGCCCAGAAAATAGATGTGGTATCGTCGTATTGACCATGATCTTTTTCAATAGTATCAAAAATTCGTCCTCTACAATAAGGATAGCCATACTTGTCAATAAAGCCACCAGCTGCTCCTGCATATTCAAAATGCGTTTTCTTCTTAAAATCCAATATTTTTGGCTGAATGATTGCCGTATTAGGGTTTGATTTAAATTCTGAAATAATAGGAGAGAGCCAGTTTGGAGTCACTTCGATATCGCTATTGAGTAAGCAAAACACGTCAGCCTCAATATGTTTTAAAGCATCATTATAGCCTTTAGCGTAGCCACCATTAATTGTATTCTGAATGATTTGAACCTGCGGAAAATTTGTTTTTAAAAATTCAACGGAATCATCAGAGGAAGCATTATCTGCCACATAAATATCTGCTTCCTTAGAATATGCAATAACCGAAGGTATGAACTGCTCAAGCAATTCTTTTCCATTCCAGTTTAATATGACGACAGCTAGTTTCAATATAATGACTTATATATTTAAATGTATCAGTTTGATATTAGATTTCATAAGATGGAATATCTCTTAAAAACTCATAGCGTTCATTTTCAAAATCCATCCTGCAATAATAATGGTTTATTCCGTTGGTTACCATTAAATAGTTTGCGTTCAAAGTTAGGTTATATCTTGCAATCTGGTCAAAAGTCGTTTGATCTATTTTAACATGATGCGATTTACATTCCACTATAATATGGATGCTTCCGTCAGGATTAAAAACAACGATGTCATAGCGTTTTGACAAGCCATTAACTTTGAGTTCTTTTTCAACATTAATTAATGATTTCGGATAATTTTTATGTTGAATTAAATACTGAACACTATGTTGACGTACCCATTCTTCAGGTTGTAAAATGATGAATTTTTTACGAATCTCATCGAAAATAGAAACTTTATTTTCGTTACTTTTGAAACGGAATTCGAACTTCGGAAAATTTAATTCTTGCATACAAGCATACTGGAATTTTTCCAAAGTTAAGGCACTAAAACCAAATACCAAATCTGAAACTTCATTTTTAGATTTTAAAATTTAGAACGCTCACAATTGGAAGACGTAAAGCAAATTGTTGCAGACATAAAAAAAGGACAAATCAAACCCATTTATTTTTTAATGGGAGAAGAACCTTATTATATTGATGCTATTTCAGATTTTATAGAAAACAACATTCTTTCTGAAGAAGAAAAGGGTTTCAATCAAATGGTATTGTATGGTCGTGATGTTGCCATTGATGATATTGTGAGTAATGCTAAGCGTTATCCTATGATGGCAGAGCGTCAGGTAGTAATTGTAAAGGAAGCTCAAGACTTATCCCGAACGATTGAAAATTTAGCTAGTTATGCTTCCAATCCACAACCAACAACAGTTTTGGTGCTCAATTATAAATATAAAAAAATAGATAAACGCAAGGCACTTTATAAGGCGATTAAGAAACAAGGTAGTGTTGTTTTTGAAAGTAAGAAGCTCTACGAAAATCAAGTTGCCGACTGGATTCGACGTGTACTTTCAGGACAGAACTACACGATTTCGCCGAAAGCTTCTCAAATGCTTGTTGAGTTTTTAGGAACCGATTTAAGTAAAATTAATAATGAACTGGAAAAGTTAAAAATAATTCTACCCGAAGGCACTCAAATAACACCAGAGCATATTGAAGTGAATATTGGAATCAGCAAAGATTATAATAATTTTGAATTACGAAAAGCTATTGGTGAACGCAATAGTGTAAAAGCCTTCAAGATTGTCAATTATTTTGCCGATAATCCTAAAGACAATCCAATGGTAGTGACTATTTCATTACTGTTTAACTTTTTTTCTCAGCTATTGCATTTTCATGGTTTAAATGACAAAAATCCAAGAAATGTCGCTTCAGCCTTAAAAATCAATCCCTATTTTGTGAATGAATATATTTCTGCAGCGCGAAATTTTCCTATGCGAAAAGTAAGTGCTGTTATATCAACACTCCGTGAATTTGACGTTAAAGGTAAAGGTGTAAATTCTAATGCTGTCCCACAAGGTGACTTATTAAAAGAGCTTTTGGTGAAAATCTTATCTTAACTTTAAGACCTGTTAACATTTTTTGCTAAATCTTCGTTAAACCCTTATGTTTATTGGGTTTATTGGTTTTGATTCCTTATACTAGAGTAATCGAATATTAACAATTAAAACCAAAAAATAAAAATGGAAAATTTAGAAAGAAAGACCGTTGCAATCTTAGCAACTAATGGATTTGAAGAAAGTGAATTAAAAGAACCAATGAACGCTTTAAAAGAAGCTGGAGCAGATGTACACATCATATCTGAAAACTCTGGAAAAATTAAAGCTTGGGCTGATGGAAACTGGAGTAATGAATATCAAGTTGATAAAACCTTAGATGAAGTATCACAGAATGATTATAATGCTTTAGTACTTCCAGGAGGTGTAATCAATCCGGATGTGTTGAGAAGAAATGAAAAAGCAGTAAAGTTTACGAAATCCTTTTTTGAGAATCATAAGCCCGTAGCTGCAATCTGTCATGCGCCATGGTTATTAGCAGAAGCCGATGTTTTAAAAGGACGTAAAGTCACATCGTTTAATTCGATTAAAAAAGATATTATTAACGCAGGCGCTAATTGGGTCGATGAAGAAGTTGTTGTTGATGAAGGATTGGTAACAAGTAGAAATCCTAAAGATTTACCCGCATTTTGTTCCAAATTAGTAGAGGAAGTATATGAAGGTAAACACAAGATGCAGACTGCATAATGTGATCTTATAGAATTTAAAGACAGAATCAATCTTGATTCTGTTTTTTTTTTTTTTTTACAAATAACCCAATTCTTCAATTTCTAAACCAAAATCATATTGTAGATCTTCATGCAAGCCAGATACAAGTTTTTCGACTAAAGTTAATTGTCTATTGTAGATATTGATTAAGGTTGTATTGTTTCTTATTGAAGGTTTGAACGCTTTGAGTTGTTTACAAAAATAAAGGAGTAGTTCTGCTTCAGTTTCTTTTTTTAAGGAATAGCGAGCATATTTTTTAATATTACGTAAAATCTTGCGAACACTCTTTTTAATATAAAAATAGCTATTCGTATTTATCATTTCAAATTGTGCATCTATTTCAGCCTTTACGGTGTCAATATAACCAGACTCATCGTGTGCTTCAAACAATAAATAGGTGAGGAGTTCTTTGTTTTCTTTCTTAAATTTTGAAAGTCGCAAACACAGTTGCATGAGTTCGTCTGAAGTACGATGCTGCAATTCTTTTTTTATGGTAACTACTGAAACTGCTTTCAAATTTTATAGTTTTTTCTTGTGGTTTTTATTTCTTGATATTAATGTCCCTTTAAAAGGTTGACACTTACCGTTGCTAAATTATTATCTGGAAATCTGGAAAAATAATTCGGATCAGGATGCAAGCCAGCTTCTTTAGCAATTTTATTAAAAACATCAACTTCTAGTATATATTGATCACTATAACCATGCGTTGCGTCATATGCCGTTGCAGCCGTTTGTCCGATATGTTGCGCGACTAAATTAGGATTCACCGTATGTAATTCAATCATAAGTAAACCAAAGCGTTCCACATAAGGTTTCCATTTGCTTAAATGTTCAAACAATGAATCTTCAACCAAATTATTATTTAATCGTTTTCCAAAACTTGCATAAGCTCCAGTTGACTCACTTATTCTATTTGTTTCAGTTTTTGGAGCTTCCCAAATACGATTATGATCTAGAAAGGTACGAACATTAAGTAAATCTCTAAGTTCAATATTATAATCTTCTTTTAAATCTTTCGCTAAAACATCAGGTCTTCCAATATCTCCCCAAATCACTTTTGCCCAAATATCGGCTTTTATCAAATTGGCTCTGGTCACTTTTAAAGCAGCCTGATTAAAATCGGCTCCAACAAGAAGTAGAGGATGTTCATCGAGAATTTTACCACGTTCGGTCTGGTATTCTATAACATCAAAAATATGCTGAATAAAAGCACCATTTCCACAGCCCATATCTAAGATACCCTTTGGTTGCTCATCAATAGGTTTGTTAAATAGTTTAATAATGACTTGATCAATCACCTTAAAGTAGGTAGAATGTGCGCCACCGCTTCCCCAAACATTCATTTCACGATGGACATGCTTTTCGGTTTCATCAGGCGAGTCTGTTTTCAAGATATGTGCATTTCCGAAGATTAAATCATCTAAATGAATAAAGGTTGGCAAGTAAGAAACTGTTACACCATAAGCACTCGCACGTTTAGCAAAGAATAGACCTTCGTTGGTAAATTGATAGGTGTTTTTCTTCTTATTAAACCATCCTAAGTGTGCGAAGAAATCTAATATTTTCTTGAAACTCTCTGGGTTTTTGTGATATTCTTCTGCAGTAAAAGAGGCTTCCATAAAGTATTTATGGAATAAACCGTTCATTCCTAATCTCACAATTATCGGAGCAATGATGACGCCTTCAATGTGTTTTAAAATTTGATATTCTATTGAAGATTCATCCGAAATGGTCATACCATACTGAGATTCAAAAGAAACGAATACCTTTTCTAATATATGAAATGCATCTATACCTATCGGCTCACTTGATAATTTAACTGTATAATTTAACAAATTTACAGCCTCTTCGTAATGAGGTACTAATTGAAACGCATGAGCACTTTGGGCGTTAATTTCATAAGACACCTCATTGCTTTTGTTGTCTAAATGCTGAATTAACCAACCTTGGGATGCTAAAATTCGTAAGGCTACATTGAGATAGCCTTCATTGGCATCAAAGGTTGAAGTCAACGTTTTTAGGGCGACCTTTTTTTCTTTTAATAAATACGCTAACACACCTTTTTTATAGAGTGAGAAAGCAGAAGTTGCTGTTGCTATTCCATCAAGATGCCTAAAGATGGATCCTCTTAATTTTTGTTTGTCTTGTTTTGAAAGCATAGTTGGTCTGTTTCGTATAAATATAAAAAATCCAACACAAGTGTGATGGATTTTAAGCTTATAATGATAAAAAAATAAGTTAGAGAAAAATAAATAAGGTCTTTTTATCCACTGAAAGGGTAACAATCAAAAATAATGCTCCAAGCTTTTGAATAGCATGACAACAGTTAATCATTTAAAATTGAACGCAATGTTTTATGCTTTATCGTTTCAATATCTTTGATTTCGTAAGGGATTTCTTTTAAAATATATTCAAAAGCAGCAATTCGAGCACTTGTTTTTCTATTCGCTTTTATGATTTTCCATGGTGCGTGCTTCTGTGTATGTTCAAACATAGCTTCTTTAAATCGTGTATAGTCATCCCAAAGTGATAAGGCTTTTTTGTCGACATCACTATATTTCCATTTCTTAATTGTTGAACTAATAATGTCTTTAAAACGGCGTTCTTGTTCTTTTTTTGTAATTGAGAAATACAGTTTTAATAAATAGATACCAGAATCTTGTATCATTTTTTCGAATTCATTGACTTGTCCCATGAAAATATCATAATCTTTTTTTGTGCAAAAGCCATTAACAGGTTCTACAACAGCTCTGTTATACCAGCTTCGATCAAAAAACACAATTTCTCCATTATTTGGTAAGCGATTTATATAACGCTGAAAATACCATTGGCCTATTTCAGTTTCGTTTGGTTTTGGTAAAGCGACAACACGAATAGCTCTAGGAGGTAAGTGTTGAATGATTCGACGGATTGCTCCACCTTTTCCGGCGGCATCACGACCTTCAAAAAGAATTACAATTTTTTTATTGTTTTTAGCTACCCATTGTTGAAGTATGAGCATTTCTTCTTGAAGCTTCTCAAGACGTTTTTCATATTTTACACTTTGGACTGCTTTGCTAGTATCAATGCGATTTTGACGTAATAATGCTTCAATGCCTTTTTTTGAGTTTAATGTATTTAAATCTTTTTCTGTCATAATAATTAAAATCTATTGATCAAGTTGAATGGTATTTCTAAAATAGCGTTGAACGACATTAGGATCAGGTAAAAGAGCTTTGCAATTAGTTCCTTTATTATCGTAGTCAAACAAACTTAATACGTATTTAATACTTTCTAATCTAGCTTGTTTTTTATCGTTTGATTTGATTACGACCCAAGGCGAAAAGGAGTTGTGAGTTCGCGAGAACATTTGGTTTTTATGTACTGTAAAATCATCCCATAATTCTTGACCTTTTTCATCAACTGGACTAAATTTCCATTTTTTGAGTGAGTTTTTCAATCGTTTTTCAAAACGACGCTGCTGTTCTTCTTTAGAGACTGAAAACCAGAATTTAATAATAGTGGTTCCTGATTCATACAGCATATTTTCAAATTCAGGGACCTGAATCATAAATCGGTTATACTGTTGTTTTGTGCAAAAACCCATAACAGGCTCTACAACGGCTCGATTATACCAGCTTCTATCGAAAAAGACAATCTCACCAGCGTTAGGCAATTCTTTGATATACCTGTTAAAATACCATTGGTTTTTTTCAACTTCTGTGGGTTTATTTAAGGCTACAATTCGCATTGCTCTCGGATTAAGATGTTCTTTAAAACGCTTAATCGTTCCACCTTTACCAGAGGCATCTCGACCTTCAAATATGATTCCTATTTTTTTGTTTTCTTTTTGAACCCATCGCTGAAAATCTACAAGTTCAGCTTGAAGAGGAAGTAATTGCTGTTCATACTCGTATTTTTCTAAAGCAGACACGTAATCGGGATGATCGTTTTTGTGCTTTTTTAAATATGAAATTACATCTAAATTGGTTTTGAATGATTTGATAAGTTCTTCTGTGAGCATTTATTATTAATTTACATATAGCTTCTAAAATATGAAATATTCACAGCTTATTTTATGACTTATATCATTTATAAATTTTTAGAACAAAAAAACCTTCCATAGTAATGAAAGGTTTTAAGTATTTATCTATTAAATTTTTAACATTATCTCAATTTTGGATAATCACTAGGACTTACTTCATGCATCACGTTATATACTGCTTCAAAAATATCTTCAGCAGAAGGTTTTGAGAAATAATCACCATCAGTTCCATAGGCTGGACGATGTGGTTGCGCAGCTAAAGTTTTAGGTTGTGAATCTAAATATTGAAATGCATTTTGAGTGTTTATAATTTCATTTAAAATATAAGCCGAAGCTCCTCCAGGGACATCTTCATCAATCACCATTAACCTGTTGGTTTTTGAAATACTTTTTACAATATCATGATGAATATCAAAAGGTAATAAGGATTGAATGTCTATGACTTCCGCATCAATTCCGACTTCAAGAAGTTCTTTAGCTGTTTGTTCAACAATTCGAAGTGTCGAACCATAGGATACAAGTGTTATGTCGGTACCTTCTTTTACAGTTTCAACAACTCCAATAGGTGTTTTGAATTCGCCTATATTGTTTGGTAGCTTTTCTTTTAAACGATAACCATTTAAACATTCAATAATTAAAGCAGGTTCATCACTTTCTAGAAGTGTGTTATAAAAACCTGCAGCTTTTGTCATATTTCTTGGGACTAAAACGTGAATGCCTCTTATGAGATTGATAATACCTCCTAGTTGTGAACCAGAATGCCAGATGCCTTCAAGTCTGTGACCACGTGTTCTTACAATTAAAGGCGCTTTCTGCTTACCTCTGGTTCTGTATTGCAATGTTGCCAAATCATCACTCATGATTTGCAAAGCGTATAAAATATAATCTAAATATTGAATTTCAGCAATAGGTCTTAAACCACGCATTGCCATCCCAATTCCTTGTCCGAGAATGGTAGCCTCTCTAATACCTGCATCAGCAACTCTAAGTTCTCCATATTTTTCCTGAAGACCTTCTAAGCCCTGATTAACATCACCAATATTACCAGCATCTTCTCCAAAAACTAAAGCTTGCGGGTAGTTATTAAAAATGGCGTCAAAGTTTTCTCTTAAAACGAGTCTGCCATCAACGTGTTCGGCATTGTTATCATAAGTAGGAACTACTTCTTTGATATTTGTTGCTGCATATTTTGAATTGCTGTATAAATGCGAACTGTATTTAGGTTGAACCGATTCCATATAAGAGTTGATCCATGTTTGAGCATTATTTTTTTCAATAGATTTTTCAGAAACTACATATCGTAATGCTTTTCGGACAGCAGAAGCAATATCTCTTCTTACAGGTTCATCTATGCGTTTAAGGTCATTGATAATTTTATTGATAAATACTTTGTTAGAACTTGACTCTGAAAGTGAGATTAATAACGCTAAAGCTTCGTTTTGTTCCTTTTTAATAGGCTCTAAATAGGAATTCCAAGCTGCCTTTTTTCCATCACGAACATTCTTTTTAATGGTTTTAGACAAAGCATCAAGCTCATCTTGATTAGCGATATTATTGCTAATCATCCATTTCTCCATTTGAGCAACACAATCATATTCTTGTTCCCATTCCAGACGCTCTTTACTTTTATAGCGTTCATGAGATCCAGAGGTAGAATGCCCTTGAGGTTGTGTTAATTCTAAGACATGTATCATTACCGGAACATGCTCTTCTCGTGCCATGTACTCGGCTTTCTGATACGTTTCAATTAATGCAGGATAGTCCCAGCCGTTAACTCTTAATATTTCGTAACCCTTATTGTTTTCATCTCTTTGGAAACCTTTTAAGATTTCTGAAATGTTTTCTTTTGTTGTTTGATGCTTAGCATGCACAGAAATGCCATATTCATCATCCCAAATATTGATAACCATAGGAACCTGTAAAACTCCAGCAGCATTGATGGTTTCAAAAAACAGGCCTTCACTTGTACTGGCATTACCAATTGTTCCCCAAGCAATTTCGTTTCCATTTTTAGAGAAGTTAGCAGCATCGATGCCTTTAACTTGTCTGTAAATTTTAGAAGCTTGCGCTAATCCTAAAAGCCTTGGCATTTGACCCGCTGTAGGAGAGATATCTGCACTCGAATTTTTTTGTTCTGTTAAGTTTTTCCATTCTCCATTCTCGTCAAGACTATGAGTTCCAAAATGACCTCCCATTTGTCTTCCAGCAGACATTGGCTCTTCAGTAATATCGGTATTGGCATATAAACCAGCAAAAAATTGTTCTATAGTGAGTTCACCGATGGCCATCATGAAGGTTTGATCTCTGTAATAACCAGATCTAAAATCTCCATTCTTAAAAACTTTTGCCCAAGCGAGTTGTGGGATTTCTTTTCCATCACCAAAAATTCCAAATTTAGCCTTTCCGGTTAAGACTTCACGTCGTCCTAGTAAACTACATTCTCTGCTAGTAAGAGCAATTTTATAGTCGTTTAAAACTTCAGATTTAAAGTCCTCAAAAGTTAAATCAGTTTTTATATTAGAATCGGTTTGCATAGCCTTGAATTATATGTTACAAATTTAACTAAAGTTTCTATGTTTTACAACGTTGTGTTTTGTTATAAATTTAAGAAATTATCATAAAAACATAATATTTTTTACGAAATTCTTATTTTGGGTTAATAAATATGGATTTGGTTAAGAATTTTCTAAAACCATTTACGTCTAAACAATCCTAAAAGTCTGCCAGGATCTAAGGTAAATAAAATACGAATACGTTCTTCATAATTTCGCTGACCAACTTCCCATCCTAAATTGGAGTAAATTGGAAAGTAAATTTCAAAATAATCTGTTATTAAATTCAAGCGAATACCAGAGTCGTATACAACATTTGGATTTTCACTACGGTTTTTTACTAAACCTAAATCTCCATAAGCTTCAATATATTTCCATAACGTGGTACTTGCATTTACAGTGGTCATCCAACGGTTGGCAAATGGTGTTTCTAACATAGATTTAAATCCGCCTTCGGCAATGATAATTTGCTGACTAAAAATACCTGATGATTCTGAACGACCTAAGTAGTTGTAATCAAAAAGGTAGTCTGTTGGTCGGTCTAAAGCAAAACTAAAGTAGTCTGATTCAGAATCTGTTCTATTATATAAAAATGTTCCAGCGAAAAAGCGAATATTGAATTGTCTATTTCGTTCTGATAATTTTCGATACTCATAATTGACTGAAAATTTACCAAAGCGTTCTGCAAACTGAAGATCGTAAAACCAGCGTTTAAAATTAATAATTCCAGGTTTTCCTGTGACGTATCTTAGATTAAACACACTGTAATCTGGGACTTCAATAATATCATTGTCAACTTCAAAAATTGTATCATCACCAACATCTCTTCTAATGGACAGAAATCTAAAATTTAACTCTTTAAAGATATCAGAACGAAGGTCGTCGTTATCTCTGAAACTAAATAACAGACTTGGAGAAATTCTGGTCACAAAAGCATCTTCAGCAAATGAAGCATAACTAGCTTTCATACCATAAGATATACCATATAAATCTCTGTCTTCAATATTGTGAGTATAATTAATGGCAGCACCTCCAGTTAGAGATTTTGAGTTGGTTCCATACTGTGGTGAAATTCTATAACTAAGACGTTTTCTTAGAAGAGTTTTGTTGTAAAATTTACCACCAAGTGTTAATCCATCATAAATATTATTAAACTCAATTAAAGGCATCATGAACACCTGATTGTAATAAGGATCTTCTATATCTTGTATAAGTCTAAATTGAAGTGGTTTATTATTTAAAAAATTACTGTTAAGGGATTTGTAATTATCTCTTAAGTTAAATTCAGGAATGGTATTATCATAATTTAAAGCAAATTTTGCGTTTTCATTTTTTGGAATGGTGAGTGTTTTGCTTTTATTAATATTTTCAATCCATGTTTTAGATAAAATAGAATCTTTATCAAGAGTGAACAATGATACAGGGACAGAATTATCTCTCTTGTTTATGATTGTTAATGTAATTGAATCCTCTGTCGCTTCAACATTTTTTATTTTGAAATCAATCTTTTTTCGTGAATTAACATAATCAGTAAAAAACCAACTCACATCTTTACCTGTGTTTTTCTTCAGAAGATTTTCAAAAGCTGTTGACGATGTGATTTTAAGTTTCTCATGAGTTAGATATTGCTTAATAGTAGATTCGACGGTATTGTTGTTTACAAAATCGTCTAAATATCTTAAACCAACACCAGCTTTATATTTGCTGGCAATATTTGAATTGAATTTTAAAAGGGAATCTTTAGACGTTGTTAAGGCCTGATCTCTGTTAGTTCTTGCCATTTGCATATAAAACAATACAAATTGATCGTTGTAAGTTAAATCGGCAGCATGAAAAGATCTAATTCCCCAAACATTTGCAAGCGTTCCAATCATTTTCGTTTCTGGATAAAAGTCTTCAATATACTTCATCAGATAATAAATCTGAATACCTTCCTTAAGCCAGTAATCTTTTCTCGAATTTACTAATAGTGTATTGTCCAGATAATTCTTTAGAGCAGTTTTAAGCAGTTTTAATTCATATTGAAAGCTATCTGGAAACGGTCTGATAAAATCAGGTAACTGATTCAAGCCATATAATGGGTCTTTTTTGTAATCGCTTTTTGTAATTAGAAGTCGCTCGTGTGGATAATCCCCTAGATTTTGCGTAATATAACGAGTTATTTTATCTGTAATCAGTGCTTTTTCTTCAGCAGTAATACTTTTACTATTGATATCTGAAACAATACTGAAATCATCTGTTTGTACAAATTTAAATTCGGAAAACCTTACCAGTACAAAGGTTGTATTAACCCTGTCTTTACCATATAGCTTAATAATTTGTTCATTTTTAGTTTGCTGAATGTCAACGGTATTCAATTCAGAAATAAACGTATAGCCAAGCGGAAATGTAATTTCAAAATTCAAGTTCGCTTTTGGTGTGTACAGATCATCTAAATTTTTGTTACTGTATATTTGCCAGTTTCCATCATAAACGGCAGGAGTTAGGTACCAATATTTTAAATTAAATTCTTTGTTTTCAGTAATACCATAGCCTGTAAACGTATGATCAGGTAAGACTAAATTATAGGTTAGATTAAGTTCATAGTTTTGATTGGGTAATAGAGGAGCATCTAATTGAATTTTTACAATATCTGGTTGCCCGATGGGATTGTTAAAATTGAGGACATCACCCGTTTTATTTTTTAAATCAGTGATTGTTGTATAACCACGTTGATTACTTTTAGCCAAATGGAATTTTAAGCTAAATTCTTCTTCAAATCGTTTCGCTAAAGGTGTTTTTTTTGTAGAGTAAGCGTTGTTCCAATCGTTAAGGTAAATCACTTTTAAAGTATCGCTACTTGAATTATGATAAACGATGCGTTGTTTTATATAAATGGTTTTATTTTCAATGTCAAAATCGGCTTTTAGGTCCATAGTATTTTGACCAAAACCAACGGCATATAAGCACAAACTAATTGCAATACAAAGGGATCGTTTTAATTTCAATGTGCTATAATGAATTTTAAAGGTTTAATCTGTACCTCTGGAGAGGTTATATAATATATACCATTTGCCATAGAAGAGATGTTCTCTTCAATATATAACGAATTTTGAACAGAAATAGTTTTGATAATTTGTCCTAAACTATTGTTAATTATTACTGTGTTCAATTGAGCTGAAGGATTTAACTTGAGCATAAGAACATCGCTAACTATATTTGATCCAGCAAATTGTAAAGCTTTAATTACCGAAAATGTTTCTAGAGATAAGGTTTGGTTGGTTTGTAACTCTAAAGTGACTGGAAGATGATCACTAAAATCATGTAAAGCATCTCTTATGAATGCTGAATAATCTGTTCCTGCACAATCGGAAGAATTAATAGCTTGGTTGTAGCATTGAATATTTCCATTGTTTCCATAGACTTTATATGTGTCTTCAACAAACTTAATTTCCTGATTCGTTTGCATATTTTCAGAAGTCAGGATAAAGTCAAACCGATCATCAAATCCACCAGTAGAACCACCAAAACCAGTTTGAGTTCTTGTCGATTGCGTCATCACATCAATATAATTGGTGTTGTTATGCCAGCTTCCAACCTGGTTTGCTGGATCAATAAAATCTATAGTATTGGTGTCGTCTAAATCTAAGAGTTCTTCAAAAGCCGGTTCAGAATTTGTATATACATTTAAATCGCCAGCTAAAACCACATTACTATCTGAAGGTAATGTTTCCAAATAAGCGATTAAATCTTCAATCATTTGAAAACGTAATGCTTGATTTTCAATACCACTAGAGGCTTTTAAATGGCACACTATGATATCAATGTAAACAGGATTCGTATTAGATTCTACCGAATTGATTTTCATTCGGTAATGATTAAAATCTCTAAAAATACTAGTGATAATCGTTTGGCTTTCTAGAACAAATTTAGAACTGTCGTAATAGATTAAATTTTGAAGATCATTCTGATCACTAATGTTATCATCAGACGTATTAAATTCAAAAATAGCGCTTTGGTAATCGGGATTTATAAACTGAAGACTACTCAAGATATTGTTTGCTCCAGTTTCATTATTAAGTTCACATACCATAAATAGGTCTGGTCTGTAATCGTTTAAAATTAATTCTAAATATTGCAAACGATTAGGTACAGCGTCCTCTAAAGGAAAGTTTAATAAATTGTAAAACATCAATTTAAAATTCTCCTGAGCATGCAATCCATGAAATGCAAAGATGCAAAGCATCCACACCAAACATATTTTCTTTTTCATAGCCTTCGTAAAGAGCAAATGTTGGTTTTAGAAATTTGGACTCAATCCATATTCTTTATAGAAACTGTCTAAAATATCGATTACCTGATCTGCTGTATCTACAACATGTATCAGGTCTAAGTCTTTCGGACTAATATTATTATTTGCGTTTAACAACGTAGTTTTAACCCAATCCATCAAACCTCCCCAAAAATCGGTTCCTACTAAGATGATTGGAAATTTTTCGATTTTGTTGGTTTGTATTAAGGTCATCGCTTCAAAAAGCTCATCCAAAGTACCAAAACCTCCTGGCATCACAACAAATCCTTGCGAATATTTAACAAACATTACTTTTCTAACAAAGAAATAATCGAAGTCTAAGCTTTTGTCTGAATCGATGTACGGATTGTCATGCTGTTCAAAAGGCAAGTCGATGTTTAATCCAACAGAAGTGCCTCCAGCAATGTGAGCACCTTTATTTCCTGCTTCCATGATTCCTGGTCCACCACCAGTAATAACACCATAACCGTGTTCAACGATTCTCGTGGCAATTTCCTCAGTTAGTTTATAATATTTATGATCTGGTTTTGTTCTTGCTGATCCAAAAATAGAAACGCATGGTCCAATTTTACTTAGTTTTTCGTAACCACTTACGAATTCACCCATAATTTTAAAAATGGCCCAAGAGTCGTTGGTTTTAATTTCATTCCAACCTTTAGCATTTAGTTCTTTTCTCATGTATAATATAATAGTTAAGCACTTGTCAAAGTCACAAAAATAAGAGAAATAGAGATAAAAATGATAATTTATACATTAATAGTTAGCTGACTTATAAACAAAAAAGGCAACCCAAATTGGATTGCCTTAATATATCATGTATTATAATCTATAATGGTTTACGACCCGTTATAATGTTATACAAAATCACAATAATCGCAATTACCAATAAAACATGGATTAAACTACTTGTTCCAATTCCAGGTATAATACCTAATAAACCTAGTAACCAACCGATTATACAAATTACTGCTACTAGCCAAAGAATACTTTTCATAATATTAGTTTTAATGTTATTAATTCTAAGATAGCTAAATTTGTTTATGAATAGTCCTGATACTAGTGATTGGACAAACAAATTATTGTATACAGCACATATTCCTTTTTTTAGCCCAATTTAGGAGTGTAATAATTCTTTCTTCAAGAATTTGGCTGTATAACTCTTTTTGTCTTTAATGATTTCTTCGGGAGTGCCTTTGGCAACAACTTTTCCTCCACCTTGTCCACCTTCATAACCTATATCAATAATATGGTCTGCCATTTTAATCACATCTAAATTATGTTCAATAATCAAAACGGTATTTCCTTTATCTACAAGTTTGTTAAGAACCAACATTAACACTCTGATATCCTCAAAATGCAAACCAGTTGTAGGCTCATCAAGAATGTAAAAGGTGTTTCCTGTATCTCTTTTACTCAGTTCAGTTGCCAATTTAATACGTTGTGCTTCACCACCAGAAAGTGTTGTACTTTGTTGACCGAGTGTGATGTAACCTAAGCCAACATCAACGATAGTTTTTAGTTTTTTGTGAATTTTAGGAATGTGCTCAAAAAAATCTACTGCTTCATTCATGGTCATATCCAAAACATCACTTATTGACTTGCCCTTATAGCGAATTTCTAAGGTTTCTCTGTTAAAACGCTTGCCCTGACACGTTTCACATTCTACATAAACGTCTGGAAGGAAATTCATTTCAATAACACGTAAACCGCCACCTTGACAAGTTTCACATCGACCACCTTTTACATTAAAGCTAAAACGACCAGGTTTATATCCTCGAATCATTGCCTCAGGAATCTTGGCAAATAAACTACGAATTTCGCTAAAGGTTCCTGTGTATGTGGCAGGATTGCTTCTTGGTGTTCGGCCAATAGGCGACTGGTTAATGTCAATGACTTTATCAATATGCTCTAAACCTTCAATGCTCTTATATGGCATCGGTTTTTTAACACCATTAAAATAGTGCGCGTTCATTATAGGATAAAGCGTTTCATTAATTAGTGTCGATTTTCCGCTTCCAGAAACACCAGTAACACCGATCATTTTTCCTAACGGAATACTTATCGATATATTTTTTAAATTATTGCCTGTACAACCTTTAAGCTCAATGGTTTTTCCATTGCCTTTGCGACGCTTCTCAGGAACAGGAATTTCTTTTTTTCCATTGAGATAATCTGCCGTTAGCGTATCGTGCGTTAATAACTCAGAAGGCGTACCAATACTAATAATTTCACCACCATATTTTCCGGCTTTCGGACCAATATCAATTACATAATCGGCACGTTCAATCATGTCTTTATCATGTTCAACTACTATTACCGAATTTCCAATATCTCGAAGCGCTACTAATGAATTGATTAATTTTTCATTGTCACGTTGATGCAAACCAATACTAGGTTCATCTAAAATATAAAGGACGCCAACCAATTGAGAACCAATTTGAGTCGCTAATCTGATACGTTGTGCTTCTCCACCTGATAGCGATTTTGAACTTCGATTTAGGGATAAATAATCTAAACCAACATCTAATAAAAACTTTGATCTGGCTTTGATTTCTTTTATAATTTCTTCAGCAATCTTAAATTGTGTATCGCTAAGGTGTTGTTTCAAATCTTCAAACCAAGCAGCAAAATCTACAATGTCTTTATGAGCTAATTCGGCAATGTTGAGTCCGTTGACTTTAAAATACAGGGATTCTTTTCTTAGTCGAGAGCCTTCGCAGGTCGGACAAGTAACTTTATCCATATAGTCTTTGGCCCAACGTTTAAGCGATGTAGTTTCAGCATTTTTGTACTGACTGTCAATGAAATTTGCAACACCTTCAAATTCTATTTTATACTCACGAGTAACACCTAAGGTTTTACTTTCTACTGAAAACTTATCGTTTCCACCATACATGATCATTTGTTTAGCTTCAGCAGGAATATCTTTAAAAGCATCAGTCAAACTAAAATTGAAACGTTGTGCAATAGTTTCAAATTGTTTGAAAATCCAGCTGTTTTTTTGTGGACCATGAGGCGCCAATGCACCAGCTTTTATAGATAAACTATCATCTGGAACAATTTTATTTTCGTTAACCTGATACAAAGTTCCAATACCATTACAAGTCTGGCAAGCACCCTTTGGTGAGTTGAATGAAAAGTTATTCGGTTCAGGATTTGGATAGGAAATTCCAGAAGATGGACACATCAAGTTTCGGCTAAAATAACGAACTTCTTCAGTGTCGTGATCTAAAACCATTAACACATCCTCACCATGATACATGGCTGTGTTTATGGTTTCCGAAAGACGTTTGTCGTTATCTGCAGTATCATCAATTTTGAGTCGGTCAATGACAATTTCAATATCATGTGTTTTATAACGATCCAGTTTCATGCCTTTAACCAGATCACGAACTTCGCCATCTGTTCTTACTTTTACAAAACCTTGTTTAGCGATTTGCTCAAAAAGTTCACGATAATGACCTTTTCTGGAACGAATAATAGGCGAGAGAATGTTAATACGTTTACCATTATAACTCTCTTTGATAAGATCTTTAATTTGTTCATCACTATAACTTACCATTTTCTCACCAGTATTAAAACTGTACGCATCACTGGCACGAGCATAAAGAAGTCTTAAGAAATCATAAATTTCAGTAATGGTTCCAACAGTAGATCGAGGCGATTTGCTCGTTGTTTTTTGTTCAATAGCAATTACAGGAGACAAACCATCAATTTTGTCAACATCAGGACGTTCTAAGCCACCTAAAAATTGTCGTGCATAGGCAGAAAATGTTTCAATGTAACGACGCTGACCTTCAGCATAAATGGTGTCGAATGCCAATGATGATTTACCACTTCCTGATAAACCAGTAATGACCACCAATTGTTCACGCGGAATGGAGACATCAATATTTTTTAAGTTGTGCACTCTGGCACCTTTTACCTCGATAGTTTCGTGGAATTTGCTCATAAATAGACCTGAAAATGTAAGTTTTGCTCACAAAGTTGCAAAGGTACTTAATTTAGCACTAAAACCGAAGTGTGGTTTATTTAGAGTTTTGTTAAATTATGTTTGATTTAATTATTTAGGTCTATTGAAATTAATAATTTAATTTAGGCTTGAATTTGATATCATTTCGTCTATATAAACTCTCTGTTTTATGAAAGTCAACTTACCAATTGTACTAATATTACTCATAGGCTTATTATTCTTTAGTTATAATTTAAAGTCTGAAGAGCGTACAAAGGTTGAAATGACCACCAATTATGGTACGATGGTTTTTGAACTCTACAATGAAACACCTTTACATCGTGATAATTTTATAAAATTAATCAATGACAAAGCCTATGATAGTTTATTGTTTCATCGTGTGATAGAGCATTTTATGATACAAGGGGGAGATCCTGACAGTCGAAATGCTCAATCTGGTAAAGTTCTAGGAGAAGGCGATTTAGAGTATTCGATTGCAGCTGAATTTAGAGCTGATTTATTCCATAGAAAAGGCGCTTTGTCTACGGCCAGAGAAGAAACACTGGATAGAGTTTCAAGTGCGATGCAGTTTTTTGTCGTTCAGGGAAAAGTCTTTAATGATAGTCTTCTTGATGTCGCAGAATCGCGAATAAATAACATGATGGCAAGACATTATGTTTTAAATTTACCTGAAAATGCTCTACTGTGGAAGGCTTTAAAAAAGGCTGAAGAGGATGAAAAACGATACAATATTTTAAATGATAGTATCAATGTATTAACTGAAAAATTTACCGACTTTGAAGCGTATAAAATTCCGTTAGCACATCGTGAAGTATATAAAACAATAGGAGGAACGCCTCACTTGGATCAAAACTATACGGTTTTCGGACAAGTTATAGAAGGCTTGGATGTTATCGATTCCATCGCCAAAGTAAAAACTGATAAATGGAACCGGCCAATTGTAGATGTTAGACTATTATCGGTTAGACTAAAATAGAATTAAGAGAACAGCTTAGATTGTAATTCCATATTAATTTTTATTTTAGAAGCGAAATTATAAAAATGCACACATGAAATTATTAGGAATAGGATCAAGAATTAATCATCCAGAATTCGGTAAAGGAGTCGTTACTAATGTGACTTCAAAACATTACTGGGTGACGTTTATTGAAAATGGATTAGAAACCATTGAACTTGATAGTGACTTTGAAGTGATTGAAGCTGCCGAAGACGAAGTAGATACGGTAAGTTTTTTTGAGGTGGAAAGTAGTCTCGTTCAAATTTTAAAAAAATGGAGCGACGTTACAGAAGTGGTTTCCATTGCTGATAAATGGAAAGGTGGAAAACTTATTCTTGAACCAGCAGATACAAGTTTACAAAGCAAAGAAATACCAATTGATAGTTTTTTCCATAAGATAACGATGGTAAGAGATCGACTTCGCGTTATGGAGCAAAAAATCAATTCAAGTAAAAATCTTGATGAACAGGAAAAGATAGATCTTCAGCAGTACATTACACGTAGCTATGGTAGTTTAACTACATTTAATGTGCTATTTAAACTGAAAACTCAGCAGTTTGTGGGACAGAAGAGTTCTTAAATACTGAGATTCATAATTATAGTGTTAACTCTGTTTTTAAATAACAGAGTTTTTTTTGGAATATTTAAAAATGTAAAGTATATTTGTCATATAGTAAAAATAATTTTACTTAATATAAAACAAACTTGTCAGTTATGGGAAAACAGAATTATATAGAATGTGAACGAAAAGGACTTGAAAGACTTATAAATTTTAGGTTGCCAGCCTATTTTAATAAAGTTGGTTTATTAATTGCAGGCTTATCAATAGCTGCCATGTTTTATCGAGCCTTTGCTTTAGAAGGCGATACAGAATGGTTGAAGCTTGTTTTACAAAAGACACTATTAATTGGAATGTTGCTCATGTCTGTTGCCAGAGATAAAGATGAAGATGAATTGGTTGTGAAATTGAGAATGCAATCTTATACCTATGCTTTTATAGCAGGTGTTATTTATGCTTTGGTTATGCCTTTGGTTGATTATGGTGTTTCTAATGCTTTAAAACCAGAAGGCGAAGCATTTCATGATTTAGGCGATTTTCAGGTTTTGTTATTTATTCTTATGGTGCAGTTGTTATGTTTTAATGCTTTAAAACGTATGAGATAATGGAAAACACAATAAAAGTAGAGCGCGCTATTTTGAGTCTGACTCAAGATGATCTTGCAAAAAAAATTGGCGTTTCCAGACAAACTATAAACTCGATTGAAGCAAACAGATATGTACCCTCTACGGTTTTAGCTTTAAAGCTTTCAGATGTATTCGATAAGCCTGTTAACGACTTTTTTAAACTTTCAGAAGATGATTAAAGTTGTTTTATTGCTAGTGATAATTATAATAGAAGTAATTACAGTAGTGTTTTAAGGATTTTCAATCCTTGTGTAGCCGTTTCAGGGATTACTTTGAAATGACCTTGACTTTCCATGGCAGGATTAGGGTCAATAAAATAAGTTACAGTATTTTCAGGAACATAATGTATTAAACTAGCTGCAGGATAGACTTGCATGGAAGTTCCAATTATGACCAACGTGTCAGCTGTTGCACATATGGCCATAGCTTCTTCAATCATAGGTACTGCTTCACCAAACCATACTATATGAGGTCGCAACTGATAGCCTTTCGGGCAAACATCACCAAGAACAAGATCATTACTCCAGGATTGAATGTCAATTTCATTTCCTGTACTTCTTACTTTTAAGAGTTCACCATGTAAATGAATAACGTTACTGCTGCCAGCACGTTCATGTAAATCATCAACATTTTGAGTAATGATAGTAACATTAAAATCAGTTTCTAATTGTGCTAAATCAAAATGTGCTGCATTAGGTTCGACGTCTAATAATTGTTTACGACGCTGATTGTAGAATTCTAAAACTAATTCTGGATTTCGACGAAAACCTTCAGGTGTTGCAACTTCCATAACATCATGTCCTTCCCATAATCCGTTGGCATCTCTAAAGGTTTTTAATCCACTTTCGGCACTCATACCAGCACCAGTTAATACAACAATGTGTTTTTTCATAGTTCATTTAAAATATTAAAATTAAACATTTCAGTGAATTGCGTCAACATAATTCGGGATTGCATCAATTAAAAATTAAAGATAAGCCTAGATTGAAAACGAATCAATAAAACAAAAAATATTATGAAAACATTAGTAAAACTTCTATTAATTATTCCTGTAGCATTCTTTACCAGTTGCAGTAGTGATGATGACGCTATACAGGTAGGTGACCCTTTTATGGGAGATACCAAAACATATCAATTAGTGTCAGTTGCTGATCCTGCAATTTCAGGAGAAGCAAAATTTATTGAAAATCTAGATGGCTCGACCACAATAGAACTTCAATTGGTTGGAACACCAACAGGTGGTATTCATCCAGCACATATTCATTTTAATACAGCAGCAGAGTCAGGTGACATTGCTATAACCTTAGAATCTGTAAATGGAGATACCGGATTTAGTACCACTACTGTGTCTGCTCTAAACGATGACCAAGGAGGAACAGCAATTTCTTATGACCAACTGTTAGATTTTGATGGCTATATTAACGTGCATTTTAGTGCTACGGACTTAGGTACTATAGTGGCTCAAGGCGATATCGGACAAAATGGTTTAACAGGCAACACTGTGGTTTATGATTTAGCAACTGCAGATGTTCCCAACATTAGTGGAACAGCAACTTTTTCTGAACGTGAAAACGGGGAGGCTTTAGCTGTGATAGCGTTAGATGGAACTTTTGATACAGACATTCATCCTGGGCATATTCATATGAATACAGCTGCTGAAGGCGGAGCCATAGCGTTTACCTTTAATCCTGTGATTGGATTTACAGGTATTAGCCAAACAAATGTTTCTGCACTTGACGATAACTCAAGTTTTGGATACACAGATATATTAGATTTTGATGGCTATATCAATATTCATTTAGCTGCCGATGATTTAGGAACTATAGTAGCTCAAGGTGATATTGGTCAAAATGATTTAACAGGAAACTCGGTAACATATAATCTAGCAACAGTTGACGTTCCAGGAATTAATGGTTTTGCTGTGTTTTTCGAAAGAAATAATGGCGAAGCGCTGGCCTTGTTGTCTTTGGTAGGAACACCAAATGATGGAACGCATCCTGCACATATTCATATGGGAAGCGTGGCTACTGCGCCTGGAAGCATTTTATACACCTTTACTCCAGTTGATGGTTTAACAGGTATGAGTGTGTCAAATGTTGCTGCACTTGACGATGATACCGCATTTGGATATGACGATGTGTTATCTGTAGATGGTTATATCAATGTGCATTTAAGTGTGAATGAATTAGCAACATTAGTTGCTCAAGGAGATATTGGAATAAATTAATAAGAATTAGATAAAAATAACTTGAATCCCAGCCTTTTGGTTGGGTTTTTTTATTTTTACATCTATGATAGATTTAAAGCTTCTGGAACATTTAGAATCATACCTGACAGAATCTCGTAAAGAGCGTTTTATAAAAGTATTGTCGCAACGTACAAAACATTTTACAGTAGCTACTGAAGACGTCTATCAATTACATAATACAAGTGCAGTAATTAGAAGTTGTGATGTATTTGGCATTCAGGAAGTTCATATTGTAGAAGAATTAAACAGTAAGCGTATAGATCGTGAAATTGCTATGGGAGCACAAAAATGGGTGGATTTAAATCGGTATAATTCTGTTAAGGATGCCATTTCATCATTAAAACATAAAGGTTATCAAATTGTAGCGACAACTCCTCATGAAAACGATGCTATGCTTCATGATTTTGATGTGACCAAGAAGTCTTGTTTTTTCTTCGGAAGAGAGACCGAAGGCTTATCTCAGGAGGTTATCGATCACGCAGATTGTTTTTTAAAAATTCCCATGTCTGGATTTACAGAGAGTTTGAATATTTCAGTTTCAGCAGCTATCATTTTACAGCATGTCACTACAAAATTAAAGCAATCAAATTTAAATTGGCAACTCACTGAAGCCGAACAGCAAGAGAAACGTTTAGATTGGTGTAAAAAGACGATTAAAAGTTATGACGATATTATTGAGCGTTTTTACCAAGAATAATTGAAATAGTAAAACTTATTAATTTTTTAATATGAAACAAAATGTGGTAGGCTGGTTTGAAATTCCAGTAAATGATATGGATAGAGCAAAGCGATTCTATGAAACTGTTTTTGAAATAGAAGTATCAATTCATGACTTTGGAGGCATGTTAATGGGTTGGTTTCCTTTTGACGAATCTAAACCTGGAGCAACAGGAACTTTAATTAAGCAAGAATCGTATATACCCAGTCAGGAAGGTACATTAGTGTATTTCAATTCAGTTGATGTTCAACTTGAATTAGACAGAGTCGTTTCAGCTGGAGGAAATATTTATCAACCTAAAACTCAAATTTCTCCCGAACATGGTTTTATGGGAGCTTTTATTGATTCAGAAGGGAATAGAATCGCCTTACATTCGCGACAATAATATGTTAATTAATGCTAATAGTCTGATATTTTGGCATTTAAAGTGATATAGTTTGTTATCCGATTTTAGATTGATAGATTCGTTTTAATTAGCTATTAAATTAAAATAAGATGAGTGTTTTGGTCCATCAATTTAAAACGCTGCTCTTCCCATTTTTGATAATTTCTATTGTCGGACTCGTCATGTTAGGGACATTATTGAGCATTCATTTTTATGAAAATGTACCATTAGAAATTCTTACAAATGATTTAGCAGTAATTGGAGAGCTTCCTATTTATGCAGGAATTCTATCCCAAACAGGTATTTTGTTATGGTCTGCGACTGCAGCAATTTGTGTGTATAGTATTCAGTTTATTGAAACTATCGAGCATAAGAGTTTTATAAAAGCTTCAATTTATATCACATTGCTTCTTGGTTTAGACGATGCTTTTATGTTTCATGAAACCTTATTTCCGTCTTTGGGAATACATCAAAAAGTAGTGTTTCTGGCCTATGGTATCATGATGTTGGTATATCTATATAAATATTATAAACTTATTCTTACTACAGACTTTATACTGTTTGTACTTGCTTTGGGATGGTTTGGAATTTCGATGCTTATCGATAATTTTATTCGAGATGTAACGCCTTACATTACTAAACTCTTAGAAGATGGTACTAAATTTATTGGAATCGTGACGTGGTTAGTATATTTTGCAAGAACTACAAAACAATTTCAACTACAGAAATCTTTAAAATCTGCCTGATTTCGTACTGCTTCGACTTAGAACTTTGTATTCTTCGTAGCATTCACTAATCGCATCAAGGACTTGAAGATCGTTAGCCGTTTCAATAAAATCTTTAGAGTAATTACACTGATTTATAATTTCGTCTAAGTCATATTTATCGACTTGTAGCAAGACCAAAAGCATTTCTCGATCAAAGCGCGATGCTAGATTATTCCTAATCTCATCATCTTGCTTCATTTTTTTGAGCTTACGCAATTCGTTGGGTTTTTTTCCAAAGATGTTGTGTAAGAAATCTGCTGGATTAAAAATAGCACCTAGCACTTTATTAACTGCATTAGGTCTTCGGTCTCCAGCTTCATAACCTTTGTTTGACAGGCCTGAAATACTATATCTGTAATTCGATTTTATAGGAACTTGTTTAATATCTACAGCTAAATAACCCGTTAATTTTAATTGATTCACGACAACTTCCTCTAAAGCCAAAGCCAATTCAGTCATGCCTATTTTGGTTTTCCCAAATTTAAGCCAATCGTTAGTCACTCTTACTTTTATCGATTTATAACCTAAATACGAGAAATGTAGCGTATCATTGACATTCGCCTTAATTTCAAATTCACCATCGTCGTTAGATGAGGTACCTATGACTTGATTCAAATTCACAATATTTACACGATCTATGGGTAAATCTGTTGAGACATCAATAACGGTTCCCATTACAGATGTTGGATCTTGAGCATAACAAATTACAGTTGTAAAAAAAAGGAAAGCAAATGCTTGTAGGTGTCTCATGTATTAAAATTACGATATAAAAGTAGTAAACAATATTAAAAAACGGTATTTATGCCTCATAATTTGACTTAATATTAACAAGAAGGTTTAAAAAAACCTCGCAACACAATTGTTACGAGGTTTATATATTTAATCTCTACGTCTTGAACGTCTTGGTCTGTCAGAGACCGAACTACTTTCTGATCGTCTAGGAGGTCTTGAGTCTCCTCCAGAACTTCGTCGGTCACTTCTGTTTCCAGAACCAGAATCACTTCGTCTTCCTGATGAACGTCTATCACTTCTGTTTCCAGAACCAGAATCACTTCGTCTTCCCGATGAGCGTCTTTCACCTCTTGGTTTACTATCATTGCGTTTTCGGTTTCCACCATCTCGACGTCCACCACGACTTCTTCCACCTTTATCTTCACTAACTTCAACATTAACAAATCGTCCGTCATGCTTGTAATCTGTAAAAAAGGCAAGTACCTTTTCCTGTAACTCTTTTTCAGTATTAAAAAATGAAAAACTATCTTTAACATCGACTTTAAACACATCGTCACGACCTAACTCTAAAACTTCTTTTAAGAAATCTTTCAGTTTCATCCAGTCATAACCATCTTTTCGTCCTACATTAATAAAGTATCGTGTTTCGTTTTTGCTTCCACCATAATCTCGTCCGCTTTCGCGTTCGCTTCCACGAGAGGAATCACTAACGTTAAGGTCTTTCGATTTTTGATAGTAATTAAAGAAACGTGTAAATTCAACAGAAAAGAATTTTTTTATCAATTCATCCTTATCAGTATCAGCAAATAAGTTGTTAATACTATCAAGATATTTATCAATTTCATGATTTACCTCAGTATTATGGATTTTATTTGCGAGTGACATTAGCTGCACTTCGCAGATTTCCATACCATCAGGAATTTCTTTTTTCTCAAATTCTTTCTTAATGATGCGTTCGATACTTTTAATTTTACGAACCTCACTTTTAGAAACAATTACCATCGAAACACCTGTTTTTCCTGCACGACCAGTACGACCAGAACGATGCGTATAGGTTTCAATTTCATCTGGTAACTGGTAATTAATAACGTGTGTAATATCGTCAACATCAATACCACGAGCCGCAACATCTGTCGCAACTAGCATTTGTATTTGTTTGTTTCTAAACGATTTCATCACCAAATCACGTTGGTTCTGACTTAAATCACCATGTAAAGCGCCTGCACTATAACCATCTTCGATTAAGTTTTCAGCAACTTTTTGAGTGTCGCGTTTGGTTCGACAGAAAATCACAGAAAAGATATCTGGATTAGCATCGGATAAACGTTTTAAAGCCTGGTAACGATCTCTAGCATTTACCAGATAGTATTCGTGAGAAACTTGATTTGTACTTTCATTTTTATTTCCTACTGTAATTTCAATAGGACTATGCATGAATTTTTTTGCAATATTAGAGACCTCTTTTGGCATCGTTGCAGAAAACAACCATGTGTTTTTATCTTTTGGTGTATGCGATAAGATATCTGTAATATCTTCATAAAAACCCATGTTTAACATTTCATCGGCTTCATCTAAAACAGAAAATTCAATTTTAGAAATATCAACCATATTTCTGCTAATCATATCTTTCATACGACCAGGAGTAGCCACAATAATTTGTGCGCCACGTTTTACAGATCTAGCTTGGTCTGTGATACTTGCTCCACCATAAATGGCAGTCACATTAAGTCCTTTGCAATACTTTCCATAGAGTTTTAGTTCGTTGGTAATTTGCAAACACAACTCACGAGTAGGAGAGAGAATCAATCCTTGTGTGGTGCGACTATCAATATTTATTTTTTGTAGCATTGGAAACCCAAATGCTGCAGTTTTACCTGTTCCTGTTTGCGCCAAGGCAACCAAATCGGTATCTTTTTCTAATAAAATTGGAATTGCTTTTGCTTGTACATCACTAGGCGTTTCAAATCCTAAATCGTTAATAGCAGCTAATAGGTCTTCATTGAGACCGAGTTCTTTGAATGTGTTCATTCGTTTGTTTTGTATTCGATTATGTTCTTTGGTGTTACAAAAGAAGCGAATCGACATACTAAACACTTAAACTTCTAGGTAACACATCCTCACTCTGAGGAATTTACAAAATCCTAACTACGGATTTTTTCAAGGTGCAAAGATAGACTATTATTTGGATATTCAATATTCTGGTGTACTTACATTTGTCATCACCTTCAAACGACATTTCTTTAAGTAGTTTATTCAACATTACCATGTACTGTTTTTTTTACTAATTCTCTCGTGAAAATATGATGTAAAATGATCAATATCATTGTAAGATTTTGGCTTTTCCCTTAACTTTTCAATAGTTAAAAGGTGAGAAAAATTTACTCAATGTTGAGTATTTACTAATATATAAAACTTAATAATTATGAAAACTACTAAATTTATTACAAGCGTTTTTTCTATTCTCATTATGTTTTGTTTTGCCCTAATGTTTACAGGGTGTAATAATGATGACGATGGAAATATTGATAATCCTGCAACCATAACGTATCGAGTTGCAGAAAAAGTTAGCACTGAAATTTCAGGTTCAAATATGTATGAAGATAAATCTCTTTATAATTATCTTGATAAACGTCTCATAGAAATTATTGAACTTGATAAGGAAAACGGTACTTGGGTAGAAGACAGAAAAACAGAATTTGATTATGAAGGTGACTGGGTGTATTCTACGCGCTTTTACAAAGATGGAGATGATTGGGTTGAGCAAGAAATGCAGTCATCACAGGAAATAAAAATTGTAAACGGGAAAGTTGTAGAAATCAAATATACCTACATGAATTTTGTTTCCAGACAAGTTTTTACCTATAGTGGCTCTAAATTAATCAAAGTTGAGAGTTATGATAATGGAGAATTACATTATAAATATGTCTGTACCTATAATGGCGAAAACCTACAGGAAATTATTGAATACAGTTATTATGAAGGTGTCGAAGAGTTAGATTATAAATATGAATTTTCATATACCAATGGTAATTTAACAGAGTTATTGGAGTTCTACTACAACAATGATATTTGGGAAATTTCTGATAAAACTGTTTATCATTATTCTGGAAATAAAGTCATTCAAATTGACGATTATGACTACTATAATAATAGTTGGCAATTGGACGATAGCATATATTACAGCTATAATACACAAGGACTTTTAGAATCTATTTCGGAGAGTGGTGATGGTTGGACTTGGGAAGAAATTTACACCTATGAAGTTGGTGTAGGAAACTATAAGTTAATTGATGAAGATGGAAGTTATTACGAGATCTTTAATTATCCAACAACCCAAAGAATGAGTGAAACTCCTGTAAGTACAGATGACAGAAAGTTCAAATTGAAACAGTTTCTATTGCGTTAGAATGCAACACACAGCATACAGTGTTTTTCTCAAATGTTACTAATTCGTGAACTTTTGTATATAAAAAAGACCTTACTCAAAAGTAAGGTCTTTTTAGTTGTTGAATTATTTAGTAGTAATTATCGAACGACCTTGTTGTGATGAGCTCCACTTTTATATCTCAGAACAGTCAGTTGTAAAAATAATCAATTTTAAAAACGAGATGATTGTTCTCATCTATTGTCACTCTACTGGTTGGATAACCATTAGTATAAGTCCATTCGAAGGTGTGCGAAAATAAACTGTTTGCTACTGATAGGTGATATTTTGGAACAATTGCAATATCACTAAATACAGCGCTTCCAATATTGTTTTCATATAGCACGTAATTGTTTTTATAGTCTCCAAACATAAAATTTCTAAAAAATTGGAAATTATTAGGAGGAAGTAGATTCTGATCGTAAGTGTAAGTTGATAAAGGTATTGCTGATGAATTGAGTGACATTACATTATAATCTTCATCATATTGAATTTCAATAGTTTCATTAGAATTAACCTCTTTGTAAATAATTCCATCATTATTAAGCTGAAAAATTTTTGTGGTTATTTCTCCATTGTCATTGTTTTCACTAGTTATAAATTGATCTTCATATGTGAAAGAAGTCGTGCTTGTGTAGGTATTAGTTATCTCAGTTGTTTGACTTATTCTACCTAAACCATCATAATCTATAAGAAATTCTTCAATTTGATTTGACGCAGAACTACTAACTTTTCTAAGAACTAATCTGTCATTTTCATAAAAGAAGTTGATGTAAATCCATGTATCATTTGAAATACTGTAAATGGAATCAACTATTGGCCTGTTATTTACATAGGTTTTACTGTTGATGATTTCTGGTTCACCAAGCACAAAAGAGGTTGAAATAATTTTAGATACTAAGTGTTGTTGTGAGACATCATTTACAATAGAGGGAGAATCGTCTGTGTTACAAGAATAACAAGTAATGATAAAGAAAACCAGTAAAATTTTTTTCATACAATAAATATTTATGTCTAAAACTAAACTAAAAAATTAAAGAATCATCTTGATGTAATCATTAGAAAATCAATCAGCTTTTGAATGGCTTTGCCACGATGTCCAATCTTGTTTTTCTCTTCTAAAGACATTTCTGCGAATGTTTTATCATAACCTTCGGCTTTAAAAATTGGATCATAGCCAAAGCCACCTTGTCCATGCTTGGTTTGGGTGATTTCGCCTTTACAAATCCCAGTAAAAGTTTCTAATTCACCATGGAGATGCAGTGCGATAACTGTTTTAAACTGGGCAATTCTATGAGCTTTTTCTTCAAGATTACGTAGTAATTGATTCATATTATCATTCGCATCGCGTTGTTCGCCAGCATAACGCGCACTATAAACACCTGGTTCATTGTTTAATGCTTTAATTTCTAAGCCAGTGTCATCTGCAAAGCAATCAAACCCATAATGTTCTTTTATATATTCAGCTTTCTGAATGGCATTTCCTTCAATTGTTAATTGGGTTTCCGGAAGGTCTTCAAAACAACCAATATCTTTTAGGCTTAAGAGTTTGATGTGCTTTGGAATTAGGGATTGTACCTCTTTAAGTTTGTTGAGGTTATTTGTGGCGAAAACGAGTTGCATGATCTTTAAATTTGTGCTATCAAAGATACTTTAATGCATTCATTTTTTTGTTATTCTTTTACTCAAAAACTTTAGCTATCTTTAGTTTCTACTAACTACAAACAAGAATGCAAGAATTTAAATCACCTCTTGAAGCCTTTCTTTATTGGGAAGCAGAATCACTAAACCAGATTTTTTTAAATCAGCCAGTTAGTGGAAATAAACTCACATTTACGTTCAAAGAGGCTGGACTAGAAGCTCGTAAGATAGCTGCTTATCTCAAATCTTTAAATCTTCCTGACCGAAGTCATATTGCTCTGTTTTCAAAAAATTGTGCCCATTGGGTTATGGCAGATTTGGCTATTATGATGGCTGGTTTTGTTTCAATTCCCATATATCCTACATTGAATAGTACAACAATGCACCAGATTTTGAATCACAGTGATACCAAAGCTATTATAGTTGGTAAATTAGATGATTATAAGTCTCAAAAAGAAGGCATACCAGATATTCCGAGAATTAGTATTGGACTTTTTGGAGTTTTTGATGGAATTGTATGGGAAGATATTATTGAAAACACAAAACCGTTAATTGAGGTGCAACAAACAGATTCAAACGCACTTCATACTATTATTTACACTTCTGGAACTACAGGAACACCCAAAGGTGTGATGCATTCTGGTAGTAATTTTATGGAATCGTCGTCTACTTTAGTTCGTGAATTTACCTTAGATAACAAACCAAAGTTATTTTCTTATTTGCCTTTAGCTCATGTGGCAGAACGATTGCTTATAAATGCAGGAATGGTATTGGGAGGATCTATTACGTTTGCCGAATCTCTTGATACTTTTGCTAAAGATTTAGAAGCCGTTCAGCCAAATTTGTTTTTTGCTGTACCAAGAATATGGACGAAGTTCAGGGAAAAAATTCTAGAGTCTATTCCACAGAAAAACCTTAATGTTTTATTGAAAATTCCATTTATTAATAAATTAATTATCAATAAATTAAAGCAAAAATTAGGACTTAAAGAGGCTGTTTTTATTGCTTCAGCTGCAGCACCAATTGCTTCAGAAATTGTACAATGGTACCTGAAGCTGGATATCACAATCTATCAAGGTTATGGAATGACAGAAGATTGTTGTGTGTCTCATTTTAATAAACCTGGTGCTAGTAAAATAGGTTCAGTGGGTAAAACCTTTGATAATGTAAGAGCTAAATTGTCTCCTGAAGGTGAAATTTGTATTAAAAATAAATGTTTAATGATGGGCTATTATAAAGCTCCGGAGTTAACAGCTCAAGTTTTTGATGATGAAGGCTATCTGAAAACTGGTGATATGGGAGAATTTGATCACGACGGATTTTTAAGCATTGTTGGCCGTGTTAAAGATCAGTTTAAAACCGATAAGGGCAAATATATCTCTCCATCGCATATTGAGTTATTGATGGCAGGCAATACAGACATTGAACAAATATGTATTGTGGGAATTGGAATTCCGCAGCCTATCGCTTTAATAACCTTATCTGAACTTGGTAGGGCAAAGTCAAGTCAAGATTTAATTCGGTCACTTCAAACAAGTATGTCAGCTATTAATCCGTCTCTTGAAAAACATGAACGTCTAGAAAAAGTAGTGATTATGAAAGAGGATTGGAACGTTGCTAACGGATTGACAACACCGAGTATGAAAGTTAAGCGCAACAGTATCGAGAAAATTCATCAGGAGTTCTATTCAACTTGGTTTGATATGTCGGAAATTGTAATCTTTGAATAGATGTATAGAATGTCAAATTTACCAATACTTTATGATTTTTGTCATTCAAAAATACTTTTCAATTTCGTAAATTTAGATATTAAAATTAATTAAAAACAAGATCGATTATGAATGTAAATATCAGATATGTCAATGTTGACGTGAGCGAAACTTTAAACACATTTACAGAAGAAAAACTAGCAAAATTATTCAATAGATATGAATTTTTAATAGGAGCAGCGGTTAGATTCAAACAAGACGACAATAGTCACACGAAGGGTAAAATCTGTGACATAGAATTAAGTTTACCTGGCCCTCGAATATTCGCAACTTCTGATGAAGCACAGTATGAAGTCGCTGTAAGAGAAACTATTAAAGATTTAGAAAAGCAATTAAAAAAACGAAAAGAAGTGTTTAATACACATTAATTCTTTAAATTTTATACGTTAAGGCCTTGTGTAATTCGAAAGAATTTCATGAGGCTTTTTTTCTATATGAAGTATTTATAGTTTAGGAATGATATATTTGTAACGACTTAAATTTTATTTCAAATGAAAAAACTAACTGCTGTTATTGTATTATTGTCACTTATGAATTGTTCTGAAAAAGAAACTCAAAAACAACATACTGAATTACAAAAAGACAATCCGTTCAACGTTGCTTTGAATGAGCCTTTTGATTATGCTAAAGTTACTGGTGAATCTATTCAAGAGTATGTGAGTTACGAAATTGAAAAGGCCAATCTTATCCTTGAAAATATTAAAAAAGAAGCCTCTCCAACATTAGAAAATACGTTTCTTCCATTTGATGCAGCAATGAATAAATTAGGTCAGGCTGGTAGAAATTCATTCATGTTGTACTGGACATCAACTGATTCTATTACAAGAGCTAAAGGTTTAGAGTATTCGCAAAAAGTAGATTCTTTAAATACTGCTATTACATCAGATAAAACCTTATTTAACCAATTCGAAACCTTTAAGGCTTCTGATGCTTATTCTGAATTGAATGACAGAAGACAACGCTTTGTTGATGATATTATCAAAGAATTTGTGCAATCTGGCGTTAATCTTTCAGAAGATAAATTAGAAAAATTTAAAACTCTTAAGTCTGAAATTACCGATTTAACCTCTCAGTATTCCACGAATATGAATACGGCTAACTTAGTATTAACATTAGATGAAGCAGGAGCAGACGGACTACCAGAAAGTTTTAAAGACACCTACAGAACTGAAAACGGCACTTACGAAATTCCTGCTCAACCTTCAACTGGAGGACCAGTTATGGATAATGCCACGCGTCCTGAAACCAGAAAGCAATACCAAATGTTGTATTCAAATCGAGGTGCCGAAAAAAATATTGACATCTTAAATCAGTTGGTAAAAAAGCGTTATCAACTCTCACAATTAATGGGTTATAAATCTTATGCTGAATATAATTTAGTTCCTAAAATGGCTAGTAATCCAGAAACAGTATGGAAGTTTATTGAAGATTTAGTAGCCGAATCTAAAGAAAAAGCAATTCAGGATATTGAAATACTAAAAACAGCCAGAAAAAAACTAGATAATATTGATACTGACAAAGCTTTAAATCCTTGGGATGTTTCCTATTATAAAAATCAAATCTTAAAAACCGACTACCAGGTTGATACTGAAAAAATTCGAGAATATTTACCTGTTGACGCATGCTTAGAAGGCTTGTTCGACTTGTATCAAGAACTTCTGGACTTAGAGTTCAGAAAAATAGAAAATGCTTCAGTATGGCATGAAGATGTGCAAGCATATGAGGTATTTGAAAATGGCACCTTAAAAGGTCGCTTCTATTTAGATTTATATCCACGACCATTTAAAGAATCCTGGTTTTACGCAGTGCCTTTATCAACAGGTAAACAAATGGAAAATGGTTATGAAGTTCCTGTAGCTATGCTTTTAGGCAATTTTACAAAAGGAACTGATAAAATCCCGTCTATGATTTCTCATAACGAATTAAGTACGTTGTTTCATGAGTTCGGACATATTATGGATGCTATGGCTTATGAAGGCGAATACAGTTTACAAGCCGATACAAAAAGTGATTTTGTAGAAGCGATGTCACAAATTTTTGAAAACTGGATTTGGGATTATAACACCTTAAGTGCTTTTGCAAAACACTATGAAACAGGAGAAGTTTTACCTAAAGCACTGTTTGATAATATGGTCAATGCTAAAAACGTATCGTCTGGTTTATCAGCTCAAGGCTCATTGAGAAACTGTATTTATGATATGAATTTATATGACAAATATAATCCGAATCAACCTTTAGATACAGACCAGCTATGGAAAGACATTGATAAACAAATGGGTGTAATGGATTGGTATATTGAAGGAACTCATCCTCAGGCAAGTTGGATTCATATCAATACACATCCAGTATATTATTATGGGTATTTATGGTCTGAAGTCTATGCACAGGATATGTTTACCGTATTTGAGAAGAATGGATTGCGTGACCAGCAAACAGGTGTGAAGTATAGAAAATTAATTTTAGCAAATGGAAGTCAGCGACCAGTTGATGAAACTGTTGAAGAGTTTTTAGGACGACCTATGAATAACAAAGCATATATCAAAAGTCTTGGCTTGGAGTAAACCGTAATGAAACACACAAAATACATTTTTATTTTTTGTTCGTTTTTGTTTTTGTCTAACTACAAAAGCTATAAAGAGTATGAGTTTGATTACATAATAGAATATTCATCTTCAATTCACGGTTCAGAACCTTATTCAGTTTTTTACTTAACGAATTCAAAAGACAATAGTTATTGGGCTAGTTTTTATAATTTAAATGAAGAGAGCTTTAATCTCACATTTAGAAAACATGGTAGTATAAGTAGAAGAGTTGTAATAAATAAAAAAGAGTTTTACAAAGCGGAAACTATTTTTATGGAAAGAGGATTTGCACACGTGAAAGCTATTTCAGAGCGTTCTGCAAAAAAGACTGGTTTTTTAAAATTAAATGATACTATAATTAATAATACAACTCATCAACATTTCGAATTCAAGACATTGAAGTCAAAAAAGAAGGATTTAGTTATTCATTATATAATTGAGCCTAGTACAGAAAATCATTTACCAGTACTTTTCTATCCTGATGCTTATATAGAATGGAAGGTTGAAAAAAACTTGCCTAATGGGATTTTTAAAGAACTTTATTATACCAATGACAATAATGAATTCTTAGAAAATCATTTAAAGCTGGTAGGTTATCAACCATACAATAAAGTGATAAGAATGAGATTTTAATTTTCATCTATGATGATAAGGCTCATTTCGTAAAATCGTAAAGCCACGATACAATTGTTCAATCACAAACAAGCGAATCATTTGATGGGAAAAGGTCATTTTTGACAAGGACAGTTTTCCATTTGCTTTTTGATATACTTCTTGAGAAAAACCATAAGGTCCACCAATAACAAACACCAGTTGCTTAATTCCAGAATTCATGTGTTTTTGTAAATAGTTTGAAAAGGCTACAGAATCCAGCTGCTTTCCATTTTCATCTAATAAAATCAGTACATCTGTAGGATTTAGTTTGTTTAAAATGAGTTCGCCTTCCTTTTGCTTTTGTTGGTCTTCACTAAGATTTTTAGCTTTTTTTAAATCAGGAATAATATCAAACTCAAATTTTACATAAAAGCCCAGACGTTTTTGATAATCATCAATAAGCGCTTGTAATTGTTTATTGTCGGTTTTGCCAATGGCAAGAAGTTTAATTGTCATAGGTCAAAGTTATACTTTTTTAGAATTTGAAATTTATTTTTTAAAATTTTTTAAGATGCAATTAGTATTTTTACAACAAATACTCATCTATGATTTCTAAAGAACAATTCAACAAAGAAATAGATTTAATTATCGCAAACGCTATCAGAGAAGATGTAGGTGATGGTGATCACAGTTCGTTAGCTTGTATTCCTGCAACTGCGATGGGAAAAGCCAAACTTTTAGTGAAAGATGAAGGTGTTATTGCTGGCGTGGAATTCGCTAAAATGGTCTTTGCTTATGTCGATAAAGACATGACTGTTGAAACTTTAATAGAAGACGGAAGTCAGGTAAAATATGGTGATATTGTGTTTTACGTGGAAGGCGCTTCGCAATCTATTTTGAAAGCTGAACGTTTAGTATTGAATGCCATGCAACGCATGAGCGCAATTGCTACAAAAACCAAGCAGTTTGTAGATTTATTGGAAGGTACAGGAACTAAAATTTTAGATACCAGAAAAACCACGCCTGGAATCAGAGCTTTAGAAAAATGGGCTGTTAAAATTGGAGGAGGAGAGAACCACAGATTTGCATTGTATGATATGATCATGTTGAAAGATAATCATATTGATTTTGCAGGTGGTGTTTCTAAAGCAATTCAGTTAACAAAGCAATATTTGAAAGATACTGGACGAGACCTGAAAATAATTGTTGAAGCCCGAAATCTGGCAGAAATCAAAGCGATTTTAAATGAAGGCGGTGTGTATCGAATTTTAATTGATAATTTTAATTACGAAGATACCAGAACTGCTGTAAAATTAATTGGAAATCAATGCTTGACAGAATCTTCAGGTGGTATTAATGAAAAAACACTTAGAAAGTATGCCGAATGTGGTGTCGATTATATTTCTTCTGGTGCATTAACGCACTCTGTTTTTAATAAAGATTTGAGTCTGAAGGCTGTGGAATGAGGTTTTTTTTAAAAAGGCATTAGGCATAAGGCATTAGCTAGGAAAACATAAGGCATAAGAAATTAGTGAGGAGTTATTTGAACGAGATAATTGAATTATTTTTCTTATCACTTATCACTTATCACTTATCACTTATCACTTATCACTTATCACTTATCACTTATCACTAGTCCCAAACGTTTTCCCTCTTTAAGCATTAACTCATAAGCAGCTTCATATTCGTTAGGAATATCGCCTTCTAAAATGGCTTCTTTTATAGCCTCTTTTATTTGTCCGATTTCACGAGAAGGCTTGATGTTAAAGGTTTTCATAATATCTTCACCAGAAATTGGTGGTTGAAAATTACGCACATGATCTCGAGCTTCGACTTCATCAATTTTCTGACGAACGATTTTAAAGTTGTTGTGGTATTTCTGAAACTTCTTCGGATTCTTGGTTGTAATATCAGCTTCACAAAGCGTCATTAAATCCTCTACATAATCACCAGCATCAAAAACCAAACGTCTTACAGCAGAATCAGTTACTAAGTCTTGAGCTAAAACTATAGGTCTGGAGCTCATAAACACCATTTTTTGAACAAATTTCATTTTGTCATTTAATGGCATTTTTAATCTTTTGAATAAATGATACACCATTTTTGCACCTTCAAATTCGTGTGCATGGAACGTCCATCCAACCTTTTTACTGAATTTTTTAGTTGGCGCTTTGCCAATATCGTGAAGAAGCGCAGCCCAACGCAACCAGAGATTGTCGGTGTGTTTCGAGATATTATCGACCACTTCAAGTGTATGATAAAAATTGTCTTTGTGTTTCTGACCTTCAATTTCGTCAATACCTTTTAAAGCCGTTAATTCAGGTAAAATATACTGTAATAAACCTGTTTGTTCGAGTAATAAAAAGCCAACCGAAGGCACATCACTTTCCAATACTTTATTCAGTTCAACTACAATACGTTCTTTGGTAATGATTTTAATACGATGCTTATTTCTGGTAATGGCTTCGAGTGATTTGGCTTCAATTGTAAAGTTGAGTTGTGTTGCAAATCTTATGGCTCTCATCATTCGTAATGGATCGTCGCTATACGTAATATCTGGATCTAAAGGTGTACGAATGATTTTGTTTTTTAAATCTTCAATACCATTAAAAGGATCTAATAAGTCGCCAAAATGTTCTGTACTTAAATCTAAAGCCAAAGCATTAATCGTAAAATCTCTTCGGTTTTGGTCATCTTCAAGCGTACCGTTTTCAACAACAGGATTCCTACTGTCTTCATTATAACTTTCTTTACGAGCACCAACAAATTCAATATCCATATCTTCATAAGGAAGCATCGCAGTTCCGTAGGTTTTAAACACTTGAACTTTTGGTTTGTTTGGGAGTTGTTTTGCAACCTCTTTGGCTAGAGCAATTCCACTACCAACAGCAACAATATCAATGTCTTTATGTAATCCTCGATTTAAAATGTGATCACGAACAAAGCCGCCAATCACATACGAATCAAGGTCAAGAGTCATAGCAGCATCAGATATGATTTTAAAAATATCGTTTTGTAAGGCATTTTTATAATTCATGAACGGAATTTTTACTACAAAACGTAGCTTTTTTATGTATCTTAAAACTAGTAAAACTTAGAATCCTAAAACCTATGGAATTTACATTCATAAATACAGCTGGTTTTGTGCTTGATTCGAATGACAAATTTACGATATACTCTACATTATTTAAAATTTCGGTGTCAATATTCATAATAAGTTTTTGCAATGGTATGGTATAATCGAAAATTAAAGGATAACTCGCCTTTGAAATTAATATATTTGCTGAAATTTATTAATCTTAATGATAGTATGAGCATAAAAATTGGGGAATTATCACTTTCAAAATTTGTAAAAGGATTTTTAGGAACAAGGCTCATTGACCCAATAGAGGTGTTTTATTTAAAAGAAAAAAATACCTTTTATCCTATCATTTCAAAATCGGGTTGCTCAACGATTAAACTGTTTTTAATCAGATTATATAATCCTGCATTTGTTAGCAAATTTCCTGGTATTCATGCTATTGATCCTTCAGGTGAAACGAATGGCAAGGTGTTACGATTATATTTTAATAGCTTTTCAAAGTACAGAGCGTTTGCAAAAGACAAGGACATCGTTTTAGTAATAAGAAATCCTTATGAACGAATTTATTCGTGTTATTTAGATGTGAAATTAGAAAAAAACACGATGTATTTAACGCCTTCTGGTTTACACAATTTTTTCGGAATAAATAGTACCTATAGTTTTAATCAATTTTTGAAAAAGGTGATATCACTTCCTGATTATTTATCAGACAGACATTTTAGAACTCAAACATTTTATCTGAAAAAAGGTGTTGATAAAGTTGTCAACTCAATCAAAGTTATTTTATTAGAAAACTTCAATTCGGAAGTCAATAACACTACTAATCTGAATAAAAATTCTAAATCATTACCCGACGATATTTTAAATCAGTTGAAGTCAAACACGAAGTTCAAGAAACGATTTTATAAGGATATTGAATTGTATTCGAAAGAATTAAGCCATTAAATTCAAACGTTTAAAAGTGATTTGAACTGGCTTTCTTGTTCCATAGCATTGCTTTAAGTTTTAGTTTTCTAATCCAACTTTTTGAACGTTCATACTTAAACAATTTCACTAAAGCATCTGCGTCTAAATGACTGTAGGTCTGAAATAGTTTAAATTTTTTATTGTTTGATTGATTTAATGTCGGTTCAAAATCATCCAGTTTGATGGTTTTAAAAGTCTTCTGAATTAAAATGTTAGCTTCTTTTTTGTCTTTTACTTCTAATCTTTGATAACAATTTACAATGGTTAGAAATTGCAAATAACTAATATAGCTTGCTATGGTGTTTTTATTAGAAGTTGCCTTCAGATAATAGGTGTTGTAAACAATGCTTACAATCTCAAGATAGGATTTTAAGTTTCTTAAACTGTAATTATTAGTGATAGAATCTGCATTTCCTAAATTGTAATAATAGGTTGGCTGGTCATTCAAAATAATACCTTTGGCATAAAATAAGGTTTCAAAAAACCACAATTCATCTTCATGTAAGAGTCCACTCTTAAATTGTAATTGGTGTTGATCTAAAAATTCTTTTCGGTATAATCTATTGCATGCAACACAAATCAGAGGTTGATTAATCACCAGATTTAAAAGATTTTTTTCTTTGTTGTCATGAATACATAAGCGTTCTGGCTGATGATTCATTAACTCTTTAATCTTGTTATTCTGACGTTCAGTAATTGCAATTAAGCCAAAAACAATATCACAATGTTGTGTTGCTAAGCCATGTAGATTTTCTAAGGTGATTGAGTCTAATAAATCATCACTATCTAAAAAATAGATAAACGTTCCTTTTGCTATGTTTAATCCTGTATTTCTTGCACCTGATAACCCTTGATTTTCTTGATTTATCAGCTGGAACCGTTGATCATTTTCCACCCATTTTTCAGCAAGATGTTGAGTATTGTCCTGACTACCATCATTAACCAAAATGCATTCCCAGTTAGAGTAGGTCTGTTTCGAAACACTTTCAAGAGTTTTATCTAAAAATTGTTCTGCATTATAGCAGGGAACAATTACAGAAATTAAATTTTGAACGGACATCTTTCAGTGGTATCGGTTTTAGGTTCTCAAAATTAAAATTTTAATTTGTTATAATACAGTTTATATGTTTTTAATCATATAGCTATCTTTACTACCATTAATTTGCCGTAAGAATGTACAAAGCACTTAAGATAAAATTCAGAAACTGGAAATTGAAACAGCAGTTGATAAAACAAGGAACGTTATTTTCTGAAGACAACTTTGTTTTTAAAGACGTTAATGTTTTATTGATTGATGAAATTATACCAGAATTCAACAAAGATTCAGGTTCCAGACGTTTAACTGAAATCATTAAGTTGCTTTTGAAGAATGACATTTCGGTGTTTTTAGTTGCCGATTTAAAACAACACAAGTACAAAAGCGATTATATTCAAAAGTTCAAAAACTTTGGTGTTAATGTTTATGAACCAAGTGTTACTAGTCACGGAAAATTAATAACTAAAGAAGCGTTTATAAAGCAGATTGCTCCTAAGATGCAAATTGCTTGGTTACACAGACCATTGATATTTGATAAGTTTCAGCATCTGATTAAAACGTCTAATCCAGATATTAAGTTAGTCTTTGATATGGTCGATTTTCACTATATCAGATTATTGCGAGAGTATGAGCTTCATAAAGACGAATCCTTAAAAAGTGAAGCTGAAAAATTCTTGAAAATTGAATTGGAAAATTGTAAAAACGCAGATGTAGTCATTGCCATTTCAACTACTGACAAAGCATTGTTAAAACAGCATTTTAACGAAGATGAAAAGGTGATTTTAATCAGTAACATTCATCAGCATCTTGGAAAAGCGAAAAATTTTGAAAATTTTCAAAAGCGAAAAGATGTACTGTTTGTAGGTAGCTTTAGACATGATCCGAATATCGATGCAGTTAATTATTTGAAAACGGAGATTATGCCTCTTGTGTGGCAGGAATTACCAGAAGTAAAGGTCAATGTTATTGGTAGCTATATAAATGAAGACATCAAAGCTTTAGCATCTGAAAGATTTCATCTTCTGGGTTTTGTTGAAAATTTAACTACGCAGATTAATAGTTCAAAGTTATTTGTTGCGCCTTTACGATTTGGAGCGGGAATTAAAGGTAAAATCGGACAAAGTTTAGAGCACAGTTTACCATTGGTAACTTCACATATTGGAGCAGAAGGCTTTGATTTTGGATCGCAAAAAGACGTTATGATTGCCAATACAGCTGAAGATACAGCTCAAAAAATCATAGATTTATATACCAATGAAGCTCTTTGGAATGCAGCGAGTAATAGCTGTGAAGCAATTTTAGAACCCTTTTCATTGACTACAACAGAAGCTCAAATACTTAAAATAATTAACGATTAGCTCGCATCGAATGCCTTAAACTGTCGCCACCTTGTAATACTATTTTAAAAGGGACAAAATGTTTTTTAGGTTTGAAAATACTTTTAATTCCGTATTTCAGAATCAAAATAAACCTTAAAAACTGATAATATAGCCAGCTGTAATTTTTCTTAATAACATACAGGTAAGATACCGTAAACTCTTTTCTTAGTGCAACACTACCTGAACTTTTTCCCATATAGTGTATAAACGTAGATTTAGGATAAAACTTCGTAGAATACCCTTGTTTTTTAAGTCGTAAACAAATATCCATTTCTTCATAAAACAAAAATAGTTTCGGATCAAAACCTCCTGCTTTCTCATAAGCTTCTCGTTTAAAAAACATAAATGCTCCAGATACTAAATCGACAGTGAAAGGTTCAGACAAATCTGAATTATGTAGCTTACTGTAATATTTGACAGGTTTTTTGTGGTTAAATAAGTGATAATTTAAATCTATAAATTGCCTGTAGCTATATTTAAACGTATGACCTTCAGCATCAATTTGTGGTAATCCCAAACAACCGACTTCTGGATGAGCATTGCTATAGTTTAATAATTTAAGTAAGGTGTTTTCGGTTAATTCAGCATCATTATTTACAAACGCTAAATGATGACCAGTTGCTGCTTCATAACCTAGATGGTTTCCGCCTCCAAAACCTAAATTTTCCTGACTTTTAATCAATTTGAAATCAGCAGTTTTCAAATGATTTTCTAATGTGATTACATCTTCAGTTTGAGACAAGTTATCAACTACAATAATCTCAAAATCAAGGTCTTTTGTGAATTTATAAATAGAGTCAATACAATTAATGGTATAACTGGAAGAGTTGTAGTTTACGATAATTATCGAAACATCCATAAGGCTATTTTTGAGTAAATATAAATAAAACTAAATGATGACTCATATAAGTTTTCATTATTTGTTAGCTTTGTTTTAATAATCAATTATATGAAAAAAATTCATGTTGGCTTTTTAATGTCCTATGATTATGAGAAACTCAAGTTCTCAATTCCTCCTGTGTATAAGGAAGCTGACGCTATTTTTATTGCTTTAGATAAAGACCACAGAACTTGGAAAGGAAATCCGTTCACTGTTGATGATAGTTTCTTTTCTTGGTTAGAGGCTTTTGATGTAGATAACAAAATCACAATCTATAAAGACGATTTTTTTATTCCCGATTTGGATACCATTCAAAATGATACACGTGAACGAACTATGCTTTCTGAACAAATGGGAATGGGAAACTGGTTGGTTCAGGTTGATGCTGATGAAATCTTTTTAGATTTCAAGAAATTTGTTACAACCTTAAGAACATATGATCATTTTTTAGATAAACCTGAAAAACAACCCATTCAAATTGCTGGGTTTTTAATCAATATTTATAAGTATTTAGATAATGGAATTCTCTATGTCAATGAACCTACAAAGGTGATGTTAGCGACAAATTATCCAAATTATAAACGCGCACGAAATACTAAACAACGCGTTATTTATACTGATAATGTACTTTTGCATGAGTGCTTGGCAAGAACTGAAGAGGATTTAAAATTCAAACTCGAAAATTGGGGACATAGTCATCAATTGAATGATGAGTTTTTTCCGAAGTGGAAGAAAGCAAACGAAAACAATTACAAGGAATTGAAAGATTTATTTTATATGGATCCCAAAATCTGGAAAGGATTAGGCTATCTACCATCTCGAAAACTTGATACTATGAAAAACCTTATAAAAACTCAGGACAACTTAAAATTGAGTTCATGGTTCTTAATGAAAAAGAATTTCGGACAATGGTTTAAATTTTTATTCAAATAGAAAGCTATTACGTAAACCAATGAAATCAACCTTAGTCATTTCAACCTATAATTGGCCTCAAGCATTAGAACTTGTGTTGTTAAGTGCGCTTAATCAAACACAAATGCCTGATGAAATTATTATTGCTGACGATGGTTCAACACCTGAAACTAAAGAGTTAATCGAAAGTTTTAAACCTAAATTCAAATGCCCATTAATTCATATTTGGCACGATGATGATGGTTTCAGAAAATCAGTCATTTTAAATAAAGCCATAGCTCAAGCCAAAGGCGAGTACATTGTTCAGGCTGATGGTGATTGTATCTTGCATTCCAATTACATCGAAGATCATTTGCATTTTGCTCAAAATGGCATGTATTTATTTGGAAGTCGAGTGAACATTCAGGAAGACTATTTAAATACTTTGTTTGAAAATAAACAGATTCGATTTACCGCATTTTCAAAAGGAATAAAGAAACGAACACGAGCATTGCATATTCCCTTATTAAGTCAGTTTTATAAAGCAAGTGATCAGTTTTCAAAAAAATACAGAGGTTGCAATACGTCTTTTTTTAAATCCGATTTTATTGCTGTCAATGGTTATAATGAAGACTTTAAAGGTTGGGGAAGAGAAGATTCTGAGCTCGCTTTAAGGTTTCACAACTACGGACTTCAAGGTAGAAGAATTCGGTATAGAGGTATCGTATTTCATATCTATCACAATGAAAAATCAAAGAGCAGACTTGAAATTAATAATGAAATTGAATTGAATACTATCGCTAATAAAACAGTTTGGTGTAAACATGGTGTAGATCAATATTTAAGTGAATAGAACTAAAAACATACATAAAGATTTCAAAGCTTCGGAAGCTTTTTTTGATGATATCATATTAAATTATGATTCTAAAGGCGAGCCTTTCGGTAATCAGGATAGAAATTCACTTAAACTTTTTGATTTAAACGGCAAGACGGTTAATGTGAAGTCGTTTCGTATCCCAAATGTAATCAATCAAATTGCCTATCGATTTTTCAGAAAAAGTAAAGCACAGCGCTCTTTTGAATATGGCAACTGGCTTAAGAGTTTAGATATTGGTACACCACAACCCTTGGCTTATTACGAATTTAAAACCGCTTTTCTCTTTAAAAAAAGCTATTATATAAGTGAGCAACAGGATTGTGATTTAACCTATCGTGAATTAACTACAAATTTTAATTATCCAGATTTTGAAGCTATTCTTAGAGCGTTTACCAGATTTACGTACAAATTACATCAAAAAAAGGTTCACTTTTTAGATCATTCTCCAGGAAACACGCTTATACAAAAGGTTGATAATGGCTATGAGTTTTATTTGGTGGATTTAAACAGAATGGAGTTTAAAGAATTGGATTTTGAAACACGAATTAAGAACTTCTCCAAACTAACGATTCATAAATTTATGATTGAAATTATGAGTGATGAATATGCCAAATGTAGTGGTGAAGCGTATGACAAGATTCTTGATTTAATGTGGTCTTCCACTGAAGCATTTCAAAATAAATATCATAAAAAACGACGTCTTAAGAAGAAACTTAAGTTCTGGAAAACGTATCAAGATTAATCGTTTTTTTTGATTTTGTTTTGCCAAGCTAGCGAGAAATCTCATGAGCTTTATTGAAAGTTAATTTATTCTTATAAAATAGAGATGTAGTGTATTCGTAAATGCTTCAATTATTACTATATAATTTCCTCAATTTTTTATACTTCAAATACGTGATTTTACCGGTTTCTTTACTTATAATATAACCATTGTTACCATCTAAAAAACCGAGTCTTAAAAAGTAAGCTTTAAAAAAAGCCCAAAACGGATTCCATATTAGTTTATAAAAAGGCGCTTTTTTTCCTTTTTCAAAATAGGCTTGGGCAGCAATAGTAGAAAAGTATTCGGTTTTTGCATTAAATTCTGAATAGCTTTGATAGGTCCAATGCAAAATATCGCCTTTTAATTTGCCAGCTTTACGATGGTCTTTTAATACAATTTCATCGTGCGGATTGATACCTTTCCATTCGGCAAATCGTTTGTCGAATACTCGTAATTTCTTATTTGGATACCAATCGGAATGCTTGATCCATTGTCCACAAAAATTATTAAAACGGTTACAATAATAGCCATCAAATTGCCAGTTCGATTTTAGAGTTATAATTGATTCCTGAAGCTCTTCAGACAAGGCTTCGTCACCATCTAAAGAGACAATTACATTGTTCGAAGCATGCCCTAAGGCGAAGTTTTTTTGTTCAATATAACCCAGAAATTTCTGTTCTATGAATTTAACATTATACTTTAGGCAAATCCTTTTGGTGTTATCTGTTGAAAATGAATCTACCACAACAATTTCATCAACAACATTCACTAAAGATTGCAAACACTTTTCAATGTTTCGTTCTTCATTAAATGTAATAATAACACCTGAGAGTTTAATCATTCGAGATTCATCTTAATTAGGCAAAAATAACTATTTTTGAGGCAATGAAAGCTATTGATATTTCAGTAATTATAAGTACGTACAACAATCCGGAGTGGCTGGAAAAAGTATTGTGGAGTTATGATGTGCAAACGTTTAAAAACTTTGAAGTCGTCATTGCTGATGACGGTTCAAATCAAGACACAAAAACTTTAATTAATACCATGGCTTCTCAGCTAAGTTATCCTATTCAACATGTTTGGCATGAAGACAACGGATTTCAAAAAACCATCATTTTAAATAAGGCGACTGTTGCAAGTAAAGGAGATTATTTGGTTTACACTGATGGTGATTGCATTGCTAGAGCAGATTTTTTACATGTGCATGTGACTAGAAGAGAACCAGGATATTTTTTATCTGGAGGCTATTTTAAATTACCAATGGCTATAAGTGAGCTCATATCTGAAGCTGATATTAAAACACAACGTTGTTTTGAGATTCACTGGTTGAAACAACACGGACTCAAATCGTCGTTTAAAAATAACAAGATTACAGCAAAAGGTTTAAAAGAAAAATTGCTCAACGTTTTTACACCAACCACAGCCACCTGGAATGGTCATAATGCGTCTGGGTATAAAAGTGATATTATTGCAGCAAATGGTTACGACGAGCGTATGCAATATGGAGGAGAAGATAGAGAATTAGGTGAGCGATTGTTTAACGCTGGACTCAAGGCAAAGCAGATTAGATACAGTGCTATTTGTTTACATTTAGATCATGAAAGAGGATATGTAAAGCCAGAAATGATTGAAAAAAATAAGGCTATTCGAGCAACTACAAAATCTGAAAGATTAACTAAAACACCTTTTGGAATTCAAAAATTGTAGATTATAAGTGTAATCAATTGTAGTTTAAAAAGGTTTCAAGTTCTTTAAAAAACAAAGAGGGTTCAATCAACTCGTAAAGTGATTTGTAATTATCTTTAAGTTCTTTAGATGTTGAATTATCAACAATTTCTGGATTAAAATCTTTTAAATGTACGGAAACATTTCGTTGTCCATCTTCAAACATATTCCAAGCTTCTTTAATTATCCAAGGAGAAAAAATAGTAAAGGTCGGAACATTTAGAGCTTTTGCCATATTGACGGCTCCACCTTCATTACCTATTAAGGCAGTGCAATGATGTGTGATAGCTAAAAATGCTCTTAGACCATTCCCAAAAACATCGAAAAAGATATGTTTGCGCGTTTCCGAATTACAAAAATTATAAACCGTTTTTGCTTCGTCCACTTGTTTAGGCATATAATTGAATAAAATTTGGGCTTTGGTTTTAGCCACAACAAAATCGATGACTTTAGCCATATGAGGAAGTGGGTAGGTTTTATTATCTCCACTTCCTAGAACGCTAATCATGTACAAAGGTTTTGATAAATTTATATTAGAATCAGATAAAAACTGCTTAGCGGTTTCAATCTCCTCATTTGTAAGATATATTTTCGGACGAATAGGTTCTGGAATTTCTTTGACTAAAGGTTCTAATAATTGCAATCTGTTTTCTATGGCTAATCCAGCATTAGTTTGAGCTACTGTGGCTTCTTTAAACGTATGCGTATAATAATATCTGGTGTACCATTTATGTTTTGAGATTTTTATTGGAGCTCCAGAAAATTTGGTCATGAAGTTGCTTGATAATTTTGAATACACATCAATTACAGCGTCATAATTTTCAGACTTAATCTCTTTTAAAAAACTCAAAAACTTTGCTCTACTTTCTTCAATTTCAGGAGTTATAAATAGAAATTTATCTATAAATGGGTTATGTTCAACAACAGGAAAGGTGTGTGAATTTATGACGTAATGAAGTTCAGCATCAGGATGTTCGGCTTTTAAAGCTTCGAATAAAATGCTGGTAGTGAGTACATCACCAATCATTTTTTGTTGTATGATTAAAATCTTCAAACTCTAAAACGTTAAGCGTTATTTTATTATTTGTTTACTCAATCTTAAAAATATTTTGAACGATTTCTATGGTTCTATATAGTTATACAGCAACATCGTATTCTCGCAAAGCATCATTGAGCGATGTTTTTTTATTGGTACTTGCTTTACGTTTTCCTATAATTAAAGCGCAAGGCACATTGTAATTTCCAGCTGGAAATGTTTTCGTATAACTTCCAGGAATCACAACAGAGCGTTCAGGAACAACGCCTTTCATTTCAACAGGTTCATCACCAGTTACATCAATAATTTTTGTGCTCATAGTCAATACGACATTAGCACCTAAAACAGCTTCTTTTTCTACGCGAACACCTTCAACCACGATACAACGAGACCCAATAAAAGCACCATCTTCAATAATCACTGGAGCCGCTTGTAATGGTTCTAAAACACCTCCAATACCAACACCACCAGAGAGATGAACATTTTTGCCAATTTGTGCACAGCTACCAACAGTTGCCCAAGTGTCGACCATTGTACCTTCATCAACGTAAGCGCCAATGTTAACATAGCTTGGCATTAAAATCGTTCCAGATGAAATAAAAGCACCATGTCTGGCAACCGCATTAGGAACTACACGAATACCTTTCTTTTGGTAATCTCGTTTTAACGGAATTTTATCATGATACTCAAAAATACCAGCTTCAAGAGTTTCCATTTTTTGAATCGGGAAATATAAAACTACGGCTTTTTTAACCCATTCATTAACTTGCCAGCCTTTGTCAGTTGGTTCTGCAACCCTCAATGTGCCTTCGTCTAAAAGATCGATAACACTTCTTATACTATCTATAGTGACTTGATTAGTTAAAAGAGAACGATCGTTCCATGCATTCTCAATATTTTGTTGTAGTTGTTTCATTTCAATTTATGTCTGTTTTTACAAAGATAAGTCTATAAAATTCTTGTCATAATTTCTAATTCAGAAAAAAATAAAAACTTTATGTGACTAATTTAGAATTTAGGTGTCTTATTAGTGTGATTATTATTTTTTTAGTGTTGTCCCTAAGTAAGACACTTAAATTCTTTAATAATTAATAGCTAATTTTTAAAACGCCTTTCTTACCCTGGAAAGGTGTTTTTTTTTGATGAAAATATAAAAAGATGTGACCTTTTCAAGCTAAATGTGTCTTAATTATTAGAACATAGACTGTTTAAAATAGAGGGTAGACTAGTTTATGGATAATTATTAATGGTTGATTATTTTGAAACGCTTCTTTGACTTACAAAGAGGCGTTTTTTTGTTTTTTAAGAATTACCTTTGCAACATGGCAAGACTACTAGCAATTGATTATGGTACTAAGCGAACTGGAATAGCGGTAACAGATGAGTTACAGATTATTGCCTCTGGTTTAACTACAGTAGACACGAAAGACCTTATTGCGTTTTTAAAGACGTATACGTCTCAAGAATCTGTAGAATTATTTATTGTTGGAGAGCCTAAGCAAATGAATTTTGAAGCATCTGAAAGTGAAGCTGACATTTCTAAGTTTTTAAAAACCTTAGAAAAAGCATGCCCAGATATTCCTGTAAAGCGCATCGACGAAAGGTTTACTTCTAAAATGGCATTTCAAACAATGATTGATAGCGGACTTAATAAAAAGCAACGTAAAAACAAAGCTCTCGTTGATGAAATTAGCGCAACCATCATCCTACAGAGTTACCTCTATAACCAATCTTAATTATCTATTAAAAGTTCTAAAATCACAATAAGAATTGTATTTTTGCAATCGAAAAATAAAAGTACATGATATTACCAATAGTAGCCTATGGCGATCCTGTTTTAAGAAAAAAAGCAGAACCGATTACTAAAGATTACCCTAAATTAGATACGCTTCTTGAAAACATGAAGCAAACGATGTATGGTGCTTTTGGGGTAGGTTTGGCAGCTCCGCAAATAGGATTACCTATTCGAATTTTTTTAGTTGATACGTCGCCTTTTGCTGAAGATGATGTATTTACTGAAGAAGAGCAGGAAGAGCTCAAGAATTTTAACCGTACATTTATTAATGCTGAGATTTTAGAGGAAGCAGGTGACGAATGGGCATTTAATGAAGGATGTTTAAGTATTCCTGATGTTCGGGAAGATGTGTTTAGACAACCCAAAATAAAGATTCAGTATCAGGATGAAAATTTTAAAACACATACTGAAGAATTTGACGGTTTGATAGCCAGAGTGATTCAGCACGAATACGATCATATTGAAGGTGTTTTATTTACAGATAAACTATCATCATTAAAAAAACGATTGATTAAAGGTAAACTTTCAAACATTTCAAAAGGGAAAATCAATGTCGATTACCGAATGCGATTTCCAGCTTTAAAAAAGAAACGATAATAAAAAAGATCATAATACATAACTTATGAGTTTAGATAAAATACTTTCCATTTCAGGAAAACCTGGATTATACAAAATTATTGCACAAACTAGAAATGGTTTTGTGGCAGAATCGCTAATAGATGGTAAAAAAGTTAATGTAACTATACATAGTAATGTAAGCATCTTAAGTGAGATTGCTGTTTATACATTAACAGAAGAATTACCACTTAGAGAAGTTCTTAAAAAGGTGATGGAAAAAGAAAATGGCCAGCCAACATCAATCAGCCATAAAGACTCTAAAGATACTTTAGAAGAATATTTCTTTGAAGTTTTACCAGATTATGATGAAGATCGCGTGTATGCCAGTGACATTAAAAAAATTGTGCAGTGGTATAATTTACTTCAAAAGCATAATATGTTAGATGCTTTAGAAGAAGAAACTGAAAAAGTAGCTTCTGAAGAGGAAGAATAAATTTCAAACATGTCTGATAAAACATCGCAACTTCAAGCTTTTGAGCGTTTACTTATCATTATGGATGAGTTGCGTGAACAATGTCCGTGGGACAAAAAGCAAACCATGCAAACACTTCGTCATTTAACTATTGAAGAAGTTTATGAGTTAGGAGACGCGATTTTAGACAACGACTTAGATGAAGTTAAAAAGGAATTAGGAGATGTATTGCTTCACATTGTATTCTATTCTAAAATAGGAAGCGAATCCAATAGTTTTGATATTGCAGACGTTTGTAACAGTATTTGTGATAAGCTCATTGAGCGTCATCCTCATATTTATAGTGATGTTATTGTTGAAAATGAAGACGATGTTAAAAGAAACTGGGAGCAGCTTAAGCTTAAAGAAGGAAAAAAGAGTGTGTTAGAAGGTGTTCCTAAAAGTTTACCAGCTATGGTGAAAGCGAATAGAATTCAAGATAAGGTTGCAGGAGTAGGCTTTGATTGGGAAGAACCAAATCAGGTCTTTGAAAAAGTAGAGGAGGAGTTGGGTGAATTGCAAACTGAAATACACTCAGGAAACCAAGACAAAATTGAATCTGAATTTGGAGATGTACTATTTTCCATCATTAATTATGCACGCTTTTTAAAGGTAGATCCTGAAAGTGCTTTGGAGCGAACTAATAAAAAATTCATTAAACGGTTTCAATATTTAGAACAAAAATCTAAAGATTTGAATACACCATTATCTGATATGACACTAGCAGAAATGGATGTTTACTGGGAAGAAGCAAAAAAAATATAACTTTTTTTCACCTGTCGTAATCCAAACTTGTAAAACCATCCGTATATAAAATAGATAGAAACTTAGAAGTAAGTTTCATAATCATAAGTAGGTAATCTTAATTGTATAGTTAAGCGGATATCATTAAGATTTAAAATTTAGTTTAGTTAGGGGTAAAATCCTGTCTGTGTATTCAGGCAGGATTTTATTATTTTATAACTGAATTTTATTCTTTAATTAATGGACTTATAATTAAATTCAAGTAGATTTAAATGGAATCAATATTTTGTAATATACACCCTTTCCTTCAACTGATTTAGCTTCCATAATTCCAGAATGCTTTTCAATAATTTGTTTACAGTAAGCCAAACCAATATTCACTTTATTAAACAGATCAGTCTTATTTATAATTTTTTTCAAACTGTTATTGAAACCATACCCATTATCGCAATACGTAATTTTAATATATTTATCATAATGATATTTATCTGAGATTTCCACGTAACTATTTTGTATAGACTCATTAGCCAAAATTTCTATAATCAACTTGTCATTTTCATGATTTTGATCTTTTTGAGAGTTACGAAGCAATACCTTGAAAAGACGCTTAATTAAGGTTTCATCGCCTTGTAAATTAATTGGTTTTAGTGGATAAGTAATTTCAATATCTTGATTATTATGCATTTGTAATTCAATAATGGTATCACGTATAAGTTGTGTTAATTCAATGTCTTTAATAACCAATGCTTTATCTTCTAATTCTTTAAATCGGAGTAAGGTTTGAAGCATTTCACTCATATCTGCATTATAGCTACCAATTTTTGAAAGGCTCTCTACGATATCATTAGGCAAGTCATTGTGTTTGCTTAGGATATAACTCGTCATAAATATCGATTTTCGTAAAGGTTCCTGAAGGTCATGAGCAATTAATTTAAATACTTCTTGCTGTTGTACTTTTAACGATTTAACTTCTCTGTATTTAGCTTCTAAAGTTTTCTGATGATGAACTAATTCATTTTTGGCTTTTATTAGTTCAGCGTTTTCTTCTAAGGCCTTTTCTGCAGCTTGTTTTGCTATTAGTAACTCTTTTTCATACTTGTTTCTTTTAGAGATTTCCATACCACCACAATGAATTTCCTCTCCTTTCGAAGTTTGTATGCGTTCAAAATTCAGTAAAACCGGTATCTGAGCATTTTTGCCCTGGAACACGAGATAGATTTCTCGTACCGAATTTTGCATTTTTATTAGCGGGTTGAGGTGAGTTTGATAAAAGATTTTACTACCTACTGTAAGATAATGCTCTAATGATTGACCAATAGCTTGATCTTTTTCAACATTCAATTTCATTCTCATTTCCTTATTCATTTTCAAAAGTTTTCCTGCTATGGAAATAGAGAATAAAAAACAAGGGATGCCTTCATAGCTGTTTTCCCGAGGTGAGTGATTTGAGCGATGCTTAGTTATGAGATTGCGTATTTAAAAATTTTTGTATCAGATCTATTGTTTCTTGAGGGTGACTCAAATGCGGACAATGTCCTGTTGCCTTCATTTTCTCGAAGGTACTACTTTTAATTTGATCATGAATATATTCGCCCACCACATCAGGAGCTATAGCATCATCAGAACACTGAAGCACTAAGCATGGATGATCAATATTGGCAAGATCACTGCGATTGTCTGAAAAGAATGTAACTTCAGCAAATTTGCGAGTGATTACTGGATCTGTAGAGCAAAAGCTTTCTTCAAGTTCTTTAGCCAATTCTGGTTGGTCCTCATTCTTCATGACCACTGGAGCTAAGAAATTTGCCCAACCTAAGTAATTTTTGTCCATGACATCCATTAAACCTTCTAGGTCTTCTCGGGAAAAACCTCCTTCGTAATCTGTATCATTCACATATCTGGCAGAAGGGCCAATAAATATTAAACTTGAAAATAAATAAGGTTTTTCTATTGCAGCCAAAAGTCCGATCATTGAACTCACACTATGACCAACAAATATGACGTCCTTTAGTTGAAGTTCAGAACAGATATCTAACACATCTTGTGCATAACCTTGTAAAGCAGAATAACGTTCTAAACTATATGCAGTTACGTCAGATTTTCCACAGCCAACATAATCAAAAAGAATAATTTTATAATCTTTTTCAAATGCAGGAGTGACAAATCTCCACATATTTTGATCACATCCAAAACCATGGGCAAATATGATTGTTTTTTGACTGTTACCTTTTACAGTAACATTATTTCGTTTAATGATATCCAAAACTATTATTTTCAGAGATTGATAAAGTTACTAAAATTATAAATAGAGGAGGTGAAAATAGGTGCCAGCTAAAGCTTACTATTTAAAATGATGATTTACTTACTTTTATAACTACAATAAAATTCTAATTATTCCTCTGTAGATTCTTCCATAGTATGATACACGTTTTGTACGTCATCATCTTCTTCAAGCTTTTCTAGTAACTTTTCTACATCTTCAGCTTGTTCAGGTGTTAAGGCTTTAGTCACCTGAGGAATACGTTCAAAGCCGGAAGATAAAATTTCAATGTTGCGAGCTTCCAATTCTGCTTGAATGGCTCCAAAACTTTCAAAAGGCGCATAAATTAAAATGCCATCGTCATCGGCAAATACTTCTTCAGCTCCAAAATCTATAAACTCTAATTCCAGTTCTTCAGGATCTAAACCTTCAGCATTAATTCTGAAATTACAAGTGTGGTCAAACATAAAAACTACAGAACCTGACGTGCCTAAACTGCCATCACATTTATTAAAATAACTACGAACATTAGCTACAGTTCTTGTATTGTTATCGGTTGCAGTTTCAACTAAAACGGCAATACCATGAGGAGCATAACCTTCAAAAACAACTTCTTTATAATCACCTTGACTTTTGTCTGAAGCTCGTTTAATAGCACGTTCTACATTGTCTTTAGGCATATTTACAGCCTTTGCATTCTGTATGACAGCTCTTAATCTAGAATTAGCATCTGGATCTGGGCCACCTTCTTTAACAGCCATTACAATGTCTTTACCAATACGCGTAAAGGCCTTGCTCATCGCTGACCAACGTTTCATTTTTCTTGCTTTACGAAATTCAAAAGCTCTTCCCATTATCGTTCTATTTTAATAGTTTTTTGTTGGATTCAAAATTATTCAAATTTAATTGAATTGCAAACAAAGATTAGTCATTAGGAATGTGATTTGCTAAAAAATTGGCATTCGTATTATTGAGCTCATTAATAGTCTTTTGACGTTTAGTATTGAGTTCTGTATTGACTTTGTTGTAATTTTTAACAGCTTTATTAATGTCTTTAACCTTTTTGTTGTAGGCATCAATTTGTTCTTTGGTTCGTTTGCGCTCTGGCGTTTGTTCTAAAGTTGTTTTAATTTTTTCGAAATCCTCATTGAGAATTAGAAAATCTGTTATTTGAGGCATTTTGTTTTCAGTCTCATCAATAAAAAATTCAAAAGCATTTCTTGTAGCAATAATGATAGAATCATCATTTTTGTATGTTGCTTGTGATTTTAAAGCCTCAAGACCCTCTTTAGCAGCTGCATTTAGTGCATTTGAATTTTGCTGAATTGCGCTTACATCGTTTGCTTCAACGGCTTCCCAGAGATAAACTTCATTAATATAGACTTTAAAATAAATCAAATACATGTCGTTGTAATGTTCAAATACTTCATTTGAGATTTTCATCTTCTTTCCAAGATCATTTTCGCTTTCAATAATTTGAATGTTATGTTTTTCAGCAAAAGCATAAAAATTAGCTTCATATTCTTTTTGAGATTCTTCCATTTTTTTATCAGCCATTTCCTGAGCAATGATATAAGCTTCCATCGCATCATACGATTGTTCAGCTACTTCTTTCATATCTACAATGGCTGCATAGTCATGATTTAACAGGCTTTTATTAAGTCGCATGTGCTTCAAAACTTGATTTTTATAATCGTCACCATCGTATCCTTCAGCATTTTCAATTTTAGAGATTGCTCTGTCAATTGTTTTTAGCAAATTTTTCCGTTTACCATCAATACTTCTGTCACTTTTGCTATGAGCTACAGCTTTGGTGTATTTCCACATGTTTTTAGTAATGGCTTGTTGCTCTTCGGCTACAAAGTCTAAATATTCTGAAGCATTTTCAAAACTTTGAGCAGAAAGTGTAAGGTTTCCTATTAGTATGCAAAAAAGGCTGAGAGTTACTGTAAAATTTTTCATGTTAATCTGTAATGTTTAAGTTTAAAAAGTCTAATACTATATGATAAGCTTCAGAGATATAAATATCATTTTGAATAGTCTCTAAAATGGCTGCATTGATGTTTTTCTGATCCTCATTATAACTAAGCACCTCAGTTGTTGAACTGGTGTTATTTACAATTAGTGTAGATGGATTAGTATCGATAATTTCACTGAATTCTTTCCATTTAGAGTGGTACGTATTTATATTATGATATACGTGTTGTAAAGTGAGAGGATATGCAGTGTTTATCTCAAAATAATTTTCAATAATTAATTGGTTGAGTGATTTTACAGCATCAAAAGCAGAATTGCTTGCCAACCGTATGTGGCTTTGAGCAGTGAGTTTTTCTATTGGAAACGCTTTAAGTTTTAAGTATTTTAATGTTGGTTCTATTGAATCATTTTCGAGTGCAAATGCTGAATAGCGTTCTTCAGTTTTAAAATTGTCATATAAATCTGGCAATAGTATGTCTGGTATTACGCCAACAGATTGATGACTTTCGCCAGTAATACGATAAAATTTTTCAACCGTAAGTTTTGAAAACCCTAATTCTGAATCTTCATTTAAAGGCAATATCACCTGTGCAGATGCTTTTCCATGTGTAGGAGAACCCACAATAATGGCTCTGTTGTAATCTTGCATGGCTGCTGCAAAAAATTCAGAAGCTGATGCGCTAAAAGCATTAACAAGGATGACGATAGGTTTCATAAATAATGAACCTCTGTTCATATCTCTAACAGTAAATATCTCTCCATTTCCGTATTTTAAAATAGATAAAGGACCTCTATTTATAAACATACCCGAGAGATCAGCAGCTTCTTTCATTGATCCTCCACCATTAAATCTTAAGTCTAAAATTAGTGCGTCTATATGTTCTTTTTGTAGCTTGTATAACTCTTTAGCAACATCATTTGCAACTCCTAGTCCGTTGGGCGATTCAAAATCTGAATAAAAATTATTAATACTGATGTAGCCTACATTCGCTTTGTCTTTAATAACATAACCAGTGACCGTATTATCGTCAATTTTAGTTTTGGTTTTGGTTAGTTTTACAGCTTTTACAGAGCCATCCTGTTTTTTTATTTTAAAGGTGATGGTCTTGTTTTGTTCATCATTGGTAAAAGCAATAATATCTTCATTAGACACGCAATAGGTTTCTAAAATTACACCATTAGCCTGTAGTGATTTAATTACATCATTCGTTTCAAAATTGCCATCAATAAATGCTGGACTTCCTGGTGTTATATGTGCAATTACAATATCACCACTATCATTTTTTTGTGTTATAATCCCAAATGAAAGTTGGTCATTTGACAAGGCATTAACATACGTGTTTTTATCTGCTGCATTGAAAAATGATGAATTTGGATCATGAAAGGCTACATAAGCATTGAGAAAGGCTTCTTTTACAAATTGTGAAAGGCTTCCTTTTTTGTTCTGTAATTCTTCGAGTTTACACAATTCTTTTTGAATGATTTTTGGTTTTATATCTTTTTCTTGATTTTTAAAATTTGCTGAAAGATTTTTGAATATTGAATCCTTTTCTATGAGCTCAAATAAAATATTATAACGTAGGCGTTTACTCCAAAAATTAACTATTTCCGTATTATTTTTAAGATATCTGTAGGTTTCATCAGGAGCAAAATGTAGGGTGTCTTTTCCTGAATAGTCAAATTTCGTTTTTGAAAAGCTCTTAATAATCTCTTTTGAATTTTCAATACGATCAGTAAGAATAGTACTGTACTTATCAATAAATGAACAGTCATCGTTAGAAATATAATCATCTAATTGCAAACGATCTACTTCAAACAAGTCAATATCGTCTTGAGTAAAAAATCGTTTGCTGTCGTCTAATTGCTCTAAGAACAACTTATATACACCTACAGATAGACTGTCGTCAATAGGCTTAGGTTTAAAATGTTCGTTATTTACCAAAGCTTTAATAGCTTGTAACTGATTACAAAACTCTGTTTGTTCTTGAGATTGAACGATAAAAAAAGTGATTAACGAAGCAAATAAAAGAATATGTTTAAGCATGAGGGATTTCGTAGGTTAAAAAATTAGGTAATGTAATTACTCTTGTACTTCTACAATGGCCTCAATCGCTTCAGCTAATTTAAAATCTTTATCTGTAACACCATTGGCATCATGGGTTGATAGAGAAATTTTTAAAACGTTATAGACATTAGTCCAATTGGGATGATGGTTTTGTGCTTCACATTCAAAAGCGATTCTACTCATTGCACTAAAACAATCTTTAAAATTGTCAAATTCAAATTCGGCATGAATAGCATTTTTATGATAGTCCCAATCTGGAAAATGAAGTAGTTTTTTTTCGATAATATCTTCAGACAATAAACTCATAGTTGAAATTCTTTCTAATAAATGTATGAAATTTTATCGTAAAATAAGAACTTATACATTTCGACAATACAAAACGAGATAAACTGACAAAATAAACTTTAAAAGGCAGGTTTTTACTTATTAAGTTCTTCAAGTACTTCAAGGCTGGTTACCTGAAGATGTTTGGGAAGTTTATTAAATTTAGGTAATACAGCCAGATAACGATCTTCATTGGTCGTGTAAACATGTTTGTAAAGCACACCATTTTTTGTCGTTATTTGATTTACAATATCTTTGATATACTCATCGTGATGTACTAAATCTGTACTCCCTAAATGAAATACACCAGATTTATTTCTGTTGATAATGTAATGAATTTGTTGTGTGACTTTTGAATCGGTTGTCACATTCATAATGATATTTGGGAAAATTTCAATGGCGGTTTTATCACTTAGATGTTGTTTTAATTCTTTAATTCTTGGCGACTGTACTCCTAAAACCATTGGAAGCCTGACGATTGCTACTTTTTTCTTTGGAAGGCGTAACAACATGTTTTCAATTTTAATCTTGAAATGGCCATAAACACTTCCACTAAAGGTTTTGTCTAGTTCGTAGCTTGGATACTTACTATAAGCATCAAAAACATTGGCAGATGACAGAAAAATGATTTTACAATCGTGATCTAATACATATTGTGAAATATGCTGATGCGCAATCGTTTGTGCATGAAAATCACCTCGTAGTGCTGAAATAATGATGGAAGGTTTGGTAGCTTCCAAAACCTCATACACATCATCTTGTTCTACATTATAATGTAAAAAATGATTGTTTGAAGTAAAGGTTTTATGTGGAATACGATACGTTCCGAAAGTTTTAAAATAAGAACACAATTCTTTATAAATAGCATTTCCTATAAAACCACTGGCACCTAAAATTAATATGCGATGTTTACTTTCGTTCTCCTTCATAAATCATAACATCATACGATGCCTTAGCCTTTGTAGAATGGTAATTTTACAACAGTTGCCGGAATAGCATTTTTACGCACTTGAATATGGATTTTACTACCAAAATCTGAAAATATTGGAGCCACATAACCTAAGCCAATTCCTTTTTTCAATGAAGGTGACATGGTACCTGAGGTTACTTTACCAATTTGCTTTCCATTAGAATCTACAATGTCGTAACCTTGTCTCGGAATTCCTTTTTCATCGAGTTCAAACGCAACTAGTTTTCTATCGAGAATTCGTTTTTTCTGTTCAGATAAGTTTTCAGAATTGGTAAAGGTTTTAGTGAATTTTACAATCCATCCTAAACCTGCTTCAAAAGGCGAGGTGGTGTCATCAATATCATTTCCGTAAAGACTGTAACCCATTTCTAAACGAAGTGTGTCTCGCGCAGCTAGTCCAATAGGTTTAATGCCATAAGGCGCTCCAGCTTCCATGACCTTATCCCAAATTTGTTTTACTTCAGAATTTTTGCAATAAATTTCAAATCCGCCACTTCCTGTATAACCCGTTGCAGAAATAATAACGTGATCAACTCCAGCAAAATCCCCAACTAGAAAGTTGTAAAAATTTATTTCGGATAAATCATGAGAAGATAATGTTTGCATGGCTTCAACAGCTTTCGGACCTTGAATAGCGAGTAACGAATAGTCTTCGCTTAAATCACGCATTTCAGCTCCAACATCATTTTTTGATACAATCCAGTTCCAGTCTTTTTCAATATTACTCGCATTAACCACTAAAAGATAGGTGTCTTCTTTTATTCTATACACTATTAAGTCATCTACAATACCACCATTATCATTAGGAATACAGCTGTATTGAGCTTTTCCAACCGTGAGTTTTGAAGCATCATTACTGGTCACTTTTTGTATTAAATCTAAAGCTTTCGGACCTTCAATTAAGAATTCGCCCATGTGCGACACATCAAAAACACCAACTGCATTTCTAACGGTTTCATGTTCAATATTAACACCTTCATATTGTACTGGCATATTGTATCCAGCAAAAGGAACCATTTTTGCTCCAAGTGCGATGTGTGTTTCAGTTAAGGCTGTATTTTTCATTCAAAAATTGGTTTATATCATCCGTTAAACGGAAATCATAATATGTAATGTTAAAGGTCAAATTCAATCTTAGAATTTTCACTACAAATGTATCGAAAAATATCTGTTTTATTAAAGACAAAGTGGCTTCATGTACTAAATAATTGTTAATATAAAAAGATGAATTCCGATCTATAAATCTAATCTTTTAAGATGTCTTCAAAATCGGTAAAGAACGTTTCAAACTTATCCATCGTTGTATTAAAAAACACCATCACTTCTTGCCAGGTATTTTTATTGTGAATGGAAACTTTTTGCTCAAGTGGTATGTAAATTCTTGAGATTTCTTTCCCATTATCAAGATAATATTCCTCTTCAAAAATTGCTTCAGGAAGATAGTCGTCTTTCAAAATGGTTTTAAGACTTAGTAGCTTTTCCCAGGTATTGATTCGGGTTTCTAAATCGTCTTCTAGATCTAATGCTACTAAAGCTGATTTAGTATCGAAATGAAATTTAAATGAAAAACCTTTAATTTTAGTATCGTATAAAATCCATTTTCTAGGAAATGACTTTCCGAAGCTTGTCCAGAATTCTTGTCGTAATTGTCGTGATTCTTCCTTAGAAAACATGATTATCAAATAAAATAAGCTATTCCAACACCTAAAACAATAGCAATGAGTTTGGATAAGTTGAATTTATGACCTTCACCAGTTTCAAATAAAATGGTCGTAGAAATATGAAAAAAGATACCAATTACAATAGCATTGATGGTATAAATGTAATCTATACCTAAATTAGAAGTGTTAGATACTAAAGTGCCTAAAGGCGTCATCGCTGCAAATGTTATTAAGAAAAACGCAATATGTGACTTGCTATAATTAGATTGTAATAAAAAAGCTGTAATTAAGGCTGCAATTGGAATTTTATGGATGAGAACACCATAAACCATATCGTTATGGACATGAATAGGGAAGCCTTCGAGAAAACTATGAATACATAAACTGATAAATAACAACCAAGGAAATGATGTTTCATGTTTATGAATATGTACATGACCATGTTCTGCACCTTTAGAGAAAAACTCCAGAACAATCTGAAGCAAAATTCCAAACATGATACAAAGTCCAGTGCGTTTAACTTCTAAATGTTCATAAACTTCAGGCAATAAATCAAAAAGAGTAAGCGCCAATAAAAAAGCACCACTAAAGGATAGTAAAAGCTTTGTATTTATAGTTTTTTGATGTTTACTGATAAATGCTAAAACAACTCCAAAAATTACTGCAAATATGGGTAAGAGATATGTGTTCATATTTTTATAATATCCTTTAATAAAATCATGGACTATTTAAAGACCATGACTAAACGTTCTGAAGTGTTTTTGTAAAATCTATTTAATTTATAATCACCAAAAACATCCAGTAAATGCACACCTGCTTTTTCAAAAAGAACCTCAAAATCGGTTAAGGTTAGTGCTTTAACACGTTCCTGAAAACTATAATCTTCATTATTGACATTAAAGGTTATGGTTTTAATAATGTAACCATCTTCAACTCGTCGCTTTTGATGAAAGTCAATGCCTTCAACTGTTTTGACATCTTCATCAACTAAGTTATTAATTACAAAGTCACTATTCATAAAATCAATGACACCGAAACCATAATCGTTTAAATTGGCTTTAATTGCTTTTATGGTCTTAAGATTGTCGTCTTCATTTTCAAAATATCCAAAGCTGGTAAACAGATTAAAAACAGCATCAAATGTTTTTCCGTAAGGTTTGCACATGTCGTGCACATCAAAATGCAAGGTATCATTTTCAAATTGCTTGGCATAAGCAATGCTATTTTCAGATAAATCTACACCTGTAACATCATAGCCTAGAGAGTTTAGATACATGGAGTGGCGACCTTTTCCGCAGGCAAGATCTAGAATTTTACCATGTTCAGGGACATTTAAATATTCTGTGAGGTTATCCATAAACATTTGTGCCTCACTATGATCTCTATCTTTGTAAAGAATATGATAGAAAGGTGTATCAAACCAAGATGCATACCATTGTTGTGTGTCTTCTGCCATGTTTATTTCACTAAGTAAAGGGAATCTTTTTAATTCTTCTTATAAGCCACAAAAATACTTTATTTTTGCAATCTATTAGTCGTATCGTATGGAGAATAATTATAAAATGGTCGCTAAAACCTTGTTTGGTTTTGAAGATTTGCTAGAACGTGAGCTCATTCAACTAGGAGCAATACATGTCAAAAAAGGGGTTAGAAACGTTAGTTTTGAAGGTGATAAAGGGTTCATGTATAAGGCTAATTTAGCCTTACGAACAGCGATTAAAATTCTGAAACCAATTCACACATTTAAAGTACGAAATGAACAAGATCTCTACGATAACATCTATAAAATGCCCTGGGAAGACTATTTAAAACCAACAGGAAGTCTGGCAGTTGATGCGACGGTTAATTCTCAAGTCTTTACGCATTCATTGTATATAGCTCAAAAAACAAAGGATGCTATTGTAGATAAATTTAGAGATATGGATGGACAGCGACCAAATGTAGATTTGAAGTTTCCTGATGTGAAAATTAACGTCCATATTGATAGAAATACCTGCAATATTTCATTAGATTCTTCTGGCGATTCATTACACAAAAGAGGTTATAAAACGGCGACGAATATAGCCCCAATTAACGAAGTTCTTGCAGCTGGTTTGGTGATGCTTTCGGGTTGGGACGGACAAACAGATTTTATGGATCCAATGTGTGGTAGCGGAACTATTTTGGCTGAAGCCGCTATGATTGCGTGTAATATTCCACCCAATTTAATGCGAAAGGAGTTTGCTTTTGAGCGTTGGGCAGATTGGGATGTTGATTTATTCGAAAAAATTGAAGAATCCCTTCTGAATAAAACCAGAGATTTTCATCATAAAATTATTGGTTATGACAAATCACCAAGTGCTGTCACTAAAGCAAAAGAAAATATTAAAAATGCACATTTGGAAGAATTTGTCCATATTCAGCATGAAGATTTCTTTAAGACTCAAAAAGGAGGTGATGAAAAATTACATATGGTTTTCAATCCGCCTTATGGTGAGCGATTAGATATCGACATGGAAAACTTTTATAAAACTATTGGAGATACACTAAAACAAGGTTATCCAGGAACTGATGCCTGGTTTATTACCTCAAATTTAGATGCTTTAAAACATGTTGGTCTGCGTCCATCACGAAAAATTCATCTCGTCAATGCGAAACTAGAAGCGCGTTTTGTTAAATATGTGATGTACGAAGGGAGTAAGAAAGCTAGTAAGCAGTAGGCATTAAAATGTAACTAGTAGTTAACCTTGAACTTTCAATAAGTTTCTTTATTCTATAATTTCGTAATCGATACTTAGTTTTCGTAAAGCTCTCAATGTAGAGCCAGAGTTTTTAGCTTTTGTTTCTATAGCTACCTGATCTCCTTCTAAAAGGATGTCGGTAAGAAGATTTGCCTTAGATTCATTTATGTTAGAGGAAATTTCTGAAATGCAACTCGCAATAGCTCTTCTATCAGGTTTTTGAGCAACACATGACAATAAGTTTAAATTCATAATTGAAAGTTAGTCATTTTAATGATCTACAGCGCAAAGGTAATCAATACTTTTCCTTTAAGGTATTTGTGTGATGTTCAATATGATGAGCAGTCCACATAATTATTTCCCGAATCGGCATTTTTCCCATAAGTGGATGTGGTAGGATTAAGGAATCTAAGTTTTTATCTGAAATTCTCCTCGTTTTATATTCTAGTTTTTTGCCTTCAACCAATAGTCTGTCTAAGATATATTGTTTGTCGGTTAATTCAGGAATTTTCATGTGTTGTGAAGGACCGAAAGTTTGACCTTCCGCATCTTTTAAACGTTCCTGATAACGACTTACAACAGTTTGATAATCTCTAACGTCTCTATTAGATTTTCCGAATTTATAGCGCAAGACAAATTTTGGCATACTCAAGGCGTCGTTAAGCGGTTTAACACTTTGAAGCAAATGAAGCGCATGTTGACCAGTAGTCCATTTACCTTCAGGACCTTCAAGCCATTTATCATTATCCTGATTAGAAATCCAATTGATTAACGCCTGGTTTTTGTCTTCTATAAGATCTGCAATCGAATCTTTATCCATAAAGGTTGTAGTGATATATATGTAAAAGATATAAAATATTTATGATATTTTAGTCTTGAAAGCAGAGATGTTCAGAAATAAAATAATTTTAGTTATTCCTCTTTTTCTACAGCAACTTTTTTATCCTTTTTTATAATAGGAATAAGATACGACAAGTTGTAACCAAAGCCTATTCCGAAGCGTCCACTGTCAAATGTTCTATTAAATCCTGGAATATATAGATTTTCAAAACCCTCAGGTTCATCTTCAGTGATTAAGCGTTTTATCTGAACATTAAGACCTAAAAACAAATTGCTAAATAATTCAGCTTTTATACCAACAATTAGTTCGGCCCAAATCGCTGTTAATCCGTTTGCTTCAATAGCTTCTTCAGAAGAAAATTGTGTTGGCCAATATTGATTGGTATTATAAACTGTATAGTTATTTAAGGATTGCTTAAACGAACTTACGCCAGCACGAAAACCGAAGTAAATCATATTTTGCATATCAAGCCAGTTTTGATATGAATTGTAATCAATACCAGCCTTAAAATAGCTACCCGAAGCCGTTATGTCCAGAAAATCTGTTGAGAGTGTGCGTTCTTCTGTTCCTAATTCTCCAGCCAAATATATTTTCTTTGTTAATCGATAATCACCAGTAACTTCAAAACCTGTAAAATCATCATCAATAAAAGATCGAGCTATTTTACCCAAATCGGCACCAAGTCTCAAACCATATTTTTGTTTATAAATTAAGGTGTCTGTTTGCGTTTCTCCATCAATGGTGTCTTGAGCATTCAACACACAGCAGAAGAGTAAAATGCAACTACTAATGAAAAAATTTAAAATGTGTTGTTGTTTCATCTTCAATTGATTGATTATCGTTTAAGGGTTGCGCTAGAACAATCCAACGTTCTGTATCATCAGGATCAAACTGTATGTTGACAGCTTTGTACACGGTTTTGTAGCCACAAGCTCGGGAAACATAAACGTTTTCAGTAATATAATTTATGGTAATGATATCTTCATTTCCATTAAAAATATCATCAGAGGTATCATTCGGTGTGCCATTGTCATCAACTAATTCGTAATTAGTAATAAATCTGAAACTGGTAGAGTTTTCATCGGTTTTTAGTGGTAACTGTACCTCAAGTATATCTGAAGAACCAGAAAAACCTGTTAGTACTTGAGAATTTCCAATACCTTGGATGAATAAATCAGGAACAATTTTAGTATTCTCCTGATTGGAAACATCGTAAAATTCTAATATTAATCTTGGAGTTGTGGGTATATCTTCCGGACAAATATCATCGCGTTCGCATGTACTTAGAGTAGCAAAAATTAAAACTACAAAACCTACTTTTTTTATAATGTTAAATTTCAATGCTTTTTAATTTATAAATCAGATGAATTACGTTTTTCCAAAAGTACAACATTTTCAACATGATGTGTTTGTGGGAACATATCAACAGCCTGTGTTTTTGTGATTTTATAAATATCTTTCATCAAGGCTAAGTCTCTCGCCTGAGTAGCACTATTGCAACTTACATATACGATTTTGTCTGGAGCTATATTTAAAATCTGTTGTACAACATTTTTATGCATACCATCACGAGGTGGATCTGTTATAATTACGTCTGGCTGACCATTTTTGGTTATGAAATCTGTATTAAACACATTTTTCATGTCACCTACATAAAAGTCAACGTTGGTAATGTCATTTAATTGTGCATTTTCCTTTGCAGCTTTTATTGCATCTGGAACCGCTTCAACACCCACGACAAATTTTGCCTGCTTTGCAACAAATTGAGCTATGGTTCCTGTTCCTGTGTATAAATCATAAACTAATTCATCACCTTTCAATCCTGCAAAATCACGAGTAATTTTATATAATTCGTAGGCTTGATTAGAATTGGTTTGATAAAACGATTTGGCATTTATTTTAAAACGCAAGCCTTCCATTTCTTCAAAAATGTGATCATTACCTTTATAACATATCACATCCTGGTCGTAAATAGTATCATTAGCTTTGCTATTGATGATATATTGTAACGAGGTAATCTGCGGAAAGGATTCAGCAATAAAATCTAAAAGCAACACGCGTTTGTCTTTATCTTCTTTAAAAAACTGAACAACAACCATCAAATCACCAGTTGAAGACGTACGAATCATCATTGTTCGCAATAATCCAGTTTGTTGTCGCGTATTAAAAAAGTCCAAACCATGTTTAATTGAAAACTCACGAACAGCATTTCTGATGTCGTTTGAAGGGTCTTCCTGAAGCCAGCACTTATTGATGTTTAATATTTTATCCCACATTCCTGGAATATGAAAACCCAAGGCATTTCTATCGCCTAAATCTTTATCAGAATCGACTTCTTCCTGAGTAAGCCATCTGGAATCACTAAATGAAAATTCCATTTTATTTCGATAAAAATAATGTTCTGCAGACCCTAAAATAGGAGAGACTTCAGGCAATTCTAAATGACCAATGCGTACAAGATTATTTGTAACTTCTTTTTGTTTGAATTCCAGTTGGTATTTGTAGTCCATGTGTTGCCATTTGCAACCACCACAAACGCCAAAATGTTCACATTTAGGTTCAGTACGTTTATCAGATAGTGTATGAAATTTTATGGCTTTACCTTCATAATAGGCAGTTCGCTTTTTAAAGGTCTGTACATCTACAACATCACCAGGAACTGCGTTTGGAAGAAACACGACGCGACCATCTGGTGCTTTAGCAACGGTTTTTCCTTTCGCTCCAGCATCAATCACTTCAATGTGTTCAAAAATTTGTCTTTTATTATTACGTCTTGCCATAAGGCAAAAATAACAATCGCCTTAAATAAAAATGTAAGGAATTAGGATTATCTTTAAAAAACTTCAAAATAAAATGAACCTTTTTGTTTTTTGTGCGTCTTTAGGGTATGAGAGTTGTTAACAGACATAAACGAATCATCAATCAGCCTAAGGAAACGGTGTCTCAATTATTTAAAACATTAGCAACTGCTAAGGATCAGATTTGGCCATCTCAAAATTGGCCTAAAATGTATTTTACGGAAGGTTTAAAAGTTGGAAGTCAAGGTGGACACGGACAAATTCGATATACGATAATTGACTTTAAACCTGGAGAGCATATTAAATTTGAATTCACCAAACCAGAAGGGTTTAAAGGCACTCATGAATTGAATATTAAGGCATTATCTAATGACGCTTCGGAAATAAATCACATGATAAAAATGAATACCACGTTTAAAGCCAGTTTGTTATGGGTATTCATGATTCGTTGGTTGCACGATGCTCTAATTGAAGATGCTTTTGATAATGTTGAGAATCATTTTTCCGAAGAAAAGATAAAATCATCTTACAATCTTTGGGTGATAATTTTAAGGGAAGTTTATAAGCGAAAATCATTTCAAATTAAAAAGGCATAATTGAAAAACCATAGCCAGATAGATACCGAACTCATCAAAGCTTATCAGGCTGGAGATCAAAAAGCAATTGCAAAATTAGTAGAACGATGGCACTTGATATTTTGTAAAAAGGCGTATTGGATTGTTAAGGATGCTGATTTGTCTAAAGATATTGCTCAGGAATGTTGGCAAACAATTATGAATAAGGTGCAAACATTACAAAAACCATCGAGTTTTAAAAGTTGGGCGTTACGTATTGTATATTCAAAGTCATTAGATGCGTTGAGAGACATCAATAGGAAGCGGGAAAACGAAATGGAATTCGGTATTTCGAAAACATCTTCTCTAGAAGTAGATAAAGAACACATTGAAATTAAACAAGTGCTCTTAAAGGCAGTTAATACATTGCCTGAATCACAGCAAGTCGTTTTGAGATTGTTTTATACTGAAAATTATACACTTAAAGAGATTAGCGCTCTTTTGAATATATCTGTAGGAACAACAAAGTCAAGATTATTTCACGCCAGAGAAAAATTAAAATTAATTCTAAAACATAAAAATTATGAAAACTAATATGGAAGATATTGATCAATTAATTAAAGAGACCTTAACAGAAGAAGAATCTAAATTTTATGATTCACTGGAAGAACAAAATGTTTTAGGAATGATTGAAGGATTGTTTCAAGGAAAGAACAAATGGATGTTAATTTTAATGAACCTAATGACTTTAGTGTTCTTTGGTTTATTTGTTTATTGTGTCGTTAGTTTCTTTGATGCAACCGAAACCAATGAACTTATAAAATGGGGAATTGGAAGTCTTGTATTTTTGCTAGGAGTAAGTATGCTTAAGATTTTTGCCTGGATGCAAATGGATAAAAATGCCATCTTAAGAGAAATGAAGCGTTTAGAATTACAGGTATCATCATTATCAGGAAAAATTTCCGAATAAGATTTTAAAGTATTAATTTGCAAACCCTAGGGATGATTTCTTTCCCACGCTGAATTTTCGGACTCTTCGAAAGGATAAAGGTAGATAAGGAATGGTTATTTTTTAATTTAAAAACTCAATTAAAATGGCTGTTTTAGACCACATTTCATCGCAAGAAGCGATGGCACTAGAAAACAAGTATGGAGCTCAAAATTATCATCCATTACCAGTAGTACTTACTAAAGGTGAAGGTGTTTTTGTTTGGGACGTTGAAGGCAAAAAGTATTATGATTTTTTATCGGCTTATTCGTCGTTAAATCAAGGGCATTGTCACCCAAAGATTGTTAATGCAATGACAGAGCAAGCACAACGACTAACATTAACTTCTCGAGCATTTTATAACGACATGTTAGGAAAGTATGAAAAGTATGCTTCAGAATACTTTAAATTTGACAAAATGCTACCTATGAATTCGGGAGCAGAGGCTGTTGAAACGGCTTTAAAGCTTTGCCGTAAATGGGCTTACGAAGTAAAAGGAATCGATTTAAACAAAGCTGAAATTATTGTTTGTAAAAACAATTTTCATGGAAGAACAACGACCATTATTTCATTTTCTAATGATCCAGTTGCAAGAAAAAATTTCGGACCATATACTGATGGATTTATAAAGGTTGAATATGATAATTTACAAGAATTAGAAGCCGTTTTAGATAGCAATCCTAATATTGCTGGATTTATGGTAGAGCCTATTCAAGGAGAAGCCGGAGTTTTTGTGCCAAGTGAAAATTATTTAAAAGATGCTAAAGCCTTGTGTGAGAAGTATAATGTTCTTTTCATAGCTGATGAAGTTCAAACTGGAATTGCTCGTACAGGTAGATTATTAGCAAGTTGTGGTAACTGTAGTTGTCCGAATAAAGATTGTTCTGGTACTCCAGATGTAAAACCTGATGTATTGATTTTGGGCAAAGCATTAAGTGGAGGCGTGTATCCAGTTTCAGCTGTTATGGCAAATAATGAGATTATGAATGTGATTCAACCAGGAAATCACGGAAGTACTTTCGGTGGTAATCCAATAGCTGCTGCAGTGGCTATTGCTGCATTAGAAGTTGTAAAAGAAGAAGCCTTAGCTGAAAACGCATTTCAACTAGGAGAACTCTTCCGAAGTGAAATGAATAAATACATTGAAGACAGTGCAATAGTAAAATTAGTAAGGGGTAAAGGCTTGTTAAATGCTATTGTAATTAATGATGATGAAGATAGTGATACGGCATGGAACATCTGTTTAGCGTTGCGTGACAATGGCTTATTGGCCAAGCCAACACATGGTAACATTATTCGTTTTGCTCCGCCATTAGTCATGACTAAAGCGCAATTACTAGATTGTGTTTCGATTATTACTAAAACTCTTCAAGAATTTGAAAACTAGAAATAGAGACTCAATAAATTTAAAGCGACTACTAGGTCGCTTTTTTTTATGGTGCTAATTCTGTAAAAGGAAATAGGTTGATGTTTCTCAATGCCCAAAAAAGCAGAACAAGTACTAAAATAACTTTTGTTACTAATGATCTATGAAATATATCGCTGTATGTTTTATTAAAAATGGTATTTAAAACAAATAATCCAGCTTTGTAACTTAATACAGCAAACACCAAAATCAATAAATAATTGTGTCTAATGCCAGTAAGGATATTTCCATTGATAATTTGATGAATCGCTCGCTGACTTCCACAGCCTGCACAATAAATACCAGTGTACGAGTAGAGCGGACATTTAGGAAAAAAATTATATTCTGAGGGGTTTATAAAAAAGTATAGTGATAATACACCAAAGAGTATGATCACTATACCTACAATAAATATGATTTTAGTTTTAGTAGCCATTACTATTTGCAAGCGCTCCAAACATCGCAATTCCAAAAATTAAGATGTATAAAACCCAACCTAATACAGCAATTCCAATAGAGACTAATCCCCAGGTTTTCGCATTTTTAGATGCTTTTGTTGCTTCATTGTAATTTCCGTCTTCATAAAGACTATTAACTTTAGTTGCATAGATAATACTTACAATTCCTGTTGGGAGGCAACATAAAATTGTACTAATAATTGCTAATGCTAAATAACTGCTTGGTCTTTGAGGTTTGTTTTCCATTATTTTAATTGGTTAGATTTATGACTCAAAAGTAATAAAAAAAAAGCGACCAATTGGTCGCTTTTTTATTGTTGATACAATATTATAATCCTTGCATTTCTTTGATTTTTTCTTGAAGTAATTCTGGATCTTGAAGTGTTTCCCATCCAAAGTAGGAAATAACCCAAAATAAATATACAACAAAAAGAATACTTAAAACCACACCTATAATACCCATGATTTTACCAGCTTTAACATTTCCGTAGTCTGAATAGGTTTCTGGAGCTAATTTATAAACTTTTGTTGCTTTAGATGCTAAAGCAATTGCTACGATACCGCAGATTAATCCTGGTAATCCATAACAGCAACATCCTACAATTGAGAGAATACCCATTACAAGTATTAATGTTGCATTTGGTAATTTTTGTGTTTCCATAGTATAGTGTTTAAAAGTGTTTGAGATAGTAATTTATTATTATAATACTAATATTCAAAATAAATAGACCCAATATTATTTTATGCCCATTTTTTAATTGAAATTTTAAATGAATTATTAAAAATATAAAAAGTAGAATAAGCGAATATATAGCTGGATACATATAAAATGCACCTACAAAATCACCATGAATCAAAAGCGATAGCGATCGCTGAATTCCACATCCAAGACATTCAATTCCAAAAGTTTGTTTCCAGAAACATGGCAGCATGAGTTCTTCAAAAGAAGACATAATATCAAAATTTAAAATCAAAAATAATAAAACTAACAAAAGAAGAAGGTCTTCTTTACTTGTTTTTTATGACTACTTTTTTGGAAAGTGAATTATTGTCATCTAAACTTAGAACCGTTACATAAATTCCTTCACTCAGATTCTTTGTGGAAAACGTGTAGGTGTCTTGAGTATCGAGATCAACGACATTAAAGATTTGTTTTCCTGCAACATCGAAAAGTGAAACACCATTTATTGGCAAGTTGTTTGGGTTTTTAATTGTTAATTGTGAGCTAATATTGTCTTGAAAAACTATGAAGTCTGAAATTGTAACAGCTGCAGTGCCAAGTGTATCGTCATTAGTAAACGTAATTTCAAAACGTTCTGAATATTCTCCAGAGGCTAAATTTAAATCATAATTTTGCTCTTTTAAATTAACGTACAAGTTAGTTTCGATATCATGCAAGTAAATCGGTTGGTTGTCAAAATGTTGTACATCAAATATCCGAAATCTCACGGCTTGTTGTTCGGCAACATTAATCACAACTGGAATTTTTAAATCCATATCGAAATTATGAGCTTGAGCTACATAGCTCTCACCATCTAAGATCCACGATGCATCAGATTGCAAATTAGACGGACTTTTAGATTCTAAGCCATAATCGAAACCATCAGTAGCTGTATCATGGAAGTTGTGTAGCAATTGTCTTGTGTAGGTTTCATTAAAATCTACATTCAATCTAAAACGCTTGTAGTCATCTGGTATGAGTTGTAAACCGTCTTCATTATAAATAAACGCATCATAGGACACTGAATTGTTTTCAGCAGCTCTAAAAAATTCACTTTGAGCACCTTCCTTTACATAAATCCGCATCGCATTAGTTGTCCTAACTGTAGTATTGACAGCACTATTGCCTTCAACCATAAAACCTTGACCTACTGGAATATATCTATATACATTTTTTAAACTTGTACTTGAAGGTCCAATAGTGTTTATAGTTCCATCTGGATTATGGGTATTAAAAGTTGCAGGAGTAAACGTTGCTAAAGTTGCTAATTCATTTATGGTATAAGTTGCGTAACCTCCAACATAATCGGCTATGTAATGAGAATTTACACTAAGATCTTGTTCCCAAAAATAAAGTGTACCATTTATAGAATTTCTATTAATGGCATCCCAAATGTAAGCTCTAGCATCAATTGCAGAAGGATAAGGATTTCCAACTAAGGTCTGTTCGCCATTTAAAACAGCAGTTGTGATTGTGCCATTATTAGGTTTGCCTCTAAAATCATAAAGCTGATTGTTTCCAGAACCGCTCGTGCCTTTCATCGTGAATCCGTAACCAGGATCCACATCTCCCAAGTCGCCTTCGTAATCCCATTCGCTATAGACCGTTCCGGGATCATAAGTATAAATCCATCTGTTAGAAATTTGTAAGGGACTAGAAACACCATCGTAGTTTGAGAAAAAAGTGGCTGGTGTACTTGTAATGGGATTTAATGCAGGATTAGGATCTCCAATAAAATCAAACAATTGATTTGTTGCTTTGAAAGGATTATTTACACCGTTATCAAGAGGTGTAGTGCCATCAGTTTGAAAAACATTACCTACAGGAGAACACCAGTAATTGTAAGCCCAATTATGAACTGTACCATTTTGAAACACACTTAATCTTCCTAAGCCAGAATTACCTGTGTTGTTCCCTTGTAACAGTTGCGCACCATCTCTTAAATATACAAATCCGTTGTTTTCTAAATCAATATCATTGGTAACATAAATAGGTGCAATCGCAGGATCTCCATCAGTAAACCCATCGCCATCTACATAAACGTAGCTTCCATTACTAACAAATAAGTCAGCCTGAGAAAATGACGTTTGAATAAAACAGAACATAAATACTAAACAATATAACTTTTTCATGGCTTTACGATTCTTGTGATACAAAGAAATAAATGAAAATAAATGTAGGGAATACCATAAAAATAGACATTTACATTTTGATTATTTGAAGTATATAGCGTAATTTCGATAAATTGTATTTTTTACCGATAAAAAGTGAAATATGTCTAGAGTGATAAGTTATTTATTGATACTAATTGGCGCATTTGTAGCGATTTACGCTCAGGCAGGAGAAGATCAGAACCCATATATTTTAATTGGAGGAATCGTGACTTTAATGTTGGGTATTTATAGAATATCAAGAAATATTCCAAGTAAAACGAAACAAAGTGAAGAGTCACAAAATAATGAAGATTTATGAAATTTGAAGTTGGCGATAAGGTTTCAGTATTAGATGATGATATCTCAGGAATTGTCAAAGAAATTAATAATAATGTCGTCGGTATTACAACTTCTGATGGTTTTGTTTTAGAGTTTCAGTCGCATGAACTTATTAAAGACAAATCGTTTTCCAGTGATGTGTTTTCCACAGAAGGTTTTGAGGAGATTATCAAAGAAAAGGAGCAACATTCAAAAAAACGTTCGGTTAAAACAAAACCTAAAGAGCGCAATCAACCTACAATGGAAGTCGATTTACACATTCATAAGCTAACAGATTCTGAAAGGCGAATGACTAATTACGATATGTTAACACTTCAAATTGATACTGCGAAGCGACAATTAGAATTTGCCATGCGTAAACGTATCCAGAAAATAGTATTTATTCATGGTGTCGGAGAGGGCGTTTTAAAAATGGAATTAGAAACGCTTTTCAGACGTTATGACAACATTAAATACTATGATGCTGATTTGCAAAAATACGGTCTTGGTGCAACAGAGGTTTATATTTTTCAGAATGTAGCTGTTAATTAAACACAGGCATACCAGTTCTTGTATCGCTGGTAACATCTGAGTCGTCTAATGTCCCGAAATCTAAAGTTTGTTGGGTAATAGAAGGCAATGAGATATTAGTAACAGTGGCCGTTATGGTGTAAGTCATTCTAATGGTATGAGTTCTAAAGGCTGTTGCAACAACTGTGGTGCTCACTTGGTCATTTAAATAATCGGCAACTCCAGAATCAGGATCAGAAATATCATCCGTTGGGTTAAGATTGGCGTTGCTATTTTCTTCATCTCTCGTTAATACACCATCTCCATCGTCGTCAGTGTCTAAATAATCAGGAGTGCCATCGTCATCAGTATCTTTAGGATTTGTTAAAGGATCATCATCACCATCAGCATTTAAAGTGTCTAATTCTGTTTTAGTTAACACATTATCACCATCGTCATCGGCATCTAAATAATTGGGTATACCATCACTATCAGTGTCATCATCATCATAATTTCCATTACCATTTAGGTCTTCTTGCTCTGATGGAATCCCATCATTATCATCTTCAACCAAAACAGTTCTAATGTATACCTGACCACTAAGACTCACTTCATCAGTGATAATGCCAAGATTTGAAGGCGGAATATCATTACAAAACAATAGGTTGTCAGCAGGTAAGTTGGTATAGCTTCGATAGTTAAATACATTTGTACTTCCTAAAGGTAAAGTGTTTTCATATAGATTGTCTTCGCCAACTTCTAAAATGTCTTCAATAGTTAAAGCAGCAAACTTAATTGATAAAGATTCCGAAGTGCTTCCATTCGTTTTATAAAAAACCAAAGTACCACACTGACTAAAAGTATCTTCAAAATCGAAAGTGACTTCAAAGATATTACCATCATCACAGGTTGTCAATAAAAATCCGAAGCAAAGGATGTACAGAAATTTTCGCATGCTATAATTCATTTAAAACAAAAATAGAGATTTGTAGAGTTTTAACGATAGGATTAACAAATAATTTTGAATGGTTTCAAAACGTTTTATTTACCATAAGAATATTGCATCTTTGCATAATTATTTTACTTGTTTATGACGACTGTTTATTTTGATAATGCCGCAACAACTCAACTACGTAATGAGGTTATTGATTGTATGACTGAATGCATGAAAAATAATTTTGGAAACCCTTCTTCTACACATAGTTATGGAAGGCAATCTAAATCAATTATTGAAACATGTAGAAAGTCAATCGCATCGTATTTTAAGGTGTCTGCTTCTGAAATTGTATTCACATCTGGTGGTACAGAAGCCGATAATTTGATACTGAGAAGTGCCGTAAGAGATTTAGGAGTATCTGAAATTATCACATCTAAAATTGAGCATCATGCTATTTTACATACGGTTGAGGCGCTTAAAAAAGAATACAATATTAATGTGAAATTTGTTGATTTAAAGCCCGATGGTCACATTGATTATACGCATTTGGAAATGTTATTGCAATCTGAAGCTAAACAATTGGTGAGTTTGATGCACATCAATAATGAAATTGGAAACAAATTAGACATCGCATTAGTTGCTGATTTGTGTAAAAGTAGCAAGGCCTTGTTTCATAGTGATACTGTCCAGTCTGTTGGACATTACCAATTGGATTTGGAACAAATGCCGTTGGATTTTTTAGCTGCAAGTGCACATAAGTTTCATGGACCAAAAGGTGTAGGTTTTGCTTTTATCAGAAAGCATTCTGGGATTAAAGGTTCCATTTTTGGAGGCGAGCAGGAGCGAGGTTATCGTGCAGGAACAGAAGCTATCCATAATATTGTTGGTTTAACTGAAGCTTTAAAATGCTCATATAATAATCTTGAAACTGAACGTCAGTACATCTCAGAGATAAAAACCTATTTTATTGAACAATTACGTGATGTTTTTCCTGAAGTTACGTTTAACGGAAGTTGTCAGGATTCTGAAAGTAGCACATATACACTTATTAACGTCTGTTTGCCAATTGCTACTGAAAAAGCATCGTTATTGCAGTTTCAGCTCGATTTAAAAGGGATTGCTTGCTCTAAAGGGAGTGCTTGCCAGAGTGGAAGTTCGCAAAATTCTCATGTATTAAGTGAAATTTTAGACGAAGACCATCTCAAACGACCATCAGTCCGTTTTTCATTTAGCATTTTCAATACGAAAGCTGATGTTGATTATGTGATTGAAGTTTTAAAGGAATTTGTTTAAAACCTCGTACTCAAACGTACATTAAACACACGAGGTGTTAAATAGTTTGGAATAGCAAACTGTCGCTTACTGTATACATCACGAACCCAAGTATTGGTAATGGAGTTTTGGGCATTGAAAATATTGAAAATTTCAAAGCCAACAGACAATTCTTTAAAACGCTGTTTCCACTTTGTTGTATATTCTTTGTTAGGATCCACCAAAAGATATGAAATACCAACATCAGCACGTTTGTAATCTGGTAAGCGATTTTGAAACTGATACGGATTGGCATAACTAGGCGAACCGCCAGGAACACCAGTATTGTAAACCAAGTTTAAATACATTTTTAAATCTGGAAGCACTTTCATATAATCCTGAAATAAGGCACCAAATTTTAAACGTTGATCGGTAGGTCTTGCAATATTTCCTTGATTATCGATATTTTCTTCTGTTTTTAAAAACCCGAAACTAAACCAACTTTCTGTTCCAGGGATAAACTCACCATTTAAGCGCATATCAAGTCCGTAAGCATAAGCCGTGGCATTATTTCGCGCTCTGTAACGGATTCTAACGTTTTCCAAAGTATAAGGATTAACATCAGTAAGATTTTTGTAATACGCTTCAGTAACCAGCTTAAAAGGGCGTTCCCATATTTCAAAACTATATTCATTACCTAAAACAAAATGAATAGATTTCTGAGCTTTAACGTCTGGTTGTACAATACCTGAAGAATCTCTTAATTCACGATAAAAAGGTGGTTGATAATACAATCCTCCAGCAACTCTAAAGAGCATATCTTTTTCCCAGTCTGGTTTGATGGCGAATTGTGCTCTCGGACTGAAAACAGTTTGTGTAGAGCTGGTTACACCATCTTGATTTGGAACTTTGCTATTTACAGTCCAGTTGTGAACTCTAACACCTGCATTGTAAAATACTTCATTGTTCCCAAGCATTGAGCGTTTGCTCCATTGTGCATACGCTTGCAATCTGTCAATTTGTACTTCGTTAGTTGCCCGAACATTTTGAAACGCAACTAAAGGACCTTCAAAAGGTTCGTAAGGTTGTTCATTTAGCACATCGAAAATTGGAGGACGTACTGAAAAACCAGCACTATCAATTACTTCCCATTCTACCAAACGATCTCTGATGTCTTCATGCGTGTATTTAAGTGACCACTCGAACGTACTTTCTTCGTCCAGTTTGTAATCACCTTTATGTTCAATATTAAAGATTAAGGCATCTAAATCATTTCTGGCATGTGTTAATTGAGAGCCTATACCTTCACTAAATTCAACTTCTCCTAAGTTTTCATCGCCAATATTACTATTTACTTCTCCAAGTCTGTATTGCGCTAAAATATCAAAATATTCTTCTTCAGTAGTGTGATAAGCTGAAGCTATTAATTTTAAGGTAAGGTCTTCAGAAGGAAAATAATTAGCTTTAAAAGCTCCGAAAGACGTTAAGTACTGATCTTTTTCCTGACCTTCATAAAACACTAATAAAGCTACAGGCTCGTCTAGAGTACCAAAATTGGTTTGTCTGTTTTGAGGTTGAAAATTGTATTTGTTAAGTGAGATATTTCCGAGGAAATTTAAATGAAATTTATCCGAAAACTTATAGGTTAAATACGTTTGTGCATCAGCAAATACTGGAACGACATTGGTTTCCGTTTCCAAAGAATTTATAAACAAACTATTATCTCTGTAACGTAAACCCATAATACCTGAAAACTTAGAATCTTTGCTAACGTGTTCTGCGGCAAGACTTCCGCCTAAAAGACTGGCTTCAGCGCTAATACCAAATTTAATAGGTGTACGATAGGTAATATCTAAAACTGAAGATAATTTATCGCCATACTTGGCCTGAAATCCACCAGCCGAAAAATCAACATTTTGAACCAGATCAGTATTGACAAAACTTAAGCCTTCCTGTTGTCCTGAGCGAATTAAAAACGGACGGTAAATTTCAATTTCATTGACATATACAAGGTTTTCATCAAAGTTTCCACCGCGTACAGAATATTGCGTACTCAATTCGTTTGAAATATTGACACCAGGTAAGGTCTTTAAAATATTTTCAACTCCAGGTTGTGCACCTTTAATCGTTCTTAATACCGCAGGAGGAACAGAGACAATCCCTTCAACAGACTGCTTAGTATTGCTATTGATAATAATTTCGGTGATCTGTTCTATTTCAATTTTCATCACTGGATTAAACTCAATTTCTTCACCGTTTTTTAAGTTAAAGGTGACTTCAACTTTTTTGTGAGACAAGTGGGTGAAAACGACCGTTACATCAGTATTTGCAGGAATTTTAAGCTCATAAAATCCGTTTTCATTTGTCGTTGTTCCTGTGTCACCAGCTTTAATATTTACATTATAAATGGGTAGTTGCTGATCGTCAAGAATAACACCTTTAATGGTTGCATTTTGTGTAATACCAATGAATGGCAGGCTTAGTAAGAGTAATAGGAGTAAACTTTTTATTTTCAAAAGACTTCTTTTTATTTTCTAAAAAATGTTGCTTCAAATGTAGAACTATTTCCAATATTATCGATAACAATTACTTTCAAATTATTTTCAGTATCAGAAATTACAGCATCTTCAAAATTGTAAGTTAACGTATCTTTTTTGTAATCATACTCCATTAAAATCCATTTTCCGTTAATGGTAGCTCTGTAATTACTAATTCCTGAAAGATCATCTTCAATTTTAATTTTAATGTTTTCAGACTTACTTAGCCATTTGCCATCTTGAAAATTTAAAGGCTTAATTGTTGGGCTAATAGAGTCTATTGCCAAAGTAAAGGTTCCTAAAGATTTCGTTCTTGCGGTTAAATAATCACCTTGTCTAGTCGTGCTTACATAATATGGCTTTTTGTAATAACCATAAAGCTTTGCAATGAAGAGTTTACTTTTATCTTCTTCGGAATAGTTTTCAATGTTGTAAGTAATCGTACAATTTTTCATTAGCGGAACAACATCTTTGTGCAATGTTAAAGTATCACTGCTAACGGCAAAATCGATATGAAAATTGTCATAAAAGGTGTTCTTTGGAAAGAATACAGAAATATTCTTGTCCTCTAACCTCAGTGATTCATTGGCTTGAACATAGTAAGCTGGCTGCACGTCGTAGCCTTCAAGTCGTTCTTTAGCTTTTTTACCTTTAATAGGAATATTTACCCAAGTTTCATTGCCTTTAAAATCTTGAATGCGAATTTTATATACTGATGACGTGCTGTCTTCTACACGAATATAGCCATTGTCGGAAACATCTTTCAGCATGCTTAATGTGTTTCCGGGTTGGACAAATAGTTTTTGTACACGTGATTTTTCAGTTTTAAAAATTTCAAAATCGATATAACGGTTGAGATGTTTAGTTTCATCAAAGCTGAAACGTTTAAAATCCATTTCAAAATTTTTGTTTCCATTGAAAAAGGTTTGAATGTTATTGACGCCATTTTTATTATAAGCCAAGTCTTGCTGGTCGTAGCTTACAACTCCAAATCCAATTTCGCCAAAAGCTTCAATAGGCTCAACATTATAATCGCCATTTTTAAGAGGAATAAGGCGTAACTCTTTTTTGACTTTGATATCGTTTACATGAGATTTTCGATCTTTAGGATAGGCATAAATAGCAGAAACGATAGGACGTTTAGTGTCTTTAATATCAATTCCGAAGAGCATGGGATTGATTGGTCGTTCTGCATTATCTCTGATTTCAAAATGTAAATGTGGACCACCAGAACTTCCTGAATTTCCAGAAAACGCTACGATTTCATCGGTTGTGATTGGTAATTCTTCAGGAGAAGGGAAAACTTCAATTTCGTAAGATTCTTTTTCGTATTGCTTAGATTTAATATACTTCTCGATGGTAGGTGAAAATTTTTCTAAGTGCGCATATACTGATACATAGCCATTAGGATGTGTTATGTAAAGCGCTTTACCATATCCAAAGTGTGAAATTTTAATGCGACTCACATAGCCTTCAGCAACAGCATACACATGTAATCCAGTGCGTTGTTGCGTTTTAATGTCTAATCCAGAGTGAAAATGATTGGAACGTAATTCGGCGAAAGTTCCAGATAATACTAAGGTAACATCTAATGGGTTTCTAAAATAGTCCTGAGGATAAGGCAATTGGGAAAAGCCAAATTGTGTGATGAATAAGAGTAGATAAAGATATTTCATGTGTGCTCTGAAGAATATTAGAATTCTATAACGTAAAATTATTGAATTATTTTAAATATAGAAAATATTCTACAAATAGATTTTGGATTATGGTTGTAATTAGTTTCAAAAATAATAAAGTTATCATTTAAAAGAGCAATTCCTTTAAAATTAAATTGTTCGCTAAGTCACTGTATCACTGATGTTAAGATATATATTCAAAATTTATTATAAAACTATTGCTATTTTTCATTTGGTATGTTAACTTTGTTACATCAGTATTGAATTTTGTAAATGAGTAAAATTGAAGATATTGTAGATTCGTTAGAGAACAAAATTAGCAAGGTTTTGCATAAATTAGAAGTATTAAAGCAGACCAATGCTAAAATCTCAGAAGAATTAGCAATTCAACAGAAAAAAAATATGAGTCAACAGGAAGAAATTAGTTCTTGGGCTGATAAATATGAAGCACTCAAAATGGCAAATTCATTGCTGGGCAGTGACGAGAATAATAGAGAAACTAAGCTTAAAATAAACTCATTAATTCGAGATATTGATCATTGTATCGCGCAATTATCTGAATAATGTTAATAAAATTTAATGGCAGAACAGCTTAAAATAAAGCTATCTATAGCAAACAGAGTCTATCCTTTAACGATTGCACCAAGTCAGGAGGAAGGATTGCGAAAAGCAGCTAAAAAGATTGAAGCCATGATAAGCCAGTTTGAACAAAATTACTCTGTTCGTGATAAGCAAGATGTATTAGCCATGTGTGCGTTACAATTTGCTTCTCAGGTTGAACAGAAAACAATAGATAAAGCCGAAGTGAGTGAAGAAGTTGAGACAAAGTTAAATGCTTTAAATCAACTGTTACACGAACATTTAAGTGCTTAACGTTCTTTTAAATACAACATTAGGTTACTGCCTACATTAGTTATTTTATTTTTGATAAACTCAACGTTAATTCTTTAAAAAGGGTGAGTTTAAACTGTAAAATCGAGCTGCTAGTACTAAACTTGTTTTAGTATTCAGGCAGATTTTTGATCAGTTTGTTAGCCCTAAACTTGTTTTTAAGGAGTTTATACAAAATCTGAAACTGATGTAGGCTTTTTTTTTAACTCAACTCATATTAAAACTGAGATGAGTGACTCCCAGGTATATTGGGAAATTTTGATGACATCAAATACATTTTAAAACTAACTAAAACATGGATACGAACACAATTTTAATGATTGTTGGAGGCGTAGTATTAGGAATAATACTCGGATATATTATTGCAAAATCTCTTGAAAAGAGCAATGCATCTAAACTTATTAAAGATGCTAAGAATGAAGCTGATTCTATTTTAAAGCAAGCTAAAAATGAAGGAGAATCTATAAAGAAAGATAAAATACTTCAGGCTAAAGAAAAGTTTATAGAGCTTAAGTCGGAACATGAAAAGGTCATTTTATCACGAGATAAAAAAATGGCTGAAGCTGAAAAGCGAACCAGAGATAAAGAATCTCAGGTGTCTAGCGAATTAGCCAAAGCAAAAAAATCAAATCAGAGTCTTGAAGATAAAATCAAAGACTACGATTTTAGACTTGAGTTTTTAGAAAAGAAAAAAGACGAGGTTGAAAAGGCACATAAAAGCCAGATTAAGCAACTGGAAGTGATTTCTGGTCTGTCTGCTGAAGATGCGAAAGCACAATTGGTAGAATCGCTAAAAAGCGAAGCTAAAACTGATGCGATGAGTTATTTACAAGATACACTCGAAGAAGCTAAGCTGACAGCTCAACAAGAAGCTAAGAAAATCATTATCAACTCAATTCAACGTATCGGAACAGAAGAAGCGATTGATAACTGTGTGTCCGTTTTTAATATTGAATCTGATGATGTTAAAGGTCGAATCATTGGTAGAGAAGGTCGAAACATTAGAGCGATTGAAGCTGCAACAGGCGTAGAAATCATTGTTGATGATACACCTGAAGCCATTATTTTATCTTGTTTTGATTCTGTACGACGTGAGATTGCACGTTTGTCATTACATAAGTTAGTGACTGATGGAAGAATTCATCCTGCCAGAATTGAAGAGATTGTTAAAAAAACTGAGAAGCAAATTGAACAGGAAATCATTGAAGTCGGAAAACGAACGGTTATTGATTTAGGAATTCACGGCTTACATCCAGAACTTATAAAACTTGTTGGTCGAATGAAATATCGTTCGTCTTACGGACAAAATTTACTGCAACACTCACGTGAAGTAGCTAAACTATGTGGTGTTATGGCTGCGGAATTAGGTTTAAATCCTAAGTTAGCTAAGCGAGCTGGTTTACTACACGATATTGGTAAAGTACCATCTTCTGAAGCAGATATGGAAACACCACACGCTATCTTAGGGATGCAATGGGCTGAAAAGCACGGTGAAAAACCTGAAGTGTGCAATGCAATTGGTGCGCATCACGATGAAATTGAAATGACGACTTTGCTATCGCCAATTGTTCAGGTTTGTGATGCAATTTCAGGAGCAAGACCAGGAGCAAGACGTCAAGTTCTTGATTCTTACATTCAACGTTTAAAAGATTTAGAGGATGTAGCCTTCGGATTTACTGGAGTTAATAAAGCTTATGCGATTCAAGCTGGTAGAGAGTTACGAGTTATGGTAGAAAGCGAAAAAGTAACCGATGAACAAGCTGCGAACTTATCATTTGAAATCTCTCAAAAAATTCAGACAGATATGACATATCCTGGACAAGTAAAAGTGACTGTAATTAGAGAAACCAGAGCAGTAAATATTGCTAAATAGGAATCTTAAAACTTATATGTAATAAAGCATTCTAATTTTTTTAGGATGCTTTTTTATTTTCTGGGATGATGTTTCAATAAGATGTTTTTTAAATGTGAACGATCCACATGCATGTAAATTTCAGTAGTTGTAATACTTTCATGACCAAGCATTAGCTGAATAGCTCTTAAATCGGCTCCATTTTCTAATAGATGCGTCGCAAACGAGTGTCTTAATGTATGAGGAGAAATCACCTTATTGAGATTGATTGCTTTTGCTAAATCTTTTATGATAGTAAAAATCATGGCTCTGGTTAGTTTGGAGCCTCGATGATTTAAAAACAACGTGTCTTTATCATCTGGACTGACATCAATTTTAGTTCGTTCTTGTTGCCAGATGTTGATATACTTTTGGGTATTTAAACCGATAGGTACAAATCGCTGTTTATCTCCTTTTCCAGTGACTTTTATAAAGCCTTCTGCAAAGAAAAGATCAGATAGTTTTAAGTTGATAAGTTCACTAACTCTTAAGCCACAACTATATAAGGTTTCCAAAATAGCACGATTGCGTTCACCTATATAAATATTGTTATAGCTTTTAGTTAGGTCTATGGCACTAATGAGCGAGTCAATGTCTTCAATACTCAATGTATCGGGTAACTTTCTTCCAGTTTTGGGAGACTCAATATGATCTAAAGGATTAGTTTTCCTATAATCTTCAAAGACCAAATAAGAAAAGAAACTTCGCAAGCCAGATATTAATCGTGATTGAGATCTTGCATTGAGATCTTTTGAGACATCATATATGAAAGATAGCACAATACTTTTATCTATTTTAGTCGGTGAACTATTAATGTTATGCTGTTCTAAATAGAGTATTAGTTTTTGAACATCACGTACATAACTTTCTATTGAGTTTTGAGATAAGCCACGCTCTATTTGAAGGTAATGTTGGTAATCTTTTATCGCATTTAACCATTTCATAGCGTTTTTTCTCTAAAAATTAGGTTTAATAAAGGTAAAAATAGGTGTTTTAAGATGAAATTAGTACGTCATTTGACGTATTTTTTATATTATTTGTTAATAACATTTAATTTAAAATACTGATAATCAATTATTTGCTTAAATTTGTTTACAATATTGTTAATAAGTCGCTAAATATTGTTTATTATTTCAAAAAAAAGTATTTAGTTTGTACTAATCAATTTTAAAAACTTATAAATTATGAAAAAATTAATGTTATTAGCTGCTGTTGCAGTTTTTAGTTTATCAAATGTAAATGCTCAAGAATTAAGAGCAGGTTTAAATGGAGGTTTACCAATTGGTGATTTCTCTGAGTTTTACTCATTTAGCTTTGGTCTTGATGTAAACTACTTATGGGAAGTATCTGACGATTTTAGTGCAGGTATTGCTACAG
>NZ_JXJP01000060.1 GCF_000826645.1 Psychroserpens mesophilus
CTGCTCCGCTGGCCCGACGAGCGTCGGCCCGGCCGGTGGGCGTCGAAGAAAACCCGTGCCAAGCACCGCACCGCATGCCGGAGGCTCGACTAGTCCGGCTCTGCCTGGAGGGTACACCGGTTGCGGAACGCCGGCGAGATCCGCGCAGCTCTGCCCAGGACGCTCGAGGTGCGCGCAGCTCGCGAGCGTCAGCTCGCCCGGCGCGACGCGTTTGCCGATGCGGCAGGGCAGCGTCACGTGCAGCG
>NZ_JXJP01000061.1 GCF_000826645.1 Psychroserpens mesophilus
CTTATACCTTCTGGTGCTAGTGTAAATACAACTAATTTATTTAGTTCAAAGACCAAAACGAATAGTCAGAGTGAAATTCTTAGAACCATAAATACATTTGGGTAATTGATGCGTAATGTTATTAAACAAATTGATTTACTCTACATGTTGTTTTGTCAATTTGTGGTTTAAAACATAACACCTAATACAATTGATATACTTGTTTTCCGCTTAGCATATTCTATTTACCACTCGTCATATTTTTAGCTTTTAAGGTCTATTTACAGTATATCTTTATC
>NZ_JXJP01000062.1 GCF_000826645.1 Psychroserpens mesophilus
GCCTCGACGTTCCCGTCATCCACGTCCAGAGCACCGGCTCCCTCAAGGCCTACGCCCTCTTCCCCGACCAGATCGAGGGCGAGGGCACCTACCGCATGCAGATGACCCGCCTCATCGCCGAGTACTTCGAGGAGTGCGTCTGGAAGCACCGTGACGCGCTACGACGCTCGGCGGAGCTGTCGACGTGGCGTTCCAAGGTCAACCTGGGTCGCCCCTCCTGGTGGCGTTGCGGCGGATCGGTCTCGCAG
>NZ_JXJP01000063.1 GCF_000826645.1 Psychroserpens mesophilus
GTGCAGGTTCAGAGACAAATTGGTCATTTGCAGACCAAAGTCGGAAATTGCATTGAGAGAGAAATCAAACAATGTCTCCGAATCGGTTTTGAAATGAATCTGTCCTTTGGTGTTAAGCAGTTCCGTATATTTCTTCAGGAAACGTGGATGTGTCAAACGACGACGTGCATGCTTGGCTTTTGGCCAAGGATCGCTGAAGTTCAGATAAATCCGTTCCAGTTCTTCCTGTTCAAATAC
>NZ_JXJP01000064.1 GCF_000826645.1 Psychroserpens mesophilus
CTGCGGGTCACGGTACAAGGCACGGGCGATGCCGATGCGCTGGCGCTGACCGCCCGAGAGGCGCGTACCGCGTTCGCCGACGAGCGTCTCCAAGCCCTCGGGCAAGCTGTCGAGCAGGCCACCGAGGGCCGCACGCTCGAGACACTCGCGCACCTTCGCCTCGTCACGTTCCTCCGCCGTTAGGCCGAAGGCCACGTTGCCCGCCAACGTCGAATCGGTGATGTAGACGTCCTGAGGGAC
>NZ_JXJP01000065.1 GCF_000826645.1 Psychroserpens mesophilus
GCATGTCCCTGGCTTTGATGAGATGACACCGCACCAGAGTGAAGCGGGTAGTGCTGGGGCCAGGGTGCACGATGATGGCATCAACGGACTACAGATGCCATCTGGCCACCGCCGGGCCAGCTCCGCCCGCATGGCTCTTTGCGCCACCAGCGCCTCCCGTTTTGCCAAGGACTATGAATACGCAGAGAGAGTCAGCGTGACGCTGCGGTCCCAATATGAACGGGCCCGCACGGAAT
>NZ_JXJP01000066.1 GCF_000826645.1 Psychroserpens mesophilus
GAAGAGCGAAGGTCGCGGGGTCTCCATCGCGGGCGGCTCCGCCGGCGGCACCGACAACATCCTCGCCGGGATGCTCGCCCAGGAGGCGGGCGTGCCGGCCAGCGACCTCAACTACATCCCCTACTCCGGTGGCGGCGAGTCGCTGGCGGCGCTGCTGGGCAACCAGGTCAGCGCGGGCATCTCCGGGGTCGGCGAGTACGCCGAGCAGGTCGAGGCCGGCGAGCTGCGGGCCCTGGCGGTCTCCGGCGCGGAGCGGGTGGAGGG
>NZ_JXJP01000067.1 GCF_000826645.1 Psychroserpens mesophilus
GGGATCAACAATAAAAAAGCTGGCGCAGAAGACGGTGAAGCTAAACCGAGGCATCCGGTTTTTTCTTACATCGGGGCATCGTTTGCTGAATGGTTTGCGGCGGCTGTCGTCATGTATTATTCCTTGTATGTCATGGGAATTCACGCGGATGTCCGCCATGTATTCGGTGTATTTGCCATTGCCGCTATCGGGGGAATCATCAGTCTTGTGCCGGGAGGATTCGGTTCGTTTGACCTTCTGTTTCTGCTCGGCATGCAGAATATGGGC
>NZ_JXJP01000068.1 GCF_000826645.1 Psychroserpens mesophilus
CATCTGAGCTCACTTGGATGTCAAAGAGTAGGCGGCGCATTACGAGTCCAGATGTTGCCGCGATCCGAGACTACCAGGTCCATCAAATGCGCATGCCTTTATTCATTAAAAAGAATAACGATGAAGGTATTGAATTTTACTTTATTGGCGACGTGACACCAATTGAAGGTAGCTTTGTTGAGAAAAAATGCCTCAAGAAAACGGCGAAGACGTAAACGTAGTAAGCATCAATTTCAAGTTGGACAAGCCGGTTGAAGAGAACCAAAAGATTTGAATGGCCTCTAGC
>NZ_JXJP01000069.1 GCF_000826645.1 Psychroserpens mesophilus
GTCGGAGGCCGGGCGGCGGGAGTCCTTCGCGGCCGCCCGGGCGGGGTTCTCGGCGAGCTTGGCGGCGTCCAGACCGGCGATGAGGTTCAGGTGCAGCGCGAACAGGTAGGACGCGCAGCGGTCGCTGGCGGCGGTGACCTCGGTCCACTCCCTGCTGGTCAGCTCCAGCCCCTGCACCGGGGAAGCGGGGCCAGCTTCACCGTCCTCGGCGGCGGTACCGGTGGGGACCTGCCGCTGCCCGACGGCGCTCAGC
>NZ_JXJP01000007.1 GCF_000826645.1 Psychroserpens mesophilus
CTCACATCTATCGTCGTGGTTGCTGTGATGCCTAGGACTGCGATCTCTAATGTACCATCAGCTGGAATAACCGCTGTAACTGATCCGCCTCCATCTATACTATAGGTTACGGTATCACCTGCATCGCCTGTGATTACAAACTCGCCATCTTCTCCTGAACACACACTCGCATCTGTCGCTGATACTGTTACTGCATTTGGTGCTGCGTCAATAGTTATTGTTGCGCTTACACCTGTTAAATCTAAATCAC
>NZ_JXJP01000070.1 GCF_000826645.1 Psychroserpens mesophilus
GCAGCAGCCTGCGCGTCGTCGTTCTTCTCGGTGTTGGCCACCGGGGCCGTAGCGGCGTCCCAGTCGTCGGAGCCGGAAGCGTTGTCGTCCTTCGAGGAGGCGGCAGCAGCCGCACCCGCGGCACCGGCAGCGCCGGCCGCGGCGGCGGTCTTCCCCTTGCCATCCTGCTTCTTCGCGTCCTTGCCGGAGGTCTCGTCGACCTCGGCCTTCGCAGGCTCGGCCCTGTCGGCGTCCTGCTCGGCCTTCGAACCGGCC
>NZ_JXJP01000071.1 GCF_000826645.1 Psychroserpens mesophilus
TCTTAAGTTTGATAATAACGGTGATTTATGGTTAGCTTTAACTGAAACTAACGACGGTAGCATTCTTAAATTTAATATCGTAAATGAAACTTTTGAGCAATATGAATTACCAAGAGTAACCAATCCTGCTTATACGTATAAGTTTAGTAATATAGCTCTAGACAATGCTGGTACAATTTGGTGTACAGCACTTGATTATTCAGGTTTGATTAAATTAGAGTTTGACCAAGATGTACCGCAATGGGAACAAATACCATTAACAGATTTGCCACAATTAGGTGTGGAGTCACCATATGTACCAGATAATATC
>NZ_JXJP01000072.1 GCF_000826645.1 Psychroserpens mesophilus
AAAGACCAAATTTTGTATCGTCCTTTTTTGCCGAAGATGGCGAATTAACAGTTAATAAAGGAAAACCAGCCAAAGGAACAGAAGCTATAAATAATGTCGTAAAAGGATTCATGGATGCTTTCCCTGATATGATTGTTTCAATGGATAGCCTGACTACCACATCAGATAAAACCAGATTTCATTGGACACTTGCTGGAACAAATAACGCAACCAATGGAACTGGAAATAAAGTTAAAATTA
>NZ_JXJP01000008.1:0-577500 GCF_000826645.1 Psychroserpens mesophilus
CTTTTTTAAAGTATTTTTACTTTAATATTCTAACGCCTTATTCTGAGCTATTTGCAATTAATACTAGAGATTTTAACTATACCTTAGTTAAACAACTTAGCACTTCCTAATTATCTATAACTTTATTATTGTATCTAAATATATAAGATACTATCTTTGCTGTCCTAATTAAAATCATTTTATGATAAATATTACACTACCTGATGGGACCATTAAAACTTTTGAGAAAGGAATAACTCCTATGGAAGTTGCTAAAGATATTAGTGAAGGTTTTGCGAGGAATGTTATTTCAGCCAGTTTCAACGATGAAACTATCGAAACTAATACCCCACTAAAAACAGACGGTTCATTAATATTATATACATGGACAAATAACGAAGGAAAAAAAGCGTTCTGGCATTCAACATCTCATGTTCTAGCTCAAGCTCTTGAAGAACTTTATCCTGGAATCAAATTATCTATTGGTCCAGCTATTGAAAATGGGTTTTATTATGATGTAGATTTTGGAGATAATACGATTTCAGAAAAAGATTTTAAAACTATCGAGAATAAGATGTTAGAAATCGCCAGAGGAAAACATGATTTCAATATGCGTTCTGTTTCTAAACATGAAGCTCTATCATTATATAAGTCTCAGGATAATGAATATAAGGTAGAGTTAATTGAAAATCTAGAAGATGGTACAATCACATTTTGCGATCATTCTACATTCACAGATTTATGTCGAGGAGGCCATATTCCAAATACTGGGATTATTAAAGCTGTAAAGATTTTGTCTGTAGCAGGCGCCTATTGGAGAGGAGATGAAAACAATAAGCAATTAACCCGCGTCTATGGCATTTCATTTCCTAAACAAAAAGAATTAACCGAGTATTTACATTTATTAGAAGAAGCAAAAAAACGTGATCATAGAAAACTTGGTAAAGAACTAGAATTATTCACATTTTCACAGAAAGTAGGTCAAGGCTTACCACTATGGCTACCAAAAGGTGCAGCTTTGAGAGAACGCTTAGAAAATTTCCTAAAAAGTGCACAGAAAAAAGCTGGTTATGAAATGGTAGTAACTCCACATATCGGACAGAAAGAACTTTATGAAACTTCTGGTCATTATGCCAAATATGGAGAAGATAGTTTTCAGCCCATTACCACACCTAAAGAAGGTGAAGAATTTTTATTGAAACCAATGAATTGTCCTCATCACTGTGAAATATACAATAGCAGTCAATGGTCATACAAAGATTTACCAAAACGTTTTGCTGAATTTGGCACAGTATATAGATATGAACAAAGTGGTGAACTTCATGGATTAACTCGTGTAAGAGGGTTTACTCAGGATGATGCCCATATTTTCTGTACTCCAGATCAGTTAGATAAAGAATTTAAAGATGTTATTGATTTAGTGCTTTATGTTTTTGGATCATTAGGGTTCGAGAATTTCACTGCCCAAGTCTCACTTAGAGATCCCGAAAATCCAGATAAATATATTGGTAGCGATGAAAATTGGAAAAAAGCTGAAGATGCAATTTTGAATGCTGCAATTGATAAAGGTTTAGATTACGTTGTTGAAACTGGCGAAGCAGCTTTTTATGGACCGAAACTAGATTTTATGGTCAGAGATGCTCTTGGGAGACAATGGCAACTTGGTACAATTCAAGTAGATTATACACTACCGGAACGTTTTGATTTAACCTACAAAGGCAGTGATAATGAACTACACCGCCCGATAATGATTCATCGAGCTCCCTTTGGAAGTATGGAGCGTTTTATTGCTATCTTACTAGAACATACTGGAGGAAATTTCCCGCTTTGGCTTATGCCAGAACAGGTAATTATACTTTCATTAAGTGAGAAATATGAAAAATACACCGAAAAAGTTTTAAATTTGCTAGAAAAACACGAAATTCGCGCCCTCGCAGATAATAGAAACGAAACTATTGGGAAGAAAATTCGGGAGGCCGAAATGAATAAGATACCATATATGGTTATTATTGGCGAGAATGAAGAAAACGAAAACAAAATTTCTGTTCGTCAACATGGTGGTGAAGATTTAGGCATGATTAATGTAGATGAGTTTGCAGAAATTGTTGATAATGAAGTGAAAAAGACATTAAAAACATTTAAATAAAACAATTAAGTTTAACTAAAATATATAAGCCATAGCAATACGTAGAAGAAATTACTCTAAGCGAGTAGTAAAAGAAGATCAACACAAAATTAACTCTAAAATTAGAGCTGAGAAGGTACGCCTTGTCGGTGATAACATAGAAATAGGAATTTACTCAACAAAAGAAGCACTTGCCATTGCGGATGAACAAGGACTGGATTTGGTTGAAATATCTCCTAAGGCTGATCCTCCAGTATGTAAAGTCATGGACTATAAGAAGTTTCTTTACGAACAAAAGAAACGTGAAAAAGCTCTGAAAGCGAAAGCTTCAAAAGTGACTATAAAAGAAATTCGTTTTGGTCCTCAAACTGATGATCACGATTATGAATTTAAAAAGAAACATGCGGAGAAGTTTTTAAAAGATGGAGCTAAATTAAAAGCATTTGTATTCTTTAAGGGTCGTTCAATTGTTTTTAAAGAACAAGGTCAAATCTTATTATTAAGATTGGCTCAAGATCTTGAAGATTTAGGTAAAGTAGAACAAATGCCTAGATTAGAAGGTAAGCGTATGACCATGTTCATCGCGCCAAAAAAAGTAAAATAAGCTGAAGAGTTCAGCCATTAAGATAATAAGCGAAACGTAAATAAAAATAGGAAACAATGCCTAAAATGAAAACCAAATCAAGTGCTAAGAAACGTTTTAAACTAACTGGCACTGGTAAAATTAAAAGAAAGCACGCTTTTAAGAGTCATATATTGACAAAAAAATCAAAAAAGCGAAAGCTTGCTTTAACTCATGACACTTTAGTACATAAAGCAGATGAGAACAATATTAAAACCATGTTACGTTTAAAGTAACATAGTTTTAATCGGTTAAAACAAATTATAAACCCTGGAGTTAGGCAAAACCATTTAGCAAGTGTCAATATTTGACCGCCTACTACAAAAAAACAATTTAAGAAATGCCAAGATCAGTAAATTCAGTAGCGAAAAGAGCCAGAAGAAAAAAGGTTCTTAAGCAAGCAAAAGGTTACTTTGGAAGACGTAAAAACGTTTGGACAGTAGCAAAAAATGCGGTTGATAAAGCGATGCAATATTCGTACAGAGACCGTCGAGTAAAAAAGAGAACATTCCGTTCATTATGGATTATGCGTATTAACGCTGGAGCCAGACAACACGGAATGAGCTATTCTAAGTTTATGGGAAAACTTAAAGCTAACAACATCGAATTGAATCGTAAGGTTCTTGCCGATTTAGCAATGAATAACCCAGAAGCTTTTGAAGCAATAGTAAACAAAGTAAAGTAAGGCGTTTGCCTAAATAATAACAACAATTCGCTTATAAAAACCGATTCAGAAATGAGTCGGTTTTTTTTATCCATATCCTCCAAACGCTTATTTTTAATTTTGGTGATATTCAATATTTGATTCACAATATTCAGTGACTAAGAAGTCTTGTGAATTGCAAACAACTTTAAAGTTTCTGTTTTTCCTTCTAAAAGTTCTTCACCTAATGGAATGGATTTAAATTTAGAGGGCAATTTAAGATTTACCAGTAACTCTTCAGATATCAACAATGACTCATTATAGTCATTACACTGTTCCTGAATTCTTGATGTTGTATTAATTACATCGCCATGATATGCAAGCTCCTTTTTAATAGTTCCTACCTCTGTAATAATAATTTTTCCAGAATGAAGACCTGCTTTAAATTCAGGAATAACCCCATACTTTTTTGTAAAGTATTTTGAGTTTCTTTTAAGTCTTCGTTCATATTCAAAAAATAAATGAATACAATTCAGTTGCTTTAATCCTTTTTCCAATCGCCAGGTTAATACAGCTTCATCTCCAACATACTGGTAAATTTCTGCATCATATTTACTAACAATTCTATTCAGATAATAAAAACAATCCTGAATAAATTGACTGTATTTTAAATGGCCCAGTGATTCTGCTATGGTTGTAGACGATTTCAAATCAATAAACATTAAAATACGCTCTACTTCTCGTGGCTTTCGATAACGACCAATAATCATATTAAAAATTACGCCTCTTCCGAATTTATCATTGGTTAACCTTATAAATGAAAAGATTAAAGAACAAATAATAAAATACAACGTAACAACCCAAAATATTTTATTGGTAATCCACCAACCTCTTTGATTTGGAAAATCAACTTTTATGTATGATTCTGCTAAATAAGCTATAAGGGTTAAAGAAAAAATTAAAAATATGAGATAAATAATAGATTTAAATAATAATATTAACCCCAAATGCAATACTTTAGAAAGAAACTTGTCGAATAAAAATTCGACAATCGCATATACAATACCGACCATCAAGCCTAATATCAGACCAAATATGAGATATTCAGAAGCAGTTGTAACCTCATTGAGCTCTACTGTTGTGACTTTCTCATGATTTCTACCATAATATCGAATTAGAATAAATGAACAAAAGGCGAACGACCAAAACAGAATCGAATACAATAAAAGTTTAAAGAATTGTTTTAAAGCGAATTTCAAATCCTATAGTTTAGATTATTAATGACCTATATTTTAGTATATCGAGTTATCTGTTTTCTAAATGAACAAGAAACTAGTTAAAAAAACAATTAGGTTTTCTGTTTCTTCTTTTTAGCAGCTGGAAATAACACATTATTTAAAATAAGGCGATATCCAGGCGATGTTGGATGCAAGTCTAATTCTGTTTTTGGATCTCCCACTTTATGTGTATAATCTTCCGGATCGTGCCCTCCATAAAACGTAAAAAAGCCTTTTCCTTTTATACCATGGATGTATTTTGCTTCTCCATTCGTTTTGTTTTCTCCCATTACTAATACATTAGACTTGATCTCTTCTCGAGTAAACGATGTTGTTTGTCCCATAAAACCTTTAACTAATGCCGTATGATTTTGACATAACATTGATGGAATCGGATCCCATTTCGCAGAAAACTCCATTAAGGAAAAATAATCTGTAGTTGGTGGAATACGTCGTTTTTGTGTCATATCTATGGAAGAAAACTCATAGACGTTCGGATTACGTTCTAATAAATAATCTTTAAACGCAAAAGTTTTATTGTAATCTATTTTACTTTGATAACTAGGATCACTTCCATCGCCATCAAACATAGGTTCACAAATATCAACACCTTCTGCAGATAATGCAATATCAAAACTATCTGTAGCACTACACATGGCAAACATAAAACCACCTCCTATGACATAATCACGAATTTTTTTTGCAACTGCCAGTTTTTCCTGAGAAACTTTATCATATCCTAATTTTAGTGCAAGGGCTTCAGCTTCTTTCTTTTCCTGAATATACCATGAAGCCGATTTGTAAGCGCGATAAAACTTTCCGTATTGACCTGTAAAATCTTCATGATGCAAGTGTAACCAGTCAAACAATAACAACCCATCATTTAATACTTCTTCGTCGTATATCGTTTCGTAAGGAATTTCAGCATAGGTTAATACCATAGTTACGGCATCATCCCATGGTTGTAATCCGCTTGGAGAATATACCGCAATTTTAGGTGCTTTTTCCAAAACGACAGCTTCCATATTTTGTGACGGACTAGCGATAAATTCGAGAATTTCTTCTGCTTTTGAACTTGAAATCACTTCAAAACTAACACCTCTTATCGTGCATTCACGTCGTATTTCTTCAGAATCTGGTAATAAAAATGATCCACCTTTATAATTTAATAACCACTTCACTTTTGCCTGCTTTTCTAGTGTCCAATAAGTAACACCATAAGCTTTTAAGTGGTTTTGCTGGCCTTCAACATCCATAGGAATTAGAATATAGGACGCATAGCAATTACATGCTAAAAAGATAAATACGATAAGGGCAATTGTCTTCTTCATAACCGAAAGATACTCAAAAATTAGTCCGAAACTAAACGCTTTAATATACTTTTAGGTTTTTTAGTTGAAACGATACGTTTTTAAGATAACGCCAATTGCGATAATTGATTATAATATGGCAAACATTCGTTTAATAACGGAATTAAATGTTTTGGAAATGGATCTGCTTTAGGTTTATAAGTAGAAAACTTAGACGATTTATGAACATTATCATACCAGTATTTTGCCCAAACACCATCTTCTTCAAGCTTTTGAGGTTGCCATGCTAACATTGCATTGTTAAATGGGATATCACTATGTTCACAGAGCTGCTTCAGCACACCTTCAGGATTTAGTAATACATTTTTAGCATCTAACACAACATAATTTATGTCGTTTTTTTCAAAATATTGAATCAAATCTAAGTGTAGCTTATATCCAACATCCATCATGGTTGGTTGTTTTATGACTTTAGCAAATGATGGAAGCATTTCTCTAGGATCTCTAGTGAGTATCACATTATACAAACTTTTCATAAAACGTCTATCTAAATCTAAAAGATGATGTGTCATATTTTTAAAAAATAAGACGGGTTGTTCAGAATAATTAAGCATCATCTTTACGACTTCATCTCCATCATTTTCCATAGTTTTTAAAATAGTTTCTGCTCCTGGATGATAGTCTTTAGCATTCGAATTCTTAAGGTAATAAGCATATAGGGGCTCATCAAATACTTTGGTATCATTTCTTTGGGCAAAACTATACATCAAAGCGGTTGATATATTTCTAGGTCCAGACCATAGTGAAATACGTTTAATTGAATTACTTACCATTGGCAACAGCTTCTGCAATTAAATCATTATAAAATCCTGAAAGTTTTCTGGTCATATCTCCATATGTCTTCTCTCCTATTGGTCGTCCATCGATTTTAGTCACAGGTGTTAATCCACCAAAGGTTCCAGTAACAAAGGCCTCATCTGCACCATACACATCAAATAGCGAAAAGTTTTTTTGATGACAAACAATTCCGTTTCTCTGACAAGATTCAATGACTTTTGCCCTTGTGATGCCATTCATACAATATTGACCTGTAGAGGTCCACACTTCACCATTTTTAATGATAAAGAAGTTCGTTGCATTACATGTCGATACAAATCCATTAACATCGAGCATTAACGCTTCATCTGCTCCAGCTTCAATGGCCTGAATGAGTGCCTGAACTTCATGAAGTTTACTGTGGCAGTTTAGTCTAGGATCGAGATAATCTGGAGAACCTCTTCTAATTGTACTCGTGAATAGCGTAATTCCTTTTTCTTTGCTGTCTTCGGAAGCCTTTTTAAATTCAGGAATTATGACAACATTAGGACCAGAAATGGTTAACCGAGGATCTTGAGATGGTGTTTTTTTGATGCCACGCGTTATCATAATCCTAACATGAACGTGGTCTGTCATCTTGTTCTCATTGAGCACTTTCCAAATGGTCTGAGTCAATTCTCTTTTAGTAAAGGGAAAGGTCATTCCAACTGAAGCTGCAGACATCCATAAACGGTCTAAATGGTCTTCAAGAAAAACTAAAACTCCACGATGTAAGCGTAGAGCTTCCCAAATACCATCACCTACGAGATAACCGCTATCGAATACTGATATTTTGGCATCGTCTCTTTTGAAGAATTCTCCGTTAATATAAATTTTAATGTCTTTATTTCTGTCGTCAGCAACAGCATTATGCGTTCCATGAACCATTTCAATAGATTTTAGATAGGATTCTGAAAGATAAGAAAAAGATACATAGACCTTAAGTTGCCTTTAAGCCTTAAAGTCTATAGAAAAATAAGTGGTTATTTAAGAGGTTTGATAGAACGTTCTGGTCCAGACAATAAGGACGCAATGACTTTTGTACCTGGAAACTGTTCTAAAATAATTTTTATAAATACTGTAATTGGAATAGCCATAATTAATCCAGGAATTCCCCAAATAAAGCCCCAAAGCATTAACATAATGAGTACTGTTATGACATTTATAGAAAACGATTTGCCCATAAAGACAGGCTCTAGAATAGCTCCGAATAACACCTGTACTCCAGTAATTGATAAAATAAAGAAGAATAACGTACTCGTTGGGTCTAGTTCTACAAAAGCAAAAATGGACAATAGTATAACAGAAATAAACGAGCCAACCATTTGTACAAAATTAATTAGGAAAGCGAAAAGTCCCCAGAAAATCGGGAAACTCACATCAAAAAAGACACAAGCCAAGCCTGTAAATATTCCAGTTAATAAGCTCACTAAAAACTTAACTTTAATAAAAGTTATTAAGTCTTTTTCAATCTTCATGAACGCTTTTATAGACGTATGTTTTCGTTTTAAAATAGTGTCATTCATTACCTTATGCATATTAATAGATTCTGATAACCATAAAATGGTAAAAAAGGTAATCATTAATATGTTGGTCAAAAATTTTCTTATAAAGTCAAAAGTTGAACCAATATTATCTTTCTCAAAAAATTGGGCAAATATATTACTATCAGTATCATACACAATTCCGAATTCATTTTGCAAATACAGCATCAAATCATTAATTTTAACTTCAGCTTTACCAAAGAATCCAGTATTGTTAGATAAGATTTGTCTGCTGGATAATTGCACCAACTCGACGCCTATAAAGACACCTATAGCTATTAAAGAAATGACAATAACGATACTTAACAATCTAGGCACATTTCTTCTGCTCAACCAACGCATCAAGGGCAGAAACAATAATGCTATAAACATTGATGAAATAAGTGGAATAAAGATAAAAGACAGAAGCTTTAGTAAATAAAATACTAAAGGAATTACTATAAATAATAAAAGTGTGTTTGTTGTTCGTCTTTCTTCTAACATGAGGCAATTATTCTGTTCTTAGCTTTAAACAAAATTAAGCTAATATCTTGGTATTCTTCTTTAAAAAATCTTAAAATGGTACATCATTATCGTCATCTTCTGGAGTTCCAAATGCATCAGAAGCCGATGGAAAATTTTCTGGTTTAAATGTATCATCATTGGCTGCTGCATTCATTTTAGAATGAAACTCTCCAAAAGGTGTATCAAAATCGTCTAGGTTATCAAACTTACCTAAATGACCGATGAATTTCAATCTGATATTTTCTAAACCACCATTTCTGTGTTTTGCCACGATGAATTCACCCTGACCTTCAGTAGGAGAACGGTCATCATCATCCCATTCATCAATTTTATAATATTCTGGTCTGTAAATGAAACTCACAATATCAGCATCTTGCTCAATAGCTCCAGATTCACGTAAATCGGATAACAACGGTCGTTTACTTCCTCCACGCGTTTCAACAGCACGCGATAATTGCGATAAAGCAATTACTGGAATTGATAATTCTTTTGCTAAGGCCTTAAGGTTTCGAGAAATCGTAGATATTTCCTGTTCACGGTTTCCTCCTTTCTGACTTCCACCTGCTGTCATTAACTGCAGGTAATCAATCATGATCATTTTGATTCCGTATTGTGACGCTAAACGACGTGCTTTTGCTCTCAAATCGAAAATAGACAACGATGGTGTATCATCAATAAACAAAGGTGCTTTCTCTAATGTTTTAACTTTAACATTTAATTGTTCCCATTCGTGCTTTTCTAATTTACCTGTTCTTAATTTCTCGGAAGATAAATTTGTTTCTGAAGAAATTAAACGTGTAATTAACTGTACTGATGACATTTCTAAAGAGAAAAATGCCACAGGAATATTACTATCGACAGCAATATTTCTTGCCATGGTTAAGGTTAACGCTGTTTTACCCATACCTGGACGCGCTGCAATAATGATTAAATCACTCGGTTGCCATCCAGAAGTTAATCTATCTAATTTGGTAAAACCAGTAGGAATACCACTCATTCCCTCTTTATTGGAAATTTCTTCAATTTTCTTTTTAGCCTGAATAACTAAACTTTGTGCTGTTTCAGTTGACTTTTTGACATTTCCTTGTGTAACCTCATATAGTTTCGCTTCTGCATTGTCTAATAAATCGAAAACGTCTTTGGTTTCATCGTAAGCTTCCTCAATAATTTCATTAGATATTTTAATCAAACTACGCTGAATATATTTCTGAAGAATGATACGCGCATGAAATTCAATATGGGCAGAAGATGAAACGCGTTGCGTTAAAGAAATCAGATAAAAATCACCTCCAACCAAATCTAATTTAGCATCCTTTTTTAACTGACTGGAAACGGTTAATAAGTCGATAGGCTCACTGTTTTCAAATAATTTGAAAATGGCTTCAAAGATGATTTTATGAGATTCTTTGTAAAATGCTTCAGCGCTTAAGATATCGATAACTTCATCAACACCTTTTTTATCAATCATCATCGCTCCAAGCACAACTTCCTCTAAATCAATTGCTTGAGGAGGTATTTTTCCTTTTTCTAAGCTGATAATTGTGCTTTTATCAACTTTATAGCCTTGTATTTGGTTGGGTTGTTTCATAACTGCGAATGTAAATAAATTGTAAACAAAAACGATAGTTTAGTTCGTTTACAATCTTAACAATTGTTCAACAATTTAACTGTTAATAACTTGAATATATTGTTAATAGCGATAAAAAAAACCGAAACTAAATGTTTCAGTTTTTTCAATCCTTTATGTACTAAGGTTTAACCTTTAAAAACTCCCATATTAGTGTATTTATCCATACGCTGTTTGACCAATTCTTTTGGTGATAAGTTTTTAAGATCCTCATATGTTTTTACAATAGCATCTCTAACTGCCAAAAACGTCTTTTCACGATCCGTATGTGCTCCACCTAAGGGCTCTTTAATGATCTCATCTACTAGTTTTAGTTTTTTCATATCAGGTGCTGTTAGCTTAAGAGCTTCTGCTGCTTGCTCTTTGTATTCCCAACTGCGCCATAAAATAGAGGAGCAAGATTCTGGAGAAATCACAGAATACCACGTATTCTCAAGCATCATAACTTTATCTCCTACTCCAATTCCTAGAGCACCTCCAGAAGCGCCTTCCCCAATAATAACTGTAATGATAGGCACTTTAAGGCGTGTCATTTCCAGAATATTTCTTGCTATAGCTTCTCCTTGTCCACGTTCTTCAGCTTCAAAACCTGGATAAGCACCAGGAGTGTCAATAAGCGTCACTACAGGAATCCCAAATTTTTCAGCAGACTTCATTAAGCGCAAAGCTTTGCGATATCCCTCAGGATTAGACATACCGAAATTTCTATATTGTCTGGTTTTTGTGTTATAGCCTTTTTGTTGACCAATAAACATATAACTTTGATCACCAATCTTTCCTAAACCACCAATCATAGCCTTGTCATCTTTCACATTTCTATCACCATGAAGTTCTAAAAAGGAATCGCCACAAAGCGCTTTTATATGATCTAATGTATAAGGCCTGTTAGGATGACGAGACAATTGAACGCGTTGCCAAGCTGTCAGATTTTTATAAATTTCTTTTTTCGTTTCAACTAATTTTTTTTCAATCTTCTTGCAAGTTTCAGTAACATCAACTTCACTTTCTTCGCCAATGATTTGACATTTTTCGAGTTGATCCTGCAATTCTTTTATAGGAAGTTCAAATTCTAAGTATTCCATTTAAACAATTGTTTAGTTTTAGTTAGCGTACAAAACTACATATTTTTTCGAATGTAGGCACGTGAAAGGTAAGTCTGATTTTAGGGTTTAACAAAAATAATGAATATCCTTATACGAAGACAAAATTTACTATATTTTATCAACAAGAGAAGGTTCTTTAATTTTCCGTTTGTAATTCTTCAAAACGGCATCCATTAGCACAGTAACTAAAATCAATATTGCACCATAATAAAATTGGGCACTCATAATTTCAGTCTCTGGGAATAATAGTAAAGCCAAAGCAATACCATATAAAGGTTCTAAATTATAGGTAAGAATTACAGTGTATGGACTAATTAGACGCATCACATGTACAGAACCTATAAATGCATATGCTGTACAAACTGAAGCCAGAATAATAAGATATAACCAATCTTTCGAACTGAGATCAAAGAAGTCTAAACTAAACCCATCCTGAAAGATGAGAATAAATAGTGTTAAAAATACAACGCCACTAATGAACTCGTAAAACGAAATTACAGTGGCTTGATGAACCTCAATAAAACGACCATTAATTACAGCAAATAAGGTTGAAAATAATGCAGATGAAATACCTAATAGTATACCGTTTATGTATTTTATTTCGCTTTGAGTAATTAAAAACACACCTGCTATGACGATTATTCCGAAGATAATTTCGTACCAAATAATGCGTCGTTTATAAATTAATGGCTCAATAAATGACGCGAAAAATGCTCCAGTAGAAAACATAGCTAGAGTAATAGACACGTTTGATTGATTAATAGCTTCGAAAAACGTAATCCAATGCAGAGCGATGATGATTCCAGCTCCGAAAAACTTGAGTTTGGTTTTCGTATCAATTTTAATTTTGAGTTTAATTAGCTTTATATAGCCATACATTAAAATACCAGCAATAAGCATGCGATACCAAACTAATGCTGTAGAACCAATTGAAATCAATTCTCCCAAGATGGCAGTAAAACCAGCAATAAACACTAAAAAGTGAAGATGTAAATAATTCTTGGTTTTAGCGCTTCGCATTGTACAGAAGATATCCTGCTAATATACCAAAAACCAAATTAGGAAACCAGACCGCGACTATAGGCGAAAAATCTGATTGTTCAGCCATGACACCAAAGACCTTATCAAAAAACACATAAATCATAGCAGTTGTAATACCAAATGCCAAGTTAATACCCATTCCTCCTCTTCGTTTTACAGAAGATACAGCAACAGCAATAATGGTTAAAATAAATACAGATACAGGTAAACTCCACTTTTTATATTTTACAACTTCATAACGACCAATATTTGAAGATCCTCTCCGTTTTTCTTTTTCAATAAAACGAGTAAGTTCACCATATTGTAGTGTTTCAGCAATATATTCTACAGGTGTTAAGTCATCTACATCAAAAGTGAACAAAGTATCCATTCGACGTTTCGATTCTATAATATCTTCATGAGCACCAACTGTTCGTTTTGTATAATCAATAAGTCTGTACGTTGAATCGATATAGGTAATTGAATTCGCAGAAATCTTATACTTCAATTTATTACCTTCAAAATGTTCAAGAGTAAATTTATTTCCTCGTTTCGTATTCGGATCAAAACTACTTACATAGATAAAATCATTATCATTAATTTGTCTGTAAATGTTTTGAGTTTGCACAAGATCTTTGTTATTTTTAAGATATTTATATTTAAACGTATTAAATCCTTTACTTGCTTTTGGTGCTAAATACATTCCAAGTACTAAGGCAAAAGTGGCAACAATGGTAGCACCAATTAAATAAGGTCTTAAAAATCTGGTAAAGGATACTCCTGAACTTAAAAACGCTACGATTTCCGTATTGTTTGCTAACTTGGATGTAAACCAAATCACAGACAAAAACAAAAATATTGGAAATAGTAAATTAGCGAAATAAATTGTGAAATCCAGATAATATTGAGCTACAGCAGGAAAAGGAACTTCACGTTCTAATATTTTCCCTATTTTCTCTGCTAGATTTACTGTAATTCCGATAGGAATAAACAGGATCAACATCATCAAAAAAGTGAACAAATAACGTTTTAATATGTACCAGTCTAGGATTTTCAATTTATAAGCGCTTATCCATTTGTTTAACCATTTTATCTTTCCAAGGTCTAAAATCTCCTGCTAAGATATGTTTTCTGGCTTCTCTGACCAACCATAAATAAAATCCGAGATTATGAATGGTTGCAATTTGCTTTCCTAATAATTCGTTCACAGTAAATAAATGTCTCAGATAAGCTTTGGTGTATTCTGTATCTACAAAAGTGATTCCCATTTCATCAATAGGTGAAAAATCATCTGCCCATTTCAGGTTTTTGATATTTATACTTCCATGAGCAGTAAACAACATTCCATTTCTGGCATTTCTGGTTGGCATGACACAATCAAACATATCAACACCCAAAGCTATATTTTCTAGAATATTAATTGGCGTTCCAACTCCCATTAAATATCTTGGTTTATCCCAAGGTAAGATCTCACATACGACATCTGTCATGGCATACATTTCTTCAGCTGGTTCACCTACTGAAAGTCCACCAATAGCATTCCCTTGTGCTCCAGCATTTGCGATATATTCGGCAGACTGCTGTCTTAAATCTTTATATGTACTTCCTTGAACAATAGGAAAAAATGTTTGTTCATAATCGTACTTGAATGGCGTTTTATTTAAATGTGTCAAGCAACGTTCTAACCAACGATGTGTCATATGCATTGATCGTTTGGCATAATTATAATCACAAGGATATGGTGTACACTCATCAAATGCCATGATAATATCTGCACCAATACTACGTTGAATTTCCATGACGTTCTCTGGTGTAAACACATGGTAGCTTCCGTCAATATGCGATTTAAATTTTACACCTTCTTCCTTAATTTTTCTGTTTGCAGATAAAGAATACACTTGATAACCACCAGAATCGGTTAAAATATTTCTATCCCAATTCATGAATTTATGCAAACCACCTGCTTTTTCCAGAATTGGTGTTTGAGGTCGTAAATATAAATGATAGGTATTTCCTAAAATGATATCAGGATTGATATCGTTTTTAAGTTCTCTCTGGTGAACACCTTTTACAGAAGCTACAGTTCCGACAGGCATAAATATAGGAGTCTCAATTTTACCATGATCTGTAGTTATTACTCCAGCTCTGGCTTTACTTTGAGAATCATTAGCTTTTAATTCAAAATTCATAACATAGGCACATCAGTGGGCAAAGATAATTATCTCACTGTATTATGGTCTTAAACATTTAATAAAATTATACTTTGAAAAACTTAAAACACAGATTCAATATTTTAAATTGTTAGCAACTGACGAAAATCGTTAATAAGTGACCCATTTCTATTTTTGATTAGGCTGCTGAAAACTTTATTTTTGAGGCTTAAATTACTCACTCTATTTTTATGCCAAACACACAACAATTACAAGACTTAACAACTCAGGTTCGTAGAGATATTTTACGGATGGTACACAAAGTAAATTCAGGTCATCCTGGAGGTTCTTTAGGATGCGCAGAATTCTTTGTTTCATTATATCAAAACATTATGGATCGAAAAGAAACTTTCGATATGGATGGAATTGGTGAAGACCTATTCTTCCTTTCAAACGGCCATATTTCACCTGTGTTTTATAGCGTGCTTGCAAGATCAGGTTATTTTCCTGTAAATGAATTAAATACCTTCAGACTTATTAATTCCAGATTACAAGGACATCCAACTACTCACGAAGGTCTGCCAGGCGTGAGAGTTGCTTCTGGTTCTCTCGGACAAGGTTTTAGTGTGGCTTTAGGTGCTGCTGAAACAAAAAAATTAAATCATGACAAGCATCTTGTTTACAGTTTACATGGTGATGGTGAATTACAAGAAGGACAAAACTGGGAAGGTATTATGTATGCCGCTGCGAATAATATTGATAATATCATTTCTACAATTGATTTAAACGGTCAGCAAATTGATGGAGCGACAGATGATGTTTTACCCATGGGAAGTCTTAGAGCTAAATTTGAAGCATTTGGCTGGACTGTAGTTGATATTGAACAAGGAAATGATATTGATGCTATATTAACAGGAATGGCCGAAGCTAAAGCTTTAACAGGAAAAGGAAAACCAGTTTGCGTTTTACTCAAAACAGTGATGGGGAATGGTGTTGACTTTATGATGCATACGCATGCTTGGCATGGCAAAGCTCCTAATGATGAGCAATTAGAAATTGGATTAGCACAAAATCCTGAAACTTTAGGAGATTATTAATCATCAATTAAAAAAACAATGAAAACGTACACAAATACAGGAAATAAAGATACACGTTCAGGTTTTGGAGCTGGATTAACGGAATTAGGAAAAACCAATGAAAATGTTGTCGCACTTTGCGCTGATTTAATTGGTTCTTTAAAAATGGACGATTTTAAAGCCAATCATCCTGACCGCTTTTTCCAGGTTGGAATTGCTGAAGCTAATATGATTGGTTTAGCTGCCGGAATGACTATTGGTGGAAAAATTCCATTTACTGGAACATTCGCCAACTTCTCTACTGGTCGTGTTTATGACCAAATCAGACAAAGTGTTGCCTATTCTGATAAAAATGTAAAAATTTGTGCATCTCACGCTGGATTAACATTAGGTGAAGATGGTGCAACACATCAAATTCTTGAAGATATTGGCCTCATGAAAATGTTACCAGGCATGACCGTTATCAACACCTGTGATTATAATCAAACTAAAGCGGCTACTATTGCTATTGCTGAACATCATGGTCCCGTTTATTTACGTTTTGGAAGACCAAAAGTGGCTAATTTCACTCCTGAAAATCAAACATTTGAAATTGGCAAAGCTGTTCAATTAACTGAAGGTAATGATGTTACCATCGTGGCGACTGGTCATTTAGTTTGGGAAGCTCTTGAAGCAGCAAAAGCACTTCTTGAAAAAGGAATTTCTGCTGAAGTCCTTAATATTCATACCATTAAGCCTTTAGATGATAAAGCCATTTTAGATTCTGTTTCAAAAACTGGTTGTATCGTAACTGCTGAAGAACATAATTACTTAGGTGGTTTAGGAGAAAGTGTTGCAAGAGTACTTGCGCTTCATCATCCAACTCCTCAAGAATTCGTAGCTACTGATGATACATTTGGAGAATCAGGAACACCAGAACAACTAATGGAGAAGTATGGCTTAAATGCTGATGCTATTATAAAAGCTTCAGAAAAGGTCATAAAAAGAAAATAATACTTCGGTAAAAACAATGTATAAAAATCTAGCTTTAATCGGCTAGATTTTTTTTTGATTATACCTCTAAATGAACTTAATCTGTTTTCAGGTAAACGAAATAATAATCGTTTGGCAACGTTTTTGATATTATACATCCAAATCACAAAAAACGAATATTATGAAAATTTTAAAAACAAATAGCAACCACTTAGCTACTAAGAATGGTGTAAGTAAAAAATTAATTATTAGTGCGCTTATATTAGGTTTATTAAGTTTTAATGTCAATGCACAGGAAGGAAGCGCTTTTGGTATTAAAGCTGGATTAAATTACAATGCTAATGGTGATTATTTTGAATCTATTGGTGATAATGCCAAACATCCTGATCGTAACATTGGTTATCATGTTGGTGTTTTTGGAAAAATTGGAGACCGATTATATTTCAGACCAGAATTACTATACACTGCAACTAAAAGCACCTATAATAGTGATGATTTTTCAATGACTAAAATTGATGCTCCTTTGTTAATTGGTGCCAGAATTCTCGGACCAGTTAGTATTTTTGGTGGACCTTCACTACAATATATATTAAATACAGAATTTGATGGTATTAATATTAATGATGTTAAAGATGACTTTTCAATGGGTTTAAACTTTGGGATTGGCTTAAACCTTAATAAAATAGGAATTGATTTGAGATATGAAAGAGGTTTTAGCAATAATGAAGCTATATTTATTGATAACAATTTAGGCAATGGTGTTGTAAGTAGAATAGACACAAGACCAGATCAATTAATCCTTAGTGTATCTCTTGCATTGTAAATAAAAAAAAGCCGCTAATAGCGGCTTTTTTTTAGTTTAATTATCGTCTTGGTTTGAAATTGCTGTGCTCGAATCTAAGTAATTAGGAATACCATCACCATCTGTATCATCATTGGTAGGATCTCCATCATTATCTAAGTCTTCATATTTTGTTAATACTCCATCTCCATCATCATCAATATCAAAAAAATCAGGGATATTATCATTATCCGTATCATCATTAAATACATTTCCATCACCATCGATATCTTCTAAAAATGATAGTACTAAATCCTGATCGTGATCATTAGGCTCTCTGGTGTATAATTCAAATTTAAAAATAAGGTTTTCGTATTGAGAAATTCCAAAAGGAGGTGCATTAAAATAAGCTAAACCTGAAGGAACAAACATAACACCCAAACCATAATTACTATAAGAAAATGTACCATCACCATTATCGGTAATTTCGGTTGCCGTTCCAAAATCAACTAATACTAATCTCCAGGCTTCGATAAGCGTAATAAGATCTAAATTTTCAGCATTAGCAGTACTATCAAAATCTTCACCATCAAATAGTTGTCCGTAATAATTGATATTTACAGTATCTGAAGCGTATGGAGAATCTCCTCCTCCTTGATTTAATTTAAGAGTATAGTATTCGTATTCAACATTTAAGTACTCGGCTGTATGCGTTTCAACGGCATCTATTAGTAATGTATTAATATCTGGATCTGGAAGATCTAAATATTCACCAGTTTCCGTATTAATAGGTAACTCGGTAATAACTATGTCATCATATGTATAGTCACCAGGTGTTTCAAATATTGAGGAATTGTAATAATGGGTGCTCATATAATTTAACAAAGAGTCTTTATCTCTTGCTTGTTGAATTGTTCTGTCTCTTGGTGGTGGAATTTCAAAACCGTCGTCATCATTTTTGCATGAGGTAAAACACAAAACGGAAAGTAGAACTACTATAAGGGTATTTCTAAACATCATAATTAAGTTTATTTTCTTTAACATTCATTCAAAATACTTCAACCTATTTTAAATGATACAATATTGCTTATTTTTAAGGTGCAAGATACAATAATATATATTTTTGCATCAAACAATTAACGCCATTTTTATAACTTTAATATGCGAGTCGATAAATACCTTTGGAGTATTAGATATTTTAAAACCAGAAGCATTGCTACTAATGCATGTAAAAAAGGCCATGTAAAGGTAAATGAACAAGTCGTTAAGCCTAGTAGAGAGGTTTATCCAACTGATAAAATTGAGTTACGGAAAGATCAGATTAACTATATCATCATTGTAAATGACATTCCAGAAAGCCGAGTTGGTGCAAAATTGGTAGATATTTACCGAACAGATATAACTCCAAAAGAAGCTTTTGAAGCAAAAGAATTATTAAAATATTCTAAAGATTATTACAGAAAAAAAGGAGCTGGAAGACCAACAAAAAAAGATAGAAGAGATATTGATGATTTTTATGAAACTCCAGAAGAAGATAATTAAAATTTAAATCAGCATTAACAAACTGTTTTTTATCTTTGAAAAAACCAAAAAAGCATGAGCATTACCAAAAACACCATCTTAAATCATCAGGAAATTCAGCACAAAATAAGACGAATTGCTTACCAGATTTATGAAAGTAATGTGTATGAAGAAGAAATTATCTTAGCTGGAATTCAAGACAATGGTTTTTTGCTAGCAAAAAAACTGAAGCAAAACCTCGAAAAAATTTCTGATATAAAGCCTGTACTTTGTAAAGTGCATATCGTTAAAAAAAATCCACTTTCAGAAATCACCACCTCGCTTAATAAAGAAGATTACACTAATAAATCTTTGGTTTTAATTGATGACGTTTTAAATTCTGGAAGTACTCTTATTTATGGTGTAAAACATTTTCTAGATGTTCCGTTAAAACAGTTTAAAACTGCTGTTCTGGTAAATAGAAATCATAAAAAATATCCTGTTAAAGCCGACTTCAAAGGGATTTCATTATCGACTTCTTTAAACGAACATGTAGAAGTAACACTGACTGGCAAAACATATGAAGCCTATTTAAAATAGTTCAAGTAGAACAGACTCTACAACTTCTTCTATAGTTAATAAATCTGTTTTAATGGTGATATCTGACTGTTCATAAAATGGAGCTCTCTCAAATAAATGCTTCCCAATAAATTCTAATACTTCAGTTTTAGTATTCAAGTGAGAAATTAGAGGTCTGTTTGATTTTTCTAAAAATAAACGCTCTGTAAGATTATGAATTGATGCTTTAAGGTAAATCACTTTGGAATCGTCTTCTTCTTTAAGTATATTTAAATTATTTCCATAACATGGTGTACCTCCACCTAAAGCAACTATAGTATTCTTTTTATTTATAACTTCTTTTAAGTAAATGCTCTCCTGCTTTCTGAAAAAAATCTCTCCTTTAGTTTCAAAAATCTCACTTATCTTTAAATTTACATTCTCTTCAATATAAGCATCAAGGTCAATAAAATCATAATTTAAAATTTCTGATAATTTCTTACCTACAGAAGACTTTCCTGAGCCCATATATCCAACTAAAATAAGTGTCATTTTTCTGTTATAAATTGATTATTAAAAACATAAGTATCGCAATCACAAAAAAACAAAAAAATATCCAATAATAGGTTTGGAATATTAATTAAACGTTTTATATTTGCACCCTCGTTAGAGAAACTTATTGACCAGTTAGCTCAGTTGGTAGAGCATCTCCCTTTTAAGGAGAGGGTCCTGGGTTCGAGCCCCAGACTGGTCACATAAAAAAAGTTAAGCATCCGCTTAACTTTTTTTTTATCTTTATTAAAATTATGCGCACGTGGCGGAATTGGTAGACGCGCCAGCTTGAGGGGTTGGTGGACATTAGTCCGTGGAAGTTCGAGTCTTCTCGTGCGCACAATTACCTTCTTTAGCCGTCTCACCTTGGTCACAAAATCATAAATTACATCTAAATATCAATGTTCATTAAAAAAAAAGATTATTTTTGTTTAATCTTTTTATTTTAAAAATGAACAATATCAAAAGTACCTTCAGTATAAAAGACCTTGAGAATTTAACAGGCATCAAAGCTCACACTATAAGAATATGGGAAAAAAGGTACAACTTGCTTCAGCCCGAAAGAACTGATACTAACATTAGATATTATAGCCTATCCAATCTTCAAAAGCTACTAAACATTAGTTACTTAAATAATAATGGCTACAAAATATCAAAAATAGCAGCTCTTAAAAATGACGATATCTCTCAATTAGTAAAAGAAGTTGCTGAGAACGATACAACAAATAATCATGCTATTGATGCCTTCAAATTATCTATGCTCAACTTTGACCAAAAGTTATTTTATGATACTTATGAAAGCTTAATTAAAGAAAAATCATTTGGAGAAATTTTTTATCAAGATTTAATTCCACTTTTATCTGAAATAGGAATGCTTTGGCAAACGGATACCATTACTCCTGCTCACGAACATTTTCTGACCTCTCTTATAAGACAAAAGATATTAGTCAATACCGAGATCATTCAATCTCAAAATCAAGTAAATTCTGATAAAATATTTGTCCTGTATCTTCCAGATAACGAAATTCATGAATTAGGCCTCATGGTTATTAATTATGAAATTATTGCTAAAGGACATCAATCTATTTTTTTAGGTCAAAGTGTCCCTCTCGATAGCCTTAAAGATCTTCTTAATTATTACGACGACATCACATTCATATCATACTTTACAGTAAAACCTGAAAAAGATGATATTGCTGATTACATCAAAGATTTTTCACAGACATTAATTGTTAAAGATTCTATTAAATTTTGGATTTTAGGTAGAATGTTAGATGAAATTGATTTAAATTCACTACCAAAGCAAATTATTCCTTTCAAAACCATTAAGGATTTAGTTAAAAAACTCTAAAATTTCATCCCTAAGACTAAAGTTGTTTAACTTTTGTTTAAATTTGTTAAACAATGAATAAAAATATCGCTATCATAGGTTCTGGATTTTCCGCATTATCTGCTTCTTGCTATTTGGCTCAGAGCGGATATGATGTTAGTTTATTTGAAAAAAATGCTACTGTTGGAGGTCGTTGCAGACAATTAGTTAAACAAGGATTCACTTTTGATATTGGTCCGAGTTGGTATTGGATGCCAGACATTTTTGAAAAGTTTTTTGGAGACTTTGGAAAGTCTGTATCCGATTTTTACGAATTAGACAAATTAAGTCCTGCCTACAAAATCTTTTTCAAAGACGAAATTATTACGATAGGTGATACCTTAGACAAAATATGTAAAGAATTTGAGCGTATTGAGTCTGGAAGTTCCAAGCCCTTAAGAAAATTTATAAGTAAAGCTGCTACCAATTATGATATCGCCATAAATAAAGTAGTTCTAAAACCTGGAATTTCTCCATTTGAACTCGTTACACCAGAAACTGCATTACGAGTTGATCAGTTCTTTAAGACTATTAGTGGAGAGGTGAGAAAGCATTTTAAAAATCCGAAATTAATTTCAACGCTTGAATTCCCAGTATTATTTTTAGGTGCTAAACCCAGCAATACGCCTTCGTTTTATAGTTTTATGAATTATGCCGATTTCGGTTTAGGTACGTGGCATCCTAAAGGTGGCATGTACGAAGTTATTAAGGCAATGGCAGCTTTAGCTGAAAGTCTAGGTGTAGTTATTCATACGAATAGTACCGTTCAAAAAATTAATGTCACAAACAATACAGCTTCCTCTGCAATAATCAACGGAGAAATCAAAACTTTTGACGTCATTCTCAGTGGAGCTGATTATCATCATTCTGAAACGCTATTAGATCAAGAGTTTCGCCAATATTCTGAAAACTATTGGAGCAAGAAAACATTCGCACCTTCTTCACTCCTATTCTATATTGGCTTTGACAAAAAACTTAATAATGTAGAACATCACAATCTGTTTTTTGATACTGATTTCGAAACGCATGCCGAAGAAATATATGACAACCCTCAATGGCCAAAAGACCCCTTGTTTTATGCTAATTTCCCTTCAGTAACTGATAAATCTATGGCTCCAGCAAATTGTGAAACAGGCTTTTTCCTTATTCCGATTGCTCCTGGCATTGAAGATACTAACGAACTGAGACATCAATACTTTGATCTTATTATCTCACGTTTTGAGAAACTAACTCAACAAAGTGTAAAAAATAATATTATATTTAAGGAGTCCTTCTGTATCAAAGATTTTATTAAAGATTATAATTCTTACAAAGGCAATGCCTATGGAATGGCTAATACGCTATCTCAAACGGCATTTTTGAGGCCCAAATTAAAAAGTAAAAAGGTAAACAACCTTTATTTCACAGGACAACTAACGGTTCCAGGACCAGGAGTCCCACCCTCACTAATTTCAGGTAAGTTAGTGTCTGAACTCATTAAAAAACACCACAGCAATTAATATGAAAGCTATTTTTGATACCGTTTCAAAACAATGTAGTAAGACTGTTACTAAGTCTTACAGTACATCATTTTCTTTAGCAACGAAAATGCTCTCGAATTCAATTCGTCAAGACATATACAACATTTATGGTTTTGTAAGATTCGCTGACGAAATTGTTGATAGCTTCCATGATTACGACAAAGAATTATTATTTCGTAATTTTTCTAATGATCTGGAATTAGCGCTTGAACATAAAATAAGTCTTAACCCTATTTTAAATGCTTTTCAAGAAACTTATCATAGATACGCCATTGACAAAAGTATGGTTGATGCTTTTATGAAAAGTATGCGTCTAGATTTGCACAAACAAAATTATCTCACTGAAGCAGAATACAAAGACTATATCTATGGTTCTGCAGATGTTGTTGGTTTGATGTGCTTGAAAGTCTTTGTGAAAGGTGATCAGGAAAAATTTGACGCTTTAAAAGACTCAGCAATGAGCTTAGGCTCTGCCTTTCAAAAAGTAAATTTCTTAAGAGATCTAAAAGCTGATTTTGAAGATTTAAGCAGAACATATTTCCCGAATACAGATTTAAATCATTTGGATGAAGTTTCAAAGCAAACTATTATTGATGATATAGAAAATGATTTTGCAAAAGGTCTAAAAGGTATTAAAAATCTTCCTATTGAGGCTAAGTTTGGTGTATTCATGGCTTACAGATATTACAGTCAGCTACTAAAAAAACTAAAAAAAACACCTGCTCTTGAAATAAAATCGACCCGAATTAGAGTGCCAAATTATAAGAAATTTGAGTTACTCACCAGAAGTTATGTCAAATATCAATTAAACCTATTATAATCTCATGCAAACGGTATTATGGATTCTTGTTTTTTTAGGTGTTTTTTGCACCATGGAATTTATGGCGTGGTTTACTCATAAATACGTCATGCACGGTTTTTTATGGAGTTTACACAAAGATCATCACCATAAAGATCACGATAGCTGGTTTGAGCGTAATGATGCTTTTTTTATTTTTTATGCGGTCGTAAGTATGACGTGTTTTTACTTATGGAGTTACGAAGGTATTTGGTATTGTTTACCAATCGGATTAGGCATTATGGCGTATGGAGCGGCTTACTTTTTAGTACATGACATTTTTATTCATCAGCGATTCAAGATGTTTAGAAATGCCAATAACTGGTACGCAAAAGGGGTAAGACGCGCGCACAAAATTCATCATAAACATCTCGGTAAAGGCGATGGTGAATGTTTCGGAATGTTATTCGTCCCTTTCAAATACTTCAAAAAATAATAGTAAATTTTGTCTATGGCTGAAAGTTCCCATTTCGATTATATCATCATAGGAAATGGTTTAGCAGGTCTTCAACTGGCTTTAAAACTTTCGGAAGATAATTTCTTCAGCACTAAGACAATTGCTCTGATAGATCCATCAGAAAAAAACACAAACGACAAAACTTGGAGTTTCTGGGAAAAAGAATCTTCTCAATGGGATTCTATAATTTCCAAATCTTGGAATAAAGCCTCTGTTTTAACTTCCGAAAAGGACATACAATTAGATCTAAAACCATATAATTATAATACCATCAAAGCTTTAGATTTCTATAAGTACGCTAAAACGAAACTTCAAACGAAAGACAACATACACTTTATTATTGAATCAGTAGTTTCAGTTGAAGAAAATGAAGACCTTTTAGTTACTACAAACAATTCAACTTATTCGGCATCTCACGTATTTGACAGTCGGGTTCCTGAAGAATTTTCAATTCAAAATAACAAAAGCATTTCAATCATTCAGCACTTTAAAGGATGGATCATAAAAACTGAAAACAACTGTTTTGACGATTCAAAAGTAATCATGATGGATTATCGTTTAAAGGATGGCAATCAAACAACGTTTATGTACGTGCTTCCGTTTTCAACAACAGAAGCCCTTGTTGAATTCACCTATTTTACTGAAAATGTAGTTGAAGAGCACATTTACGACAACTTTATCAAAACATATATCAAAGATTATCTTAAAATTGATACTTACACTATCCTTGAAACTGAACAAGGACAGATTCCTATGAGCAACTTTGATTTTTCAAAATTCAATTCAAATAAAATAACAAAAATTGGAACTGGAGGTGGTTGGGTTAAAGGATCCACAGGATATTCCTTCAAACACACTGAAAAAAAAGTCTCAAAAATAATTGAGAATTTAAAGGCAAACCAAAGACCTTCAAGGAATTTATTCAAACAAAAATTTAAGTTTTATGATAAAGTATTTCTTAAAGTTCTAAAAGATGAAAATCATAAGGGCGAATGGATTTTTAAGCAGTTTTATGGTAAAAATTCAATTCAAACCATGTTTCGCTTCCTGGATGAAGAATCTACACTTTTTGAAGAACTGAAGATCATGTGGTCCTTATTTTCTTGGTCGTTCATTAAAGCCTTTTTTAAAACGCTTTAAGTAAATCTTCAATAGTATTTATAACAGCATCATTATTCCAATCTGCTGGACCTGTTTTATCAATCACAATGTGACCATTTTTATCAATAAGAAACGTTCTTGGAATGGACGTCACATCAAATTCGCTTGGATATTTTGTTAACGATTGATAAACGGGAAAACTATAGGCTTTTTTAGACATAAACTTTTTAATAACGGATTGGTCTTCATTCGAAACAAATAAGAATTCAACATCTTTATGATCTTTATAGTTTTGATATAGAGCTTCCAGACTTGGCATTTCGGCAACACATGGTGGACACCAAGTGGCCCAAAAGTTAATCAGAATCACTTTGCCTTTTGAAGTACTAAAGTCATAAGCAACACCTGAACTATCCATTAATTTCCAATTGTAACTCGATACAGCTTGACGCTCATCATCATCTATAGTTGATGGTTTTATAAGTAATACAATCCCTTTATTAATAAAGACTTGAATTGGATGTCTTGTTTGAGGAATAAGAATTAATGCAATAGCAATAATGAAAATGATATTATAAACAGTTGCTTTTTTTGATCTAGCCATCATAAGTGAATTTAAAACAGAAACGCATCATCATAGTCGATAATGCGTTTCAAATCTAACAACAAAACTCTAATTATAAAACTCAATTAGTTTCTTGTGACTGTAATTGAATTTGATAAATGAAATGTTCCAGTTAAGTTATTCGCATTTGTTACTGTTGCAATGTTGGTATCGTTTTCGTAACGTAAGTACCATATTAAGCATACACCAGTTCCTGCAGCATCAAAATCGACTCCTTCTACTGCTTCTAAAGTTGGAGGCGTTCCTAAAATCATTCCGTTAGCATCAGTAATAACCCAAGTTGCATTAGTACCTACTCTGTTATCAGGATTTTCAAAACCAATGCCACTCACCATGTCAGGTGTGCCATCTACTGTGAACATGAATGGGCCACCAGTAAGTACATCTGCATTCGGACCTCTTTCCACTCGAATCGAATTAGACAAACTAAACGTACCTGTTAAATCAGCTGCATTAGTCACTGTCGATAAATTAGTATCATCTTCATAGCGTAAATACCAGATTAAACAAACACCACGTCCCGCACCATCAAAATCGACACCTTCTAACATTTCAACTGAACCTGGAGCTCCTAAAATGTTTAAATTAATATCTGTAATCACAAATGTACTATTCGATCCAACTGCGTTAGGATCTGTTGCAATTCCACTAACATTATCTATATTTCCATCGACAATAAAGTTAAATGGTCCTCCACTTAGTGTTCCTGCATTTGGCACTCCTAATCGGTTAACAGCAATAGAATTTGATAAATCGAAATTCCCTTGAAGGTCATTCGCATTCATGCCTTCTTCTAAGCCTTGTAATCCGTTTTCATAACGTAAATACCAAATTAAACAGGTCCCAACACCTGCGCCATCAAAATTAACACCTTGAAGTGCTTCGTTGGTTGGTGGTAAGCCCAGGATATTGCCTTGATCATCTGTAACCACAAATGTTCTATTTGAACCCACTGCATCTGGATCTGTCGATATTCCACTTACGAAGTCTGGTGTACCATCAACGATAAAGGTAAAAGGGCCTCCTGTTAATGTACCAGCATTAGGAACTATTGGATTTTGAACGAAATTTCCATCGTCATCACTACTGCATGAAGTGGCTATAAAACCTAAAGCCAAAGCTGCAAAAAACATTTTTCTAATCATCATTTATAATTTTAAAGTTTATTTTATGCTTCAAAATTATAGTTTGTATTTATGATTAAATGTTAGCTAGCTAACACTAAGCAATTTTTTTTAAAATTCTGATTTCCTTGCGATTGAAGTTGATATAATTCTCCGCTTTAAGTTCATTAAGAAGAATGTTTAGTGTTGGTCTTGATGTTCCAATTAAAGAAGCTATATCTTTTTGTGTATAAGGATGCTTGATTATGTGATCACCTGTTTTCGGACAATCATAACCATAGTCAGAACAAAGTTCATCTAGAAATTCTATGAGTCTAGTTTTAGTGTCTTTAAATAATAAAAGCTGAAGTCTACGCTCTAGTTTTTTAAATTTTAATCCGATAAACTTATAAACTTTAAAACTAAAGGTTTGATTATTTCGCATTAATTCGTGCATGGTTGTCACACCAATGTGACAAATGGAAGTTTCATTGTCAATGGATTGCGCAAACTCATCGCGTTTATTGTCACCAAGAATGGCTTTCTCACCAAACAATTCACCTTTTGACAAAATGGCTTTTACGATTTCGTCACCATTTTCGTTGTAATAGCCAATTTTAACTTTTCCTTTTTCTATGAGATATACCTTGTTGGCAGAATCCTCTTCAAAGTAGATATAGTCCTTCTTTTTGTAAGCATCAAAATCATGATTACTTTTATATGCTTTGAATTTATGAGGACAAAGCACCTTAAAAAGATTGACATCATCGAAGAACCAAATGGATTGCATTTAGGATTTTTTTTGTTAGATAAAACTAAAGTCGTTATAAAACGATAATACTTACAGAGTTATCATAAAAAAAAGCCCTTGACATCTCAAGAGCTTTTTTATATTTGATAATGCAATTAATTATGCTGCATTTTCTCTTTTAATTTTATTTAAAGCCGAACCTTCATTATACCAGTCAATTTGTGCTTGGTTATACGTATGGTTTACTTTAATAGTGTCAGAACTTCCATCAGCATGAACCACTTCAATTGTTAATTGTTTATCTGGAGCAAACTCATTTAAATCTAAAAAGTTGAATGTATCATCTTCTTGAATTAAGTCGTAATCACTCTCATTAGCAAATGTCAATCCTAACATACCTTGCTTTTTAAGGTTGGTTTCATGAATACGTGCAAAGGATTTTACTATAACAGCTGCAACACCTAAGTGACGAGGTTGCATAGCTGCATGCTCACGTGAAGACCCTTCACCATAATTATGATCTCCAACTACAATTGATTTAATTCCAGCTGCTTTATAAGCTCTAGCCGTATCTGGAACACCTCCATACTCACCAGTTAATTGATTTTTTACGAAGTTTGTTTTCTTTCCAAAGGCATTTACAGCACCTATCAAGGTATTGTTTGCAATATTATCGAGATGTCCACGGAAACGTAACCAAGGACCAGCCATACTAATATGATCTGTAGTACATTTTCCAAAGGCTTTAATTAAAAGTTTAGCACCTGTAATCGAATTTCCAATAGGCTCGAAAGGTGTTAGCAATTGTAAACGTTCAGAATCTGAAGCGACTTTTACTTCAACGCCACTTCCATCTTCCATTGGTGCTAAGTAGCCATTATCTTTTACATCAAAACCTTTTGGTGGTAATTCCCATCCTGTTGGCTCATCTAACATGACTTCTTCTCCATTTTCATTAATTAATGGATCAGTCATCGGATTAAAATCTAAGCGACCAGCAAGTGCAATGGCTGCTGTTAATTCTGGTGATGCAACAAAGGCGTGTGTATTCGGATTACCATCAGCACGTTTCGCAAAGTTTCTATTGAACGAATGTACAATACTGTTTTTAGGTGCATTCTTCGGATCCTCATATCGAGCCCATTGCCCAATACATGGACCACAAGCATTCGTAAATATCTTAGCATCTAGTTTCTCAAAAATTTGAAGAATCCCATCACGTTCAGCAGTGTAACGCACCTGTTCTGAACCTGGATTAATTCCTAACTCAGATTTCATCTTTACACCTTTATCTAAAGCTTGCTGTGCAACCGAAGAAGCACGAGATAAATCTTCATAAGATGAATTGGTACAAGACCCAATTAAACCCCATTCTACTTTTATTGGCCAATCGTTAGCTTTCGCTTTTTCTGTCATTTCTTTACCCACTGTTGTCGATAAATCTGGTGTAAAGGGACCGTTTAATAATGGACCTAATTCAGAAAGATTTATATCTATTACCTGATCAAAATATTGTTCAGGATTTGCATATACTTCAGCATCAGCTGTCAAATATGTTTTGATTTTATTAGCTTCATCAGCAACATCTTCTCGATCTGTAGCACGTAAGTAACGTTCCATAGATTCATCATATCCAAATGTTGAAGTTGTTGCTCCAATTTCGGCTCCCATATTACAGATTGTACCTTTTCCTGTACAAGACATTCCTGTAGCTCCAGGTCCGAAATATTCCACAATAGCTCCAGTTCCTCCTTTAACAGTAAGAATTTCAGCTACTTTTAAGATTACATCTTTAGGAGCTGTCCATCCAGATAATTTACCTGTTAATCTTACTCCAATAAGTTTAGGAAATTTCAATTCCCAAGCCATTCCAGCCATTACGTCAACAGCATCAGCTCCTCCAACTCCAATAGCTACCATACCTAATCCACCAGCATTTACGGTATGTGAATCTGTTCCAATCATCATTCCTCCTGGAAATGCATAATTTTCTAAAACAACCTGATGAATAATACCAGCTCCTGGTTTCCAGAAACCAATCCCGTATTTATTAGACACCGATTCTAAAAAATTAAATACCTCATTACTTGTATTTATAGCATGCTGTAAATCTGATGTTGCTCCATTTTTTGCTTGAATCAAGTGATCACAATGTACAGTCGTAGGAACTGCCACTTTACTTTTACCAGCTTGCATAAACTGTAATAACGCCATTTGTGCTGTCGCATCTTGACACGCTACTCTATCTGGAGCAAAATCTACATAATCCTTACCTCTAGTAAATGCCTTATTTGGTTTACCATCCCATAGGTGTGAGTATAAAATCTTTTCTGAAAGTGTAAGTGGTTTACCAACAATATTTCGAGCTGCGTCAACACGCTCAGCCATATTATCGTAAACTTTTTTAATCATGTCAATATCAAATGCCATATATGTTATTTATAAGAGTGAATATTTGTTTGTTTCCTTGTGGTCAAGGATTGCAAAATTACAAATTTTTAGTCAGATTTAAAAATGTGTAACAAAAAGTGTTAAACACTGAATATAAATCAATAAAAAGCTCTTTTACTGATATAAAAATACATTATTGTTAGTTTTTTAAGATATAAAATAATAAATTAACAATATCACTTATTTAAAATACGATTTAATTTTTGGTGAATCCCTTAAATCGGTCATTGGTTTTTCATAGAAGCGATACACTAAATAAGAGACCACAAAAGTGATCAGCACATAAACTAATAGGTAAATAATTAAATCAAACCCTTCCATTGGTTCCGAAGGAATAAAGTATTTCATTAACTGCATTATAATTGAATAATGAAATACATAAATGGAATAAGATAAAATACTTATGTATGTTATTGGTATTCTAATTGATTTTGGAGCTGTTTTCATGTCACTTAGAAGTGGCAATGTACAAGCAATAGCTAATGATTTTATCACAAAATACCATACATTCCAAAATTGAGGATAATATTCAATAAACCATCCTTTAATAGGTATCAGGAAATTTATTGCAATCAAGACAACAACTCCAAAAGCAAATGCCAAATTCTTAATCTTATACCAAAATTGTGGTTTAACTATTGAAATATATGCAGCTAAAACGCCGTAATAGATGGCATCAATTCTATAAATCACAATCGATTTCACATTGAGTGTCCAATGCCTCATGTGACGAATTGCTTGTTCATGATTATACATCAACTTGGTCAAGACAAACAGTACTAAAATAAAGAGTGTGACTTGCAAGAATAACCTAGGTCGAGAGGCTTTTTTTCTAATAAACAAAACCAGATATAAGAGTAATGGACCTAGAATATAGGCAAATTCTTCTACAGATAAACTCCACGATTCAGGGTAAAACCAAGGCAATTGTGTACTAAAATTATGAAGAAAAAAACCATACTTCCACAATTGATCTGGTAGCTGACTTCCTATGTAAATAGCCACCAAAATATTGATAACCAGAGTGAGGTAATAATTTGGTAAGGTTCTAAACCAGCGTCTCACCCAAAAATAGGTTACCTCTTTAAAACGGAATGCTTTTGAGACATACATTTTGTATAAAATTCTTCCGATTAAAAAACCGCTTAATACAAAAAACACATCAACACCTAAAATCCCACCTATACTAAACAACTTTCGGGTAATTCCTCTCATTTCAGGAGTAATCCAAAGCGTATGCGAACACATGACCATAATAATGGCTATAGCTCTCATGAGGTCTAAGCCAAAAATTCGTTTTTCATAATCTATTCGCATCAAAAAAAGCCTTAGTTTTGTTTAGGTAGTAAAATAAAAAAATGAGATCCCACTTTTTACTGGGATTAGTTCAATTTGCAATTGTCAACATGCCTTTTAGGCGTCTCAAAATTGAATTTCACTAAAATGAAGTCCAAAATACTAAAATATACATTGTGGTTCATAGTTTTATTAACTATTGTTGGAGGCATCTACTATTTAAAGTTACCAAACAGACATAAAGCCATTGTTAAAACCAAGCTTTATCATGGATTCGGTATTGTTGATGGGCAATGGAATATTCAAAGCAACGATTCATCAATTAGTCTAATAACACCTACTTTGGTTATCGACAACATTTACAAGTCAATGGAAGGTCCAAAAGTAGTGCGTACTTTTCAGTTGGATGCTACCAAAAATGAACTGGTTTGGATAACTTCTTTTGAAACCAAAGCCTTGAGCACCAATGAAGTTGATCAGCTTTCTAATGATTACATCTGTCATACAAATATTGATTTATACGAAGGCGAGCATTATTCAAGATGGCAACTTAACCACAGAATTGGTGAGCAATATCCTCGTTTAACCTCGATGAGTAATGGTATTGAAAGTTATGCCTTTCCTGACGGGTTTGGGTTTCCTGTGTTCACAAATGAAAATTTACTATTGGCTACTCAGTCTTTAAACCATAATATCACAGGTGATCCATTCGACATTAAACATCAGGTAATTATAGGATATAAACCTCATGAGCAAGCCATGAAACCTCTAATGAGCAAAACCGTTTTTGTAATGCTTCCTTATGACTCTGAAAACCCATTTCAAGGTCCTACAGAGAACAATCCTAACATGTGTTTGCCTGTTGAAACGAAAAACCATTCTTACAAAAATGAAAATGGTGAATCACTTTCTGGTCATTGGGTAATTTTCCCAGGAAGGGATACATATCGTTACGATATTACGCATCAACTTCAGTTGAAAGACAGTACAACCATGCATCAAATTGCAACCCATTTGCATCCTTTTGCCGAGCGCTTAGCGTTTAGAGATAAAACTGCAGATGCTACCTTATTTGTTTCAGAAGCTGAAAATTATACTGATAAAATCGGACTTAAAAGCGTGTCTTATTTCTCAAGTACTGAAGGCATCATGTTGTATCCAGATCATAAATACGAATTGGTGCTTGAAACAAATAACACCACAACTATCAATCAGGATATGATGGCAAGTATGTTTGTGTTTTTATATGATAAAGAAATGCATGATAAATTAAAAGCCTACAAACCTTGAGACCTTTTGCCAGTTTAATACTTTTACTTTTTTTGAGTTGTCATACTTCAACCGATAACTTACCAATATTAAGCTATAAGGTAGATGATACTGGACAAAAAAAATTTTACACAATCACATATGATGGGTTTACCAATCAATTAGGTGAAACATTTTCTACGGAACACACAAAAAGCAACATATACATTGCTAATTTTTTTTTCACACGTTGCCCAAGTATTTGTCCGCCAATGCGAAACGAATTAATTTCAATTGCTGAAGAATTTTCAGAAGAACCGGATTTTATGATGATCTCACATACGATAGATCCTGAACATGATTCAGTTTCGGTGTTAAAAGCGTATGGTGAAGCTACTGATATTCCGGAAAGTAAATGGCAATTTTTAAGAGCTTCAGAAGACAAAACAAAACAGCAAGCAGAACTGTATATGACGAATTTTAAACCTCATGAAGACGGTTCAGACTTTTATCATAGTAGTTTTGTTGCTTTAGTTGACAAACAGCAACACATTCGTGGGTTTTATAATATATTGGTTCCTGAGGACGTTGAGCGATTAAAAAATGACATTCAAATCCTGTTGAATTAGTCCATTTTCTTATACATTTTGAAAAGAACAACAATGGTGTAAATCGCTGCAATTGCTTTTACAAGCATTCCAATAGTAAAAATTTGACTTCCGTAAGGCCAATGTTGTATTTTGAATAGTGAACCCACAACAATTAATATAAATCCTATGAGAAATAGTACTATTGCTGGAATAACGGCTTTCATTTAGAATAAACTCTTGATGATTTGCTCATCTGAGATTCCTTCAGCTTCCGCCTTGTAGTTTTTAATAATTCTGTGACGCAAAATTCCCTGAGCTACCGCTTGAACATTTTCGATATCTGGAGAAAACTTACCATTTATCGCTGCGTGCGTTTTAGAAGCGAGAATTAAATTTTGAGATGCTCTAGGTCCAGCTCCCCAATCTACGAACTCTTTTACCAAATCTGAAGCAGTATCAGCGTTAGGACGTGTTTTACTTACCATTTTTACTGCATATTCAATCACGTTATCAGCAACAGGAATACGACGAATAACGTTTTGAAAACCAATAATTTCTTCAGCAGTAAATAGAGAATTAACGGTTGCCTGAATATCTGTTGTTGTTGCTTTTACCACTTGAACCTCTTCTTCAAACGAAGGATATTCTAAATTAATAGCAAACATAAAACGGTCTAATTGTGCTTCAGGTAAAGGATAAGTTCCTTCTTGTTCAATTGGGTTTTGAGTAGCCAGTACAAAATAGGGTAAATTTAATTTGTATTGATGTCCAGCAACAGTTACAACACGTTCCTGCATGGCTTCTAATAAAGCTGCTTGTGTTTTTGGAGGTGTTCTATTTATTTCATCTGCAAGAATGATATTAGCGAATATTGGACCTTTAATAAATTTAAAATGTCTGCTTTCGTCTAAAATTTCACTACCTAAAATATCACTAGGCATTAAATCTGGTGTAAACTGAATACGTTTAAAATCTAAGCCAAGTGCTTGAGCAATAGTATTAACCATCAGGGTTTTTGCCAGACCCGGAACACCAATTAACAACGAGTGTCCTCCAGAAAAAATTGAAATCAATATTTGATTAACAACCTCATCCTGACCAACAATAACTTTGGCAACTTCGGTTTTTAGGGCGTTATATTTTTTAACAAACTGTTCTATTGCAGCAACATCAGACATACTTTATTGTTTTTCTTTTTTTAACCAGTTACTCGTAAATTCACAATCTCTATATTCGCCATTAATCTTAATATACGTATCATTGATTTTCTCTTCCTGCCACTTAGCAATTTCCTGAATCTGTTTATCCTGAAGCGCTAAATTTTTGATTTTAAGGTAATCTTTAGCAAAATTTGCTTCGTGCTCATCAATTCTATCTGTAACCGTTAATAATTTATATTTTACTTCATTAACACGATCCTGATCTTGTAAGACCAAACTGACTTCGTTATCTTTTAAATCCTGAATTTGTCCGTACAATTCCGGATCCATCTTTGTCAGTTCAAAATTAAAATCCTGTGTATATGGGTTAATTAATTGTCCACCATCGTTTTTAGTTTCTTTTTCATCACTAAATTCTTTTGCAGCGGCTTCAAATGTTAATTCCCCAGCAATAATACGTTCCCTTATGGTATTGATTTTATCTTTAGCAGCAGTTTTAGCTTCTTCAGTAACCTTTGGTCTTAGCAAGATGTGTCTAACATCATATTCTTGTCCTCTAATTTTTTCTAACATCACGATATGATATCCGAAATCAGTTTCAAAAGGATCAGAGATTTCACCTTCCTGTAAGGAGAAAGCCACATCTCTAAACTCTTTAACCATTCGAGGCCGCTTCTTATTTAAGGTATATTTACCTCCATCTTTACGAGATGCAATGTCATCAGAATAAAATACTGCTTTGGTAGTAAAGCTTGCCCCATTTTCAATGACATCTGCTTTAAACTCTTTCAGTTTATCAATAACCCTTTGCTTTTCAACCTCAGAAATTTCAGGAATAATAACAATTTGAGCTACTTTCAATTCTGTACCAAAGGTTGGTCGTTCCTCCTCTGGAATGTCATTAAAGTACTCCCTCACTTCCTCTGGAGTAACTTCAATTTCAGAAACTATTTTCCGTTGCATGTCTCCTGCTAACTTAGCATTTTTGTTAAGTTCAAACATTTCATCACGCAAACTTTGTTCACTGTCTTTATTATAGAAAGACAAGAGCTCTTGCATAGTTCCACCTTTGGTTTCCAAAAACGCATTGATTTGTTGTTCGATACTAGAGCGAATCTCTAATTCGTTAATAGGAATACTATCCTGAATAGCATGATGTGCATACAATTTATCTTCTAATAATTTACCAAACAACTGGCAACGCGTGATGTCTGCCGTAGAAACACCTCTAGCCTCAAGCTGAATAAATTCCTTATCTATATCTGAATCGAGCACTACAAAATCACCAACAACTGCTGCAACACCATCAATTTTAACGCGATCACTCGCCATTGATGTGTCTATTTTAGTTTTCGACTCTGTCACCTCATCTTCAATGATTTCTTGTCCTGTAACAAATTGCGCACAAAGCACGAAGGCCATAGCGACTATAAGTTTTGAATTATTTATAAATTTCAAATTGTTTATTTTTAATAGCATCTTTGGTAATATCTTTTTCAAGCTTTTTGATAAGCTCTAGTTTTCTTTTATTGATGATTATCTGATCAATCGTAGGTTTTACATAGTCTAAAGGCGCTGTATCGTTCTGAAACAAAACATCTTTAATTTGCACCAAATATAGGTCTAATGAATCTTTGAGTTGTATAAAATTAGATTTTTTTAACAGTTCTTTTTTATTATCTGAGTTTACTGCCGGAATTTTGTTTACAATCTGTGACGTCTGTATCCATAAGGAGTCGTTAAGTGAATACGATTTGAATTGAACGGAAATCGAATCCAGAAATCTTTTATCCTCATCATTAAATCGCTTGAATTTCTCTTTGATTTCCTCTTCATTAATAGCATTATTAGGTAGTGTAATATACCTGAACCTTACCAACTCTTCGTTGAGTTTAAAGGTTTCTTTATTGGCTTCATAAACCTCCTGAGCCTCATAATCATTAATAACGGTATCAATACTCTTTTTTACCAATGCTTCAAGATATGCTTTGGTATACAGGTCTTTTTTGTATTGTTCAACGAGCTTTTCAAAATTCTCTTGTTTCTCTTCAGAAAGGTTGCGTTCTGCACCATCAACAAGAAGTAATTGTGTTGCCCAACGATTTATAAACCCATTGACAACAAATGTACTGTCTTCTTTAGAAACACCTTCACCTACTAGCGCTTTAATATCGTCTTCATACAAATACGATTCATTAACTCTAGCTACAGGAACCCTATCGTCAGTTGTTTTAAAAAAACTGCATGACGATACTCCAAAGGCACATGATATGACTATGATATACTTTTTGAACAATTAGTTTAGTATTTGTGATTTTACCTTTTTAAGAACTTTAGAATTTACGTTTACCGTGTAACGTTGGTTAAGCGACTTGATCCAATCATCTTCTATTTGATTCTGGTAATCACTAACAACTTTACCTCTGGCTGAATCTAGGGTTTTATAGCTTTTAGAAATTACATCTTTAACCAAAATGACGTGAAACGAATCGTTATGCTTATAAATTTTTGATATTCCTTTTTTAAATTCAAAGTCTTCTGGTAAAGTTTGATCTCCCAATTCAAAGATACCACTGGTAGAAATTATGTTCTGTGCATCTTTGCTATTGAGATTGGTATTTATATCGTCTACAGATTTACCTTTATTCAAAAGATCAACTGCTTTTTCTACATTTTTTTTGTTGGCTGAAGAAAAGATAACTGCATCTACTCTATCGTTCCACATGTAATCATCCTTATGTTTTTCATAAAAGGCCTTTAAACCAACTGTATCTTTTGATGCAGCATTCCATACTTGTTTTTCCATAAGCTCAAACAAAAGCAAGCCATCTCTGTATTCTTTTAGAACATGTGCAAATTCTTCATTCTCAAACTCTAAATTCTCGCGATTATATTGTATGATTTGATCTTCTTTAAATTTATTATAAACACCACTAACTAATGCATTTGCACTCATGGTCTTGTTAGCATAGTTTCTCTGATTTTTAAACAAATGCTGTGCAAAATCACCATAGGTAATCGTGCTTTTACCTATGGTCATGAAGGCTTTATCATTATCTAAATCTTCAGGAACTATCCAAGCTTGCTTAAAGTAACTATCATTAATAGTATTTTCAAAGTAAATCAAAGCCTCTTTGTTATCGACCACTTTATACTTTTCATTAAGCTTTTTTGCTAATGCCGAATTAATTAATTGCGAACGAGAATCACGTCTCACTTTATTTTCAAATACCGCTTTAACATCTTCATAAGGTTGTGTATCCTTTTTGCTAATCAATTTCACGATATGCCAGCCAAAATCTGTTTTAAACGGTGTGGATACCTCATCTTTATTTTTAAGGCTGAATGCAACATCCTCAAATTCCTGAGAACCTAGTTGTCCACCTGTAAAAGGAGCTAAAACGCCTCCCTTAGCCGAAGAGCTTTTATCATCTGAAAATTGTTTCGCTAAAGATTCGAATTTTTCGCCTTGCTTTAGTTTCTGATAAATTTCTTTGATACGAGTTTCAGGATTTAACAGACTGTCTTTCTGGTTATTTGCTACCATGATATGTGCAACAGTAACTTCTCCTAGTGACGGACGCTTATCTGTTACATTTACAATATGAAATCCGAAACGTGTTCTAAACGGCATAGAAACCTCTCCGACTTTGGTATTAAAAGCAGCTGTTTCAAAAGGATATACCATTTTAAATGCCGAAAAGTAACCTAAGTCCTCAGCAAAAATAGTTTTACCATCATGTACTTCTTTTTGAACTGGAGCATAGCCCTCTTCAAGAATTCGATCACGTAATTCTAATAATCTGTTATAGACTTGAATTGTATCTTTTTCATTTTCTTCTATTCTAATGAGAACGTGAGAAGCTTTAACATCCATCGTAGATCGATCATAAGCTTCTTTAACAAGAGCCTCAGTCACTTCACTATCAGACATATAATTCTTAGTCAATTGCGATTTATAATTGGAAAACTCTCTTATATACTTGGCGTCTTTATCAAGTTCAAGACGCTTAGCTTCTTTCACTTTTAATTGATAATTAATGAAAAGTTCAAGATAGGCATCGACATCTTTTTGTGATTCGTCTTTCACTAAATCTAAATTCTTGTTATAAACTCTAATAAATTCTGAAGCCATAACAGGCTCATCATCAACTGTAAACAATACATCATCTTTGTCAATTTGTGAAAAAGCAGTAATTGAAAAGCAAAATAAAATTGCGGTAATAAGGTATTTCATTGTTTTGTAATTATGAATTAAATGTTGAATACGATTGAAACAAAGTTCAGCAAAAATAACACAAATAAGAGATTTAACAAGATGCTTTTTTCTAAACGTTTCTCAGACCAATTTAGTATCTTCTAAAAGTTCTTAAAATGTTGATTTGTAAAAGTAAGCCTGCATAAGACGATTACAATCATCCGATATTACTTACCAATCAACTAAAACAGGCATTTAAAGTATATGTTCCGTGTTTTTATTTTAAAAAAAGACAGTATCTTTAGAGTCTTAAATTAATCCCTCGTAATGCTTTATACTACAGAAATTATAGTTAAAGTCCCTCTTGATGTATTTGTCAATAAAATGAATAACATCGACAACCTGAAACATTGGCAAAGAGGACTTAAGTCTACCGAACATATTTCAGGTAATCCAGGAGATTTAGGTTCAAAAATTAAACTCAATTATCAATTTGATAAACGAAAAATGGAAATTATTGAAACAATTACAAAAAGTAATTTTCCAAAGGAGTTTCATGCAACCTATGCAACAAAAGGCATGAATAATATTCAAAAAAATTATTTTTCCGAAACATCAGATGGTCATACGAAATGGATTTCAATAAATGAATTTACACCACTTAGTTTTTCAATGCGGATTATGCTATTTTTAATGCCAAGTGCCTTCAAAAAACAATCGTTAAAATATATGCAGGATTTTAAAAATTTTGTTGAAAAAGGAACCTCTGTAGCCAATGCGTAAACTAAAACTCATCTGGGATTTTCGTGGTCCTAACGCATTAAAGACTGCTGAACATCATACTATTCACCTAAAAGAATACGTTTCAATTGAAAAATTAAATATAGACATCACTGGTTTCGAAATTTTAAGTGATATGCATGCCATTGCATTTATGGTTGTAGATGAACAGGATATGAAACCTATTAGAGATGCTTTAAAACCTCATAGAGGACAACTATATCAAGAATAATTTAACACCTTTATAATGATTAAAATTAAAAAAGTAGCACTTTTTACACCATTACTATTTGTCCTATTTTCAAGTTGTAAAACTGAAAGCAAAGACCAAAAACAAGTTGTGAATTATGCTGAAGAATTACATTCATATGCTCAGCCTAATAAAAGCGTCATCAAGCATTTAAACTTAGACATTACTGTGAATTTTGAGGATCAAGTCATAGATGGCGTGGCTACGTATACTATTGACAATAACAAGGCTTCTGAAATCATTTTAGATTCAAAATTTTTAGATATTGTTAAAGTTGAAGCTGATGGTAAAATTACCGAATATGAACTGGGTGAAGTTAATGAACAATTAGGACAACCATTGACGATTCATATTACCGAAGATACTAAAACCATTTCTGTTTACTACAAAACAACGAATAAAACGGAAGCCTTACAATGGCTAAGTCCGCAACAAACTGCAGATAAAACACATCCATTTCTTTTCACTCAAGGGCAAGCGATTTTAACACGAACATGGATTCCAATTCAAGACAGTCCACAAATTCGAATTACTTATGATGCAACGGTTCGTGTGCCAAAAGAATTAATGGCAGTCATGAGTGCTGAAAACCCAAAAACCAAGACAGTAGATGGTGTTTATTCATTTAAAATGGAACAACCCATTTCGCCTTACTTAATTGCGCTAGCTGTTGGTGATATTGAGTACAAAGCTGTGAGTGAACGAACAGGTGTTTATGCTGAAAAATCGATGATTGACAAAGCTCATTATGAATTTTCAGATATGGAAAAAATGGTTGTTGCTGCCGAAAATTTATATGGCGATTACGATTGGGACCAATTTGATGTGATTGTCTTGCCGCCTAGTTTTCCTTTTGGAGGCATGGAAAATCCACGTTTGACGTTTGCCACTCCAACCGTTATTGCTGGTGACAGAAGCTTGACATCTTTAATTGCACATGAACTTGCGCATTCGTGGTCTGGAAATTTAGTAACCAATGCAACATGGAATGATTTCTGGCTCAATGAAGGCTTTACAGTGTATTTTGAAATTCGAATCATGGAAGCGCTCTACGGAAAAGACAGAGCTAATATGATAGCGTTAATTGGCAGACAAGACTTAGATGACGAAATTGAAAGTTTCAAGAATGAACCAAATCGTACAAAACTAAAACTGGATCTTAAAGGCAAAAATCCCGACGATGGCATGAACAGCATTGCCTACGATAAGGGATATCTGTTCTTAAGAACTTTAGAAGAAACTGTAGGTCGCGACAAATTTGACGCTTTTTTAAAGGATTATTTTAAAACGCATGCATTTTCAACCATTACAACTGAAAAGTTTATCGATTACATCAATACCAATCTTTTAGAACCAAATAAGGTCACCTTCAATACTGAAGAATGGATTTACCAGCCAGGAATTCCTTCAAACCAGGCAATCATAAGTTCTGATAAGTTCGCGAACGCTGAAAAAGTACTAAAACAATTTTTGTCTAACGATACCATTGATGCATCAATCACCAAAGACTGGACAACTTTAGAATGGGTTCATTTCATTAGAAATTTCCCAGATACAATGACAACAGAAGATATGGCACGCATAGACAAGGCATTTGATTTAAGCAACGCTACAAATTCACACATTGCCATGGTTTGGTATGAACAAGCCATCAATAAGGATTATCATGGCAATAATGTCGATCAAAATATTGAAGATTTTTTGATTAGAGTTGGTAGACGTTGGTATGTAAACACACTTTTCAAAGCATTTAAAAATAATGACAAAATTGATGAAGCCATAGCTATTTATGAAAAATCTAGAGGCAACTATCACTCGGTTACTGCCAGTACAATTGATGAATTATTGGGCTTATAATTTTAATACTCTATCAAAAATGCAATTATTCAAATCTCTAATAATTCTTTTATTTCTGATAATTTCCTTTTCAGCTCAAGGACAAAATGATGGTAACATTAATCAGTTCGGACTTAAAGCTGGAATAAATTCTTCAAAATATACTCCAAGTACAGTGTTGACAGATTATAATAACCATATAGGTTTCTACGCTGGTGTATTTTATGAATTACGACTAGATGAACGATTCAGCTTTAAACCTGAATTATTATTTTCTTTGCAAGGAAGCTCTATTACGCATAAAGATATTCAGATTAATAATGGAAACTTACCCTTTTACGTGGAGCCTTATGACTTTGATTTTGAAGTCTATGATTATGTTGTAGCAATTCCTCTAACAATTAAATATCATTTAATTAAAGATTTATATCTTGGAGCTGGACCTCAATTTAATTTTATAATAGATCAAACGTTTCAAACTGATCAACAACTTTTAGATGGTACAGGTTTTGGACGTATTTACGAAGATGGTGAGAATTTTGAATTTGGGTTTCATCTGGTCTTAGGTTATGATATCTCAAATACGATTTCATTTCAAGTTGGCGCTTTTTCAGCTGTTGGAAATAGAAATAACGATGCTAAATCCTTTGTTTTAAATTCAGGTTTAGAGTTTAAATTATAGCATATTGTTTGATCTGGGCTTATTTATTGTAAATTCATTATTTTAGTTATTATCAACTAGCATTCAGGAATTAATACGCCTGACTATTCAAACTACCATGATATGAACACAACACCTGAACACAACGAGCGTATTGCACAAATGACCTTTGGATCAGTCTATCCACATTATGTCACTAAAGTTGAAAAAAAAGGACGAACTACAGATGAACTTCACCAAGTGATAGAATGGTTAACTGGTTTTGATGAACAGCAACTCAAACAATTCATTGATGAAAAAGCTACATTTAAAACTGTTTTTGCAAAAGCAAACTTAAATCCTAATGCGCATTTAATTAAAGGGGTTATTTGTGGTTATCGCATTGAAGACATCGAAAATACACTGACACGACAAGTGAGGTATTTAGACAAATTGATTGATGAACTTGCTAGAGGCAGAAAGATGGAAAAAATATTAAGAGAATAATTACAAAAGATATAACGCATGACATGGATTGAAAAACTACTTGGAGCCTTAATCATTATCGTGATGGTAACTCGTTTGATTTTTCCGTTTGCGTATTCTTCGATTGTAATAACGCTATTAATGCTCATATTAAGTATGTTATACTTTTGGTTTGGATTTGCTATACTTAACAATATTAGATTCAGACATATATTTAAAAATAAATTCTATAAAGATATCAGTGTACTACGAATATTAGGAACAATCGTAACTGGATTTGTTTTATCATTAGTCATTATTTATGCTTTATTTAAGTTTCAAAGATGGCCATACGGCAACATTGGTTTACGCATCTCGCTTTGTGGCTTATTGATAATTGCCATCGTTGTTTTTATGAAATATTTGAGTTCAAAACATCAATTTTATTCTAATTTCTTAATCAGATTGTTTCTAATTGGAATTCTAGCAACATCGCTTTATTTTGTTTCTTCCGAAACACTTTTAGAACTGCAACATAGAGATTATCCTGAGTATGTTGAAGCTGAAAAGAATTTAATGAAAGACCCACAAAATAGAGAGTTACTACAAAAAGCCAATGAAGAACGACAAAAAATGGATCTGAACAGCAGTCATAAAAATTAAAAAATGAGCAATTCTACATTGCTACTATAGCATAATCTGTTTCAATTCATAATCTAACAGCACTTACCCTAACCCATTTATTGGTTAATTTTCATTAATTTCGTTGAAGAAATCTAAAAATGCGCTCAATTTGAAAACAATCATAAACACATCCAAAGCTCCTGCTCCGATCGGACCTTATAATCAAGCAGTTTTAACTGGAAACACTTTATATACTTCAGGTCAAATTGCTATAGATGCTGAAACAGGAGCGCTTGTAATGGACAATATTCAGGTTGAAACTAAGCAAGTTATGGAAAATCTGAAAGCCGTTTTAGAAGCTGCAGAAATGACGTTCGAAAATGTGGTTAAAACATCCATTTTTATCAGTGATATGCATAATTTTTCCCAAATAAATGACGTGTATGCTCAATATTTTGATACTGATTCTGCTCCTGCACGTGAAACAGTTGAAGTTGCTAATCTTCCAAAATTTGTTAATGTTGAAATTAGCATGATTGCTGTTAAGTAACTATATCATATTTTGGCAAAGACTTTAAAATTATCCAAAAAAGAACTCAAAGAATTTCTTGACGCTAAAGTCGAACAGTACAATCACCCTAAATTTATAGAGAGTGATCCAATACAAATACCACATCAGTTTTCTAAAAAAGAAGATATTGAAATTTCTGGATTTTTGACGGCTACAATTGCATGGGGAAATCGTAAAAGCATCATCAATAATGCGCACAAAATGATGCAACTTTTGGAGCAATCACCATACGATTTTGTGATGAATCATCAAGAATCAGATTTAGAGAAATTAACCAATTTTGTACATCGTACGTTTAATGGTGACGATTTTGCTCAGTTTATACGCAGTCTTAATCATATTTATAAATCTCACAATGGTCTTGAAGCTGTATTTTCATCAACTAAGGAAACGCAATCGCTTCAGAATGCCATCCATAAATTCAAAACCCTTTTTTTTGAAATTGAACATCTACCCAGAACACAAAAACATGTAAGCGATCCTTTAAAAAATTCAGCGGCAAAACGTATCAATATGTATTTACGCTGGATGGTACGGCAAGATCAAAATGGTGTGGATTTCGGTATATGGAATTCGATGAGTCCATCACAACTATCTTGTCCCTTGGACGTTCACTCTGGAAATGTTGCTCGAAAACTGGGCTTACTAAAACGCAAACAGAATGATGGCAAAGCATTATCTGAATTAGACAATGCCTTAAGAAAACTAGATGCTCAAGATCCTGTTAAATATGATTTTGCCCTATTTGGCTTAGGTGTTTTTGAAGGCTTTTAAAAGACCTAAACTATGGCTTACTTCTTTCACTTGAGTTTTCACGATTAGGATTAATGTTTAACCAAGCGTTGCGCAAACTAATTTGAGATTTTGTCGCATTCTTATTTTCAACAAGATCAGCTTTAGTTGTATAAGCTTGAGTCATTTTTGTATTTATGATAACTTCTTCACCATTCCTATTTAAAACAAGTGAAATATCCTCTCCTAGTTTGGCACCATAAAGTTTTATTATGATGGCTCTGGCTGTATCGTAAGACACATCTACACCATTTACAGACTTAATAATATCGTTTTCAAGAACACCATTTTCTACCCAGAAACTATTCTCACTGACGTTTGAAGAGAAAAACAAAATATCATTGTCTTTATCTGCCTCAAAAACAGAACCTTTTCCAGATTGAACAAATCCGGTTTCAACTTTAGATTCTTCAAAAGTTAATCCGACTTTTTCTAAAAAAGCACTGTAATCAATAGGAGTTCCATTCACAATATGTGTATTTAGAAACTCGCCAATGGAAGGATATGTCATTTCGGTAATTTCAGATATTAGTGAATCGTCATCAAATGGTTTTTCAACGCCATATTTACTAGATAATTCTTTCATTAAACTCAACATACTTCTATTTCCATTACTCGCTTCTCGCAACAAAATATCCATACACATTCCTATTAAAGCGCCTTTTTGATACACATTAGAATAATTCTTCTGATATGGCGACTCTAAAACATGTTCGCTCATTTCAGTAAAACTCATGGTATCATCATAGTAAGTTATAGATCTTAAAATTTGAGAGTTTATCACTTTGTAATAATCTTCAGGAGTCAGCAAACCTTCATACACTTGAAAATGTTGGGCAAAATATTCGGTTACGCCTTCATACATCCATAAATGCTTTGAAAATGTCGGCTCATAATAATCAAAATAGTGAACATCCTCAGAGTGAACTGTGAGTGGTGTTACAATGTGGAAAAATTCATGTGAAATGATATCGATTATAGATTGCGCTATACGATCTGGAGTATATGTTTCCATCAAAACTGCCACTGTAGATGTATGGTGTTCTAGTGCACCTATACCTTTTGGCTGACCTTGACTTCTATCTGTCAAATACAAATAAATATCATAACGTGAAGTTGTATTTATGTCACCCAAATAAGTCTTTTGAGCCTCCATCATTTTAGCAACAACTTCTTTTAAGGTTGATGCCTTATGTTTTTTATTTGGCGAATATACACTGAGTACAATTTTAATATCATCAACCATAAATTCTTCAACATCTAATTTCCCATACATCATTGGATTATCTGTGATATCAAAATATCGTGGTGCAAAATAACTTGTCGTAATTTTAGTACCATCTGGACTTGATTTTATATTCGTGTTTTGAAGTGCAGATGTGCGTTCAAAAGTTGCAGGAGCAGTAACATCTAGTGTGTATTGTGCTTTTTTTAATGATTCAAAATAACCTATAAATCCGTGTAAATTTAAAACATAATTCTCTGGAGAAATATTTGTTCCTCCTGGAGAAAATGGAATATCTTCTGCTAGTCCACCAGAAATTTCTAAATCGTATGTATCATTTACAAAATACTCCAATTTGTCTAATTGTGTTGCATTAACGATTTGCCAGGTATTGTCATCCAGTTTTGTAACTGTTAAATGGTTTCCATCATAATCTATAGCTTTAATATCCTCAATATATTTTCCAAAATTATCTACAGCATAACTTCCTTGTATTATTCTTGGCATTCTGTAAATAACCGTATCTTGAATAAAACGACCAGGATTAATCGTTACAGGAGCTTTATCGTCAATAATTTGTGTTAAGTCAATGGAAGTTGCAATCGGATGTGCAGTCGCTAAATCATTGTCAATGTCTTTTGGAGAACCACAGGCTAAGAGTATCACACTCAAAAGGATTGTGGATAGGGCGTATTTCATAATAAATTTTTCTTTTTTTAGACGCACAAAATTACAATAGGTTACACTTAATTTAGCAAAGGTTTTGTTAAATTAGAAGTCGTATTTTAGCGTCATGTCTAAACCTCTCATTAGTATTCTTACACCTTTCAAAAACACATCTGCATTCATACCAGAATGTATTTGTTCGATTATTCAGCAAACCTATGAGCATTGGGAATTATTGATTGTTGACGATCACTCTTCAGATAATAGCTATGACATTGTAAACAAATTTGCTCAGGAAGACGCTCGTGTAAAATTATTTAAAAATTCAGGTTCAGGAATTATAGACGCTTTGCGTATAGCTTTTGAAAAAAGTTCTGGGACATATATTACACGCATGGATAGTGATGATATTATGCGTCCTGAAAAATTAGATTTTATGTTGAATGATCTTCAGAAATATGGTAGAAAACATATCGCTCTGGGTTTAGTAAAATACTTTAGCGATTCTGGCATTGGTGATGGTTATGCCAAGTACGAATCCTGGCTAAATAAACTTTCAACTGAAGGCGCAAACTATTCAGAAATTTATAAAGAATGTGTCATTCCTTCACCTTGCTGGATGGTACATCGAGAAGACTTGATAGCCTGTGAAGCATTTTATCCAAATCGTTATCCTGAAGATTACGACTTAACATTTCGGTTTTATAAAAATAACATCAGGTGTATTCCCAGCAGGAAGCTTTTGCATTACTGGAGAGATTATAGTACAAGAGCATCACGAACAGATAGCAACTATGCTGAAAATCATTTTCTTGAGTTAAAATTACATTACTTTTTAGACCTAAATCACGAGGCGTCGAGACCTCTTGTGATTTGGGGAGCTGGACAAAAAGGAAAAACTATTGCGAAGCTATTACAGAAAAACAAAATTAGTTTTATATGGATCTGCGACAATCCGAAAAAAATAGGCAAACATATTTATGATGTAGAACTGTATAATTTTGAACATTTAAAAGCACTTAAAAATCCGCAAAGTATCATAACAGTTGCCAATTCAAAAGAACAAAAAATCATCAAATCGTATTTTAAATCTATAGCGATGCAACCTATGGAAGACTACTTTTTCTTTTGTTAATTAAAGTAACACTGAGATAACATGAATTCTTCAAAATATTAGTTATTTTGCCCGATATTTTCAAATAATGTACAGATATTTTCCAATCTTATTAATTTTCTATTGTTTCTTGACTCTAAACGATTTGAATGCATCTAATGTTTCAATTTATAATACCTCAATATTCTGTCCAGCTCCAATTATGACAAGCTTTTCTCCATCATCTGGACCAGAAAACACATTGGTAACTATAACTGGAAATAATTTTAATGCGGTAACATCTGTAGATTTTGGTGGAATAAATACTTCTTTCAATATCATAAGTGACACGGAATTAGTAGTTGTAGTTCCTGCTGGATTAACAACGACTTCAACTATTACTATGACAAGTTCTGGTGGATGTACTGGAACATCTCCAACTATGTTTTCTTTAATTGAATCAGATTGTAACTCTACGAGTAATGATGACATCTATATGTCTGAAGTTTATGATTCTGATGGTGGAAGTTATGGTGTTATCGAACTTTACAATCCAACGAATACTGTTATTGTCTTAGATGGTGTCTATCAAATTGACCGTTATGGTGATATTGGGAATGCTGCTCCAAGCTATTCTATTTTACTAACAGGTACGATAAACCCATTAGATACATTTATTATAGAAATGGGTAGCACAGGAAACACTTGCAGCGGATTAGTTAGTGACTTGGATCAAGGTGCAGGAATCAATGCGAATGATGAAATAGTACTTCTTAAAAATTCTATTCAAATTGATGTTTTATATACTGATGTCAATATTGGTTACACTTACATAAGAAATTCTGATGCTGCTGCACCCTCAACCACATTCGATATTAATGAATGGACATTTTCCGATACTGAAGATTGTTCTGACTTAGGAATGCATACGGAAGACCCAGTTAACACACCAGTTATAACGCAACCTGATTCTCAAATAGTTTGCGAAAATACCAGCACAAACTTTACCGTTTCAGTTGATGTCGGAACGTATACGTATCAATGGAAAGTTTTAGATGCTTCAGGAAATTGGATCGATGTTGTTGATAATGCAAATTATTCTGGAACGACTACCAATACATTAATGGTTAATAATATACCTTTTAACTTTGACGGAAATCAATATTATTGTGAAATTACTTCCACCTCGTGCGATTTATTAAGTATTGCAGTCCAGTTGGAAGTTCTTAATCCGGAAGTCGATACCATTGCGAATCAAACCGTTTGCACAGATTATACCTTACCTGTGTTGACTAACGGAAATTATTTCTCTGCTTCTGGTGGCACTGGAACACCGTTTAATGCTGGTGATATCATTTCAACCTCGCAAACCATTTTCATTTATAATGAAATCGGAACTGCGCCTGATATCTGTTCTAACGAGAGTAGTTTTACGGTTACAGTTTCAGGAACTCCTTTGGTCGATACGATTGCGAATCAAACGGTTTGTACAGATTTCACCTTACCTGTGTTGACTAACGGGAACTATTTCTCTGCTTCTGGTGGAACTGGAACATTGTTTAATGCTGGTGATATCATTTCAACGTCGCAAACGATTTACATTTACAATGAAGTCGGAACTGTGCCTGATACCTGTTCTAACGAATCTAGTTTTACGATTACAGTTTCCGGAACACCTTTGGTCGATACGATTGCGAATCAAACGGTTTGTACAGATTTCACCTTACCTGTGTTGACTAACGGAAATTATTTCTCTGCTTCTGGTGGCACTGGAACAATGTTTAATGCTGGTGATATCATTTCAACCTCGCAAACGATTTTCATTTATAATGAAGTCGGAACTGCGCCTGATACCTGTTCTAACGAGAGTAGTTTTACGGTTACTGTTTTAGGAACTCCTTTAGTCGATACCATTGCGAATCAAACGGTTTGCACAGATTACACCTTACCTGTTTTAACCAATGGGAACTATTTCTCTGCTTCTGGTGGCACTGGAACAACGTTTAATGCTGGTGATGTCATTTCAACAACACAAACGATTTACATTTATAATGAAGTCGGAACTGCGCCTGATACCTGTTCTAACGAATCTAGTTTTACAGTGACAGTTTCAGGAACTCCTTTAGTCGATACCATTGCGAATCAAACGGTTTGTACAGATTATACCTTACCTGCTTTAACCAATGGGAATTATTTCTCTGCTTCTGGTGGCACTGGAACAACGTTTAATGCTGGTGATGTCATTTCAACCTCGCAAACCATTTTCATTTACAATGAAGTCGGAACGGCTCCTGATATCTGTTCTAACGAATCTAGTTTTACAGTTACTATTTCAGGAACACCTTTAGTCGATACCATGGCGAATCAAACGGTTTGCACAGATTATACCTTACCTGTGTTGACTAACGGGAACTATTTCTCTGCTTCTGGTGGCACTGGTACAATGTATAATGCTGGTGATGTCATTTCGACAACTCAAACCATTTTCATTTATAATGAAGTCGGAACGGCTCCTGATATCTGCTCTAACGAATCTAGTTTTTCAATTACAGTCTTCGGAACACCTTTGGTCGATACGATTGCGAATCAAACGGTTTGTACAGATTTCACCTTACCTGTGTTGACTAACGGAAATTATTTCTCTGCTTCTGGTGGCACTGGAACGACTTTTAATGCTGGTGATGTCATTTCAACATCGCAAACCATTTTCATTTATAATGAAGTCGGAACTGCGCCTGATATCTGTTCTAACGAATCTAGTTTTACAGTGACAGTTTCAGGAACACCTTTGGTCGATACCATTGCGAATCAAACCGTTTGCACAGATTATACCTTACCTGTGTTGACAAACGGAAACTATTTCTCTGCCTCTGGTGGCAATGGAACAACGTTTAATGCTGGTGATGTCATTTCAACCTCGCAAACCATTTTCATTTATAATGAAATCGGAACTGCGCCTGATATCTGTTCTAACGAATCTAGTTTTACAGTGACTGTTTCAGGAACTCCTTTAGTCGATACCATTGCAAATCAAACGGTTTGCACAGATTATACCTTACCTGCTTTAACCAATGGGAACTATTTTTCTGCTTCTGGTGGCACTGGCACAATGTTTAATGCTGGTGATGTCATTTCGACAACACAAACCATTTTCATTTATAATGAAATCGGAACTGCGCCTGATATCTGTTCTAACGAATCTAGTTTTACAGTGACAGTGGGTTCATCGGTTGATTTCAATCTTTCCGAATCAAACATTGATGTCATCAATGGAAGCTTAACAATCAATATGGACGATCCATCGCTTAGCTTTGAGTATTCATTAAATGGTGTAGAATTTCAAACCAGCAATACATTTACAAATTTACCTAATGGATCTTACACCTTGTTCGTTAGAGAAGTTAATGGTTGTCTTATAAAATCAATTACTTTTGAAATCACCTTAGATTTATATATTCCAAATTTTCTAACACCAAATGGCGATGGTTTTCATGATACCTGGAAAATCACTGATAGGAATAACATCGTTATTGACGTGTATATTTTTGATCGCTACGGAAAACTTCTAAAACATATTATTGGTACTGAAGCTTCATGGAATGGGACTTATAATGGAAAAACTCTTGAAACCAATGACTATTGGTACATTATTAATTTAAGAACTGGACAAGCAATAAATGGTCACTTTACTTTAAAGCGATAGTTACTTTTACATTTAAGTTTTGTGTAACTTTGTGAAATGCGTTTCAAAGTACAATCCGAATTCAAACCTACAGGTGATCAACCTCAAGCCATTCAGCAATTAGTTGATGGTATAAATTCTAATGAAAAATATCAGACTCTACTTGGAGTCACTGGTTCTGGTAAAACATTTACGGTTGCTAATGTGATTGAAGAGGTTCAAAAGCCGACTTTAGTTTTAGCACATAATAAAACACTGGCTGCTCAATTGTACTCTGAGTTTAAGCAGTTTTTTCCAGAAAATGCTGTTGAGTATTTTGTATCGTATTATGACTACTATCAACCTGAAGCTTACATTCCAGTTTCTGGTGTTTACATTGAAAAGGATTTATCCATAAACGAAGAAATTGAGAAAATGCGATTGAGTACAACCTCTTCCCTTTTGTCTGGACGTCGTGATGTCATTGTGGTGGCTTCAGTATCGTGTTTATATGGTATTGGAAATCCTGTAGAATTTCAAAAGAATGTAATTTCCTTAGAAATTAATCAGGAAATTTCAAGAACCGAATTATTACATCGCTTGGTACAAAGTTTATATTCGAGAACTGAAGCCGATTTTAATCATGGAAACTTCAGAATAAAAGGCGATACCGTTGATGTATTTCCAAGTTATGCTGATGACGCCTTTCGGATTCACTTTTTTGGTGATGAAATTGAAGATATCGAGCAGTTCAATATTCAAACCAATGAAGTTATTGAACATTATGACCGATTGAATATTTATCCTGCAAACATGTTCGTTACTTCTCCTGATGTGCTTCAAGGTGCTATTCGGGAAATTCAAGATGATCTGGTAAAACAACACGATTATTTCAAAGACATCGGTAAACATTTAGAAGCCAAACGTTTAAAAGAACGCACCGAATTTGATTTGGAAATGATTCGAGAATTGGGCTATTGCTCAGGAATTGAAAACTATTCCAGATATTTAGATGGACGACAACCTGGTACACGACCATTCTGTTTGCTTGATTATTTTCCAGACGATTATTTGATGGTTGTTGATGAGAGTCACGTGACCATTTCACAAGTTCACGCGATGTATGGTGGTGATAGAAGTCGTAAAGAAAATCTTGTGGAATACGGATTTAGATTACCTGCTGCTATGGACAACAGACCATTAAAGTTTGAAGAATTTGAGGCGCTGCAGAATCAGGTGATTTATGTGAGTGCAACACCAGCCGATTACGAACTACAAAAAACAGATGGTGTGTATGTTGAGCAAGTGATTAGACCAACCGGTTTATTAGATCCTGTTATTGAAGTGCGTCCGAGTTTGAATCAGATTGATGATTTAATTGAAGAAATACAAGTACGAGTTGAAAAAGATGAACGCACCTTGGTTACAACATTGACCAAACGTATGGCTGAAGAACTGACTAAATATTTAGATCGTATCCAAATCCGTTGTCGCTATATTCACAGTGATGTGGACACGCTTGAACGTGTTGAAATCATGCAGGATTTGCGAAAAGGTTTATTTGATGTTTTGGTTGGTGTTAACTTACTTCGTGAAGGTTTAGATTTACCTGAAGTCTCTTTAGTTGCTATCATTGATGCTGACAAGGAAGGCTTTTTACGATCAACGCGATCTCTAACACAAACTGTTGGTAGAGCTGCACGACACCTTAATGGAAAAGCCATTATGTATGCTGATAAAATTACGAAAAGCATGCAAAAAACGATTGATGAAACAGAATACAGACGTGAAAAACAAATTGCGTATAACACCAAGCACAATTTAGTTCCAAGAGCACTAAATAAGAGTTTGGACAATGCATTGACCAAAAATTCAGTAAGTACATATAGTTATGAATTAGAAGCTGCAAAAGCTGCAGAGCCAGAAAGTGAGTATCTCACTAAAGCTCAATTGGAAAAGAAAATTCGTGAAAAACGAAAACTCATGGAGCAGGCTGCTAAGGCCCTAGACTTTATTATTGCAGCTCAACTTCGGGATGAAATTAAGAGCTATCAAAACAAATTAGAAAAAGTAAATCGGTCTTAAAATGAAAGTCAGTGAACCTGTTATTAAGGTGAAACAAAATTTTCATCAGCCAGTTGAAACTGTTTGGAAAGCCATAACAGAAATCAAAGAAATGCGACAATGGTTTTTTGAAAACATTCCAGCTTTTGAACCATCTGTCGGATTTAAAACTCAATTCACTGTCACTTCTGAAAACAGACAATTTCCGCATCTATGGGAAATAACAGAAGTTATTCCTCTTCAAAAAATTGTTTATAATTGGAGATATGAAGGTTACGAAGGTAATTCGTTTGTAACTTTTCAATTATCTGAAATTAACAGTCAACTTACAGAACTCACTTTAACAACTAAAGTTACCGAAGACTTTCCTGATGACATTCCAGAATTTAAAAAAGAAAGTTGTGTTACAGGCTGGAACTATTTTATAAAAGAAAGACTGTTAGAGCATCTTAAAGAATAATAAGACAAAATTATATGTAATATTATAAATTATAGGTTGTGTCATTCCGAACAAGATACGAGGAGGAATCTCATTATTATAAGATTACTCGTCACTCATTATTCGCTCTGTCGAAATGACAAAGACGTTTTAGATCTCTGATTGTATATCAATTATATTGTACTTTGAAAATATCAATTAAGAAATCTGGTGGTACAACTTTATTAGGAAAACTTTCCATCAAATCAAGAACTCTATTTATAGATTCATGACTCAAACCCATTCGGAGTCCGAAATTATGTAGCTTCACCAATTCCTTAGAACTGATTTCGTGATCAAGATTCATTAATAAGACTAGTCTGTGAAATTGAACAATGCGCTCACTATGCGATTTTAGGTGTACATAGGTCACAGGATGCTCAATGAGATAATCAAAATCTTCTTTTGAAATATCCAATTGCTTGGCTACACCAAAAAGGAATCTATATTCAATGGACTTTATATTTTCATTTGTCTGTGCGAAAGCAATCATTTCTGAAAGCAAGCTCAATTTTTCAACGCGATTTATCATGACGAGGGATTATGATTTTTACTTTTTTAAAGTTAATAAGTTTAATTTGCCGTAAACCTTGATAAATTGTAGCTTATCGAAAAATATAATGCCTTTCATCGGTTTTTTCCTACTTTCATATAAAAACCATATTCAATACATTGATTATTAAAGGTTTACAAAAAACATGCATTTCATCGATTTTTGAATCGTTAAAAATTATTATCGATGAAATACACATTAAATAATTATTAAATTTTGTGTACATTCGTTTTAATCAATTCTTAGATGAAAAATATAAGGTAAAATTTAAACACCAAACAGATACTATGACCAATAACGACATATTTAAAAAACTAAGAGTTGCACATAAGCTACGTGATGATGATATTATTAAAATTTTAGAACTTGTTGACTTTAGAGTTACTAAAAGCGAATTAAATGCTATGTTTAGACGTGAAGATCATCCTAATTATATGGAATGTGGTGATCAGATATTAAGAAACTTCCTTAACGGATTGATAATTCATCTACGTGGTCCATTACCGAAACCTCAAAAAAAGAAGCCTTAAATTATCAGTATCGCAAAAATAGGCTTCTTAACATATACTTTAGATTTAAGACTGTAAATTGCATATTGATTAAAATGTCCCTATGCTTGAGATTCCTAATGCAACTAAAGTGATTCCAAATATTTCAGAAACTGAAATAAAAGCACTTAATACCAAATACAAATCCCTTTCAGCTACCGAAAGAATTAAAGAACTATATAAAGACTTTGACGTTACAGAGGTGATGTTAACAAGCTCTTTTGCAGCTACTTCAGCATTTTTATTAAAATTGTTTTCTGAAATTAATCAAAAGCAGGAAGTTTTTTTTATTGATACTGGATATCATTTTGAAGATACGTTAGATTATAAGGAACAGTTGACTAAACAATATGGACTCAATGTAAATTCTATTAGTGCATTAAAAGAAGAACATGATTTCACTACAAAAGATGAGACCTGGAAAAAGAATCCTGATTTCTGTTGCTCCATTAACAAAGTTAGACCTTTAGATATTATAAAGAATAACTATAAGGTTTGGGTTTCAGGTTTAATGGAATGGCAAAGTGATCATCGTTCAACTTTAGATATTTTTGAATTACGTGGCGAAATTTTAAAATTTTATCCACTCTTAGATATTACCAAAGCACAACGTGATACTTATATCAAAGAACACGATTTACCTTTTCATCCTCTAGTAGCTAAAGGGTATAATTCAATTGGTTGTAAACACTGTACTGTTCCAGGTGAAGACCGAAGTGGTCGCTGGAATAATAATCCGAAGACAGAATGTGGATTACATTTATAAAGTTGTCCTTCCGACCGAAGTGAAGGAATCTATAACGATAATTAGTTTTCTCAATCTGTTCGACATAACAATTAATTCAATTTAGTTCATAAAAAAAGCTCTCAAAATTGAGAGCTTTTTTTTATTATGTTGAGATTCTTCGCTTTTGCTCAGAATGACATTTATACCTTAAGCTAAAACCTGTTGTACTTTGTCAGCTGCTTCCTGAAATTCAGTAGCACTCATTACATCCAACCCAGAGTTGTCAATTAATTCTTTAGCGACATCAGCATTGGTTCCTTGTAAACGAACAATAATTGGTACTTCAATATTACCCATATTTTTATAAGCATCAATAACACCTTGTGCAACACGATCACAACGTACAATTCCACCAAAGATGTTTATCAAAATAGCTTTAACTGCTGGATCTTTTAATATGATTTGAAAAGCTGCTTCAACTCGAGCTGCATCAGCAGTACCACCAACATCTAAAAAGTTAGCTGGCTCTCCTCCTGCTTGTTTAATCAAATCCATCGTTGCCATTGCTAATCCTGCTCCATTCACCATACAACCAACATTTCCGTCAAGGTCAACATAGTTTAAACCAAGCTTTCCTGCTTCAACTTCAATTGGATTTTCTTCACGTAAATCACGAAGTGCAGCTAAATCTTTATGTCTGAAAAGCGCATTATCATCTAAAGAGACTTTGGCATCTACAGCCATGATTTTATCATCACTGGTTTTTAACACAGGATTAATTTCAAATAATGAAGAATCAGATTTATCGTATGCCGTGTATAATGAAGTTACAAACTTTGTCATTTCTTTAAACGCAGTTCCTGACAACCCTAAATTAAAAGCAATTTTACGTGCTTGAAAAGGTAATATTCCAGTAGCTGGATCAATTTCTTCATGAAAAATCAAATGAGGTGTTTCTTCAGCAACTGTTTCAATATCCATTCCACCTTCTGTAGAATACATAATCATATTGCGACCATTAGCTCTGTTTAACAACACAGACATGTAATATTCTTCAGGTTCTGAATCTCCAGGATAATAAACATCTTCAGCAACTAACACTTGATGAACACGTTTTCCTTCAGCAGATGTCTGAGGTGTCACTAAATCCATTCCAATAATTTGTCCAGCAATCGTTTTTACCTCATCTAAGTTTTTAGCCAACTTAACTCCACCACCTTTTCCACGACCACCTGCGTGAACTTGAGCCTTAATTACGTGCCAACCTGTTCCTGTTTCTTCAGTTAATTTCTTTGCTGCAGTAACAGCTTCATCTGCATTTTGTGCAACAATACCACGTTGAATGCGTACACCAAAACTGCTTAATAATTCTTTTCCTTGATATTCGTGTAAATTCATCTTTCTTAGAGTAAAATTTTAGATACGCAAAAGTAGTTAACCTATGGCGTTTTACCAATAGTTTTTAATAATGATTTATACAGTTTTATTATTTCGTTTCAGAAATTAAGGATCTCAACCTTTTAAACGTTTAATAATAGAAAATGCATGATCAACCAAATGATCTTCTACAACTATGGTAAATTCATTTGTTGTAGAAACAACTTCATATAAGGTGATGTTTTCCCAGGCTAACTGCTTAAATATTTGGTAGTATAAGCCTGAAATATTTGAATTCCCTTTTGGTAAATAAATACTAATAGCAGATAATTTATCTTTAAATCCTATTTGTTTCTCGTTTTTAAAAGCGTTCAAAATACTCTCCTTTTCAGATGTTGAAATAATAATATTGCTCTCAAATATACCACGAGTAAAAGCATAGAAAATTTGATGATTAGCACTTATGGATTCCAAAATATGTGAATGATTTTGAATTAAAGACGGTGAATTTTGAAATGTAAAGTCACTTAAATTCGATCGAACAGTAATATCTCCTAAATTCTCAAATATTTTTGTCAGTCGTTTCGTATTATTAATATACAAGGGCTGATGATAACGTCGTAAAGCCATCATGATAGCGCCATCTTTTACGGGTCGTCTCAACATTTCGGAAATTTGCTTATTCAAATCTTTGGCTAAAGCAGAATAGTTAATAATTTCTCGCGACAAACCTTCTTCTAAAAAAGGACTCGAAACTATAATACGTTCTACACAAGAGGCGATTGTTTTCAATTTGTTTATTATTTAACAATTTGTGCAAAATTAGCAATATTTTTGCATTTTTATGTTTAGACTACTGATTACATCTATTTTTGAATTCTGAAATACATTATATTTTAATAGTTCAAACTAATGAAACGAACCACCTTATTACAAATCGCTAAAGACTATGGCAGTCCAGTATATGTTTATGATGCTGATAAAATTCAATCGCAATACCAACGATTAACATCTGCTTTTAACAAGGTTAAACACGTGAAATTGAACTATGCTGTAAAGGCATTATCCAATATTTCAGTTTTGAAATTGTTTAATTCATTAGGCTCGGGATTAGATACCGTTTCAATTCAGGAAGTACAACTCGGACTTATTGCTGGGTTTAAACCTGAAGACATTATATTTACTCCAAATGGTGTTTCACTTACTGAAATTGAAAAAGCTGCCAGTTTAGGAGTGCAGATTAATATTGATAACCTTTCAATTCTAGAACAATTTGGCACAAAACACCCTAAAACTCCAGTTTGTATTCGTATTAATCCTCACGTGATGGCAGGTGGAAACACTAATATATCTGTTGGACATATTGATAGTAAATTTGGCATTTCAATTCATCAGATTCCACATTTACTTCGTATTGTTGAAAATACCAAAATGACTATTAACGGCATTCACATGCATACTGGAAGTGATATTTTAGATATTGATGTATTCCTTTACGCAAGCGAGATTTTATTTGAAACTGCTAAAAACTTTAAAAATTTAGAGTTTATTGATTTCGGATCTGGTTTTAAAGTGCCTTATAAAGTTGGCGATATTGAAACAAATATTGAAGAATTGGGCGACAAACTATCCGAACGATTTAATGAGTTTTGTAAGGATTACGGCAAACAACTAACCTTAGCATTTGAACCAGGTAAATTTTTAGTCAGTGAAGCAGGTTCCTTTTTAACGAAGGTCAATGTCGTTAAACAAACCACTTCAACCGTTTTTGCTCAAGTAGATTCTGGCTTTAATCATTTGATTAGACCAATGCTCTATGGTTCGCAACATGACATCATCAATATTTCAAACCCAAAAGGTCGCGAACGTTTTTATTCTGTTGTAGGTTATATCTGTGAAACGGATACATTTGCCAATAATAGACGTATTAGTGAAATTAGCGAAGATGATATTTTAGCATTTAAAAATGCTGGAGCCTATTGTTATTCGATGGCATCAAATTATAATTCACGTTATCGTCCTGCAGAAGTACTCTGGTATAAAAACAAAGCACATCTAATCAGGAAACGTGAAACCTTTGAAGATATCATAAAAAACCAAGTAGAAATTTCATTCGCATCTTAATCAACTATTAATTTTTTATATTTTACAATCTAAGTGGTTTATAATAGTTAAGGTAATGTTAATATTGTAGGAAAAATTTACTATCTTTAACATTCCCTAAAGTCTTTTCAATAGCTATATTAAAGACTGATGACTAAAAAACTAATCCTTATAATTGTACTTAGCTGTACACTAAATAATCTTGCGCAAAATTCTAATTCAAGCAGATCACTAGATTCTGTTCTGAATTGGTTAGAAACTCACCATAGCAGTATTAAAGATTCAAGTGCTTTTAAAATCAATTCAAGAATCGCTATTAACCTTTCTAAACAAGCTAATGATAGTAACAGGCTTGCACAATCTTATAGCTTTTTGGCTAGTTACCATGAAGAATATTCTAATTTAGATTCGGCTGTTTTCTACCTAAACACTGTAAAAGATATTTACACAAATCTTGATGAATCACTTAATCTTGCCGATACCTATCTTGATATTACAGCGCTCTATACTATAAAAGCAGACTACAACAAAGCTAAAAGTAACGTTTATAAAGCCTTAAGTATTTATGAGGCACTAGACAATCAAAAAGGAATTGCTAAGTGTTATGCTCATATTTGCGATTTGCAATATTATGAAAACGATTATAATGAAGCCATAATACATTGTGATAAAGCTATTACTATTCAAAAAGAAATTAATGCTAAAGAAGATTTAGCTCTTACCTATCGGTTTAAAGCTAATAGTCAATTATTTACGGGTTTTAACTTGGAAGACGCATTAGAATCTATTAACACTTCAATTGATTTATACAAGGAATTAGGTGAAACTGGAGCTCCGATGATGGCTTCAGTAAACTGGAGAGGTAATATTTACAAATATATGGAACGTTATGATGAAGCCATTGCAGATTATCAAGCTAATTATGACAACTCTAAAGCTATGGGATTAGAGCAATACTTGATTCCGTCGTTGGGCAACATCGGACATGTTTATGTCATGCAAGGCCAATATGAAGATGCGTTACCATACAATCTCAAGGCTATTGAGCTCATAAAAAAAACAGGAAGATCTCGAAATTTGTGGGAAAACTACATGCATGTTTCAGAAATTTATGAATCTATTGGAGACCACACAAAAGCCTTGTATTACCATCAACTATATGCTTCAGAATTGGAATCTTTTAAAGATAATATCATCTTAAGTCTCGAAAGTAAAACACAGTCTGAGTACGAAGTGGGTCAAAAAAATGCTACAATTTTGTTTCAGAATGAAAAAATCAGTCAGCAAAAACGAACTAAAGTCTTATATATTATACTTACTGGATTACTGGCAGTCATTCTTTTTGGAGTTGTTTATAATTTCAGAAAAAATCAACAAAAAAATAAAAAACTAGAATCGTTAAATAGTGAATTAGACAGTAAGAATCAGCAAAATGAATTGCTACTAAAAGAAATACACCATCGTGTCAAAAACAATCTGGAATTAGTGAAAAGTTTAATTGCATTGCAATCTGCGCAATTAGAAGATTCTCCAACCAGAGATGCCATGATTGCAAGTCAGAACAGAGTTCAATCTATGGGAATTATTCATCAAAAGTTATATCAAGGCGAAAATTTAGGAAGCATCGATATGAAGGATTACTTTATTAATTTGAGTAATGGTATTTTAGATACGTTTAATGCTGAAGACAAAGTTAAGATTGAATGCGCAATGGATGAGTTAGAATTAGATGTTGACACAGCTGTACCTATCGGACTTATCGTAAATGAATTACTGACCAATGCACTCAAATATGCATTTCCGAAAGATAGCAAAGGAACAATTGAAATTTGCTTATCAAGACCAAACCCTGAGACGATTGCTTTAAAAGTAATAGACAATGGTGTAGGAAAAATGTCGAATACTACTCCTAAAGGTACAGGCTTTGGAACACAACTCATCAAATTACTTACACAACAACTCAATGGACATATGAAAGAAAGCCATGACCATGGTACATCAATATCATTCGAATTTAAAATTAAATCCGCAGCCTAAATGAGCACTCCTATTAAAATTTTAATTGTTGAAGATGAAATGATTATTGCAGCAAACATCTCATTACAACTTACTATGCTTGGCTATGACGTTGTAGGCATTGTTCCACGAGCAGAAGACGCCTTAACGTGTGTTAAACAAGATCATCCAGATATTGTTTTAATGGATATTAATCTCAAAGGAGACTTAGATGGCATTGACACGGTTAAACTTATTAAGGAAATTCAAGATATTGCCGTCATTTATTTAACTGCAAATGCTGATGAAACGCATTTTAATAGAGCAAAAAGCACACATCCGCATGCCTTCATCTCTAAACCCTTTAAAAAACTTGATTTACAACGTGCTATTGAATTAACTGTAGATCGAATTCAACAGGAAAAAAATGAGTATGTTGAGGATAATCTATCAAAAACAGAACCTTCGCCATTTATGTTAAGTAATTGTATTTTCGTAAGACACAATGAAAAAATGGTAAAAGTTGATATTCAAGACATTCTGTACATAGAAGCTGAACGAAATTATTGTCGCATATATTCAAAAGACAAAGAATACTTGCTGGTAATGACCTTAAAAGATATGGATGAAAAACTTCCAAACAAACATTTTTTGAGAGTTCATCGCTCATTTATAATCAATTTGTCTCAAATAGATGAAATTGCCACAAGCCACATAGTTATTGCCAAAAAAGCTATTCCTGTTAGTAAATCTTTAAAAGAAGAATTACTAAAACGACTACAAACCATATAGCCAAAATACATACAGTTACTTCAAAATAATTTCCGATAAATAAATCGATGCGTTCGGACAAATTATCTATCAATTCGTCCTTGACAGATTTTTTTATAATAAGATAATAGGTTACTTAGTCAATGAATGTAAATCATTTATTAATCAACCATTTAAATATAATTATTATGAAAATTTCTAAAACAATTTTAAGTATTGCATGCTTTTTATTAATGCTACCTTTAACAATACTGGCTCAAGAAGATGAAAGTTTTATAATGAACACGACTGCGTTCACTATAAAATTTGGTCATGATTCAGACTTTACAGAAGGTGTAAAAAAATGGAACAAATGCTACAAAGACAATAAAGGAACAGAAAGCTGGAATGTTTGGCATCGCCTACAAGGAAAAGGAAATGTTTACGTATTGACATCAACTATGGAAAACTGGGCTGAAATGGATAAAAGTGATGAAGCAGGAAAAGCATGTCGCTCAATAGCTGAAGATCTAATCATTCCTCACATTGAAAATTCTGAATTTAATACGAATAGATTTATGCCTAACTATAGTCGTAAAACAAACCTAGAAGGCATGAGCATTGTTTGGGTTTACAGCTTTAAAGTAAATAACTCATTAGTTTTTAATGAAGTAGTAAAAGATGTGACAACAACTATCGCTCAAAAAGAAGGTGATAAACGAGGGTTTTGGTACGCAGTAATGGCTGGAGAAGGTGCTAATTATTTTGTATCGACGCCTTATAAAAGTTTTGCAGATTTAGATACTGATACCGACAATGTATGGCAAGTATATGAGAGCGCTCATGGCGCAGCTAAAACTAAAGCAATTCGTGAAAAATTCAATGCAGCATTAGAAGATGTTTGGAGCTATACTTACACGCTTGAAACGGAATTAAGCATGAGCCAAAATTAACCATTAAAACTTATTAATTGTGAAAACTTTAAAAACAACAATATTAGTCTTATTTCTTTGTATTGGTCAAATTACTTTAGCCCAGGAAACAAAGAGTTTCAATGAAATCGTCTCTCAAAATCCAACTGCCGAAGAAGACCTTAAGGTCGTTTCAAATTACTTAGATGCGATTATTAGCAACAAAATGGATGTCGTTGCAAGTTTATTATCAGATGATTATATATCATCTGGACCAAGTAATGGTGAAACTTCAACAAAAGCTGAAGAAATTACGAACTGGAAAGAAGCACATAAAGTGCGTACCAATCAAAAAAATGAATACGTGGTTAATTCCTGGAGAGTATTAGATGGAGAATATAAAGGTGATTGGGTGTCAATATGGGGAACTTATACATTTACAGAAAATGGTAAAGATATCGTATTACCTTATCAATATACAGCAATGGTTGATGGTGGAAAAATACAAAAAGCAGTGATTTACTATGATAATTTGGCTGTAGCTACTGCAATGGGTTATACTTTAACTCCTCCAGAAAAGAAAGAATAACCATTTTCTTCTAGAACATATAACTAACAGGCAGAAACGATTTTTGTGGAGAGGGTCGCGATAACTAAAAAAAAGATTTCGTTTTAGTGTTTTAAAAGCAAATCAACCAATTAGGTTATCATCTGCCTGTTTTTTTAGTAATCAAATTACAATCATACATTCTTTTAATAAAAACATGAAAAAAGTAGGTGTTATAGGAGGTTCTGGTTTTATTGAAAGTGATGTTATTTCGCTTTTACTACTTCATAATTTCAATATTAAAGTTTCAACTATTGATATTTCAATAAAAGAAAACTACGAACATCTTATGGAGTTAGATCATTCAGAAAACCTATACGTCTGTGAAATAGACACTCAGCAAAAGTCAGCTATATCTAATTTTACTAAAGATTGTGATTTGGTAATCTTTATGAATCCTTCCGATATAAAATTTTAACAACAAAAAAGACCATACAATGAAAGCTATTAAATTATTCTTAATTACAATCACCATGGGTTTATGTACTATATATTCCCAAGGACAAACCCTAGAAAAAGATATCAAAATGTACACTCAAGTATGGGATGATATTGTCAATAAAGGTGAAATCGACAAAATTAATTCAACATATTTCGATGCAAATATTACAGCCATTCAAAGTCCTGAAAATATTGTAGGCATAGAGAACTTTAAAGCGTATTATCAAAATTTTATTACGGGGTTTTCAAATATTGAATTTACAATAGTAAACGTTTTTGGTCATGAGAATCAAATTGTAAAACAATGGAATTTTAAAGGCACACATACTGGCGACTTCTTCGGTATTCCTGCAACCAATCGAACGGTTGATATTCAAGGTGTTACTATCACGAAAATGAAGAATGGAAAAATTGCTCAAGAACAGGATTTTATGGATAATGCTGTGTTTATGCAGCAACTTGGTTTAGTTTCAAATCCAGAGAATATTTCAATTATCAATGGTCTTTATGATGCTTTTGCAAAAGGTGATATTCCTACAGTGCTTTCTGGCATGGATGCTACTGTTGTATGGAATGAAGCTGAAAGTAATTCTTTAGCTGACAGCAATCCTTATATTGGTCCTGATGCCATATTAAATGGGGTATTTGCACGTCTTGGAGCCAATCATGAGTATTTCAAATTAGCAGATATAGTACTTCATGACATGAGCAATAATCAAGTATTAGCAACTTTACGATATGATGCAAAAAACAAAGCAACTGGTATCGTTTACAATGCGCAAGCAGCACACTTATGGACACTCAAAAATGGAAAAGTTATTGCTTTCCAACAATATGTGGATACCAAAAAATTAGCTGATGCTGAAATGAATTAGAACTGCATCATAAGATACTATATATAAACCTCAACAACAATTTCAGTAGGAACTATACCCAATAAAAGTTTCATCCAATGACACAAAAACAACATTATGAAAAGCTCAAAGTTAAAATTTAGTCGAAGTCTTACTGGAAGTGCTTTTTCACGTTATTTTTCATTTTCAGCGTTGTATGTCGCACAAGGGATTCCGGAAGGTATTTTGTTTTTTGCATTACCAGCATGGTTAGCTATGAATGATAAGTCTCCTGTAGACATTGCCGCTTTCATTGGTGTCATCTTAATTCCGTGGAGTTTTAAAATAATAATAGCGCCTCTAATGGATCGCTTTACCATTTTATCAATGGGAAGAAAACGACCTTGGGTTATTTTTGGTCAACTAGGTTTAATCCTCAGTTTTTTGAGTATCGGATTTGTACCTGATCCTTTAAATAACATCACTGGATTAATGATTGTTGGTTTCTCGATTAGCTTTTTTGGAGCTTTTCAAGATGTAGCCACAGACGGAATGGCTGTTGATGTGATTCCTGCTGATGAACAAGCCAGAGCAAACGGATTGATGTGGGGAACAAAGATCATTGGAACATCTCTATCCTTGGTTGTTGGTACCGCATTGATCAATAGTTTAGGTTTTACAACTGCTATTTCATTATTATCAATTGCTGTTGCAATTATTATGATAGTTCCCATCTATTTTACGGAACGTCCAGGCGAAAAAATTATGCCATGGCTAAAAGGTGAAGCAAATACCGAATCTGAGGCTAGCCAATTAAAAAGTTGGGCTGAAATCATAAAAAGTTTGTATCGTGTTACAAAATTACGATCCAGCCTCATCTTTGTAGTAATTTCTTTTGTTAGTGGAATTTTATTTGGGTTGATGGATACACTATTACCCATTTTTACTATTCAAGAACTCGAATGGACCAATACCGATTTTTCTCAGTTCTTTTCAATAATAAACGTTGTTGCTGGTATCTTTGGAATGATCATCGGTGGCTATCTCGTAGATTATTTTGGTAAAATTAAAATGCTAACCATTTACTTAAGTTTAATTACTGCTGTTATTTCAATTTTCGCTTTTGCAACTGGTCTTTGGTCAAACCTTATTTTTTTATGCGGATTTATGTTTATCTATTATGTACTCAACATTTTTTTATGCATCGGGATTTTCGCATCTGGCATGCAACTATGTTGGAAAACAGTTGCAGCAACACAATTCACTTTATATATGACATTATCAAATATGGGACGAGCCTCAGGATCTGCTTTGTTAGGTATCCTCAAAGATAGTTATAGTTGGGAAATTGTTTTCGTGTTTACTGCTTTAATGCCATTGATAATGGGTGTTTTAGTTCAATTTATTAACTTTAAAAACCACAAACAAAAAGTTGATCAGTTTAAGGTATTAGACCATACGTTAGTGGCTCCTCATGTTATTGAAGATTAAATTAAAATTATTCGATTATGCTAACCAAACTAGGTGAAAGGTTTACAATTATTTTTCAAAAGTATATGCCAGATGCATTTGTTTTTGCGCTTATACTAACATTAATCACAGGCCTCTCTGCATATATTTGGTCTGGTAAAAATATAATGGAGATTATAGTTGCATGGTATGATGGCTTTTGGTCGCTCTTAGAATTTGGAATGCAAATTGTTTTAATCATAATTACAGGATTTGCTATTGCATTATCTCCAGTGATTAATAGAGGTATTGATATTTTAACCAGTTACATCAAATCACCACGACAGGTTTATTTTTTTGTCACTTTAATTGGAGCTTTATTATCATTGGTAAGCTTTGGGTGGATTGTCATTACTTGTGTATTAGCCAGAGAATTAGCTTTACGTATAAAAGGCATTAATTATCCATTTTTAATTGCTTGTGTTTACTTTTCTGGCGGAAGCTGGGTTTCCGGACTTTCAAGTTCTATTCCTTTATTATTGGGAACAGAAAACAATTATTTAATTGAAGCTGGAGTTTTAACGGAAACTATTTCAACGACTACAACACTAGGTTCTCCTTTAAACGTAGCAATGCTTGCTTTATACGTCGCTTTTGCGCCTCTATTGATTGTATTTCTAATTCCGAAAGAAAAAAAATTAACACAACTGGAAGACATGCTGGAAGTAAAGTCTTCACAAAAAGAGAAGTCTATCAAAGAGGAAGCTTCCAGTTTAAACCTATCCTTCAGCTCATTATCAGATCGTTTAAACAACAATTTTATTCTTCAATTTAGTATTGTTTTAATCGGTCTCATTTATATCGTTTATCACTTTCAGACCAATGGTTTTGAACTGAATTTTAATATCATGATTTTCATTTTCATAATGGTTGGATTAGCATTACATAAAACACCAATGCGTTATGTGATTGCTATGAAACGTTCTAGTACAAACATCTCAGGAGTTTTGTATCAATATCCATTTTATGCAGGCATCATGGGCATAATGATACATACTGGTTTAGGTGAAGAATTAGCAAATTTACTCGCTTCAACAGCTACAATAGATAACTATCCGTTTTTTGCTTATGTAACAGGTGGCTTTGTCAATTTTGCAATTCCTTCAGCTGGTGGTGAATTTGCTGTTGTTGGTCCGAGCATTATCAATGCTGTCTCAGAAATTGGCACTGGATTACAACCTGAAGAGCTTAACAAAATGATCTCAAGAGCTTCCCTGTCAGTTGCCTATGGCGAAAGCTTAACTAATTTACTACAGCCTTTTTTCTTACTTCTGGTATTTCCAATTATGGGAAAAGGCATTAAAATCCAAGCACGAGATGTGATGGGTTATTTAGTCTTACCATTTTTACTATTTTTTTTAATTCAATCTATTCTCATAACCTATATACCATTGTAAATTAATGTATCAACCAAAACCAACCAAAAATGAATCTAAAACAATCAATGCTTATCGCAGTAGCTTTAAGTTTACTAAGTCTAGTTGCTTGGGAATGTTATTGGAGAGCACATGGTAAACTACCAGATATTGACGACAATAAAGACCTCTGGGCAGTACAAAGAGCCAAAGTTGAAACCTTATCTAAAGAAGACGTTGTCCTTATGGGATCTTCCAGAGTCCTTTTTGATATTCAATTAAATGAATGGGAAAAAGAAACTGGAATTAGACCCATTCAATTAGCAACTGCTGGTGCTTCGCCTCTACCTATTTTTCACGATATCGTAAACAATACAGATTATATAGGAACTGTCATAGTTGGTGTAACACCAGGACTGTTCTTCTCAACCACATTTCCCGAAGCTGGTCCGTGGAAACGAGCACAAACTCGTGTTGAGCATTATGAAAACCGAACGTATGCGCAACGCATCAACCATTGTTTATCAATGCCTCTTCAAAAACATCTGGTTTTTATATCCACTTCAGAAGAAGGCTGGTCAGATGACATCGATTTAAAGTCCTTACTAAATTCTGTCTCTTTAGGTGCCGAAAGATTAGAAAAACCACAATTTCCTCCATTTTATAAGTTTGAATATATGGATGAAAACCGCAACGTGAGAATGTCTGATAAGACTGCTAATGATACTGCCTTTGCCAGAACTGTAAAAAACGTTTGGCAAAGCATTGTAGAAGGTAATGACAGACCTCCTCAAAAGAAAGAAACAACGCAATTTTTTGTTGAAGACGCTAAAAAATTCAAGGCTAGAGGTGGGAACCTTATCCTATTGCGATGTCCTTCTACTGGTTTGTTTAAAGATATTGAATCGAAACATTTGGCAAGAACTGATTTTTGGCAAGAATTGGTAAAAGCGACCGAAGCTAAAGCATATCACTATGCCGATTATGAATCATTAAAAAATCTTGACTGCCCAGAATGGTCACATTTATCGGGACCAGATGCCAGTTTCTTCACTGCTGAACTAGTGAAAATCATGAAAGCCGATGGTGCATTAACCAACTCTAAAACCAACTAATTATGTTATTCAACTCATTAAGTTTCGTAGTGTTTTTAGTCATTGTTTTAGCACTATACTATTCGAAAATTTTTAAATGGACTGGTAAAAAAAGAATGTTGCTTTTAGCGAGTTATGTTTTTTACGGACTATGGAATCCGCCTTTAGTTATCCTACTTTGGATTTCAACACTAGTGGATTGGACAGCAGGAAACAAATTAGCAATTGAAGAAAATCAGAAAAAGCGTAAAATGTGGTTGCTTCTTAGCATGTTTGTGAATTTGGGCTTTCTTGCTTTTTTCAAATATGGTAATTTCTTATTAGAGAACTTTACTTTGGGACTGAATGCTCTAGGTTTAGCTTACGAACCAAAACCAATGGACATCATTCTTCCTATGGGCATTTCCTTTTATACGTTTCAAACCATGTCTTACACGATAGACATGTATAATAAAAAAATCAAGCCTGCTCGTACGTTTTTAGATTTTGCGCTATATGTAACATTCTTTCCACAGTTAGTGGCAGGACCAATTGTAAGAGCCAAAGATTTAATCACGCAATTTTATGAAGAGAAAAAAGCTACGAGTCAACAGTTTATTTGGGGAACATTTCTGCTAACTATTGGTTTATTTCAAAAAGTGGTTTTGGCAGATACTCTGTTAGCTGATGTTTCTGATCAGGTTTTCGGATCTAAAGAAATGTTGCATAGTTTAGATGCATGGACAGGAACTCTGGCTTTCTCCGGACAGATATTTTTTGACTTTGCTGGATATTCAACATGTGCTATCGGAATTGCCTTAATGCTTGGTATAATCTTACCAGACAATTTTAGATATCCTTATGCAGCCATTGGTTTTTCAGATTTATGGAAACGCTGGCACATTTCATTATCAACCTGGTTAAGAGATTATCTCTATATTCCTTTAGGCGGAAACCGAAATGGATTAACCAGAATGTATGTCGCGTTAATGTTAACTATGTTACTTGGAGGATTATGGCATGGAGCAGCATGGACCTTTGTTATTTGGGGAGCATTGCATGGTATGTATTTAGTAGTAGAACGTTTGTTAAAGACTAAAATTACCATTAAAATCAATGCGTTAAATGGTGTTCTTCTAGCATTACTCACCTACACGCTTGTCAACTTTACTTGGGTGTTTTTTAGAGCCAGAGAATTTTCAACAGCAAAGAATATGATAAGTTCTATGTTGTTTATGAATCCTGAAGGCAGCAAAATATTACATGGCTTTGATGTGCTTAAGGTTTTGACATTAATTAGTTTATTATTTATTTGCCATTGGATCATGAGAAACACATCAATGAAAGAGGTTTCTAAGAAAATACATCCAGTAATCTTGGGTGTAATTTGGGCTATGCTGTTGTTTTTGATATCGATTTCTCAAGGCAGTGGTGAGCAGTTTATTTATTTTCAATTTTAAGTCTAAATTATTAAATAAGTCATGAACACAAACAAAATACAAAACGTTCAACCTGTTCAAAAACAAGATCGTATTCAATTCTTAGATGTCTTGAGAGGTATTGCTATTTTCTTTATTTTCAGTGCTAATATCGTGGTGTTTTCAGGTTTATTATTCTTTTCTGATGACGCTAAATATCCTGAAGCCATTCTTAGTTCAGATGTATATTTAGACTTTATAATGTTTACTTTAGTTGATGGGAAATTTTATTCTATTTTCTCCTTACTTTTTGGGATTGGTTGTGTTATTCAGTTCAACAATGTACAAAGTAAGAACAAACCGTTTGCTCCTTTTTTTAGACGACGTATGTTCTGGCTTCTAATAATAGGTTTAATTCATTTATGCTTATTCTGGCTAGGCGATATTTTAACCTTATACGCTTTACTAGGATTTACTTTGATTTATTTCATTAAGGTTTCAAACAAAAAACTATTGATTTATGCTACGATTTTGATCTTATTTCCAATCGTCAACTGGTTGTTTGTACACTTTACAGACCTTAATTATGCTCAGATTTTCTTTAATACATCAGTTGCATATTATGAATTCTTCGGACTGCCATTAGCAGAATGGAATGGATCCCATTTTCCTGATTTTCAAAAATTGGAATTGAATGAAAGACTAATAGATTTTTTCAAAATGAATATTGGTAATACGTTTGTTAGAATTGGTGCCATTTTAGAAGAAGGACGGATTTTCAAAGTTTTGGGGATTTTTCTCATCGGACTTTGGGCTGGAAGAAAAATATTGAATGAAAATCTATTAAACAACTTAACACTTCTCAAAAAAATTGCGTTTTGGGGAATTCTCATCGGTTTACCAATAAGTATAATCAGAACTTATATAGAATTTTTTGGAGGTTCAGAAGCCTATTGGGATTTATTTAAAACCATTACTTATGCTTTAGGAACTGTGCCTCTAGCTATGGGATTAGCAAGCCTACTAGCATTATTATATTTTAAAAAGCCTTCATATTTTTCGGTATTTGCTCCAGTTGGAAAATTAGCACTGAGCAACTATCTTTTTCAAACCTTTATAGCTGTTATACTATTCTACGGAATTGGTTTCGGTTTCGCAGGAAAATTTGGATTCACAGTTGTAATGCTAATGTCCATTTGCATTTTTACAGTACAGGTAATCATGAGCAAGTTATGGCTTAAACACTTTAGATTTGGTCCATTTGAATGGATTTGGAGACAGTTAACCTACAAAAAACGACTGAAACTATTACAAGACAAAATTTGATTGCGTAACACTTCTAAACTAAAACATTTAATCTTATGATTACAAAAATTGACCGCTGGACAAAACCTGAACTTCACATATATATTCTTCTACTATGTGCTAACGCAGATTCAAACGAAACTGAAGTTGAAATAGAAATGATTAAATCTAAAGTAGATCCAGAAACATTTGACAAAATCTACACAGAATTTAAATCAGATTCCGAAGACGTGCAGTTTGAAAAAATAGATGATAACATTCAATGCCATGATTACAATAACATGGAACTGGCTAAATTTCGTCAGGAAATTCATGAGATATTTTTCAGCGATGGAAAATTCATGATGATGGAACAGAATTTAAATCGCATATTAGACAATATTTTATACTAAGCTAACAACACTTAATACATGGAACAAGACGAAGGATTAAAACGAAGTATTGGTGTATTTGGCTTATCGGCTAATATTGTAAACATCATGATTGGCGCAGGTATCTTTGCATTACCAGCAATTATTACAGGCATAATGGGATCTGCTAGTATATTTTCATACATTTTTTGTGGTATTCTAATAACCTTAATTGTCCTCTGTTTTGCCGAAGCTGGGACTAAAGTAAATAACACAGGTGGTCCTTACACCTACATTGAAACCGCTTTTGGAGATTATGCTGGATTCATTGCAGGTGTTTTTGCTTCTGGTAGTAATATGATAGCAAGCGCAGCAGTAGCAAATGCTCTTGTAAATATTTTAATGACTCTCCATCCTGTTTTTGAATTGCCTTGGGTTCGTATAAGCTTTCTTTTCATAATGTATTTTAGTTTTGCTTTTATTAATATTAAGGGTGTTAAACAAGGAATTGGTTTAATAAAACTTAATACCATTTTAAAAGTAAGTCCGTTACTTATTTTAGTCATTTTTGGATTAAGTCAAATATCAACAGATAATCTTCATATTGAAACCTTACCTGAATTAAGTCAGCTAGGAGAATCATCACTCATCTTATTTTTTGCATTTTTAGGTTGTGAAACCGGATTGATCGTTGGTGGTGAAATCAAGAATCCAAAACGAACCATTCCTCGTGCTATTTTAATAAGTATTGGTTCTGTTGTTGTACTGTACATCCTTATTCAAACGGTTTGCCAAGGTATTCTTGGTGATGCATTAGCAAATTATAAAGCAGCTCCTTTAGCTGAAACTGCCAAAGTTATTTTAGGTCCTTTTGGATTTATTCTATTAATCATTGGTGCAGCAGTTTCTATGTTTGGAAATATTAGTGGTGATGTATTAAACTCACCAAGAATTTTATTTGCATTATCTAGAGATAACGTCATTCCTATTAAACAATTATCTAAAGTTCATTCAAAATTTGCCACACCTCATATTGCCATTATCACACATACACTTATTACTTTTGTTTTGGCTGTAACTGGTAGTTTTGAGCAACTGGTTATTCTTGCTACTGCTTCTCTACTTTTACTTTACTTAGGAGTTGCTTGTTCGGTTATAAAATTACGAAAAACTCACAACGCTGAACCTGGTGAATTTAAAATACCTGGAGGAAAACTAGTACCTTTATTATCTATTGGAATTATCGTTTATTTTCTATCGAATTTAACATTGAAAGAAATCATAGGTACAGGAATTTTCATAGCAGTACTTTCGATTCTTTTCATTATCATTACCAAGATGAAATCTAAAATGAATGATTAAATCCATAACAAATACTCGTAAAAACGTATTAGATAAAAATGAATTATTTTGTCATTTCGCACGTGATGTGGAATCCAATTTTAATGAGATCCTGAAACAAATTCAGGGCGACAATACTTTTTAATATGATTAAGTTCTTCAGACACATTCGTCAAAATTTACTCATGGAAAACAAAACCTCCAAATACTTCAAATACGCCATTGGTGAAATTGTTCTGGTTGTCATTGGAATTTTAATTGCGCTTCAGATTAACACCTGGAATAAGCAAAATGAGGAACATGAATTAGAACTTAAAATACTTCAAGAAATACGAGTAAATCTAAATCTGGATCTGAATGAAATTCAGGAAGATATCGAAATAATGGCTGATATTAATGCAGCTTGTGATGACGTAAATACTTATTTAAGAACTCAAGAAAGTCCTTCCGAGAAATTCTTTAATAATGCTGCTATACTTAGAGTAACACCTCATTTTGACCCAAATACCAGTGGTTACGGACTTTTAGTTTCAAAAGGAATCGGAATCATTTCTAGTGATAGTTTAAGAAATGATATATCATTACACTATGAAAGACTCTATAGCTATTACAAGCGTTATGAAGAAGAACGTTTACGGTTTCATGCCTTACATAGCGAACCAAAGCTAATACAACATTTCACGCCTCTTTATGATGAAACTCAAAAGTATTACTTAAAACACAAAATTTCTCAAGAAGGTTTTAATATCCTAAAAAAAGATTCAGCATTTACTAAAGTTATTTCAGCAATAGCGTATGAAAATTCTAGCGTTAAAAACAGAGCAGAACGCGTAGAGAAGAGTATATTGTCACTAATTAAATCGCTTGATAATGAAATTAAGTCCTTACAATAGTCAATATATGCACAGAATAAATAGTAAGTTCCCTTTTAAAATTGTAAGTCCAATTATTCTCCTATTACTTTTATGTAATTGTAAAAACAACCATCAACTGCCTGATCCGGTTGAAGCTGGATGGAATAATCAGGTAATTTGTGAAGTCATTGAAGATAACGACAAACTAAGAACACTTCAATGTACTTTCCCACCTGGTGTTGGTCACGAACGTCATTACCACAAAGCCCATTATGGCTATACAGTTGCTGGAAGTACATTTAGAATTAAAGATACTTCTGGAACTCGAGAGGTCAATGTACCTACGGGATATTCATTTTACAACGACAAAATTGAGTGGCATGAAGTTTTGAATATTGGTGATAGTACTGCAGTTTTTTTAATTGTTGAACCAAAATAGCCGTACTGCTATGGACTCAAAATCACAATTCTTGTTAAATTTAACAGTAGCAACATCTGTTTTCATAATTTCGTGACTTATTCAATGTTGATGTTATGAATGGATTTGATATTGTAATGGTCATTGCCATTATACTTTTTGCAAGATTAGGTGTTCGCTTAGTAACCGGTTATATTAAAATGCGAAAAGCGTCTGAAAATGAAGAAGAAAAAACGAAAGAATAATTAATTTTCTCATTAAAAAATGTAACATTTTAGGAGGACAATCATCTTAAATATATGAAACATTTGATTTTAACACTTGCAATCCTTCTTTTCATTCAATACACTAATGCTCAAGAAATCAAACGAATACAAGCTATTCAAAATGATTCATTATATATAGACCTTACCAATAGTCTTTTTGCTCCAATAGAAATACAGTTTACTGTTTTAGATTCTACGAAATCATTTCTCAAATGTAATCCTTACGGTCTTTTAAAGGTAGGTGATACTTTAAAACGAGCTTTAGTTATTCCTCTTGAAAAAGTTGAAGATACTGGAAAAGTTAACTTTAGGACCTATCTCGATTATAACATCACTTTTGGCGTTCCAAATGAAACTTATGATACTGACTTTAAATATGAACTACCTTTTAAAAAAGGAAAACGCTATAAAGTCATTCAAAGTTTTGGAGGTAAATTTTCCCATAACAAAAGCCATTCAAAATATGCAATTGATTTTGGCTTACCCATAGGCGATACAATTACAGCTGCCAGAAGAGGAAAAGTCTATTTTGTGAAAGAAGATTCCAAAGAGCACTGCAGAACTATAAAATGTATTGATATGGCTAATAAAATCTATATCATACATGATGATGGTACAATGGCACATTATGTGCATTTAGATTTTGAAGGCGCTCTGGTAGAGGTTGGAGATACTGTTGAAGCAAATCAACCTATTGGCATTTCAGGCATGACAGGTTTTACAACCATTCCTCATCTACATTTTGTTTTATATAAAGCTCGAAGTGTGTCTATACCTTTTACGTTTAAAGGCATAAAACATAAGAAATTAAAGCAGGGAAAATACTACAGAAATAATTAAACTAGTCCTTTACTGTACCACTAAAATGACTCACCTTAGGATTAATGGCGTTTCCAGAACTTCTTCGGAATGATGCTAACTGACCACAATGCCAAATAGCATCAGCTATCGGACCGTTAATTTGATTCCAAAATGGTACTTCTCGTTCACCAAAAATAATTTTGAATTGCGATATATCGTCACTTGCTCTTAAAATATCAGCAGCAGTCTTCAGATTTTTTAAGGTTTGTTCTCGTTTTTGCTCATAGGACAATTTAGAATTATCAATTTTACCATTTGCTTTCTTTAAAGTAGCATTGACAATAATGTAAGACAACTCTAAAATATGGTCTATCGTTTCGGCTGTAGTACGAACATCTTCACTGGGTTGAAATTCTAAATCTTTTTCAGACAAACCTTCGCTTGCCCAGTAAAACCGAAATCCGAGAGCATCTACCATTCTTGCTGCAACGGTTCCAGCAGTAAAGGTTTCAGAATATTCTGGAATTTCGTAATATGGCAAACGTTCTTCTGAAATATTTTGTGCAGTAAGTGTTGCTGAAATTATTAGAAAAAATAAGACTACAAATTGTTTCATAACTTAATCTTTAATTCCAGAATCATTAGTAATTGTATCAGTTCCGTATTTATCAATCAAATAAATTAAAGCTGTCATAGATGCAGTACCAAGTTCTAGTTCCCGTTTATTCACATGTTCAAAAGTATCATTCGCAGCATGATGATGATCAAAATAACGTTGTGAATCTGGACGTAAGCCAGCCAAGACGATGTTATCATTTTTTAACGGACCAATATCTGCGCCACTATAACCTTCTTCAAAATAATGAATCAAATAGGGTTTAAATAACGATCTCCAACTCTGAACTTTAGTCAGAAAAGCTTCACTAGATTGAAAACTAAAACCTCTAGGAGTAAATCCTCCCGAATCACTTTCTAAGGCAAAAATATGATTCTCCCCTTGTTGTTTCGCTACCTCAGCATACTTTCTTCCGCCACGCAATCCGTTTTCTTCATTCATAAACAACACAGCACGAATGGTTCTTTTAGGACGAATTCCACTTTCTTTTAATAAACGAAGCACATCCATAGACTGCACTACTCCTGCTCCATCATCATGAGAACCATCTCCTAAATCCCATGAATCTAGATGACCTCCAACCACAATAATTTCATCTGGAAACTCACTTCCCGTAATTTCTCCAATAACATTATAAGACTGCACATCCTCTAATTGCTTACAACTCTGACTGAAATACAATTTGATATTTTTATCAAGTGCTAACATTCCGCTAAGTAGTTCAGCGTCGTTAGTACTTATTGCTGCAGAAGGAATACGTTGAGAGTTTGGTAAATCACCATAACTCATACTTCCTGTATGTGGAAAATCGTCTAATCTTAAATTTAAAGAACGCACAATAACACCTACTGCGCCATACTTTGCAGCTTCTCTAGCACCAGAATAACGTTCACTTGAACATCCTCCATATGCATCAAATGTATTGATTAAATTAGCCTGCATTGGTCGGTTAATAAACACGATTTTTCCTTTGATTTTCGCTTCCCCTATGGCTTCTAAGTCTTTATAAGTAGCCACTTCAATCAAGTTGGCCTTTACTCCTCCTGAAGGCGTTGAAACCGATCCACCTAGTGCACAAATATTTACACTAGTTGTTTTTCCAGGTGAGGTTTCTATATAAGCAAATTCAGGAGTTCCTCTCACCCAACGTGGCACCATGACTGGCTGAAGCCAAACTTTATCAAGACCTAATTTTTCAAATTCTTCTTTAGTATATGCAACAGCTCGTTCTGCATTTAATGAACCCGATAGTCGTCCGCCAATTTCATTAGATAAATGATCTAACCATTGGTAACTCATTCCGTTAGTTAAAGAATTATCATAAATTTTTTTTAGATTTTCAGCATCAGTTTGTGCTGAAATTTGGAAAGTAACTGCAATAGAAAATAATAGAATGATGCGCTTCATAGAAATATTTTAATCGAAGCTAAATATACTATTTAAAATGTTGGAGATTTATAAAGAAATCTTAAAATACTACTCGTTTTCAAGTTGTTTTAAATAAACATCCAGATTTGCTTTAACCTCATCATCAAGTTCTGGTTCTTTAATATCCTTAAAAGTTTTTAAAGTATCAAGTAAGGTTCGTGCCAAAATATATCTGGCTGTTGGTTTATCATCAGCCGGAATCGTAAACCAAGGTGCATGTGGCTTAGAAGTTCGGTTGATGGCATCTTCATAGCAGTCTTGATATTCATCCCAAAGTTTTCGTTCTTTTAAATCGCCTGGAGAAAATTTCCAGTTTTTATTAGGCTTTTCAAGACGTCGAATGAGACGATTTTTTTGTTCCTCTTTAGACAAGTGCAAAAAGAATTTAAAAACAATAGTTCCATTTTGCGCAATGTGCTTTTCAAAATTATTGATTTGCTCAAAACGCTCATTCCAGAAGCTCTCATCTATATCTTCTACAGAATTGATATGCGGTAAGTATTCACCAAGAATATATTCGGGATGTACTCGAGTTACCAGTACATTTTCATAATGTGTTCTATTAAATACACCAAATTTGCCACGTGCTGGAAGCGCTATATAATGTCGCCATAAATAATCGTGTTTTTTTTCAATTTCTGTTGGAACTTTAAAACTGTGCACCACAACACCTCTAGCATTAAGTTCTTTAAAAACTTCACGTATTAAGCTATCTTTTCCAGCAGTATCCATGCCTTGAATACAAATAAGAACTGCGTATTTTCCATGCGCATACATGGCATTTTGAATCTTAGCCAAATCTTTGCAGACGTCTTCAAGTGCACTTTCTATGTCTTTTTTATCTGCTTCTAAATCGAAGATCGTTGAGACCTTATCCAATTGAATGGGCTTGGTAACCTTGAAGTCATTTACATTAATTTCTTTCATAATCACTAATTATTTTGATGCGAATAGTTTAACATCCTCCTCACTAACTTCATTTCCTCCAAGAATTATGAGTCGTTCAACAACGTTTCGTAACTCACGAATATTACCTGTCCAATCATAGTCTTGAAGCAGTTTTATGGCTTTATCTGAAAATTCTTTTTTGGCATTCCCTTGCTCCTCAGCAATTTTAGATGAAAAATGATTAATCAACAATGGAATATCTTCTCGTCTGTCATTTAAAGCAGGAACCTTTATAAGAATCACAGCTAATCTGTGGTATAAATCTTCTCGAAATCTACCTTCTGAAATTTCAGTTTTTAAATCTTTATTAGTTGCTGCAACGACTCTAACATCAACTTTAATATCTTTATCGTTCCCAACACGCTGAATTTTATTTTCCTGTAAAGCTCTTAGCACTTTGGCTTGGGCAGAAAGACTCATGTCTCCGATTTCATCTAAAAAAATAGTGCCACCATTAGCCGCTTCAAACTTTCCTGCTCTGTCTTTTACAGCACTTGTAAACGCACCTTTGACATGACCAAAAAGTTCACTTTCAATCAACTCAGCAGGAATTGCAGCACAATTGACTTCGATTAGAGGACCTTTTGAGCGTGCACTTTTTTGATGCAACCAATGCGCAACAAGTTCTTTTCCTGTTCCGTTCGGACCAGTAATTAAAACTCTGGCATCTGTTGCAGATACTTTTTCAATCATGTCTTTGATATGAGCAATGGCCTCACTCTCACCAATCATTTCATATTGCTTACTAACTTTCTTTTTAAGCATTTTATTCTCAACAACTAGCGTTTTTGTATCTAATGCGATTCGCACTGTATTGAGTAATCTATTTAAATCTGGTGGCTTCGAAATGTAATCAAAAGCTCCTAAACGCATCGTATTGACAGCTGTATCGAGATCGCCATGACCTGAGATCATAACCATTGGAATTTCTGGTTTGATTTTTTTGACAGCTTCTAAAACTTCAACACCATCCATTTTAGGCATTTTAATATCGCAGAGTACTAAATCGTAGTCATCATTTTTTATCTTTTCAATACCAACCAGACCATCTTCAGCTTCTTCAACCTGATACGTATCACTTTCTTCTGAAAGAATTTTTACAAGTACTCTTCGAATTGCTGCTTCATCTTCTATGACTAAAATCTTTGACATAATTATATTTTAAATTTTAAACCTGTTCTTAAATAAAAAGCATTTATATCATCTAATTTAAACACTTCCCCTTTTTCTTCATTTCGCAATATATTGTTCAATCGAAATGTATAACCTGCATACATGTAATATACTAAATGTTTTGTAAAGCAATATTCATAACCTACACCTCCTACTGCAACTGATAAAGATATATTATCAACCTGTTTACCATTTACTAATGAAGGCTCTTGCAAATGTGCAAAATAACCATCCAGAGCAACGAAGGTCTGAACTATATTTTTCTCATTAAAGAAATATTTGACATTGGATTTTGGAACACCGGCAGAATAAGACCAATGAGCATTCACTCTTCTAAAATAACTTACAAATGGCAGTGGAAACGGCACTCCAGTAGTCGCATTATAAGTTAAACCTAATATTAAACGGTAAGGCTTACTAGCACTCTCATCCTTAGTGCGATCATTTATAACAAACACACCACCATTCATAAAAAAATCATCTTGTGTTAATTTTGTGGTTAGTGTAGATGCTATTCTTGGATTAAATTTTAAACCAATTCTCCATTTCTCGCTAGTTTTAAAAGTATAACCAATGTTTAAATCAATGATATTAATCGTTTTTAAAAGGGAAGTATCAAACGGATAATTATCTTCCAGATTTAAAATCACCCTATTGTACTCAGCACCTGCAATAAGATAGTTGTCTTCTGAAATTTCAATAGGATAATTAAACAATGCTCTAAGCCTTGTATATTGATCTTCAGAATTACTTTTTGGTATAAATGAATATTCAATCCTTGCCAAGTCGGTAAGTTGCGCTACAGCAGTACTATGAAACGAACCTATTAGTAGTAAAAACAAAGCTAGACGAAGTTTATTTGGCATAAATAAAAATTGATTTTAAAATTAAATAACTTATTTCGCTTGTTCTTTGATATGAATATCTCTTTGAGGAAACGGAATAGTGATATTGTTTTCTCTGAATAATTTATCAATTTCAAATCGAATATCACTTTTAGGGAATTGCGCCTTAAAACTGTCGTTGATCGTGAACACAATTTTAAAATCTAATGAACTTTCTCCAAAATCAGTAAAAACAACAGTAGGTTCTGGGCTACTAATAACATCCGGATGCGTACTTGCAGCTTGTAATAATAATGTTTTTACTAACTGAACATCGCTTCCGTATGCCACTCCAACTGAAACACTTTCTCTGGTAGAAGTTCCGTTTTGAGTCCAATTATACAAGCTATTTTCCAAATACAAGTGATTCGGTATTACCAGCACTTTATTATCAATTGTAACGGCTCTTGTTGTTCGTAAATTGATTTCTTCAACACGACCTACTTTTCCATCAATTTCAATAATATCACCAACATGTACAGATTGATCGATTAGAATAAACACTCCTGAAATTATATCCTGAAATAAGGTTTGCAGCGCCAGACCAATTCCAATTAATAAAGCGGCAGATGCAGCGAAAACCGCAGTTACATCAACACCAACAGAGTGTAACGTTATAAGTAAAATAATAAGATAGACAAGCCATCTAAAATAGCCATAGACCACATTAAATTTGCCTTTATCCTCAATTGGTAGATGCCTGGTGAAAGCTCTAAGGGCTATTCTTAAAATGATGGTCGTAATAAATATAGCAGTAATTACTACTAACATATCAAGAATTGAAATGCTAATATCTTCAGAAAGATCTAAATGTAAGTTGAGAAACGTTCTTATTTTTTCCCAAGCAGAACTTTCTGTTATTGTTTCTTCTAAGGCAGATAGATCCTGAATCATGATTAATATTTTATCCACTTAAACAATTCTTTGTAACTCGGTTTTTTTCCATACATCAAAATACCTACACGATAAATTTTAGCTGCAAACCAAACTGTTAATACAAATGTAGCGACTAAAATTAAAAATGAGAGTGCTTGTTGCCAGAGTGGAACACCAAAAGGAATACGCATGAGCATGACTACTGGAGATGTAAATGGAATAAATGAAAATACGGTAGAAACTGTTCCATGAGGATCTTCAATTACTGTGAAAATACCAACATAAACTGCCAGAATTAAAGGCATTATAATGGGCATCATAAATTGTTGAGTATCTGTCTCGTTATCTACTGCAGCTCCCACTGCGGCATACAATGAGCTGTACAGCAAGTAACCTCCAATAAAAAATAACAAGAATGCAATTATTAAATTGCCTATTGGCAAATTAAAAAAGGACTGAACGGCTAATTTCATTTCGTTAGCAACTTCTGGGTTTTCCATAGCCTGATTCATCATATCTTGTTGTGGTGTTTGAATATCAGACAGGCTAATACCAAGTATTGTAGACAAAACAAGTGACAAAACTCCTCCTAAAATTACCCAAATAACAAATTGTGTAATTCCCGCCAGAGAGGTACCAATGATCTTACCCATCATGAGTTGAATAGGTTTCACAGAAGAAATAATAACTTCAATAATTCTACTAGTTTTCTCTTCAATAATACTGCGCATAATCATGTTTCCATAGATGATAATAAACATGAATAACAAATAACCAGCTGCTCCACCGAATGCCAGCTTTAAGTAACTATCAATTTTTGAAGTTTTCTCTCCTGAAAATGTTTCTTGAGTAATATTAATATTCGTTTTTGCTGCTTGTATTTTTTCAATATCAACGCCATCGCTTTCCAGTTTAGCGTCAGATAATTTCTTTTCTATTTTTCGTTCTAAACCTGAGATGATGGACAATGATGGTGATTCATCTGAATAAAATTTCACATTAGGTAAAACCTTGGTTATATCGCTGCTCTTCTGGATGTATAGCAATCCATAATCTTCCTTTGCTTTGACTAATGCTTTAGCTGATTCCAGATTTTCGTTTTCTAAAATGGTATAGGTTGTATGTTCAGTATTTGCAAAAATCTCGCTTAAAACACCTGTTTCGTCCAATACAGAAATACTTCTGTCTTTATCATTATTTAACTGAGATAAATAAGCAACGACAGCGATTAGGGCAACCATAATTAAAGGACTCACAAACGTCATGATGATAAACGATTTGTTTTTGACTTTAGTCAGATACTCTCTTTTTATTATAAGTGGCAAATGATTCATCTTAATTGTTTTTTACGGTTTGAATAAAAATATCGTTTGCACTAGGTATAACTTCAACAAAGTGATGTACTTCTGCCTTAGAAGTTAAAAATGATAATAAATCGTTAGACGAATCATTAGTATTTAATTTGATATTCATTTTAACATCATCATTCAAATTTCTGAATGTCGCAGGAAATACCTCAAATTTTTCTTTGATAGCATTTGAAACACTCTCAATGTTATGTGTTTGAAGTCCGACCTCAAAAGTATTCGTTTTATATTGACGTTTGATGTCTGTCAACTTTCCATCAAGCACTTTATTCGACTTATGAATTAAAGCGATATGATCGCACAACTCTTCGACCGATTCCATTCGATGTGTAGAAAAAATAACAGTAGCACCTTCGTCTCGTAATTGAAGGATTTCATCTTTAATTAAGTTGGCATTAATAGGATCAAAACCAGAAAAAGGCTCATCAAAAATCAATAATTTTGGCTGGTGTAAAACCGTTACAATAAATTGGATTTTTTGAGCTTGTCCTTTACTGAGTTCCTGAATTTTTTTATTCCACCAATCTCCAATTTCTAATTTATCAAACCAGTATTTTAACCGTGTTTTAGCCTCTTGTTTGGTTAACCCTTTTAATTGAGCCAGATAGAGCGCTTGTTCTCCAACTTTCATAGACTTATACAAACCACGTTCTTCAGGAAGATAGCCTATATTTTGGATGTGTTCAGGTTTTAAAGGTTCTCCATCTAAAAGAACATCACCTGTATCTGGCATAGTTATTTGATTAATAATGCGAATAAGGGTCGTTTTACCAGCGCCATTAGGACCTAGCAATCCGAAAATGCTTCCCTTTGGAACAGCGATAGAAACAGCATTTAGCGCTCTAAAATCTCCGTAATTTTTAGATACTGAATCAGCAACTAAGAGGTTATTCATAAATTAAAATTGAAAAGTTAAATTTCGTAACGTGTAAAGATAAAAATGTTAATAGGAATTAAGTGCTTATACACATTAATTTTTAACATTTATACCTTAAAATTTGAAATGTTTAAAATGTTATAATAGGTTCAATTCACAAGATAGAAATGTCATAAAAAACAAAACCCACCCTTAATAAATTAAGGATGGGAAAAAATTGCTATGAAAAAGAAAAATTACCACTAAAATAAATTAGTGATATTCAAATATAGTGTTTTTTATTAAAAAACAGTTTTTTATGAAAACATATCTTTAACTTTTTCAAAAAAAGATTTATCACTACTCTCAGGCTTAGGATTGAAGTGTTCATCATTTTTCATGCTTTCGAAAAATTCTTTTTGCTGTTTATTCAATGTTTTTGGAGTCCAGACGTTTACATGAACAAGTAAGTCACCTGTGCCGTAACCATTAATACTAGGTATTCCTTTTCCACGTAAGCGCAAAATTTTACCAGATTGAACACCTGCTTCAACCTTAATTCGTACTTTGCCAGTGACTGTATCAATTTCTTTAGACGTTCCTAAAACAGCATCAGGCAGACTAACATAAAGATCATAATGCAAATTATCTCCTTCACGCTTTAACGTGTCGTGTTCCTTTTCTTCAATCACTACCAGTAAGTCACCAGAGATTCCGTTTCCAGGAGCTTCATTGCCTTTACCTGTGACCTTTAACTGCATCCCATCTACAACTCCTGCAGGAATTTTAACTGATACAGTTTCTTCCTGAATTATCAACCCTTGAGCATCTGCGTCGTTAGGTTTTTTGTCAATACTTTGACCTGCGCCACCACAAGTAGGGCAAGTCGATGCTGTTTGCATTCGTCCTAAAATGGTATTGGTAACCCTTGTTACCTGACCAGCACCATTACACGTACTACAGGTTTTATAAGTGGTACCAGATGCTTGAATTTTTCGTTTTACCTTGATTTTCTTTTCAACACCATTTGCAATCTCATCTAAAGTTAGTGTAACTCGTATACGAAGATTACTTCCTTTTACGCGTCTTTGACCTCCACTGAAGCCACCTCCAAAACCAGAGAAACCGCCTCCACCACCAAAAGCACCTCCAAAAATATCACCAAACTGGCTGAATATATCATCCATATTCATGCCTCCGCCTCCAAAGCCACCTGCGCCATCAAAAGCTTGATGACCAAATTGATCATATCGCGCTTTTTTATCTGCATTACTTAAAACTTCGTAAGCTTCTGCGGCTTCTTTAAAATTAGCCTCGGCATTCTTATCATCCGGATTTTTATCTGGATGGTATTTAATTGCCATCTTTCTATAAGCTTTCTTAATTTCAGCTGCCGAAGCATTTTTATCAATACCTAATATCTCGTAATAATCTCTTTTTGCCATGTTACTTCACCTGTTTCGATAATAAAACAGTTTTTATTAATTAATGTGTTACTGACCAATGACCACCTTTGGAAAACGAATTACTTTTTCTCCTAATTTATATCCCTTTTCAATGACATCAACAATTTTGCCTTTCATATCATCACTAGGTGCCGGAATTTGTGTAATGGCTTCATGCAAATCGGCATCAAAAACATCACCTGCATTAACTTCAATTTTTTCTAAGCCTTTTTGATTGAGCGTAGTTAAAAGTTTATTATAAATTAACAATACGCCTTTTCTAAGCTCTTCAGCTTCCTTGTCATCTTCGATATGTGTAAGCGCACGTTCAAAATCATCTAATACTGGTAGCATTGCCAGCATGACATCTTCACTTGCTGTTTTAAATAAATCTACACGCTCTTTAGACGTTCTTTTTTTATAGTTTTCAAATTCAGCAAACAGACGCAAAAATTTGTCCTTTTCTTTACCAAGTTCTTCTTTTAATTGGTCTTCAACAGATACCTCTTCTACTTGTGTATTTGAATTGGAAGTTTCGTTTGTTTCCAAATCTTTAGCAGATTCTTTTTTATCTTTTTTACTCATTGTGTTTGATCATTTTTGTAAATCTTCGATTTAAGTTTGCAAAAGTACTGCCATAATTATTAAAATGTCAAAATGTCATTAAAAAAATTTAATCATTTGACGTCTGTTTAGAAATCCTTATTTTTGAATCAATAATAACACTAAAACTATTTGAAATGATTAAGAAAACATTACCAATTGTATTACTGCTTGTGTTTACATTTGCTATGACTGGATGTAAAAATAATGCTGCAGAAGCAAATACAAGTGAAGCCGAAGCTGCTGCTGTTAGTGAAAGTTCTTCTGAAAAATTTACAGTCAACGTTGCCCAATCTACTATTGAATGGAAAGGTTTTAAACCTACAGGAACTCATAATGGTACAATAAGCCTTGACAACGGTGTCTTTAAAACAGATGGTGGCAAATTGCAAAGCGGCACCTTTTTAATTGACATGAATTCTATAACGGTAACCGATCTTGAAGCTGGAGATGGTAAAGAAGATCTTGAAGCACATTTAAAAGGTACTGTTGAAGGTAAAGAAAATCACTTTTTTGATGTCTCTAAATTTCCATCAGCAGCCTTTGAAATTACATCTACTGAATCTTTAGCTGCTGGCAAAACAAGACTATCTGGAAACCTTTCGATAAAAGGTCAGAAACACAACATTTCGTTTCCTGTAACTATTACTAATTCGAACGACCAGATGACTATTGAAAGTGATCCGTTTACTATTGACAGAACAAAATGGAATGTTAATTACGGTTCTAAATCAATTTTTGAAGATTTAGGTGATAAGTTTATTAACGATGATATCGAATTAAAAATTAGTATTAGCGCTAGGAAAGCGTAGATTGATAGCTTTTTTTTTAAAAATTGTAGAAGCCATTCCGTTTAGGAGTGGTTTTTTTTATCCTAATAAATCCTGAATAGCAGGTTCTAAATGATGAAATAAAAAGTTGAAACCAGCATCTTCAATTTTTTGAGAACTCACACGCTGACTTTCAAATAATAAAATATGCATTTCACCTAGAACTAATTTCATAGCGAACTTAGGTATGTTTGGTAAAAATAAAGGTTTCTCTAAAACTTTGGCAGTAATCTTAGTGAATTCGGCATTACTCGTTGGATTTGGAGCAACACCATTATAAATACCTTCAAGGTTATTTTCTGCCACGTAAACAAATAACGAGGCTAGGTCTTCAATATGAATCCAGGATTGCCATTGCTCTCCATCTCCAAAAGCAGCGCCAGCACCAAACCGTATAGGTTTTGCTATTTCTTTCAAAGCGCCTCCTTTATCGGAAAGTACTAGTCCAATCCTGATTTTTGACACCTTGATTTGCAAGTCTGAAAATTGATCGACAGCTTTCTCCCATTTTTCAACAACCTGACCTAAAAAGGAATCTGATGTCCTGTCAAAATCTTCATCGTAATAATTTGTTTGAGAACTCGGGTAGACACCAATGGCACTCGCAGAGACCATATGGGCAACTGGAAAATTATTTGCTTTTATAGTATCAAAAAGTAGTTGAGCTGTATGGGTTCTGCTAGTAATAATTTCTTTTTTGTACTCGGATGTCCATCGCTTAGAAATCGTAGCGCCAACTAAATTGATAATAGTATCAACACCTTCAAAACAAGACGTATCAATTTCTTTGGCATCAGGATTCCAGTAAAATCCTTTATAATTTGCTTCAGAAGATAACTTTTTTTTAGACGTTGTCAGATAATGAACAATGACATTATTGTCATGACAAACCTCAACAATTTCTTGTCCGATTAAACCTGTAGCACCTGTAATTAATACTGTTTTCATAGGACTACAAAATTAAGGAAACTCGCAAGCTGGAACTAATATTTATGAATGGTTTAACGTTTAATTGCTCTAAGCATATGCCGTTTCCCTGGAGGTCCATTTAAACGCTCAATAGAGAAACCAACCGACTTTAAAGCACGTTTGACACTTCCTTTACAGGAATAGGTCACTAAAACGCCATTTAGTCTTAAGGCATCATACATTTTTTTAAAAATATCTTCTGTCCAAAGTTCTGGCTGTACACGAGCTCCGAAAGCATCGAAGTAAATAATATCGTAACAATTAATATCGTTAATATCGCTAAAAAATTTCTTCAGTTTTGTTAGTGTAAAATGCTTTGTGATATCGTGAGAAGACTCCCAATTACATGCATGTATGTTTTCAAATACATTATTTTTAAGTTGTAGTACTTCCTGGTAATTAAGTTCCTTTAATTCTTCTGATGACACTGGATAAGCTTCAACACCAACGTAGTCAATTTGCAGTTTTTGCTGTTCAGAAATTAACAAACTAAGAATAGCATTAAGACCTGTTCCAAAACCAATTTCTAAGACTGTAAGTGTATTCTTTTCTGAATTTAATTCAGAATTAAAAAAAAGCAAACCATGTTCGATATACACATGATTTGCTTCTTGTATGGCACCATGAACAGAATGGTATTGTTCGTTCCAACCTTCAATTTGAATGGTTTTAGAACCGTCTGCTGTGGTGATTATTTTGCGTTGCAACTTTTAATTGATAAGTAATTTTTTAATTTTAGGTATTGGTCCTGTACACTCTGTTTGATGACAGCTTATACAAAGATTGATCGCGTTATTGTAGCGCTCAGTAAGTGGAACAATAGTATCCTCTACAAACACAAGTTTTTGAGCTTCAACAAACTTACCTGAATAATGATCGAACCTTGCATTTCTGGATTTAGATTCTGAAAACTCAGCCGTATGAATCTTTAAAAATTCCTCAGGAAACTCGGTCGTTATCTTTCCGTTTTCAACCTCTTTTTTAAGCTGTAAGTTAAACGCGTGCATGCCTCGCATCAAATTAGCCATTTCTGAGCCTTGATAGACGTCATAATGTTTAGAACCATCAACAATAGTAACTTTCTGCTCTGTTTTTTCAGAAGAATTGCAACTAAACATTAAACCAATTATAAAGATATAACCAAGTTGTTTAAGCATTAGTCCTCTTTTAGCAATACACCATCTGCAACAAATGAAAATGTCTTTTTAGGCGCAGTTATTTTAGCAATTTCTTCAGCCGATTGCCCTGCATCTTCAGCATAATGACGTTGTTCTTCTACGGGAACTTCATTTACAAATGCTTTTCCATTCAATACAACTTCTCTACCAGCAATATCCTTAGGCATAAAGAATCCATAGTCTTTAAACTTTACCATCACCTGCTCACCGTTTTCTAAGTCAACTTTCATCCAGCAACCTTTAGCCTGACAAACCTCATCGACTTTTGCAATCATTTTAGTATCAATGGAGTCACCTATTGCCATACTTTCAAAATGAGTTGCCATTCGTTTTGCTGAAAGTGCATCAGCTGCATTGATTTCTTTTCCAAATGAACTGTACGAAATCTCTTTATCTTCAGACATATTTTGAGTGATGTCTACAGAGTCTTCAGTTTGCTTACTTTCATTTTTACAAGAAAAAACAAAAGTTACCAGCATTACTAGTAAAAAAATACGTTTCATAATTAGTGTTGTTTTTTAATAAATATTTGATTCACAAAGGTACATATTTTTTAGCTTAATTTTATGCGTTTTTAAAGCTGAAATTACTAATTTTGCAAAATAAAATTCAGAGAAAAAAATGACGAAAGTTTCAACTTACGAAATCGATATAGTAAAATCACCAACCACAAAGATTCATGATGTAGATTTTAACAATCTTACTTTTGGGCGCACATTTACTGATCACATGTTTTATTGTGATTATATAAATGGAGAATGGCAACAACCAAAGATTGCACCATACGGACCAATGCAAATTGATCCGTCAGCTCGAGTGTTTCATTACGGTCAAGCGGTTTTTGAAGGTATGAAGGCTTATAAAGATGAGGATGGTAAGGTCTTTTTGTTTAGACCTGATGAAAATTTTGCACGTATAAATAAGTCGGCTAAACGATTAGCTATTCCTGAATTTCCTGAAGCCTATTTTTTTGAAGGTATTAACACTTTGCTTAATTTAGATAAGGCTTGGGTACAAAGTGGTGTTGGCAACTCTTTATACATAAGACCCTTTGTCATAGCGACAGATTCTGCAATTGCTGCAGCCCCTTCAGAAAATTACCGATTTATGATTATTTGTTCTCCTGCCAAAGCGTATTACAAAGGCACGGTAAGGGTTTTGATAGCTGAAAAATTTAGCCGTTCTGCCAATGGAGGCGTTGGATTTGCTAAAGCAGCAGGTAATTACGCAGCTCAATTTTATCCTACTAATTTGGCACAAGCTAAAGGGTTTCAACAAGTCATCTGGACAGATGCAGACACGCATACTTTTTTAGAGGAAGCTGGAACGATGAATGTATTTTTTAGAATTGGAGACACCTTAATTACTGCACCAACTAGTGACCGAATCTTAGATGGTGTAACCCGAAAAAGCATTATTCAAATAGCGAAAGATAATGGGATTACCTGTGACGTAAGACCAATTACAGTTAATGAGCTGATAGAAGCTCATAAAAATGGAAGCTTAAAAGAAATTTTCGGAACGGGAACTGCAGCTGTTATAAGTCCGGTTTCCGCATTTGAACACCATGACTCTGTTTATGAGCTTCCCGAAATAAATGAAACGTCGTATTCCAGCATTCTTAAACAAAAAATGTTGAACATTCAACATAATTTAGCTGAAGACAAACATGGTTGGCGATACGAAATAAAATAAATAAATAAAAAAAAGAAGCCAATTGGCTTCTTTTTTTTATGATTCCAATATCTCCTTGATGTTGGGCTTAAAATAATTTGGCCCTTTTAAAACTTTACCATCTTCTCTATAAATTGGTTCTCCATCTTCACCCAATTTACTCATATTACTGCGTTGAATTTCGTCAAAAACTTCTTCAATTTTATGTTGCAAACCATGTTCAATAATCGTTCCACAAAGAATGTATAACATATCCCCTAAGGCATCAGCAACCTCAACTAAATCACCCTCATTTGCCGCTTCGAGATATTCCTCATTTTCTTCTCGCATTAATTTGTAACGCAACATATTTTTTTCAATTCCTAAATTCGCTTTAGGTGTTTCTCTATGACCAATTTTAAATGCTGCATGAAATGCTTTTACCGCTTCAATTTTATTTTTCATCCTGTAATTTTTTATATAAGTAACTATGCCTTATAGCATTGTGTTTTCAATTATAAAATTCGCAAATATTAACTTGATTTTAAGTGAATAATGCAATAGTATTATTTATTTTTGCATAAAAATAGCTATATGTTTAGTAACGGTCAATTGATTTTTGGGATTTTATTTGCAATAGTATTTATTACGATTATTTTCTTTGCTTACAAAAAGGATTTCAAAATACATCAACGCTATTACAGAGGTAGTGTTTGGATATTAATAGCTTTTATCTCATTTATCGCAATGATAGCGACTATCAAGTTTATCTTTGTCTAAAGGAGACTTCTTTCTTTTCTGTCTTATTTTTCCTGTTCACATTTATATTTTTAGTAATTTGGGTTAATATACCTAGAATTGGGTATGTTTTGATGCTCTCCTACTTCGCATATTTGACTAATTAACTAACCAAAATCCTATATATTATGAAAACTAAATTATTAAGACTATGCTCTTTTATTTTGATAACAGCTACGTTTTTAGCATGCCCAAGTAAAGCATCGGAAACCTTTCCTGAAAATTTATCATGGGATTTTTGTGAAACCGATTGTGCTGTTGATTGTAGTGAAGATTATCTTTACAATACAGATGAAGGAAGTGCCTATTTTACGATTCCAATTCCTGATGGAGCTACTTTGTCATCTTACAAAGTGGTTAATAATGGACAAACTGTAGAGTTTACGTGTTCAAACTCAAAATATCAAGGAAAAATAGTAAATGTTTCAATTAAAATTCCTGCTGGAAAATTAGCAAAAAATAAAGGTGGTCAATTAGCTGTAAATGTTGCTTTTGAAGATTATGAATGTGGAATTGTTCCTAAGGCAACTAGAAATAAAGGCTCTGTACTACAAGGCAATCCAGGTATAGATGTTTGTTTTTGCAAATAATTGAGGTGATAAGGTTTATATATTTATCAATTCTTCTGTTGACTACAGGAGGCATTTGTCACTGTCAAAATGATTCTGCATTTTATTATTTTGACAGAGTCACTCCTAGTAGTGAATTAAGTTCAAGAATTGATCATGAGAAAAACATCTCTAATAAAAACTTTTACAAACTCATTTATTACAGCAAGCAGAGGCAAACCGACTCTATGCTAAGATATGTTACAGCATTGGAAAAAGACCAATCACTTTCAAAGTCAAAACATCCCAAAATATTATATTTTAAAGCTTATTACTATAGGATTATTCAAAACGATTCATTGAGTTTTTTATACCACTATAAAGCATTTTTAAGTGCTGAAAAACTTCAAGATACATTAACAACACTGGCAGCTTTATCAGGTCTTGCTCAATCTTATGATTATAACACAAATAATCCTTATCGTTTAGATTATTTAAATCTGTTGGAATCAAAAGCAAAAGAATATAACAATGTTTCTTATCAAATAATTCAGACCTTTTTAAAAGGAAATTATTATCAGCTCAGGGATCAAAATAAGAAAGCTGCAACTTTTTATAATAAGGCGCTTCAGTTTGATTTCAAGAAAAGAGATAGCACTACTCTATTATACGCTTTAAATAGTTTAGGGGTATTGTACGAAGAGAACTTAAAAATTCCTGATTCTGCTCTTTATTATTTCCAAAAGAAATTAAAAATTATAAAGACTAATAAATCCTTCCAGTTTCCTAGCAATTACTTTTCAAGTTACAATAACATTGCCAATGCGTATAAGAGTAAAACCAATTTTGATTTAGCAGAATACTATTACAAATTAGCAGATTCCATAGAGTTAAGAGAAAACAATGTTTTTTACAAAGCGATGCTCAAAGAAAATCTTTCTGACTTATATGCGAAACAAGGTGATTATGAATCTGCTTACGCTAATTTATCGGCATACAACATCCTTTCCGACAGCATCAAACTTGAAGAACAACAAACAAGCATTGCAAGAATTAAAGAAGAATTTGACAATGAAAAGTTACGAGCAGATAACCTTGAGAGTGAAGCCAAAAGAAAACAAAACCAAAACATTGCCATTGGTCTTGCTGGAAGTTTAGCATTAGGAAGTATTATCGTTTTCCTCCTATTTAAAAATACCAAACGTAAACAAATACTAGCCGAAAAAGAAAAAGAACTCGAAAGTCAAAAACTAGCCACTGTTTTAAAAGAACAAGAACTCACGACTATTGATGCCATGATTGAAGGTCAAGAAAAAGAACGTCAGCGCATAGCTAATGATTTACATGATGATTTAGGCGGACTTATGGCGACAGTGAAACTTCATTTTAATGCGCTTAAAGACAAACAAACACCTGAACTCTATACGAAAACCAACCAACTTATTGATGAAGCCTACGACAAAGTAAGAACTGTTGCTCACGCTAAAAATTCAGGTGTTATTGCTAAACAAGGTCTACTAAAAGCTGTTCAGCAAATGGCTGATAAGGTTTCTGCTTCAAATAAAATAACAATTAGCGTCATTGATCATGGTTTAGATGATCGCTTAGAGAATAGTTTAGAGCTTACTATTTTCAGAATTATCCAAGAACTTATTACTAATGTTATTAAACATGCCAATGCTACTGAAGCTAATATTCATATTACCAATCATGAAAACTCCTTAAATATTATGGTTGAAGATAATGGTAAAGGATTTAAGGCAAATCAGATTACAAAAACAAAAAAAGGAATGGGAATCAGCAGTATTGATAAACGTGTTGCGTATTTAGATGGCACAATGACTATAGAATCTGAACACCATCAAGGTACCACCATAATAATAGATGTTCCAATATGATACGACTAGCAATAGCAGAAGATCACCAATCCCTTATAGATGGCATTTCTCTACTTTTAGAATATGAAGATGATATTGCTATTGTTGGAACTGCAAATGATGGTGAAGAACTTTTAAACATTGTTGAAAAAAAACGGCCAACTGTCGTACTTACAGATATAAGAATGCCAAAATTGGATGGAATTGAAGCTGCCAGACGCATCAAAAAAGCGCATCCAGAAATTAAAATATTGTCCTTCTCTATGTTTGATCAAACTGAAGCCATAGAGCAAATGCTCCAAGCTGGTGCTTCTGGATATATTTTGAAAAACTCTTCACTCACCGAAGTTTTAAGTGCCATCAGAACTGTTGCTAAAGGCGAAACTTATTTTGATGCTAATATCAATACTAATGTATTAGATTCAGAAAATAAAACAAAAACTAAAGGTCTTCTTACCAAACGCCAAATAGAAATCCTTGAACTCATCGCACTTGGCAAAACTTCTAGAGAAATAGCAGATGAATTATTCATAGGTGTTCATACAGTAGACACACATCGTAAAAATATGGCTCGAATTTTAGGGCTTCAAGGTAAGGGAGAATTGATGCGCTACGCCTTAGAAAAGAAATACAAATTCTAAATTTACCTGCTATTGGGTATGGTATTGCCAATGATGAATACATAGATTTGATTTCCAATCAATACAGTATTCATTATGAAAATTCAGCACTTTCTGAGCATTGTTTTTATGCTGTCTTTCAACTTTTCATTTTCACAAGATAACAAGACATTAAGCGAAACTATTAATGATCTATTTCCACATATAGCTTTAGTTGAAATAAAATCAGATTCCACTAAAAAACACTTTATCGATTATTTGAATTTTTTAAAAAAAGTAGAACGTTTAAAAAAATTAAAAGGTGCTATTGAATTTGGTTTTAACGGAAGCGAAGTTGATAATTCAAACCTGTATACTATTGTCACAGGTATGGAAGCCAACTTTGGTGGCTATCCTCTTGAAATAGAAGCTAAAACAAACATTCAAACTCAGATTACAAATGGAGCATTTGATGAAAACCTCTCAAGCCTGGATATTTCAATGGATTATCATCCGTTTAATGATCTTACTCATGAAACCTACGTGTTTGTCATGAGAACAAAAAATAAATTTTTAGGCATCGATCAGAGGTATGAAATTGGTGGTGGTTATATTTTTAACTTTTATTCTGGAAACCGAGAAAATGGTGTTTCCAATAGTCTAGTCAAACAAGGAAAAGACCTTATAGATAAACTTTATGCTTACCACGAAACCTATTCAACAGAAACCAATGGTGTTAAGCTCAAAGATGAAATTAAAATGAAGCTGGCAGACCATTTAACAAAAAACAATAACGATATTAAGAGGACTAATTTTGACGCCATTTTCAATGCTAAAGAAGAACAACAAAAATCAATAATAAAAAGGTATAGTAAACACAGAGTTGCTTTACTCTTAGGTTTCAATTATGAAATTGAAAAAACTCAAGATAGTCTTACTTTATTCAACAAAGAACTTGACACGACATTCAACAAAACTTTTGAAGCTACTAACCTATTTAGATTTGTAATTGCTCCAAAATACAATTTACAAGGTGAAAGATTTAAATGGACCAATACGATATTCTTTAAAATAGGATTATTAAATCTAGTTGACGATTTAGTAATTCCTGATGACACCATTACAAATCAATTAGTAACAGATAAGCGTACCGATTATTGGATGGATTTAAGAACTAGCTTCGAATTCAAAATTTCCAATTACCTAGCTTTTGTTTCCACTTTAAATTATGTTTTCGATAATGCTCCCAAGCGAATCTATTTTAATGGTGTTAATGGAATACCTACTATTGCAGAAGCCGAAAACAGCTTTACAGGAATAAACTTCAAATTGAAATATCAATTTTGAACAAAATTAGAAGATACTTTAATTTTTATATATTTATAGACGCTATTAATTAATAAACAACACATTCTTATGAGATTTTTTAAATCACTATCCCTTTTATTGTTCATTCTATTTTATACCACCAGCCATTCCCAAAGTTATATTGGATATACTGTTGATAACTACTCTGGTATCCATGGCGTGGTTTATAACCCCTCAAATATTGTTGGATCAAATTTTAAAACTGATGTAAACATTGCCTCTTTTAGTGGATTTATTGGTAGTGATTACTTCGGAATAAACTTTGGCGATATGATTAATGGTAATAATTTTGATTTTTCAGAAGACACAGAACGTTTCTTGAGCGATAGCAATAATTTCTTCCTTAATGCCGATGTATTAGGACCTTCTTTTATGTTCAATCTCAATGAAAAAAGTAGTATTGGTCTAGTGTCCAGAGGACGTGCTTTTTTTAATTTAAATAACATCAATGGTGAACTCTTTGAAGCCATTGAAGATGAGTTTGAATCTGAGAATGATATCACATTTGACTCACAAAATTTAATTGGAACAGTACATGCATGGGCAGAAATTGGAATTGCTTATGGACGAATTTTAATGGATAAACAGCAACACATTTTAAAAGGTGGTGTTACATTAAAATACCTTCAAGGTGCAGGAGCATTATTTGCAAGTAGTCCCGGATTTATGGGACAATATACGCGATCGACAGAAACTTTAACTACACAAGGAGAACTCAATTATGGAACTTCAGAAGACTTTGACTCTGATGATTTAGATTTAGGAAACCTAACTGCTGGCTTTGGAATGGATCTAGGGTTTACCTACCAATGGCATCCTAGTAGGGAAAACGATAGTATCCCAATTTACAAAGATAATTACAAGCTTAAAGTCGGAATGTCTATTACAGATATTGGTTCTATTAATTATAAAGGTGCCGAAATAACATCTTACAATGTCAATAATACTGTGGATACATCAACCTATGATGAACTAGAAGAATTTCTGGATAATAATTATAATAACACAAAAACTATTCAAGACACTAAAATACAACTACCAACCGCTTTACATCTTTTAGTCGATTATAGAATAGCAAAAAAATGGCTGGTTAGTGCACAAGCAAATTTATCATTAGTAAAAAAAGATAATGAACTCGCAAATTCTATCATAAACACAGTAACTATAGCACCAAGACTTGAAACAAAATGGTTTAGTTTCTATACGCCTTTAAGTTTCAGACAATATGGTGATTTTGCCTTTGGTGGAGGATTTAGACTAGGTCCTTTGTCTATTGGTTCTGGTTCTATATTTAGTAATCTCTTATCAGACAGTTCTAAAACCACAGATGTATTTTTAGGTTTAAAAGTTCCTATATACAGGAAGTAAGCCTGAGAGAATTAAAGATTCCCTGTATTGGGTATTTTCCCATAGTCTAATTTCCCAACTTTTATTATTGCTATTATTTAACATTTTAAAACCAACCAATTATGAAGAAATTATTACTCAGTTTGACTGCCCTATTAATAACCTTTGTTGCCTTTTCCCAAGTTCCCGTAAACGACTTGATTGAAAATGCCATAGAAATTGATCCTTCAAACTATGTCGAAGAAAACATACGCTTAGACTTAGCAACAACAACAGGCTACGAAAATGCGTTATGTGGAACGGGCACTTTCACAAAGGTCTTTTATAAATTCACAGCTACTACAGATGCCAGAGTAAATGCTAGCCTAACAGATATGTTAGGCAATGCTAACACTCAAAGTTTTCTTATATTTTTCACTGCACCAGATTTAAATCAAATCGATGAAACCCAACTTACTTTGGCTTCAGATTGCACAATAAGTGATACGACTGTTACAACTGTAAGTGCTGGATCATCTTATTACATTCAAGTAAACAGAAACGACGCCAATACATTTTCAAGAATAGAAGTCGCATTAGGTCCTCCAAACGATACTATAGAAAATGCTATTGAAGTTACCTCTTCAAGTTTTAACGATGAAAATATTCGAATAGATTTGGCAGCATCAAATCCAGGAGGTCAAGGAAGTTGTCCATTAGCTACTTTCAATATTGTGTATTACAAATTCACGGCAACAACAAACGGCACAGCTACCTTTTCACTTCTAAATCAAAATGGTGGTGCAAATCCGGTTAATTCATTTGTTATCTTTTATTCAGCTCCCAACCTAAATGCACTTGATACAGATTTGACACTGGTTTCAAGTTGTTCTTTTGTCACCCAACCTTCCATAAATATTGTTAATGGTCAAAGTTATTATGTTTTAGTAAGTAGACCTGATCAAGGTCAGTTATCGCGAGTAAGTGCAACAATTTCACAAGATGGTCCTCCAAGTGAGCGACAAGCTTTAATCGATTTTTATAATGCAACCGATGGTCCAAATTGGGGTATCAATACCAATTGGAATACTGCTGCTCCTCTTTCAGAATGGGCAGGAATCACCCTTGAAAATGGTCATGTTACCGCAATGGGCTTGATTAATGTTGGAGCTACAGGAAATTTGCCTAACTCTATTCTTAATTTACCGTTTTTAGAAAGTTTTGTCTTTTCCAATAATAATTTTACTGGTGAATTACCAGATTTAACAAGTCTAACCAACCTTCAAACTTTCAACATTTCAGGAAATAAGTTTTCATTTGCTGATTTAGAACCCAATTTTGCACAAAACTCAACAATAACAGAATTTATCTATGGAGGCCAACAGAGAATCAATGAGGAAATACTCATTGACAATCCAGTTATTGGCGAAGAATATACACTAAGCACAACGACACCAGGAACAAATTTATCATACCAATGGATTAAAGATGAAGGTGGATTTTTATTGGATATTGAAGATATTCCGGGAGCTACAAGTTCTGATTATGTGATTCCGAGCTTACAAGTAGATGATATTTTTTCATATAGCTGTAGAGTGACCAGTGCTTTAATTCCGGATTTAGTCTTAGTAAGAAATAGAATTAATATAAGAATTCCAGTATCTCAATCTGAACGCGATGCTTTAGTTGCTTTTTACAATGCAACAGATGGTCCTAATTGGGCCAATAATGAAAATTGGTTAAGCGCAGCCGATGTTGACGATTGGGCAGGAGTTCAAACTGTTGGTGGAAAGGTTATTGTTTTAAATCAGAATTTTCAAAACCTCAATGGACAACTACCTGACGAAATTGGAGATCTTATATATTTGAAAGAAATTAGAATCAGTGTTAATCAAAATCTTACAGGACCTATTCCGTCATCTATAGGAAATTTAACCGATTTAGAATTCTTAAGATTTCAGTTCAATAGCATGTCTGGAGACATTCCAGCTTCTGTGTCTAATCTTACAAAATTAACTCGAGTCTATTTACAAGACAATCAATTTACAGGTAGCATCCCTTCAGGTTTTGGAAATGCGCCTCAATTATTTCAAATATTCCTGAATAACAATCAACTTGACGGGCAAATACCTGCCAGTATTGGTGGTTTAAATGAGTTAGTTTCATTTGACATATCTAACAATGGACTCTCAGGAACACTTCCAGCAGAACTTGGTAACCTGTCCTCTATTCAACTATTCGATATAACTAACAATGATTTTACAGGACAATTACCGGATTGGTCTGGAATAAATGAACCTGAAAGCGCAAATTTCAATTTAACCAATAACTATTTCGATTTCAGTGATTTAGAACCTCTAGTAAACAATGGTGTTACGTTTAACAGTCTTGCATATTCACCTCAACGTACGTTAGATCAAGAGGAAGAAATTATGTCGCCTCCTGGAGTCGATATTGTTTTAGATGTTAACGACACCACCATTAACCGAAACGGGGAAGACACGGCTTCAAACAATGAGTTTCAATGGTATAAAGATAATGTGGCTATCAGTGGCGCAATTGGAAGTACTTATACTATTGTAAACGCTCAAATTACGGATAGTGGAGTATATTTTTGTGAAATCAGAAACGCATCACTTCCAGATTTAGTCATTGTTAGAGCTAATATTACGGTTGTAGTTGATGACAGTTTGAGTACAACAGATTTCGATAATGAAGATTTCAAAATTTTTCCTAATCCAGCTCATAACTGGCTAACAATACAAACCAATGCGTTTAAAGATTCTAAAGCGCAAGTATTTGATGTGAATGGTAAATTAGTATTTGAAAGAGCACTCACATCGATGACCACCTCTATTGCTGTTGATCAACTTGCTGCTGGGATCTATATTATTTCAGTAAGTAACGATACTATGAAAACCTCCAAACGCTTTATAAAACAATAAATAAGTACCGTTGGAATACTATTAATCTAAAGGGAGAATCAATACATCCAACTTAGAAAAATCCCCTTAATTGGGGATTTTTAAGTTTAATGTTAAATAAATATTATTCGTAGTCCATTTTCTACATAGTGTAATTATTTTATATATATTTAAGCTGACTATTAATCAACCAATTATGAAAACATTATTACTCTCAATTACCCTTATTTTAACAAGTTATGTAATATTCGCTCAATTACCTGTTAATGATGCTATAGAAGATGCTATAGAAATAACTACAACCTCTTTTACAGATGAAAATCTAAGGTTGGACTTAGCAGCAGAATTTAACGAACCAATTAATGGTTGTGGGATAGGTGGATTTAAAACTGTCTTTTACAAGTTTTTAGCACCTTTTTCTGGAGATGCAGCGGCAGTTGTTCTTAATCAAGATGGATCAAGTGCTTCAGGTTCAATATTTGCAATTTTTTATTCTGCTCCTAATTTAAACATTACCTCTGGAGATGAGTTTATATTTAGTGAAACACCTTGTGTGCTTACTCCAAATGCAACGAATCTTATTATTAGCGAAGGTCAATCCTATTATATCGCAATAAGCAGAGCTGAAGCCAATGTATTATCAAGAGTTGAAGTCACTCTTGAAGAAGTACCATTACCAATTAATGACCAGATTATTGATGCTACTGAAATTACTGGAAATAGTTTTAATGACAGTTTTATGAGGTTAGATTTTGCTTCTGCTAGTTCAGGAGGTCAAATTGGTTGTGATACAACTCAAGAAGTTGTATACTACAAATATACTGCAACTGATGATGGATTTGTTTCGCTTTCATTGACAAATAATTCTGGTAGTGATTCTGTGATTGATACGTCATCATTTATTCGTGTGTTCAATGCACCTCATTTAAATGTAACCTCAGAATCAGATCTTTCTCTTGCAACAGGACTAAACTGTAATTCCGAAATTAATGTTGATGTAGCTGTAGAATCAGGTCAATCTTACTATTTTTTGGCACATAGACCAGATGAGTTTCAGCTATCTTCTTTTAATTTTGAGTTTATAGCTTTAACTAATAACTCATTAATAAATGCTACAGAGATTACAACTTCCAGTTTTACGGATTCAAATCTAAGGTTAGATTTAGCAAGTGAAAGTACTGGTGGGCAAATTGATTGTTCTACTACAAATAAAGTTTTATATTATAAGTTTACAGCTGATTCTGATACCAAAATTTTCACTAGATTAACTGATGATACTAATAACCCTATATCAGGAAGCGGAAGTACATTTATCAATATCTATGAAGCACCTAACCTAAATATTACTTTAGAAAGCGAGCTTGTTTTAGCTCCAGGAGATATTTGTAATAATGCTCAGTCAGAAGTAAATATTGATATTACTTCTGGACAATCCTATTATATCTTGATTAATAGAGATAGAGCATTTGCCAGAACAACATTTTCATTTGAAAAAGATCCACCGCTAACTGAAAGACAAGCTTTAGTAGATTTATATAATGCTACAGGTGGCCCTTTATGGACATCTTCTGATAACTGGCTTTCCAACGATAGTCCTTTGAATGATTGGGAAGGTATTCGAGTAGAGGATGGTCATATATCAAGAGTAATTTTATCCAATAGAAACTTAACAGGTCAAATTCCTAATTCAATCCTTAATCTGCAATTCGTGGAGTTAATTAGCCTAGGTTTTAACAAATTAAGCGGATTAATTCCTGATTTTGGGTTATTACCTAATCTTGAAGAATTACGATTAAATGGAAATAACTTTTCTCTTGGTGATTTTGAAACAAACTTTGTAAGTAATTCATCGATAACTTTTTTTAACTTTTCTCCGCAAAGACTAATCGATGATTATATATTAATAGAAAATCCTGTAATTGGAGATGATTACACATTAACCATGACACCACAAGAAGGTACTAATATAAGTTATCAATGGGTAAAAAGATCTCCAGCTTTGTTTGAACCCTTCGTTGAAGAAGTTCCTGGAGCTAATTCAAATGAATATGCAATTTCAAACTTTCAACTTGAGGATGGTTCAACCTATTCATGCTTTGTGACTAGCCCACTTGTACCTGGTTTAACAATAGAAAGGGAAAGTATAAAATTCAGAGTACCAGTATCCCAATCTGAACGTGATGCCCTTATCGCTTTATATAACGCAACAGATGGTGCAAATTGGTACAATACAATAGGAACTAGTTTAATTATTGAAAATTGGAATACTTCTGCACACGTAGATACTTGGACTGGTGTAGAAACATTCGGTCATAAAGTTGTGTATCTAAATTTGAATTTCAGCAATCTAAATGGTCAATTACCTGATGAAATTGGAGACTTAATCCACCTTAGAGAACTAAGGGTGAGTGCAAATCCAGATTTAACTGGTCCAATACCTTCATCAATTGGAAATTTAAGTGAACTACAATGGCTAAGATTACAGAATAATGGACACACAGGAGAAATTCCAATTTCCATTGGCAATTTATCAAACCTTAACAGATTGTATCTCAGTTTCAATGAACTTACAGGAACTATTCCAACTAGTCTTGGCAATGCTCCAGAATTGTTGCAACTCATCCTAGAACACAATCAACTTGATGGAGAAATTCCGGGAAGTTTAGGCGACTTAACTAATCTTGTTTCGATTCAATTAAATAATAATAATTTATCTGGAAGTATTCCTTCAAATATTGGTAGTAATGTAGAAAGTATGTCCTTAGATGTCTCCTTTAACAATTTGTCAGGCCCTCTTCCTGAATGGACTACATTCGTAAACCCAGAATTCACATCAATTAGACTCCAAAATAACTTTTATAGTTTCAGTGATTTAGAACCTCTAGTCAATAATGGTGTAACTTATGGCTCACTTATATATTCTCCTCAAAACACACTTGATGACGAAGAAGATTTAAATTCTCCTCCTGAAGTTGATATTACTCTAGATGTTAATGATACAGATATTAATAGAAATACTCAAGATCCATCACCAAACAATCAATACCAGTGGTTTAAAGATAATACCATCATAAATGGTGCAAATGCTAATGCCTACACCATTGTTAATGCACAACTAACAGATAGCGGAGTTTATCATTGTGAAATCACAAATCCCTTAGTTCCTGATCTTACTATTGTTAGAGCTGATATCAATCTAACAGTTGACGATAATTTAGGAGTTGAAGATTTTGAAAATGAAGACTTTAAATTATATCCTAATCCTGCTAGCAACTGGCTATCTATTAAAACAGACTCTTTAACTGATGATGCTAAAGCACAGGTATTTGACATGAATGGGAAATTGTTATTTGAAAAGACGTTAACATCTGAAATTACTGCCATTGCTATCGATCAACTAGCAGCTGGAATATATGTAATTACTGTGAAAGCTGATGATAAACAAACTGCCAAACGTTTTATCAAACAATAAACATAAATTATTTAGACTTACTTAAAATCCCCTTAATTGGGGATTTTTTTATTAAAAATTTGATGACATTTTACAACGTTTACAGATGTTATCATAAAACTAAACTATGACAATCGTATCCATTTTGATTTCGCTTATCATTATCAATTTAATTTTATTGAAATTCAGTATCAATAAATACAAACAATAATTACTTTGATAGTGCAGTAAATATATTTCGGCAAAGCTTGAAGTAAAATGATTATCTTTGATAGTACAATCTCGTACCAATCAAATAATCTAAAGATGAAAGCGTTTAAATACATTTTGTTTTTAATCCTTATCCTAATTATAGGTGTAGCGATTTATATTGCTGTTCAACCCAATTCCTTTCATGTTGAACGTACCAGAACACTACAAGCTCCTGCTCCAGTAGTTTATAACAATATTTCCGATTTTAAAAACTGGGAAGCGTGGTCCTCTTGGATTGAAGCAAAACCTGAAACCAAAGTCACACTTTCTGATCAAACAAAAGGTGTAGGAGGTTCTTACTCCTGGGAAGATGAAGACGGTATTGGTATCATGAAAACTGTTTCAACTATTCCCAATAAATCAATAATTCAGGAAATGCAAGTTGCCGACTTTCCTGTTAATGAAGTTCGCTGGAATTTAAAACCTAATAAAAATGGAACTACTGAAGTCACTTGGACTATTGAAGGTAAAAATATGCCATTCATGTTCAAAGCCTATACAACAGCTATGGGTGGCATAGAAAAACTTATCGGTCCTCATTTTGAGCGTGGTTTAGAATTATTAGACAGTGTTCTTATTAAGGAAATGAAAGTTTATAACATTTCGGTTAAAGGTGAAACACAACATAGTGGAGGTTTTTATCTTTATAACACAACCTCTTGTAAAATGGACGATTTTAAAGAAAATATGCAAGAGATGTTCCCAAAAATTGGTGGCTATGCTATCGCTAATAATATAAAAATGGCTGGAAGTCCATTTGTCATTTATCATACGTGGGATGAGGCCAATAATACGGTCATGTTTTCGTGTGCAGTTCCTACGTCTTCTAAATTTGAAACCACAGATCCAGATGTTCTAACTGGGCAGTTAGAATCGTTTAAAGCTGTAAAAACGGTTTTAAAAGGTGATTACGAAAACTTAAAAGAAGCATGGGACAAAACCATGACCTATATTCAAACTAATAATTTAGAATTTACTGAAACAGGACCTATGATTGAAACCTATCTTACAGATCCTATGGAAACTCCTAATCCAGCCGATTGGGTTACTGAAATATTCATAGCTGTAAAATAATGGTTAAACAATTAATCTTAGTATTTATTGGTGGAGGTTTCGGAAGTATGCTTCGCTTTATCTTAGGAAAGTTTCTAAATAACGGTCAAAACGGTATTCCTTATGGTACATTTGCAGCAAACATTATCGGTAGTCTTTTAATTGGAATCATTTTAGGAATGGCTGCAAAAAACGATACCTTAACGTCTAATCAAACCCTATTGCTTGCTACTGGTTTTTGTGGTGGTTTTACTACGTTTTCAACCTTTGCCTATGAGAATCATATCTTTTTAAAATCAGGAGATTTTACCTCATTTGCAATCTATACCATTGCCAGTTTTATTATTGGCTTTTTGGCGGTTTTCTTCGGAATGTATTTGGTGAAATAACTCAAAATTTAAAATATACGACATTTATCGTATGTTTTCTCTTACATATAATTAGGATTTTTGACCCATTAATTTTAAAAACCTAATTATCATGAAACATTTATTTATCCTACTATCAATTATTGCAATTAGCTTTACACAAGCGCAAAATATTTTAATTGTTGACAACGATCCTGTAATTGACACAACACCATCTCACATGTTTGACAATATCACTGATGCTATTTCCGCAGCAAATACTGGTGATATCATTTATGTACAGCCTTCAATAACAAGCTATGGTGCCGTAACCATTAACAAAGAAATCACCCTTTATGGTTCTGGATATGCTCCTGAATTAAACAATGGTAGAAGATCTGAATTGTCTAGTGTTAGAATTGATGCCGATAACATCAAAATTAGCGGATTCTACATCAACTCTTTTATTACTTATAATTCAAGTACTTCTACATCAAATAATGTTTTGATTGAAGACAACTATGTTAACCAGACAATTTATGTTGGTTCAGCCACCGCATCGCATACAACGACAAATAACAACTGGATCATTCGAGGCAATGTTATTAATTACGGAATTAATCTTCACGCAGACCCAACAAAATGTGTTAATACTGTAATTACCAATAATCATATTACGCTTTTAAACAATAGCACATCAGCTACTTATGCCTTACGCTACTTTAACGACACGACAGTGTTTAACAATAATGTTGTAAGAATTAATTTCACTTGGGGTAACGTAAACATTTTTCCAAATATGACGGGAGATGTAACAGTATTTAATAATATTTTTATATCTAATGGCGTAAATACGCTATTTGCGCCAACAACTGGAAGAATACTTACCATCAACAATTCTATAAGTTACATGTCAACAGGAGGTACTTTATCTTTAACAATGCCTGGTACTGGAAACTTTGACAATCAAAACCCTTTCTTTACAAGTGTGGCATCGGCCTCATTTGATATTGCCGTTGATGATGATTTCACTCTATCTCCTAGTTCTCCTGGTCTTAATGTTGGTTCTGATGGAAATGACATCGGTATTTATAATGGTGATTATGATTTTGATATGCGAGGCTATCCTACGGAGTTACCTTATTTAACCAGTTTTTCGATTAGTAACAACCTAATTAATGCTGGTGAAAATATCAATGTTAACGTACAGGCAAATGCTAACAAGTCAAATTAATAATCAAATATCAAAATGATTATGAAACGACTACTTTATTTAGTTTTTGTGCTTACCTCGTATGTGATGTATGCCCAAGGTGATATCTCTGAAATAGAATATTACTTTGATACAGATCCTGGTATTGGGAACGGCACAAGTATAGATATAGATCCAGATGTTGAACTACTCAATCAAAATTTCAGTATACCAACAACAGGGCTATCTACTGGGAATCATAAACTGTTTGTACGAGCAGTTAAAGATGATGGCAGTACTAGCTATTATTACTCTCAAAATTTCAGCATAAGAGCTGCCAATGCTACATTTAACAGTTCTGATATTGATGGCTTTGAATACTATTTCGATACTGATCCTGGCATTGGTAATGGCACTCAATTGATGGTAACTGATTCAGAGTTGATTAACGAATCGTTTAGTATTCCGACAGGTTCATTGAGTACAGGAAGTCATAGATTATTTATCAGATCTAAAAGCAGTGATGGCTTGCATAGTGAATATGACAACGTAGCGTTTAGTATTTCCAATAATCCAGCTGTGTTTAACACAAATGATATTGTATCTGCTGAATATTATTTTGACACTGATCCTGGCACAGGAAACGCCACAAACATCTCAATACCTTCGGGTGAAACATTGAATGAAAATTTAGCGTTTTTAACCAATGTAATGCCTCTTGGAAACTACAGAGTGTTTTTAAGAGTTAAAAATGCAAATGATGATTGGTCCATGTATGATCGTGTGACGTTTTCTGTCGTGCCTTTGGCAGGTGTAAATATAACTGATATCAATACTATAGAGTATTTCTTTGATACTGATCCTGGTATTGGTTTGGGCAACAACATAACAATAACAGATGCTGAAACTGTTACTCAAAGTGTTGCTATTCCGACAGCAAGTTTATCTGCAGGAACGCATAGATTATGCATTCGTATAGGCAATACCAATGGAACTTATAGCTTGTTTACCCATAATGTTATTTCCGTAAAAACACCATCATTCTTCAATACGGCCTCAATTGTTGCTGCAGAATATTTTATCGATGTTGATCCTGGTATCGGGAACGGAAATGCTATTGTAACTTCTGGAGATAATATTGATGAAGATTTTCTTATTACAACTTCAGGAAGTTTGTCCATGGGAGATCATTATGTTTATGTAAGGGTTCAAAATAGTGATGGCACATGGTCTTTGTTGGAGAAACAGCATTTTGAAGTCGAGGAAACTTTAGGTATTAATTCTGAAATCATATCTGAAATAAGTATTTATCCGAACCCAACCCAAAGTATACTTAATTTAAAATTGCCAAATACCATAACCATTGAGTCCATAGACCTTATCGATATGAATGGAAAACAAATATTCCATTCCATAGAGGCGCTCAAGAAACTGGACTTATCCAATGTTTCAAATGGCATATATTTACTTCAGCTGAAAACCAATATTGGTGAACTTTCAAAACGAATCGTAAAACAATAGCACTTAAAAAGCGTCATTTTTAATGGCGCTTTTATTTTTTGAAAGCCTTCACGCCTGCTCTAACGCTTAATGCCAGATAATTTACTCTTGGAACTATCGGACAAGAATACTTTTCATTGTACGCACAATACGGATTGTAAGCTTTATTAAAATCAATCTCGATGGTGTCACCTTCGGGAATTCTCAAATCTATATAGCGTCCACCACCATAACTTTCTTCGCCATTGGTATCATCGAGAAACGGTAAAAATAAATAGTCTTCAAAACCTTCCCGCTTCATAATGTCTTTACCTTGATAGACATTCAAGCTATAGGTTTGACCCTTCAACTCAAAAGTTAAAATTCCATAAATACGTTCAGGCGATACTCGGCTGGTCGTAGTTTTCATATCAAACCATTCGGTATCTGGTGTACGTTTTAAATTTGCCTTTACGATGTATGTTGAATCGAACTTAAAAAAGTCTAAGCCTTCAAAATGCCTTCGGTCTTTATCTTTTAAAGGCGAGCTCGTTGCATCTTTATACTCAGCATTGAGCTCTCGCTGAAATTCAGTGTCTCCAGTAATTGGCTTTTTTTCTTGTGCACAGCTTAATGTGCTTATCAAAATGAGTACTGCTAAAAAGGATTTCATAAGTATAGATTTCTGTTTCAAAAATACAACTTAAAGCTTTTTTTCATAGATTTGACTGTAAATAAAAAACAAATCATGCAAAATTGCGTCGTAACATATACAAAAAGACAAACCACTTGTGTCAAGAGTCGGATTTTCCATATGCTATGATAATATACATATATTACCAATCAATCATGAAAAGTCCGACATTATCGTCGGACTTTTTACTTTTATATACCAACCAACATGAAATCGCTTTTTAATAAATATATCGACACTTACAAAGGCATTGCCAGAGAAATTTGGTTCTTATCTATTGTGACCTTCATCAATCGTGCTGGAGCCATGGTGATTCCATTCTTATCATTGTATCTCATAAATCAAAAAGGGTTTACACTGCCTCAGGTTGGATGGATCATGACCTTCTATGGCTTTGGTTCACTGGTTGGAAATTTAATAGGTGGAAAACTTACGGATATTATCGGCTATTACAAAACCATTGTTTTAAGTCTGTTTACTGGTGGACTCGGATTTATTGGTATTCAGTTTTTAGACACCTTTTACAGCGTTTGCTTCGGCATGTTTTTTTTAATGATTGCGGTTGACATTTACCGTCCTGCAATTTTTGTAGCAGCAGATGCTTACAGTATTAATAATAATGTGACGAGAAACATCGGACTCATTAGATTAGCCATCAACTTAGGATTTTCAATCGGACCAGTAATTGGAGGGATTTTAATTGCAAGAGTGAGCTATTCATCCATTTTCTGGGTAGATGGTATTACCTGTATATTAGCATCATTCCTTTTAATCGCATTATTAAAACCGAAGAAAAAGAAGAACGAAGAAATGCCTGTCATTCAGGTTAAAGAAGGAATTTCACCTTATCGAAATCCTGCGTTTCTCTTGTTTTTTCTGGTCATGATCATAAATGCAATTGCGTTTATTCAGTATTTTTCTACGGTTCCTATTTATTACAAACAAATTCACGGACTTTCCGAAGATACTATCGGATCAATCTTATTCTTAAACGGAATTATGATTGTTTTTCTGGAAATGCCTTTAATTGCATGGGTTGAAAGGCTAGGCATGTCAAAAATTACTGCCACTATATTGGGCATTGTATTTCTGGCACTAAGCTTTATCATCCTCAATTTCTCAAGTCTGTTTGGTGTACTGATTATTGGGATGGTTTTAATGACCATTGGAGAAATGATAGGCTCTCCATTTTCCAACGCTCTGGCATTAAAAATGGCACCTAAAGGTAGAAAAGGAAGTTATATGGGTTTGTATAGTATGAGTTTTTCTATTTCACATATTATTGGACATAATGCAGGAATGAATGCTATTCATTATTTTGATTTCGATTTAACCTGGTATGGCATGTTTTTCATTTTAATTGTAGCTGCCATTATCATCATGTATTTACCAAACTTAATGAAAAAACAACAGTTATGAATCTCAACCAAATAACCATTCCATCCTTAGATGTTGAAAAAGCAACAGCATTCTATAAAACCTTAGGTCTCCACCTTATCGTTGATGCATTGCCAAGATACGTCAGGTTTGAGTGTCCTGATGGTAACTCTACATTTTCTATACATAAAGTTGAGGAATTGCCTAAAGGAAACGGCATCAGTATTTATTTTGAAGATGATGATCTTGATGCACTAGTTAATTCCCTTCAGCAAAAAGGCATTATCTTTACTTCTGAGCCTGAAGATAAAGACTGGTTATGGAGGGAAGCACATTTAAACGATTTAGATGGCAATCATATCATTCTTTTTAAAGCAGGAACTAACAGAACAAATCCGCCTTGGCGAGTACAATAAAATGAAACATTTTCTATTAATAATCACAATATTAACTTTAGTAAGTTGTAATACTTCAGAAGGGAAAAAGAAGAGTATAAACAATGAGATGCTGAAACAAGTTCAGCATGACGAAAGCAAAAAAGAATTTCCAAAATTAGAAGCCAATCGATACAATGTTGCATTTTTGATTATGGATGGCACGTTCAACACCGAATTGACTGCGCCTTTTGATATTTTTCAACACACCATTTTTAGAGATAGAATCAAAGCGATGAATGTGTTTACCGTAGCCAATACTGATGAACCTATCGTCACTTTTGAAGGCATGCGAATTATTCCTGATTTTAATTATCTGAAAGACGACTTACCAAAAATTGATATTCTCGTCGTACCAAGTGCTGAACATCATTTAAATTCCGATTTAGAAGATGAAGACATGATTAACTTTGTAAAACGTGTGGATGCCGAAGCGCAATTTGTAACGTCTCATTGTGATGGCGCATTTGTTTTGGCACAAGCTGGATTGCTTAACCAATCTGTATCTACCACATTTCCCAGTGATATTGATGCCATGAGAGTGCGCTTTCCAAATTTGGATATCAGAAAAGATCTTTTATTTGTTCACGATGGAAAATACATAACCTCAGCTGGAGGTGCAAAATCATTTGAAGCAGCTTTATATCTATGTGAAGTCCTCTACGGAAAAGCTGTTGCTGAAAGCTTAGCTGGTGGTTTGGTGATCGACTGGAACTTAGAAACTGTTCCACATCTTATAATAGACTAACAACAAACACCTAAACAACTCAACAACTTAACTACTTCATAGGCTTCACCTCATTATGCTTAATCACGTGCGACAGCACAATCTGAGTTTTCGTTTCGCCATAGACAATCAGTTGATCGATAAAGGATTCTAAGTGCTTCTGGTTTTTTAAGACCACTTCCATAACAATATTTTCATTTCCTGTGATGCGATAACAGTTTATCACTTCGTTATAGGTTTTTACTTTTTCTAAAAACGGTTTCAGCATGCCCATAAATGCACGTAAGGTAATTAAGGCTTTGAGTTGATAACCTACTTCAAACGGACTTACCAAAGTGTTATAACTTTGGATAATTCCTGCATCTTCCATCTTCTTTATGCGCTCGGAAACGGCTGGAGAACTGATGCCAACTTGACGTCCAATTTCCGCATTAGACTGACGCGCATTGACTTGCAGGCATTTTAAAATCTTCCAGTTTAAATTATCGATTTGCATTTAAAGTATTTTTAAAATATACGCTAATTATTAAACCAAATATACAATTTTACTTTAATATCGAAAGTATAATTTCAGCACTTGTCACTAATTTTGTTACCATTGCTATTAAAAAATGAATTATAATATCCCATCTCATTTATCTGAACTGCCTATCTATCAAAAGGCTATGGATATTCTTGTGTTATCAAGAAGCATCTCGACCTATATTGGTCAGGATTTGTCATATTTACGATCTGATGGTACCGAAGACACACATATTTACTTTTCTGGAGATATCATTCAACAATCGGAGTCTTTAGCTCCAGAAATAGAAAAAGCGCAAGCCGAACATTGTTCTGATAAAAAGCACAAACACTTTGCATCTCTGGAACGTTTGGTACATCGTTTGCATTTAAACTGTAACCGTTTGCAACATTGCAATAGTAATGGCAAAGACTACTTGCCTATTCTTCAAAGTGAATTAAAAAAATTTAAACGTTTACAACGTCACTGGATGATGACGCTTTAGATTTTTTATGCGTTAACCACATGCTTTTCCTAAATGAACAGATGGTCTGTAGGCATAATAATGCAAGACTTCTTCTAAAGCCTTTTTCAATGCTTTGTTTATGGGTAAGATGGTATGACCTAGTTTAAAATCTATTTGATTTAGCTGCATATAGTAGTCTGTAAAAACTGGCACATACAATCCTTTAGCTATGGCTTCGGAAGTTGAATTATAAGAATCTGCCTGACCGTCTTTGATGATTTTGCAGGTTGCTAATCGTAATGTTCCATATTTATCAGTATTGGCTGCAAAGCCAAAAAGTCTACAAATTAAGCCTCTGTATTTGTAATTGCTACATCGACCATGATTAATAAGCGATAACGGTTTATAAATGAAACAGGTTGAATTTTGGGTGTTATTAAGCTTAATAATGGTCTTTTCTGCCTCACCATTTAAAAATAAATGAAATGCCCAAGGCAAAAACTCTATTGGAGATGCTTCTACATCAGGATACGTACAACATTTGCCACATCCAGCAGCGCAACTCAAACCTGATGCTTGCTCAAATTGAGCGGCTTCTTGTTCTAATTTAGAAAAAAGATTTTCTACTAATTGAACTTTTCGCTCTATGGACATTGTTTTTTTCTGAAGGTAGGCTTAATAAAGCCAATACCTTGGTTTTAATCAGGAAAAGAAATTAATGTTGCGTTCTTATATACTGGAAGGTTTGCTCTGCTTCAAAGTGAGTTAAAAAAATTCAAACGTTTACAACGTCACTGGATGATGACCTTGTAAGTTTTAACTACAAACTTTACAATCAGAATTTTTAATGATCTTTTATTTTAAAGTTCATTTTATAGACGTCAAACTTTATTCTTTAATAAATTGCTTGACCTCTTCAGTATTGTTAGCACCTTCAATTTTTATAAAGTACAACCCACTAGACAAGTGTTCTACATTTATATTAGAGCGACTACTTTCGAATACTTTTTGTCCTTGAATACTATACACCGAAACTTTATTAATTGGCACATCAGTTTTTATAAACACTACTGTTTGAGCCGGATTTGGATAAACCATAAATTTAGAAGTTTCATAGTCGTCAATAGAAAGACTGTTTCTATAATGAACAATTCCATCTTCTTCAGTAAAACGCGTAATTAATCCCTCAGTTTCACCTTCAACTTGAGGAATGACCATTCCAAAAGTTTCAAAATCATTTGCTCCATTAAAAAACCAGATATTCATACTTGAGAAGTAATAATCACCTTCTCCTTTGAAAAAGTCAATTTTTCCAGAGTGGCGTATTGTATTTCCATTATTACTTCCGTTAGAAATAAGACGTAATAAAACACCATCTTCATCATACATGGAAATGAAGTAATCGTCTGCTGATATGGTTAAATTATAATTTATATTATCACTACTTGTAAATTCTGAAGTAGACATAGCTTCTCCATTGTTTGAGACTTTTCCTAAAACACATATTTCGTCGTTGTTTTTTATGATTTTATATCCATAACCATAATATGTGTTTTCCGCACCTTGTATCCATTGACAAACACCATTAGTATCTATTTTAGCAACAAAATATTCACCAGCATTCATTGAAGTTGTTGTTCCATCCGTATTCTCAAAAATATGGTTATCGTCCATTGCTATAAACGAATTATTAACGGCATTACTCCCAGAAATGTAACAATTTCCATTTTCATCTGTTACCATTGAGCGTGCTCGAGTACCATCGGTATATTCCGTGTCGGTATAACTTCTCAACTTCCAAATCAGTTGACCGTTTTCATCAAATTTTGTTAAAAATAACTTTGCACCATAATTATTAAATTCTCTCCATAAGGTTTCTGGCACTGGATTGTTTACAGAATACAAATCAATTAAAATTTCAAAATATCCTGATATGTAATAATTGTTGTTACTATCAAAACCTATATGTGTTATTTCTCCACCATTAGTGTTTTGGTTATAAAAGGCTGTATCCCAAATAACGCTGCCATCTGGTGCAAATTTGACTATGGCATTATTTCTTGAATCCCCTTCAGGATTTTCAGTAGCTATATGAATTTCTACGCCATTCAAGAAAATTTGTCCACTATTAGCTATTAATCCTGTTGCTACTAAATTATTATCTTGGTCTATAAACAATCTTTTTGCGGCAAAGGCACCATGAACATACCATTGAAATTCACCTTTAGAATTCAGTTTTATCAGAAAGCTTTCATTTGCAGAACTTCCGCTTAATGGTATTGCATTACCCAAAGTATCGTAGAACGTACCTTCTGATGCACCACAAACATATATATTCCCTAATTGGTCTTCCACTGTTGCATACATTGAATCTCTGTCATCATAAGAAATATAATTAGATTGAACCTTCACTAACCACTTTAATGCGCCATCTTCGTCATACTTGGTTAAATAGCAACCTTTATCACCTTCTTCAAAAGTGAACGTTGTTCCCACATTAGAGTCCATTGTTTGATTTTCGTTATAATAGCCACAAGCTAAAAATCCGTCTTGGGTTTTTTCAATATCTGCAATGTCATCATAATAATAACCAGACCATTGCGGATCGACACCATCATTTAGTATGGTCCAGCTCGTTTGCCCAACTGGAGATTCATAAATATATGGACCAGGTTTTTCTACCTCATCATAACAGCCATTATCAGACCAGCATTCAAAATTTACTGTAGTTTCACCCAAATTTGAAAAGGTAACTTCAGGATTTTCCATACTCGAATTTAACGGCGAGGCACTTGGTGAAAACTCCCAACTAAAATTTTGTGCATCGACAGAATAGTTATTGAACTCAACAACCTCGTTCTGCTTTGCATTAATTAGTGATTGAAAATAAATGGCTTCTGTATGTTCAACATCAATTGTAAATTGATCCGAAAAGTTTTGGTAACAATTTGCAAGTACATGTTCTGCCCTTAAATAATAATCACCAGCAGTATTTATAGGAGCACTCACTAAGGTGATTGTTCCTCCATTTCCGATTGGACTAGTGCCATAAGTGTTACTTTCTCCAACCATTTTTAAGACATACCTCACATTTGGCTCAGAATTCTCAATTTGAATTTCAATAGATTCTTCTTTACAAAGCAGATTATCAGAAACGGTCGTTGGTTTATTTGTTTCTGGAGGATTTACAATATGAATGGTAGTTGACAATGTAGATTGCTCACCAAAACTATTTTCAGCAGTTACTACAATATCATAACTTCCAACAGTATTAAAAGTATAATTAAAATCACTACAACCTGTATTGAATTCAGTGCCATCAAGCGTCCAACTACACGAGTTAGAAGACCCATTAAAGAAATCAAAATTAACCGAAGACCCAACACATCGTCCAATTGCATCTAATGAGATATAAGGTTTAGTTGCGCCACCTAAGTTTGTGGTTTTAAGAAGCACTCCATTATCTCCACAAGCATATATTAATGAAGGATCATTTGGATCGTCCCAAAAGCTTTTAATGGAATATGTACTTGAGCTTGGTTGCCATTCTAGATAGTTATTACTTGTTGTAGATTTAAAAATTCCATGATCTGTACCAATAAGATGTTGGTTACTAGAATTAATCATGGTTTGCGCATTTAAATCCCCAAAATCGAATCTATTATTGTAGGTGATTCCAGTTGAAATTGAAAATCTTGAGTAGTTATTTCCAGCCGAATACATGTTGTACGTACTTCTAAAATCTAATCCTACGTGGTTAACACCTGGAGTATCATAAGCACTTAAATTAATATAATTATCAGTACCATAATGATTTCCATAAAATATCTTACCATCTGTTCCGAGCCATAACCTATTAGAGTTAAAACTCACGGCATTAAAATCTTCATTATTAAAATCGGTACTAGAAGGATTAATGATGAAGCTCGTTGGACTCGCATCAGTAAAACCAACGATTAAACCATTATCACCTACTGCATAGTAGGTGTCTGAAGCCTCTTTAAAACCTATTTTATTGATCCTAGTATTGGCAGCACCATTATAAATGATGTCATAGTCTAAAGACGGAAAGTTTATTCTAAAAATAACGGCACTATTGGTTAACGTATTAACTCCTGAAGCATAAACAAACCCGGAATTAATAGCAGTCTCATCATTGGCATAGCAATGCGAAAACACTGTGCTTTCATAAATATCTGAATCACCAGAATTGGTCGTAATTTCAAATCGTGTCCAGTCTGATGCATTAGCACCATAATTGGTTGTATAGTATAAGCCATTATGTCCAGATACAAGGCCGTTGTTATCTAAAAACACAACACCTGTGAAATCATCATTAATATTGGTATTAATAGGTTCCCATTGGCCAAAAGACATCTGAACAGAAATTAAACATATAAATGCAGATAGTAAAAATGATTTCATGTGTAAGAATTTTATGCTAATATAATAGTTATAATATTGTTACCCATAAATTATGCAGGTCTTTGTAAAAAGTGTAAACGCATCCAACGTCATTGGATGATGACGCTTTAAGATTAACTACCTTTAAAATTCCTAATGTTTCAAATATTGTAGTCACTAGTGACTTCTATAGTTTTCAAAATCTATGTTTTTAAGTTCATACCAAAGACGATAAAAGATTGAAAAAGAGGCGTTTTTCGATCTAGATTTTAGTTCCTTGTTTCATAATAATTAAATGTATTCTTTTAAGCTGTCAATATATATAGCTCAATAAGAAAGAGTAAGCATATCATTTCCAACCCTTACCAAAGTATTAATAATCAGGTTGAAATTCTATACGAAATTCTGAAGTAATAAATTTTAAGATTTGCTGGAAGCCGTTTTTTTCATGTAGTATGCATCAAGTCCTTTTCCTATCCCGTCAGGAATAATGTCATAGGTTTCGAATCCGTACTTACTAAATAATGAAGCCATTAACTGCGTCGTCGTAATGCCAATATTAAAGGTCTTGTTCTTAGCAATAATTCGTTTTTCTATTTCAAAATAGAATTTATCTGCAACGGTTATAAGATGTCTAACTCCCAATGAATTATTTTTAAACATTACCCACGCTACTCTATGTTCTATATCACTTGTATAAAGACCTCCACATCCAATAATTTGGTTATCTGCAATAGCAACTAAATAGTTATTATCAGTATAATGATCTAAATAGTAAATGAATTCATTTTTCTCCTTGACATCGAAATATTTTGGGCAATTGGTTTCAAAAATATCAATTAAACTCTGCTGATCATTTTTTGTATAAGTTCTAAATTCTAAATTCATTTTAGCAAAAGTTTATATGATTGTATTAAACATGTGATATTGAGGATAATCTTGTATTTGATTGGTTATTATTTGATTATCAAGTTACAACAATTATTTGGAAGGCTGTTTCTACGAAATATTTCAACTCCTTTTTTATGGCATTTAAATTGTTTTTATTTACTGCAATACGATATTATCACAATCACAAATGACATCATATCGCAAAAACAATAATTTAAAACTCATGAATTTATATAGTGAGAACAGATATAAATGATTACTATTTAAAACAAAAAATCCCAAGCAGAAACTCGGGAATATTTTTATTTAGGAGGTCCTCAATCAAGTTTAGGATGACAGTCGGAGAATTCAGGATAAGCGCCTCACACACTTTTGAATGCTTCATTTAAAATTGGAATTCAGAGATGCTTCGACTACGCTCAGCATAAGCGATATTCACAATTTCTCATGCGCTCTGCTTTGAGAAATCGGGATCCTGCTTACATGTTTCGTCTATACTGTCCGCCAACTTCAAACAAGGCTGAAGTAATTTCTCCAAGAGAGCACACCTTACAAACATCCATCAAAGCTTCAAAAATGTTTTCATTGTTAATGGCTTTGTGCTGTAAGTCTTTTAGCAATTGTTTTGTGTCGTTTGCTTTATGTAAATTCTCTAAAGTTTGAATCTGAAATTGCTTTTCTTCTTCCGTAGCACGAATCACTTCCGCAGGTAAAACCGTTGGAGATCCTGTACTGCTTAAAAACGTATTCACACCAATAATTGGAAATTGACCATTGTGTTTTAAAGTTTCATAATACAAACTTTCTTCTTGAATCTTGCTACGTTGGTACATGGTTTCCATAGCACCCAAAACGCCTCCTCGTTCGGTAATGCGATCAAATTCTAACAACACAGCTTCTTCTACCAAGTCGGTTAACTCCTCTATAATGAATGAGCCTTGAATTGGATTTTCATTTTTATTTAAGCCTAATTCCTTATTGATAATCAATTGGATGGCCATGGCACGACGAACCGATTCTTCAGTTGGTGTGGTAATGGCTTCATCATAGGCATTGGTATGTAATGAATTACAGTTATCGTAAATAGCATACAAAGCTTGAAGCGTTGTACGAATGTCATTAAAGTCGATTTCCTGAGCATGTAAACTTCTACCAGAGGTTTGAATATGATATTTCAACATCTGCGCTCTCGGATTGGCGCCATATTTATGTTTCATGGCTTTTGCCCAGATTTTACGAGCCACACGACCAATTACTGCATATTCTGGATCGATTCCATTAGAGAAAAAGAACGACAGGTTCGGACCAAATTTATTGATGTCCATGCCTCTCGATAAGTAATATTCTACGTAAGTAAATCCGTTAGATAAGGTAAATGCCAATTGCGAAATTGGATTCGCTCCAGCTTCAGCAATATGATAACCTGAGATCGATACTGAATAGAAATTTCGAACATTATTTTGAATAAAATACTCCTGAACATCTCCCATGAGTCGTAAAGCAAATTCCGTAGAGAAAATACAAGTATTCTGTGCTTGGTCTTCTTTTAAAATATCAGCCTGAACCGTTCCTCTAACCTGAGCAATGGTTTTGGTTTTTATATCATTATACACATCAGCAGGCAACACCTGATCTCCTGTGACACCAAGAAGCATCAAACCTAAACCATCGTTTCCTTCTGGCAAGTCGCCATTGTATGATGGACGAACTTTACCTTTGTAAAGCTTTGCAATTTTAGCTTCTACTTCTTTTTCCAGTCCGTTGTCTTTAATGTAAATCTCACATTGCTGATCAATCGCTGCATTCATAAAGAAGCCTAATAACATTGGCGCAGGACCATTAATCGTCATACTTACTGAAGTCATCACATCAGCCAGATTAAAACCAGAATATAATTTTTTGGCATCATCTAAACAGCAGATAGAAACACCTGCATTTCCAATTTTTCCGTAGATATCAGGTCTGTGATCTGGATCATTTCCGTAGAGTGTGACACTATCAAAGGCTGTAGATAAACGCTTTGCTGGCAAGCCCATACTTACATAATGAAAACGACGGTTGGTACGTTCTGGTCCGCCTTCACCAGCAAACATTCGTGCTGGATCTTCACCTGTACGTTTAAATGGATATAATCCTGCTGTATACGGAAACTCTCCTGGCACGTTTTCTTGCAAAGTCCATCGTAAAATGTCTCCCCAAGCCTGATACTTTGGTAAAGCCACTTTCGGGATTTGGGTATGCGACAAGGACTCGGTATGTGTTTCTATTTTGATTTCTTTACCACGAACTTTAAACGAGTAAATCGGGTTTATGTATTTATTGACTTTTTCTTCCCAACCCGTAATGACTTCCCAATTGTAAGGATCTAGGTTGAGTTTGACACGATCGAATTCTGATACAAGCATTCTTACAAAGTCCTTGTTCTCGACTGCGCTCGAACTGACGGACTCACTGTCTATTCCTGCTTTATCAAGTTTTGGTGTGCTGCCAACAACCGATTCTATCGTTTTATAAATGCCGTAGAGCTTTTGAGCCACTTCAACCTGCTCGTTAACTGTTTTATCGTAAGCGCGATTGTTTTCAGCAATTTCAGATAAGTAACGTGTTCGCGCTGGAGGAATGACAAAAATCTTTTCGCTCATTTCATCTGAAATTTCAAACGTCGATTTTAAATCGGTATCTGTTTTCTCAACCAGCTTATCCATAATCGCTTTGTAAAGCGTGTTCATTCCAGGATCGTTGAATTGAGACGCAATGGTTCCAAAAACTGGTAACTGATCTTGAGGCGTATCCCAAAGATTATTGTTACGCATGTATTGTTTTTTTACATCACGCAAAGCATCCAATGAGCCACGTTTATCAAATTTATTGATGGCTACCAAATCGGCAAAATCAAGCATATCGATTTTTTCCAATTGTGTAGCTGCTCCAAATTCCGGCGTCATCACATAAAGTGAGACATCACTGTGTTCTATAATTTCGGTATCAGATTGACCAATACCAGAGGTTTCTAAAATGATTAAATCAAATTCGGCAGCTTTCAACACTTCAACCGCTTCATTAACATATTTTGACAAAGCTAGATTAGATTGACGAGTTGCCAAACTTCGCATATACACTCTGGAATTGTTGATGGCATTCATTCGAATACGATCGCCTAAAAGCGCACCTCCTGTTTTTCGTTTTGAAGGATCGACAGATACAATACCAACTGTTTTTTCTGGGAAATCGATTAAGAAGCGACGCACGAGTTCATCAACTAAACTCGATTTTCCTGCACCACCAGTTCCAGTAATTCCGAGAACAGGTGTTTTTGATTTTTTATTTTTAGTATGGATTTTATCAAGCGTTGCTTTGGCCACTTCCGGAAAGTTTTCCGCAGATGAAATCACACGAGCAATCGCTTTAGGGTTTTTCTTCGGAAGGTTTTCAATTTCACCATTTAAAGTCTCACCAATGGCAAAATCAGACTGTTGAACCAGATCGTTAATCATGCCTTGCAATCCCATTTCTCTTCCATCATCAGGCGAATAAATACGATCGATTCCGTAATCCATTAATTCTTTAATTTCCGAAGGCAAAATAACGCCTCCACCACCTCCGAAGATTTTTATATGTCCAGCGCCTTTTTCTTCCAGAAGGTCGTGCATGTATTTAAAATACTCATTATGACCACCTTGATAAGAGGTTAAACAAATGGCATTCACATCTTCCTGAATGGCTGTATTGACCACTTCTTCAACACTTCGGTCATGACCTAAATGAATCACCTCAACTCCTGTCGCTTGAATGATTCTACGCATGATATTGATTGAGGCATCATGGCCATCAAAAAGAGATGCTGCAGTTACAATTCTTACTTTATGTTTCGGGTGATATGGTGCGACTTGCTTCATTCGTAAAATTATGAGTTTAAACGGACACAAATTTACGGAATTTTCAAAAGAAGCCCTCAAAGATTTCGGATTGTTTAATACTTAATTTTTACGGTATTGTAAATGTGACCTAATAATTAATTTTGTGTCTTAAATCATGTTGGCTATTCATTCAACTTTAGTGAGCAAATACCTATATTTGCCATACATTTAAAAACCTAAAATCATGATGCGTAAATTATTAGCCTTAGTACTTATTTTTAATCTTACAGCCTGCGCTGAATTACAAAGTGTTGTTGACCAGCTACCACAAACAGGATCTGTTTTAAGCAATGCTGATATGGCTGCAGGATTACGTCAAGCGTTGGATTTTGGAATCGACAAGCAGGTTAGTAAACTTACACAAACTGATGGTTTTTTTAAAAATGAACTGGTAAAGATTTTGTTACCAGAAGAATTACAGAAAGTAGATAAGGGGTTACGTGATATTGGTTTAGATAATTTGGCTGACGAAGGCTTGAAAGTATTAAACAGAGCTGCTGAAGACGCAGTTAAAGAAGCGACTCCAATATTTGTAAATGCCGTTAAGGAGATTACATTTGATGATGCTAAAAACATTCTACTAGGAAGTGATAATGCAGCTACACAATATTTAACAACAAAAACACAAACGGAATTGTACAACAAATTTAAGCCTGTGATTAATTCTAGCTTTAGTAAGGTTGGAGCCGATCAAATCTGGGCAAATTTGATTAATAAATACAATGCTATTCCGTTTACAAATAATGTAAATCCAGATCTTACCGATTATGTTACAGGTGAAGCTTTAAAAGGTGTTTACACGATGATTGCTGTTGAAGAAAAAGAGATTCGCACCAAAGTAGGTTCACGTACAACAGATTTACTTCGTAAGGTGTTTGCGCTTCAGGATTAAGGTGTTAGGTGTTAGGTGTTAGTGAAAATTAATATCATTAATTGAATACTGCAAACTGTTTGCTGTTTACTGTTTACTGTTTACTGTTTACTGTTTACTGTTTACTGTTTACTGTTTACTGTTTACTAAGCTACTTTTTCTGATACAATCCATCAAAAGCGACTGTCACTTCTGTGGTATTTGTAATGGTTTCCCAATATTGCTTTACAGAACCATCTTCGTTTAGTGTCCAAGTGACGCGATGATAAAATAACTTTCCGTCTTTATTGGTCTCTTCATCAGTTTGAAGAATCATTTGATTGCCCGTTCGGTTACCTTTAAGATGTAAGCTTTGACCTTGGTTATCTACCCAGATTTGTTCCCATTGTTTGGTTTTATAATTGTAGAAATTATGACTGGTTCCTGTAAAGTTTCCTTTGGCGCTTGTCCAGTTTTCCTGAAGAATACAATTGTCTTGAATCTTTATAATAGAATTAGTTCCAGCTGGAGATCCATCCGGATTCGTAACGGTCCACTCACCTACCCAGAAATCGAATTCAGCATGTTTTTCGGTACAACAATTACAAGGTTTTGTTTGCGCATGAACCGTTATAAAACATAAAATTGCAATGGAGAGGAATAATCTTTTCATGATGGATTGGATTGTAGTTGTTCAATAAAGCTATAAAATGATTCTTAATGTAATGCTAATATTAACATAACATTAGTCTATCTAATTTACTTCATCTTTGTAAAAGTTAGCAAAGGAATTTATCTTCACCTTTATTTGAATTAGAAAAAGTTAGTTAAAAAATCGGTCTTAATTTTAAGGTCGATTTTTTTTTGCTTAGTATAAATATTTTACATACATTTAATAGCTCAATGTTTTAGTAATGAAGCCATCACAAAAAATTATCGACAATCAAAATTCGTTACTAAGACGATACAAATCACTTGTTGAACAAGCCTATAACTTCAGACAAACAGATTCTGCTTTAAGTGACTTTTCAGAATACAAGGCCATTAAACTGCTACACAAAATGAATAAGCTTAAATTTTTAATGAGAGATTTAAGTACAGTTCAACAAAACTAAAGTGATTTTTGTAACGCTTTAAAATAATCAAACGCTTTTAATAGTCTGGAACCATACCAGGAAAAGGCTTCACCATCTACTATTTTTATTTTAGCATCTGGACAAACGGTATTGAATTCGTCTATATCAATAGCTTTAAACGGATAAGGTTCACTAGATAATAAAATAAGGTCTGGCTGTTTCTCTTTAAATTCTGAAAGTGTGATTTCCGGATACCGACTTTCATCTTGATAGCTATTTTCAAAATGATTCATTGAAAGCATTTCGTTTATAAAGGTTTGATTAGCAGCTACCATATAAGGATTTTTCCAGATAAAATAAACCACCTTTAATTTTTTTCGATCTGAGACAAATACTTTGAAGTCGGTTAATTTTGCCTTAATGTCTTTAATGATGTTTTTTGCTTTTTCTGGAGCATCAAACAGATTACCATACATATCAATGAGTTCTAAACTGTCTTCTATGCTATAAATATCACTGATATGCACTGGAGCAATCTGCTCTAATTCGGGAATCATATCCTTGGTATTTTCTTCCTTATTACAAAGAATGATATCAGGTTGCAACTCTCTAATCTTATCCAAATGAACCTGTTTTGTACCACCAACGACAGCTTTTTCCTTTCTTAACTGTTTCGGATGCACACAAAACTTAGTCACTCCAACAATGGAATCTTTTAAACCTAAATCAATTAATAATTCGGTTTGCGATGGCACCAAACTTACAATCCGTTTTGGTGTTTTGTGTAAATGAAGTGTACGATGGAGTTGATCTTTCAAAATAAGCAGATTACACTTGAACGATTGAAAATTCGCCTTGTAATGGTTTTAAATTATCGAATAGCTTCGGAATCAAATCTGATCCATATTCCAAATAAAACTCAGAGAAATTCATATATCGTTCCTGTAAACTCTGATTAGGAAACAATTCATTTTGAAGTTCAACAATGCGATTAAGATGGTCTGAAAGTTTTCGTTTTTGAGCTTTTAGCAAACGTTTTTCTAGAGCTTCCAATCCGTTGATTTGTTTTTGTTCCTGAGCTGCTACTGCGCCTTTGAAAGAACCGTCAGTTTTTGCAGCTAAATCGTACAACGCTTTAAATTGCTGCTTTAAGTATTGCTTTTGTTCTGAAAAATCAATGTCAACTTCTGAAATTTGATTCGTGACTTTGGTCTTTAGTGCATCCTGATTTAAGAACAAATCTGAGATTTTGACATCAAGTTTGTCTAACTTTTCTTTTTGCTTTTCAGTAATCAACAACGCTGAATTACGAAGCAGTAACATTGGAAACACAACATCATAACTTTCAAAAACAGATTTCAACTGTAGCCAATACGCTAATTCGCCTCCTCCACCAATATAACAAAGATTTGGCAACACGACTTCTTGATATAAAGGTCGCAAAATTACATTAGGCGAAAACCGCTCTGGCACCTCATTGAGGTGTTTTAGTATCTCACTCTTGCTGAAAGTTATGTTAGTGTTATTGACAAAAAAGGTATCATCATTTTCAACGATTCGCTCACGAATACCTTCAGTGATGTAAAACAGATTAATCGCTCTTGGATTGACTTGTATTTTATAGTTTCCCTCTAAAGTATTCAGTTGTTGATTCGCTTCAGAAACTTTAGCAAACGAGGTTTGTTTTACAAGTTCTTCTTCAACATACGGAATGAATTGTTGCTTTAAAGCATGATCATTTCCATCAACAATTACCAATCCGAAATCCTTAAACAAAGCATTTACCAAATCATGCATGGCTTCAGCCAAATTGGAATGATTGAGATATGCGTTTTTGAAATAAGATTTTAATTCGGAAGCATTAGCTGTTCCAGTTAATTGAGAGCCAAATACTTCAAAAACCTTATCCAAACCTTCAAGATTTAATTCTCCAACAGCTCCTGAAGCACCTCTATTCCATTGTACCTTTTTACCTTTAAAATTGAAGAAATTGATTTCTGCAAAATCGTGATCTTCGGAAGCCATCCAGTAAATCGGTACAAAATTATAATCAGGATAGGCTGCTTTTAGTTCTTTACACAAATTTATGGTCGAAATAATCTTGTAGAAAAAATATAATGGACCAGTAAATAAATTCAATTGATGACCCGTAACAACCGTAAAGGTGTTTGAGTGTTCAAGTAAATCAATATGTGTTTGCGTAAGTTTTGAAACCGAAGTATTCGCGTATTGCTTATTTAGAGTTTCAACTAATATCTGTCTGGTTTCATCCTTAAAACTTAACTGCTTTTCTTCAATTTGAGCCTTAAAATTCTCAAGCTTAGGAAACCGATTATAAAATGGTTTTAAAGTGTCCTTTTCATCTAAATAATCACATATTAAAGATGAAAAATAGTTAGTGTCTCTAAACGATAAACAATCAGTTGGCATAAATACAATTCTATTGAAGCGTAAATATACAGTTATTGCGTTTTTTGGATTGCTAAATTTTAGTTAATTCCTGAGAATAACTATCGAATAGGGATAAAACTAAAGCTGAAAAATTATCTTGAATAATTAGGTGCTTCCTTAGTAATGGTGACATCGTGAGGATGACTTTCATTAATTCCAGAACTAGTAATTTTCACAAAACGACCCGTTTCCTTTAGGGTTTCAATATTTTTAGCACCACAATAGCCCATTCCAGCTCGAAGTCCGCCAATAAACTGATGAATACTTTCAACCAGATCACCTTTATAAGGCACACGACCAACGATACCTTCAGGTACTAATTTTTTAATATCGTCTTCAACATCCTGGAAGTAGCGATCTTTACTTCCTTGTTTCATAGCTTCCACAGAACCCATTCCACGATACGACTTAAATTTTCGTCCTTCGTAAATAATGGTTTCTCCCGGACTTTCTTTTGTTCCAGCTAATAGTGAACCAAGCATCACACTATCTGCACCAGCAGCAATCGCTTTTGGAATATCTCCAGTATAACGAATTCCACCATCAGCAATCACAGGAACACCAGAACCTTTAATGGCTGCAGCTACTTCTAAAACTGCAGAAAACTGAGGGAATCCGACACCTGCAACCACACGAGTTGTACAAATAGACCCAGGACCAATTCCGACTTTAACCGCATCAGCTCCAGCATCTACTAAATATTTAGCCGCTTCAGCAGTCGCAATGTTACCGACAATAACATCCAGTTTAGGAAACTTCTTTTTAATCTCTTTTAACACCATCACCACACCTTTGGTATGACCATGAGCAGTATCAATAATCACAGCATCAACTCCAGCTTTCACAAGTGCTGAGGCTCTGTCAACGGCATCACCTGTAACTCCAATGGCAGCTGCAACACGAAGTCTTCCGTATTGATCTTTATTAGCATTAGGTTTTTGAGTGACTTTAGTAATATCTCTGAAAGTAATTAAACCTTTTAATTTATAATCTTCGTCAACAATCAGTAGTTTTTCAATTTTATTTTGCTGAAGAATTTTCTCTGCATCTTTTAATGAGGTTCCTACCGATGCTGTGACTAAATTCTCTTTTGTCATAACCTCAATGATTGGTCGGTCATTAGCATGTTCAAAACGCAAATCACGATTGGTAACGATTCCTTTTAAAATCCCCTGATCATCAACAATTGGAATCCCTCCAATGCTATGCTCTGCCATATTTTGCTTGGCGTCGGAAACTTTAGCGGTTAGAGGTAAGGTCACAGGATCTATAATCATTCCACTTTCAGCACGTTTTACTTTACGTACTTTTTCAGCTTGTTGATCGATAGTCATATTTTTATGAAGCACACCGATACCACCTTCTTGAGCCATGGCAATTGCCATTTTACTTTCGGTAACGGTATCCATTGCTGCAGAAACTACAGGAATATTTATAGTGATGTTACGTGTAAATTTAGTTTGAATGTTTACCTCCCTTGGTAACACTTCAGAAAATGCTGGTACTAAAAGGACGTCGTCGTAAGTAAGACCTTCGCCTACAATTTTATTTTCGTGTGCTGTCATGATGCAATTACGGTTATAATTGCGAGCAAATTTACACTTTTTTTATGGACTATAGATGATTCCCTAAGATTTAATATCTGAAAATCTCGATTTTTTTAGAACCTAAAATTATTGGTTATCAATACCTTATTAACTAAAGGTTAAAATTATTTTTATTTATTCTAAATAAACTTTGAATTATATTAATTCGTACTTAAATTTGCACCTTCAAATCAAGTTATATTTAATCAGTCTAAATAAAATGAAACTAAACCTGATCCCATTTTTCCTGTTAATCATAGGAGTTGCCACAGCCCAAAATGACCCACAAGAGGTGAAAACCGACTCAATACAACAGCTGGATGAAGTCTTACTAAAAGCCAATGTTATTTTTGGAAATAAGTATCAAGCAAAAAATAGAACGGGTTCATCTTATTACATTTCTCCTAAAGAATTAGCTAAGTTTAATTATACTGATATAAACAGAGTTCTTAAGACCGTTCCTGGTGTTAACATTTTCGAAGAAGACGGATTTGGTCTTCGTCCGAATATCAGTTTAAGAGGAACCTCGCCAGAGCGAAGTGCAAAAATCTCAATAATGGAAGATGGTGTGCTTATTGCACCTGCACCTTACAGTGCTCCAGCTGCTTATTATTTTCCGTCTGTTGCCAGAATGGAAGCTGTTGAAATTTTAAAAGGTAGTAGTCAGGTACAATATGGTCCGTTTACGACAGGAGGTGCTATCAATTTGGTTTCAAGTCAAATTCCTGATGCCTTTACAGGACGCCTAAAAGCAAGTACAGGAAGTTTTAACACCAGTCAACTTCACGCCAAAATTGGTGATCACAAGGATATTTTTGGTTACAGTGTTGAATATTTAAACTTTAGTTCTGATGGTTTTAAAAACTTACCCGACGGAAGCAACACAGGTTTTGACAAAAATGATGTTGTGGCTAAATTTAGAATCAATAGTAAAGCCGATGCTGCATTCCAACAGGCTTTAGATATTAAATTTCAATATTCAGACGAGGTATCGAATGAGACCTATTTAGGGCTAACTCAGGAAGATTTTAACCGTAATCCGTTTGATCGTTATGCCAGCTCTCAGGAAGATGTTATGACCAATGATCATATTCAGATCATGATGACACACCAGATGGATGTTTCAAATCGGATGAGAATCACAACAACAGGTTATTATAACGGATTTTCAAGAAACTGGTATAAATTGAATGATGTTGTTGCAAATGGAACTAAAGTTGGCATAGCCGACATACTTGAACGTCCTTCAGAATTTTCGGATTATTTAACTATTGTAAATGGATCAGTAAATTCTGATGCTGATGCACTAATTGTAAAGGCAAACAACCGAGATTATACGTCTAAAGGTGTTCAAACTAAATTTGATTTCCATTGGTCTGGTGAAACGACCTTTCATGATCTGGAAATTGGTTTACGATATCACTATGATGAAGAGGATCGTTTTCAGTGGAAAGATGGTTACAGTATCGTCAATAGTGATATGATTTTAACTTCAGAAGGTGTTCCTGGAAGTGATGCTAACAGAATTAGTAGCGCAAATGCTTTTGCTGCCTTCGCGATGTATAAACTTAAATATAAAAAATTAACTGTTACTCCTGGACTTCGTTATGAGCATATTGTTTTAAGACGTGATGATTTTGGAACCAATGATTCCGGAAGAACTGGGAATGCCTTATCCAGCAGAGAGAATAAAGTTGATATCTTTATTCCAGGTATGGGATTTAATTATAAATTTAATTCTGATGCTTCTGTATTTGGTGGCGTACATAAAGGTTTCTCACCTCCTAGCAATCAAGAAGGTCAAAAAGCTGAAGAGAGTATCAATTACGAACTGGGAACGCGTTTCAATTTCAAAGGTATTCGAGGAGAAGTTGTAGCTTTCTATAACGATTACAGTAATTTATTAGGAAGCGACCTGGCTGCAACAGGTGGCACAGGTTCACTGGAACAATTTAATGCTGGTGAAGTGAGCGTTAGAGGTGTGGAGTTATTACTTAATTATGATTTACTACAAAAGAATTCTAAGTTTACTTTGCCTCTAACTTTTGGATACACGTTTACCGATACAGAATTTCAAAACAGTTTTGGTAGTGATGACAGTCTTTGGGGAGAAGTTACTGAAGGCGATGAATTACCATACATTGCAAAACATCAATTTAACGCTTCAATTTCTTTAGAGCATCAAGCATTTGAACTAAATCTAAACGGCCGTTTTAATGGTGCATTTAGAACCTCTGCTGGCACTGAAACTATTACAGATGCAAATGGTGTAACATCTAACTTTATCTTAGATTTCTCCGGAAAATACCACCTCACAAAATACTTTAGTCTAACAGGTCAAGTAATCAATCTCTTGGATGAAACATATGCTGTTTCAAGAGTACCTGCTGGCATAAGACCAGGCCATCCCTTTGGTGCTTACGCAGGATTAGAGTTAAGATTCTAAAATTAATATAATCTAGTAACAAAGCGTCATGTTAACCAGTGGCGCTTTTTTTAGTGATACGCATTAAAGATTTTAGTTGCTTCATTATAGGCGCTTTCAAAACTCATGGCGTTGAGAGTATTATGCTTATTTGAAGTGAAATAAGAGAGTAATTTTTCGGTTGGCATATTACCTGTAAGTTCATCTTTTGCCATCGGGCAACCTCCAAATCCTTGAATAGCTCCATCAAAACGCATGCAACCAGCCTTGTAAGCCGCATCGACTTTTTCAAACCACGTTGTTGGTGTGGTATGTAAATGCGCTCCAAACTCAATATTTGGATATTTAAGAATTAAATTTGAAAATAGGTAATCTATATTTTCGGGATCTGAACTTCCAATAGTATCACTCAACGATAAAATTTTCACTCCCATATTGCTTAGTCGCTCTGTCCAATCACCTACGATATCGACGTTCCAAGGATCTCCATATGGATTTCCAAAACCCATTGAAATATAAACTACAACTTCTTTGTTATGCGTATTTGCCAGTTCCAAAATTTCCGAAAGCGTTACAACCGATTGTGCAATCGTTTTATGTGTATTACGCATTTGGAAGTTTTCAGAGATTGAAAACGGATATCCTAAATAATTAATTTCAGGATGCTGACAAGCATCAGACGCACCTCTTGTATTAGCAATAATTGCTAAAAGCTTGCTGGTAGTTTTTGATAAATCAAGTTTGGATAACACTTCAGCTGTATCTACCATTTGAGGAATGGCTTTTGGTGATACAAAACTTCCGAAGTCAATAGTATCAAAACCTACTCTTAACAAGGATTGAATGTACTGAACTTTTTTCTCTGTAGGAATAAAATCCTTAATGCCTTGCATAGCATCTCTTGGACATTCAATTATTTTAAGTGCTTTATTCATCTAGCCCAAATATAGTAATTAAGATTCTGTTTTTAAACCTATTTTTCAGAAGTAAAAATTAGAATAGCAATACCTACAAATACAATGATTTGTAACCATTTCAAATAAAAACCAAGACGTTTATGTTGCTTTATATAATTTGAAATTGAACCTGCTAAAATGGCTATAGTTGAGAAAATTACTGCAGAAACGAACATGAATAACAAGCCTAAAACATAAAATTGTGTAATGGTGCTCATCGTTTCACTGAATAAAAATCCAGGGAAAAAAGCTAGAAAAAATATCGAAACTTTCGGATTTAACACATTCATGATAAATCCTTGTTTAAACAATTGCCACATACTTTTTTCAGGAATGTCTTCTGAAGTTAAACTCAATTCAGCCTTAGACCGAAATACTTTAAAAGCCAAATATAACAAATACGATGCTCCAAATAATTTGATAATAAAAAACAGTGAATCACTTTCCTTTATAATAGCAGATACTCCAAAAGCGACTAGAGTTGTATGTACCAAACAACCTGAAATTAAACCAGCAACAGTTGCTAAGCCAAATATCTTTCCGTTTACAATACTTTGCATCAGCACATAAATATTATCAGGTCCTGGTGATATTGCTAATACGGAAGTAGCAATTATAAATGATATGAGAAGATCGACGTTCAGAGTAGTGTCTTTTATTCAAAAATAATATTAAAAAACGTGATATACTGTAAGTATTTTATATTCAATCACGACTGAATCTAAATACTATTAACATATTGCTCATGAAAAACTTTACGTCAGTACTAAAATCGCTCATTCTTTTAACAGCAATCCTACAAACAGATATTGGATTTTCACAGTCAGCAGCTAGCTATAATATTACATTTACAAGTGTCTGGGAGAATGAAACTGTTGATCCTGTAAACGGAAATAGCACAGCAGCAATACCTGGAAATGCGCACTGGTCAAATCTAGTAGGTGCAACACATAACAGTAATTATACGTTAGTCGAAATGGGAACATTGGCTTCAACTGGTGTGAAAAATGTTGCAGAGACAGGAAACAATACTGCACTTATGATGGAAGTCATGAATGAAATTAATTTTACTGGAAACGCCAACCAGTGGTTGCAAGAATCATTTTCTCCTTTTCATAACATTAGCACTGCAACTCTTAGCAATATTGTAGTTACTTCAGAGTTCCCACTATTGAGTTTAGTATCTATGATTGCTCCTAGTCCAGATTGGATGATTGCTGTTAACAGTATCCATTTAAGAGCAGGTGGTTCATGGGCTAACGAAATAGTTATTCCTTTGTTTCCTTACGATGCTGGAACCGATAGTGGCACAATGTACACATCAGCCAATATGCCAACGTCGCCAAGTCCAGAGCCTATTTCAGATTTAATAAATCAAGGTCCTTTTAATGCGAAACCTATCGGAACACTTACAATAACACTTAATCAAGTCCTTAGTGTAGATGATCAAGCCATAACAAAAGTACTTCTATCTCCAAATCCTTCAAATGGATTGATTACTATCAGTACTACTAATGCAAATATTTTGAAAACCGCTTCTGTGTTTGACGTTTTGGGAAAACAAGTGTTTGCGTATTCGAAAACAGATCGAGATTCTAATTCAAGTATAGATCTATCACACTTAAATAAAGGTATTTATTTAGTAAGACTACAGCTTGACAATGGCTCACTCTCTACCAAAAGATTAGTTCTCAATTAATAAAACGTTGTAAATTTTAGTCTTTTTTCTAAGTGTTTTATCTATTATTTACGCTAATATTTACACCATTGTAATAAATTGTATATTTTTAGGACTAAATTTCAACTAGATGACCATAAAAATTACTTTAAAGAAGACCATTTTATCAATTGCTTTATTAGCATTTTTTAATTTAACTACACAAGCACAAGATGCAACTTGTGGCACAATTGAATCACCAGAATCTCTTGAGTTTTTCAATAACAATAAAGAACAAATTCTGAACATAGAACAAGCATTTTTGAGTGGCGAATTACGTTCTAGCAATGCTGTTACTTCTGTTCCAGTGAAAGCTCATGTATTAAGAACATCTTCAGGAACAGGTGGTTTATCGGTTGCTAGTTTAAATAGTGCTATGGCTATTATGAATGCCTATTATGCTGGCGCAAATATTGAATTCTTTTTATGCGATGGCATCAATTACATCGACGATAGCACTTATTATGATTACTTCGACAGTCAGGAAGCTGCATTAACATCTAATAATGTTCCAGGTCTCATAAACATATACTTTGCAAACTCTGTTACAAGAGTTAATACGGAAGGTAATTATGCTATTTGTGGCTATGCATATTATCCAGGTGGTGCAGACACTATCTTAATGGATAATTCTTGCGCATTAAATGGAAGTACTCTGGCGCATGAAATGGGACATTTTTTCTCTTTACGTCATACTCATGGTGGTACTCCAAATGAATTGGTGGATGGATCAAATTGTGAAACTGAAGGCGATTACATTTGTGACACACCAGCAGATCCACAATTATCTTATTCTAATGTAAATTCATCATGTAATTACACAGGGTTTGATATTGATGCTAATGGTGATTTTTATGTGCCTTATACAGACAATATCATGTCTTATTCTAGAAAAGAATGTAGAATAGCATTTACACCTCAGCAACTAGCAAGGATTTATGCAACTCAGCAATTGGTTAGAAATTATTTTAATTGTGCTAGTATAAATGCTGATTTTATTGCAGACAACACCAATACCTGTGAGGATACGTTAACGGTTAATTTTACTGACAATAGTTTTGGTGCTACATCATGGGAATGGGATGTTGATGGTGATGATGTCGTTGATTACACAACTCAAAATCCAACACACACCTATATAACAGCAGGAACTTACGATGTGACATTAACCATCTCTAATGCACAAAACACAATTTCTAAATCAAATCTTGAGTACATTCAAGTCGGTGCTCTAAACTCGGTTCCTCTAGTAGAGAGTTTTGAAAGTTTTACGCAACCTGCTTCTGAAGGCTGGACAACAACTAATACTTCAGGATCAGATTTTCAATGGTTCACACAAAGTGGTCCAACAACATCTAGTGATACTGGTCCTTTTTATGATAATACTACAGGAAGCACTGCTGGAATATTTTTATATACTGAAGCATCTGGATCTAACCTTGGTGACGTAGCCGAATATATTTCACCTTGTATCAATGTAAACTATTCTGATGCTCAACTTGAATTTGCATATCATATGTACGGAAATTCTATGGGTGAATTGCATGTTGATATCGATTCTGGTTCTGGATTCACAAACGATATTACACCAGCAATTATTGGTCAACAACAAACAAGTCCTACTGATCCTTATTTAACAAGACAAGTTGATCTTTCTGCCTATGCAGGACAAACGATTAAAGTACGCTTTAGAGCTATTAGAGGAAGCAGTTTTAATAGTGATATCGCTATAGATGATATTAATCTTACAGGTAACACCCTCTTGTCTACTGAGTCGTTTACAGCAAATTCAATAAGCATTTATCCGAATCCGGTAAATAACAATGTCATTAATATTAAGCTTAATGGTTCTTATGACAATCTAAACTATACCATTGTTAATATATTAGGACAAACCATTTCTGAAGGACCGCTACGAAACAATCAAATAGATGTTTCAAACTTGTCATCAGGTAGTTACTTATTACTTCTAGATTCTGATGGTCAAAAGGCTATTAAGAAGTTTGTGAAGTTATAAAAGCAAATCATATTTCATTAAAAAGCGAGTTGAACTATTTCAATTCGCTTTTTTTATTAGTGCTTTGTTGATTTGTTTGATCAATTTCGGACCTTCATAAATAAATCCAGTATAGAGCTGAACTAAATCTGCTCCTGCTTCAATTTTTTCAAGCGCATCTTCAGCAGAATGAATGCCTCCTACTCCAATAATTGGAAAGGCCTTATTACTGTTTTTAGCTAAAAACCGAATCACTTCAGTTGAACGATGTGTTAGTGGTTTACCACTCAAGCCTCCAGTCTCTTTTTTATTTTCAGATTGCAAACCTTCTCTTGAAATGGTTGTATTCGTGGCTATTACGCCATCTATTTTGGTTTCAGAAACAATATCTATTATATCCATTAATTGCTCATTAGTGAGATCTGGAGCTATTTTCAGCAGTATAGGTTTTGGATTTTGCTTTTTTGAATTTTGAAACTTTAAAACTTTTAAAAGTTTTGTTAGCGGTTCTTTGTCTTGGAGAGCTCTTAGGTTTGGTGTATTTGGTGAACTTACATTGACCACAAAATAATCCACATAATCAAACAAGGCATTAAAACACAACTTATAATCCTCAACGGCATTCTCATTAGGAGTTATTTTATTCTTTCCAATATTTCCACCAATGAGCACACCTTTATTTTGTTTGAGACGTTTTACAGCGTCTTCCACACCTCCATTATTAAAACCCATTCGGTTAATAATAGCAGAATCGTCTTTTAATCTGAACAATCGTTTCTTTGGATTACCTTCTTGAGGCTTGGGTGTAAGCGTTCCAATTTCGATAAAACCAAAACCAAAATTTGACAACTCATTATAAAGTTTCGCATCTTTATCAAAACCAGCAGCGAGACCAACAGGGTTTTTAAAATGCAATCCGAAAAGTTGACGCTCTAAAGATGAATCTTCAACTACATACATACTTCTAAAAAGTGATTTAACTCCAGGAATTTTAGACGAAAAGCGAATCAACGAAAATGTAAAATGATGGATCTTTTCAGGATCAAAAAGAAAGAAAAGTGGTCGGATTAACAGCTTATACATAAAACATGGTTTACACTGCAAAAATAAGAATCTAATTGCTTTCTTACGTCGTTAATTCGTGTAAAATATGTTATTTATCATGTTTATTCTGCAATAGTTTCTCTATTTTTGATAATCAATAAAATCTAAAAATCATGAAAAAAATTATTATTCCTGTAGATTTCTCTCAGCATTCAGAATATGCTTTAGAAACAGCAGCTGCACTTGCAAAAAAACATAATTCAGAACTTATTATCATGCACATGTTAGAACTTTCTGAATCTATATTTTCAGCTTCTAGCTCTGAACGGAATGAAGAAACAGCTTTCATGTTGATGGTTACTAACAAAAAATTTGAGAGTTTTTTAGATAAACCCTACCTGGAAGGTATTTCAATTACACCAATGATTAAGCATCATAAGGTTTTAAAAGAAGTTGACGAGGTTGCGAGCGAATTAAAAGCTGATTTGATTGTCATGGGTTCTAGAGGACATAACGATTATGATGGTGTACTTTTAGGTTCAAATACAGAAAAAGTTGTGCGCTACAGTAAGACACCGCTTCTAGTTGTTAAATCTAAACCAAAAACTATAGACTTTGAACATATTGTTATAGCAACTGATTTCTCAGCAGAAAGTGCTTCTGCACTAAATAAAGCAATGGAATTATTAGGTAGTTTAGGAAAAAAAGTAACGTTATTGCATATCAATCTTCCAAATGCACATTTCCAGAGCACCAATGAAATTGAAGAAAAAATGTCTAAATTTTCAACATTAGCTAAACATAAAGATTGGAAAGATCATGTGGTTTTAATCTCTGACTACAATGTTGAAGAAGCCATATTAGGATATGCAGACAAGCACAAAGTTGATGCCATTGGGATGATTACTCAAGGTCGAAAAGGTATTAGTCATTTATTTGGAGGAAGTATTTCAGAAGACTTAGTGAATCACTCTAAAATTCCGGTTTTTACTTTCAAAAAATAAAGACCTATAATTCAGAATAAAAGCATCTTAATTAATTTTAAGGTGCTTTTTTATGTCGTAAATTTATAAACAATACTTTCTAATTGCCATTTGAATTTTTAATTTTGAAAAAACCTCAATAATGATAAATAAACAACACCTTATCAACAGATTTATTAGTTACGTAACAATTGATACCGAATCTGATCCAGAAAGCAACACTACTCCAAGTACATCTAAACAATGGGATTTAGCCAATAAATTAGCTGAAGAACTCAAAACCATTGGAATGAGTGATGTAACCATCGACGATAAGGCATACATCATGGCAACATTACCAAGCAATGTCAATCACGAGGTGCCAACTATTGGTTTTATATCGCATTTTGATACCTCTCCCGATTTTACTGGAGCTAACGTAAAGCCTCGTATCGTTGTAAATTATAATGGAAAAGATATTATGCTAAATGAGGCTGAAAATATTATTTTGTCTCCCGAATATTTTGAAGATTTATTACTCTACAAAGGAAATACGTTAATCGTGACCGACGGAACCACACTTTTAGGAGCTGATGATAAAGCAGGAATTACTGAAATTGTGTCTGCAATGGAATACTTAATTAAACATCCAGAAATTAAACATGGAAACATCAGGATAGGTTTCACACCAGACGAAGAAATAGGTCGAGGTGCGCATCATTTTGATGTGGAAAAATTTGGAGCTGATTGGGCATATACCATGGATGGAAGTCAAATTGGCGAATTGGAATATGAAAATTTTAATGCAGCAGGAGCAAAAGTGCATATTAAAGGAAAAATTGTTCATCCTGGTTATGCCAAAGGAAAAATGGTGAACTCCATGTATATCGCTACAACTTTTATCAACTCGTTACCAAGATTAGAAACACCAGAGCATACTGAAGGCTATCAAGGGTTCTTTCACCTATATGGCATTGATGGTAAAGTAGATGAAACGACATTACAATACATTATAAGAGATCACGATAAAGACCATTTTGAAGCTCGAAAAGAGGTAATGCAAAAGCTTGCTGATGATATCAATTCTGAATATGGACGTGAAGTTATTACCATAGACATCAAAGATCAATATTTCAATATGAAAGAAAAGGTAGAACCTGTAATGCATATTGTTGATATTGCTGAAGAAGCTATGAAACAATTAGGCATTGAACCATTAATTAAACCTATTCGTGGTGGAACCGATGGCTCTCAATTGAGTTATATGGGATTGCCTTGCCCAAATATTTTTGCTGGTGGACATAATTTTCATGGTCGTTATGAATATGTTCCTGTGGAAAGCATGATAAAAGCTACTGAAGTGATTTGTAAAATTGCTGAACTGACTGCTGAAAATGCTTCTAAATAAAATTAAAACTTATGAAGAAAGTCTATTCCGTTGAAGAGTACATCGAAACGAATTCTCATTTTGGTGAAGCCTTAATTCTGTTAAGAGAGATTATAAATTCTACTGAACTGAATGAATCTATAAAATGGAGTGCTCCTGTATATGACTTAAATGGAAAAAATGTTGTCGGACTTGGTGCTTTTAAAAACCATTTTGGGATTTGGTTTTTTAATGGTGTATTTCTTAAAGATGAACACAACGTATTGGTTAATGCTCAGGAAAATAAAACCAAAGCCTTACGGCAAATGCGATTTGAGTCTATTAATGATATAGACAAGAATTTAGTTTTGGCTTACGTGAAAGAAGCCATTGAAAATCAAAAACAAGGAAAAGAAATCAAACCCAAACGTGCTACAAAAAAAGTAGATATTCCTAAGGAACTAAAAACACATTTTAAAATGCACACTGACCTAGAATCGAATTTTAAAGCATTGACACCAGGTAAACAAAGAGAATATTGTAGCTATATATCCGAAGCTAAAAGAGAGGCGACAAAGCAATCAAGACTTGATAAAATCACACCCATGATTTTAAAAGGTGTTGGCTTACACGATAAATATAAGAATTGTTGATGCTGTTGTAATTGTTAGTTGAATAACTAATATATAATTCGAAATAAAAATTAATAACCAAAACATGTCATGCTGAGCAAAGCAAAAGATAAATACCTCGATATGGTGGCCTTTCGACTGCGCTCAAGGTGACATTATAATTTATAATAAACGATAATTTTAAGTATTATAATGAATTATTATGCTTGAGAACTATATAAAAAAAGCTCCAATTGGAGCTTTTTTTATATAAGTTGAAAACGTTATTTCTCAGCTACTGAAGTATTGACTTTCTTACTCATTTCCATAGAAATAGCAGAACGTTCAAACTTAATCTTTCCAGCCATCGTTTCAATCACACAACTATTGTCTTTATCATTTAAGTCAATAATTTTTCCGTGTAATCCACTTTTTGTAATCACCTTGTCACCACGCTTTAATTCAGCTGCAAACTTCTTTTCTTGCTTTGCACGCTTCATTTGAGGTGCTATCATAAAGAAATAAACCACTGCAAACATGGCTACAAAAGGTAGTAAATCCATCATGGGTTGTAACGTTTTAGTTTACTGATTTGATTGATGCAGAACCTGCTTTTTTAGCTGGAGCATTTGGATCTGGCTCAATAAACGCTTTAATTTTTACAACTTCAGAACCTTTTTCTGTATTTGTTGTTAACGTAATACTTTTACTTACTTGATTATTTCCTTTTCCATTGAATTTTACAGTAAATTCAGCAGACTCACCTGGAGCTAAAGGATCTTTCTTCCAATCTGAAGGCACTGTACATCCGCATGTACTTTTAATATTGCTCACTACTAATGGTGAATCACCAGTATTAGTGTATCTAAATTTTGTTTCAACTGGAGTTCCGTTAACGATAGTTCCAAAATCATGTTCTGTTTCATCAAAAGAAATCACTGGAAATTCACTAGATGTTGCATCTCTTTCTGCAGCTGCTGCTACATTATCTGAATTAATTTTACTTGCAGCGTTTTCTTCTTTACAAGATGTAAAAGCCACCATACAAAGTGCACTTAATCCTAATATTACTTTTTTCATTGCTATAATTTTAAATTAAACTTTTAAAATGTTTTTGTTTAAGGCGATAAAAGTAATGATAATTTCATCGAATCAAAATTTTTTAGCATTTTTTTAAATGAAAAAACGAACCTTAACACTAGATTTTTAAAGGATTTTAAAGCAATCCTCGACCTACTTTATTAAATTTATTTTCGGCTTTGTAGTCTTTTACAATTTTATCTAAAATGCCATTAATAAAGTTGCTACTTTTTGGTGTAGAATATTCTTTTGCAATTTCTAAATATTCATTAATTGTGACTTTTACAGGAATTGATGGAAACTTTTGAAATTCGCAAATAGCCATTTGCATTAATACAGTATCTATTTGTGTAATTCTTTCAGAATCCCAGTTTTTGGTCTTAGAAGCAATCTCATCACTAAAATTACTTTGATTTAAAATAGTTTTTTTGAGCAATTCTATTCCGAAGTCCCTATCATCCTCATCTTTAAAAAGTTTTGGAAGGAAATGCTTTTCTGCCGTAGAAGGTTTTAATTTTTTCAAAAGCTTTAAAACACTTGTATTAACCACAGGAATATCATCTAACCACGTTAATTTTTTGTCTTCGAAATAATCGTATAGCTTGTCATTTGGAGCAATAATATCTTCAAAAACTGATATAATAAACGCTTTGTCTTCTTTAAAAGTCGATGTTGAAGTCGCCATGTAATCTTTATAGAGATCACTTTCTGTGATGGCTTTAAATGTAAGATCTACATATTCAAAATCTAAGTACCAAGGATTCAACTTGCGATGCTCTAATTCTGCTTTAAGTACTTCATTAGAACTAAGCATTACTAAAACTTCATTTTTAATGAATTTTAGATTCGGATTTTTCTCAGCTTTAGTTGCTAAAAACTTTTTTTGCGTTTTATTCTGATGATCTTCAGCTTTCTTATGAACCTCAATGATAAGAGACAACACACTAAGATAGAGGTCATACATACTGTTTAAACTATGATTGAGAAAGCTGTCACTTACCTTTAAATCTTCACTCTCATTACCTTTAAAAGCGTAGAGGGCTTGCATGACTTTAATACGTATATGTCTTCTGTTTAGCATGTAAAGAACTTTAAATAAGTGCGTTAAGGAATTATATGATACTTACGTTATTATTAACGCTTGCAAAAATACTATAATTTTAAATGTCAGAACAATTATTTGCTCTGTTCTCGTTTACGTGTTTCAATACGCTCATTGGCAATATTGAGAGCCGCTACGTTTGTTGTTACGTTGTTAGCCTTTGCTCTAATTAGTATTTCTTCAGTTGTATTATAAATATTTTCTGTCTTGCGAATAATTTCTTGTTTGTCATAATTTTCTAATTCCGCATAAACATTTATTATGCCTCCTGCATTGATTAAGAAATCTGGTGCATAAACAATACCTCTTTCCTGAAGTATTCTGCTATGCTTATCTTCAATAGCCAACTGGTTATTAGCAGCTCCAGCAATTACCTGAGCCTTCAATTTATAAATAGTATCATCATTTATGGTTGCTCCCAAAGCGCATGGTGCATAGATGTCCATATCTTCAGCATAAATGTCTTGGCCACCATAAATAGTAACATCATATTTAGACTTTACAAGCTCTAAGCGTTCCTGACTAATATCTGCAATAGTGACTCTAGCGCCTTCATTTACCAAATGCTCAACAAGTGCTTCTCCTACATGACCAATACCTTGAACAAATACAGACTTATCTTCTAAAATATCACTACCAAATTTAAATTTAGCAGCAGCTTTCATTCCCATAAATACGCCATAAGCCGTAATAGGTGATGGATTTCCGGCTCCTCCTTTGCTTTCAGAAATGCCTGTTACATAAGGTGTCACTTCCCGAACTAAATCCATATCTTCTGTCGTCATCCCGACATCTTCAGCAGTAATATACTTGCCGCTCAAAGAATTTACGAATTCACCAAACTTTTTCATCAATTCAGGTGTCTTCTGTGTTTTGGCATCTCCAATGATAACAGCTTTTCCGCCTCCTAGATTTAAACCAGTAATAGCCGATTTAAAAGTCATCCCTCTAGACAACCTCAAAACATCATTTAAAGCTTCCCATTCATTGTTGTAATTCCACATTCTTGTGCCTCCTAAAGCAGGTCCTAAAACTGTGTTATGAATACCGATTATTGCTTTTAAACCAGTATCTTTGTCATTGCAAAAAACAATTTGCTCGTGATTATCAAAGGATAATTGCCCAAAAACAGGGTCTATTTTATGAAGTTCTTTTGAACTGATAACATCTGATGTCATGTGATTTTTATTTTGTAAGCTATTTTGCATTTTACACAAAATAGCGAGCAAAAATAAATCAATATTAGAGTATTAACAAAAATATAGATGATAATTTATACATCTGTTAACAACTTGAAGCTCCATTTTTTTCATGAAGGAATTAAAACACATTAATAAATACTTCTATAAATACAAATATCGTCTGCTACTAGGCGTTGTCATTACCATTTGTGCTAAAGTATTTGCGCTTTTCACGCCTAGACTCATTGGTAAATCTATTACAACGATCTCAAAAGGTCTTAACAATGAAATTAGCAATGACATATTTAAGCAAGAACTTGCCACCAATATCATGTATTTAATTGGCGCTGCTGTTGTAGCTGGTATCTTTACGTTTTTAATGCGTCAGACGATTATAAACGTCTCACGTTATATTGAGTACGATTTAAAAAACGAAGTGTATCAACAATACCAACGTTTATCACTTAATTTCTATAAATCGAATAGAACTGGAGATTTGATGAACCGAATTAGTGAAGATGTCACAAAAGTTAGAATGTACACTGGTCCAGCCATTATGTACACATTTAACATGATTACTTTATTTATTGTCGCATTAATTTACATGCTAAGCGTAGCTCCGAAGCTTACACTTTATACCATGTTGCCATTGCCGTTTTTGTCCTTTATTATTTATAAACTTAGCAAAGTCATAAATAAGAGAAGTACTATTGTGCAACAGTATTTATCTAACTTATCGGCTTATACGCAAGAATCCTTTAGTGGAATCTCGATTATTAAGGCTTATGGTATTGAAGATGAAAATAATTTAGCTTTTAATAAACTTTCTGAAGACAGCAAACAAAAACAAATCGATTTAACTAAAGTTCAGGCTTTGTTTTTCCCTTCAATGATTTTACTCATTGGTATTAGTAATATTCTGGTCGCTTATATTGGAGGCGTACAATACATCAATGGCGAAATACAAGACATTGGTACCATCGCTGAGTTTTTAATTTATGTAAACATGCTCACTTGGCCAGTGGCTACAGTAGGTTGGGTGACGAATTTAGTACAACAAGCTGAAGCCTCACAAAAGCGTATTAATGAGTTTTTAAAGCAGGAACCCGAAATTAAAAACAATACGATTGAACAAAGCAAAATTGAAGGTAATATCGAATTTAAAGATGTTACTTTTATTTATCCTGACACCAATATTAAAGCGTTGGATTCAGTTTCATTTTCACTTGAAAAAGGGCAAACTTTAGCCATTCTCGGAAAAACGGGTTCTGGAAAATCTACCATTCTGGATTTGATTGGCAGACTGTACGATGTTCAAGGCGGACGTATAACTATTGACGGAAAAACCATAGATCAAGTTAACCTAACTAATTTGAGAGATAGTATTGGTTATGTGCCTCAGGACGCATTTTTATTTTCAGATACCATTGAAAATAATATCATGTTTGGAAAGGAAGATGCTACGGAAGCTGAAGTGATTGAAGCTGCAAAAAATGCCTATGTCCACAAAAATATCAAGAAGTTTACAAATGGATATAAAACCAAATTAGGTGAACGTGGCATTACTCTTTCTGGTGGACAAAAACAGCGTATTTCAATTGCAAGGGCCTTAATTAAAGCGCCTAACATTATGCTTTTTGATGATTGTTTATCTGCTGTTGATACAGAAACTGAAGAGAAAATCTTAAATAGTCTTAAAAAAGTATCACATGGCAAAACAACTATTATTGTGAGTCATCGCGTATCAGCTGCAAAACACGCTGATAAGATTATTGTTCTCGACGACGGAAAAATTGTTCAAAACGGTACACATGAACACTTGATTAACCTTGATGGCTACTACAAAGAACTCTACTTGAAACAGCTTAGCACAAAAGAATTATAATAATTTGTTGCTTACTATACTTTTTTTTTAGATTTTTGAAGCACTAACAACTCAAAAAATTAAAAATTAGCTATGAGTGATCACGGAATGATGGAGAAAGAAGAAATTTTCTCAAAAGTATTAAGAGCAGGAAGACGAACTTACTTCTTTGATGTAAGATCAACCAAAGCTGGAGATTACTATCTAACAATTACTGAAAGTAAAAAATTCACGAATGATGATGGATCTTTCCATTATAAAAAACATAAAATCTATCTATACAAAGAAGATTTTAATGAATTTAATGAGATTTTAAAGGAAATGACAGATTATATCATCGATGAAAAAGGCGATGAAGTTATAAGTGAAAGACATCAAAAAGATTTCAAAAAAGAAGATTATTCAACACCTAACGATGACTTAGCCGAAGGTGGTGAATCTGTTGATGATTCTGATTCTGCAGACAAGTTTACAGATATTAACTTTGAAGACATCTAACAATAGCTTTTGTTAAAACCTATTTAAACCGTTACATTTCGTAACGGTTTTTTTATTTTTATACGTTTCTAATATCAACTCCCTATTTTATGAGATTTATTTTGTGTGTTATCACGTTATGTTGCTTATCATTACAGGCACAAACAACAGATTTATCCTATTACCTTCCCCAAAATACAACATACGATTCTAAAATCCCTACTCCAGAATCAGTCATAGGACATCAGGTTGGTGAATGGCATATTACACATGACAGACTCGTTAGTTACATGCAGATTTTAGCAAAATCTTCAGATAGAATACATATTGAAAACAGAGGGAAAACTTTTGAAGGCAGACCTCTGCTCCTTCTTACAATTACATCGCCAGAAAACCATTCTGATATCGAAAATATAAGAACCACACATATTTCAGCTACCGAAAACAATAGCGCGAATGTCGACAACATGCCAATAGTCGTTTATCAAGGGTTCTCAATTCATGGTAACGAAGCAAGTGGTTCAAATGCAGCAATGCTTGTAGCTTATTACTTGGCTGCAGCTCAAAGTGAAGATGTAAAAAACTTGTTGGATAATACTATTATTTTATTTGATCCAGCCTATAACCCAGATGGTTTACAACGATTTGCTTATTGGGCAAATACGAATAAAAGTAAACACTTAAATCCTGATCCTAATGATCGTGAATATGATGAAGTTTGGCCTGGCGGACGAACAAACCACTATTGGTTTGACATGAACAGAGACTGGCTGCCTGTTCAATTACCAGAATCTAAAGTTCGTATTGAAAGTTTCCATAAATGGTTACCAAATATCTTAACCGATCATCATGAAATGGGAACAAATTCTACGTTCTTTTTTCAACCAGGAATTCCTTCTAGAACTCATCCGCTCACACCAAAACTCAATCAGCAACTTACAAAATCTATCGGAAATTATCACGCTAAAGCTCTAGACAAAATAGGGTCTTTGTATTACACTGAAGAGAATTTTGATGACTTTTACTACGGAAAAGGTTCTACATTTCCTGATATCAATGGAGGCATTGGTATTTTATTTGAACAAGGCAGTTCTCGTGGACATATTCAAGAAAGTGTAAATGGAATTATAACCTTTCCATTTACAATTCGCAACCAATTTACAGCTGCTTTATCTACTTTAGAAGCAGGAAAAAATATGCGAAAAGATATTTTACAATATCAGCATGATTTTTATAAAAATGCACGTACTGAAGCGAGTAAAGAAAACGGAAAAGCTATCATATTTGGAGATGAAAAAGATGCAGCAAAAACCTTTCATTTAGCCGAAGTATTAAAGCGTCATCAAATTGAATTTCATGAACTTAAAAGTGATTTTAAAACCAATGGAAAGCAATTCAAAAAAGGGTATAGTTATGTCATTCCTAAAAATCAGAAAAATACACGACTCATAAACGCGATGTTTGAAAAACGAACCACATTTCAGGACAGCTTGTTTTATGATGTGTCTGCCTGGACGTTTCCTTTAGCTTTCGGTCTGGATTATGCTGATGATGTTTCAACGACTATTGCAGGTGTAAAAGTTGAAGATTTACAAATGAAAACTGGTTCTGTATCATCGAAAAGCAATTATGCGTATCTGATGGAGTGGCATGAGTATTATGCGCCAAAAGCGTTAAGCGCTATTCTTGGTAGCGGATTAAGAGCAAAAGTTGGCATGAGTCAATTTAAAACTAATGGTAAAATCTACGACTACGGAACCATTTTGATTCCAGTTCAAAATCAGAATAAATCTCCTGAAGACTTATATGCATTCTTACAAAAAGTAGCTAAAGATAGTCACCTTCAAATTGATGCTGTCACAACAGGTTTAACCGAAGGAATTGACTTAGGAAGTAATCAGTTTAGTGCATTAACACAACCCAAAGTTGCCATAATTGTTGGTGAAGGCATTAGAAGTTACGACGCTGGAGAAATCTGGCATGTATTTGATCAGCGCTACGACATGCCGATCACTAAATTAGATACGAGAAACTTGGGCAGAACCGATTTAAGTCGTTACAATACGATTATTGTTCCGAGTGGCTCAATGGATAAAAGAGCAACCGATAACTTGAAAAAATGGACTGAAAACGGAGGAACACTAATTGCTTACAGAAATGCTTTAAACTGGCTTGACCGAAATGACTTTTTAAAACTAGAATTTAAAAAGACAAAGCTAGTCGCCGAAGATATTTCTTATGAAGAACGAAGTGATTTTAGAGGTGCGCAAGTGATTGGTGGCGCCATTTTTGAAGCCAAACAAGACCGTTCGCATCCCATTAATTTCGGATATAAAAATGATAGAATTGCATTATTCAGAAACAATACGATTTTTCTGAAACCAGACAAGCAGAGTTATAATAATCCATTACAATACACTAAAAATCCGTTATTGAGCGGTTATGTTTCAAAACAAAATTTGGACAGTTTATCGCTTTCTGTTCCGTTTAAAGCGAATCGATTCAAATCTGGAAAAATCATTACGTTTACAGACAATACCAATTTTAGAGCCTTTTGGTATGGTACAAATAAGTTGTTGATGAATGCTATTTTCTTTAGAGAGGAAATGTAGGTGTTTGTTGTTGAGTTGTTGAGTTGTTGAGTTGTTGAGTTGTTGAATTGTTGAATTGTTGAATTGTTGAATTGAAAACTACTAAAAAAAACTTATCTCTTATACCTTCTCCCTTATCCCTTAGTACTAACATTATTAAGACACCACACTCCCATTTTGAACTTTATGTTCTGGGTTGAGCAATATGACATCTTTACCGTTGACTGCTCCAAGAACTAAGCATTCGCTCATAAATTTTGCTATTTGCTTTTTTGGAAAATTAACCACAGCAACTATTTGTCGGTTGAGTAATGCGTCTTTCTCGTATAAGGTTGTGATTTGGGCAGACGATTTTTTTATTCCTAAATCTCCAAAATCGATAGTTAACTGATATGCAGGCTGTCTCGCTTCAGGGAAATCATTGACTTCTACAATAGTTCCAACACGTAAATCTACTTTTGTGAAGTCTTCAAAAGTTATTATATTATCCATAACTTAAAAATATAAAAAAAATGGCACTTACACCTTCAAATATGTTACCCTTAGGAACTTCAGCACCAAAATTCAATCTTATAAATACCATAGATGACACCATGGTTTCCTTAGATGAGGCTAAAGGTATTAAAGGAACCGTTATCATGTTTATATGTAATCATTGTCCGTTTGTAAAGCATGTCAATGCAGAACTAGTACAATTAGCAAAAGATTATGTAACAAAAGGTATAAAATGTATTGCCATTTCAAGCAATGATGCCGAAAACTATCCGGAAGATGCTCCCGATAAAATGAAGGAGAATGCCATTCAGCAAGGTTTTATTTTTCCGTATTTATATGATAAAACTCAAGAAGTTGCCAAAGCTTATGACGCAGCTTGTACGCCAGATTTCTATGTGTTTGATAAAAATTCTAAGCTAGTGTATCGAGGGCAATTAGACCAATCGAGACCAGGAAATGGTTCGCCTGTTACTGGTAGAGATTTACGTCAAGCCATTGATAATGTAATCAATGAACAGCCTGTTAGTGAAGAACAGAAACCAAGTATGGGCTGTAATATCAAATGGAAATAGAAAAGCATTCACAAATGTGAATGCCTTTCCTCCTTCTCATAGCAATTTTCCTAATTATTTAGGCATCACTACGCAATCAATCACATGTATCACACCATTACTACCCATAACATCAGTAGCAGTAATTTCACTGTAATTTCCGTTTTGGTCTTTTAACCAGATTTTATCATCTTTTTGTAGCACTGTAAGTATTGCGCCGTTAAGTGCTTTCAATTCAACTTTACCATTACCTTTCTTTAAAGCTGCGACAACATCTGCTGCAGCAAGTTTTCCTGAGACAACATGATACGTTAAAATGTTGGCTAAAGCTTTTTGATTTTTCTTCTCTAAGAGCGAATTTAACGTTGCTGAGTCAATTTTAGCAAACGCTGCGTTTGTAGGCGCAAATACTGTAAAAGGACCATCACCTTGCAAAGCTTTAACTAATTCAGCTGCTTTAAGAGCAGTTACTAATGTTGAGAAATTTTCATTCCCAACTGCAACATCTACAATTGTTCCTTGTGCCACGACATTATTATTAAATGTTAATGCTACGAACGTTGATAAAATAAATACTAGTTTTTTCATAATTTTTTTATTTGTATTGGTTAAACTAATGACGTACTTCTTTTCGTTTTGAAGTACTTTCATTTATATTTACACAGCATTATTAGCTATGGATGAGTCATTGCTATATTTTGTGAAATCTTTAACATTCATGAGCGACGACAAAGCCCTTATATTAAAACTTAAAAGCAAAGATGAAACTGCTTTGAGTCTTGTATATGATAAATATTCGGCAGCACTTTACGGCGTAATTATCAGAATGTGTAAAGATGAAGATGCTGCAAAAAATTTATTGCAGGATACATTCATGACCATTTGGGAAAAATCTGATCGTTACGATTTTGAAAAAGGTCGGTTTTACACATGGGCTTACAGAATAGCAAAGAATAAAACGTTAAACTTTTTAAGGAAGCCAAATCATCTCATCCAAATCGCAGATTTAAGTGTATATAAAGATAGAACTGAAGATGTTACTCGAAACATTGATGATTTAAAATTAAAAGGAACCATAAAACGTTTAGAACCTCATCATCAAAAAGCAATAGAACTTGTATATTTTAACGGATTAACCCATCGCGAAGCTCATGAAGAAATGAACGTCCCTTTAGGAACGTTTAAATCCTACATAAGACAAGCCTTAAAACAACTCCAAGAATCATATGTAACAGTTATTGCGTTTTTAATGATCTTAATTGAGGGAATAAGATGATGGATAAAACTTACATACAAGACCAAGGAATACTTGAACTATATGTGTTGGGTGAACTTAATGAAAGTGAACAACAACAGGTAGAGGAAGCCTTAACCCAATATCCAGATTTAAGAAGTGAATTAGAACGCATTGAAATCAAATTCGAAACTTTGGCTTTTGAACAAGCTATTGAAGCTCCAGATTCCGTTAAAAATGCTTTATTGAAAGAGGCATCTCTTATGAATTCTAAAACCCTTCCCTTAAGTTATACTAAAAACAATAGAAGTTATATGGCTATTGCAGCGAGTATAACTGGATTGCTGTTAGTTGGTTCTATCTACTTGTATTTAGAATGGACTACTGCTAAAAATAAGCTAAAACTTGTGGAGGATCAAAATAAAGAGCTCAATATTAAAATTGATGATCTAGCAAATGATCTTGATACAACCAGATCATTATTTGCTTTAATAAACAATCCGAATACTGAGAAATACATCCTGAAAGGAAATGAATTAATGCCAGATGCTAAAGTTATTAGTTACGTTAATAATTCAGAAAAATCTGTAGTTATTAATACTGAATACCTACCTGAACTTGATAATGAGCATGATTACCAAATGTGGGCAGATGTTCAAGGTGAAATGATTGATATGGGCATTATTGATACCCATCAAACAATGTTAGCTATGAACTACATTGAAAATTCAGAATCTTTAAATATCACTATTGAACCTGCTGGAGGAAATGACCATCCAACAGTGTCAAAACTAATTACAAATGTATATTTAAAATAAAATCTATCAATTTTTATATTGATAGATTTCATTGGATTCAACTGCGAAGTCTCAGTCTTTTATTAAAATCTTTTTCATGACTCTATTGCTGTTCATATTTAAAATGAATAGGAATACTGTACGGCATACTTACTGCTCTACCTCGTTGTTTCCCTGGAGTCATTTTAGGTAATAGACTAATAATACGTTCAGCCTCTTTTTCTAAAATTTTATCTGGACCTCTACTTCTTATTTTTGTCACATTTCCATTTTTATCAATAACGAATAGAACATATACTTTTCCATGCATTTCTAATTCAAGTGCTCTTTCAGGATATTTGAAATTATTATTCACGTGCTCTAGCATTTTAGCCTGAAAGCAATCAATCTGTTGCTGTTTGGTTCCTCCTTCACATCCAGGAAACACAGGAACGTTTTCAATGACAGCAAACGGAACTTCAATATCATCTTCTACTTCCTCTACGTCTACTTCCTCTACACTAGCAACATATTCTTCAATAGCATCGCTTTGTCCAATCTCACTACTCTCAATAATAGTTTCTTCAACCTCTACCTGATCTTCAACAACTTTAATATCGTCTGGAACTAGCGCTGGTGGTGGAGGTGGTGGAGGTGGTGGAACGTCTAAATTTACAATTGGAATATCTTCTTCAATAAAATCATCAACTTGCACAATATCTCGTGCAGTGACGTCTTGTTCGTATGTTTTATGTTCAAACATAATATACGTGATCAATAACATCAAATTCAAGCCGACAGCAAAATAGAGACTACTATTTCTGCCTACTTCTACGTCTGGGTTTTTTTTAACTTGCATAACTCTTAAATTTTATAGTATGAAGTTACTGTAAGATCCTCAGAAAAAATATGATAATTATCATGTCACCACATTCTGAAAAGTTAATTTTACAAATTATCTAATTGATTGTCAGTTCCGTCCTCACTAATTGTCCAGAAGAATCCAATAAAGAAAAACTGATCTGCAGCAGGTTGTAGAGAACGTCTAGCAAAATTTCCATTAGCGTCTGGAGTATTTGCATATTGATATCCATTGATGTTTTTAAAAGCAAAAATATTGTTTACAGAAGCATATAAAATCTTTTGTGGACTGATCAAATACGCCCAGTTTAAACTCACACTATTAAACGATTTGGTTTTCTCACCTAAAAATTCGTTGGTATTAGGGTTTGTATATGGTCGTCCTGAAGCATAGTTATAAGAAAACCCAACTTGACTTTTCCAATCATCAATCCAGTATTTTGCTACTGCCGAAAAGTTGTGTGTATTAGCAAAATTAGGCTGTGCTTGAATAGGATAATTTCTATAATCTCGTTCGGTATCTAAATAAGAGTAACTGATCCAGTAATCTGTATTTTTTATACTTTTATTATCTCTCCAAAAGACATCTAAACCTTGAGCAAATCCAGAACCTGAGTTGTCAAACACAGAATTAAAGCCTTCAAATTCTGTATCAAACTTTACCAGATTATTATAATCTTTGTGGTATAGTTCTGCTCTAAATAGACGTCCGTCGTTTACATATTGGTAATTCAGGATGTAATGCTTGGTATTTTGGGTCTGTACTTCTGAATTAAATTTTAAAATACCATTGTTAGCATTTTGATAAAAATCACCATATGCTAAAGATAGTTGTCCGTTTGTCGAGGTTTTATAGGCTATAGAGGCTCTAGGCGCAATATTAAATTCGTTCGAAAGTTCATAATTATCAGCTCTCACTCCTACTTTCAATGCTAAATTTTTATTAAAGATTATATCGGATTCAACAAAAGCTGCTGAATTATTATTTGAAAATCCGTAGCTACCTGTAAAACTATCAGATTGTATGGCTTCATCAAACTTTGTAGTAAAATGCTCTAAACCGAAACTAAGTTTAAATCTACTATTAAAGCGTTTTTTAAGTTTGAATTTTGCATGAGCAGAATTTTCGCTGTCATCTACACTCAAGGCGTCATTAAAACCAACGTCTGTTCTAGCAATGGTGTAACTTAGACCTGATTGAACAGACCAATTGTTACCTAAAATACCTTGATAGGATACATTGGTATAAAAGTTTCGGTTATTTAGTTTAAAGCGAGTTCCGTTAGCATTGTTAATATCATCTTGAATCAAATCAAAATTTGACGTATCAAAAGCTGCATAAAATTTTAACATGCCTGTTTCAAATTTCTGCCGAAAAACAGCTTCACCTTGAGCACCTTCGTAAGGCTTCTTCCAATCGTTTCTATCTGGATACAGGGCAATATAAGGTGCTAAATTTATGTAAGACGCATTGACACTTAACGATGTGTTTTTCCATTTTTCTGTATGACCTAAGCTACCACCAACACTCATAATTCCAATATCAGTCTTTTCCTGATCTGGTTCATCGATGGTATTTAATAGTAAAACACTAGACAATGCATTACCAAATTCTGCAGAATAACCACCTGTTGAAAAGGTAATACCATCAAACAAAAATGGTGAATAACGACCTCGTGTAGGAATATTATTCGCAGTAGGTGAATACGGTGTAAACACGCGAATGCCATCAATAAAAATTTGCGTTTCGTTAGCATCTCCTCCTCTCACGAATAATCGTCCGTCCTCAGCTACTGTAGATGTCCCAGGCAAAGTTTGTAATGCACCAACAAAATCGCCAACTGCACTCGCTGTAGTGACGACATCTAAAGGTTTTAATACAGACACTTTACTGTTATCATTAGCTTCAAACGTTCCTGCTGATATAACCACGGTATCTAGTGCGTTGACATCTTCTCTTAATTTAATCTGAAGATTATTGAGCGTTGAAACATCACCTGCAATTGTTTTGGTTTCATATGATAAATATGAAATCGTTAATAATTGAGTTCCCGTTTCGGTAGTTTTAAATAAAAATTCTCCATTATCATTTGTAGTTGCACCATCATACGTGCCATCTAAATACACATTGGCACCAATAACAGGTTGATTTTTAGTATCGGTCACTTTTCCACTTATAGTCGTTTGCGCAAAAGAAAGTGTCGTGATTAAGACTGATAAAATAAATGTTGAAAGTTTCATGGTTTGGTTGTTTTTAGTTGTTCGATTTCTAATTGATGAAACAAACTTCTTATATTTATCAGATTACCAAAATTCTAATGTACTGAATTGTTAATATTGAATGATGAATTGCATATTTTTACAAAAACCTTTTTGAAATGCTTTCTAAATCTGAGCAAAAATTCACATCTATCTATGCTATCATTGTAATCATCGAATTGCTATGTGCATCCATTACTAGTTTAACCTCAATACGTTATTTCACAAAACCTCTGATAGTTTTATCGCTGTTATTATTTTTCTTATTTCGGAGTCAGTTGATTACTAAAAATGTTCGAATATTGACGATACTTGCGCTTTTATGTTCGTTATCTGGTGACATTGCACTATTATTTGACGGCATTAGTCCAAATTATTTTATGCTGGGTTTAGGATCTTTTTTAGTAGCACATGTGATGTATGTTCTTATATTTTTAAAACAAAGAGACCCTTATAAATCACCAGTACGTTTTACAGCTCTTATGTTATGTTATGCTGCACTTTTATTTTATATGATGAAAGACGGTTTAGGAAATTTATTAATTCCTGTAATCGTGTATATGATTGTCATTTTAAGTATGTCGACAACTGCGTATTTGAGGCAGAAACAAGACCATGTCATGAGTTATAACTGGGTTTTCACAGGTGCCATTTTATTTATGGTATCTGACAGCATTTTAGCATTAGATAAGTTTTTTCAACCTCTAGCCTTAAGTTCTATTTTTATTATGCTAACCTATGCTTTAGCACAGTATTGTATTGTTATCGGAATTTTAAAGCACAACGGAAATTTGCGTTAAGGATGGAAACGGCATCCTTTTTTGTGGTTACGAATTTTTTAATGACGTTATCATATAAAACAAAAAAGATATAGTGGACAGCCTGACCGAAGGTAACGCCCCAATTATTTTTTAAATGGCCTAATAATTAAGCGCGCTGCTTTATCAAAATTAATGTAATTGTAGGTCCAATTAAAAAACACAATGACTCTGTTTCTAAAACCTACCAAGGACATCAGGTGAATAAACATCCAAACGAACCAAGCGAAAAAACCACCAAACTTGAAGTGTTTTAGGTCGACAACCGCTTTATTTCTTCCGATGGTAGCCATAGAACCTTTATCGTTATATACAAAAGGCTTCATAGGTTTATTCTTGATTTTTCTGAGCAGATTTTCACCGAGTAATTTTCCTTGCTGAATTGCTGGTTGAGCGACTTGTGGATGACCATTTGGGTAAGCTTCAGTAGCCATTAGGGCAATATCGCCCACTGCAAAAATAGTATCGTAGCCTTCAATTTGATTGAAGTGATTAACCTTATAACGGTTGCTTTTTTCTATTAACACTTCAGCTTTCAATCCGTGAACAGGAGCACCAGTTACACCTGCGGCCCAAATTAAAGTTTCGGATTGAAATTCAAGATCTGTATTGGTTTTTACCAAGTTTCCATTGTAATCCTTAACGTGGGTATTGCAATGTACATTAACACCCAGGTCAGTCAAAAATTGTTCAGCTTTCTGAGACGCAAATTTGCTCATAGGAGGCAAAACTCTTTCAGCGCCTTCAAGCAAATGGATGTGCATGTCTGTAGGATTCAAGTCTTTATAATCTCTTGGAAGAATATTATTTTTAAGCTCTGCAATTGCACCTGCAAGTTCAACACCAGTAGGTCCTGCGCCGACAATTACAAAATTTAGAAAAGCCTCACGTTCTTGTTTAGAATTGGCTATAGCAGCTTTTTCAAAATTTTGAAGAATCAAACTTCTAATATCAAGTGCCTGAGGAACACTTTTCATTGGCATACTATGCGCTTTAATTGTATCGTTTCCGAAAAAATTTGTTTTAGTACCCGTAGCAATGATTAAGTAATCAAATTCAATAATACCAATAGAGGTTTTTATAGTGTTGTTCTCAGGATAAATTTCTTCTACTTCAGCTAATCTGAAAAAGGTCGTTTTATGTTTCTTAATAATTTTCCGAAGTGGATAAGCGATAGAATCTGGTTCTAAGCCTGAACTAGAAACCTGATATAAAAGTGGCTGAAACGTGTGATAATTATGCTTATCAATGAGAACGACCTGCAGGTTTTTATTAGCCAATGTTTTTACTAATTTAACACCTGCAAATCCGCCTCCTATGATAACAACTCGAGGCAAATTTGATATGGGAATATTCATAATTTTAATTAAAACTATCCATACAAAGATAAGTTTTAGCAAGACTAAAATCTTATTTTTGAAGATTACTTAAAACAAAATGTAACATTTTAAACAGGAGAGCTACTTATAGTTAACTAACCGATAAAAATTTGGATAAATCACTAGAACATAGTTTTGTTGAATTACTCGAAAAACATCAAAACATAGTGCACAAGGTCTGTAGATTATACACCAACAATCAGGATGCGCACAATGACTTGTTTCAAGAGATAACTATACAGTTATGGAAAGCCTATCCAAAGTTTCGAGGTGATGCTAAGTTTAGTACTTGGATGTATCGTGTAGGTTTAAATACAGCAATTACACTGTATCGCAAATCAAAACGAAGAATACGCACTGAGGAGTTTGAAAATGTTCAGTTTAAAATAAAATCTGAGCCTTATGACGATACCGAAGAACAGCAATTAAAACTATTGTACAAAGCTGTTCATCAGCTTAATGACATTGAAAAAGCATTGGTGTTTTTATATCTCGAAGACAAAAATTATAATGAAATAAGTGAAACCCTTGGTATTTCTGAAGTAAATGCACGTGTTAAAATGAACAGGGTTAAGAAAAAATTAAGAACAATATTAAATCCGTAATCCTATGGATGAATTAGAATTATTAAAAAAAGACTGGAAGAAAGAAGATCAGGTCTATCCTAAAGTATCATATAATGACATTTATAATATGATATTGAGTAAGTCATCTTCAATAGTAAAATGGATATTTATAATAAGTATCTTAGAATTTGTCTTTTGGTTATTTATTTCCTTCGGTTTGAAAGCTTCAGGTTATAATTTAGAATTGGCTGGTATGAATAAAAATGCAGGTTTTATAATAATCTCAATTTTTTCTTATGCGGTTTTAGCCTATTTCTTCTATAGGTTTTATATCAATTATAAGACTATTAATACCACTGATAATGCCAAAACCCTAATGGAAAATATTTTAAAAACCAGACGAACTGTTAAACAGTACGTGTTTTTCAATTTAGTGGTTTTAGTGATAGGTGTTGCTTACATGATGCCTTACGCAATCAATCATGACGAAAGCTCAAGGGTATTGTTAGAAAACGCAAAAGCGAGTGGTGAACTATTTAAATATTACGCCAGTATAGCCTTAGTGACTATTATAGGCTTAGTAATCGCTATAAGTGTGTTACTCCTATTTTACTGGCTTATTTATGGTATTCTTTTAAAACGTTTGAATAGAAATTACTTTGAACTTAAAAAGCTAGAGGTTTAAATGACGTAACGCATAACCCTCAATATTGAAGATCATGATGTAAGCTATTACGTTACTTGGCTCGGAATTGAAACTGTTTAAGTTAACAATATTCAGGTATTCAAAAACAGAGCATCCTAAAGACAACAGCTACAAACTACCAGTTTCGTAGTTCTTGATTTAGTCGTTCTTTTTCTTCTAATTCTTCTTGAGGAATCACTTTTAAAAATGAAGGATGTTGCTCAATAGCATATTCGATTTTTTCAACAATGTCAGCTATACTTTCATTCTCATAATCAATTTGCAAAGGTGCTTTTATCTCAAAAGATTGATACACATTTTTCTTTTTAACGCGAAGTCCTTTTTTATCAAATGAGCGTCGAAAACCGTCTATAACGATAGGTACTACAATGGGCTTGTATTGTTTAATAATATGTGCCGTTCCTTTACGAATAGGCTTAAATGGTGTTGTTGTTCCTTGTGGAAATGTCACTACCCAACCATCATCTAATGCTGTTTTGATACTGGTAATGTCACTCATTTTCACTTGTCTGTTCACATCTTTTCCTTCTGAACGCCAAGTACGCTCAATACTAATTGAGCCTGTGTAAGCAAAAATTTTAGGAAGCAAACCAGATTTCATAGTTTCTTTAGCAGCCACGTAGTACATGTTTAGTTTAGGATTCCATAAGTACCCTACATTTTTTATACTATCAAGGCGTCCGCTAAGGCTCGCATTAAAGACATGAAACATGGCAATAACATCAGCAAAGTACGTTTGATGATTTGAAATAAAAAGCACGTTTGTATCAGGAAGATTTTTTATAATGTCTGAACCTTCTATTTGTAGTTCATTAAAACCTCTAAATCTTCGGTGTGTTAAAGCACCCAAAATTCTGATTAGCCATTTTTTTACAAAAAGTATGTGCCCAAAAGGGTTTCTTTTAAATAATCCCATTAAATCATTGTTATTAAGCGGAAAGACAAACTTACAAAAAACTCCTACTTAGAGCACTTTTTTTAACAAGTCTTTCACTTCACTTAGCATCATAGCAGTTGCGCCCCAAACCACATGATTATTTAATTTGAAAGCTGGAACCTCAACACGAAGGTCATATGATGTTGGCACAGTGGTTTGGAAAACAGTTGATTCATCTAAAAAATGTGAGAGTGGCACTTCAATTAAGTCTTCAACTTCTTCATCTTGTTTAATAAACTTTGGAGTTTGCTGAGTTACTCCAAAAAACGGATGCACTGTAAAATTGCTTGGTGGTATATACATAGGTGTCATTCGTTTTAAAACTTCAACAGCATCCCTTGGCACGCCAACTTCTTCGTGGGTTTCTCTTAAAGCTGTCACTTCTAAATCTAAATCATTGTCTTCTAGTTTCCCTCCAGGAAATCCGACTTGAGCCGAATGCACGCCTTTATAGGTTTTTCTCAAGATTAATATCAAATGTGTTTCATGATCTTGGTTAGGATAAAACAAGGCCAAAACGGCTGCTTGCTTTGCTGTTTTCATCAACGCTCTGTTACGCTCCATCAATTCCAAACGATATGGAGGCGACATTTTAATCTGAGATGCTTCGCCTGGAAGTTCTAGATTTTTTATTTTTGATACCGATTTTAAAAATGTATTGAAATCCATCTTAAAAAATGAAGCGACTTTTTTTTATAGTGATTAGCATGTGCTTAATGAATTGTGAAGATAAACAATCTCGTAAGAAAACAAATACCATAACTTCAGATTCCTTAGCTATTACTCAAAAAAAAGAACATTATAAATCAAAAAGTGCATCACAAAAAACGCCTAAAAGAGAATATCCTATTCTAACTGAAAATAATGCTATGGACTTCTTTCTGCAGTATGAAAAAGAGCACAAAGAAAATAAAGTCCGTCTGGTAACCGATTTTGGAAACATTGATATCCTACTATTCAACGAGACGAAATTCCATCGTGCAAACTTCATTTATCTTATAAAACAAGGCTATTTTGATAATACACAATTTTATCGTGTTATTGAAAATTACATCGTGCAAGGAGGCAGTACTGATGATAGAGATGTCATGAAACGACGACGAAAAATCGGCAAATACTTACTACCTACAGATACCAAACGTGGCTTTAAACATGACAGAGGCGTTATTTCCATGCCTAGTAGTGATATTGACAATCCGCATAAATTGGCATCACCTTATGAATTTTTTATCACCTTGAGAGATGTGTATCAACTGGATGGTGATTATACAATTTTTGGAAAGGTTATTAACGGACTGGATGTTTGTGATAAAATAGCCGAAGTCGAAACAGATGATGGCGATTGGCCTTTACAGAATGTCTATATCAGAACCGTAGAAATTATCGAATAAGGTTTGTCGCTTAGGTGTTAAGGAAATTTGTCTTCATCTCAACACCAATCAACTTTGCAACAAACAAGTGAACAACTCACTTTTTAACATATCTGAAACATAATTTCAAGCTAATTTTCGATATCTTGAGCCACACTAAAACTAATTCAAATTAACACAATGATTTCAAAATCAATTAAAGCTGCTGTTTTATGCAGTATCGTACTTTTTGCAAGTTGCAAAAAAGACGAAAAACAATCCGATAACAATGAACAATCAACTGCAATGAGTAACAATATGTTGTTACAAGAATGGACAGGTCCTTATGAAGGTGTACCTGCATTTGATAGAATGAAAGTCGATGACATCAAGGACGCTATCTTAACTGGAATAGAATTGAGTCTTGAAGATATCGATGCCATTGCAAATTCTGAAGAAGCACCAACGTTTGAAAATACGATTGTAGCGATGGAGAGTTCTGGAAAAGAACTTGACAGAGTCTATACCTATTACGGAATTATGAGTAGCAATATGTCGTCTCCTGAATTCAGAGATATTCGTGCAGAATTAGCGCCTAAGCTATCAGATTACAGTTCAAAAATTTCTCAAAACAAAAAGCTTTTTGAGCGCATTAAAGCTGTTTATGATGCCTCTCAAAAAAATCCCTTACCAGCAGACCAGCAACGTGTAGTAGATTTAACCTACAAAAGTTTTGAAATGAATGGTGCTAATCTTGATGAAGCTAAGAAAAAACGTTACGCTGAAATCAATAAAGAATTATCTACACTTTACACAACCTTCTCAAGTAACGTGCTTCACGATGAAGAAAATTATGTTACATATCTAAACGAAGACCAGTTAGGTGGTTTATCAGAATCATTTATCAAATCGGCTGCTAAAATTGCCAAAGATAAAGGTCAGGAAGGCAAATATGCGATAACTAATACGCGTTCTTCAATGGATCCGTTTTTAACGTATTCAACAGATCGTGAATTGCGCAAGCAAGTATGGACGAACTACTACTCGCGTGGTGACAATGGTGATGAGTATGACAATAATCAACTTATTGCAGATATCTTAAAATTACGTAGAGAACGTGTAGAACTCTTAGGCTATGATAATTACGCGCAATGGCGTTTACAAGATCGCATGGCTAAAACGCCTGAAAATGCTATGGATTTAATGATGGCTGTTTGGCCAGCTGCCATTGCACGAGTTGAAGAAGAAGTTCAAGACATGCAAACGGTTGCAAACGAACTTGGTGACAACATTACCATTGAACCTTGGGATTACAGATATTACGCTGAAAAAGTACGTAAGAAAAAATACGACTTAGATAGTGATGAAGTCAAACAATACCTTCAACTTGACAAATTAACTCAGGCTTTATTTTATACAGCCGGACGATTATTTAATTATAAATTCACACCTGTAGAAGAAGGCTCTGTTCCTGTATTTCATGAAGATGTGAAGGTTTGGGAAGTTACCGATAAAGATACAGGAAAACACATTGGTTTATGGTATTTAGATCCTTATGCTCGTGAAGGAAAGCGTTCTGGTGCTTGGGCAACAACCTACAGAAGTTATACGTCTTATGAAGGTGAAACTAATGTATTGGCATCTAACAATTCTAATTTTGTTAAACCTGCTCCTGGTGAAGCTGTACTTGTGTCTTGGGATGATGCAACAACATTTTTTCATGAGTTCGGACATGCTTTACATTTCTTCTCAAGTAATGTAAAATACCCAACACTTAATGGTGGTGTTAGAGATTACACGGAATTCCAATCGCAGTTATTAGAACGCTGGTTGTCTACCGATGAAGTGATCAATCAGTTTTTAGTACACAATAAAACAGGTGAGCCAATTCCGGCTTCTTTAGTTGAAAAAATTAAGAAGGCTTCTACTTTTAATCAAGGTTTTGGAACCACGGAATACTTAGCGTCTGCTTTAATGGATATGAAATTACACTTAGCAGATCCTGAAAATATAGATATTGATAAGTTTGAACGTGAAACTCTAGCCGAACTTAACATGCCAGAAGAATTACCAATGCGTCATAGAACGCCACATTTCGGACATGTATTTTCAGGTGAAGGTTATGCCACTGCGTATTATGGTTATATGTGGGCAGATGTACTAACTTCTGATGCTTCCGAAGCATTTAAAGAAGCACCAGGTGGTTTCTACGATGCCGATGTTGCCGAAAAACTAGTAAAATACTTATTTGCGCCTAGAAATTCTATGGATCCTGCCGAAGCGTATCGTCTTTTTAGAGGTCGTGATGCTAAAATTGAAGCATTAATGAGAGATCGAGGATTTCCTGTGCCAACCACTAAGTAATTTAAATTAAAAAAATCCCATTATCTGGTTTTAAACTCAGGTAATGGGATTTTCTATTTTAATGAAGTATTGTTATAAATATAAAGCTTACTAGAAACTCTCAATTGTCATCTTTATACAAACTAGGTAGACTAATTTTAAACTTTACTGCTAACAGGCGTGTTACAATGACAATAGTTCCAGCGATAACAAATATAAAATTCGTATCTGCCATAAATTCTCTGAGTAAAAAATAGGTGAGTCCGCCCAGTATACAAGCGGTTGCATAAATTTCTTTTCTGAAAATTACCGGAATTTCATTACACAAAATATCTCTGATAACACCACCAAAACATGCTGTCATGGTTCCTAAAGCGATGCAAATAATGGGATGCAATTCTGCAATGATACCTTTTTCAATTCCAACAACTGTGTATAGACCAATTCCAATGGTATCGAACAAGAATAAAGATTTACGCAAATAATTCAGTTTACTTTTAAATACAATAGCAAATACAGTAGCACCAAAAATCACATAGACGTAAGTCATGTTGGTCATCCATGACACAGGTTGTATTCCGATTAAAACATCACGAAGAGAACCACCTCCAACTGCCGTTACAAATGCAATAATAAGTACTCCAAAAGGATCCATACGTTTATTAAGTGCTACCAGAACACCCGAAATAGCAAATGCTATAGTTCCTAAAATATCTAAGACTTGAAAAAACATAAATTGATTAAACTAGATGAGGTAAAAGTACTCAACTCTGTTATATATATTTAATGAAGCGAATTAATTCTGAAATTAATAACCAATTTTATAATCAGTGATTACAAAAGTTAAAAATACTTTACAATTCGCTTACATATTTTGTGTGTAATAATTGTAATCTTTAATGGCAGTATCTACAAATTCGATAGGCTTTTGTAGTGGCTCGACTTCCATAACTTTAATCATTCTGTTGTATAAAGACAAGATAATATTATGCTGTCCTTTGGTTATGGCTTGATCATAGAGATTTTTTATAAGTTGCATTTCGTCATCTTTAAAAACTGTGACTTGACTATAGGTTGGAACATAACCACTTGGAATTTCCTTCAACAATGTATCGTTTATCGTCAATTTCACTTTCTCACTAATTACCGTTGTACCAGCCGCAATATCTCCAACACGCTGACCGTTTCCTCGAATGAGTATCGTTAATACCGCCAATCCACCACTAGTTAGCGAAACATCTACAATACGAAGAATCCATCTCACAAAATAATTAGCAAAACTGGGTTTAGAGCCATCAAGTTTAACAACTCTGGTCTTCATAGTATATTTACCAATCGTTTGTCCGTTCCAAAAGGTCTCTAATAGCACATAGTACAGAAATGCAGGTAAAGACACTAAGAGCCATAATGCCCAAAAGTCTCTCATATCTAAATCTATGGATATCATGATCATAATCATACCAAAAATATACAACCCAATAATCAAGGTATCAAGTAGGTAAGCCAACAATCTGTCTCCTAGGTTGGCTACATTTTGTTGAATACCCACATTTTGGGCTGTTTCTATTTGAAATTCCTCCATATTTTCTTTTCTTTGAAAGTAAATTAAGTCCTCTAATGCGAGAAGCTGCTTTCGTTAAGCAAAATAAAGACAAATGGTTAAGATTTGAAAGCGTTCTTTCAAATAATAATACAATTGATCCTAATGAACTTTCTGATTTATACATAGAAATTACAGATCACCTGAGTTATGCTAAAACCTTTTACCGAAACAGTAATACAGAGCGTTATTTAAATCAAATAGCATCTCAGGCGCATCAAAAAATTTACAAAACTAAAAAAGAACCTAAAAATCGGTTGATTTCATTTTTTAAAACTGAATTCCCAACCATGTTTTATCAGCATCATCGCGAGTTGTTAATTTCGTTTTTAGTCTTTCTATTGTTCTGTATTGTAGGAGCTTACTCTGCAGCAACCGAAGGTGACTTCGTTCGCTCAATTCTTGGAGATGCTTATGTAAACATGACTATCGAAAATATTGAAAATGACGACCCAATGGCAGTTTACAAACAAATGGGCGAATTTAATATGGCTTTAGGCATCACAATAAACAATATAAGAGTGGCACTTATGGCCTTTGCCTATGGTATTATGTTTGGAGTTGGCTCTTTATTTATCATGATGCAAAATGCTATTATGCTCGGAAGCTTTCAATACTTCTTTTATGAAAAGGGTCTATTATGGGAATCGGTTCGAACCATCTGGATACATGGAACCTTTGAAATCTCTGTCATTATCATTGCTGGTTGCTCTGGATTGGTTTTGGGTAATGGAATGCTCTTTACCGGAACTTATACCAGATTAGAATCGTTTAAACGTGGCGTCATTAACGGACTTAAAATTTTAATAAGTACTATTCCCTTTTTTATAGTTGCTGGCTTACTTGAAGGCTTTGTTACCAGACATACTGAAATGCCAGATTGGCTAGCGATACTCATAATTGGAGGATCGCTCTTTATTGTTATTTATTATTACGTAATTTATCCAATACAGCTACATAGAAAGTCCCAAAACATACAACTAAATGAACTTTAAACTAATTCGTACACCATGAAAAGTTTCATAGAATTAAAAAAACAACGTGAATTCGGAGAATTATTAGCAGATACGTTTGCTTTTATTAGAAATGAATTCAAACCTTTCTTTGGTGCTCTCATAAACATATCAGGCCCTTACGTAGCCTTATTTTTGTTTGCTATGGTATTTTATATGTATATCGTTGGCGATCAATTCAATTTTGATTTAATTCAATCTAACCAGTTTTATAGTAGTCCGTTGAAACTAATTTCAGCCTATGGTCTATATTTTGGCACTGCAATTCTTGCCTATACGTTTACGACATCAACTGTATTGCACTACATAAAATCGTATGTTAAACATAAAGGCATTGTAAATGTTGAAGAAGTGAAACGTGATGTTTATAAATATCTATGGCGTTTTCTTGGTCTCTCAATTCTAAAGGGACTTACTATATTTATATCCTTTTTAATTTGTTGCTTACCCGTTTTTTATTTTGTGGTTCCTATGGTCGTAGTCTTACCCATTTTGGTCTTTGAAGAAATTGGTGCTTCCGATGCGTATGCAAAAAGCTTTCCGCTTATAAAAGATGAATTTTGGATAACATTAGCCACAATACTAGTATTTTTAATCATTTACTGGGTAGTATCCAGTGTTTTTGCCATCCCAACTATAATCTACACCTATGCAAAAATGGGTATTTTTAGTGGCGAGATAGATCCTGGTAGTCTGGATACCTTTGTGGATCCTGTTTATATTTTTCTAAATGTTTTAAGCCAGTTCTTTCAATACATACTTAACGTTATTACCATTGTAGGATCGGCATTTATATACTTCAATTTAAATGAACGTAAATACTTTTCGGGTACACTAGAGCGTATTAATTCACTTGGGAAATCTGAAGAATAAATGACAGTACTCAAGTTATTTTTCTGTATTCTTTTAACTGTTCCATTGCTTACAATAGCTCAGGACAAGAATGTAGTGGAAAACTTTGACCAGACTGATCTTGATGTGAAGAAGATTTCAGAAGAAGATCTTGAAACATTTAAAGCTGATGAGGATTTTAATTATATCGAAGTTGAACCTGAAGATAATTTTATTGTTAGAGCGTTCAATAGGTTTTCTGAATGGGTTAGCAATATTATTCGTGAGATTATTGAGGCTATTTTTGGCGTTGGAGAAGCACAAGGCCTTTTGTATTTTATTTTCAATGTTTTACCTTATCTGATTTTAGCTTTCCTGATTTTCTTGCTGATACGATTCTTCTTAAGGGTTAATTCCAGAACACTTATCACTGGACAAAATGAATCGGCTGGCTTTCAGTTTACTGAAGATGAACAAATTATCAAAAACGAAGATATTAATGCCTTGATTGATAATGCTATTGCACAAAAGAATTATAGATTAGCGATTCGCTATTATTATCTTTTATCGCTAAAATACCTTACAGAAAAACAAGTCATTACCTGGCAACAAGAAAAAACAAATGAAGATTACATTACCGAAATAGAATCAGAATCTATTAAAAGTAATTTCAAAAATATCACCAGAATTTATGATTATGTATGGTATGGTGAATTTAATATTGATGAGTTACGATTTGAAAGTTTAAAGATTCCTTTTGAATCCCTAAACAACAGCGTCAAGTAATTGTGAGCAAAAAGGTAAAATTTTATATCGTCTTAACAGCAGTGGCAATCTTCGGAATTGTACTCATGGAGTATTCCAAGCCTAAACAGGTGAATTGGTTTACCTCGTATGCGAAGCATCATAAAATCCCGTTTGGCACTTATGTCTTCAACGAACAACTGGAACGATTGTTTAGCCATTCTGAAATTATAAACCTTGAAACACCTCCTTATCTCAATCTATCTCAAACTGATTCGATAAATGGCACGTATGTGTTTATTAATAATACCATTCAATTTGGCAATACTGAGCTAGACAGGTTGCTCGATTGGACCTCTAAAGGTAATACGTTATTTATAGCTTCAGAAGACTTCGAAGATCAGCTTTTAGACACTTTAAACCTAGACATAGACATCATTAGTATTTTTGAAGTAGAAGGTGATACGTTTCAATTTCAGCTTAGTAACCATCTTTTAGACACAACAACAGTCGCTTTTGACAGGACTAAATATGTGTCCCATTTTAATAAAATTGACACGCTTAACACCAAAATAATTAGCACAGTAAAAGGCTTTAAATTTGATGAGGAAGCTGAGGATTCTACGATAACTGAAACACCTATAAACTTTATAAGACAACCTTTTGGAGATGGTACAATATATTTAAGCACATTTCCTCAAGCCTTTACAAATTACTTCATTTTAAATAGTCCGAATCAAAATTATACTGCAGGAATAATGTCGTATATAGACCAATCTAAACCTATATATGTCGACCATTATTACAAATCGGGCAAATCGTATTATACGTCACCAATGTACATAATGCTTAATAACAAAGCACTAAAATGGGCTTATTACATCATGCTTATAGGCGTTGTAATTTATATTATTTTTGAAGGAAAACGCAAACAAAGAGCAATTCCTATTGTTAAACCGCTTCGTAATCAAACCTTAGATTTTACAAGAACTATTGCCAATATGTATTATGAAAAAGGAAAGCATTATGAGATAGCACAACATAAGATTCAGCATTTTTTAGAATATATCAGAACACATTTACACTTAAGCACTACAATTATTGATGATGAATTTTTGAAAAACCTTGCTGCTAGAAGTAACAATAGTGTAGATGACACAAAACACCTGTTTACGACTATTGCAGAATTTGATAAAAACACCAGACTTAACAACATACAATTAGAGCGATTAAATGAGCTCATTGAAACTTTTAAAAGTAATAACTCATGGAAGAAAAAGACCTAGATTTTAACAATAGAATTCCTTTAGAGGATTTAAAAAATGCTGTTGATAGCATAAAGCACGAACTACGTAAAGTTATTGTTGGTCAAGATCAATTTGTAGAATTATTGATTGTCGCACTTTTAGCTGACGGACACGTATTGATTGAAGGTGTACCTGGTATTGCAAAAACCATTACAGCGAAGTTATTTGCTAAAGTTTTAAAAACTAATTTTAGTCGCATTCAATTTACTCCAGATTTGATGCCTAGTGATGTTTTGGGAACTTCAATCTTAAACATGAAAGACTCTGAATTTGAATTCAAGCCAGGACCAATTTTTTCAAATATCGTACTTATTGATGAAATCAACAGAGCTCCTGCAAAAACTCAGGCAGCACTTTTTGAAACTATGGAAGAACGTCAAGCAACTATTGATGGTAAAACATACAAATTTGAAGCTCCTTTTATGGTCTTAGCCACTCAAAACCCAATCGAACAAGAAGGAACGTATGCTTTACCTGAAGCTCAATTAGACCGATTTATTTTTAAAATTAAAGTGGACTATCCTAGTTTAGAAGATGAAATAAAAATCATTGAATCACATCACAAACGTCAGGGCAAATTACCTCAAACACTAATTGAACCTGTCTTAGACACCAAAAGCCTTGAAGACTATAAAGCAAAAACACAAGCCATTGTTGTTGAGGAAAAAATCATCAAATACATCGCAGAAATCGTTTCTAAAACCAGAAACCATCCACATTTGTATTTAGGTGGTTCACCAAGGGCTTCAATTTCGATATTAAATACAGCTAAAGCATTTGCAGCTATAAACGGACGAGATTTTGTGATTCCTGAAGATGTAAAAAAAGCCGTTGATCCAGTTTTAAATCACAGAATTATTTTAACTCCAGAACGCGAGATGGAAGGCATGACCACAGAGCAAGTGATAGAAATGATTGTTCAATCTGTTGAAGTCCCTCGTTAAGCGTTGTTTGGTGTTAGAAATAAAATATCAATCTAAAGACATACCTGTTAAAATATAAAATGAAATTCCTGAAGTCAATATACATTCATAAGCAATTCTACATCTATTTAGCTGTAGTTTCGGTGTGCTTTCTAGTGTCTTACTGGCTTCCTCTTTTATATCCAATTGCCTGGATTCTTGCAATTGTATTGACAGTTCTTCTTTTTACCGACATTCTTCTACTCTATCGCTTTAAAAAAGCCTTTTCTGCACGACGCTTATTACCTGACAAACTTTCTAATAGTGACGAAAATGCTATTCCACTAACCTTAAATAACCGTTATCCGTTTCAGATTTTTGTAGATGTCATTGATGAGTTACCCATTCAATTTCAAAAACGGGATTTTTCATATAAAATTAGTTTAAAACCAAATGAACATCATGATTTTATTTATGATGTACGACCTGTGGAACGTGGTGAGTATGTTTTTGGAAACCTAAACGTTTATATTTCTACCAGATTACTTATTGTGAAACGTAAATACCAGTTTCAAAATGAACAAATGGTTCCTGTTTATCCGTCATTCATTCAAATGCAGAAATATGATTTTTTAGCTATAGGAAATCATCTCACGCAAATCGGACTCAAAAAAATACGACGAATTGGCCATACTTCAGAGTTTGAACAAATAAAAAATTATGTCGTTGGTGACGACTACAGAACCATCAACTGGAAAGCTACAGCTAAACAAGCGCAATTGATGGTAAATCAATTTCAGGATGAAAAATCACAACCTATCTACTCTGTTATTGATACTGGACGTGTGATGAAAATGCCTTTTAATGGTTTAAAGCTTTTAGATTACTCTATAAATTCGGCTTTAGCTTTTAGTAATGTAGCTTTAAAAAAACATGATAAAGTAGGCTTAATAACGTTTTCAAAAAACATTGAGCATGTTCTTCCTGCAATTCATAAATTAACGTATCTGAATAAGATTTTAGAAGCCTTATACAGCATCAATACCCAGTTTAATGATAGTGACTACGGGTTGTTATATGCACAAATCAAACGAAAAGTAACACATCGAAGTTTGTTATTGCTTTACACAAATTTTGAACACATAAGCGCCTTAAAACGTCAATTACCTTACTTACAAGCCATTTCAAAAAAGCACATGTTAGTGGTCATTCTTTTTGAAAATACGGAGTTAGAAACACTGATTTCTTCAAATGCTGAAGACATACAAAGTATATATCACAAAACCATAGCTGAAAAATTTGCTTATGAAAAACGACTCATGGTCAAAGAACTTCAAAAACACGGCATTCAGAGTATTTTAACTGCTCCTGAAGAATTAACCATCAATACGATTAACAAGTACTTGGAGATTAAGGCAAGAGGATTGTTGTAATATTTTTGAGTTGTTAAGACAAAAGGCTAAGCTTTTCGACTGTGCTCAAACTGACGCTATAAATGCCAATCTAAAATCGTTTTACCAATACAATCGAAACATAAGGTTAGGTGTAAATCCTATGGAGAATTTATCAATCACTTCAATCTCATTATTAAAGTCATTGTTTCCGAAATATTCTCTACTTATTAGATTATTCTTATTGTAAACATTCCTGATTGAAAGTCCGATCTTACCTTTAATTCTAGAGTTTTCCGAAAAACTGAAACTATAGGTTGAAGAAAAATCCAGACGATGGTAATCTGGCAAACGCTTGGTATTAATTCCATCATTAAATTCAAGTCCATCAGCACCAAGAGTCGATGGTGTATATGGTTTTCCTGTTTGCCATCGCCAACCTAAAGCCACTTGAAAATTTGAAATTTTATAACTCAATGATGTTGCTACAGAATGAATCACATTTGATCTTGATGTAAATGCATTGTTATTATTCAGGTTACGATAGGTGCTTTCCGAATTATTAAATGAATAACTCACCCAAGAGTTGAACCCATTAAAGCGTTTTCGTAAAAACACATCAACACCATAACTATTTTGCTCGCCTAAATTGAACTGACTGTTTTGCGGATTCAAAAAACCCAATGACAAGGCTGTTATATTGTCTAAAGTTTTATAGTAATTGTCGATATCGATTGTCCATCCATTATTGGTATAAATGAACCCTAAAGACACTTGCTTACTGTTTATAATTGGAAAATCGTTACCATTTGCCAATCGCCAGAGTCTGTTCTCTAAAGATAAATCGCTAATTACTGTTTCATCAATTTCACTGATGATTTGATTTTTAATCTCACCAGAAACCTGAAGTTTGACATTCTTAAATAATGGCTTGAATACTAAGAGTCGAGGTTCAAAACGATAGGCATTTAACTCATCAAAATAAGTTGCTCTTGCACCAATAGACACATCAAATAATTTCGGATTTCTATAATCGTATTGCGCATATAAACTGTGGGTTTGCACTACAGATTCATCCTGATCTAAAATAAATTCCAGATTACTTGTGTTTTTAAAAATATAACCAACATCCTTAAGCACATATTGATATCCTAAAGTCAGAATGTTATTTGAATTAATTGTTTGCTCAAACTCTGTTGAAACTCCAGAATCGAAAATTAGATTTCGCTTTTCAAAATGCGATGTTTCCTCATTAGCTTCAGAAGTGATGTAATTATAATCCAGTTCATAATCTGAAAAGAAGGCTGAAGTCATTTGCTTTAGGTTAGCATTCCATTGTGTATTCCAACCTAAACTATAACCTCTGTTTGTAATCGACATACGATCATTAAATGATTGATTTGTCTGAGAATTATTTACTGTGTAATCCAACTGATTATCAATTGAAATTATACTCGCAAACATGCTGTTATTTTCGTTTGGTTTATAATTTAATTTGATATTAAAATCTAAAAAACTGAAATCATTACCAGGATTATTTCCATTTGCAATTTTAGTACTCTCAAATACTTTATCTGCCAGTCTATCAAAAGTAACCGACTGATATAAATTGGTATAACTTGATCTCACAGAGGCTTGAACACCTAATTTTTCTTTAACAATTGGTACGTCTAGATAAGCATCAGCATTTATACCATTAAATCCGATTTGAGCTTTTAAATCATCTTCAATAGTTGAATTGGTAGTCATTGAAATCACACTCGAAGCACGTTCTCCATATCTTGGATGTGAACCTTTATTGATGAAATTCACATTTTTAGTCGCATTAGGATTGAATGGAGAAATCATTCCGAACAGATGCCCTTTATGATAGATATTTATGCCATCCCAAATGAGTCGGTTTTGATCCATCTTTCCGCCTCGAACTAAAAACCCAGAAGCTGTTTCGTTCGGACTCACAACACCTGGTAATAATTGAATACTTTCTAAAACATCTGGCTCTGTAAGTCCAGGTAAAATACCAAGATGTGTTGGATTGATTTGGTACGAACCATCTTTGCGTTTTGAAATACCTTTGGCTAAATAACTATTGACAATTACTCTATCTAATTCTTGAATATTAGCTTCTTCATTGTTATTATAAACAATGATGTACCTATTGTCTAAAACTTCAAATTTAAGGCTGGTTTGTATTTCAATTTCTGAAAGCACCTCCTTTAAAGAGCGTTTTTCCCGTTTTAGAGTTACAGTTTTTTCCCCTAAAACAGAATCGTAATATGAAAAACGAACGTCATAAACCTCTTCAATAGTTTCAAAAGCTGTTTGTAAAGGAGTTGAATTGAAACTCATATACAATTTAGCCTCTTCTTGCGAAAAGGCTAAATGTGGTAAAACTACCAAAAAGCAAATAATCAATTTTTTCACTTTAAGTTCAAATAAATGTTTCCTTTTTCTTTTTCAAAATATTGTATCTGTAAAGATTTAAAAACTGTTTGCAATGCAGTGTCCAAATTTTCATGAGTAAAACTACCCGTATAAATAATATTTGTATCAATAGCATCTGAATGAATATCAATATTGTATTGCGATTCTAAAGCTGAAATGACATAGATCAAAGGCACACTTTTAAAACTACTTTCGCCATGAATCCAACTCGGATTAACATCAGGATTATTCCATGTTTCGATAGCATTTCCGTTGATTCGTCTCACAGAATTTGCAGGCAATAACATATAAGTTTCATCTTTAATAGCAACGCTTACTTTTCCTTCAAAACAAACCACTTCAAAGTAATCATTAACCGTGTTGACGTTAAATTGTGTTCCTAAAACCTGAACCTTGCCATTTTCGGTTTCTACAGTAAAGGTGCTTCCTTTTTTAACTTTAAAATAAGCCTCTCCTTTTAGTTGAAGTTTACGATTAGTTTCCCAGTTGTCTTCGTTGTAAGTTAAGGTAGATTTGGAGTTCATAATAACTTCAGAACCGTCTAACAAAGCAATGGTTTTTTGTTCACCATAACTGGTTTCAATGCTTACCATATCATTTCCGAGAATTGAAAATAATCCGAAAAACAACACAATAGACGCTGCAATACCAATTAGCCATGGATTGGTATGTAATTTACGAACGTTTCCTTTTTTATTGGAAATCTGCTCTTGAATTTTAGCAAATGATGTTTCAGTAGAAGCCTCTAAACCATCATAAATTTCAAGACCTTTTCTGATTTTTAAAAACGACTTGTAATCGTTTTCAGAAACCAATGCTTTGAGCTCAATATCTGAGAGTTCTCCTTCCAGCCATTGTGCTAAAAAGGTATCATTTGTATTATGTGATTCTTTATCTTTCATGGTTTTCTAATAATATGACAACTGGATGATACAAAACCCTACTTTTAATTACAATTTTATACATGACCAATATGTTCTCTTATGACCAACAAAGCTGAATGCATTCGTTTTTCGACCGCTTTAATAGAAATACCAAGAAGCTCAGCAATTTCCTTGTACTTCTTTTTTTCAATTCTATTTAGCAGGAACACTTCTTTTTGTTTTTCAGGTAGCGAATTGATCGTACGCTCTAACTTATCCATAAACTCCTTTTCTAACAGTATAAATTCGGGAGTTTCATTGGTTTGCTGATTTGAAATACCTTCACGATGTTTTCTTACGACTTTTTCATGTTTTATGGTATTTAAGAATGTGTTTGTAGCTACAGTAAACAAATAGCTTTTGGCTTTATTATAATTAACCTTACTACAGTTATCCCATAATTTTATAAACGTGTCTTGCAATATGTCTTCAGCCTGATCAAGATCCTGAGTTTTAAAAAAAATAAAACGTCTTAAATCCTTAGCGTACATTTTGTAGAGCGCTTCAAAAGTTTTTGAATGGCAAATATTTTGTTGATCTTTAGGCATTGGCTGTGTTAGAAATCGATGTTTCAAAACTAACTAAAAAATAATTAGAGAAAAAAGTAGGGTATTTTTTTTAAGCGTTGTCTTAGTTATGATTAATCGCCAAAAAAATACATTAACCATAAAATTTCTATGATGAAAAATTTTAAATTAATACTTATAAGTTTTGCTATGATTGCAGGCTTATTTACATCCTGTTCTAATAACGATTCTATAGTTGAAGAGCAAAATATTGATAAAACTGAAGCTATAACAGAATCCCTAAACCGACTTGCACAACAATTTAATGCTCAAGGCGATGTCATTCCATCGGCAAACCCATCGGGAAATATTGTATTTGATTACTGTTTTGATTTTGTGTATCCATTAAACTTATCATATAATAATGGCACTACAGTAAGTGTAAGTAGTTTAGACGATTTGATTACAATTTTAATCAATTCAACAAACGATTTATTCATTGATGGCGTTGAGTTTCCATTTCATGTTGAAACTTATAACGGTTCTGGAGCTATTGAAATAGTGACTATTAACAATGAAAATGAGTTTTATGATTTGTTAGAAAGTTGTGATTTTGACTCGGTTAACACCTGCGAATGCTATGAAGTATTTGATCCTGTTTGCGTTGAAATTCAAGCTCCTGATGGTGAAACATTCACAATAACATATCCGAATGAGTGCTATGCCTTGTGTGATGGATTTACACCTAATGATTTTATAGAAAATTGTGTCAATGATTATAACAATCCTGGTGGGAATAATTGTTTTGAATTTGTGTTTCCATTAACAATAGTTACTAATGAAAATGTAACTATTACCGTAAATTCTCAGGCTGAATTAGACAATGCCCTATACAATGCTTACTATTTTGATTTTGTATATTCATTTGATGTTGTTGTAAATGATGAACTATTAACCATTGGAAATGAAGAAGCGTTTATAGCACTTTTAGAGTATTGCGACAGTAATGGTGGCTGTCCATGTCCTGGAGTTGTAGAGCCAGTGTGTGTTGAAGTTGAATCTCCGAGTGGAAATATCGAAATTATAACATTTTTAAATGCTTGTGAAGCCGAATGCGAAGGGTTTACAGAGGCAGATTTTGTAGATTGTGAAACTCAACAAGGACCATGTAATGAGCAAGAAATTATTCAAAATTTAATTGAATGCACATGGCTTGCAAATACAAGTTTATTAAACAATATTATTGGATATGAGTTTAATATTGATGGCACTTTAATGCTAACAACTAACACAGGATCTAATGAGCCTATTAATGGTACATGGAGTATTGAGACCAATACTGGCACTGGCGAAGTCTATATGTTTTTTGATTTACCAGAACCATACAATGTAGTATCAGATTTAGACTGGACTGTAACGGTTTGTGAAGCAAATGGCGTATTAATTTTAGAATCAGGAGATGAATCGATAATTTTTACACAAGATTGTAATGTGAATAATCCAGGTGAATGTAGTGAGCAAGAATTATATGCTAATTTACTGCAATGCAACTGGTATATGAATACAAGCCTTTATGATACTGTAAATGCCGAATTAGCACAATTTTTTCAAAGCGGAATTATAGAGATTACAAGTGAAGGAACAAATCAAACGGTTGGTGGTGACTGGTGGTTGACATCAAATCCATCACAAGGATTTATTTTAATGTCATTTAATATTACAAGTTCACCATATAATGAATTTTCGCAATACGACTGGATTGTAACTGAATGTAATGAAGGCTATGTTTTCTTGACATCTGCTGATGGCAATGAATTTATCCAGTTTGAACGGTTTTGCAATTAAAAAACTAATAAATTTTAAAAAAATAAGCCCTTTGAAACATCTCAAAGGGCTTATTTTATTTGCGATTATTCTTTAAACACTTTCACCTAACCAGGCTTTCATCATCCAAACTGTTTTTTCTTGTTCGGTTATGAAATCACTCATCATAGAATTCGTTCCTTCATCATTGGCATCATCTGAAGCTGAAAGAATTTGTCGTTCTATTTTTAAGAGCTCAGTCAACGATTCAACGATTAATTTCACTGCTTTTTCATCTTCAGAAACATTTTTTCCAACTGGAACTTTTGCTGCTTTTATGTAATCATCAAAGGTGTGTAATGGCGTTTCACTCAACGTTAAAATACGCTCAGCGATTTCATCTACTTTTAAATTAGCATCAGTATATAATTCCTCAAATTTATTATGCAAATCAAAAAAACGTTTCCCCTTAATATTCCAGTGGATTCCTCTTAAATTTTGATAATAAATTTGAAAATTAGCTAACAAATGATTTAAATCGTTAGCGATTGCTTTTGACTTGTTGGTATCTAAACCTATACTATTTATTTTCATGTCTTATTGTTTTTGTTAATACAAATTTAAAAAAAGATTAATTAAATTAATTATAGTTTTTATGAATAGTATTTATATCTTTATAGTCTAAATGAATAGATATGACTATAACACAGTTAAATTATGTTTTAGCAATAGCGGAACATAAAAATTTTACCAAAGCAGCAGAGAAATGTTACGTTACGCAACCTACATTAAGCACTCAAATACAAAAACTAGAAGACGAATTAGATGTTTTAATTTTCGATAGGAGTAAAAAACCTATTGAGCTTACAGATGTTGGAAGAAAAATAGTACTTCAGGCTAAGAATATTGTTGATGAATCTGAGAGGATTCAAGATATAGTAGATCAACAAAAAGGCTTTATTGGTGGCGAATTTAAACTTGGTATTATTCCAACAGTAATGCCAACGCTTTTGCCAATGTTTTTAAAAGCATTTATTAAAAAATATCCTAAAGTTAAGCTCAAAATTGAAGAATTGACCACCGAAGAGATTATAGCTAGACTTAATGATGGACATTTAGACGCTGCCATTGCTGCTACACCTTTAGTTTTTGATACCATCAAAGAGCGCGTGTTATATTATGAACCTTTTGTAGCCTATGTTCCTAATGACCATCGTCTCTTTAAAAAGAAAAAATTAGAAACTGAAGATTTAGATATTGATGATTTGCTTTTATTAGAAGATGGACATTGCTTTAGGGATGGTGTCATTAATCTTTGTAAATCCTTTAAAAATCACACAGATGATTCGTTTCAGTTAGAAAGTGGAAGCATTGAAACCCTAATCAAATTATCAAATGAAGGTTTAGGAATGACTTTGTTGCCATATTTACACACTATGGAATTGAACGATAAACAACAAGAGAAACTTCGTCATTTTAACGACCCATCTCCTGCTCGGGAAGTGAGTCTCATTTATCATAAAAATGAATTAAAGATGCAAATTATAGATGCCTTGCACAACGTCATCTCTGGTATTATACGAGGTGCTATTACTTTTCAGAATGTAAAAATTATTAGTCCGTTACCAAAATAAAATTTTGAAAACATCGCATAAAAAAAGCGACTCGTGAGTCGCTTTTTTCTATGGTTTTAGTAATATTAAACATTGATTTAATTCTGGATTCTGTAGAATCAAAGATTTGATGTAAATCTTAAGCTCTTCAATTTCGTATGGTAACAAACGACTAAGTGCTTTTTTTAATTCTCTACAGAACAACGTACTGTCAAAACTCACTTTTGCAAGTACTGTTTTGGTGTACTCGAACATTGCTCTTGCCATTTTTTAATTGGGTTTAGGTTTAGTTAAGTAGAAGTGTATATAGGCTTTTTGTTTATAATTACATTTTAAATTTAGTAAAAAAAATCAATGTTTCAACGTTCTAAACAAAAATTTAACAGAAACCTAGAACTCTAAAACCTATTATCGCCATCTAATAAATCGCCTAAACCACCTAAAATACTGCCTTCACCTTTATCTTTACCTCCACCTCTAGGTGCTGATGCTAATACGCGTCCTGCCAATCTGCTAAACGGTAAGGATTGAATATAAACTGTTCCTGGTCCTTGTAGTTTTGCAAAGAATAAACCTTCACCTCCAAAAACTGTGTTTTTTATGCCTCCAACAAATTCAATGTCATAATCTACACCTTGAGTAAAACCAACCAAACAACCTGTATCGACTTTCATCGTTTCTCCTGCTTGCAATACCTTTTTTGCCATCGTTCCTCCAGCATGCACAAATGCCATACCATCACCTTCCAGCTTTTGCATGATAAAACCCTCTCCTCCAAATAAGCCTCTTCCTAATTTTTTTGAAAATTCAATCCCAATACTAACACCTTTTGCTGCGCATAGAAATGCATCTTTCTGGCAAATGAACTTTCCTCTAAATTCGGTTAAATCTATAGGTATTATTTTACCTGGATAAGGCGAAGCAAAAGACACATTTCGTTTTCCTGTGAAATCATTATAGAATGCTGTCATGAATAAACTTTCACCTGTTAAAATTCGCTTACCAGCGCCTAAAATTTTTCCGAAGAATCCAGAATCTTTTTGTGATCCGTCCCCAAAAATAGTTTCCATTTTAATGCCGTCGTCCATCATCATAAAACTTCCTGCCTCGGCAACAACGCCTTCTTGTGGATCAAGTTCAATCTCTACAAATTGCATTTCTTCGCCGTAAATTCTGTAATCTATTTCGTGTGATGTCATAATTATAACTATTTAATTGTTGATTTGCTTATATGTTGAATTCTTTCAGATTTTGTTACAAATCGCTTCAGATTTAAATTAAATAAATTGCTACGTTCTTTGTCCTCGTAAAAACATTATGATTTTAATTTTATACTCCATTCAAAATTAAATTCTGAAACCTGATCGCCATTTTTATTTATCCCTTTCGAATTTAAAAGTATGGTTTGCCCTTCTCCTGTTTCAATAGCTTTTGCAATTGTCGCATCAATAGCTTTACCTTGATTGCAGGTAAACTGTATTCGGCCAGTAGCCTTTTTAGTGTAGGTTGCATTATTACTGGTCACTAACATTGACATTTTTTGTCCGCTAGATTTAATTTTAGTCATTACTAAAGCTCCAGTAGTTAATTCGGCTGCCATGCCTTGAACAGCCCAAAACATCGAGTTAAACGGATTTTGATTAATCCATCTATGCTTTACTGAAACAACACAAGCGTCATCAGTTAGCGACTTTGTACGCACACCACAAAAAAAAGCTGATGGCAATTTGAATACTAAAAATGTATTGAGTTTTCTTGGCGAAATGTTCATGTTTATTGGATATTTCAGCTAAAATATTGAAAATAATCCATATCTCAATTTGTTAATATTATGTTAATTTTAAGTACTATGCGTAACATAATACCTTCTTTTAGACATATATTTGTATAAGAAATTACTATATGTTTTAAAATCATGCTAGACAACCATCAGAAAAACATCGCAACATTCATTCATTTATCAACCTTTACAAGGTTTATAATACCTTTTGGAAATTTCATAGGCCCAATTGTATTATGGATGGCAAATAAAGAAAAATCAGAATTTGTAGATACTCACGGTAAACAAGCCATTAACTTTCAAATGAGTATACTCCTTTATGCACTTATTTTGGGCATACTAACTGTACCCTTTTTTATTTTTAATGTCTTTAGTTCATTTAACTTTATTGATATAGACCTCTTTGAGGGCATTCATTTCAATATTTCAGAACCTTCGCCTCTATTATATATTGGTGGCGGATTAGGAGCGCTTGCCGTTATAGGTTTTATACTCGAACTTGTTTTTATAGTAATTGCGAGCCTCAAAGCAAGAGATGGCGAAATGTATCATTATCCCTTAACTATAGACTTTTTAAAATAAATCAATCTTTCATCAAACAATCATCAATTATCAATCATCAATCAAAAAATGAACAGTTTATTAAAATTTAATCGCTTTAGAATATGACAAGAGCATCATCACACGCATTGTTAAACAATCTAAATGTCTCAAATGCAAACGGCATAAGACCTTTAAAAAATATTAGAAAACACTTATGAAAATAGAAAACACAAAAGCACAAATGCGAAAAGGCGTTCTTGAGTATTGCATATTATCGGTCTTAAAAGATGAGGATGCGTATGTAGCAGAAATCTTAGGAACACTTAAAGACGCAAAGTTGCTTGTTGTAGAAGGTACCATTTATCCGCTACTAACAAGACTTAAAAATGCTGGATTACTCAATTACCGTTGGGAAGAATCCACATCAGGACCACCAAGAAAATATTACGGACTTACAGAAACGGGACAACTGTTTTTAAAAGAACTCAATGGCACTTGGACCGAATTACAAAATGCAGTTAACCTAGTAACCAGACAAAAATCAAAAAATAATGAATAAGACAGTCAACATAAATTTAGCAGGTATATTCTTCCATATAGATGAAGATGCATACTTAAAACTACAACGCTATCTTGAGGCTATAAAACGTTCATTTACAGACTCTCAAGGTCAATCTGAAATTATTTCAGACATAGAAGCACGAATTGCAGAATTATTTAATGAGCGTGTTCAAAACGAAAAGCAAGTCATTAGAATCAAAGAAGTTGATGATGTCATCTCAATTATGGGACAACCAGAAGATTACTTAGTTGACGACGAGATTTTTGAAGATGAGCCTAAACAGTCTTACCAAAAAAAGGCGAATTCAAGACCTTCAAAAAAATTCTATCGCGACACGGACAACTCATATATAGGAGGTGTTTCGTCAGGATTGGCTCACTATTTTGGAATTGATCCAATTTGGATTCGTTTGATCTGGATTTTATTAATCTTTGGCGCTGGCACAGGTGTTTTGCTTTATATCTTATTATGGATTTTAGTTCCTGAAGCTAAAACAACTTCAGAAAAACTAACCATGACTGGAGAGCCTGTAAACATTAGCAACATCGAAAAAAAAATTAAAGACGGCTTTGATAGTGTTTCGCAAACAGTATCTGACACAGTCAAAAATGTAGATTTACCCAAACAAGGGCAAAAAATTAAATCCTCATCAAAAACGTTTTTTGATACTATTGGCGACATTATCATGTTCTTCTTTAAAGTGTTTGCAAAATTTATTGGCATCATTTTAATAATAGTTGGAGCGGCTACTTTAATCTCATTACTAATATTTTGTTTAAGCTTAGGAGCCATTGATATTGTTCATTTTCCAGGACTCGATCTTTTTGAAGCCGCAAATGCAGCTAACACACCTGTTTGGTTAATATCATTAATTGTATTATTTGCTATTGGCATACCATTTTTCTTTGTGTTTTACTTAGGATTAAAAATTCTGATTAATAACTTAAAATCGATTGGAAATGTGGCAAAATTCACCCTTTTAGGCCTTTGGTTAATGGCTATCATAGGAAGTGTTGTAATTGGCGTAAGACAAGCTAGCGAACATGCCTATGATGCCACAATTAGCAAAAAAGAACAGCTTAATATAAGAGCCAATGACACACTTACACTTGCTGTGGTTGGAAACACCTTATATAGCAGACAATTTGGTAGACATGGAAGTTCCTTACGCGCTGTTTACGATGAAAATGATGAGAAACTTATCTACAGCAGAGATGTTAGATTAATAGTTCGTTCTACTAAAGATTCGGTAGCTTCCATATACGTAGAAAAAACAGCTGAAGGCAGAAATTATAAAGAGGCCAAACTTAGAGCCCAAGAGATTAATTATAGTTACAACCTAAGCAATAAACGACTTGAAATAGACGGTTTTTTAACCACTAATTTTGAAAACAAATTTAGAGATCAAGAAATAGAAGTCATTCTTTATCTTCCTGAAGGTACTGTTCTATATGCTGAAGAAAACACCTATTCGTACCATCGAAATTCAAGTTATTATAATGACATTTTAGATAATGGCATGGAAAATCAATATCTAGAAATCATTAACAACGGAGTCAGATGCTTAGATTGTCCGGCAGATGAAGAGTTTGAGTTAAAAGTTGATATTAAGGATGACGAAAGCGGACTCAAAATAGATGACGACGGTATTGAAATGAAAACCCAGGACAGCAGCTTGAAAATTGACGAAAATGGCATTAAAGCTAAATCTGATAATGTCAATGTTAATATTGACGATAATGGTATTGAAATCACATCAGACGATAATTAACAATTCAGCATTATAAATCAACAGTTCAGGTATTTCAGTTTTGAAAATCAACGTAAAACTGGAATATTTGAATCATCAATCAAAATCAATGAAAAAATCAACATGTATTGTATTAAGTATCTTCGGAATTTTAACCAACCTAAATGCACAAATTTCAACAAATTCCGAAGTATTTAGTACTCTAAAAGCTAAAGATAGCTTACTGTTTGAACGTTCTTTTAACAACTGTGAAACACAATACCTTGAACAGCTAATTGCTCAAGATTTTGAATTCTATCATGACATTTCTGGAATTATCAATGCGAAAGATGAATTCATCCAGATTATGAAAAGTGGTATTTGCAACTCAAATAATTCAACCAAATCCAGACGAGAATTAGTTGAAGGCAGTTTAGAAGTTTTCTTATTAAAAAACAACGGAAAAGTTTATGGAGCCTTGCAAAATGGAGTACACAAATTTTTTGAAACCACTAATGGCAACACAGTTCCAGGAAGTATTGCAAAGTTTTCTCATCTGTGGATTATTGAAGATGGAAGATGGTTTCTCAAACGGGTCATTAGTTTTGACCATACCATGTGATCAAAATATAAAGTAAATCAATCAAAAACCAACACATTAAAACAATCAATCATGACAACATTAGTAAAAATTATCGTAACAACACTTTTAGGTGTGTTACTTGTGTCTTGTAACTTCGATTTAAATTTTGGAGTTAAAGGCAATGGCAATGTAACTACAACAGACAGAGCATTAAATGGCGAATTTAGCGCTATAGAAGTTAGTAGAGGTTTAGATGTATATTTAACACAGGGAGACACCGAAAGCATTAGAGTTCAGGCTGATGAAAATCTACAGGAAATTATAGTCGTGGAGATAGAAAATGGCGTCTTAAATATCTTTGCTGAAGAAAACATAAGTTCAGCTGCATCTAAAAAAATAATGGTCAGCTTTAAAAATATTGACAGGATATCTACCTCTAGTGGAAGCGATGTTATTTCTACAACTATCATAAAGGCAAACGATCTTGAAATTTATACCTCAAGTGGTAGTGATGTAGAACTTGAAGTTGACGTTGAAAATCTCATTTGTGAATCCTCTAGTGGAAGCGATATCAAATTATCAGGAAGTACTAATACGTTTAGAGCGGAAGCATCAAGCGGAAGCGATATAAAAGCTGGTAATTTGAAAGCCGTTAAAACCAGAGCGGAAGCAAATAGTGGAGCTGATATTACCGTAAACACTTCAGAAGAATTAACAGCCAGCGCCAATAGTGGTGGCGACATTAGATATTATGGAAATCCTGATAAAGTCGAAAAAAACGACGGTCCATCTGGAAGTATTACTAAAAGATAATACACTAAAAATCAACTAACCAACTTGTTTTTTTAAACCATTTCGAACTCAGTTAAGAGTTTGGGATGGTTTTTGTTTTATATTTGTTATAACACTTAATTTATACGAATGAAAAACATTACCTTATTTCTACTCATTACTTTTGGTTTGAATACCATAGGTTTCACCCAAGATACCGAAAAAGTAAAAGGAGATAGAAATGTAACAATTAAACAAACTTATGTAGACCCATTTAATACCATTGTAGTTGGTGAAGATTTTGAAATTGAATTGTATTACAACAGTAAACCTTCTGTCGAAATTGAAACGGATGATAACTTACACCAATACATTAATATTGAAGTTATCGATAGTGTGCTCACTTTTAAAACGACGACAGACATTAGATCGAGAAAGGAACTTAAGATTAAAGTCAATTATAGCAACGGCTTCTCTCATATTGAAACTCGGGATAATGCCGAAATCAGATCGTTAACTTCACTTGAGCTTAAAGATGCTAGCCTAAAATGCTCAGGTGCTTCAAAAGCTTACCTCAATATAAAAGCTGGTAATTTTGACTTTATGAGTTTGGATAAAGCTAAAGTAAAACTCAACTTAACTGCAACTAAAACGAAACTGGAATTAAGTGATAATTGCAAATTAGATGCGCTCATCAATTCTAAAGAAACAAAAGTAGATTTATACCAACGTGCTAACATTGACATAGAAGGTACTACAGATAATCTTCTTTTAACTACTGATAATAATGCACAATTTAATGGTAAGGATTTCACTTCAAAAACCTGTACAGCCATATGCGAATTTGCAAGTGATGCCTACATTGAAGCTACCGAAACTATTACTATTGATGCCTCAGGTTCTAGTGAAATTTATTTATACGCTAACCCTAAAATTACAATCAATACATTTATGGATACTGCTAAACTTCAAAAGAAAGAAAAATAATCCAATATCAACTAACTTAAACTCAAACTAATTTAAAATGAAGAAAACAATTTTATTAATGACTGTTTTAATTACAGTTTTTTCATGTAAACAAGACGCAAAGACTACAGAAGTGGCTTCAGCTTCTAAAGAGGAGGTACAAGCCTTTTTAGATGATTATACAGCGTCATTTACCAAATTATATTATAATTCTGCTTTGGCAGAATGGGATGCGAATACAAGAATTGTAGCTGGTGACACGACCAATGCCTATAAGGTTCAAAAAGCCAATGAAGCATTTGCTAAATTTACTGGAAGCACAGAGGTTATTGAAAAGACGCGTAAATTTCTTGAAAGTAAAAACAATTTAGACATCGTACAAGTGCGACAGCTAAATACTATTTTATATGCTGCTGCTAACAATCCTGAAACAGTTTCAGATTTAGTAAAAGAACGAATTACTGCTGAAAATGCTCAGAATGAAATGTTATTTGGATACGATTTTAAGGTTGATGGAAAATCGTTAACTACTGGAGATATTGATAAAGTGCTACGTGAATCGAATGACGAAGCAGAGCGTCTAAAAAATTGGGAAGCTTCTAAAGAAGTTGGAAAAGGTTTAAAAGACGGTTTAGAAAACTTAAGAAAGTTACGTAATGAAACTGTGGGTGCTCTCGGATATGATGATTATTTCTCATACCAGGTTTCTAGTTATGGTATGTCTCGACAAGAAATGCTTGAGGAAATGAATAAAATGGTTAAGGAAGTTTGGCCTTTATACCGAGAATTACATACTTGGGCGCGCTATGAACTAGCAGAAAAATTTAAAGCTGACGTGCCAGAATACCTTCCAGCACATTGGCTACCTAATCGTTGGGGACAAGATTGGAGTGCTATGGTTACTGTTGAAGGTTTAGATATTGATGCTGCTTTAGCTGATAAAGATCCTGAATGGATTGTGAAGGAAGGAGAAAACTTTTATAAGAGTATTGGTTTTGATCCATTACCTGCAAGCTTTTATGAAAAATCAAGCATGTATCCATTGCCTACTGATGCACCTTACAAAAAAAACAACCACGCCTCTGCGTGGCATATGGATCTAGAAAACGACCTACGTTGTTTAATGAGTGTTGAGCCTAACGCAGACTATTATGAGACTATTCACCATGAATTAGGTCATATTTACTATCATCAAGCCTATACCAATCCAAATGTTCCACCATTACTCCGTGAAGGCGCAAATCGTGGTTACCACGAAGCTATAGGTAGTTTACTTGGTTTTGCTGCCATGCAAAAACCATTTTTAGCTGGTAAAGGTTTGGTGGATGCAGATGCAAAAATTGATGAAACTCAAAACCTCTTGAAAGAAGCCTTGAGTAACATTGTATTTTTACCATTTTCTGCTGGTGTAATGACCGAATTTGAAAATGCTTTATATGCTGAAAATTTACCTAAAGATCAATTTAATAAGAAATGGTGGGAATTGGCTAAAAAGTATCAAGGTATGGTTCCTCCTACAGATCGTGGTGAAGAATTTAATGATGCTGCTTCTAAAACACATATCAATAATGATGCTGCTCAATACTATGACTATGCAGTATCTTATATTTTACTCTTTCAATTTCATGACCATATTGCTAAAAACATCTTAAAACAAGATCCTCATGCCACCAACTACTTTGGAAGTAAAGAAGTAGGAACCTTTTTAAGAGGTGTGCTAGAAACTGGTGCTAATAACGATTGGAGAGAATTGCTTAAAGAAAGTGTTGGTAGCGAAATGAGTGCAAAGCCAATGTTAGAATATTTTGAGCCTCTTATGGGTTATTTAAAAGAGCAAAATAAAGGGAGAACTTACACGCTTCCTGAAACTTTATAGTCTTACTTAATATCATAAAAAAGTGCCTAAAGAAATTCTTTAGGCACTTTTTATTTTTATAATAATCTAATACATCTTCTAATTGTAAGTTGATGTACTCACTTCAAAATTTGAATCTTTAGCCGCTAAATAACGTTCAGCATCCAAAGCTGCCATACAGCCTGTTCCAGCAGCCGTAATAGCTTGTCTATAAACATGATCTGCGGCATCTCCACTAACAAAAACACCACCGACATTTGTTTTACTTGTACCAGGAACTGCATTGATGATATATCCTGTTTCGTCTAAATTTAAAAAGTCTTTAAAAATATCCGTGTTTGGCTTATGACCAATGGCCACAAAAAATCCAGTTGCCGGAATCTCATGCGTTTCTTTGGTTTGATTATTTACCACGCGTACTCCAGTAACCACTTGACCATCACCTAAAACCTCATCCGTTTCTGTATTATAAAGTATTTCGATGTTCTCTGTATTTTTAACACGAGCAGCCATGATTTTTGAAGCTCTAAATTCATCACGTCTTACTAACATGGTCACTTTTTTACAAAGTTTTGATAAGTAGTGAGCTTCTTCACAAGCACTATCTCCTGCTCCAACAATAACAACCTCTTGATTTCTATAGAAAAATCCATCACAAACTGCACATGCAGAAACACCTCCACCAAGTTTTAAATATTTCTGTTCAGAATCTAAACCTAAATACTTAGCTGATGCTCCTGTTGAAATGATTACTGTATCACAATGAATTTCTTTAGTGTCGTTAACCCAAACTTTGTGTATATCTCCTGAAAAATCTACTTTAGTAATCCATCCATCACGAATATCTGTCCCAAATCGGGCAGCCTGATTTTGTAATTGAATCATCATTTCTGGCCCAGTAATGCCATCTGGATATCCTGGGAAATTTTCAACATCATTAGTCGTTGTTAATTGTCCTCCTGGCTGTGTTCCTTGGTATAAAACGGGATGCATGTTTGCTCTAGCAGCATAAATAGCAGCAGTATAACCTGCTGGTCCTGAGCCAATAATTAGGCATTTTACGTGTTCAATTGTGTCTGACATATGTTTTTTATATAGATATAAAATATTTAAATATTATTGTTTTAGCATCTCTAAAACCATTGACTTGTAGCCATCAACTTTAAATTTTAGATGTTCTAAATACTTAAACAAAAGTAGAAATTTTGATAGAAACCTTACATAGAAGTTATCAACAGTTACTATAAAGACATTGAGAGTTTCTATGTATTGAGTTAACTTTTAATAGATATCAGTCAACACACTTTTAAAACTAAACTTATTTTTAATTAAACGAAAAATAAATGGGAATGATTTCAACAGACAAAAACATGATTAAGTTATATTACAGTTCTAAATCATCAATAGGAGAGCAAACATATTCATATTTAAATGCATCATTTAAAGACATATTGGCAATAGATATTACCAAAACCAATGTCACTGGAAGTCAGTGGAAAGACATGGCTGAAAACCTTGGTGTTACTATTGGTGATTTGATTGATAAAGATCATCCTGATTTCACCAAATCGTATGATGACAAAACTAATCTTGATGAAACTGACTGGATTAAAATTTTAAATAAAAGTCCAGAAGTATTAGTAAATCCGATTGTTATTTTAGGAGAGAAGTATATGCAAATCAAAAACCCTTCGGGTATAGAGAAAAAATTAGAGGCGAATAGTAAAGGAATTGATGAGAAGAATCCTATTTAAAATTCATTTTCTAAAATTTATAAAACTTAAAAAAGGCATAAATTGAAATATTCAAATTATGCCTTTTTTTTATTGAGATTATATTAATAAGGTGTCTTTATTTCATAACACTCTTTAATAGAGAAATTACTACTAATACCAAAAATATATAAAATATAATTTTAGCTATTCCGGCAGCAGCACCAGCTATTCCACCGAATCCTAAGACTGCAGCTATAATTGCGATTATTACAAATGTGATTGTCCAACGTAACATAATGATTGTGTTTTAGTTATTAGAAATGATTTTCATTTCTTTGATATAAATATCTATTAAAATTAGCAGTTTACTTAGCTCATATGGACTTTACTTTAACCTTTTCACTGTAAATGAGAATGTTCACCAATACTTTGATAATTATCATGGTCTAAAATCTTTTCAAAAACATGATTACGCTCATAAAACTCCTCTTTAATTGGATGCGACATGAAGTCTGGTGCGTCGTGATTTTGAATTAATTTTACTAATTCAGCATTACTTTTACCTTGTGATAACCAATTATTATAATCTGATTTCTTAAACGTTAGTGGTCTTTTTTTACCCAAATGAGGAATTTCATTTAAGCTTGAACTGAAATTCACGACCAATAACGAACATGTTAAAAACCCATCATTTAAAGTGTTATAAATCCCAGCGATACAAAACGGTTTATGATCTCTTAAATGAATGTGAAACGGCAATAATTTACCATTATAGATCCTAGCAGTAAAAAAACCATTGACAATAATTAAGCACCTTCTTCTAGAAAATGCTTCAGAATACATGATTTCGTCTGAATCTAATTCGTTAACATTAGTATTTAAGGTATTCGTAATATTTTGAAAACGATCCCAGTCATCGTCATAATCTTCAGGTAATATTCCCCAAATAGCGTAATCAATAATCTTAGGGTTATCAGCTGTTAATATTGTCAAATTTGATTCGACTGTTCCATCAATAATTGCTCTAGGCTCGTATAATTTTGGAAATCTAAACTTCGCATCGAAATCATTTTCTATGGCATTTAAATTAGAGGTATCAGAGAGTTTATAAAACATTTTTTATTTAAAATAAATCATTTGCATATAAACCTGTTAACTCATATCCTATTAAAATGTATGCATATCAAAAAACACCTCTATCGAGGTGTTTTTTATCAAATAATACAACTGAATGATTGTTGTATTATCTTAAATCTTCTAATGTTTTGATATTGGACAAGCCGTTTTCAATTGTACTTTTTTGAGATGTTAATAGAGTCTTCGTTGAAGTCGGTAAAGTTGTTTCACTTAAGACGTCATTATACTCTTCAATTGCAGATTTTTCACCTCTTATTGCTTCTTCTAACATCGATTCTTCATCGTCTGATGAGAATAATGACTTCACATCCATCCACGCTCTATGAGCTTTTCCTGTTAAACTTCCACCTTTATCTACATCTTGATTAAATGCCTTAATCTCTGATTTTAATTCATGTCCGAAATTATAGCGTTCCTGAGCCTTTTGATTGAAATAAGTCTTCAAGGCTGTGTGCTCAACATTTTCAGCAGCTTTTTTAAATCCTTTTTCTGCATCGTATGTTTTCTCTAATAATTCGTTTAATTTTTTTCCTACATTTTCAGTATAAGTTCCCATTATATAATTTTATTTTAGTTTAACAATAGTTTTATTTTCTGATGCCTATTGATTTACATCAAGGTTACTAAAAACCTTTTACTTTCATTACTAAAGTATAATACTTTGATGACTTCAGTTGATGCGTTCAATTGAAAAATTGACGTTATCAGTTTTATAGTATAATTGACCATTATACTTTTGGAGAATATCCCTTTATCAGTTCTAATACAGATATTTCAGTTGGTGTTAAATGACCAGAAGTAATAGGGTTTGTTTTAATTTTAGTAAATACATCATGAAGCGTATTCGTTTCGTAAGATTCTACCAAAATTGGATGCACGTAATATTTACGACATACATTTCTAGTATTACCAAGTGCGTTCGCTGTGACGTCAAATGCAGATAGGATATTGTCTTTTATTTCCTTATCTGATGTTGGTCTATCATAATCCATTAAGGCCTCAAAAAAAATAACGCTGGCAGACCAGGTTCTGAAATCTTTAGCAGTAAAATCTTTTCCGGAAATTTCTTTTAAATACGCATTAATCATCCCACTATCAACTTTATGTTTTTCTCCAGATTTGTCATAAAACTGAAAAAGTTCCCAACCCGGAATTTCTTCACATTTACTAACTAACTTAATGAGATTCTTGTTTCTAAGTGTAATGCTATGCGCTTTGCCCTTTTTACCAACAAACTCAAATCGTAATCGATCTTTATACAAATGAACATGCTTTGTCCGTAAAGTTGTTAAACCATACGTTTTGTTCTTTTTCGCATAGTAACTGTTACCGATTCTAATATGAGTTTCTTCCATGAGCTTTACTACTAAGGCCATCACCTTCGTTCTCACCCACGCGTTCTGAATAATATCTTTTTCTACCTGATTTCTTATTTTCGGAAGTACTTCTCCGAACTCGGCCATTCTAAAAAACTTGGTTTGGTTCTTGATTTTATTCCACTTAGGATGATAACGGTATTGCTTTCTAGATTTTGCATCTCTACCTGTAGCCTGTAGATGACCGTTTGGCAAAGAAGAGATTTTTACATGTTCCCATGCTGGTGGAATCACTAACGCATTAATTCGTTCGAGATCTTGATCTCTAGTGATAAATTTACCGTTTTGAATATAACGAAACGTATCCCCTTTTTTCTTTCTAAGAATTGACAGTTGATGCGAATTAACATAAACCAAATCTAACTTCTCAATAACCGACTCCGGATGTTTATCGAGTCGTTTGATCAAAGATGCTGTAAGTTTCTGTTCCACCTCCAACTACTATCTGTGAGAAGACATATAACTATTGTAATCGGTTGCCAAACTTGTTTTTTGGCTTTCATTAAGCACCTTACCTGATAATTGAAAAAATTTCTGTTCTTCATCTTCAAGGTGGTGCTCAACTTTATGTTTCAAATCTTTAGCAGTTTTCAACCATGCAGAAGAGTCATAGTCGGTTTCTTCTAATTTCTCAATAAGTTCATCAATTTCATGATGTTCGGCTATACCATGGCGAGCTTTGTCTTGCATCATGTCAGAATCTATTAGTGGTTTATAATAATGTCGCTCCTCAGCATCAGCATGAACCTGCAATTCTTTCTTTAATGATTGAAATATCTCATCGCGCTGTTTGGTATCTCCAGATGTTTTAATAAGTTTTTCGAGTAAGTCCCTTTGGATATCATGATCTTTTCTAATGGCTTCAAAAATGTTCATTTTAATTCGTTTTAAATTAATAATAATGGTGTAATAAGTGTGTTTAAAAAAAACCTCAGCAACTTTTTGGTCACTGAGGCCTAACCAACCAATGTATATTATAAATGAAGAATTATTCATAATAACATAAGTAAAATTAAGATTTGTAGCATGTAAAGTTGCGCTTTATCGATTTAAATGTTAATTCAATAAGAAACCCAGGAATTAATTTCTCATAACTAAACTCCTTTCTAAACAAACAATACGTTTATATTATCTAAGAATTCAAGAACATATGATGATAAAACAAAAAAGTTCGTATGCCATATCACTTGTGATAGACATCCGTTTAGGATATTATTAAATAAGCTACTTATATAACTTATTAAAAATGACTAAAAAGGTGGTATCTTTACATCCTGATTTCTATTTAATAATTTGAATACCAGCAACTAATAGCTGAAAACCCAACCAAATATGACAACTATTGAAATTACTTCAGATGGCCCTAAAGATACGCTTCGACAAATCCAGGACGTCATTGGTGGTGAGATTTCTGAAAAATGGAACAAATACAGTTTAATTGTTAACAATGAACATGCCTTTGGAACTATAAAGTATGTTCCGTTTGATTGGGGCGTGAATTTGATAAATTTTGATATAAAATTTTCTCAAGATATTACCTTAAAAATTAAGGCTGGCGACTTTAATCCTATTCGTTTTATATATAATTATGAAGGATTCTTCAATCATCGATTTGGCATTGATAATGAAAATAGACGTATCGACCAATTTCATTCTTTAATATTTACCAATAAAACTGGAGGCTATAATCATATTCATTTACCAAAAAATGAAAAATTAGAAATCATCGATATACAAATTATTAGAAAGCATTTCCTTAAAAAAAGAACTACAAATACGTCCCTTTTAAATAAACGACTTTATGAGATTTTTGTTGATACTGATCACGAAAACAGATTTGCTCACCATGGCGCATTAAATTTGAAAATGGCTGATTTTGTAAAAAAAATGAAACAGATCAAATCTAAAGGTATGGTAAAAGTATTAAAGATAGAGGCCTTAGTTTATGAAATGCTATCAATGCACATTCAACAACACAATAAGTTTCATAAAGGAGTACAGCTACCAACTTCACTAACCAAATCAGAATTAAAAATCATTAGACGCCTTGGTAATAAAATCATTAAAAATCATTCGTTTAATTATTCTTTAGATCAATTATCTATAGACTCTGGATTATCTCAGGCAAAGCTTCAGGACGGATTTAAATTCCTTTATACTAGAACCGTTACAGAATACATTAGACATGTAAGACTTGAAGCTGCGCGAGACTTAATGAGTAGTGGTGATTTAAATGTTTCTCAAGTTGTCTATAGTATTGGCTTTACAAGTAGAAGTTATTTTTCTAAAATTTTTAAAGAAAAATATGGTATAACTCCAAATGAGTACAGAAAAAATGTGCTAAATAGTTTAATTACAGATCAATCTGTTGCATAAAAAAACCTTAATCAAAACTTGATTAAGGCTCATTTGAAAGTGATTACTATTACAATGTATTATTTAGAATAAATAACTCTATAATCACCTTCTAATTTAGTTTTCAAATCACTCATACTTTTAACATAAGTGTGTTGATTGTTAAAAACTCTGTCTGGTCTTTCACCAATAATATAATGCTTAACATTTAAGTCTTTAGCATTAAGAGTTAACTGGTCTGATACTCGCATTTTCTTATCGCCAATATCTTGACTAAGCATTTTTAGTTCGGAAATAACATATAAGTTGTTGTTTGAAGCCCAAACTTCCTTGATTTCTAAATCGTGTTCTTTGTCGGTTACCTCAGCTTCAATCACGATGTTACGTTCCATTTTTTCACTATCATCATTCGGCATATCGACATCTATAAACGGAACTTCGACTTCTTCTTCTTCCATAACGATAACAATTTTTGGTATCTCGACAGTTTTAGTAGTGGTTCCTACGTTGACATCTGCCCAGTTTACTTCATAGGTTGGTAATTGTCCTTCTTCAGTAGTTACATCAACATCCACTTCGGGCAATTCTGCTTCTTTCTTTTGGTTTACGTTACAACTTAATATCAATGTTGCCATTATTGCGCTCAGCGCTAAAGTTTTAATTTTCATAATATGTTATAGTTTTTATGGTTAATCTCACAAGGAATATATTTCCTTTGTTTCTCTGTTTGCAATCTACAAGTCTTATGTGTTTAGGCTTTGCTCTATCCCATAAATGATTGACCTATATAATACTTATGATAATTCTTCAAAAAAAAATACACAGAAGAATGACCTTTTGTGTATTTGATAAACCGATAAATGACTTTATCTACTTAATAATCTTTTTTATTAAATAGAAAGAACCGTATCTGGTAATATATTTTGTTGCTGTTTGCAGCCAACTCAACGGACTCAAATCTTCTTTGACCTGACCTTTAAAACCTTTTAATTCTTCAAAAGCGATTTGCCGTTCAAGATTTAATCTTTTTAAATCGTATTCAATATCTTCAAATGTTTTATAATGCTTCATGTTAATCGAAATATTTTTCAGAAATAGATGATATAATTTTTCTTTCAATGTGCTTTCTAAAGTAATACACGATAAGTGCCATGATTAAAAAACACGCACCGACAATTAAATATCCTGCAGAGATGCTTCCTAACGCCTCACCTATAGCCAAAGCACTGGAGACTGCAGTAAATATTAGAGCCAGCGTAAGCAGACCTCCAATAATAACTAATTTTACAATCAGACTTAAGGATAATGTAATCTGCTGAAAAACTTTCAACCTTAAATAAGACTGAGACGTTTTAATATAATTCTCTGCATTATTGACAGCTTCGTCAGTAGTATTATTAAGAGATTCAAATATGGTCATGTATTACGACGTTTTTGAAGTTTCTGTACCGTTGTGATACTTTTTATTTTTCTCTTTCAACTGCTTCAACTTCAGTTCAAGTTTTGTAATAACATCGTCTGCCTTATAACTAGCATCAGACATGAGAGAGTCAACTTGTTCCTCTAGGGTTTGTTTTTTGTCACCAACCGAAGTCGCTACCCTATCTTTTAAATGACTAGCTTCTGAAACCACTCTGTCTTTTAAGTCGACCGCAGATGTAGCTAACCGTTCTTTTTGCAAATTAGCTTCGTCAACTATACGTTTTCTTGTTATACTTCCTTTGTCTGGAGCAAACAAGACACCTAATGTAGCACCTATTGCTGTACCAGCTAATATTCCTAAAATTGTATTACTATTATTACTCATAATGGATCTATATGTTTTATGTTAATATTACTATTTATTCAAATATAAGATCATCACATGTGGTATCTTGACGCTATAGATGTAAATATTGACTGAAACAAAAAGATTATAAAAGTTAATAGTTTCACCAAATGAGTTAAGTCATTTATCAAGGTAAAATTAAATTGTCTAAAAAAAATTCTAAATATGATCAAAACTGTAAATCCATATAATTCTGAAGCAATTGAAACTTACAAACTGCATACACCCAGAGAACTTGAAAAGATTCTAGAAAATGCGGAAGCAACCTTTCTTGAATGGAAACAACAACCTATAGTACATAGAACTGATATGCTTGATAATTTGGCAGATAATCTTGTAAAGCATAAGAATGACTACGCTAAATTAATGACTAAGGAAATGGGCAAACCCATTACGGAAAGTATAGCTGAAATTGAAAAATGCATCCTGTTGTGTGATTTTTACAGTACAAATGCTGAATCCTTACTATCAGATGACCTGATTGAAACCGAAGCTGAAGAAAGCTTTATCAGTTACGATCCTTTAGGAACCATATTAGGAATTATGCCATGGAACTATCCTTTTTGGCAAGTGTTGAGATTCGCAGTTCCAACGATTACCGCTGGAAATACAGTTTTGTTGAAGCATGCATCTAATGTTACTGGATGTGCCTTAATACTTCAAGAATTGTTTGAATCTTCGGGATATCCTGATGCTTGCTTTCAAACCATATTGGTTGAACACGATCCCATAGAAACATTAATAGAAGACCAAAGAGTAAAAGCTGTTTCTTTAACTGGAAGCGAAAAAGCCGGTCGTAAAATTGCAGAAATTTCTGGTAAACATTTGAAGAAAACTGTGCTAGAATTAGGTGGCAATAATGCCTGCATGATACTAAATGATGCAGATTTAGACACACACATAAATACTATTGTAAACGCAAGGATGCAGAATTCAGGTCAAAGTTGTATAGCTGCAAAACGCTTTATAGTTGTGGAAGATATTTATGACGAATTTTTAGAGAAATTTACATCTAAAATAAAAACACTTAAATCGGGAGACCCTTCTGATAAGCAAACCGATATTGGTGTTTTAGCAAGATTAGATTTAGCAGATACCTTACAGAAACAAATCGAAGCTTCAGTTAGTAAAGGGGCAAAAATTCATTTTGGTAATAAAAGAAATAACACGTATTACCAACCAACCATATTGACTGAAGTGAGACCAGGCATGGCAGTTTTTGATGACGAAACCTTCGGGCCAGTAGCGTCAGTGATTAAGGTTAAAGATACAGATGAAGCTTATAAAATGACATCCATTTCAAGATATGGGCTAGGAACAATGATATTCACCAGAGATACAGATGCTGCAAGGACTCAAATTTCAGAAATTGAAGATGGTGCTTTCTTTATCAATGAACTGGTAAAATCAGATCCAAGGTTGCCTTTTGGTGGTACTAAAGCTTCGGGTTATGGAAGAGAACTTTCACGCGAAGGCATTTTAGAATTCGTAAATAAAAAAACAGTATACATTAACAAATAAAAATTGAAGAAAATGAAATTTATAAAAGAAGAAGACGAAAAAACTAGAGATTATATTTTACAAAAAGACGAAACAACAAAAAAAACATCTGCTTTTGTTATTGCAGTACTTGTTTTACTGATATTAGGTGTGGTTGTTTCAGGAATTTACTTTATTGAATTCTAATAGTGGATTAATTTCGTTAGTGTTAATTAGCTAGAATGGTGGAATTTTTGTAAATTTAAGATAACCTCTTAACTTCAAAAATATGAAAATCCTAATCTATACTTTGTGTCTAAGTTTTACTTTACTGTCTTGTAAAACAGAAACTACCAATAACGACATTGAAACCTCTGAAGAAGTTATTACACAAAAAAGTAATTCAACACTCATTGGTGCGTGGGAACTTGTAGGCTATTATAATTATGCCAATAACATCATAAAAGATTCATTTAACACCAGCGAAGGCTACAGACAAGTAAAAATGTATACATCTACCAAAGTGATGTGGAGCAAACATGTACCTACCGACTCTACGGAATGGTTTGGTTATGGTGCGTATAATGTAGATGACAATATTCTTACAGAGGTATTAGATTATGGTTCAGAAATGATGAGTAAAATTATACAAGAGAAAAAAGAATTCATTTATGAAATAGATGTCACTAAAAACTCATTTAGTCAAATAGAAATTGACGACGATGGCAATCGCATTTATTCTGAGAATTATAGACGCATTGAATAATTAGACTAATAAAAAAAGCTGAACAATTAAATGTTCAGCTTTTATTGGTCGGAGTGGCAGGATTCGAACCTGCGACCTCCGCGTCCCAAACGCGGCGCGATAACCGGGCTACGCTACACTCCGAATGGTTATCTCATAATTTTAAAAAGAAATCTAGTTTCTTCTCAAAATCGGACTGCAAATATATATCTTTTCTTTAAAAACCGATACATTTTATTATTAAATTTAAAGTCAAAAGTTGTTTTTATGTTATTTAGAAAAAAAGTCATGATTGTTATTGTTCTATTTACTGTCTTCGCCTGTGCTCAAGACAAGAATCCTGTGAATACAAAACACAGCTACGAAATGGTAGTCAAAGACCTCAATATTCCTTGGGGATTCACGTTTCTTCCTGACAACTCAATGCTTATTACTGAAAAAGAGGGCAAAATCATTCATTTTAAAAATGGAAACAAAACCGAAATAAAAAATGTTCCTAAAGTTTATAATCGTGGTCAAGGTGGTCTTTTAGACATCGTATTACATCCTAATTATTCTGAAAATGGCTGGATTTATATAACCTATGCATCTTCTGAAGGAGAGGATAATGGTGGACATACGGCATTAATGAGAGCTAAATTAAAAGGTAATACTCTTGTTGAGCAGCAAGTATTATATAAAGCTTCTCCAAATACAACTAAAGGTCAACATTTTGGATCAAGGATTATTTTTGATGATCAAGGCTATGTGTATTTCACCATTGGTGAACGTGGAAATAGAGATGAAAATCCTCAGGACATCACTCGAGATGGCGGAAAAGTATATCGTCTGCACGATGATGGACGCATTCCAATTGATAATCCTTTTGTAAATGAACCTAATGCCAGAAAAGCCATCTTTTCGTATGGCCATCGCAATCCACAAGGCATGGTTATTCATCCAGAAACCAGAGACATCTGGACACATGAGCATGGCCCAAAAGGTGGTGACGAAATCAATATTATTAAAGCTGGTAAAAATTATGGCTGGCCAGTAATAAGCTATGGTGTTAATTACAGTGGCACAAGCTTTACAGAGCTTACCAAAAAAGAAGGTATGGAACAACCCTTACATTATTGGGATCCTTCCATTGCACCAAGTGGAATGGCTTTTATTTCAAGTGATAAATATAAAGGTTGGAAAGGCAACCTTCTCGTTGGTTCTCTTAAGTTTCAATATCTGGATAATTGTTACATCAAAGATGGAAAAGTGATTAAAGAAGAACGTTTACTCGACGGATTAGGTCGTGTAAGATCCGTAAATCAAGGTCCTGATGGCTATATCTATGTTGGAATTGAAAATTTAGGCATTGTAAAACTCATCAAATAATAAATGAAACAGTTATCTTTCACTATACTATCCTGCATTCTCATGTGGTCATGTAATTCTACTGATAAATCAAAATCAGCAACCACCAGTAATAACCCAACAAAAACTGAAGCTTCCCTTAGTCCTGAATTACAGGAAAGCATGCAACGAGGTGCTGAAGTTTATAATGACTTATGCATAACTTGTCACCTTCCTGATGGCAAAGGTGTGCCTAAATCATTTCCTCCATTAGCCAATTCTGATTACCTCTTAAACAACAGAGTTAAAAGTATCAGAGCAATCAAATACGGATTGTCTGGCGAAATAATAGTTAATGGAGAAATTTATAATATGCCAATGGCTGCTTTCGGTCTCACAAATACTGAAGTTGCAGATGTAATGAACTACATTACCAATAGTTGGGGAAACCAAAACTTATCGTTAATAACTGACAAAGAAGTTTCTGAAATTAAGCCATAAACTGCCTATAAATATTTAAATTTGTATATAGAATTTAAAACAAAATTATGCTCATCATAGGTATTGCAGGTGGAACTGGTTGTGGAAAAACCACTGTAGTTAATCAAATACTAAACCAACTCCCTGAAGGTGAAGTTGGAATTATATCTCAAGATTCATATTACAAAGATACGTCTCATTTAAGCTACGACGAACGTGTAAAAATTAATTTTGATCATCCTAGATCCATAGATTTTGAATTGCTTGAGTCTCATTTAAAGGAACTTAGAAAAGGAAACCCAATTGACCAGCCTGTGTATTCGTTTGTTAAGCACAACAGAACTGGAGACACTGTTCATACGTTACCTCGAAAAGTTATGATAGTTGAAGGTATTTTAATTTTAACTAATCCAGAACTCAGGGACATGTTTGATATTAAAATCTTCGTACATGCAGATAGTGATGAACGACTCATAAGACGATTAAAACGTGATATTTCAGAACGTGGAAGAGATATAGATGAAGTTTTATCAAGATATCAAAACACACTGAAACCTATGCATCAGCAATTTATAGAGCCTATGAAAGAATATGCTGATATTATTATTCCAAACAACAAATACAATACGGTTGCAGTTGATATCGTAAAAACCATTATTAATGAAAAACTAAATTAATAATGAAATATCTCAAAAACATATTCGTCATTATATTTATCGTTTTTGCGGTGTGGATGTTATTTATAGATTCAAATTCGTTATTAATTCATCATGAACTAAATGAAGATATTAGCGATTTAGAGGACGAGAAAGAATATTATAATAAAGAGATTGAAAAAGATAAAAAAGCTATAAAAGAATTGAGCACAGATGAAGGCATTGAAAAACTGGCTCGTGAAAAATATTACATGAAGAAAGACAATGAAGACATCTACATTATTGAATATGAAGACAGCCTAAAAACTAAACCTAACAATGAGTAATTCTCTATTTAAACAGTTTCCTGAAGTTTCTTCAAAAGAATGGAAACAGAAAATTCAAGTTGACCTAAAAGGCGCTGATTACAACGAAACGCTTATCTGGAAAACAAATGAAGGTATTGATGTTAAACCGTTTTACCACAGCGATCAATTTGACAAGCTTCCTGAGGTTTCAGGTTCTCAAGCTACCGCATTTAAAATTTGCCAAACTATTTTTGTTGCCAATGTTGAAAAATCAAATTTAAAAGCTTTAGATGCCATTTCCAGAGGTGCCGAAGCTATAAAATTTATAATACCTTCTGAAGATGTTTCAATAGAACAGCTGCTTCTAAATATGGATATATCAGAATTGAATCTTTATTTTGAATTGCAGTTTCTGTCTTCAGAATATGTAAAAAACCTTCAAAAGTTTACACAACCTAATACTTCAGTTTTTATCAATACGGATATTATAGGAAAACTGGCTGCTTCAGGAAATTGGTTTTCAAATCTTAAAGATGATCACCAACAACTTGAAACTGTTGTTGCTTCTACTCATACGTTAAGCATCGATGTAGCGCTATATCAGAATGCTGGTGCAAATACCATTCAGCAGTTAGGTTATGCGCTTGCTCATGCCAACGAGTATCTAAATCATTTTGAAGATGTACTCAGTAATGACTCAAAGCATAAATTAAAGGTAGTTTTCAATGTGTCTGTTAGCACAAATTACTTTTTTGAAATCGCAAAACTTCGAGCGTTACGACTGCTTTGGACAAGTTTAGCTTCAGAATATGGAATAAATGAAAGATGTCACATTTTTGTAACGCCTTCAAAACGGAACAAAACCATTTACGATTATAATACCAATTTGCTCAGAACCACAACCGAATGTATGAGTGCTATTCTCGGTGGTGCTGATACAGTAAATAATTTAGCCTACGATGCCATTTATCATAAGGATAATGAGTTTAGCGAACGCATAGCACGAAATCAATTGCTTATTCTAAAGCATGAAAGTTATTTTGATAAAGTAAATAATCCTGCAGACGGAACATATTATGTTGAAACCTTAACAACACAGCTTTCAGAAAAAGCCTTAGAACTTTTTAAAGACATTGAAGGCAATGGAGGTTTTTTAAGTCAGCTTAAAGAAGGTACTATTCAAAGAAAAATCAAAGAAAATGCCATAAAAGAACAAACTCAATTCGACGAAGGCAAACTTGTACTTTTGGGCACAAATAAACATCCAAATCCGCAGGATAGCATGCAGCATGAATTGGAAATATATCCATTTTTAAAAACCAATCCGGTGAAAACGTTAATTGAACCTATAGTTGAGAAAAGAATTTCAAATCATCTGGATTACAAAAGATTAGAAGAAGAGAAAACCAAAAACTAATAGTGATGAAAAAACAGTTCTTTTATTTTGTAATATGTTTGATTCTTGTGAATTGCAAAGAAACACAACCTGAATTAACATTAAAGTATTCTAACCAACCAATAGCTATAGCATGTGATACAGATCATTCTGAATTATTTAATGAAGCCATTCACAGTTTTGAATCTGATATCACTAAATTTTATACTCAGGAAAATCCCAATTTAAATTATGCCTATAACATGTTCTTAAAAGAAAGCACTTCGAATACTGCAAATTATAATACCATTTCAAACGAACATGCATTAGCAATTTTTGAAGCGCTTAAAAACATTGAAGGCTTATGGGTTACTAAAAACAATCAAACGTTACCAAACTACAATCACAAAATATATAGTTGTATTGGAGACCATATTCAAGATAAGGACTTAAAAACGACCTACAATGCTCTGTTAACAACAAATAGCATGAGTATAAGAATGCTCAAAGATGTACTTATTGCTAAAAGCAGCAGACTTAATAGCGATAAATACTTAGCAACTTTTGTTGCTCTGGAGCTATATTATTCAAAACTTACTGATGTTGATTTATCTAAAAAAGAATTATTACCTGCTGACACAACTCGTAAAAAAGATAATGATCCTCATGCTGGACATAATCATGATTAGAGATTTAAATCTATTCAAATGAAAAGAAAAAACATTCAACATATCAAACTAAGCCAAAAGTTTAATAACAAGGCTGAAACTAGTGAACATGTGTTTCATACTGCAGAAGATATTGATATTAAATCAACATATTCTAAAGCTGATCTTGAACATTTAGAACACCTAAACTTTGTTGCTGGTATTGCGCCTAACTTACGAGGTCCGTATTCAACCATGTACGTTCGAAGACCATGGACAATTAGACAATATGCAGGATTTTCAACTGCTGAAGACAGCAATGCCTTTTACAGACGTAATCTTGCTGCAGGACAAAAAGGACTGTCTGTCGCGTTCGATTTAGCCACACACAGAGGTTATGATTCCGATCATGAACGTGTGGTTGGTGATGTTGGAAAAGCAGGCGTAGCCATTGATAGTGTTGAGGATATGAAAATTCTCTTTGACCAGATTCCGTTAGATAAAATGTCGGTTTCTATGACCATGAATGGCGCAGTCTTACCAATTATGGCGTTTTATATTGTTGCCGCTGAAGAACAAGGCGTACAACCTGAACAGCTGGCAGGCACGATTCAAAATGACATTCTTAAAGAGTTTATGGTAAGAAATACTTACATCTATCCTCCTACACCATCTATGAAAATCATTTCTGATATTTTTGAATACACAAGCAATAATATGCCAAAATTCAACAGTATCAGCATTTCAGGCTACCACATGCAAGAAGCTGGCGCAACGTGTGACATAGAACTTGCATATACTTTAGCTGACGGTTTAGAATACATTAGAAAAGGACTTGAAGCCGGAATGGATATAGACACGTTTGCTCCTCGTCTTTCATTCTTTTGGGCTATTGGCATGAATCATTTTATGGAAATTGCCAAAATGCGTGCAGCTCGTATGCTATGGGCTAAACTTGTAAGTCAATTTAATCCGAAGAATCAAAAATCACTGGCTTTACGAACGCATTGCCAGACGTCTGGATGGAGTTTAACCGAACAAGATCCTTTTAATAATGTCGCTCGAACAACTATTGAAGCTGCAGCAGCTGCCTTTGGTGGCACACAAAGCTTACATACCAATGCTTTAGATGAAGCCATTGCCTTACCTACTGATTTTTCTGCACGAATCGCAAGAAATACTCAGATATTTTTACAGGAAGAAACTCACCTCTCAAAAACCGTCGACCCTTGGGCTGGAAGTTATTATGTTGAGAAATTAACACATGATATCACTCAAAAAGCCTGGACACTTATTGAAGAAGTTGAAGAACTTGGCGGAATGACCAAAGCTATTGAAGCTGGAATTCCGAAATTAAGAATTGAAGAAGCTGCTGCTCGTAAGCAAGCCAAAATTGATTCTGCTCAAGATATTATTGTTGGCGTAAATAAATACCGCCTTGAAGAAGAAGATCCGATTTCAACTCTTGAAGTCGATAATCAAACGGTTAGAAACGGACAAATACAGCGTTTGGAGCATATTAAATCTACAAGAGACGCAAATGCTGTTGAAACTGCTCTCAAAAATTTAACAGAAGCAGCCAAAACTGGAAAAGAAAATTTACTAGCTTTAGCAGTAGTTGCAGCTCGCAACAGAGCAACTTTAGGAGAAATCAGTGATGCTTTAGAAGTGGAATTCGGAAGATATAAAGCACAAATAAAATCATTTTCAGGCGTGTACAGTAAAGAAATTAAGGACGATGAAAGTTTCAAAAAAGCCAGAGAGCTCGCCGATACTTTTGCAGAACAAGAAGGTCGCAGACCGCGTATCATGATTGCTAAAATGGGACAAGATGGTCACGACAGAGGCGCAAAAGTAGTAGCTACTGGTTATGCAGATGTTGGCTTTGATGTTGACATAGGTCCATTGTTTCAAACACCAAAAGAAGCGGCTAAACAAGCTGTAGAGAATGATGTTCACATTTTAGGTGTATCTTCCTTAGCTGCAGGACACAAGACTTTAGTGCCTCAAGTAATAGAAGAACTAAAAAACTATGGTCGCGAAGACATTATGGTCATCGTTGGAGGTGTCATCCCAAAACAAGATTATCAATATTTATTTGATGCAGGTGCTGTTGCTGTTTTTGGTCCTGGCACAAAAATTAGTGAAGCTGCGATTAAAATACTGGAAATTTTAATTGAGTAAAAAAACTACACATTTCTTGTTTTTATGTCATCATTCTCATTTAAATGATTAATTTTATTTCTTAAAATTTTTAATCAAAACTCATGAAAAAAAGCCTATTAGTTTTATTGTCTGTACTGCTAACAATCAGTATGTTTTCTCAGAATGTATTTCAAAATGGTAGCTACACTACCAACAATCAAGAAGAGGTAAACGGCTTAATAAAAGTTGTTTCAGAAAGCAATATTATATACAAACAAAGCGATGATGCAAAAGAAACAATGTTTACATCTGAAACCATTCAAGGCTACACCTTAAATGATCCATTTAGAAAGTTTACAAGTCTATCTGAAAACAATACACCATCTGCCTTTTATGAATATGTCATTGAAGGTGACATTTCCTTGTTAATCTTAAATAAAGTATACTACATTCATAACCAAACCAATGGATTGAAAAAACTGGAAGTAAAAAAAATAGAACAATCTACAGATCAAGGTGTTTTTGAAAGCACTATTAATAGTTACATAGGAATTTTAAGCTACTATGCTAAAGACTGTCCGTCATTACAAGCTGATGTAAATTCAGTCGTTTACAGACGTAATAGCTTATCTGAATTTGTTATTAAACTCAATGAATGTAACAACAACCCTATTAATGATTACTCTGAAGATCCTGCGATCAATTTATTAGAACTAGGCATAACAGCTGGTGGTAATTATGCTGCTTTCGAAGATGCTCGCACGAGTGGATATAAAACTGATGGTGGAGATTTTGGATTGAGCTTGAGTGCTTATCTAAGCTATTCTCCTAATATCACTAAGAATAAAATTTCATTCTTTTTAGGTGTTGAATATAATCAGAAAAAAGATGAATACACGTATGAAAAATCAAACTTCCCAGGACCAAGAACGGTTATTCATGATGCCAGTGTAATTGAGCCATATATTGCTGCAATTTATCAACCGTTCTACAACAAAAAAGGATTATTTAGTCCGTATATTGGAATTGGTAGTTCATATGGCTTTACGCTACAACACGAGGTCACTATAATTGATTTATTTTCTGAGCAACGTTTTGATAGAGAATTAGATCAAACATTTTCTATACTGTTTAAGCTTGGTAGTTTTATAACTATAAGTGAGAATAAATTCCTATTCGAAATCGTATATAGCAATTACAGTTACCAGATACCTGGCAAAGTTGAAGATTATGGAAATAATTTTCAAATCAAACTAGGCTATGTAATTAATCTTAACTAAAGACTTCTATAACATTAAAAAAACCATCTAATATAAATTTAAGATGGTTTTTTTTAGTTGACACCTTTGCTCTTTAGTTTAACACCTGTTAACAACTTCCATTTCCAATAGTCGCAAATAATCGTATTTTTACAGTTCATAAAAAACCAAATCATTTAATGGGTAAAATCATTGCAATTGCCAATCAAAAAGGCGGTGTTGGTAAAACAACAACCTCTGTAAACCTTGCTGCTTCTCTAGGTGTATTAGAAAAAAAAGTATTGCTTATCGATGCAGATCCTCAAGCTAATGCAACTTCTGGTCTTGGGATTGATGTGGAACATGTTGAGATTGGCTCATATCAATTATTAGAACACACAGCCAGTGCTGAAGAATGTATAATAAAAACCGATTCACCCAATGTTGATATCATTCCAGCTCATATTGATTTAGTGGCTATTGAAATTGAATTAGTCGATAAAGATGAACGTGAATACATGCTCAAAAAAGCAATTTCACATTTAAAATCAACTTACGACTATATTCTAATTGATTGTGCTCCTTCATTAGGACTATTGACATTAAATGCATTGACTGCTTCAGATGCTGTAATTATTCCTATTCAATGTGAATACTTTGCGCTTGAAGGTCTTGGAAAGTTATTAAACACTGTTAAAAGTGTTCAAAAAATTCATAATAAAGATTTAGATATTGAAGGCATGTTGCTCACCATGTATGACCAACGTTTACGGTTATCAAATCAAGTGGTAGAAGAAGTACAAAAACACTTTAGTAATATGGTTTTTGAAACCATAATACAACGTAATGTTCGTTTAGGTGAAGCTCCAAGTTATGGTGAAAGCATTATTAAATATGATGTAAGTAGTAAAGGTGCTTCAAATTATTTAAGTTTGGCTAAAGAAATTATTAATAAGAACGCATAATGGCGAAGGCAACAAAAAAACAAGCTTTAGGAAGAGGACTCTCAGCACTTCTGAAAGATCCTTCTAATGATATTAATTCTGTGAAAGATAAAAATGCAGATACCATTATTGGAAACATTGTAGAGCTTGATATTGAAGCTATTGAAATTAATCCGTTTCAACCTCGAACCAACTTTAACGAAGAAACCTTACGTGAGTTAGCGTCTTCAATAAAAGAATTAGGTGTTATACAACCAATTACAGTTAGAAAATTAGAATTTAATAAATTCCAACTGGTTTCTGGTGAACGTCGTTTTAGAGCTTCAAAACTCATTGGTTTAAAAACCATTCCTGCATACATACGTATTGCAAATGACCAGGAATCTCTTGAAATGGCTTTGGTGGAAAACATCCAGAGACAAGATCTTGATCCTATTGAAATTGCACTGTCATACCAACGTTTAATTGACGAAATTAAACTTACTCAAGAACAAATGAGTGAACGCGTCGGAAAAAAACGTTCTACAATTGCTAATTACCTTAGGTTATTAAAACTAGACCCAATTATTCAAACTGGTATGCGAGATGGTTTTATTACTATGGGACACGGTCGAGCCATTATCAATATTGAAGATCAAAGTATTCAGCTGAATATTTATGAAAAAATCATAACCGATAAATTATCGGTGAGAGCGACTGAGCAATTGGTTAAAAACTTTCACAATACCGACACAGTTAAACCTGAGAAAAAGGAAGAACTTCCAAAATATATTAAAAAAGGAGTCAAAGAGTTTTCAGAATACTTTGGACATAAAATTAGCGTTAAAGTATCTAAGAATGGAAAAGGGCAAATTACAATTCCCTTTCATTCTGAAGAAGATTTTAACCGCATAAAAAAACTCGTGCAAAGTGCCAAATAAGCAGCTTTACATAATCGGTCTTTTGCTGCTTTTTGGGTGTATTTCTTATGCTCAAAGCACCAAAGACAATGATAGTCTCAAAGTGGATACAGACCTTATGGTCGTTTCAGACACGATTCAACGCAAGCCAATCAATATTCTTGCGCCTTCTAAAGCAGCATTTTATTCTGCCGTACTACCTGGTTTAGGACAAGCTTACAATAAGAAATACTGGAAAATCCCAATCGTTTATGCTGCCATTGGTACTGGGATTTATTTTTATGTGACTAACGATAAAGAATACGATCGTTACAGAGATGAGTACAAACGACGTTTAGCAGGAAATAGTGCTGCAAGTGGTGAGTTTCCACAAGTAAGTAATGATGGTCTAATAAATGCCCAACAAACACTTAAGCGCCAAAAAGAATTATCATTATTAATTACCATTGGTCTTTATGCATTGAATATTGTAGATGCGAATGTCGATGCACATTTGCTGCAATACAATGTCGATGAAAACTTAGCCATAAAGCCGCATTTTCAATACAATCGGATGGAGAATTCTTCAGATTTAGGGCTCACGCTAAACTTTAAATTCTAAACCATGAATATTGCGTTGCTAGGCTACGGAAAAATGGGTAAAGCCATTGAAAAGATCGCTATTCAAAGAGGCCACAACATTGTATTGAAAGTTTCCAGAGACACAAAAATTTATACTTTGGATAATGTTGATATTGCTATAGATTTCAGCTTACCTTCTACTGCTTTTGAAAATATAAGTCAATGTATTAAACAACGTACACCTGTCATTTCCGGAACTACAGGCTGGCTAGAAAAATACAATGATATTATTTCTCTTTGTAACCAACACAATGGTACTTTTTTATATGCATCTAATTTTAGTTTAGGAGTAAACATCTTTTTTGAGGTGAATAAAACGCTGGCAAAACTGATGAAAGGTTTACCGCAATATGATGTGAACATTGAAGAAATTCATCATACTCAAAAACTGGATGCACCTAGTGGAACTGCAATTACACTTGCCGAACAGATTATGAATCAGTTGGATTACAAAAATTGGACGCTTGAGACTCCTAAACCAAAAGAGATTGGTATTTTAGCAAAACGAATTGAAAATGTTCCTGGAACACATGAAATTAATTATGAATCTGAAGTGGATACCATTTCAATAAAACATGCTGCGCATAGCAGAGAAGGTTTTGCTCTTGGTGCTGTGATTGCTGCAGAATGGATTCATGATAAAACCGGAGTTTACACCATGAAAGATGTGTTAAACATTGGTTAATTTGTAATTTATGAGTAACATTTTAAAATTTTTTCCAACCAACAACACAAATAACATATTATGACAATAACACAGTGGTTAATTTTCATCTTGGTGATACAGGTTATTCACGGACTTGGAACATGGAAACTTTATGTAAAAGCTGGACGACAAGCTTGGGAAGCTTTTGTTCCCGTTTACAATTCGGTAATCTTAATGAAAATCATTAACAGACCTTGGTGGTGGACCATCTTATTATTTGTTCCTATTGTTAATCTTATTATGCTTCCTGTTGTTTGGGTTGAAACAGCGAGAAGTTTTGGAAAGAATACCTATCAGGATACTTGTCTTGCCATCATCACTTTAGGTTTCTATAACTTTTATCTTAACTATATAGCAGATGTAACCTATATTGAAAATAGAGATTTACATCCTAAATCAAGCTCAGGCGATTGGGTCAGCTCCATCTTATTTGCTATCGTAGCTGCGACTATTGTTCATACGTATTTTATCCAGCCATTTACGATTCCAAGTTCTTCCTTAGAGAAATCCTTATTGGTAGGTGATTTTTTGTTTGTTAGCAAATTTCACTATGGCGCTAGAATACCAATGACAACTGTTGCTGCTCCAATGGTTCACGATACCATACCAAAACTTAATGTAAAATCCTACTTGTTTGATGATCGCTACGATGAACGCAAAGGTTCTTGGAAAAACAAACTGCAGTTGCCATATATGCGATTACCAGGTTTTGAAAACATTGAACGTAACGACATTGTTGTTTTTAATCAGCCAGCAGATACTTTGCTGAATATGAATGATTTTAATCCAGATCGTAACTACTACAAACCTATTGACAAAAAAACTAATCTGGTGAAACGCTGTGTAGGTGTTCCTGGAGATTCTCTAGAAATTAGAGATGGCTATGTTTATATCAACGGAAAGAAAAATCAATTACCAGACAGAGCAAAATTACAGTTCGCTTATGACATTCAATTGAAAGGTAATTTTACTGGTGAACAAATTTATGAAGCCTTGCGTCGTTATGACATCACTGATAATCCGTATCAAGTAGAAGAGGGTTCTATTGTCGTTCAGGCTACTGAAGAATCTGTTGCCAAGGCGAAAAACAATCCTTATTTTGCTAGTATTACCAGACGTTCTACTCCAAAAGGTGTTGACGGAAATTTATTCCCTAGAGATCCTCAATTTCCTTGGAATTATGATAACTTCGGACCAATTTATATTCCCAAAGAAGGTGTAACTATTGATTTGAACTTGGATGTTTTACCACTTTACAAACGACTAATTACTGAATATGAAGGCAATTCGCTTAGCGTTAATGGCAATCAGATTATAATCAATGGAAGTCCTGCAACATCGTACACGTTTAATCAAAATTATTACTGGATGATGGGAGACAATAGAGATAATTCTATTGATGCTAGAGCTTGGGGTTATGTGCCTTTTGATCATGTGGTTGGTAAACCTGTATTTATCTGGATGAGTTGGGACGGAATTAAAAATCCGCGTTGGGAACGTTGGTTTACGACCGTTGGTGGAAGCGGAAAAGCAACATCATACCTGATTCCTTTTCTTGTAGTGTTATTTGGATGGTTCGGATTTAATGCATGGCGAAAACGTAAAAAAGCGAAAAGCTAATTCTGTTTTAAACTTCAGCTAGACAAATGAAAGTCGTAATCCATCCTACATACTTTCCGAGTATTGCACACTTTGTAGCGATGATAAAAGCCGAAACACTCATCTTTGAAGTTTGTGATAATTATCAGAAGCAGACCTATAGAAACCGAGCTACAATTTATGGCGCAAATGGAAGATTAGACTTAAATGTCCCTGTTCATTACTCACAGAAAAACAGACAACTATACAAAGACGTCAGTATTTCGAACATAAATAACTGGCAAGATTTACATTTAAAATCGTTAGAATCTGCTTACAGTGCATCTCCATTTTTTGAGTTTTACATCGATGACTTAAAACCCTTATTTGAGATGGAAGTCAACAATATAATGGACTTTAATTTCAAATGTTTAGATGCCATTTTTGGATGTTTACAACTACCCTTTCAATATGAAACCACTCAGGTTTTTGAAAAAGAACCTCTCAACACCTTAGATGCAAGAGCTTTGGCAAATAGCAGAAAAGAAATAGAGCAAAATTTTAAACCTTATGCCCAAGTATTTGATGACAAACATGATTTCATTCAGAATTTAAGCATTCTGGATCTACTATTTAATGAAGGCCCGAATTCAGTTATATATCTGGAATCTCAAAAACTACATCTGTAATGCTTCAAACCTTTGTTCACTACGGAATTCATTTTATTGGACCTCTCATAGTAGCCTTGCTCTGCTTTAAAAAGCATTGGAAATTCGCGCTTATCATTATGCTCAGCACGATGCTTATCGATTTAGATCATCTATTAGCAACACCAATGTTTGATCCTAATCGTTGCAGTATCAATTTTCATCCACTACACTCCTACTATGCTATTGGTGTTTATATACTGCTTACATTTATTAAGAAAACGAGAATATTGGGAATTGGCTGTGTAATTCACATCATTGCTGATGCTGCAGATTGTTTGATGATGTAGTTAATTGTTAGATTAGCTAAACAAGTGAACACATAAACAACGACAAAATTTTTTTCACAAAAAGCATTACTTCTCCAGTTTTACCTTAGCCATTACAGGATAATGATCTGACAGTTTAATATCGAAAGTTTTGAAAGAATTAACTTTAAAGCCTTCATCGACAAGTACGAAGTCGATTCTAACCGGAAAGAATTTAAAATCAAATGTCCGACCGAAACCATTTCCAGCTTGTTTAAATGCGTCTTTTAAATCGCCTTTAATTTCTTTATACACGTAAGAATATGGTGTATTATTAAAGTCTCCACAAATAATCATTTTATAAGGACAATCCTTCTTATGCTTTAAAAAAAGTTCGGTTTGAAACTGTTGCATTTTAAACGTACTGCTGACACGCTTTAATAAGTTTTCAGAATTTTCATTCTTTAACTTTTCAACCGTTGGATCAATTCCTAAAGATTGTAAATGCACATTGTAAATTCTAATGGTATCTGCACCTTTAACAACATCAGCAAAAATGGCATTATTAGATGTATTTGGAAACTCAATGGAACCGGAGTTCACAATCGGAAATTTTGTGAATATTGCTTGCCCATTTTTCACTTGCTTTCCAGATAACTCTTCATACTTGAAATACCCTTCAAGTTTAACCTCAGCATCAGGTCTGTACTCTTGAATACATAATATATCTGGTTGTTTTTCAGCAATAAAATTAGAAATATCCTGCTTGACGTTCTGATCTTTAATCCAGTCGAAAACATTAAACAACCGTACATTATAATTCATTACTGAAATATTCTGACTGTCATCAACATTTTTAGAAGACGAAAATTTATACAGTGAAAACACGTGTGTATAACCTATAGCCAAAACAAATAGGGACAATAAAAGTTGGCGCTTTACATTGAGCAACCAATACACTCCAAACAAAATATTGATGATGATTAAAGCTGGAACTGCTAAACTCAAAACAGAAAGAAACGCAAATTGTTTTGGAGCCATAAAGGGCAAAACGTAAGACAATAACAAGGCAAATGCCATCAATGAATTGACGACAAATATCAACTTGTCAAAACCCCTAAGTTTTTTCATTTATAAATAGCTAATCTTTACCAGATTTAAAAAGAAATGCCTTTTCTTCTTTTGTTAAACTTTCATATCCACTTTTACTAATCTTATCAAGAATAAGGTCAATTTTTTTCTGATTATTAAACTCATTAAACTGTTCTTTATTATGACCAGCAAATGGTTTCTTTTTACTTTTATATACTGTTTTTAAGGGTGATTTCGATTTAAAGAGATATGTAATGCTGTCCATAAACTTACCAAAACCTAAACCAATATCGTTACCCTTAAATAATTGTTTAGCGTAAAAATAACCTAAAATAGTGCCTCCAAAATGTGCTACTTTTCCACCTTGATTTATTCCGAAAAGACCGATAAAATCTATGATAACAATGGCTAACCCGATATGCCATAATTTAATTCTGATGGCAAAAAATTTAGTTTCCCGATCAGGCATATACGCACACAAGAAAATCAGTAAGGCATTCACTCCTGCTGAAGCTCCAACTAGAGGACCAACTGACATCAACATCGATTTCGGAATCAGATTATATACCAAAAGATATAACAAACCACCAGATAAAATTCCTAAAAAGTAAATACTTAAGGATTGCTTTGATGGAAATAAATTAACCATACTTCGAGACACAAAATAAAGGATCACCAAGTTAAACAGCAGGTGAATAACATCATAATGTGTAAATCCGTAGGTAATGATGGTCCATGGTTTCAGAATAAAATCAGAAATATCTTTAGGCAACTCAAGCCATTTCAATGAGTGCTCTCTGGGAATATTATTAATCGCTTTAATCAAAAAGCCTAAAAAAAAGACCACAATATTAACTGCGATAATTTTTTCAAAAACATTAAGCCGCTTCAGCTTATCTTTAATATCGTATCCTAACGAGGTCATCGATCCCAACGATTTTGATTAAACTGATTCTTTTTCCAATACCACATAATCAAAAAGCCAGTCAAAGCACCACCAACGTGAGCCATGTAAGCCGTGTTACTCGGACTAAAGAACGACTGACCAGTAAGTGCTGAAATCACATCTAATAAGATAATTCCAGGAATAAAATACTTCGCTTTAATAGGAATAGGCAAGAAAATCAGCATGAGTTTAGCTTCAGGATTCATCATACCAAAAGCAGCTAAAATTCCCATAATACAACCTGATGCACCAACCATTGATGCGTGATAAATATTAAAAGCTTCCTGAGCTACACTTTGCTTAAGCCCAGGTACACCTTGAGGAACTTGCCCTGTACTCAGCATTGTATTAATTCCATTTTCAGTTAAACCTGTTGAGATTAACTCAGAATATAACGGCACATAATTAAAATAATAATATCCCAATTGAAACAATACAGCTCCTAATCCTGCTGAAATATATAAGAACAAAAACTTCTTTGATCCTAATTGTGTTTCAACTGCAGTACCAAACATCCACAAAGCGAACATGTTAAATAAAATATGCATCGGACCACCATGCATAAACATGTGTGTGATTATTTGCCAAGGTTTGAATAACTCATTCTGTGGAAAATGCAGTGCAAACCATTGGTAAAACAACTCTTCTCCTGTACCTATCGTTAAGGTTCCAACGAACATTATCACATTGATAATGATTAAATGTTTTACTGTATCTGTAATGCCTCTCATCATAATTTAATTACATAAATTTTTTATCAAAATCATCAACACTCATTGTAATAAATGTCGTTCTGTTCGTTGGTGAAACTGAAGGTTCTTTACAAGCAAATAAACTATTCACTAAATGTTCCTGTTCCATATTTGTCAAAGCCTGACCAGCTTTAATCGCCAGACTTTTAGACAGTGACTTGGCTAATAAATCTGTGGCACTAAAATTACTATCTGGTACTTCTTGTTCAACATCACTAATGAGTTGTTCTAAAATAATTGACACTTCACTCTCTGGTACATTAACAGGAACTCCTGTAATTTCAATACGATTATCTTCAAATTTAGAAAACACAAAACCTGTGTGTTCTAAATCTTCTTTTAATTGCTTTAACAATTCCATTTCAGAAGACGAAAACTGTAATTCTAATGGAAAAAGCAACTGCTGACTTACAGCTTCTTTTATAGTTGTATGCTTCAATAAACCTTCATAAAGCACACGTTGATGTGCGCGATGCTGATCTATGATGAGCATACCCGATTTAATCGTACTTATAATGTATTTATTGTGCAACTGATAAGTTCGTTGCGAAGATTCTATGGTGGCATTCTCATTAAAAAGCGATTGGTTTTCTGGCTCACTTTCGAACTGAACCTCACTAAACTCCTGATGTGTTTGGGTGCCTTTACTTTCTAATCCAACATACAAACTTTCCCATTGTGCAGCAGGTTCTTTTTTATAAGATGTTGAGAATCCACCAGACTTACTTTGTGATTTTTCCTGTTGGAATGGATTGAAAGACCGATTGACTTCAATAGTTGGATTAGACGACCGTTTCCCTTCATAATGGTAAGGTGTATCCAGGTTTTTATCACGATCAAAATCTAAAACTGGTGCAATATTAAACTGTCCTAAACTATGTTTTACAGATGATCTCAAAATAGCGTATAAGGTATGCTCATCATCAAACTTAATTTCCGTTTTAGTTGGATGAATATTAATATCAATCGTTTTAGGATCTACAATGAGGTTTAAAAAATAACTTGGATAACTGCCATCTTTCATTAATCCTTCAAAAGCAGAACTAATCGCATGATTTAAATAAGCACTTTTAATGAAGCGATTATTGACGAAAAAGAATTGTTCATTTTTAGTTTTCCTTGCAAACTCAGGCTTTCCGACAAATCCGGAAATTTTTAAAACTTCAGTTTCTTCTTCAACAGGAACGAGTTTTTCATTCGTTTTTCCACCAAAAATATTTACGACGCGTTGTCTATAGTTACTCTTCGGAAGGTTAAAACTCTCGCTTCCGTTATGAACCATAACAAATGCAATATCAGGATGTGCTAAAGCCACACGATGAAATTCATCAATAATATGTCGCAATTCTACATTATTCGATTTTAAAAAATTGCGTCGCGCAGGAATATTAAAAAACAAATGCTTTACAGAAATGGATGTTCCTTTAGGCGTAACAACCACTTCCTGAGATTTCACCTCACTGCCTTCAATTTCAATTTGAGTGCCTAGTTCGTCTTGTTCCTGTTTGGTTTTAAGTTCTACATGAGCGATGGCCGCAATACTTGCAAGCGCTTCACCACGAAACCCTTTAGTATGTAAACTGAATAAATCTTCAGCAGAACGAATTTTAGACGTGGCATGACGTTCAAAGCTTAAACGAGCATCGGTAACGCTCATTCCTTTTCCATCATCAATAACCTGAATAAGGGTTTTCCCAGCATCCTTAACAATAAGTTTTATAAGCGTAGATTCAGCATCAATAGCGTTTTCAAGTAACTCTTTAACGACTGAAGCCGGACGCTGTACGACTTCGCCTGCTGCAATTTGATTAGCAACATGATCTGGTAAAAGTTGGATAATGTCTGCCATTAGCGATCTGAAAAGAAAATAGAGAGATCAAAATCAATGATGAACAAAAATGCTAATATCAAAACACCAACAATAATCATAATTCGACGGTTAGCACCAGATCGATCTTCATTATATTTATAATCGTCTAAAGCATTATTAAGCTTAGTCTTTAGCCCTTTATCACTTCCTGCTGTTACCCGATAATCGTCAAACTTATGCTTAAGCTCAAAAGGACTTCCTTCTCCTTTATAATAACGAGGTGTATAGCTATATTTTTTGTTCTTGCGTGTGTTTAGAATTCCCATAATTATGATATTTCATAGTGATTTAAAATTAACCAAACTGCAATTATCATTCCTAAAACAATTAATAACAAGATTAATTTATTAGAAGATTTACTTCCTTTTTTACCACGACTTCTAACGGTTTCCCATTGCGACTTGATATTGTCATCAAGACTACTATCAGAATCTCTAAGATGCCTAGGTGTGTAACTGAAGCGTTTATTTTTGCGTTGCTGAAATAAGTTCACTACAAAACCTAATAGATGTTATACTTCAAAAGTACTGAATTTACAAGGAAAAATAGATTTTGGAGTCCTAAAAATTGTTAACAACTCTAAAGTATAAAGTTAGCAGAGTTATGAAATAATTAAGTACTCACTAATTGAGAAAAAATCTTACTTTTTATTAAGCTCAGCCATTTTAATAGCAGCTATCGCAGCTTCTGTACCTTTATTACCATGTTTCCCGCCTGAGCGATCTAAAGATTGCTGCATGTTATTATCTGTTAGAAGACAAAAGATAACTGGTGTATTAGTAGTAACATTTAAATCTTTGATACCTTGAGTAACACCTTCACAGACAAAATCGAAGTGTTTTGTTTCGCCTTGAATGACACAACCTATAGCGATAACGACATCTACATTTTGAGAAATCATTTTTTTCGAGCCATAAATCAATTCAAAACTACCAGGAACATCCCATTTAATAATATTCTCAGAACGTGCTCCGCAATCTAATAAGGCGTCCAAAGCACCTTTATAGAGTCCGTTGGTTACCGTATCATTCCATTCTGAAACAACAATCCCAAACCGAAAGTCTTTCGCGTTTGGGATTGTGTTTTTATCGTAATTTGATAAGTTATGGTTTGCAGTTGCCATATTAATTCTTTGCTTCTGCTCTTCCTATAAATACATCAATATTGGTAGCTTCGGTAGCGCTTGAAAATTCTTCTTTTATTCTTTTGAAATATCCTAAAGCTTTATCAGCTTGCCCTAAACCTAAAGCCACATTAGCAGCTTTAAACAAATACATAGGTGTCGTATAGTCGTTCGTTGAAGCAGCAATCGCTTTTTCATAGTATCCAAGAGCATCTTCAGGCTGATTTAATTGCACAAACGCATCACCAATAGCACCTTTAGATACAGGACCTAAAACAGCATCATCCGTTTTAAAATCACTTAAGTGCTTCACTGCATTTGTATAATCTTTCGTGTTTAAATAAGCCATTCCAGCGTAATAGTTTGCAAGGTTACCAGCAGGAGTGCTACCATATTCATTAATGATATCTAACATCCCATATTTTCCTTCACCACCAGTTAAAGACAAATTATATAATGAATCTTTAGCAGTTCCATTTACAGCTTCTTCAAAATACTTTTGAGCTGTGAACATTTCATTCATAGCTTCATCTGCTTTTGGTTCTGCTACAAATTTATTGTAACCTAAGTAACCTAATACGATTGCAGCTGCAAGACCTACAATTATAAAAATGTTCTTCTGATTCTTAACAGCCCAGTCTTCAGCTTTTGAAGCTCCTTCATCTAAGGTATTAAAAACTTCAGCAGTTGTTGAGTTCTCCTCTATAGCTTCAACCTTCTCAGCTTTTGTTTTTGGTTTGTAACCTCTTTTCTTATAAGTTGCCATAATTCTATATTTGTGCCCGCAAAAATAAAATTTTTATTGGGATTTAAAAGGTAAATTATTTGTTATTTTTACTTCTTCTTACTATCAACTAAACCTAAACCCGAATATTTCAGTTAGTTTTATGATTTTAAAATCCCTAAGCTTGGTCAATTATAAGAATTTTGAAAGTCAAGACTTTGAATTTGACACTAAGATTAATTGCTTTGTAGGCTTCAATGGTGTTGGCAAGACAAATGTCTTAGACGCTATATATCATCTATCTTTAGGGAAAAGTTATTTTAATCCTGTGGCGACTCAAAACATCAATCATGATGCTGATTTTTTTGTGATAGATGGAATCTTTGACAAGCATGAGCGTACTGAAAAGATTATTGTTTCACTTAAACGTGGACAGAAAAAAATGATTAAGCGCAATGGGAAAGCTTATGAAAAATTTAGCGATCATATTGGTTTTATTCCTTTAGTTATCATTTCGCCAGCAGATCGTGATTTAATTATCGAAGGCAGCGATACACGACGTAAGTTTATTGACAGTGTGATTTCTCAAAGCAATAAAGTATATCTCAACCACTTAATAAACTACAATAAAGTCCTGTCTCAGCGCAATGCCTTATTGAAATATTTTGCACTCAACAACACATTTAATCAGCAAACTTTAGAAGTTTACAATGAGCAGTTGCACACGTATGGTTCTGAAATATTTAAGATACGACATGAATTTCTTGAGGCTTTCATTCCTATTTTCAAAAAACGTTATGAAGCCATAAGTAATAATAACGAATCGGTCAACCTCATCTATAAAAGTGATTTATACGAAGATGATTTAAGTTCACTCTTATTACAACGTATCAATAAAGATAAGGCTTTACAATACACCAGTGTTGGGATTCATAAAGATGATTTAAGTTTTGAAATTGAAACACATCCTATTAAAAAATTCGGAAGTCAAGGTCAGCAAAAATCATTTTTAATTGCTTTAAAACTAGCGCAGTTCGATTTTGTAAAACAACAAAGTGGTGTAACGCCTTTACTGCTTTTAGACGATATTTTTGATAAATTGGATGAACAACGCGTCGCTCAAATTATTGGTTTGGTTGACAATGAAGATTTCGGACAATTATTTATTAGCGATACACATGCCGAACGTACAGAAAATGTCGTCAAGCAAATTCATCAATCGTATAAAATTTTTAAATTATAGATATGCATAGAACACACATCTGTTTAATCATCCTTTCTTTTTTTTTATTAAGTTGCTCTAAAGATCCTGAAACTCTAATGCCGCATTTAAGTGGTTACTGGGAAATAGAAGAAGTCACTTTATCTGATGGTTCAAAAAAATCATATACGTATAATGATACGATAGATTATATTGAAATCACTGATAGCTTGACAGGATTCAGAACCAAATTAAAACCTAATTTATCTGGCACTTACGAAACTTCAACAGACAAAGAACGTATAACGATTAAAATAGAAAATGACAGTTTACATTTGATGTACTCCACACCTTATGCCAACTGGAAAGAAACAGTTTTAAATGCCAATAAAGATCAATTATTACTTATGAATACGAATAAAGATATGTATCTTTATAAAAGATATGAGCCTTTGAATTTAGAGTAAGGTTTAATTAAGATTGATATGGCAAAACGCAATAATGAGCATCTACCGATTAGTGATATTTTAAAAGAATTTGTCGATGCAAATAATCTTCAAACAGGCTTAGACAAAGTAAATGTTAGAGAAGCCTGGTCAAAAATGATGGGAAACGGTGTCAATAATTACACAACGAATATCGTTTTAGAACGTGACACATTATATGTACAATTAAGTTCAAGTGTATTACGTGAAGAACTCAGTTATGGTAAGGAAAAAATTATAAAAATGCTCAATGAATCTTTAGGAAAAGATGTTATAAGTAAATTAGTATTACGTTAGATTTCGTTAAATTCATCACATAAAAGAGGCTGTATGAAAAGTACAATCTATTTAAATCTGTCACATTGAGCGCAGTCGAAATGTCTTAGAAATCAATAATATAGATTTCTCGACTTCGCTCGAAATGACAGTTCTAGACACTTTTAAGACAGCCTCTTCTTTTATTTAAAGTAAGATACTGAATCAAGTTCAGCATAAGCGATTCACACAAGTTTAAAAAACTTGGTTCTGTATAATCTTAACTCATTTTTGATGAGATACTGAAACTAGTTCAGCATAAGCGATTCACACAAGTTTAAAAAACTTGGTTCTCTGCTTACTTCACATCCATTAATTCTACATCAAAAACTAAAGTAGCATTTGGTGGAATCACACCTCCTGCTCCAGCAGCTCCATAACCTAAATCACTAGGAATTACCAAACGAGCTTTATCTCCTACATTGAGTAAGCAAATCCCTTCATCCCAACCAGGAATCACCTGACCAACACCAACTTGAAAATCTAAAGGTGCATTTCTTTTATATGAGGAATCAAAAACAGTTCCGTCTGCCAACTGACCTTTATAATGTACTGATACCATTTTACCAGCTTCAGCAGGTTTACCATTTCCTTTTTGAATGATCTGGTAACGTAATCCGCTTTTTGTTTCTTCAAATCCTGAAGCCAATTTATCTAATTCAGCTCTTGCAGCATCACGTTCAGCAGCAACACGCTTTTCTCTTGCGCCTTCAAACGTTCTAAAAGCTTCAACAGCATTAAATTTTTCCGCAGCATCACCAACTCTTAAAATTTCTAAAGTTTCAATAGCATCACCTTGAGCAATTGCATCTACAACCTCTTGTCCTTCAACTACTTTTCCAAAAACAGTATGATTATTATCTAACCATGGTGTTTCAGTATGTGTGATAAAAAACTGACTTCCATTCGTTCCTGGTCCAGCATTTGCCATGGACAATATTCCTGGAGCATCATGTTTTAAATCTGGATGAAATTCGTCATCGAACTTATATCCTGGATTTCCAGTTCCAGTACCTTGAGGACAACCACCTTGAATCATAAAATCTGGAATTACTCTGTGGAATTTCAATCCGTCATAATAAGGATTACCTTGAGGCTTTGCTGAATTTTCTAAATTACCTTCTGCCAAAGCAACGAAATTTCCAACTGTTCCTGGTGTTTTTTCAAATTCTAAAGCGACTAAAATTTCGCCTTTTGTTGTATTAAATTTTGCGTATAAACCGTCTTGCATGTTGTTTTATTTTAATTGAGGTGCAAAGATACACAATGATTTATGATATACGAATTGCGATTTACGAAATTATAAATCACTTAAATATTTATTTGGAGTCATATAAATTGTGACGGTTTATAATTTTGTACCCTTCCATAATAAAAGTAATTTTACCAAAAATTGTGTTATGAGTTTTATTTCCAAATTAAAGTCAGCTTTCGGAAAAGCTAAAGCTATTAATAAGAATCACGTTGAAGATGGCATTGAAGCTATTATCACAGATATTGAAAATGATCCTTTTGCAATTTCTGAATCTAATGTACTGTATTCAGGATTAAACGAATTAGGAGGCTACTTTTTTTTTCAGACTGTAATTGTAGGTACATTTCATATAAAAACTGTGAAAGGTGCTCAACTTAAAATTGTAGGTCATGATTTTGAATTGGCATTAGACTCAGACATGTTAGAATTAGAATCTGATCACTCCAATGTTTCCAACAGAAGCATTTCGAAAATAGACTTTCAAATAGAAGAAACTGATGCCGTTAAACTAAATCGTTCTGCCATTAAACAGCTTATATTAACTTGCAAAAACCACGAATTAAGCTTTTCTATATATGAGTTAAGTGATGAAGAAGAATAAAAATTCTAATTAGCAACTTCGCTCATAAACTTAATACGATACAGGCGTAATTCTTCTTCTTCGTAATCACCATCAAACTCTTCAATGGCATCAGAAATTTTATCCGTTTCAGATTCCATAAAATATTCATGGATTTCTTCTTGTTGCTCTTCGTCTAAAACTTCATCTATCCAGTAATTGATATTGAGTTTTGTTCCAGAAAAGACTATGGCTTCCATCTCTTTAATAAAATCAACCATGCTCATACCTTTAGACGAAGCAATATCATCTAGTCGAAGTTTTCTATCTACATTTTGAATAATATACAACTTGATAGCCGAATTTGAACCTGTACTTTTAACGACAAAATCGTCAGGTCGCATGATATCATTTTCTTCGACATATCTCGAAATAAGCGCGATAAAATCTTTACCGTATTTTTTTGCTTTTCCATCACCAACTCCATGAACATTACTCAGTTCGTCAATGGTAATTGGATACTTTAAAGCCATATCTTCTAATGAAGGATCCTGAAAAATAACAAATGGTGGCACACCCAATTTCTTAGCATTTCGCTTTCTAAGATCCTTAAGCATTCCCATTAATTTCTCATCGGCAACGCCTCCTCCTCCTTTAGCTGCAGTCACTATCCCATCATCTGAAGCCTCATCAAACACATGGTCTTCTGTCATCATAAATGATTTTGGCGATTTTATAAACTCATGACCAGCTTCAGGTATTCTTAACACACCATAAGTTTCGATGTCCTTTTTTAAATAACCAGCCACTAGAACTTGACGAATTAAAGCCATCCAATAGCGCTTATCTTTAGCTTTTCCAATTCCGAAGAACGGTTGCGCATCTGTTTTGTGAGAAGAGATTAAGGCATTTGACGTTCCAACTAAAACATTGACTAAATCTTTAGACTTGTATTTTTCATTGGTTTTATCAACGGTTTCCAAAAGTGTCTTTACTTCTTCTTTAGCTTCATGTTGCTTTTTTGGATTACGAACATTATCGTCCATATCGCCTCCTTCTCCAGTTGCATTATCAAACTCTTCACCGAAATAATGTAAAATAAACTTTCGTCTAGATACTGAGCTTTCAGCAAAAGCAACAACTTCTTGAAGTAATGCTTGTCCGATCTCCTGTTCAGCCACTGGCTTTCCAGACATGAACTTCTCGAGTTTTTCAATATCCTTATATGCGTAATACGCTAAACAATGTCCTTCACCTCCATCACGTCCAGCACGACCAGTTTCTTGGTAATAACTCTCGATACTTTTAGGCATATCGTGATGAATAACAAATCGTACATCTGGTTTATCTATTCCCATTCCGAAGGCAATTGTGGCAACAACCACATCGGCATCTTCCATAAGAAACATATCCTGATGTTTTACACGAGTTTTAGGGTCTAAACCTGCATGATATGGCACAGCTTTTATGCCATTAACCTGAAGTACTTGCGCTAATTCTTCAACACGTTTACGACTTAAACAATATACAATTCCTGATTTTCCTTCATTTTGTTTTACAAAACGAATGATATCTGCATCGACATTTTTGGTCTTCGGACGTATTTCGTAGTATAAATTTGGTCTGTTAAAGGAGGCTTTAAATGTAGTAGCTCCAGTAATATCAAGACTTTTTAAAATATCCTCTTGAACTTTAGGTGTTGCTGTTGCTGTTAGACCAATAATTGGAATATTATCGCCAATACGCTTTATAATATGTCTGAGATTTCGATACTCTGGCCTAAAGTCATGTCCCCATTCACTAATACAATGTGCTTCATCTACGGCCATAAATGAAATTGTAACCGTTCTTAAAAACTCAACGTGTTCCTCCTTGGTTAAAGATTCAGGAGCCACATAAAGCAGCTTAGTGACACCATTTGTGATGTCTTCTTTAACACGTTTGACCTCTGTTTTATTTAATGATGAATTTAAAACATGAGCGACACCTTCTTCATTAGAGATACCTCTAATCGCGTCAACCTGATTTTTCATTAAGGCAATTAAAGGAGAAACAATAATTGCTGTACCTTCTTTTATTAATGCAGGAAGTTGATAACACATTGATTTCCCACCACCTGTTGGCATTATAACGAATACATCCTCACCAGCAACAACACTTTTAATGACACTCTCTTGAAGTCCTTTAAATTTAGAAAAACCAAAGTATTGTTTAAGTGCAGAATGTATATCAATTTCTTTTATACTCATTAATCCCTATTAGTATTTTTGATACATTTGCATAAGACTAAAGATAACAATTTCTTTAAACCCATCAAACTCAAAAAAAATTAATTTTGAACAGTATTCAATCTATCCTGAAAACGGCCAGAAAAACCATAGATTTAGAACGTGATGCTATAGCCAATCTTAGTAATTTACTAACTGATGATTTTGCAAATACTGTATCATTAATATACAACTCCAAAGGACGCGTTATTATTACCGGAATTGGAAAAAGTGCGATTATCGCTAATAAAATAGTAGCAACTTTGAACTCTACAGGAACGCCTGCAGTGTTTATGCATGCTGCAGATGCCATTCATGGTGATTTAGGGTTAATCCTGGAAGACGATGTGGTGATTTGCATCTCTAAAAGTGGAAACACACCTGAAATAAAAGTTTTAGTGCCACTGATAAAAAATGCTAAAAACAAGATGATAGCCATAACTGGTAACGACAAATCATTTTTAGCACTTCAGGCTGATTTTATCCTCAACACCTATGTAGAACAGGAAGCTTGCCCGAATAATCTGGCTCCTACAACCAGCACAACTGCACAATTGGTTATGGGAGACGCTTTAGCTATTTGTTTATTGGAGCTTCGTGGGTTTTCCAGTCAGGATTTTGCTAAATATCATCCGGGAGGTGCCTTAGGAAAACGCTTATATTTGCGTGTAAGTGATTTATCATCTGTAAATGAAAAGCCTAAAGTAGAACTCAATACCTCTGCTAAAGATGTGATAGTTGAGATTTCAGAAAAAATGCTTGGCGTTACAGCAGTTGTTAACGACAATAAAATTGTAGGAATTATTACTGATGGAGATTTAAGAAGAATGTTAACTAAAAGCGAGAATTTTATTCACTTAACTGCTGAAGAAATTATGAGTAGTAACCCAAAACGAATTGATGAAGATGCTATGGCCATTGATGCTATGGAATTAATGGAAGCGCATGGTATTTCTCAATTATTGGTTGAAAACAATGGTGAATATGCAGGCGTTATACATATTCATGACTTAATTAAAGAAGGCATTATATAATGGGAAAAAAGAATACCGATGAAATGTCTTTTCTGGATCACATTGAAGACTTAAGATGGCATTTAATACGCATCACACTTTCAATTTTAATTTGTGCTACTGTTGCATTTATTTTTAGTGGATTTATTTTCGAGCATATTATTTTTGCGCCAAAGCGAATGGACTTCCCTACCTATAAATGGTTATGTCAGGCGTCACAATTTATAGGCATTAATGATACCACGTTTTGTGCTGCTGAATTTCCGTTCAAAGTACAAAGTAGAACCATGGCTGGACAGTTTTCAGCAGATATTTGGACATCCATATTTGCCGGTTTTATACTTGCTTTCCCTTATGTTATTTATCAATTATGGAGTTTCATTAGTCCAGGGTTAAGAAGTGAAGAGCGTAAATATTCCAAAGGATTCATCTTCATGACCTCCTTTTTGTTCTTCCTTGGCGTATTATTTGGTTACTATGTTGTAACACCATTGTCTATTAACTTTTTAGGGAATTACAGTGTTAGTTCTGAAATCTCGAATGAGTTTGATATCAGTTCATATATTTCAATCATAAGATCCTCAAGTTTGGCTTCCGGATTGGTGTTTGAATTACCAATCATTATTTATTTCTTAACGAAGGTTGGATTAGTCACACCTCAGATTATGAGGAAGTACAGAAAGTTTGCCTTGGTGATCGTATTAGTACTATCAGCAATCATTACACCTCCTGATCTTGCCAGTCAAATCATCGTGGCTATTCCAATTCTGATACTGTATCAAGTGAGTATTTATATTTCAAAAGTTGTATTAAGAAACCTCAATAAAAAGAAAAAAGCTAATGTCTGATATCGTCACTGAATTTAATGACTATCGTTCTAAAATGAATGATGCCATTTTAGCAGATAATAATAAAATTATCAAACGTATTTTTAATTTAGATACCAATGCATTTGCTGAAGGTGCTTTAGATAAAAAAACTAAAGAATTATTGGGCCTTGTTGCTTCAACTGTGTTACGTTGTGATGATTGCATCAAATATCATTTAGAAGCAAGTTATAATGAAGGCCTCAAAAAAGAAGAAGTTGTTGAAGCACTAGGGATTGCAACTTTGGTTGGTGGTACTATCGTAATTCCACATTTGAGACGTGCTTATGAGTACTGGGATGCTTTAGAAACGAAGCGTTAAACTTATAATAAAGAGAAAGTAAGTCCTCGTTATTTTACTATTTTAGCAACCATGAAGAAATTAAGAGCCGATAATTTAATGAAATCCTACAGCGGAAGAAAAGTCGTTAAGGATGTTTCTTTAGAAGTTAATCAAGGAGAAATCGTTGGTTTGCTTGGTCCAAATGGAGCAGGAAAAACGACGTCTTTTTATATGATCGTTGGCCTTATCAAACCTAATGGTGGTAAAATTTTTCTTGATGATACTGACATAACCTCGTTTCCAATGTACAAACGTGCTCAAAACGGCATTGGTTATCTAGCTCAGGAAGCTTCGGTATTTAGAAAACTGAGTATCGAGGATAATATTTTGAGCGTGCTTCAAATGACCAAACTAAGTAAAAAAGAACAACATTATAAAATGGAGTCTCTTATTGATGAGTTTAGTTTAGGTCATATTCGTACCAACAGAGGTGATTTATTATCTGGAGGTGAACGTCGTCGTACTGAAATTGCCAGGGCATTAGCTACAGATCCTGATTTTATTTTACTGGATGAACCTTTTGCAGGTGTTGATCCTGTTGCTGTGGAAGATATTCAGCGAATCATTGCTCAACTTACCAAAAAGAATATCGGTATTTTAATTACTGATCATAACGTACAGGAAACTTTAGCTATTACAGACCGAACCTATTTAATGTTTGAAGGAAGTATTCTAAAAGCTGGAGAACCTGAAGAATTAGCCAACGACGACATGGTACGAAAAGTGTATTTAGGCCAAAACTTCGAACTGCGTAAAAAGAAATTACATTTCTAAATTTAAACTTGAATTTAATTCATTTTCTTCGGAAAAAGACTCCTGAAAATAATCTTTAGAAGTTTAACGGCAGCAAGCGTAACTACGCCTACAAGCAATCCCACAATGAAATCTCTAATAATTGACGGAAGACCTTCTAAGAAGTGATGTAAAAATTCTAGATTATGAATAAATATTCCTCCTGCAACTAATAGTAAGGCTATTGTACCAATTACAGACAAACTCTTGATTATTATAGGTAATGCCTTGACTAAAAAAGTTCCGATAGCGTAGGAAACACCCTTTTTTCCATTGCTTAACTTAATTAATCGAAATCCGAAATCATCCATTCTCACTATCAATGCTACAATTCCATAAACACCTATAGTAGCAATAATTGCAACAACTGAAACTACTAATATCTGAAATAATAATTCTTGTCCGACAACGGTTCCTAATGCTATGATTACAATTTCAACAGAAAGAATAAAATCAGTGACTATTGCTGATTTAATTTTAGACTTTTCTAAAACCAAGAGTTCTTCTTTTGATAAATCATCCTTCAGTTCTACGACTTTTTCATGTTTGTGAGGTATGATGTATTCATAAATTTTCTCAGCACCTTCATAAGCCAAGTAAACACCTCCAAGCACAAGTATTACAATTACAGCCCAAGGTAAGAAAGCACTCAGTAAAAAAGCTAAAGGCAAAATGATAAGTTTATTTAACATAGAACCTTTCGTTATTTCCCAAAGCACAGGTATTTCTCTCGATGAAACAAAACCTGATGCTTTTTCAGCATTTACAGCCAAATCATCACCTAAAATACCGGCTGTCTTTTTAGTGGTAATCTTACTCATGGCAGCCACATCATCCATAAGTGCTCCAATATCATCTAATAATGCAAAAAATCCTGATGCCATTCTTGGTAATTAATTGTTAGAGTATATTATTTGGTTGTTACATTTTTAATTAGTGAAAGACTAATATAAAGGATGATAATTAATGGTATCGCAATAAAATGAAACCCAATCATTAACAAAACGCTTATACTAATTAAAATATATCGGAATGGGTTATCTTTAAAGGTGAAGTTTTTAAATTTTAGTGCAAATAGTTTGATATTTGAATTTAACAAAAAACAGCTTACGATAGTCAGTGCTATTAAAAACCATTGATTTAAAACGAGTGTATTAAACATGGCATTATTTTGAAATTCCATTATTAGTGGCAATGACATGATTAGTAGTGTGTTTGCTGGCGTTGGTAAACCTTTGAAATAAGTTTGCTGATCTTCATCAATATTAAATTTTGCTAATCGGTAAGCTGAAGCTAGCGTAATGCATATACCTATCAATGCTAAAGGCACTAATCGTAATCCATAAAAATCTGTAGTCGAACTCCAATCATCAATATGCATTGAATCTGGCGCATCTACACTTATTGAAATAAGTTTAAACATAACTATTCCAGGAACCAATCCACTAGTTACCATATCTGCAAGCGAATCAAGCTGTACTCCTAATTCACTTTGGACCTTTAGTTTTCTGGCCAGTAAACCATCAAAAAAATCAAAGAAAATACCCAAAAAAACGAAAAGTGCAGCTACAACAAAATTGTTGTGAACTGCAAAAATTACTGCAATACTTCCACAGAACAAATTAAGAAGTGTTACAAAATTAGGAATGAACTTTTTTACTGACATGCATAAGATTTGTGTAAAAATAACAAACTATTTACGACTTATACAAACAGAAGGCAATAACTACTGTATTTTGCAGTTTAATAGATGAAAAATATTGTGCATCTTTGTAAAAAAATTTTGCTGTTGAAGAAATACTTACTTATTGTACTGTCATTAATGACACTCATAGGTTCTGCTCAAACAACTCGTAAATACTCAAATGAGTTTTTAAATATTGGTGTAGATGCTGCTGCTTTAGGCATGAGTAATGCTGTAGTTTCTCATACGGCAGATGTTAATTCAGGCTATTGGAATCCTGCTGGATTAGTCAATCTGGAAGACAACCAATTAGCTGCTATGCATTCTAGTTATTTTGCCAATATTGCCAATTATAATTACATCGCTTTTGCAAAACCGTTAGATGACCGAAGTGCAATTGCCTTATCCTTGATTCGTTTTGGTGTGGATGACATTTTAGATACCACGCAATTGATAGATGATCAAGGAAATATCAACTACGATCGTGTTAGCTTATTCTCTACTGCAGATTATGCATTAACATTTTCATACGCCAGAGACTTACCCATTTCAGGCTTAAGTTATGGCGTGAATGCTAAGGTGGTACGACGAATTATAGGTGATTTTGCTGATTCTTGGGGATTTGGTTTAGATGTTGGTATACAGTTTGAGTCTAAAAACGACTGGAAATTTGGCATCATGGCCAGAGATATTACAACTACGTTCAATGCATGGTCTTTTAATGACGATAAGTTAGAAGATATACAAAATGCGATTGAAGGTCAAAATCAAACGGTTCCAGAAAGCACTGAACTTACTATTCCAAAATTACAGATTGGAATGTCTAAAAAATTCATCTTTCATTATGACTACTCTTTACTGGCCTCTTTTGATTTAAATGTACGGTTTGAACAAAATAATGATATTATATCTAGTTCGTTTGCTAGTTTCAATCCTGCACTGGGATTTGAATTTGGTTACACAGATTTAGTCTTTCTAAGGGCTGGCGTTGGAAATTTCCAAAATGAGTTACAATTAGACAACTCAGAAAGTCTCACTTTTCAACCTAGCTTAGGACTAGGTTTTAAATACAAAGGGATTTACGTCGATTATGCATTTACAGATATTGGTGATCAAAGTGTCGCACTGTATAGCAATGTATTTTCTTTAAAGCTCGATTTTAGTATCTTTAGATAGTGAAGCAACTTTTACTCGCAATAGCCTCAGGATTTTTATTTGTATTAGGATGGCCAACCTATGGTTTTCCCTTAGTATTATTTTTTGCATTTGTACCACTCCTACTTATGGAATACAATGTAAGACACTCTGAAACCAAACGCAAAGGTCTCAAGATTTTTGGCTTCTCTTATCTTACTTTTTTTATATGGAATCTCTTTACGACGAGTTGGCTGGTTTATGCCAGTGCATTTGGAGCAGCCTTTGCTATTTTTGTGAATTCGGCATTAATGGCAATCGTATTCCTGATATATCATAAATATGCTAAACGTTTATCAATTAACAGGTCACTGCTTTTTTTAGTAACCTTATGGATTAGTTTTGAAAAACTTCATTTACACTGGGAATTCTCATGGCCTTGGCTCAATTTGGGAAATGGATTTTCAGAATTTATCACCTGGATTCAATGGTATGAATATACTGGAACATTTGGAGGCACTCTCTGGGTATTATTAGTAAACGTTTTTATTTTCAAAAGTATTCTCAATTATCACGAAGAACCCTCTAAAACTTATATAAAGTCTTTTACTTTAAAGTTTGCTGCTTTGGTATTAGTCCCAATTGGTATATCTTCAGTAATGTATATGAATTACAGTCATGAAGGTGAAACTGTTAATGTCATAGCTCTGCAACCCAATATAGATCCTTATTCAGAAAAATATAACATGTCTAATTTGAAGATGGTTGATATTTTCACTGAACTATCTGATACGAAAATCTCAGATGCCACAGATTTTATATTAGCTCCCGAAACTGTATTTGCTCAAAGTGTTAAATTAAGACAATTCGAACATACACTTTTAAAAAACAAATTAGATCAATATGTAAGCAAGTATCCTCATGTGAATTTGTTAACAGGCATGTCTTTTATTGATGTGATTAGAGATGCATCGAAAGTACGCTCTGAGACTAATCAATATAACGAAAACACATGGTATGACGATTACAATTCCGCCATCCTCATCAACTCAAGCGATAGTGTTCAGTATTATAATAAATCGAAATTGGTAGTCGGCATTGAAAACTTTCCGTATCAAGATATTTTAAAACCCATAGTTGGTGATGCGCTAATTGACCTTGGTGGTACGGTTGCTATGAAAACCACTCAAAATTACAGAGGAGTTTTCACTTCTTCCAACAAGAAGTCTAAAGCTGCTCCTATTATTTGTTATGAATCTGTTTATGGTGAATTTGTTACAGGTTATGTGAGAAATGATGCGAATTTTTTAGCCATTATTACCAATGATGCCTGGTGGAATGACACACAAGGTCATAAGCAACATTTAAGTTTAGCTCGATTAAGAGCTATTGAAACCAGACGAGATATTGCCAGAAGTGCCAATACAGGTATTTCTGCATTTATTAATGCTAGAGGAGACATTACGAGTCAATTAGCATATAATCAAAAAGGTGCTTTGGACGGACAAATTACTACAAATGACAAACTTACCTTTTATGTTCTAGCAGGAGATTATATTGCCAGAATTTCAATTTTTATTATGTTGTTTGTTTTCCTTATTGGGTTTTATAGAAAAAAAAGGCAAGTCCTTTAAGCTATTGTCCTCTGTAATATAATATTGTACTTAAAGTTTTTACCACAACATTTAAATCTAAGAAAATACTTCTATGCTTTATGTAATATAAATCGTATTGTAACTTGGTTAGACTATCATCAACTGAAGAACCATACCTTGTTTTAACTTGAGCCCAACCTGTAAGTCCTGGTTTAATAATATGTCTGGTTTCGTAAAAGGGAATAATTCTAGACAATTCATTCACGAAAAATGGACGTTCAGGTCGTGGACCAATGATGCTCATTTCTCCTTTTAAAACATTTATAAATTGTGGAATTTCGTCTAATCGGGAACGTCTTAAAAATTTACCAAAAGTTGTAATTCTTACATCATTTTTCTGAGCCCATTTAGCACCATCTTTTTCAGCATTTACAATCATACTTCGTAGCTTCATGATTCTAAATATTTTTCCATTTTTTCCAACACGCTCTTGCATATAAAATAATGGTCCTCTATTAGCTATGAGATTTCCCAGTAAAATCAAGGGAAGTAAAAGAAATCCAATAAGCAAGCCAATAACAGAAAACAAGATATCAAATGTTCGGTGAAAAAATAAATATAAGGTATTTTGGTTACTTCTGCTAAATGGAAAATACTTGTAGAAGTCCTTTCCTACAAATTGTATAGGAACTCTATAGGTTATTTCTTCATAAACCTGGGTGTATTCCCTAATTGTAAATCCGTGTTCTAATAAATTGATTAAATCATGGTAAATTTCTGGTGTTATGGTTTCAGAATCGTAGCTGGCTACAAGTATTTCTGAAATCTTATATTTCTGAATAACATCCATAAGTTCATTTGGCTGAAACTCTTTTAAACCTTTAAATTTAATAGGATCATCTGTTTCTTTTTCGCAATTGATAAACCCAATGATTTTATAGTTTGGATCAGTTTCGTTCAAAGGTTTGATTATATTCTCAATATTAGAAATTTCACCAACTAAAAGCACTTTTTTATAAAACCGAGGAGACGAAATTAAAGTCGTATAAGCTAAGCGCCATAAAAACAACATCACTATGATAATCAAATAAAAGTAAATAATTTTCAATCTGTTTTCAGGCAAAAAAGGTGTGAAAAATGGTGTTAACAGATAGAATAAGACAGTAGTTGAGGATGTAATTACTATATTTCGAAACGTTACATCAAGCTTATTTGATTTTTGTAGGTCATAGATTTCGAAAATGGTTCCGAAAATTGAAATGTAAAGCACAAGAACAATGAGTGCTACGGTATTTTCTTTACTTAAAGTTAAATAATCAAAACCTAAAAACAATTCAATAAGGTAAAGTCCGGCAAATATGAATAAAATATCGAAGATCCTTAAAAGAATCTTACGTTCGGATATTTCAAAATGAATGCCTTTCTTTTTAGTCATTTGTTAAATTATTTATAAATATAATAAGTTAAGATAGATTTCCACCCTTATTAGAGCTTAATGCGTTAGCCCATAGTGATTTTATATCAATCCAATCAAATTTTTCAACTTTTTTTCGAGCATTATCAATTAATTGCGCTCTTTTTTCAGAATTATTAAATAATGAAATCACAGCTGAACACATACCACTTGCATGATTAGGCTGTACTAACAAACCATCTAATTCATTTTCAATTAAATAAGGCATACCTCCTACATTTGTAGAAACAACAGGCAAACCCAGAGCCATTGCTTCAATAACACTTAAAGGCATATTGTCCAGGTTTGTTGTATTTATAAAGATATTGTAATCCTTTGATAAGCTCACCCATTGTTTCTTTTCTAATTTACCGGTAAATTTTACAGTTAGATGATGTTGATGTGCTAATGCTTTAACTGTATTTAGAGATCCGTCGGCATCTGGACCAACCATACATAAGCTTGCTTTAGGATATGTATCTTTCAGTTTTTTAAAAAGCAGTATCGCTAATTCAGGATTATAAATTTTTGAAAATGAACGCACCCACAGTAATTTTGGCGCATCATAATTTCTGTGTTCAAATGGATAATTTTCAATTTTAATGGTATTGGGAATATGAATGATATTCTTAAAACCAGCATTTTCAAATACTTCTTTTAAAAACAATGATGGTGACACATTGCACTTTGAGTTATCAAAAATAAGATGACTCCATTTAGGATGACTATTCAATCTTGAAGCTAAATTCCCACCGTGAAGAATTGGAATATAATCTAGATTTAAAAACCGGCACAACTGACTAATTACTAGAGCATAATAAAAATTTTGAGTACTGTAGGTGTCTATTAAAACTATATCTAAGCGTTTAAACAATCTCAAAGTTGTCCAAACCATATCCAATAGCCGTAATAATTTATTAGACTTCGAAGATGCATAATGCATTACGTATCCTTCATTCTCGAGCAAAGGCCCTAAAATCTGGATTCCAGATAAATTAGATGTTTTATTGTTTAAGTTGTTTCCTATGTATAGGACTTTTTTCATTCGTTACATTTAAAAGTGCTAATGCATATATAAAAGCTGGTGCAGCGATTCGCATTGATGAATGATTTATAGTAGCAAACCAAAAACATAAAAATGCATAGAAATAATAATTCCGTTTATTTTTACTTCTAAAATCAATAGGTTTAAATAACAATATGATAAGCATAACTACTCCAAACATACCATGTTCTGCTAAAGTTCTACTTACTTCACTATGAGATGTCACACCTTGACCATCAGTTTCAATTCGTTGGTCTTTGGCTCGACTTGAACCAATACCTAAAAATGGATTAGAAATAAACCCAGAAAGCTCATTTTTAAATAGTTCTCCCCTACCTGTAGTGACATCTGTTTTCTCCCTCCCCAAATGGTCTTTATTAGAATATCTTAAATCGATATAACCATCTGTTTGAGTTGAACTTATAAACCAAGTGAAACCCATACTGAAACAAAAAATCACTGAAAGCATTAATATCTCTGACTTCTTCTTTTTAGACACTCTGCCATAGTAAATAATCACAAAAGCAATAATGGCAATAATAGCTGTTACAACTCCTCCTCTACTAAATGTTACTATAGCTCTATAACCAATAGCACAGAAAATAGCAATATTCAAAATTTTGAGAATTAAAGTAGGTGATTTAGTAAATAATCTAACTGCCATGATAAACATTCCTAATCCTAAAACTGTAGATACCTGATTTGCTCCCCAGCCTCCAGAAGCATCTCTATTAGATCCTGTTCCGGTTATAACTTCTCGCACACTTGGATTATAAAAAAAGATGTAGGCAGTATGTGATATTAAAGGTAAGACCATATATACTAACAGCTTATTGAGTTGCTGATAGGTTACTTTTTTATCGTAACAAAACAAAGCTGCAATTCCCAAACAAACTGGACCACTGAGTACAAAAGCAATATTAGTTCTGAAATTAGCATCAAAACTCAAAGTCGTAGAAGCCACAAAGATTGATGGAACCAAAAGCATAATATATAAAAGATATGGATAGGCTTTACCTGACACACCTTTGAATAACATACCCATTAACATGAAAATGATTACTAAATATTTTCCAGCTTCGTAGGATATTGATCCTCTTGTTAATCTAAGAAACACCTCAGCTCCAACAAAATACGAAGCAGCTTTTAAAACCTCCAGTGTTTTTGTATTCTGTGGCGCAAGTATAATTCTGGATACAAAAAAGGTTAAAGCTACAGCAAAGTAAACTTTGGCTAAAGCTTCATTATAATAGATAATTATTCCTATAAAAATGTGTAAAGCAATAGCAGATATGTAGGTAATATTAGTTTTCACCTATTTGTTTCATAAAATTAATAATCTGTGACAAGATAAAACTTTAAGAAAATATTTTCTTGTAATTATCTATTGGAAATCGATAGTGATAACTTTTTCCGAACAAAAGTATAATAAAGTGTATAATAAACACTGGTATATAAGGTCTAAAAAAACTTAGATAAGCATCATATACCTTGTTGGAATAATTGCAAATCAAAAAAGGAATAATGTTTGGATTAAGATAATTTCTTTGAATATTTTTTTTATTGCAAGTCTGGTTCAAATTAAATGACTTAAACTCAACCTGATTTTTGTCTCGGATTAATTGAAAGAGTTCAATCACAGACAATTCAAAGTTGTCATAGTAAAAAAACATGCTACATGATACATCTATTAAAATCCATTTTTCCCGTTCCTTTATGTAAACTTCATTGAAAGAATGTCCGCCGTAATCTTTACTAAATGGAGCTCTTGTATTTCCCCATTCACGTACTTGAATATCATTAATCACACAAAAATTATTAAAAATCTGAGCTATATCACTGCAAACACCTCCTTTTCCAGAAAGCATAATTCGCAATGCTTCATCTGATGGCTCACTGAGTCCTGGTCCTCCCTTAATATGATTTTGCAACCAAATACTAAGATGTTTAATTAACTCTAAATCTGTTTCAGGTTTAAAATCTTTAAAAATAACATCATTAATTTCATAAAAAAACTTTGGGATATCTCTCTTATCATTGGTCTTATTATAAGTTTGATCTTTAATCTCAGATATGTTCGAGTTTTTAGATAGTAATTTAAAACGAGCCTTATACAGAAATGGGTGACGCTTAAAATACCAAGATATTTTTTTAAAAATCATTTAATAATTGATTTGATAGCAACAAGCGATAAATGTAATTTTTTTTTTTTGTAAGACCTAATAAATAATTGGTTTGCAAAACATTCTGAAAAAAAATCAGCAAGCGTTACAAGATTTTTATACAATTTAAACATCAAGTATTTCATGTTTAATTCTAGTGTTATAATATGAATAGGTAAACTTAATTCGTTCATTGATTTGTGATGTAACCATCTGAGAATACTCAGAATCAGTCAAATTTAAAACGATTTTAATCTTTTTAGCTAAATTCTCAGGAGTTATGGGATATATCAAAAAACCGTTGACTTCATCTTTTATATAATGACTTATAGAGGAAATATCTGAAACTATAGGCAAACACCCATAATTCATAGCTTCTGAAACAACTTTTGGAAATCCTTCATTAGCTGAAGGCAGAATCATGCAATGTGACACTTGATATATTTTATGTACATCTTGACGCGACAAAAATCCATGAAACCTGAAATTAAGTCCGCAATTGTTTACTTTAAGTTTATAGTCCGACATTGATTTACCGTCGCCAACAAGATGTATAGTATTTATTTTAGCTTTCTCTGCTTCAGGTAAATCCATAAAAGCATCTATCAATAGACCGACGCCTTTTTCATCCTCTAAGCGTCCGACAAAACAGAAATCTATAGCACCAGGTTTAAATTGTTTTTGTTGTATAACTTCATGTCCTAGCTCTAATTCTTCTTGAGTTAAACAAGGGTTTTCAAACGACAAACATTGCTTTGGCTGATCATTCCAAATACCATTTATAGTTACTTTTCGACTTTGATTTTTCAGAATCCAACGTTGAAAACGATATGCCAATGGTGCCGATTTTTGTTTCCAGTTTCCTGCATATTTAAACCAGCCTTTTTTTCTACTAAACACTACCAAATACGGAATAACAAAAACACCAATGCCAGTAGGTGCTCTAAATTGAAAGGAATCTGATTTAGAAATTGCCAACCTTATCGTTTTTAAAACGGAAGGTATTTTCCATAATATAGAGAGCTTATCACTAAATTTTGGTCCACCTAAAGCTGGAATTGCAACAAAAGTAATTTGATCTGAAACATAAGGCAAACTACTTGGAGGCGCACTTTCATCATGTAACATCGCTACATGAATGATGTTGTCAAATAGGTCAAGTAACTGATTAATTTCGGTTACAGTAGATCCCAAACCAACGATTGTACCATCAGGAAGTTTATAATGTTCAGTATGCGATATAATCGTTAGTGTTTGCATTTTCAATTTAATAAGGTCGTATATTTAATGATGATATTAGACCAATCATGCTGTTTTGCCCATTGCATGGCTTCACGTTGATATTTGCTTTTTTCTTTGAGTACCGACTTGATAGCGTGGATAAATTGTTCAGAATCATTTAAGGGTATCAATACACCTGACACACCATTATTAATTGCATCTTCAATCCCACACCCTTTTGCTCCAATAGCTGGAATACCAAGCGCATTTGCTTCGAGAATAGCAATTCCAAACCCTTCAACATCGCCAGACTGACTTTCAGAACTCATCATCACAAATATATCAGTTGCCATGAGATGTTGTTTCAGAGCTTCTAATTCTAACTTGCCATGAAAAGTCACGTGAGCATCAACCTTTAGTTGTTTAGCAACATTTTTAAAGGCTTCAGCTTCTGAAGGAATCCCAATACAATGATAATGAATATCAGGAAACTGCTTAATCAATTCAGGTAATTGATGTATCACATTCAATTGTCCTTTTCTTGAACTTACTCTCCCAACAGTTGTGATCACAGGACTTCCTATTAATTCAATTTTGGGCTGATTATCTTTATGCCATTGAGAAAGATCTATGCCGTTAGGAATAACATCTACCGCAACATTTAAATGTGATATCAAACTTTTGGTATAGTTAGATACAGCAACAATTTTATCCATTTTTTTTAAAGAAAAATCAATTGATTTCCGAAGTAAAACAGATTTGAAATTCACTTCTGTACCATGAATTACAGCCAACGTTTTGATGTTTTGAAACAAACTTAATGCTGCCACATTCCATAGTGAAAACTTACCAGTAGCTATCACATAATCTGTATGCTTTAGACTATTAAACGTCTTCATGATTCGCTTGAGGTACATCAAAATACGTAGTTTGTAACGTGTAATTCTGATAATCTCAAAAGGTTGCTTACTGTCAAAATCCTGCTCTTCTGTTCCATTAATTGAGCGTTGATCGGCAATCACCTTAACGTTATAATCTTGATGCGATAGATGCAAGGCTAAGTTATACGCATGATTTCCTATGCCACCAGGTTGCGGTGGAAATTCTGAAGAGACAATAACGATATGTTTACGTGATGTACTCAATCTAATACTTCAATTAATGAACCTTGTTTTATTTTTTTTGATGCCAGATGCCACGACTTAGAAACTTGATAGATTACCAAAGGAAAAATCAGTATAGTAATGCATGTGCCTAGTAACAAAAGCGGCTTGTTTTTTTTGAATTGATAAGGAAAAATAGATAATGGAACCGTTCGTAGCAGTGATAATCTGGATGCTTTTTTACCAAAATAGCGTCTGAAAAAATACAATACACTTGGTATTGGTCGTGGTGCAAAAAAGTTGGATGGTCTGAATGCATCCCAACTTCCCATTTCTCTTAATCCTCCTGAGCTAGCTTTGATATCAACACAAGATGCTAATGGGTTTGACACACTTTTAATACCTTCAAGATAAACTCGTAATCCAAACTCGCCATCTCCCATTCTTTGCTTTTCAAACTGTCTATCGAATAAACCTACTTGTTTAAATACATTTTTGAAAAGCATCGCATTTCCTGTAGCAAACTGTGATGCAATGCTGAAGTACGAACGCTCTACAGGAATCTGCTTTCCTTTTGGATAAAAAACACCAGCTGAAACCTGAGCATCGAAAAATTCTAAACATTTTAAGTGAGCACTTATCCAGTCTGGATTGATACGTACATCATCTTCTGATAAGGCAATCAACTCTCCTTTGGCATTTTTAACTGCTGTATTTCTCGCTAGCCATAGAGCTTTTTCCTTTTGGTGAATGATATTAAAATCTAAGTTGTAATCTTTGTAGAAATGTATATCAAATGCATCAGACTGATCTACAACAATGACTTCAAAATTCTTATAATCCTGTAGCTCTAAATCTTTTAAGATATCTTTTAAATACTCATACCTGTTTAACGTTGGAATGACAACACTAACTTTAGGTGATTTACCAATCAATGATGATGTATAAGCATTAAAATTGATGTTATAGAAGGCTTTGTTTTCAACTTTAGTTCTCGATATATTTTTTGTCTTATACCAGCCCTTAACTTCAACAAAAGGATTTTTAAACGAAAGTAAACGAATCATCAAGACATAAAACACCCAGGATTTGTGAAAATTTTTTCTGATAAAATGATAGTTGTCTTGTACAGATACCGCTTCGAAGTTTTGATAAGTTTTTGCGTTTCCTAAATACCCATTTTGAACTGCTTGCCATGACATATCATACTCTTTTGCACGTTTAGATTGATAACGATTATCAACAGCAATTAGACCCAACTCATCATCATTTAGAAATTCAACCCTTGGAAATACCGAAGTATTTGCCTTAGTAAACAATTGAAAATAATGTGTTGGTTGTAAATATTTTAGAAACCTAAAAAGCATCAAATTGATTTTGGTAATGGCGCATAAACAGGTATACCTTTGAGATATTCAGGGTAGTCTTTACCTTTAGGCAATAATAGTAAGTGACATTTTCCTCTATCTTTAATTTCTTCGGCACCAGCCAATGCTTTACCTGTTGTTGGATACCATGCTTTATAATCCATTTCATCACACCAATCAAGCATTGACTGCGCTGCTGCTTCCATTCCTAAACCTTCTACATTATGCATTTCGATAAAGAATGTACATTTAGTTTCATTTGCTAACTTTTTAGCTGCTTGCATCACCAAGGTTTCGGCACCTTCGACATCAATTTTTACTAAATCAGGTTTTACATTATAGAACGACAGCATGTGGTCTAACGTTATGGTGCTGACTTCCATAAAAGAATTAACAGCTGCTGCACTTTTAGCGTGAGACGCGTGCATGCTTCCTGCTGCACCTGCTCCAACAGTGTAAAATTTAACTTTACTATCAAGTTTATCACCTACAAATGCAGAAACGTATTGCGCATTATTACCCAATCCATTTTCAATAAGATTATGAGCTGCTTTTTGAAGAGCCTTCGGATTAGGATCTACCAAGATTACTTTTTTAAGAGGATTTTGAATTAGAGCTAGTATTGCTGAATAACCAGCATTACATCCAACATCATAAATAACCTTATGATTTTTGGTTAAATAAAACCACCAGCAATCATCCTGATCTTCTTTGACTCTTGTTGTATTTGGTAAGACCTTTAATGGCACACCACATAGAGTTCTGTTTTCGTATGGAGCTTTAGTAGAAGCGACTCCAGATGATAGTTTTTTAAGTATTCCTTTTAAATTCATTAATAATATTTTAGTGCTGTTTTGTTATCATTGCTATTCGACATGCTTTGTAATAACATGTGCTATCTTTTTAAATATGGTACTTTTTTCAAAGGTTGTATTATATAAATCTTTAAAATAATCACTTTCAAATTGAGGTGTATTGAGATATGGTTCTAATTTCTTAACTAAATCTGTTTTTGATTTTGGATTGAATGTAAAACGTTCCATATCGTGCTCATTACTATCTATAAACGCTAAAGATCCAAATTGAGATGATACAATTACAGGCGTTCCTAAAGAAATTGCTTCAATAAATACCAGACCAAATGCTTCATTTAAACTTGGTAAAACTACAACATCCATTTGTTTATAAAAACTTAACATCTCAGCCGTAGATAATAAGCCTAGGAACACAACATCATTATTCAAATTGCATTTTTTTACATGTGCTTTCAAACTATCTTCGTAAGAGCCACTTCCAGCAATAAATAACTTTATTTTTTTATCAGACTTTTTCTTTAATTCTGAAAGAGCATCAATAACGATGGTATGATTTTTATCTTTCACTAAACGACCTGGACAACCAATATATAAACACGCTTCATCTTTCTCAAGGTCTAAATTTATGTCTTCAGATTGATAATTTGAAATGTTTGTCCAGAACGGAATCGCATAAATCTTCTCTTCATTGTAGCCATAAATGGTATTCAGTTCACCCTTTAAAATCTTAGAATTTGCTATAATAGCATCTGCAAGTTTCAAATGTAATTTTTTGTTGAAGACTTTTAGCCAGTTAGGTTTTGAATGTCCGTAAACAGTATGAAACCAGCAAATATTTCTATTCACATGTAAAAGACTACCAAATAAGAGGGCTGGATTTACATAACTAAAATTAGAAATAATAACATTGGGCTTCGTTTGCTTTATAATCCTATAGATATGGTAGTAATTTAAAACAAAGCTCTTTCGTTTTTCTCCATATATATGAAGGTCTCCTTTTTTAGTGTGTTCTTTTCTATGCTTTAAATAAAAATTCGTTACCTCATGACCTCTTTTCGAGAGTTTCAAAGATAATTCTTCAAAAAAACTTGATAAAGGACCCTTATTATAAGTGTAAAAAATTAAAATTTTCATAAAGTGATTTATACTGTTCTTAACCCATCAACCTATTCATGTTAAAATAGTGAAAAACAAATATTTGTACATTATATAATATTATTTTTTCTTAAAAAAATAACTAATTTCAACCAATTATCTACTCCAATTATCGAAGTAATGCCTTTCTTTATAGAGTTTAAAACCTTATATTTAAAAGACTTAACGGTTTTTACATTATTTTTATTAATATGAGGTTTCGTAATGGCTTTTCCGAAAATATTAGTTGGTAAATCTTCGTCTAAAAAATCACATAATTCTGGCCATTCCAAGCCGTTTACAGAAACTTCAATAAATCTATTGGGTTCATTTTCAATATATGAACTGACATTGTCATAGTAATTATCAAAATAATTTAGAAACTTAAGCTTATTATCTGGATGCTTAGATATCTCGATAAAGGAATATGACAAATAGCGATCTTCTTTTCCGCCATAAGACTCATAAAAACTACGATACCAGGACTCTTTTTCACGCTTTAATACAATAAATTTCACCTTGGGATCTTTTAGAAACTTTTGCCACTCAAAACACCAAGGATAGTCCTGAAAGCCATCATAGTCCTCATACAATAAATTAAGAAGCGTATTGTCTCCTTTAGTATAATTAATATTTGGTCCAGTGACTTTATAATTGAGCATTCTTAGCATTACTGCTAAAGTAGAAGTCCCTGTTTTTGGCAAACCAATTACAATTACTTTATGTTTTTTTTGAGCCAAATTATCACAAATTATTTATAACCAATAGCGATTAAATGTGCCGTATTTTGAGACATATGCTTAACATTTTTAGATTGAAAACGATTTACAATATTCGAATACATAGTTTTAAACATACTTAAAGGATTATTTTTTTTATAGCTTTTTAATCCTTGAACTCTGTATTTACCAGTCTTAACAGCATAATACACTTCAGCCTTTTTAAAATGCTTTTTTAAAACGTCTTCTAATTCTTGTTTGGTGTAATGCCTTACATGGTCTGGGTTTTTGTTTGGACCTTCATTTTTAATATAATCTCCATTTGGTGTTGTAAAATAAGCCCATCCACCACTCTTTATAACTTTAGAAATGTTTTTGACAAAAATATCATCCTCTTCTACATGTTCAATAACTTCAATACAAACAACAGCATCATAAGACGCATCCTCAAGTTTAGATTTGGTCATGTCTTGAATAATAACATTAGAAATGTTACTACGCTTTTTTTGAATAGTACTTAAAATATTATCTGTGAAACCTAAATTTAGTTCCTCTTTAGTTCCACTTTCCTGTGGCACATCGAGTAAGGTTATGTCTGCAGGTAAATTTATGGTGTAAGGCGATTTACGACCACCAACGTCTAACATAGATAATCTGGACTTAGTTCCATGAGTCTTTATTAAGTGTTTGATGTCATTTCTCACAGTCAATAAATGTGTTGGCATAATAGGAAAAGTCAACCAACGCATGAATTCATAATTTGTCATGATAAGAGTTTTAAAGGTTATCGCTTATCTTAAAAATATAGAAAACCTTATAAGTAATTCAAAATTACATTTTCAAATCACAAATCATAGAATTAGTTCCTATAAAATTCTAAAAATAATCTATTTTGATTGTTTAGATTAAAATCATTATTAACACGTTTCACTGCAGCACTAGTAATAGCATCTCTCTTTTCAGGATCTAAAAAATGAATGTCTATAATTTTTTTAGCCAAAGCTATCGGATTTCTTTTAGGAACAACCCAACCAGTTTTGTTGTGCAATACATTTTGCTGAAGACCATCGGCATCGGATACAATACAAGGCAAACCCATTGCCTGAGCCTCTAAAACGGCGTTTCCAAAACCTTCCTGAATGCTGTATTGTATATAAACATTTGATGTTTTAAGATGCTGTATCACTTCTGTTTGAGTTAACTTACCCGTAAATACGACGTCGTCTAATATGCCATATTGATGCGCAGCAAAAATCAGGCGCTCTTTTTCTTCTCCATCCCCAATAATCGTCAATTTAAAATTGATCTCATCTTTTTTCAATATAGACATGGCTTCAAGAAGATAGTGTAACCCTTTTACCCAATGCAATCTTGAGATACATAAAATGTCTAACGTTTTACGAGTTTCTACTTTTCTATTTGGACTTTCAAAAAGTGATGTATCAATTGCGGGAGTGATGACGTGAATTCTGTTTTCTGAAACATGATACGTTGTTAATCGTTGTTTCATTTTTTCAGACAAAACATGAAACTCAACATTTTTAGAAAATAAGATTTTATAACAGTTCTGATGCTTTAAAGGCGACAGATACAGATCAAACCCTCTAAAACTAACTGCCATTTTTGTATTAGTAGCTTCTGCGACATTCTCTCTGTTGGTTGCTAACATTCCGTAACCAAAATGCAACCAATCCAAATCTTGACCTAAGAGATACTGATTGAAAATCAAATTTTTAATTCGTTGTTTAAACGCGATACCATCCTTCTTATCTAACTTATAATGTTTTAGCGATTGTTTCGGATTTACAAAACAACACTTAATTGCAGCAATACAAACATTTTTCAGTTTAAGAAAAAAACCACTATTGAATTTTGGTGCTACAATGAGTTCACAGGGTAGATTATGAGATGTTGTTTGAGATTCATCTACAAACAATGTAACCTCCATACCATTATTCTGCAAACCTTTTATTTTATTTCTGAAGAAGGTTTCAGAATATCCAGGAACGGAAGATAACACGATGCCTATTTTTTTTGTATCTGAATGTTGCTTATTCATAAACTCTGATATAATTCAAACATGCCGTTAACCATTAATTCTTCGGTGTGTTCCTGTTGTATTGTTCGTAACGCATTTGAAGTAATCTCCTTTTTTTGATCTTCAGAAAGTTTACTAATCTCGACAATCTTATTAGCCATGGCACGTGCATTTCGAATGGGAACAACAAAACCGTTCTCTCCATCAACCACAACTTCTTCCATACCTCCACAATTGGTTGTAAGCACTAATTTTTCAAAAGCCATAGCTTCTAGAACCACATTTGCGACACCTTCTTCATTGCTTGATAATAAGAGTAAATCTGAAGCTTTTAGCAGCTTTTGTACCTCATCAAATGGTATATGCTTTTCAACCGTAATATAATTATCTAAACCTAACTCAACCATTTGGTATTTTAATTCCAGATTTAAGCCTCCCACAATTGTATATGTGAACTGAAACTCCTGATCTTTTAGTAGTTTAAAAGCATCCAGTGCATAAGCATAACCTTTTATCCAGTGTGGTCGTCCTATTGAAATTACATTAAAAGTTTTACTTCTATTAGATATTTCTATTTCAGAATTATTAAAATCTCTTAGATCTAATCCACTATAAACGACTTTCACCTTTTCTGGATTCGCATTGTATTTCTCAGCTTCAATCGCAATGGCCTTTGAAACAGCATGAAACGCATCTACCTCAGGGAAATATGTTTTATACATCTCTGCAAGATGCTTATCTGCTACAGGAGAGTAATTAATATGTGCACCTCGAAGACTTAAAACAAGCTTAATACCAAAATCTTTAACCCAAACCCATTCATTTAAACCTTTTGCCCATTGAATATGAAAGATATCTGGCATATACCATAACACAGGATAGCATTTTACACGATCGTATAAGCTAAACCTACCTTCTGCTTTTAATAACTGATCTAATTGGTGCTTTTCTTTATTTTTAAATAGCGTTAACAAAAGCGTATAATACAATAAATACAGAGCCTTATTAATTCGGTTAAGCCTGTATCCTTTTATATTAACGGCATTATTTTTATAGTTTACCTTTTTTTTAAGAATCCCAAAAAGCACAATCTCACAACCTTTAGCTGATAAACCTTCAATAAGTCTTTCAATAAAAGTTGTACTGGGAATCTCCCCTGAGTAAATCGCTATTTTGAGTTTTCTATTCACTTTAGCTATGTCTAATCGTTAGTTTTATAGGTTCTAAAGGTTTCAGCGAAATTAAGACTTGAAAGTTGTCTCCCTACATGATTTACATGAATCTCATCATAAAAGTATGCGGTATTTGTTAAGGTGCTGCTATGATTAATAAAATGATATTCTGAAGATTTTATAATTGCTTTTTTTGATTCGTGTGGAGGAAAATAGCATATCAGTTCAATATTATTTTCATTACACAAAGTCATAATTCGCGCTACGTAAGGATTTGAAAACTCAACTGAAACAGCTTTAAATTCAGTAATTTCCTGATTCGTTTTATTTAAAACTGGATAGGTGAAATTTCCTTTATCATCAAAATGATTGCGCTTTTCAGGTTTCAGTAATGACATTAATGAAGGATAAAACAATTCAGCATTATAATAAGACACGCCTAATTGAGGCATCCACTTTGAATAGTATAAAATTTTTGCTCGCGTATCGGGAAACTGTTTGTAATACTCAGTCACATAAGCTCTATTAGTATACATTAAAAATCTATAATCATTATTATTAAGTGTATTGGTATAGGTGTCAAAACCAGAAGCACTGGAAACCAAAATACAGTATTTCGTTTGTTTCCCTTCAGCTAAAAAATGTTGAAGCATTAAATAATGACTAGATAAAGAGGTATCATCCATAGACAAATTCAAACCTTCTATAGACAATACAGAATCTATGACTTTAGTATTCAGAGTTGTTAAACCATCACTTGCCCCTAAAATGACGTAGTCAAAATTATCTTGCGGAACTTGGTTCACCAAAAATGAAGATTTATAAAAGCTTGAATGCCTTAAAAAGTATAGACTCCCAAAGGACATGAGCATTGCAAGCGCTACAAACACAATAAATAGCGCACTTATTTTCTTTAAAAATAGTTTCATAATTAAAACTGGAAGTAAATAAAATCTGATGGGTTTTTAAATACACCCATAAAAGTAATAAGTATTGCTATAAAAATGGCCATATAAGGCGATAATATCACTTCTTTTTGGTGCTTTTGAACAGATTTAAATTCGAAAGCGAGCATGACCAAAATGCTGACTACAATAATGACACTAAACAGTAAAGATTTACCATTTTTATAAAATGTTACAACCGACAGACTTTCAAAACGGCATATATCAATGATATAATTTATAGCGTGAGTAGCAGTATCTGCTCTAAAGAAAATCCATGCTAAGGTTACCAATAAAAAGGTCGTGACTATTTTAGGCAGTTGTTTATAAGTTATGGTATACTGATCAACATAGGTTCTGTTCCGTTTAAAAATCAATAATGGTAAAAACAGCATCGCATGAATTGCACCCCAAATAATGTAAGTCCAATTAGCGCCATGCCAAAAACCACTAACTAAAAATACAATCAATACATTTCGAATCTGTTTAGATTTGTTCCCTCTAGATCCTCCCAAAGGAATGTAAACATAATCTCTAAACCAAGTTGATAATGAGATATGCCAACGCCTCCAGAATTCAGCTATATTTCTTGAAAAATATGGAAAAGAAAAGTTTACCATTAATGAAAATCCAAATAATCTCGCAACACCAATAGCTATATCTGAATAACCCGAAAAATCACCGTAAATCTGAAAACCGAACAGCACTGCTCCTAAAACCAGTTCAGCAGAAGAATAACTTGAGCTACCATTAAATATTTGATTGACAAAAAAGGCACAATTGTCGGCTACGACTACTTTTTTAAATAATCCCCAAATAATGAGATACACACCACTCATTGCAAAATTGCTATCAAAATGTCGTTTAACTTCAAACTGAGGCAACAAGTGTTTTGCTCTTTCAATAGGACCAGCAACTAACTGTGGAAAAAATGAAACAAAAGTAGCAAACTGAATAAAATCTTGCGTTGGTTCTAACTTTCTTTTATAGACATCAATGGTATAACTCAACGTTTGAAACGTGTAAAAACTAATTCCTACAGGTAAAATAATATTGAGATTATTGGGTTGTATTTCAGCACCAAAGAAGGTGAATGCTGTGACAAAATTATCGACAAAAAAGCCAAAATACTTAAAGAACATTAAAAGTCCGATATTCACAACGATACTCGTCCATAGTAAGCGCTTTCGTTTTTTATCTTCAGACGTTTTATTGAGGGCTAAACCAATACTATAATCAACAATTGTACTGAACAGTATTAATGACAAAAATCGCCAGTCCCACCAACCGTAAAACACATAGCTAGCAATGACCAGTAAGCTATTTTGTGCTCGTAATGGATATTTTGCCAACAACCAATAGAGCGCAAACACTATTGGCAAAAAAACAGCAAAATCGATGGAATTAAAGAGCATAAATTACGCTAAGTTAAACTAGATTAGATTTCAAATTTATAACATTCATTGATTCAAAACCTGAATTTTGCGTAAATCTTCGAAAAGGATATCACTAAAGTAAATTCTCCCTTTATCGTTTAAATGATCTGAATTGGAAAACAAAGAATCATTTGTACTTATTCTTTCGTCAACACTATAGTTTAGATAAGGAACTTGGTACGTATCTATAATCTTATTCATGTACTGGTAATAATGCTCATCTAACCAAGCTTCACTGAATTTAGAGTTATAATGATCCGCATAAGGCATGGTTAATAATACTGGTTGATGACCATTTTTAATAATGTCTTCAATTAATGCACTTAAATAGATCACATTTTTTTCTGGATCGGAATATTCAGCCATAATTTTATGTGTTTCAGATCTCATTTTTGCATGATGTTCTAATTTTTCTTCCAGTGACAAGGAATCATTGACTTTTTTCTCCACGAGAAAAAAGCGTTCATCAATAACACTATGATAATTTTCTTTAACCTTATTTAAATACACCTGAATGTTTTTTTTAAAGGAATAATTATAAATACTTGAACTTGGTAAAAACATGTAATAATAATTCACAAATGCATTAGGATCTATGTAATCTGTTCTGTTTTCATCTAGTCCAAATGAAAAATAAGACACTGGTATAATTACCATAGCATTGTCAACCAGATGTTCTTGTAGATACTTGTAGTTTTGCAGGTCGTAATACAAGGTGTTGCCTGCTCGCTGAAACCTTTTGCCTTTATTGTCTCTATATTTTATATTTGCTCCGTGAGAATTTCCAAGATTGATTATTTCATAATTGTTATTATGAGTCGTAAAATTATCTACCAGTGGATTAGATCTTTTCGAATAGAGATAGAGAAAGGATACCACTATTAAAATGGAAAACAAAATGACCTTAAAAATGAAATTTCTCATATCTAAAACTGAAAATATATAAAGTTTTGTGTTTCTCCACCATATAAAAATATAATCATAGTGATGGCATAATAAAATGACCATCTAAAAAATCTAGGATAATTAATCAAGGTCTTTTCTATAGCATACTGCTGACGTCTTCCTAGCCATTCCATAATGACAAAAAACACTAAAAACACATACACATAGGTTTGTAGTTCTATAGGATAATCAAAAGCCGAAATGTTTATCATTTTCGCCAGATAATGATAAGCATCAGAGATGGTATCCGATCTAAAAAACACCCATGCAATGCAGGTTAATATGAACGTCATTAAAATCTTTACAAAATCAAAGAAGCTAGGCAAACTGCTATCTTTCGCGACAATATCTTTATGTACTCTGTTTCTTTTTCCAATTAATAAAGGTAAAAACAATAATGCATTTATCGCTCCCCAAACAATAAACGTCCAATTGGCGCCATGCCAAAAACCACTTACTAGGAAAATAACAAATACATTTCTTATTTGAAATAATATTGAGCCTTTAGAACCTCCTAAAGGAATATAGACATAATCTCTGAACCAAGTCGATAAAGAAATATGCCAACGACGCCAGAATTCTGCTATATCTCTTGAAAAATATGGAAATGCAAAATTCTGCATTAAATTGAAACCAAACAACCTGGCAGTTCCAATACCTATGTCACTATAGCCTGAGAAATCACCATAAATTTGAAAAGCAAATAAAACAGCTCCCAGCATTAATGAGCTTCCTGACATGGTTTCATAATTTTCAAAAATCACATTCACATACTTAGCACAATTATCTGCAACTATAATTTTCTTAAACAAACCCCATAAAATTTGCCGCATGCCATCAGCAGCCTGTATTTTATCAAACTTGCGTTTCATTGTAAATTGAGGCAGCAAACTTGTAGCCCGTTCGATTGGACCAGCCACTAACTGCGGAAAAAAGGATACAAAAGCAGAAAACTGAATAAAATCGTGCGTGGGCTCGAGCTTTCTTTTGTAAACATCTATCGTATAGCTTAAAGTTTGAAACGTATAGAAGCTAATTCCGACAGGTAATATAATATTGAGGCTTGTCGGTTTAATTGCTGCACCAAAAAATGTAAATGCAGTCACAAAATTGTCAACAAAGAAATTAAAATATTTGAAAAACATTAAAAGTCCGATATTCACTCCAATGCTCGTCCAAAGTAAATATTTTCGTTTTCTATCATCTGATAGCTTGTTGAGATAAACACCAATGCAATAATCAACAACTGTACTGAATAGAATTAACGACAAAAAACGCCAATCCCACCATCCATAAAACACATAACTAGCAATAACCAGTAAGCTATTTTGTGCTCGTAATGGATATCTTGTCAACAACCAATAGAGCGCAAATACTATGGGTAGAAAAATGGCAAAATCGATAGAATTGAAGAGCATAAACTAAAAATTGATTATTGTCTTGAATACAATTGGGTTTTAAAAGCATCCAAAATATTATTGATCTTTTTAAGCTCTTCTTCCGACCAAGCAACAGGTTTTTTTTGCTGTATGAGCACATTACTATCAGGATGCGTTTTAGATGATGGCTTGCTGTAAGAATCTTCCAGATTAGAAATTGGCTCTAAGTTAAATGCCTCACAAAGACTGTAGAACACTTGAATATCAGAAAATAATTCTTCATATCTAACTACCTTAACATGGTCATTGTATGATTCAAAACGTTCTAAAGGCAATACATTTTCAATACACCAACGCAAGGTCAATTTTTCTAAATCTGATAAGTCTACATACCTTGTAATATCAAAATTAAACTCCTCCTTGATTACTGAAACTAAAGATTGTTGATTTGCAAAATATGACAAATCATACAGCCACGGAAACTTAACCTTTTGTTGCGATTTAAGAACATCATAAGGGTTCCGAATTAAATGAATCACAGGGATTTGATACGTTTCATTTATAAACTGGGCCATTAAACTGGCTCTCACAAACTTGATTACAAACTTTTTAGGAATGAAGGGCCAAAGGTGTCTTTTGTATTTACGATTACTGTTTTGAGCAATCCAGTCACAATCAACACGATTACTAAATACCTGTTCCAGATATCTTTTAACTTCTTTACTAGCCGTTTTTGTGGTGATCCATTTATCACACAACAAATGACCTCTTTTAGTTTGAGTGTCGTGTTCAGGTTCAAACAACATGCGATAACGATGCTGAGAGGCCATAGTTTCAGAAAGCCAACTTGTTCCACTTCTTGCAGTACCTACAATGACAATATGTTTCTTAAATTTTGACATATTAAGACCTCACAAGTTTAGTATATAATGCTTCATGATCTGAGATGAATGTCTCCATTGAAAAATGATCCATACAATATTGCCTTAAATCTTGTCCGATCTGATGTCTTTCTTCAGGATGTAATGCTTTTAAATGATTAATTTTTCGGCTTAGTTCTTCTGAATTCCCAGCCTCAAACAACAAATCAGGAAACGTTTTAAGTACAAAATTAATACCTGTAATATCTGAACCTAACAGCGGAATTCCCATACACATAGCTTCAACTAAGGCCATAGGCATGCCTTCTTTTCTTCCTTGGTTTAAGGTCGGAATCACATACATATCAGATTGAGCGATATAAGGTCTAACGTCAAGTTTTTTTCCATGAAAGGTTACCTGATCTGATAATCCTAAGGTTTGACAAAGCAGTTGCATGTCTTGTCCGTACGCATTTGAACTATCGCCAAGCACATCTAAAGTAATTTCAGAATCATTGAGCTTATGAATAGCGTGAATAAGAACTTCAATACCTTTAACTGGAACCAAATTAGCCACAGTAATTATTCTGAAAACATTTGAAGGTTTTTTTTCAAAGGATTCTGGACTATAATAATCGGTATCTATACCTATCGGAATTAGCTTTTGAGCTTTCTTATTCGGAAAATACTGCTTCATTTCATCATTTATAGTCACAATGAAATTAGCCAGAAAACTTTTTATTTTCCAGTGCTTATTGAAGCCCATAGCCTTTTTGGTGTAAATCCATTTTATACCAATGAGACGTGCAGCAAGTGCCTCTGTCCAGTCGTTACTCCATTGCCAGGAATGCACAATATCAAAACCATGCGTTTTATAAAATTTAGAAATACGACGTACCCTAAACAGTAACGTGTAATAAGGTCTGTAATGCGTCTTCGTTTCAAAAATATGAATCGGTAAACCTAAAGCCTCTACTTCTTTGAAAAAAGCACCTTTATTGTCGCCACAGGCAATATGGACATCAAACTTTGTTTTATCCAGACCATTGACCAGATCGTAAACAACTTTTCCACTTCCAGCTGTATTAAAATTAGAAATTGTAAATAAAACTCGTATACGTTTATTCATCATTTAATGAGCGAATTATTTTTGCAGGATTACCTGCAACAACGACATTGGAAGGCACATCTTTAACAACTACAGAGCCAGCTCCTATAACAACATTATCGCCAATAGTAATAGCTCCAATGATGACTACATTTGCACCAGCAACAACATTATCACCTATAACAGGTATTTTAGTGTTATCATTATGCTTGTTACCGATGGTTAGGCTATTTCTAAACTGGAAATTTTTACCAATAGATTTTGCATTAATTACGGTTGCAAATGGATGATAGCACATCAATCCGCCTTCAATTTTAGTACTTCCAAAAATTTTACAATTAAAATCCCGAACAAAATGAGGTTTCCACTTGTGGTATCTTGCATTAATTCTCCAGAAAAAAATATGAGCATATTCAGGATAATACAACATCAAATGGTGAAACTTTTTTTCAATCGTATCTGGACTCACCTTACAACCTCTAACTGCGATGGTACGTTCAATATCTTGATGTATAATCGTATTATCTTTCACATACTTTACAAATAGCCTTGTAATGAGGTACTTTCGATGTGCATGTTTTAAAAGATGTATCATAATACTTCCCGAAACTATATTATTTTTTCACAATATAAGGTACTAAATAATAACTGTAAAACTTAAGCACAGAAGAAAACGGAAATAAGGCCAAAAAACTCAGATATATGCGAAGAAGCAATGGTGGTTTTATCGATTTAATTTCAGAAAGTAATTGATTTTTAAAAGCGAAGCGCTTTGTTAATCCTTTTTTATGAATGATTTGTTTGCCCAAGATATGATAAAGTTGTCTTCTAAATTTTTCACCAAATTCAATTTCATGTTTGTTTTCTAAATAAAATGGCAAATGTTCCTTAACAAATCTTGGCCACTGCAATGATGCTCTTGGAGTTTTCTCTTTAAACTGCTCAATGGTAGAGGTTGTGTGTTTGAAGTAAAGATAAATATAGGTGTCTAAAAAAGCGACATTACAGGTCATACCTAATTTGATATCAACAGCAGTATCCTGACCAATTCTAAGCGCTTCATTATAGCCTCCAATTTTATCAAAAACTTCTTTTCTGTACAAAAAAGCTGGTGGACCAACTACTGTTTTCAAACTGGAAAACCATTGCAATCCCCAAAAAGGTCTAGGCTTAATGATAAGTTGGTCTGTTTCATCTAGAGGTTTTGGAGTTTCAGAAATGCCTTTGTCAGATTTCATCATCTTTCCAAAAACGGCTTCAATATCTGGATGATGATCTAAAACATGTATCATCTTGTTTAGCGCATTTGGATAAATTTCATCATCAACATCAAAGAAGTACAAATAATTGCCTTTTGCGTGTTCTAAACCTTTATTTCGCGTTGGTCCTGCGCCTTGTGTTTTTTGAACATACCACGAAACTCTATTATCAGTTTCACTGAGTTTTTGTATTTCTTCTAAAGTGTTATCAGAAGAGTTATTATCAACATAAATAATTTCAAAATTCTCAATATTTTGATTTAAAATACTGTTGTAGGATTTTGTAATAAACCGACTTGCGTTATAGGCAGGAATAATGACAGATAATTTCATTATTAGGGTTTATAATTTAGTTTATGCCATAACGACAAAGTTAATAACATGCTTACAGAATGCGAATATTTCACATAATCTTCATTTTTGAATTTATCATAAAAAGATGTGATTATCGATTTGGGAATAAATTCAAAATAAGGTGAATTGAATAAGTATTCTTTTAGATTTTTGTCATTTGTTTCACCCAAAAACTGAAGTTCAAAATTTCTTTGAATATGGGGATTTCCAAAAGCACCTTTCAGTTCTCTTTTCAATTTATCAATAATTCGGTATGGAAGATTATAAGGCACTTTATTATAGTTATAGTTTTTGATATTGAACGGCTTTTGATCATGCCATGTGATGGAAGCCAAAGCATTATCGGTTTTCAAATGTGCTAACTGTAATTTTCGATCTGCAAGATAGTCTTCAGGAACTGTACAGATAAATTCGCACATACGATTATCATAATAAGGCAGATTTATTGGATGTGCGTTTTCAAAAATCGCCAAATTAGTGGATGTCCAGCGATGTGCCCATTGTGAGGTTTTGAAGGCTCTTACTTTTGCACTAACATTATCAATTTTAATTTTTGACAGCAAAGTTTCAAGTCGCTGTGTTAAATAGTATTCAAATTCACCTTCAATAGACCAATGATTCCACAATTGCTTAGCCAATTCTAATCCGTCTTTTTTAACCATTTTCTTGTAAAGCAACGGAATGATGTCTGATTGCTTAGTACCTTCGGGAACACCTCTATCAAATAAAACATCTCCCCAATGTCCTAGAGAAAACTGACCTTCCATTTGCTTTAACTCTTCTAAAACTGCCATTTGTCTTGGATGTGTGAATTCTGAATAACAACCGTTAATTTTAGCAAGGTCTTCAATACAATCCCATAAATATCCTTTAGGAATTTCGAAATCCTGAAACTTAAATCCGCATACGTCAGCTACCTTTTTACTAATTTTATGTTCCGGAAAACCACCTTTAAAAGAATAACTATAGGATTGAACATCACTATTCAAATGTTTAAAAATCAAAGCCTGACTCCTACTATCCAATCCGCCTGACAAAGGCAATATCACTTTTGACGTACCTGTTTGCTCTTTAATAATTGATGTTAAAAGCGTCTGATATTCATCTAAAGCTTCCTTAAAACTCAGTTGTCTAGGTGAGTAATGCCATTCAAACCAAGGCTTACTTTCTACCAAATAACCTTCATTGTCAATGGTATGATCATGTGCTGGTAATAAACAAACCTCATCCTGATAGAACGTATCTGAATCTAAAAAAAAACCAGTAGCTACATAAATAGCTATCGCTTTTAAATTGAGTTCATGTGGCGCTCTAACTTTAGCAAATCGTTGCTTAGAAGGCAATATTTGTGTTCGAATATGATTCATAAAATGCGCTACGAAGATAGTAATTTTATTTCCACAACACTTATGAAAATTACATTAAAGCAACCCAAAAACGTAGTGTGGAGCTATAACTTTTAAACGTGAATAGCTGCCCATTTTTGCCAGGCATAAATATGCCAAACTCCCCAGGAATTATGATGTTTTTTATCGTAAAAATCTTTGACATATTGTTGTAAAACTGGCACATTTATAATAGATTCTCCGTAAAATGGCTTATCAAAAACATGGGCGTGCACATCAGTCTTTAAAGTGGTGTGAAGCCAATCGTGCAAAGGCACTGAAAATCCCATTTTTTTTGTATTGATAATAGATTCTGGGATTTCATTATTCAAAAGTTCTTTTAATGGCTTTTTTAAGTCTGTTTTATCTTTCAAATCTGATGTTAACTCCCACGCTTTTTCAATACTCTTTTTATCCAGAAACGGCACACGCACTTCCAAACTATGTTGCATGCTGGCACGATCAACTTTAATCAAAATCCGTTGCATGTGTGCATAAAATTCGTTCCAGCGTAATTGTTGCAGCAGTTGCTTTCGAGAGGTATTTTTAAATTGATATAACTGTTGCATGTCTTTTGAGAATCCAACTTTAGGAAATGCTTTATCAAGAATTGCCTGAGACAAATGCAAATGCTTATTGGTTACAAAAGCATCAAACGTTTTAAAGTAAGGCGCCCAAGTTTTAGTAATACCTAAGGTATTTGTCACTTTGGCTATCAATTTTCGGATTGGAAATGGCATTTTAAACCAAAACCGCTTGTTTAAAACATCTCGCATTCTTGGGTAACCGTAAAATAATTCATCACCTCCATCACCAGACAGCATTACAGTATGCTTAGATTTTGCTTCGCGAGTTATCACATAGGTTGGAATGCTAGAATAGTCACCGAAAGGTTCCGTATAGGCATAAAAATGATTATCTATACTATTTAAAATATCAGAATCTTCAACCGACACAATAATTTGTTGCAATTGTAAAACTTCGGCATAACTTTTAGCAATATCACTTTCATTAAGTGTAGGATCATTCACTTTTATAGTAAATGCTTCAATATCTGGTTTTGCTTTTTTAGCATAGGCACTAATTAACGGACTATCAATTCCGCCACTTAAAAACGTAGCAACGGAAACATCACTAATCAATTGACGCTTCACAGCATCTGTTAAGGTATCTTCTAAATTGACTTTAGAACTATTTGATGTATCGATGTTGTTTTTTTTAAACGATACTAATTGGGTTTTTGTAAGGTTTCCGAAGGTATCAATTTGAATCAATTCACCTGGATTAACCTGATAAATATCGTGATAAATAGTGTTTGGCGCTTGCATATAGCCAAAACCGAAATACTCTTTTACAGTATCAGCTCTAAGTTTCAGAATATTTTTAAACCATGGATGTTTATATACTTGATTAAATTGTGAAGCAGCAACAATTCCATTTTCATTTATACCATAAAACAAAGGCTTGATTCCAGCAAAATCTCTAGATAAGAAACAAAGTTTATTTTGCGTATCAATAATCGTTATAGCAAACATGCCATTGAGCAAACTTATGGTTTTTTGAATCCCAACCTTATCCAAAAGATGACTAATAACTTCCGTATCTGAAGTAGAATTTAAATTATTTAACTGATACGATTCAGACAGTTGTTTGAAATTATAAATTTCTCCATTAAATACCATGTGATATCTACCACTCGGACTCACCTTAGGCTGATTTCCATTTTCTGAAATATCGAGAATTGCCAGACGATTGAAGCCGAGTTGAAAATTAGTATTCTTAGAAACACTGGTATTATCTGGACCTCTATGTTTTGAAAGTGCTAATATATTTTCAAACGTCTCTAAATCAATACACGCTTGGTTTTCAAATGAAAATTCTGCTAGAAATCCGCACATATTTAGTTCTTTTCAAAAATTGCAATAATTGAAGATGAAAAAAAGCGGGAAGGATGTTTCATCAAGTATGGGTTTAAAACAAATTTAAATAGCAAACGATGCACTTTAAAAATAAGTTTTTGAAATATATTGAGCTTTTGATGCACACCAATTGGAAATCCACCATAATGACTGAGGTATTTAATTTTCAAATTATGACGTTTTGCAAAATCCTTAAAGACTTTTAAGTGCATACATTTAAGATTATGAATTTTTAAGTTTTTATAATCTACCAAATATTTATAAAATCTTATGTAACCACGCATATTTGGAATCATTACGAACAATTTTGACTGATCTTTCATATAATCTACATGCACGTCTAATATGGCATTAAAATCCTCAAAATGCTCAATAAATCCGTTTGACATGACATAATCATACTGGATTGGTGTTTTATATGTCGTAAAATCTTGTTGAAGGATGCTATGATCTTCAATTCCCATAACTTTAAAAACACCTTCGATTTCAGCAATGTCTGAATTATAATCTAAACACGTTGGTTCAATATTGTATTTTACTGCTAAATAAGCCAAATATCGACCAGGAAAACCACCTATCTCAATTAAAGTTTGCTTCTCTTTTGTTTTCTGAATAAAAATTTCCCAAAACGAATCGTAGTACGAACAGACATTCATAATACGATTTTTATCTATATGATTGTTTCCGTAATAGGCTTCCCAGTATTGTTGTGTGGTTAGTTTATCTGACATTATTCAACTTTGAAACTCAGTGCTTAAAATTAGTCAATTTAGGTTAATTGATTAGACGATCTGAGATTTAACTTTAATTGGGGTTTTATTAGAGGTAATGAGACTGCTGAATTTTATTCGTATTATAACTTTTAAGTATGCCTGGCATTAAAGCTTTTAACTTTTTACGTTGAATAATTAAACCTTTATAGGTTTTAAAATCTAATTTAATAAAGGCTTTTACCAATAATACTTGTAATTTTTTCGTCTCAATCTTGTAAAGTTCTTGAGGATCATCATTATTTATATTAGCAAAATTTGATTTATAAAGACGTTCTTTCCATTCATAGAATTTAGGACTATAAGGTTTCATTTTTTGAGGCTTTCCTTCCTTTCTATCATGAATGATATATGATTTTGGTACCACACCAATTTTAAAACCATGATAAGCAACACGCTGACAGTAATTATTGTCTTCACTATAATGAAAAAATAAAGGATCAAAACCACCTACTTTTTCCAGACATGCTTTTGAAATTAGCCAAGCTGCTGCGTTGACAAATGGAACCACATAAACTTCCTTTAATTGATTATTCAACACATGATCTGAATAAAAAAACGGATTTTTTGTATTAGACACGTAATTTGAAAAATAAAAATCTAGTTTGTCCTGAGCGCCATTCACATGCACAGGACTTAAAATCCCATAGTCTGAATGTGTTTTCTGAACATCACATAGTTTATCTAAAACGTCATCTACCAAATAGGCATCCTGATTAAGTAAAAACACCGATTCGGCATTTTGAGATAAGGCATAAGATATCCCAATATTATTAGCTTTTCCAAAACCTAAGTTTTCAGAAGACTCAATGACGTGAACATTATTATAATTTGTTTTTATGAAGTTAACCGAATCATCAGTTGACCCATTATCGACAACCACAACAGTATATGCTTTGCAGCTATCCATACATTTTTTTAGCCACTTCATTCCATTGAAAGTGACAATAACAATAATCACTTTCATTTTATTATTTTTTAGTAAAGATGATGACATCCTGAAAATAAAAACCAGGATTTTCCTTCCAGTTACCAGAATAGATATTTTCAATTTCTAACGAGGTATCAGCTATCATCATCTCAATAGCTTTCGAATTTACTCCAATGGCATCTTCAGGAACCTTAACCCATTCTGGACAAAACCAATCCTTAGATTCGTATGCATTTTCACTGAAAATCCAGCGTTTTTGCTTCGTTTTATGAAATCGTCCGTTGTCGTCCGTTCGTCTTTCAAGTGATTTTTGATAATCGTCATCTAAATAGAAAAAACTAATGATGGCTTTGCCTCCTTTTTTAAGAACACGATCAATTTCTTTAAAATAGAAAATAGAATGTTCTTCGTTTAAATGTGTCCACACAGACAAAGCCGTAATCACATCATAACTTCCATCTGTGACATCCCAAGGCACAATCGATTTAGATTGATTTGCTGCATATTTTTCATTACTAATATCAAAATGCTCAAAATGCACGTTAGGATGTTTATAATTAGAATTACAAAAAACAATATTATTTTTCTTTACATCCAAGCCCAGATATTTTCCATTTTCGGTAATAAAAGGCATACTCGCCATTGCTAAGAGACCTGTTCCACACCCAATATCTAAAATCTTGTTTCCTTTATGAGATTCTAAGTTGAAATAAAGTAACGATTGAAAGAGTCCGATGACGTGAGCCCATTCAGCATAAGAGATTTTTCCTCCTCTTCTTAAAGTAGCGTTTGGAATGCTATCTAAGTTATTTGTTCGCAATATTTTAGATTTATCATACTCAAGATATGGTCTGTCTAAATCTCTGTATTTCTGATTAGCATTCTTTTTTTTAAAAATGTGTTTCATAAAAATGTTTTTAGCTTATGAATTCCGCTTCTCTGGTCTTCAAATCTATAATTAAATTGTTTAATATCTTCCGAATATAAGGATTGAACCAATTTCATATTTGAATTTGTGTAAAACTTAGAATAATGAGAAAGCTTTTGTTTGTTCTGTTTTGAATGTTTTGTAAACTCTGAATGAATATCTAATTGGTTGTTAATGGATTTGATATCAGCTTTTAAATTTTCAAATTTCCCAATAAAATCTAATGGATATTGCTGATCATTAGCAAATTCAGATTGTGCAATAAGATGATCACCACGATAATTCATAGTGTTGTTATTATTTAGCACATCCTGAAACTGCCCTTTTTTCAGAATATAACTTTTAAAACTTCCACTAACCCTTCTGTCTTTTTTCAACCACAAGTAATCTGAATAGGCTCTATCCCATGGATTACGAACAAATGTAAATTTAAAATATCGGTTCCAGTCTTCTATAGTTATTAATCCGGTTTCAATTAATTGTTTCGGTGTAGCATGCTGCATGTGAATTTTACGTTCAGGACACCAACCATATAAACATTCATAATCTGGAGTTTTCCAGTCGTAACTAGGTTTGTCAAAATAAAAATCTTTAATACTTGATCCAGCACATTTTGGAATATGTATAAATATAATTTTTAGTTTGTGTGATATCATTATAAATGCAAAATACTACTTTTAAATAAATTGAGGTTTTATATTATCTAATTTATAAAACTCATTGTTTCTTTTACTAAAACATTCCAATCGTATTGGTTTCTTAAAGTTATTAAATAGTCATTAATTTCTTTTAAGAATTGATCGGAAGCACAGACTTTCTTTAGTTTTTCAAGTTCAGATTCATCATCAATAAATAAAGGATAATTAGCGCCTAAATATTCTGAAATATCACCAATATTATTCGCTATTAAAGGAACTCCCATTGAAATAGCTTCTAAAACAACATTAGATGCCAAACAGTATTTTTGAAATAGAATGATACCTTTAGATGTACTATACAACTGTTTAAGCGTTTCGTCTTCAACAAATTTACTTATAAAAGTTACTCTTTTATTTGCTGTATAAAAGTCTTTAAGTGTTTTGTCTCGACACAGTACAGTAAATGATGCATTAGTATCAATTTGACTAATTTTATTAATTATATCTCGTTGCTTTTCGTGGTCTCGGTTACTAATACCTACTAATAAATATGTGTTTTCTTCAATTGAATTTGTATTTCGGTTCCAATACTCTAAATCAATACCATGTTTAATGATTTTTTTGTTTGGATGATTAATTAACATGCTTCCACTAGAAAGTCCTATTAATCCGTTGAACTCTTTAGACAAATTGTATTTATAAAATGAAAACTCCTGACTTTCAGAAACAGGCCAATGGAGTGTTCCATAAATCTTAATGCTGTTTAAATTAAATTTCCTCTTAAGTAAAGGAATTAAATAGGCATCCTTGTCAGCATATAAATAAAAAATAGTTCTTCTAAAAAATAATGCTTTAATAAAAACTATAAGCTCTTTACTATAATTTCTAGGCAGATAATGTTTTGGATATGACTTTTTAAATTGTGTAATAATTTTAGTTATAAATTTACTTGCCTTTACACTTTTAAAAGAAGAATCGTAATTTACAATTTGCTCATAACCTGAGTGATTTCGCTTTTTTCGGCGTTTATAAATGTCAAATCTATTAATACATAATATGTTTTTATTTTCTGAAATTCTCATAAAACATTAAATAATTGATAGTGTTTATTCCTCCAAATAACCTGTGTTTTTTAGAGAATCAAGTGATGGAAAATAAAAATCATCAATACCTACGTTTTTGGTTTTAACTGTTGGCTTATCTAGTAAAAAATTTGATGAATGAATATCTTTTAAGCCTTCTGGCAATTCAAGGTCGATAGACAGGAAATAATCTCTATACTTAAAAAGCGGTTCATCACTTTGCGGTTTAACAAACACACATGGTTTTTCGAGTGCATGAGCAAATATTATTCCGTGTAAGGAAGAGGTATAGATGACTTTTGATTTTAAAAATTCTTTAGCTATAACATCTGGCTTATTATCGATGTTTATAATTTTAAACTGTTTTGGATATTTCCCTTTATATACGTTAGCATCTCGATAATGAGGTAAGAAAACAACTTGTTTTTCACTTTTCTTATTTAAATCTAAATTGTAAACCTCTTTTATTAAAAGACCTGGATCATATTCAAATTTCAGGTTGGATAAATCAGCATTGTGTTTTTCAAAAAGCGTTTTAGTTAAAGGTCCTCTGACACCATTAATTGTTAAAGAGGCAATTAAATCTGAGTCAAACGCAATGTCATTTCCTTTCCAGCCAATTCCATTTATAATATCTCCATGTTTAACTTCGTTCATTATAGAGCCAACCATAAGTAGCCTTTTCCCTTCATCTTTAACATTTGATGGATTAACACCATAAAGATATTTTATTAAATCAATATTAAATATATCTCCAGCATTTCCATGTTTAAAAACTAAACGTTCAGGATAGCGAAATTTATATTTATAATATTTATAAGTAGAAACTTTTCTTTTCTGCCAATAAAAGGTTCTTAAGGCCATATATTTATTGTTTTTATAGTAGCTATGTTCCAGTCTATATCGTTTATTCCATAGCTTATAACCAGATCATTATCATGTATTTGAATTCCAGAGAAATAACTACACGAAATAAGGTTTTTATTAAACTTATGCTGCTCACCAAGTAAAGACTTTAATGAATGTATTAATATACGCTTATTAACTTTTAGAGCAGGTTTAGCATTCATATTTAGGGTACATGGTTTTCCTATATATAATCGTTTCCGTTTTCTAAAGTATTTTTTATGAGCAATAAAACCATAGTTACCATCTATTTCAACTAAAGGTGTTCCTATAGAATAGTTAATAAAGTTTTGTGTTTTATCAGTAAAATACGCTTTAAAACGTATTTGTTTCTCTTTAATTTCTGTCGCTTCCAATAATGTTAATGGATTTAAACTATAAAGAGCTAATAGTTTACCTTTATGATTAAAGAAAGCCCAGTTTTTTTCGGTTCTCATTCGCTCTACATAATTACAAATAAAATAATTACCAATAGAATTGTTTTCGATATCTAAGAGAAAAATTGAATTAACGTCTTTAATTGCATCTCCTGTATTAAAGGTACAATGCACCTTATCGTTCATAATAAACATCTTAGGATCAGCTACTTTTATAACATTCTCATTTTTCAAAAAATATTCCGAAAGATTAATACAATTAATTATACGGTCTCCCTCGAGAACATAAATAAAGGCTAATATTGCTTTTGATTTGTCGTCATAAACACGAAATGCTACATACACAAATCCGTTATGTATTACCAAACTAGAATTAAAAACAAATTTGTTTTTGTTAAGCTCATTCAACAACGTATTAGAAAGCGGGAAACGTGGACTATTCTTTAATTGTTTAAGCATTTTTTAATAATTTTCTTAAACGGTTAAAAAATGATTTGTTTTGTGTTTTTGACGCAGCATTGCATGTTTCCTCTGTAGCTATTCCATATTTCTCTAAATAAGCGTTAGGTACTAAAGAAGCATGTAAATTCAATTTATCTTGGACTTGAAGGTAAAGTTGTTTTTTAACGGGTCCTCTACCAGTAAAATGAAGTATTAAAGGGTCATGAATATCGTGTTCAAAAAGATTTTCATATCTACTATTAAAAAATTTATAATCGAATAAGTCAACTTTACCTTTGTAATCTTCCTTTTCTAAAAGCAAGTATATCATAACATCTTGATCGCCATTAGTATAATACCCTAAATCTTCTTTCCACCATTCTTTTACGACACTGAATTCTGTGTTTAAAACCTCATTAAAAAACTGTTTAGATAACGAATTACACTTAACTATAAATTGTCCTGAACTGAAGTAAGTCTTCAGCTCTTTAAACTCTGGACTCTTACAGATTGAAATGAAGCTATCGTTTTTAGGAGCATAGTCCATGATATCTTTTTCCATGTTCATAAAAAAAGCATCATCATCTATCCAAATGATATAGTCGTAATTATCTATATATTGTAAAACATAAGCAATCTTATTTAAGTAGTTATTGCTTAGTGTCGTTGGCCAGTTACAATGAATGTATGTATAATTATGCGCATCAGCATAAATCCTATGATTAATTGGAGTTTTGAATACTGTGGCAGGAAATCTACCTGATAAAATACATATATTCATTAAGTTATAGATGTAACATTAAAATTTATTGATTTACTACATCCCATTTAGCTTCATTAAAAATAATACTGTTATGACTTTTTCTTCTAGTGATACTATAAAATCTATCATTAGGTTTATTAGGCAATATTTCAAATGAAATAAATTGATCTTTGTAGTCTAATAGTTCTTTACCATCTAAAATACTCATTGATAATTTATAAATACTATCTAATAGAAACAAATCGCCAGATGTAGATAGCTTAATTTTAAAATCGTTTAGCTGATTTTTTTGAAGTGGCTCATCAACATAATCATTACTTCTCCAAGTAACAATACTTACATTATTTACATCAGTAATTCTTAGACTAAATATTGGGTTTCTAATTTCAGAACTCACTTTAACTGAAACTACAAATACCATTGGTTCTCCTGAGCAAAAAGAAGACGCTATTTCTTGAGATGCATTTTGAATTTCAAACTTTTGAAACTTTGATCTAAAAACCTCTTTATCTAAATTAAAATCTACAAATCCTTTAGACACTTCACTATTATTTAGATATTTATCAACACCAACTTGCGTATCTCCTTCAAAAGTCACTAGTCCGTTTTCTAAAATTATAACTCTTGAGCATAAATCCTGAACAGCAGCCATGTTATGACTTACAAACAAAACCGTTCGACCATCTTGCTTACTAATGTCTTGCATTTTCCCAATTGCCTTTTTTTGAAATTCGGCATCACCAACAGCCAATACTTCGTCAACAACTAAAATATCTGGTTCTAGAAAAGCTGCAACAGCAAACGCCAGTCTTACGCGCATTCCGCTACTATAGCGTTTAACAGGAGTATCTATATATCCTTCACAACCTGAAAAACTAATAATCTCTTGCTCTTTATTTTTAATTTCACGTTTGGTCATTCCAAGAATAGCACCATTGAGATAGATATTTTCTTTTCCGGTTAATTCTGGATGAAAACCAGTACCAACTTCTAACAACGAAGCTATTCTACCTTTAGTTTTTATTTGACCTTGAGTTGGACTAGTAACTTTAGATAAAATTTTTAAGAGTGTTGATTTTCCTGCACCATTTTTACCAATAATACCTAAAACCTCTCCTTGCTGGAGTTCAAAACTAATATCCCTTAAAGCCCAAACATAGCTAGATTTAGATGCTACACTTCTATTATTAGCTGCACCTATTTTTAAATATGGATCTTCTTTGCCTCTTATTTTATGCCACCAACGATTAAGGTCGTGGCTTAAAGTTCCAGTCCCAACAACACCTAATCGATATTGTTTGCTAATATTTTCAACTTTTAAAATAATTTGAGACATTATATTGTATCTATAAATGATTTTTCGGTTTTGTTGAAAATTATTAAACCAAATAAAAACAACAAAACACTAATAATTAAAGTATAAAAGAAACCGAACCAAGTAAAAGTCCCTGTGTTTAAAACAATATATCTAAAACCTTCTATAATTTGAGTTAACGGATTATATTCAACAAATAACGCCACAGTTGGAGGAAATTTAGCTCTAGCCTCAGAAACTGGGTATGGCACAGCTGAGACGTACATTAGCAACTGAGTGGCAAATCCAATCATAATGGATAAATCTCTATACTTTGTAGTCATCGACGAAATAATCATTCCTAGACCAAGTCCCAATAATGCCATCATTAAAATATACAACGGAAATAAGTACCATACACTACTCAAACTTACTTCCATTCCTCCTTGAATGTAGTAAACATAGAAGAATAATAAAATAACAAATTGAATAGCTAATTTCAAGAGGTTAGAAATAGTTATTGAAAGTGGCATAATAACTCTTGGGAAATAGACTTTTCCAAAAATAGCTTTATTGGCCGTAAAAGTTGAAGATGTTTTAGTTAAACACTCTTTAAAGTAATTCCAAGCTGTAATTCCAGCAAGATTGAATAAAAAGGGTGGCACACCATTCGTATTAATACTTCCTAAATTATTAAATACCAAAGTAAAAATAACAGACGTAAATAATGGCTGGATTATAAACCATAAAGGACCTAAAACTGTTTGCTTATATACCGTAATTATATCTCGTTTTACAAATAAGAATAATAAATCTCGGTAACGCCAAATTTCTCTAAAGTTTAAATCAATAAATTTTCCTTTAGGAGAAATAGTATAAAGCCATTCTTCTTTATGATTTTCACTCAAAATCCTCAAAATTAATAATTAACACGAATATACTAAATTCACAATGAGCATAAAATTCACAGAACTAGTCAATAAAATAGTTCCATGTAATTGCCAAGCCTTCTCTAACAGTAAATTTAGGTTGATATCCTAATAATTTTTCCGCTTTAGAAATATTAGCTAAAGAATCTCTTACATCACCTAGTCTTGGTGGACCGTAAACAGCTTCAATATCTGAATTAGCAGAATCCTTAAGAGAATTCCATAAATAATTCACACTAATTCGCTCACCACATGCTACATTAAACACCTGGTTTTTGGCAGCTTGAGAAGCAAAAAAGCCTTTAATATTTGCTTGAACAGCATTATCGACATAAGTAAAGTCACGAGTTTGCTCACCATCGCCATTTATCTTAGGAGAATTATTATCTTTCAATGCCTGCATGAACAAAGGAATTACTGCTGCATAAGCACCATCTGGACTCTGCTTTGGGCCGAATACATTGAAATATCTCAATCCGATAACATCTGTATCGTAGGTTTTACCAAAAACATCAGCATATAATTCGTTTACATATTTTGTAACAGCGTAAGGTGACAAAGGTTTACCAATGTTATCTTCAACCTTGGGAAGCGAAAGACTATCTCCATAAGTTGAACTTGATGCTGCATAAATCATGCGCTTTACTGAAGGTGAATCCTTTAAAGCAATCATCATATTCAAAAATCCAGAAATATTTACAGCATTCGTTGTAGCTGGATCATTTATTGAACGTGGCACAGAACCTAAAGCAGCTTGATGGGTCACATAATCAATGCCATTCATAGCATCTTTGCAAGTTTGTAAATCTCGAATATCACCTTCAATCAATTCAAATGAAGGGTTATTGTGAAATTCTAATAAATTTTTGCGATGACCGTTTGAAAAATTATCAAGAACGCGAACTTTTTTTGCTCCGTATTTTAAAAGATATTCTACAATATTAGAGCCAATAAAACCTCCTCCTCCAGTGACAAGGAATGATAACTGACTTAAATCTTCTGAATGGTATTTATGTTCGTACATTATAATCTGGCGTCAACAATATGTTTAGGAAGTAAGGATTTAACATCGAAGATGACTCCTATATCTGATTTCATTTTTTGTAAATCTAATTCTAAAAACTCATTATGCGAAACAGCTAGTACTATCGCATCGTAGTCTGAGCGTAATTTTGAAGCATCGTCTAACAAATCAAATCCATATTCGTGCTTCACTTCATCTTTAGAAGCCCAAGGATCAAAAACATCTATGTTTGTATTGTAGGTTTCAAATTCTTCAATAATATCAATAACTCTAGAATTTCTAATATCTGGACAATTTTCTTTGAAAGTAATGCCCAAAACCAAGACATTAGAATCTTTAATTCTAGCGCCTTTTTTAATCATCATTTTAACGGTTTCTTGAGCTACGTAACCTCCCATGCTATCGTTCATTTTTCGACCAGCAAGAATAATTTCAGGATTGTAACCAGACTCAATTGCTTTTTGGGCTAAATAATAAGGATCTACACCAATGCAATGTCCTCCAACAAGTCCTGGACTGAAATTTATAAAATTCCATTTGGTTCCAGCAGCTTCAAGTACAGCCTTTGTATCAATGTCTAATAATCTAAATATTTTAGACAACTCATTAACAAAAGCAATATTGATATCTCTTTGAGAGTTTTCAATAACTTTAGCAGCTTCAGCCACTTTAATAGAAGGTGCACAATGTGTTCCTGCTGTAATGATGCTCTTATATAAATCGTCAACTACTTTTGCAATTTCAGGCGTTGAACCTGAAGTCACTTTAAGAATCTTAGTTACTGTATGTTTTTTATCTCCTGGATTAATACGCTCTGGCGAATAACCAGCGTAAAAATCAGAATTAAATTTGAGTCCAGATTTTTCTTCTAAAATAGGTACACAAATGTCTTCAGTCACACCTGGATACACAGTAGACTCATAAATAACAATGTCATTTTTCTTCAATACCTTGCCTACACTCTCACTAGCTTTAACTAAAGGTGTAAAAACAGGACGTTTCAATTCATCAGTAGGTGTTGGTACAGTAATGATATAAATATTAGATGATTTTATATCTTCAAGGTCATTGGAAATAAATAGACCCGTTTGTGCATTTACATCAGTTGTTAAAACGGATTTTAAGTAATCATCTTCAACTTCTAATGTTTTATCGACACCGCTTTTAAGCTCATTTATACGTTTTTCATTGATATCAAAACCAACTACAAAATATTTTTTTGCAAACTCTACTGCTAGTGGCAATCCTACATAACCAAGGCCAAGAATTGTTATTTTTTGTGTATTATTCATCTTTAATTAACTATCGATTTCAAAATAAAGTTCAAATCTAAAGAAAAACTATAATTCTCAATGTATTTTTTGTTTAATTTGACTTTATCAGGCCAAATAATCGTTCTATTGTAGGTTTCAGGGTCAAGTTGTTGCGCCAAGATACGTTCTTCGTCTTTGTATTTTAATGTTGCCGGACCTGTTATACCTGGTTTAATTTTTAGAATTATTTTATCATCTCCTTCTAATTCATCTGCAAAACCAGGCAAATCTGGTCTTGGACCAACAAATCCCATGGTTCCAAAAAGAACATTAAAAATTTGAGGCAGTTCGTCAAGTTTAAATCGACGTAAAAACTTTCCGAAGCGTGTAGCACTCAAATCCAATTGCCCTAAAACATGTGCTTCCTTACGTAAAGTTCTGATTTTATATATGTGGAATAGCTTACCATGTTGACCTACTCTTTTTTGTAGAAACAATCCAAACTGACCAGTATCAATGGTTGCAATAACAACGAATAAAATAATTGGAATGATCAACACAGGTATCAGTAAAATAGAAAATAATAAGTCGAAAGACCGTTTTACTTTTAGTTGTGTTTTAGTTATCACAATTATGCACGATTAAACATCCTTTTTATACGTTTCCAAATAGATTTTCTATCCTTTTCATGATAAGCATTACCATAAACACCGTAGCCATAACCGTAACCATAACCGTAACCATAACCATAACCGTAATTATGATTTGTTTTATGCTTGTAGAAGTTAAGAACAAAACTTATATTTTTCACTTCTCCTGTTCTGTATTTAGCGTTTATAAGAGATAACATTCCCTTTTTAGTATAATCCAATCGAATCATGAATATAGTTGCATCTGCATATTGAGTAAGTTCAAGAGCATCTGTCACTAATCCTAAAGGCGGAGTATCTAATACAATCATATCGTACTCTTTTCTAAGATTGATCATTAGATCCTTCATTTTATCAGACATGAGTAACTCTGAAGGATTTGGAGGTACTGGTCCTGAAGGTATGATGTCTAAGTTCTCAATATGCGTTGAGTACTTTGCTTCTTCAAATGTATTTTCTTCAATAAGATAATTTACAACACCTATTTCATTTTCAATATTGAAATCTCCGAAGATTTTAGGTTTACGTAAATCCAGTCCTAACAAAATAGTTTTCTTTCCCGAAAGCGCATAAACAGTAGCGATATTAATAGAACAAAACGTCTTTCCTTCTCCACTAACAGAAGATGTAATCATTAAAGTTCTTCCATCAGTTTTTCCTTGTTTTTTGTATATAAACTGTAAACTAGATCGTATGGCTCTAAACGACTCAGACACGGCAGATTTAGGCTTTTCATATACAATCAAATTGTTTTTATAATTGTATTTCCCAATCAAACCTAAAATCGGAATTTTTGATAATTGTTCTATCTCATCCGAACCATGTATGGTATTATCTAAAAGGAAAATGATAAATATTAAAAACATTGGAACAAAGAAACCCATCATTAAAGCCATCATATAATTGAGTGACTTATTAGGACCAATTAGTCCACCACCTATATCTTTAGCCTCATCAATAACTGTGATATCAGAAATGTTGGCTGCTTTTACAATAGCTGCTTCACTTCGTTTTGCTAAATAAATATCATAAGCTTCCTGACTAATGTCTAGTTTTCTTTGAATTTTAAGAAATTGCTGCTGGTCTTCAGGCAGGTCACCTAATTTACTTTCAAGATTAGCTATATTTCTGTTTAGATTTGATAATTGAATACCAATAGTTTTCTTAGTAGCATCAATAGTTTCTAGTAATACATTCTTTTCAGAATTAATTTTATTGTCTAAATCCTTAAACAATACAGATCCTTCTTTAGTTGTGTATTCTAAGTTTTGACGTTCAGCAGCTAATGATATAATATTAGCAACACTTTTAAGGATATTTACCTCATCAATCCCAACAGAAGTAGGTGCAGCAATATTAATATAATCGGTTTTAGTAGATAAGTAATCCTCAAGGTTATTTAAATAATTGAGTTTTAATTGCTCTCTTTCCTTGGCAAGGTCATAATCTCTTATCTGACTTGATATTTCTGATATTTCTTCAGAAACGTTAAAGACTTTATTCTTCTTTCTAAAGTCATTCATTTCGTCAGTTACATCACGAAGTTTAATATTTACATCGGCAAGACTACTGTCTATAAACTTGATGGTATTAGTTGCATATAAGTTTTTTCGTTCTAATTCTGAACGGCTTAAAATAGCTGAAGTTGCATTTAAATAGTCAACAATTTTATCTTTATTGTTTCCAGCTAATTGTAATCGAAGTACAGAAGATGCATCTTTTGAAAACGGACCTATAATAACCTTATTTTTATAACTATCAACAATGGCATCAAAACTTTTAAATCGTATAAAATATTCTTTACCAGCTTGTATTGTCGACGAAGGTTCTATAAGAATTTTTCCGTTTAAGAAAGGTAAATCTATAGTTTCATTACTAGCATAAACCTTTGTAAAACTGTTTAATGGAACTGAAACTCTTAGAGTAGATTTGTCACCATAGTGTTGAGCCCTAATGCTAGGCGCTTCAAAATTTGTAAAAACTTCAAAGGTCTCGTTATCCAGAAACCTAATACCAATTGGATACCCTAATCCTTGGGGTTTGGATTTATCTATAATGAATTCAAAAGGAGCTTTTTTATAAATATCTTCTTTACGATATTTACCTTGCTCCAAATACTCCATGTAAAACTGCAGAGAATCAACCACTTTTTCATTATGACTTCTCGTCTTTATTGCTGTAATTATCTTACCAACTTTTCCTGAAACTCCTCCCCAATTAAATGAAATACTTGTATTAGCAGTAAAAAATGGATTCTGATCATTTTCGATTGAAATTAAAGAATCTAATTTATATATATTTTGCTTTCTAACGTTAATTAAATAAGCCGTTAGCATCGATATAGTAATCGAAAGAAGTATGAATTTCCATAAATTAAGGGCTTTGAAAAGATACCCTCTAAAATCAAAAGTTAAACGACCCGAATCGTCATTCTCAGTAAATTCTTGATTTGACATGTTAATTTGAAACTCTATCTATTAATAATAATGTTGTAGTAACTAATGAAATAACTGAAACAATAACTGTCAGTGTTTCCTTTCCAGTTGTTCCTGTACCCCATGTTTTTTGTTTTATAGGCTTAACATAAATAAGGTCATTTGGCTGAATATAATAATATGGTGACTTCATAACATTAACATCGGTCAAGTCTAGTGTATGTATTTCTTGTCCTTGAGGATACTGCCTTATTATTTGAACTTCTTTTTTATTTCCAGTTACTGGTATTTCGCCTGCATTTGCAATAGCTTCAAAAACATTTACTCGATCTTGAAATATAATTTTGCTTCCAGGTGATCCTACTTCTCCATTAGCAGTATATCGTAAACCTGCTAACTTTACTGTGACAAAAATATTTGCTGTTTCTTTAAACTGTTCTTCTAAAAGTTGTTCCTCAATTCGTTTTTCAATTTCTTCACAAGTATAACCAAGCACATTAATCTTGCCTAATGTAGGTATTCGGATATTCCCATGCACATCAACAGTAAAGCCATCAAAATACGCTCGTTCAGAACTACCTGCATTTAAATTTTCTTCTCCTGCCGGATTTAAGATAGATACAGTTTCCTGATCCAGAGCTTTTACTCTAATGTTCAAAATATCGTTTATTTGAACTCTATATGGTTTTTGCTGCTCTACCATGATTTGTGTTGAGTCAGATGGTGTATCTTTTTCTTGAAGATAAACAATATCCTTGTGAGGGATGCATGAAGTTGACAAGACGCAAAGTAACAATCCTGTAAGCAATAATAGTCTATTCATTATAATGTTGCTTGTTGCGTCACAAATATAACTTATCACTATTAATATCAAAACTATTCGTAGTATTTTTGAGTAATATCGCTTTCTTTGTAAAAAAATTGTTTTGAATTATATAACTGTAGAAAATATCTCAAAATCTTATGGCGAGTTAGAACTTTTTTCTAACCTCTCTTTTAGTATCCATAAGGATGATAAAATAGCATTCGTTGCCAAAAACGGAAGTGGAAAAACATCTATATTGAATATTCTATCTGGTGATGATACTCCAGATTCTGGCCAAGTAGTCATGAGAAACGGTTTACGAATTTCATTCCTATCACAATCACCACAGTTTGATAACAAGTTAACCATTAACGATACTATTTTCAATTCAGATTCACCACAATTGGAAATCATTAAAAGTTATGAAAAAGCATTATTACATCCTGAAGACACCGAAGCTTACCAAAAAGCATTCGAACAAATGGATTTGCATAATACCTGGGAGTTTGAACTTCAGTTTAAACAAATACTCTCACAACTAAAGCTAGATAATCTCGACCAGAAAATCAATACCATGTCTGGCGGACAAATAAAACGTCTCGCTTTAGCACAAGCTTTAATTAGCAATCCAGATGTACTTGTTTTAGACGAACCTACAAACCATCTTGATTTAGAAATGATTGAGTGGCTTGAACAATACTTTGCTAAATCGCAGTTCACTTTATTTATGGTCACTCACGATCGTTATTTTTTAGAACGTGTTTGCAATGAAATTATTGAACTTGACCACGGAAAACTTTACACCTATAAAGGAAACTATTCTTACTATCTAGAAAATAAAGAAGCACGAATTCAACTAGAGCAAGTCGAAACTGGTAAAGCCAAACAGTTGTTCAAAAAAGAACTCGAATGGATGCGTCGCCAGCCTAAAGCACGAACCACCAAGTCTAAATCCAGAATTGATGACTTTTCCGATATAAAAAAACGTGCACACCAACGCAGAAAAGATCACAAAGTCGAACTTGAAATTAATATGGAACGTTTGGGAAGTAAGATTGTGGAGTTTCATAAGGTTTCAAAATCATTCAAAGACAAGGTTATTCTTGACGGATTTGAATACGTGTTTAAAAAAGGGGAACGCATTGGAATCATCGGCAAAAATGGAACGGGAAAATCGACATTCCTCAATATGTTAACGCAAACGTCTCCACCTGATTCTGGAAAAATTATTATTGGAGACACTGTGAAATTTGGCTATTATACACAAGGTGGAATTGACGTTAAGCCAGATCAAAAAGTCATTGATGTTATCAAAGCTTATGGCGAATATATTCCTCTAGCAAAAGGCAGGCAAATTAGCGCAAAACAATTATTGGAGCGTTTTCTTTTTGATGGTAAAAAGCAGCATGACTTTGTTGAAAAATTAAGTGGTGGTGAACAAAAACGCTTGTATTTATGTACTGTTTTGATTCAGAATCCCAATTTTTTAATTCTTGATGAACCTACCAATGATTTGGATATTGTAACACTAAACATTCTCGAAGATTTCTTACTGGATTTTCCAGGTTGCTTGTTGGTGGTGTCGCACGACAGATACTTTATGGATAAAATCGTAGATCATCTGTTTGTATTTAAAGGCGATGGTGAAGTTCAGGATTTTCCGGGGAACTATTCAGATTATCGTGAGTACGAATCATCTCAACCATCAGTCACAAAAACTGATATTAAATCTGAACTTGTTTCAGAAGAAAAAGATGACCAGAATAAAGCTCAAAAATTATCCTACAATGAACAAAAAGAATATAAAAATTTAGAAAGTAAAATTCGTTCTCTGGAACTTGATAAAAAAGCTTTAGAGGAAAAATTTAATGTTGTTTCTCTGTCACAGGAAAAAATCAATGAGTTATCACAACAACTGCAACATATCATAGATGATATTGAAGAGAAAGAGATGCGTTGGTTTGAGTTATCTGAAAAATTTGAATCCTAATTCATGTTTCAAATTATTGAATTTATAAAATTTTTATTCAAATCCACCAATCAGCATGGCGTACACTCGCCTTTTGTGTATGACTTGGTGACCAAATGCTTTTATGACAAAACATATTATTCGTATTATTCAACGCTATCAGCATACAGAAAGTCTCTACAAAAAAACAAAAAACAGATCGAAATTACTGATTTTGGAGCCGGCTCAAGGGTTTTTAAATCGAACTTAAGAACCATTAGTGCAATAGCTAAAAACTCAGGTTCAAGCTTTAAAAGAACAAAATTACTGTTCAGAATTGTTCAGTATTTCCAACCTCAACATATACTAGAATTAGGTTCATCACTAGGAATTGCAACTCAGGCTTTAGCTTCAGGTTATTCTGAAAGCAAAGTGACATCAATTGAAGGATGTCCAACTATTTCAAACGTTACAACACAACAACTTCGTAAGTTTGATGTTAAAAATGTTGCGCTTAAAACTGGAGCGTTTGACAAGGTAATTCCTTCCTTAGAACAGGATACGTATGACTTGGTTTTCTTTGATGGTAATCATAACAAAAAAGCAACATTAAGCTATTTCAATTCTCTAATTGGCAAAGCGCATAACGACTCTGTTTTTATCTTTGACGATATTCACTGGTCTAAAGACATGACTGAAGCTTGGGAAATTATAAAAACGCACCCGAAAGTGACTATTACTATGGATACGTTTTTTTGGGGACTTATTTTTTTCAGAAAAGAACAAGCCAAAGAAAATTTCACCATCAGATTGTAACATGCGTTAATGTATTGCGTCATATGAAGTGAAATCTGTATCTTGCAGAAGCATCAATTAAAAAGAATCTATAATGAGTAACGTCATTGAAATTAGAAATATCATTCGTGATTTTCAACTTGGTCAAGAAACTGTTCATGTTTTAAAAGGCATCGATTTAGATATTGAGCTTGGTGATTACGTTGCTATTATGGGACCTTCAGGTTCTGGCAAGTCGACACTGATGAATTTATTAGGATGTTTAGACACTCCAACTGCTGGCTCTTATATTCTTAACGGAAATGATGTGAGTAAAATGAGTGATGATGAATTGGCTGAAATTAGGAACACCGAAATTGGTTTCGTTTTTCAAACCTTCAATTTATTACCAAGAACAACAGCTCTCGATAATGTCGCTTTACCAATGGTTTATGCAGGAGCTTCTAAATCTGAACGCACTAAACGTGCTCAGGAAGTTTTAACAGATGTAGGTCTTTCAGATCGAATGGATCACAAACCAAATCAGCTTTCAGGCGGACAACGACAGCGTGTCGCTGTAGGTCGAGCTTTAGTCAATAAGCCCTCCATTATTCTAGCCGATGAGCCTACAGGGAATTTAGACTCTAAAACTGGTCATGAAATAATGACACTTTTTGATGAAATACACAAAGCCGGAAATACAGTAATTATGGTCACTCATGAAGAAGATATTGCTGCTCATGCGCGACGTGTCATTCGTTTACGCGATGGTGTCATAGAAAGTGACACTATTAATGGGAATAAAGACTTAAATAATTCCAAATAATCGTTTGTCATTTCTCTTATTACAAGTTACCTTGCATTTATGAAAATTTACACTAAAACAGGAGATAAAGGAACGACTGCCTTATTTGGTGGAACACGTGTTCCAAAACATCATATTAGAATTGATAGCTACGGAACCGTTGATGAACTCAACTCACATTTAGGGTTAATTAGAGATCAAAATATCAATCAACACTATAAAAATGTCTTGATGGATATTCAAGATAAACTATTTACCGTTGGTGCGATTTTAGCAACAGATCCTGAAAAAGCTATTCTTAAAAGTGGCAAAGAACGTTTAAATATTCCTAAGATTTCGGAGTCTCATATCGCTAAACTTGAAGAAGAAATGGATCGTATGAATGAAGCTTTACCACCTATGACACACTTCGTCTTACCTGGTGGTCATCAAACTGTGTCATTCTGTCACATTGCGCGTTGTGTTTGTCGTAGAGCTGAACGTTTAGCTAGTGCACTAAACGACATAGAACCTTTTCAACCTGAAAGCTTGATGTATTTAAACCGTCTTTCTGACTATCTATTTGTATTGGCACGAAAGTTGTCTTATGACTTACAAGCCGAAGAAGTAAAATGGATTCCTCAAAAAGAATCCTAGTGTTATGTCACATTAAAATAACGCATTAGGCAATCGTGTAATTTGTGATAGGTTTAGGCAAAAAATAATGGCATAGTTTAGCTATAAAATTATTTTTTAACGAAGAGATACCACAAAGGACATTTTGGATAATGTAAATGTTTTGATTTGACTTAACACTTAAGTAACACTTTGCAGAATAAATTATCAGTTCTATTAGGCTTAAACGATTGAAAACATAAGTTCTTTAAAATTTTTATTTAATTAATTCACTTTTTTCTTGACTTTATGAACTATAATTTTATTTTTGCAAAAAAATAAATACCACTAAGAAATGTATTGGACATTAGAACTAGCATCTTATTTAAGCGATGCGCCTTGGCCAGCGACAAAAGACGAATTAATTGACTACGCTATTAGAACAGGAGCTCCTTTGGAAGTTGTTGAAAATCTACAAGCGATAGAAGATGAAGGCGACTCTTACGATTCCATCGAAGAAATCTGGTCAGATTATCCAACTGACGAAGATTATCTTTGGAATGAAGACGAATATTAAAGCAATTTAAATTTCAAATTGCGTTTAACGTAAAATAAAAGTTAAAAAGTCTCATTAAGAGACTTTTTTTGTGCCGTAATCTTTCAGAATAAATAACACAAATCATATCTTTGAGGTTCATAAACTTAAGAAGATAAAACGTTGTATGCAACGTTTCTAAATAACATAAATAAACACCAATGAGTTTTTTAAATTCAGTATTAAAAGTATTTGTAGGAGATAAAGCTAAGCAAGATGTTAAAGCGCTCACTCCTATCGTAGAACAAGTTAAAGCATTCGAAAGTGCACTTGAACAATTATCACACGACGAATTAAGAGCTAAAACAACCGAATTCAAAGCTAAAATTGCTGAAGCTCGTAAACCACTCCAAGACGAAATAGATCAATTATTACAACAGGCTGAAGCCACAGATGATATTGATAAAAGAGAAGATATATACGAATCCATTGATAAAATCAAGGATGATATATACGAAGTGACTGAAGGCGTTTTAAACAACATTATGCCTGAAGCCTTCGCTGTTGTTAAAGAAACTGCTAAACGTTTTGTTCACAATACTGAAATTCCTGTAAAAGCCAATGAGTTTGATCGTTTGGTTTCAGGAGATAAAGATTATGTTACACTAGAAGGTGATCAAGCAATTTGGTCAAACTCATGGGATGCAGCAGGAAAGCCTATTACTTGGGACATGATTCATTATGATGTTCAGCTTATTGGTGGAGCAGCTATGCATCAAGGTAAAATTGCTGAAATGCAAACTGGTGAAGGTAAAACCTTGGTAGCAACGCTTCCTGTCTATTTAAATGCCTTAGCAGGAAACGGCGTTCATTTAGTAACCGTAAATGATTACTTAGCTAAACGTGATAGCGCATGGATGGCTCCGATTTTTCAATTCCATGGGATGAGTGTCGATTGCATTGATTACCACCAGCCGAATTCTGAAGCAAGACGTAAAGCTTATAAAGCCGATATTACCTACGGAACTAATAACGAATTCGGTTTCGACTACCTAAGAGATAACATGGCACATTCGCCTGATGATTTGGTTCAACGTCCACATCACTATGCTATTGTCGATGAGGTCGATTCAGTGTTAGTCGATGATGCTCGTACACCATTAATTATTTCAGGACCAATTCCACAAGGTGATCGACACGAATTCACCGAGCTAAAGCCTAAAGTTGACGACATTGTAAGTGTTCAAAGAAAAGAACTCGTAAGTGTTTTAGCTGAAGCTAAAAAATTAATCGCTCAAGGTGATACCAAAGAAGGTGGTTTCCTTTTATTAAGAGCCTACAGAGGTATTCCAAAAAATAAAGCTTTAATTAAATTCTTAAGTGAAGAAGGGATTAAACAATTACTTCAGAAAACAGAGAATTTCTACATGCAAGATAACAACAGAGAAATGCCAAAAGTCGATGCAGAACTCTACTACGTTATCGAGGAAAAAAATAATCAGGTCGAATTAACCGACAAAGGTGTTGAATACCTATCTGGTAAAGACAATCCAGATTTCTTTGTCATGCCTGAAATTGGAATGGAAATCTCTAAAATTGAAGCAAAAGGCCTATCAAAAGAAGAGGAAGCTGCTGAAAAAGAAGACCTTTTCAGAGAATTCGGAATTAAATCTGAACGCATCCACACACTTAACCAATTATTAAAAGCATACGCCTTATTTGAAAAAGACATTCAATATGTTGTGATGGACAATAAAGTCATGATTGTTGATGAGCAAACAGGACGTATTATGGATGGTCGTCGTTATAGCGATGGTTTACATCAGGCGATTGAAGCAAAAGAAAATGTAAAAATTGAGGATGCAACCCAAACCTTCGCTACTGTAACGCTTCAGAATTACTTTAGAATGTACCGCAAATTATCTGGTATGACAGGTACTGCAGTCACTGAAGCTGGAGAATTCTGGGAAATCTATAAATTAGATGTTGTTGAAATTCCAACGAACAGACCCATTGCTCGTGATGACAGACAAGATTTAGTTTATAAAACGAAACGTGAAAAATACAATGCTGTTATTGATGAAGTAACTAAATTATCTCAGGCTGGTCGTCCAATTTTGATTGGTACAACGTCTGTAGAAATTTCAGAATTACTTGGTAAAATGCTAAGCATTCGTAAAGTACCACATAACGTACTTAATGCGAAATTACATAAAAAAGAAGCAGATATTGTTGCTGAAGCTGGACAACCAGGACAGGTCACTATTGCAACAAACATGGCTGGTCGTGGTACTGACATTAAACTTTCCGAAGCTGTAAAAGAAGCTGGTGGTTTAGCTATTATTGGTACAGAACGTCACGATTCTCGTCGTGTTGATAGACAGTTACGTGGTCGTGCTGGTCGTCAAGGAGATCCAGGAAGTTCTCAGTTTTATGTTTCTCTGGAAGATAATTTAATGCGTCTTTTCGGAAGTGAACGTATTGCTAAAATGATGGATAAAATGGGATTAGAAGAAGGTGAAGTAATTCAGCATTCTATGATTTCAAAATCTATTGAACGTGCACAGAAAAAAGTTGAAGAAAACCAGTTTGGTGTTCGTAAGCGTCTGTTAGAATATGATGATGTTATGAATGCTCAGCGTGAAGTGGTTTACAAACGTCGTCGCCACGCCTTACATGGTGAGCGTCTTCGTGTAGATATCGCTAACATGATTTATGATACTTCTGAAGGTATTACAGAAACGAATAAAGCGGCAGAAGATTTCAAAAATTTTGAATTTGAGTTGATTAGATATTTCTCAATGAGCTCTCCTATTTCTGAAGCTGAATTTGGAAAACTTTCAGTTCAGGATATTGCTGGTAAAGTGTACAAAGCTGCTTTTGAACATTACAGACAAAAAATGCAACGTAATGCTGAATTAGCATTCCCTGTTATTGAAAATGTATATTTAAATCAGCGTGATAAATACAAACGTATCGTTGTTCCATTTACAGATGGCGTGAAGAATTTACAAGTTGTAACAGACCTTGAAAAAGCTTACGAGACTAAAGGAACACAATTAATCAACGATTTTGAAAAGAACATCACCTTAGCGATTGTTGATGATGCCTGGAAAACGCATTTACGTAAAATGGACGAGCTAAAACAGTCTGTACAGTTAGCCGTTCACGAACAAAAAGATCCGTTATTGATTTACAAGTTCGAAGCCTTTGAACTCTTTAAAGAAATGATTGACCAGGTGAATAAAGATGTGATATCCTTCTTATTTAAGGGTGAATTACCTACTGAAACTCAAAACAACATTCAGGAAGCTAAAGCTCGTAAAGAGGAAAAGCTTCAAACTCAAAAAGATGAAATTCCTAACATGGATGAACGTGCTGCTCAAAGCAGAGCTGCAGGTCAAAATACACAACGTCAACCTCAAGTTGTAGAAACCATTGTACGTGACCAGCCAAAAATTGGTCGTAATGATCGTGTTACTATCAAACATGTGATGAGTGGTGAAAACAAAACGGTTAAGTATAAGCAGGCAGAACCTTTAATCGCTAAAGGCGAATGGGTTTTAGTCGAATAAGTCATAATCTCTTTGGTTATGTAATTCAACTGAAGCTTAAGCATTGAATTTGTCATCTTGAACTTGATTCAGGACTTCTTGTATAGCAATCATTACGTACTTGATACGAAATCTAAAAATCCTGATAAATTACTATCAGGATTTTTTATTACCTTGAAACCACTAACTAAACTCTATTATCATGAGAAACGTACTTGCAACCATTATCGGTTTTATTGTCGCTTCAGTAACCGTTTACATCTTTGAAACTGTTCTTGGACATAATTTATTTCCTTTACCAGAAGGTGCAAAACCTATGGATATGGAATGGATAAAGAATAATATGAATCTCATCCCAATGGGCACAAAAATCTTTGTAGTCCTAGCACATTTTATGGGAATAGTTGTTGGTATGTTCGTCGCAGGACTCATTTCTAAAACAAGTATGATTCCAGCTTATATCGTAGGTTTACTGATGATAGCTGCAACATTTGCCAATATTTTTATGCTTCCAAAAGAGTTGTGGTTCTCAATTTCTGATGGTGCTTTTGCATTTATTGGTTTCTTGGTTGGAACTTCTTTAGCTAAAAAGAAAATTTCTAGTTCTTAATCATCTTTTCTGTAGAACTTCCTTTATCAGTTTTTACAGTAACAAAATAAACCCCTTTAGATAAGTGCTTTATATCTATTGAATTCTCTACTTGATTACCAACAATGGCAATAGTTTCCAGAATACGACCATTCACATCTGCAATGCTAATTGATCTCAAGTTTACTTTGCTCGAAATAGTTAAAACATCCTTTACTGGATTTGGAAATAGTTTTACAGATGAATTTGAAGTAAATTCATCTATTGAAAGATTATCTTCTGCAACCGTTGTTAGATAATTATTCGTAATTATTGGCGCATTAAAATCGAAATAAATTTCGGCATCATTAGTAAAGGTATCTCCCAAAACTAATGTATCTAGCGTTTTTATTTTAAATACTACAAAACCATCGTTATTGGCATCATCAAAAGGCAAGTAAATGTTTTCAAAAATAAATTCGACCTCATTAGTATTTTGAATTCTAGTCACGAAATTATGACTTGCATGCAATGGTGTTAATGTGCTAATATCAAATTTACTAGTATCAATAACATCTTTAACTACAATATTAATAGCACTAGCAGATCCTGTATTCTCAAAACGAATCATATAATGTACATATTCTCCAACAAGATCTGGATCAAGTATTTCTCCTTCTAAACAGCGTTTATCATTTGGATCATAAGAATTCACTACTATTTGTCTTAAAGATGATGCATTATCTTCTGGGACTGTATCATCAGCAACAGGAGAAATTATAGCATTAAAACTTAATAAATCACCATCATTTAAGGGGAAATTCTCATCGGTTGGCGTATTAAGGTTCATGACAATATCAATCTCTCCAGATTCAAAAGGCATCAAATCGGAATAGTTCCAATCTAAGTTTCCTGTTGATGTGTTATCAGCATCAGGAGTTGCAGAGACGAGGTCCATATAATCATCGTCAAATGTAAAATTTATAGATCCCGACAAGGTTGTGTTTCCTTTGTTTCTATAGAATAGTTTATAAAAAGCATCAAAACCTGGACGTGCTTCATTGATTGGAATAATTATTATTTCTAGATCGTCTACAATTCCGTTAGGTGTAATGCAAAAATCTTGTATGATATTTTCTCCATCAGCAGGAATATTTACACTTAAATTTTCAGGTTGCACTATATAAGCAGAATTTTCAAATATAGGTGCTGCAATGGTGTAAGAACCATTTGATAAAGGCAGGAAGTAGTCTCCATTTTCATCAGACATCATTACACCCAAATCTAAACCATCATTAATCGTAAGCTTAGTGTAAGGATGTCCAGAATCATTAGAGTCACAACCATCGAGATTAAGATCTATTTGTGATGTCCCTTCTAAAGTTGAATACTCTCCTCCAGGAGTAAAAGAACAATAAGAGTTTACAGCGACTCCTGTCATTCCATATAAATCTAATTCCTCATGTATGTCCTCAAAATTAAATTCATCTGCACATATATATATCAAATCTGGATTATTATTAAAACTAGTGGATATGTTAGGTGAACCATTCTTTAGAAATAAAGTCACAAGATTATTATTGTTACAATACAAAGAAAATAGTTCTTGATTCTCAGAAACATCTAAATGAATTAGTTCATTGCCTTCACAAAAAAGCCATTCCAGATTCAAGTTTAAAGTTACATCAAGAGCGGTTAACTGATTATCCCTACATACTAAATGTTCTAAATTTACATTTTGAGTGACATCCAATTCGGAAATTTCACAATCTCCTAAATATAGATCAAATAAATTTACATTTTGAGTCACATCAATTTCAGAAAGTGGATTACCTCCACAATAAAATCTTCCCAAATTTACGTTTTGCGTAACGTCTAGAATCGCTAAGGCATTATCATAAACAAATAATTCATCCAGAGCTACATTATTTGAAAGATTTAAGGACGCAATATTATTAGCACTCGTATCTAGATATTCTAAATTTATATTTTGACTAACATCTAAACTAGATAAATCATTTTCAGAACAAGATAACGATATTAAACTAGGCATATCGCTAACATTTATAGTTATAAGAAAATTATTACTGCAATATAAATACTCTATAAGACTCGCACTAGAAAAATCAATAGATGTTAATTGGTTGTAACCACAAGATACATTTGTTAATTGAATATTTTGACTTAAGTCTAAACTTGTTATTTGATTATCTTGACAACTTAAATTTTCTAGCAAAATATTCTGACTTAAGTCTAAGTTTGTTATTTGATTTTGAAAACAATCTAAATCGACTAATTCTGTATTTGAAGTTAGGTCTAAATTTGTCAATTGATTAAAATAGCACCTTAAATTTGTCAGTAAAGTGCATTGACTAATGTTTAAATTTGAAAGTTGATTATCTGTACAAATTAGATTGGTAAGTTCCGTATTTGAACTTAAATCTAAATCTGTTATTTCATTATCTGCACAATCTAAATAAGATAATTGCGTATTTGAACCTAAATCTAAATTTATCAACTCATTATAATTACACCTTAAATCCGTAAGCAATGTATTCTGGCTTAAATCTAATTCTGCTAATTGATTATATCCTAAGAATAAATGCGTAAGTTGAGTATTTGCACTTAAATCTATTTCAGTTAATGAATTGAACTCACAATTTAACGATACAAGATTTATAAAATACTCTATCCCTTCTATTGAACTAACATAATTAGAAGTATCAGAAATATCCAATAAATAAACTGCTTCTGCTTCAGAAACTTCAATTTCTCCATTATCATTAGTATCTGCATCGCCATCTAACCATCCATCTCCATTAGTATCTACACAATAATCATTAACTAAGGTGTTCTTGAAATTTGTATCAGGTATATCAATAATTTGCGCTTGGGTTAAAGCAATTGAAAAAAAGAATAGTAGTAAGTAAAATGATTTCATATGTTTTAATTTAAATTGCTTACACTATGAAGATACAAATTAGACCAAATGGTTGCGAGGGAAAGTCCATTAATTTTAAAATTTGTCTAAAAATCTAATCAATACGTTGGTTTAAAAACCCAATAACAATTTAGGATCTGGACAATTAAACTTATAAAACTCTAAATCTAGTTTCGAGCAAACACCTGGATAATCGCCAAGGTTCCCTTGCAAGTCTTTAATAATTTGAAAATGTAAATGAGCTGGATAATCTCCATTTACTGAAGCATCTCCTAAGCTTGCAATTTGTGAGCCTTTTTTAAATGTTTGGCCGACTTTTAAATTTGTAATAGAAGCTAAACTTAAATGGCCATATAAGGTGTGAAATTCTACATCATTAATACAATGCTTTAGGATGATTGTCGGTCCGTAATCACCATAATTGGTATTGTTCTTAAAGCTATGAACAACGCCATCTAAAGGCGCATAAATTGGAGTTTCGGCTGCTATCCATAAATCAAGACCTAAATGGATATTACGTTCTGTTTCAGGATTCGAATCTTTAAAATATGTACTACGTTGATAAATAGCTCTGGTTTCAAGATAGCCTCCATAAGCGACTTTAGCATGGCTTTGAGCAATATAATCATTGATATACTTCTCAAGATGTTCAGAAGAAGACACATCGACGCTTTGAAGCGGTTTATTTGACTTAGACAAATCTAAAGCCACATAATCTGACTTTAGAATCGACGGATTTAATACATGAAGTGAATTACTATTTATTTCGAATAAAAATTGAGAAAACGCTTTTAGAGTCATGCATATGATTTTTCTCAAAAATACAATAAAGAAGAAGAATTTAGAGAAGTAAAATTGAGATTCCTCCTATTGTCGGAATTACATTTATTGAGTCATTAAAAGTTGTCATTCAGAAGAAGGCACGACTGTAGAATCTTTAATATCATTTTTTAGATGTTCAGCAATGTAGTAATCAAAGAATAGTTAATTTTTTAAAACCACATCACTGTACTTTGCATTTAGTACAATAGACTTTATGTTGGTTTTACCATTAGGATAATTTTCAATAGTCTTTTTGCTAGTCATAACATTATTTAGCTTTGACCGATTGCCTTTGAAGAATACACTATAATCATTTTTAGGCAATGAAATTAAAGCATCACTGTTCTCCAAAATAATATTCAGATTAGAAAAAGATTCTGCAATATTGGCAATAGTCAAATCTCCAAAACTACCATCAATAATAGCATTATTAAGCAAATTGTTTAAAACAATATCTGACGAAATACTATTTAACATTAAGCTACCGACGGTTTGAATGTGAGCATCTTCAACATATTTGATGTTGAGTTCACCCAAACTCCAAGTGGTAATATCAATAGGTGAATAAGACACATTGATGGAAGTCTCGCTTCCATCAATGTGATTTGCAATTAATATGCCATGTGAGATATCTCCTTTTAAGTTGTTTATAACAGAAGACATCTTTAATTCACCATGTCTTACATTAAGGTTCAACTTAGCCTTTTTTGGCATTTTAATCTTAATCGTTTTCCTAATATTATCACCACTCAAATGCAACGCTCTAGAATGACTTTGATTACGTTTACCATGTGCTTCATGGCGTTTCTCCATAACTTTCGCTCTCGCTTCCTGACGTTTTTCCATGGCTTTTGCTCTGGCTTCCATACTTTTTTCTCTAGCTTTCATCCGTTCTTCCATAATGAGAGCACGTTCTTCCATTTGCTTACCATATTTCTTGCCCCATTCTTCCATTTTATTAGCCCATTCATCATCAAATCTCAATTCGAATTCTTTTCCCCAAGCTTCCATTTTTTCACCGTATTCTTCACCAAAACGTTCTCCCCATTCTTCCATAGCCTTCTCATAACTTGTAAAATCTACTTTCGCCATTTCTCTTCCCCAAGCTTTCATTTTCTCTTCATATGCTTCGCCATATTTTTCTCCAAATTCTTCACTCCATCTGTCCAAATATGCTTCTCCGTCTTTCTCATACGCTTCAGTATCAAAACTCACATTCGTTACGCCCTTGGGTAGCTTTGGAAGCTCTGGCATTTTAGGCATTTTATCTAATCTTACGCTTGCTATTTCTGGGTGTTCTGGTAATTCTGGCATTTCAGGAAGTTCAGGCATATCTGCCATCACGATGTGTAAATCTTCCAATCCTTCTAAGGATTCTAAATCCAGATTTAAATCTTCCAAACTTAAATTTAGCGTGTGAAGATTCTTCCAAGATGAATAGGCACCTTCAGAACTTATTTTTACGTAATCGCCCGAACCTTCAACTTTAAGATTCCAAGCCTTAAGTGCTTCCTGCAACTCTTCTTTAGATAGTTTTTCGCCTTCAATGTAGGCTTCAATTTCTAAAGTATTCTTGTTCCATGTATCAATTTCTATTTGAACATAGCTTGTGTTTAAATCGATATTGACATCTTTAGTCACATCAATTTTTTCTGATAATTTTGTTAACTGTTCTTGTGCGGAAACACTAATACTGAAACAGAACAACACTAATAATATGGTTATATATTTTGTTTTCATGATTTTGTTTTTGTTTTGAAAAAAGTCTTAAGAATTAATTTTTGCTTCAGCTGAAGCATTTAAATCGTATAATTGTTCTTTTAAGCGATACAATAAATTAAGACGCAATTTTAAATTGTCAATCAAAGCACTAACGGTTAACTCATTTGGACCATTTTGGGTGAGTTCTACTGATAGTCGTTTATACTCCTGATTTAACTCAGCAAGTCGTATAACGTAGCCATCAAAAAGCTCTTTGTTTTCTGGAGTTTGTTTGATTTTAGATAACTCCAGATTAATATTAGCCAAATAATAATCTTCAACCTTCTTTAAATCTGGCGAAATATCACCAAGAGATTTAAGCTGATCTTCTTTTGTTTGATTTTCGTTTTCTACAACCGTATTCTCAATTGCTTTTGGTTGTTGTGAGAATTTATATGCTGTAAATACCAGACCAATTAAAACGACGATACTTGCTGCTATTTTTAAAATACTGAAGCGTTTTTTGATTGATGTAACTTCAGGCAAAGCATTGTCTAATTTTTTAATAAAGCGTGCTTCATGACCTTCGCTCATTTTTAGTTGCGAATCATTCTTTTCATTTTCAAATAGATGTCTAAGATCTTGTGCCATTTTTAATAGGTGTTAAAAGTGCTTTTAATTTTGATTTTCCTCTAGAGAGTTGTGTTCTGGATGCTATTTCTGAAATGTTTAAGATTTCAGAAATTTCCTGATGGTCATAGCCTTCCATTAAATACAACATGACAACATATTGATACTTATCTGGCAATCTTTGTATAGCATCTTTTACTTCCTCTAAAGTTATTGTATCATCTACTAACCATTCGTTTTCATAATTTGAATCGACTACTTTCAGGTGCACCTCTTCTAATTCTTGCAAATGTTGCTTTTTAGATTTCAAACAGTCAATACATTTATTAATAACGATACGTTTTAACCAAGCCCCAAAAGTGACTTCTGCTTTAAATTGATCTAATTTTGAAAATGCCTTTATAAAAGCTTCCTGTACGATATCTTCAGCTTCCATAGAATCTTTCATAAAGCGCATGGCAATAATATACATGCCATCACAATACTGCTTATACAACTGCAGTTGAGCAATGCGATTATTTTGCCTACATTTTTCAATAATATTAGATTGTAGCATCTAAAACTTTTTTTGGTTTGGTTCAGTTCAATTTAAAGACGACACAAAAAACAGTGTGTTGCAAAAATCTTTTACTTTTTTTAAAAATATAATAGATATCCTAAAAGTACGTTAAGTTATATTGCGATATTATTGATTTACCATTATCTTTATAACCTACTTTGAAATTGAAACTATTTATGAATACGTTTTTGAAACGACTTCTTATTGCCCTGTCCATTGTTGCTATTGGACTTTTTATTTACTCCTATTTTGTAGAAGATATTTTTTCTAAACGCTTAAGTCCGAAAGATACTGTAGAGTTTAAACTTAACGATTTAAAATTAGAAGTGTTTTACAATAGACCTTCAAAAAAAGGTCGTGAGATTTTTGGAGCTTTAGTTCCTTATGATAAAGTCTGGCGAACTGGAGCCAATGAAGCAACAACCTTTGAAACCAATAAAAACTTAATGGTTGATGGAATTTATATTCCAACAGGAAAGTATTCAATATGGACGGTTCCAAATGACAGCGTTTGGAAAGTCATGTTCAACACCAAACAATATCCTTGGGGAGTTGATGAGCAGATGCAACCTTTATGGGATCCAAACTACGACATTATGGAAATTGATGTTCCAGTTGAGGCATTAGATAAAGTTGTAGAGCAATTTACCATTGCATTTGATAATTCTACTGATGACCTTAAACTAACCATGGCTTGGGACAAAACAAAAATTGCTGTACCTTTAGTGGTGTTAAAAGACAAAAAGGAATAAAGGCATTTGACCAAAAAATCGAAATCTTCTGCATTACATAATATAGAAGGTGTTTCTCAATCTGAAATCACCAATGCAACATCTATTTCTAAAATTCAACTAAAACGAAAGGCCAAACCAACAACTCAGGAATTAATTTCTGACATAATAAATGGTAACATTACCGCCTTAAGTCGGGCAATTACTCTAGTTGAAAGTTCAAACCCCAAACATTTAAAACAAGCTAACGACATCATAAAAGGGTGTCTTAAACATGCCAATGCTTCGGTGAGAATTGGTATTACAGGAGTTCCAGGTGTTGGAAAGAGCACGTTTATTGAAGCCTTCGGAATGCATTTAACTTCCAATGGAAAAAAAGTCGCTGTTTTAGCTGTCGATCCTAGTAGCAGTTTGAGTAAAGGCAGTATTTTGGGCGATAAAACCCGAATGGAAAATCTGGTAAAAAATGAAAATGCGTTTATCAGACCTTCGCCTTCAGGAACTTCCTTAGGTGGTGTGGCTCGTAAAACTCGTGAAACCATTATTTTATGTGAAGCTGCTGGATTTGAAACTATTATGATTGAAACCGTAGGTGTCGGTCAAAGTGAAACTGCAGTTCATAGTATGGTTGATTTCTTTTTATTGCTGAAATTAGCTGGAGCTGGTGACGAACTGCAAGGAATTAAACGTGGCATTATTGAAATGGCTGATGCGATTGCAATTAATAAGGCAGATGGTGATAATCTTAAGGCTGCACAACTTGCTAAAGTTGAATTTAATAGAGCCTTACATTTATATCCTCAAAAAGATTCAGAATGGCAACCTAAAGTCATGTTATGCAGTGCTCTAAAGCAGGAAGGCATTGAAGAACTTTGGAAACTTATTGCATCTTATATAGAACATACTAAAACTAACAACTACTTCGAACATCACAGAAGAGAGCAAAATAAATTCTGGTTGTTACAAACTATTGAGGACCGATTAAAATCAGATTTTTTTAGTCAGCCTAAAATAAAAGAAGCCCTAAAATTACAGTTGCAACTCATTGAAGATGGTAAGACCACTCCTTTTGCTGCTGCTGAATATTTACTTAGTTTATAAAATGCTGTTTGAATTCACCATAATTGTTCCTGTTTATAATGAAGAAGCTAATCTGGAACGTCTTGAAAAAGAACTTTTGACTTTTATAAATAGTTCTAAAACAGCAACTAAAGTATTATTTGTTAACGATGGCTCAACAGATGGAAGTCAAATTAGCATCGCAGCGATTTGTGACAGAAATCCCAATTTTAATTTTTTATTATTTGATAACAACTACGGATTGAGTGCTGCTCTAAAAGCTGGTTTTGATTATGCAGATACTGAACTTGTTGGATATATCGATTCCGATTTACAAACCTCTCCAAAAGACTTCAATCTACTTTTAGAACACATAACCAATCATGAATTAGTGACAGGTGTGCGCACAAATCGAAATGATAGTTTTATAAAAAAGACAGCTTCAGCAACTGCTAACAGGATACGTCGCAAGTTCACGAAAGACGGCATAGACGACACGGGCTGCCCATTGAAAGTTATTAGAACCGAAAATGCCAAACGCATTCCTATGTTTAAAGGTTTACATCGTTTTTTACCTGCAATGATTCTGCTTCAAGGTGGACGTGTGAAGCAAATTTCTGTTCAACATTTTCCAAGAGTGGCTGGTACTTCAAAATTTGGAATTGGCAATCGATTACTTGGACCTTTATCAGATTGTTTTGTGTATTTATGGATGAAGAAAAAGTATATTAACTACCACGTGATAGATTCAAAATTGTGACCTCTACTTCAATTTAAATCGCGATTGTAAATATTTATCTAATTTATAAAACATAAATCCAGATAACCCTCCAAAAATAAAACCACTCACAACATCTAATGGATAGTGTGCACCCACGTAAATTCTACTGTAACCCATTCCTATAGCCCAAATAATAAGAATAATAGGTAGGTATTTATATCTAGATCTTAAGATTAAACTTGTAAACACGGCAACAGCCATTGAATTAGAAGAATGTCCGGAAAAATAGCCAAATCGACCACCACAACTACTCCTTACCAAACGCATAACTTGTGACACACCATCTTCATGACATGGCCTAAATCTTTCAAAGCCATTTTTAAACAAATTTGTGACCTGATCTGTAAAAGAAATCATGAGTGCTATGACCACAAGAGTGAGCACAAACATTTTAGTATTAAGTCGTTTATACATTAAATACGCTAGCAGTGCATAAAACGGTACCCAATTAAATTTATAGGTATACGCTAACCAAAAGGGATCCCAATAGGTATTACCCAAACCATTTAAATATATAAATAACTCTTTATCGTATTCTATTAATTGTTCAATCATTAATCATCGTATCTTGAAACTTCTCTATCGTAGAAATCAGTTGCAGACTGAATAAGATTTTCAGCTTCAGCTTCTATTTCTTTTTGATCATGCTCATCAAACTCCTCAAACCACTCGACTTCATCGTCTTCAAGGTTAATGATGAATCTAGGAAATTCTGTATGAATCACATAAATCGCATTGGGAAAATCTGTGTTGTCGCCTAGAATGAATTTTGGAAGTTCCATATGTCGTTTTGAGTCTTTTTAATTGTTTGACAAAATTAACTTTTTCGTAAGATAATTAAACCTAATAAATAATAAAATTGCTGCCACTGTTAATCCTGCTAATAAGCCCATCCAAATACCGAAGCTTCCATAGGCTTCCTCTTTTCCAAGGAAATAACTTATTGGAAAGCCAATAATCCAATAGGAAACAAAGGTAATCAAAGTTGGGATTTTCACATCTTGCAATCCTCTTAGAGCTCCTAAAACCACCACTTGAATTCCATCGCTCACTTGAAAAATAGCAGCAGCTATCATTAATTTGGCAGCAATACCAACCACTTCAGTATTATCAACTAAATTAGTTGCATCATTGAAATCTACATATATCTTTGGAAGTTGGTCATGAAATATAAAAAATACTATTCCGAAGCAAACCGACAAAATAGTGGTCAACAAAAAAATGGAAAAAGCGATTCGTCGTAATTCAAAATATTGATGCAAGCCTTTTTGATTCCCAACCCTAATCATAGATGCTACGCTTAATCCCATGGCAACCATAAAGGTCATTGAAGATAAATTTAAAGCTATTTGGTTTGCGGCTTGTGGATTCTTTCCTAGTAAACCACTCAACCAAATAGCTGCTGTAAAGATAGCTACTTCAAAAAACATCTGCATAGCACTTGGATACCCTAAACTAATTACCTTTTTCAGCATTAATTTATCAAGAATAAACAATTTGATTTGTGTTACATAAGCTCTCGACTTTTCTCGCTTTGTGAGCAACCACCAAAGATGAATAACCATAATTACTCTTGACACTAAAGTACCATAGGCTGCTCCCACAATTCCCATTTCTGGACAACCAAATTTACCAAAGATGAGTACATAATTTAATAACACATTAATTATATTGGCTAGAATTGTAGCATACATAGGATATCTTGTTAATGAAAGTCCGTCACTAAATTGCTTAAATGCCTGAAAAATTATTAATGGGATTAACGAAAATGCTACAAGATTAAGATAAGGCAATGCAAGTTCTACAACCTCTACAGGCTGCTTCATAAAATACAGTAGTGGTTTTGCGACAAATACAGATAAAAATAATACAAGACCTAAAATAGTACACAAGAATAAGCCATGCTTAAATGAAGATTTTCCTTCTTTGAAATTGTTAGCAGCATCTGCTTCAGCTACAAGAGGTGTTATAGCAGTTGAAAAGCCAATACCAATAGACATGGCTATGAACATAAAACTATTACCCAGTGATACAGCTGCTAATTCTGCTGTACCTAGCTGACCAACCATGATATTGTCAACAAACTGCACAAATGTATGCCCAAGCATTCCCAACATCACAGGTGCAGCCAATTGCCAGTTTAATCTAAATTCTCTAGTATAATCTGTTAATTTCAATGTATAATTATTGTGTGGGCAAAGGTACAAGTTTGAAAGCTACTAGCTATTGCACATCATTGAAATGTAAAAAATCGACATCCAATAGACTGAAAATTATAATGTTATGAACTAAAATTGTTAATAAGTTGAATTCCGTTTGCTTAGTCAGAACGATTGAAAGCATTATTTTTACTTCATCAATACCTTATTTTAGTAGGTTAGGTATTTGGGGTAGAAACTTTTTTAGCTATTATTTTAGAGGGATTTAAAAATTTTGTTGTTAAAAAACGTTTCAGACAAAAAGAGGATTTATTCCTCTTTTTGTTGTTTTAAATGGTTGTGTTATTTAACACATTTTTTGAACTTTGATTTACAAGGTTTTGTAAATTATGGTCCAAATACTCATTATGAAATATATTATTCTTATCTGTTTTTACTTAATCTCAATCGTAAATGTAATCGCTCAAGAGATGAAACCCCAACCTTTTTTAGAAACTGTTGTAACTCAATTTCCAAATGTGAGAGATAGTGCATTAACTGCAAATGAAAATGAAGTTGTTTTTTCGGCTCAAAGCATAATGGGAGATGTTTCTGCATTAATATACATAGGTAAAACAAAAACTGGTTGGACAAAACCTGAAGTGCTTTCTTTTTCTGGACAGTATTTTGATATTGAACCGTTTTTTTCAGGTGACGGACTTACCTTATATTTTGTTTCAAACAGACCTTTGAACACAACATCTTCAAAAACTAAAGATTTCGACATTTGGTTTGTAACCAGAGCTAATATACATGAAAAATGGTCTGAACCTCAAAATTTAGGAGCTCCAATAAATACCGAAATGAATGAATTTTATCCTGTGGTTACAGATTCGAAAAACCTATATTTTACACTCGACAATCCTTCTTTAAATCGCAAAGATGATATTTACGTAAGTGAATTTAAAAATGGTGTATATACAACTCCGAAGCCACTCGGAGACTCTATCAATTCTGATGGATATGAGTTTAATGCCTTTGTAGCTCCTAATGAATCCTTTTTAATTTACACTTGCTATAATAGAGAAGATGGTCATGGTAGTGGTGACTTATATATCAGTTACAAACTTGCTAATAAAGGTTGGAGTGAAGCCAAAAACATGGGAAAAACTATCAATTCAGATAAAATGGATTATTGTCCGTTTGTTGACGTTAATTCTGAAACCTTTTATTTTACGAGTAAACGGAAAGCTTCAGATTTAAATTTTAATTCAAAACTAACACTTGAAGAACTAAAAAAGTATTTTAATCGCTATGAAAATGGATTGAGCAGATTATACAAAACATCCATTTCAGAAATCATAAAAAACGAATAAACCTAGAAACGTCTTCCCAACCACTCTATAAATTTAAAGCATGTTGGTATTGGATCTTTAAGAAATGACTTAGCTTCCGAATTATTAAGTAGAAATTTTTTCTTAAATAGAAATGAAGGATTGCGTCTGATAGACTTCAATACACCTTTTAGACGCATGTAATGAATCTCATCAAATTGTTTCCTTTCAATCATTTCATCCATGGCCAGTTGAATTGCTAAATCTGGAAAATTAATTCCAGCAAATTTTGAACCTTCAACACTTCCCCAAAAACGAGCATTAATTTCAATAATTTTATAATCATTTTTGTTAGAATCGAATCGTAAATCAATATGTGCAACACCAGACCAGTTTAGTTTTTGCATCAATTGTTTAACAACTGACAACACCTCTTCATTTTTCAGAAACTCAAAACCCAATTGAGGTGCAAAAGCATTATGTCCTTGTAAATTTCCTTTTTGAATGGTATGGGTTAGAACATTCCCATTTTGGCAAAGTACACTGCAATCTATATCATAACCATCAATATATTCTTGAATAAAAAAATCTTTAAAATCGGTATGTTTTTTTAAATACTTATCGAGTTTCGCTTTCGTTTCAAATTTTGATATACCATCACCACCTTTTTCATGCAGTGGTTTCATTAAAACTGGAAAGTGCAATCTGAATTCATTATTAAAATAAGAATTTAAGCTATCGAAATATTGAGATTTGGGATGGGGAAGCTTATGAAAATCAAGAAAAACACTTAATTGATGTTTGTCAATAGCTGTTTCAAAATCATGTATTTTTGGAAGAGGAATTACTTTAACAGAAGGTGGTAAAAAGTGAGAATTATTAATAAAAAATCTAATTTCATTTTCTGCTATTGGAATAATCACCGAAATATTATGGGTTGCAACCTCTTGAATTACAAAATCAAGCCATTCTTGATCAGTTGTGCTTTTATAAAATTTGTAATAATTTGTATTTTTAGAATATTTAGTACCAGTTCGTTTCTTATTGGACAGAACAAAAAGCTTGTAATCTGAATTTTCAGACAAACAATTCATGACAGATAAAGCCCAAGTGCTATTACCATCTGGAATTAAAACATTAAGCTCTGAACTCATGAAAACGGGGAAACGTTAGTCAATTGATTTTTTAAATATAATACCTTTTTTTAATACAAGGGTTGTATTGCGTCTTTCTGTGCCATTTTAAATTCGGAAATCATATCATTAACTATCTGAGCTGCAGGCTTAATATCATGAATCAATCCAGCAATTTGTCCAATTTCTAATTCGCCATCCTCAAGATCACCTTCAAACATTCCTCTTTTTGCTCTTGCTCTTCCAAGATGCGCTTTTAAATCTTCAACCGAAGCTCCTTTTTTATAAAGTTCTTGTAGTTCATTAAAAAACTTGTTTTTAATAAGTCGTACAGGAGCTAATTCTTTTAATGTGAGCTGCGTATCACCTTCTTGAGCATCGACAACAACTTTTTTAAATGCTTCATGAGACGATGCTTCTACACTAGCTACGAATCGACTTCCAACCTGAACAGCATCAGCACCTAAAATCATTACTGCCAACATTGCTCTTCCGGTTGCAATGCCTCCAGCGGCAATTAAGGGTATATCCAATTGCTCACTTACCATTGGAATTAAAGTGAGTGTCGTTGTTTCTTCGCGTCCATTGTGACCTCCAGCTTCAAAACCTTCAGCAACAACAGCATCTACTCCAGCCTCTTGAGCTTTTAGAGCAAATTTCACGCTACTAACGACATGTACCACTGTAATTCCTCTTTCCTTAAGCCATGACGTCCATGTTTTAGGATTTCCAGCTGAAGTAAATACAATTTTCACACCTTCTTCAACAATGATATTCATAATATCTTCAATGTTAGGATATAACATAGGTACATTAACACCAAATGGTTTATTAGTCGCTTTTTTACATTTTTGGATATGTTCACGTAACACATCTGGATACATAGAACCTGCACCAATTAAGCCAAGCGCTCCAGCATTACTGGCAGCTGAAGCTAATCTCCAACCACTTGTCCATATCATTCCTGCTTGAACAATAGGATATTTAATGTTGAAAAGTTTAGTTATTCTGTTAACCATTAAGATTTGATTAGTTTGAATGTTTTTGAACCTTTATCAGATGTAAAAGACATCATATAAACTCCTGAAGCCATTGAAGACACATCTAATCTGATTTCAGACTTTGTAATGGTCTTTTCTAAGACTAATTTCCCTAAAACATTATATATTTTCAGGTTTGTAGCTTCAGTGCTAGTAGGAATTTGAATATTAAGAATATCTGTTACTGGATTGGGGAACACTTTAAAACGCACAAATTGCTCTTCTGAAAGTGATAAGCCTATTTCACGAGCCAGTTCCAAATTAGGAATCCCATAACCCAGAAAAAAATCTGGTGTATTAAATTGTGAAGCCGACATCCTAACGTAGAGTTTGATATCTTCATGTGAAGCATTTGGTAAGGCTTGCCAGAGAGAAGCTATTCCTCCTGCCATAATTGGTGAACTGAAGGATGTACCGTTATTATTTATAATTTCATTGCTTGAATTAACAACAGCCGCTGCAGCACCTCGAGCAACCACATCAGGTTTTTGAGTGGGTTGAATTGCCGTCCCTTGTGAACTAAATGGAGCATAATTTCCTTCAAAGTCAACAGCTCCTATACTAAAAACACCTGAAGCGTCAGCTGGCGCACCGACAGTTTGCCATGAACTAGCACCTGAGTTGCCTGCAGAGTTTACCACTAAAATTCCTTTTTCATTGGCAATATTAGCACCTTTAGTGATAAAAGTGGTATTGCCATTCATATCACTAGGAGTGTAGTTGTAATTGGCATTATCGAACACGCGATATCCTAGAGATGAATTTATGATGTGCACTCCAAGACTATCAGCTCGTTCTGCAGCTTCAACCCAATAGCTTTCTTCAACAGGCATTTCACTAAATGTATCTTCAGTTCTAAATAAATAGTATGACGCGTCAGGAGCTGTCCCAACAAATTCATCTTGGATAAAACCAGCCATATTACTTAAAACTCTTGTTCCGTGTTCGTTGGCAGTAAATTCGTAGACATTTTCATTTCTATCTACAAAATCATAACCTCCCAGCAAATCACCATTATCCCGCAAATGTTGAAATGCAGCCATCGTATTTACGTTTGGAAATCCAGAATCTAATACTGCTATTATAATGCCTTCTCCTGTATAATCTGAAAAATGCAAATGATCGACACCTATCATTTCAATTTGATTTTGAGAACTACCATAAGTAAAATCGACTAAAGTTTCTTCTATTTCAAACTTATTGCTGAACATGGCTACTCTAGAATCTGCATTAAGACTTTTGTCAGCAAAATCAATATACTCAACAAAATCTAAAGCTTCTAAAGCAATAATATCCAACTCAAGTCCAATAACATATACTGCGTTAAACCATTTTGATTTAGCCATAACAGTAATACCTGTTTGGTTTTTGATCTGTGTGATGTAATTTTCGTTTACAGGAACATCTCTCTCATCAATAGGAATATTGTGAGCAGATTTTCGATCTATGGCAGATTGCGTTAAAATTGAAATTGGATTTGCTATTGAAGACGCGACATTTTCTTTATCTGATAGATATACCCAAGCGTGTTCTTCTTGTGCAAAAGACATGTACTGCAAAAGCACAATACTTAAAAGTAATAGTTTCTTCATTTTGCAATTATTTGGGTAATTTTTTACTGCAATTTAAGAAATAACTCCCGAACCTACTAATTCATCATTTAAATACCATGCCACAAATTGTCCTTCGGTAATTGCTGATTGCTGATTTTCGAATTCAACGTAAAGACCTGAATCTACTTTATAAATTATGGCGTTTTCTAAAGTTTGACGATAACGAATTCTGGCTTTAACAGCCATAGATTCGCCGTTAGCTAAAGCTAAATCTTCCCTAACCCAATGCAATTCTTCATTAGTTACAAATAAAGTAGTCTTAAGCAACCCTGGATGATGTTTTCCTTGTCCTGTGTAGATTACATTTTCATCAACATCAGTTTCAATAACAAACAAAGGCTCTATTGTTCCACCAACAGCTAGACCTTTTCGTTGTCCTTTTGTAAAATAATGTGCACCTTGATGTTTTCCAACCACTGCTCCGTTTGCTATGGTATATTTCTGTCTTTTTGCTGAATACTCTAATTCTAGTTCTTTTGAATCAAAATTAGGAGGTGCATGATGATAAGACTCTAATTCCTTAGGAATTTCAACGATAACACCTTCTTTAGGTTTTAATTTCTGCTGAAGGAATTCTGGTAGGCGAACTTTTCCAATAAAACATAGGCCTTGAGAATCTTTTTTATCTGCCGTGACCAAATCAAGTTTTGACGCAATATCACGAACTTCTGGTTTTGTCAATTCACCAATTGGAAATAAGGCTTTTGATAATTGATTTTGAGATAATTGACATAAAAAGTAAGATTGATCCTTATTGGTATCAACTCCTGCTAACAACTGATAGACTTCTTGCCCATCTATTTCAAGAGTCCTTTTTCTACAATAATGACCAGTTGCGACAAAATCTGCACCAAGGTCAAGTGCAATCTTCATGAAGACATCAAATTTGATCTCGCGATTACAAAGCACATCAGGATTTGGTGTTCTTCCTTTTTGATATTCGTCAAACATATAGTCCACAATACGCTCTTTGTACTGCTCACTTAAATCTACAGTTTGAAAAGGGATACCCAGTTTATCGGCAACTAACATCGCATCATTACTGTCGTCAAGCCAAGGACATTCATCAGAAATAGTAACTGAATCATCATGCCAATTTTTCATAAATAAGCCTATAACCTCATAACCTTGCTCCTTTAATAAATAAGTAGCAACGCTTGAATCCACACCTCCTGAAAGTCCTACAATTACTCTTTTCATGTTGCAAAATTAAGAAATAAAAATAGCAACGTAAACAACGTTGCTATTACAATTGACTATATTATTGATAACTTTTAACTATTGTTTTTTGGGGTTCTTACTTCGCCTGGTATGATCTTTAGTCTCTTTGAGTTTTCCATCTTCATAATAATTCCAAATACCATGTTTTCGGCCTTTTTGGTATTGACCTTCAGCTAAGATAATTCCGTTAGCATCATAATATTTAGATAAACCATGCAGTTCATTATTTTCGTACAAGAAGTCTTTCAGCAAAAGACCTTTTTCTGAATACCATTTGGATGAACCTTCTAGATTTCCATCCTTATAATTAGATTTTTCGGCGATATTACCGTTAGGATAAAACACTATTTTCTCTCCTTCAAGCTTACCATTGTCATTATAATACTCTGTTGTCAATATGCCATCAGACTTATTATGATAGTAAATCCACTTTCCTGAATATAAACGACCATTCATTGTGCCTTCACTAATAAGTTTGCCTTTAGAGGACAAAAACTTAACATAAGCTCGGTCATTCTGTGCATTAAAAACTTTAATGGCACTTAATACACTCTTCTTATTGTTTAGTGTATAAAACTTAAAAGTATCTATTTCCTTACCATGTTGAAACCTTCCTTCATATCGCAATTGATCCGTTTTATCAAAATACTTTTTCCAAATTCCATGACGCTTACCATCATCATCAAACTGATTTACAATATTTTGAGCAGGTGCAAAAGAAGCAACCATTGTTAAAATAAACATAAAAAACAAGCCTCTCATTCTATTTTGTTTAATCATTTCGTAGTTTTGTTAAACAGACTGATTTGAATTATTAAAGTTAAACAACAAAAACTCAAAAAAATGAAAATTATTTCAAAAACATTTAAAATTTTCCCATTATTATTAGTCGTTTTTGCTTTTTATGCATGTAGCAACGACAATGATAACAACGCAATTATCTTGCCACAACAATTAGACATTGTTGATACAGCAATCGCAACTCCTGAATTATCAAGTTTAGTCGCTGCTGTTCAGGCTGCTGGGTTAGAAAGTGTGCTTAGAGGAAATGGTCCTTTTACAGTATTAGCACCAACAAATGATGCATTCGCAACATTCTTAAACGGAACTCCATTAGATCAGGTAGATCCAGCTATATTGCAGCAAATCTTATTAAACCATGTAATTTCTGCTGATGTAAGCGCTGCTGATTTAGTATCATTATCTGGTGCTGACGGTAAAGGATACACGAGAACTAATGCAGATGGTGTAGGTGGAGAAAAACTTAGTATTTTATTTGATACCAGTGCTGCATTACCAAGATTTAATAATTCAGCTAGCGTCGTTTCTGCAGCTTTTGCTGATATTTCTGCATCAAACGGAACAGTTCATGTTATTGATGCTGTGTTAGGCTTACCAGATATAGTAGACCATGCATTAAATAATGATAACTTTACGTCATTAACTGGCGCTTTAACTGCGGAAAACTTAGTGACAGTATTACAAGGTGATGGCCCATTTACGGTTTTTGCACCAACCAATGATGCCTTTACAGATTTTAATAATCCTAATTCAAATGCCCTTGGAGATATTCTTTTAAACCATGTTATTGATGGTGTTGCATTTTCAACTGGACTTACTTCAGGATATGATACAACAACATTTGCTACCAATGCTGATGGCGATAACTTAACCTTATATATCAATGCTGGTGATACTGTCATGCTAAATGGTTCATCTATGGTTGTTGTTGCAGATATTGTTGGAACAAATGGTGTAGTTCATGTTGTTGATAACGTTATTGATTTACCTACTATTGCAACTTTTGCAACTTCAAATACGGATGCTTTAGGTAGTTTAGTTTCAGCCTTAGCGCTTGCAGATACAGGATCACCAACAGTACAATGGATTAGTACAGTTTCTGATGCTTCGGCAGGACCTTTTACGGTCTTTGCGCCTACAAATGGTGCTTTTGCAGATTTATTATTAGAATTAGATCCGTCTGGAAACACAACTTTAGGCGATTTAGATCCTGCAACTGTAGATGCTGTATTGCTTATGCATGTTGCCAATGGTAACGTTCGCGCTGCTGATTTACCTAGCTTGATGGGTACTATTCCTGCACTAGGAGGTGATTTAGATTTAGATATCAATACACTTACAATTACAGATAGCTTGATGAGAGAAATCGGGATTATCGCTGAACTTACTGATATACAAGCTATAAACGGTGTTGTACATGTCATTGACAGAGTAATTCGCCCATAAAAAATTCATTTCAAATTAATTGATTAATAGTTAGATTAATTTGACCTGATTGGTTGGTTGGTTAAAGCGCTTCTAGAATGTCTAGAAGCGCTTTTTTTATTAAACAGAATAAGTGTAATAAAAAAGCCTCTGAATCTCAGAGGCTTTTAATAGTGTAATGGCAATCATTATTTACGTTTTTGCTGCGCTTGTTTTTGTGCTTCAGCTTGTTCCATCATTTCAGCCATTTTCTTCTGAAATTTGTTCTGCTTTTTAGGTTTTTTCTTATTCTCCTGAATCTGAGCATGAATCTTATCTTCATCTAAAATGTAATTCTTAATAACTAACATAATACCAATACTAATTAAGTTAGAAATGAAATAATACAAACTCAATCCAGAAGCGTATTGATTAAAGAATACTAACATCAGAATAGGCGAAAAGTAAATCATATACTTCATCATCTTAGCCATATCTGGCATACCTTCCTGAGTTGGTTGTGAAGCCATTTGCTGACCAGTCGTCATTTTCATATAAAAGAAAATAGCTATTGCTGCTAATATTGGAAATAAACTTACGTGGTCTCCATAAAAAGGAATATTAAATGGCAGCTCGGCAATTACATCGTACGACGATAAATCATCAGCCCAAAGGAAACTTTTTTGTCTCAAAGCAAATGCTGTTGGGAAAAACATGAATAAGGCATAAAATACTGGTAACTGAATTAAACCAGGCAAACATCCAGCTAACGGACTAGCACCTGCTTTGTTTTGAAGTGCCATCGTCTCCTGCTGCGCCTTCATCTTATTGTCTTTGTACTTTTCTTTTATAGCATCTAACTCTGGCTTCAACACTCGCATTTTGGCTTGTGACAAAAACTGCTTATACTGTACAAAAGACATCATTAATTTGATTAAAACTGTCATTACAATAATGGCAATACCATATGGCAAGAACGAACTAAGAAAGCTAAAAAGTGGAATAAACAATTGCTTGTTAATCCATCCAAATATTCCCCAACCAAATGGAATACTTTCTTCTAAATCATAATCATATTGCTTAAGTATTTTGCTATCTGTAGGGCCAAAATACAATTGGAAATTATTATCTGCTTCACCAGCTTTAAACCGTAAAGGTAATTTTGAAGCAAACTGTTTTGTAAAAACGGTATCTACTTCTTCATCTTGCACTAAATCATTAGAAGTTATAGTGGCTTTCTTAAAGGGTTCATTCGCCACTAAGATTGTACTGAAAAAATGCTGTCTGTACGATAACCATCTCGCCTCTTCAATAAGTTCTTCATCATCACCATTTTGAGCTAACTTACTAATTTTGTCACCTTCATGCATGTAAGTTAAACGTGTATAACGGTTTTCATAAGTTATACTTTGGTCATGACGATACGTTTTCAACTTCCAATCTAAGTTAATCTCCTGAGAGCTATTAACCACATTGTTTAAACCTTTGGAAACGATTGAAAAATCAATCATATAATCCTTTGGTTTCAACTCATAGCGATATTCTAAGAATTGACTCTCAGACACCTTGAGTTTCATTGAAACAATAGTGTTATCTCCGTTTTTTGTTACTGAAGGCTGAAATGGTAAATCTTGAGTATTTAAAATACGATTATCTGCTGTTGGAAATTGAATGTTAAACGTTTGGTTGCCATTCTTAATTAAGTGGATAGGAATCGAATCGTAGTCTACAAATTCTTTTAATCTGACTTCAGTGAGGAAACCACCTTTATTACTAAATTTTAATGCCAAAACATCTGTTTCAACTGTCGTTTCTTTATCTTTTGCTGTTGACAAAGTAGTTGCGTAAGCAAAAGCACCAAGTTTATTCTTTAATTCAACAATCTTTAATGAATCGGTTGGTGAAACATTAGAATAATCTTCAGCAGTAGTGACTACTGCATCTTGAGGAGTTACAGTCGCAGCCTTTTTCTCAGCTTCAATTTGTTCTTGCTTTGCTTTTTCCTGCTCTGCCAGTTCTTCTGGAGTTGGCTGATTTTGCCACATCATGTATAGTAAGATTCCGAAAATTAGTACGAATCCTATGATGGAGTTTAAGTCAAATTTTTTTTCTTCCATTTGTGTTAATTAGAGTCTCCCGTAAAGGAGCGGATGCTTTGAGTTAACAAAAAGCTGTCCAATATTAGTTTTGTGCCATACTGACACTATTTTTATCTGTTTTAAAATCAAGTGCTGCTTTAACAAAAGCTACAAATAGTGGATGTGGATTAGCAACTGTGCTCTTATACTCTGGATGATACTGAACACCAACAAACCAATTGTGATTTGGTATTTCAACAATTTCCACAAGTCCAGTTTCAGGATTTAAACCTGTCGCTTTCATGCCAGCATCTTCTATTTGTTGTTTGTATGTATTGTTAAATTCGTAACGGTGTCTGTGACGTTCTTTAATATTTTCAGATTGATAAACATTTTTGGCAATACTTCCGTCTAACAAATTACAATCCCAGGCGCCAAGACGCATTGTTCCGCCTTTATCGGTAATTGCTTTTTGAGACTCCATCAAATCAATAACTGGATTGGCAGTATCTTCATTCATTTCTGTAGAATTAGCATCTGTCAATTTAACGACATTTCTGGCATATTCAATCACAGCCATTTGCATACCTAAACAAATTCCTAAAAACGGAATGTTCTGCTCACGTACATATCGAACAGCTTCTATTTTTCCTTCAATACCACGTTCACCAAAACCAGGAGCTACTAATACACCATGCAGATGTTTTAACTTACTAGCGGCATTAGCTTTTGTTAAATATTCAGAATGAATAGGCTCGACATTGACTTTCACTTCATTTTCAGCACCAGCATGAATAAAAGCTTCTAAAATAGATTTATAAGAATCCTGAAGTTCTACATATTTACCAATTAATCCGATAGTCACTTCACCTTTCGGATTTTTATGACGTGATAAAAACTGATTCCATTGTGTTAAATCTGGAATTGAGCTGTCTAAGGCTAATTTTTTAAGGACAACTTTATCTAAACCTTCATCAAGCATTAAATTAGGAACATCATATATCGTAGATGCATCAATGGACTGAATAACGGCCTCTTGCCTAACGTTACAAAACTTCGCTAATTTTACTCTCAGATCTTCGGGCAATTCATGTTCTGTACGACATACTAAAATATCTGCCATGACACCACTTTCCATTAATGTCTTAACGCTGTGTTGTGTTGGCTTTGTTTTTAATTCGCCTGCAGCAGATAAATAAGGCACTAAAGTTAAATGAATAACAATAGCATTATGTTCTCCTAATTCCCACTTTAACTGACGAACCGCTTCTACATAAGGCAATGATTCAATATCACCAACTGTTCCTCCAATTTCAGTAATAACAATATCGTAATCCCCTGTTTGACCTAAGATTTGTACGCGATGTTTTATTTCATCAGTAATATGAGGAATGACCTGGACCGTTTTTCCTAAAAACTCACCACGACGTTCTTTTTCAATGACGCTTTGATAAATACGACCCGTAGTAACGTTATTAGATTGGCTTGTAGGCACATTTAAAAAACGCTCATAATGTCCAAGATCTAAATCAGTTTCTGCTCCATCATCAGTCACATAGCATTCGCCATGTTCGTAAGGATTTAGCGTTCCTGGATCGACATTAATGTAAGGATCTAATTTTTGAATGGTCGTCCTGTAACCTTGAGCCTGAAGCAGTTTTGCTAAAGATGCAGCAATGATGCCTTTTCCAAGTGAGGACGTTACTCCTCCTGTTACAAAGATGTATTTAGTAGTTGTCATGTTGCGCTGTTAAACGCAGGCAAATTTACAAAATTTAAATAGTTATCTACGATTTGTTTAAGGTTTATTATTCAACAATATGTTGATAATGTATTTGCACCTAAAACTGTTTAAAACTTTTGAAATTACAGCTAAACTCTAGGGCAATTAAAAAAAAATATGCAGATTTGCTTTCCCATTCATAAAATGTCATTGAAACGTCATTACATGTTATTAATGCTACGCAAGAGAACACCAATAGCAAATGAAAATTTCACAATTACTAAATAAGCAAAATAATAACTTAGATTTAATACGTGTTTTTTTAGCTATTTTAGTCATAGTAGGACATACAATTCCTCTTAATGGTGGAAGTGAATCCTGGTTCGATCCACTTTATTTGTTTGAATTTACCTATTCTGGAGCATTTGCAGTTAAGTTATTTTTCTTTATTAGTGGATTGGTTGTTACCAACAGCTATTTGAAAAAAAATGATGTGGTTTATTATTTAATTTCCAGAGTTTTCAGAATACTTCCTTTGCTCTTTTTTGTATTAGTCATTACAGTCTTCGCTTTTGGTCCTATTTTAACTCGACTTCCAATAGCTAATTATTTTTCAGAGCTTGGTAATTTTTCGTATATCTGGAAAAACTTACTCTTTAATACTAAATATTATTTACCTGGTATTTTTAATGAAAACCTCACACCAGATGTGGTTAATGGTTCTTTATGGAGTTTAAAATATGAAATAGGTTGTTACATAGCTGTTTTAATTTCATTCATAGCCTTAAGACAGAAAAATAAATACTACTTAAACATTCCAATTCTAATTGTTATTGCTGATGCTTTTTTCACAGAAGGTCTTTTCTATCATTATTTAGGTGATAGTTCTGAAATAAATTTAACTCCAGCTTCATTTGCTATAGGTGCTTTTCTAGCTGTTAATTCGGATTTTATTTCTATCAACTATAAGTCTGTCATCATTACAGCTATACTATATTACGTTTTTAGGGACAGCCACATAAATCATATCTTACTTATTATCTGCGCAGCGAGTATTACCATTTTCATTAGCTCTAATAAACATGTTCTTAAGCTAAAACCAAAGTATGATATTTCATATGGAATTTATCTTTGGGGATTTCTTATTCAGCAAACACTTTATCAGTACTTTGGCCATTTAAACCCTTATCTGCATTGTCTTTTAGCTATCATAATTACACTTATCTTAGGGTTCGCTTCTTTTGTTTTTATAGAAAAACCTTTTATGACTTTAGGCAAAAATTTCTACAAAAAGTATAAAAAACTCACGCCTGAAACGTATGCAAAACAGCATTAACAAAATAGATAAACCAACTCATTTGGGATAGCGCTTTTGAATATTTCTAATTAAATCCTCTAAACCATTAAGTTTGAGCTCGTAGACTTGGGTAAGCATATCTCCCAACTTACCTTTTGGAAAGCCTTTGTTATGATACCACACAATATAATATTCTGGTAAATCAATGAGATACCTGCCTTCATATTTACCATAAGGCATTTTAGTATGAGCAAGTTTGATTAAGAATTGTTGATCTGGCTGAAGCATGGTTTCTATAAAGGACTAAGATAGATAAAAACTAACATTTAAAACCTCATTGTTAAATCTAATAGGATTGCTCCACTTTGGTTGGAAAGACAATACTTTCCAAATGACAATTCAATGTTATTCCGATTTAAAAGCTTCAAACTTTTTCAGGTTTTCAGCTACATAGGCATTCCATTTGATTTGTTCTTCTTTGTTTATAGAATTCTGACTTTCCGTATCATAGTTGTGTTGCATTTCTGCCAATTCTCTATTAACCGTTTCATGAAGCTTATTTAATTCTGACTTTATGTGTTGTGAGATCTCCAAACGTTCTAATCTGTGACGGAATATACGCACGTGTAATTCGGTGATGTCAAAATGTAGTTGTTCATGAGCCAAAATATGATCATTACATCGGTCTTTAATAAACCATGAATTTTCAGTATAAAAATGCGCTTCAGCTTGAGCTTCAAAATCGGTGATACGATCATCGGTTTTTCTTATTGCATACGAAAACGTAATTCCAGAAGCAGTTACAGCCGCAGCATCAGAATCGGCTTCAATTGGTCCTTTAAAATCTGTCCATGCTAATTTTTTGGTTTCACTCCATGGAATGGTTTCGCCTTCATTTGAAAAAGCATTTAAACACAAAAAAAGGACTATAACAAATCTAGACATCATTAAATCAATCAGATACAATATAAATAAGAGAACGCTTGAGCTTAATCTATATTGTATTCAAGTGTTTTTAGAGCAAGAATTTTCAGAAGAAACACGTATGATTCATCAACAAAAATTTTTAGATAAACGATTACAATTTTGCTTCAACAATAGTTAAATCATCGTACTTCACAATGTAAACCGCTTCATTGTAGTAACCACCAAACATCTTTTTAGAATACCTGAATTTGTTCTCGATATATTCAGTTTCAATATCACTAGACGAGGCTTTGTATAAATCGTCTTCAGAAGCCAAACGTAAAAGCAGATCTAAGGTTAAATCGAAACCTCGAACGGCATATTTATTCGGACTCACATTGTATTCGTTCATATATTTGGTTACAAAACTATTTCTAGATTCTACAGCAATTGTTTTATTTACTGATGGATAGTGAAATTTCAAATTAGACAAGTGGTAGTTAGAAATCTCCTTTCCATCAAAAGCTTTATTTTTATTGGTAGTCATTAAAATGATTTCTTTATCATTCATATTAAAACCATTGATCATACTAATGACGTTAGACGCTAAACCTTCGTTATCCGTTTCGAGAAATACAATATTAGTTCCAGTTTGAAACACGTTTTCTAAATCGGTTTGATACATAAAATATGCCTCTTGTCCTTTTTTATTTTTTCTAGATTGAATTTGTTTTGCTAAAGGAAATTCACTTTTAAGACGATCACTAATAGCTTTATGTTTTGAATCTGAAATTATTACAATGTGCTTTGGCAAAGAGTCTTTCTTAACGTATTTAATGATAGCCTGTTCTAACAAATCATCTGATGGAATGGTCTGAAATACATTATCATACAAATTTGTTGGCATAGTTAAAGGCGATATTACAGGCACATTATCACGTTTCAGTTTAGAAGCAACACGCTCGAGACTCGTGGGCATTAATGGACCGATAACAGCATCGTATTCTGAAAAATCATTTGCTTCTAAAATTTTAGAAATCTCTGCAATCTGATTTTTTGTATCAATAACTTTTAAATTGGTAGAAATCCCTAATTGTTTTGCTGAATCTAAAGCCATGAGTACACCAGTATGAAAATCTAAAGACACCGATAGCAAACCGTTAGTGCGCATCATCTTTTTAGCTTCCTGAACAGAATCAACATCAACTTTATTTAAGCCAAATGGTAACATGAGTGCAATACGTTTTGGACTTAAATTCTTTAAATTTGAAGATAAGTTAGTATTTGCGACATCTATGACTACATTAGTTGTTTTGATATTACCTGGCACTTTTAAGACCATTCCCAGTTTTAAACCACCTTCTTTGAGTTCAGGATTTAAAGTTTCTAACTGGTCTTGAGTAACTCCCAGTTTCCGATTTAAAGCCATGTAACCTTCACTCTTTAAAACCGTATAATAATTAAATTCATCATCCACAGCTTTCTCTTCATTATTGCTAATATTTGGAACGTTGAGTTCATCACCAGGCTGCAATACCTCATTGATATTTGGATTTAAAGCTTCAAGTTCTGGAACAGTAATTCCAAATTTATAAGCCACTCGCCATTTACCCTCTTTAGGCTGAACTTTATACTTTTTGATGGTATTATTTAAACTTACCTTATTGACTATCGTTTTAAAACGAGGTATTTTCAACTTGTCGCCTTTTCTTAAATTTTCGGAATAGAGATTTGTATTATGCTTTTTGATATCTTCAATCTCTACAGCATATTTTTGAGAAATACTGAATAGCGTTTCTTTACGTTTCACTTTATGCGTTTTGTAACCGATAAGTTCTTTTTTATCTTCAAGGATTTCATCATTTTTAACTCCAGATGTTGGTATAATTAAGATCATATCTGATTTTAATTCTTTTTTTGCATCCGGATTAAGTGCAAAAATATCAAAAGGTGTTACTAAATATTGTTTAGCTATTTGCTCAATAGTTTCACCTTCCTTGACTTTGTGTGTTTTATAATCTTGAGCTATCGCAGAAAAACTGCAAAACAAAGTAACGAGTATGATTAAGAGTTTTTTCATTCAAAAAAAATTTTATGTACTGAATGTATATTGATTTGAAACAAATTCAGTGCAGAAGTCACAAAAATTTATTCCCATTCAATAGTTGCTGGTGGTTTTGAGCTAATATCATATACTACTCTATTAACGCCTTTCACCTTATTTATTATCTCATTTGAGGTTTTCTGTAAAAATTCATACGGAAGATTTACCCAATCTGCTGTCATTCCATCTGTACTTTCAACAGCTCTTAAAGCAACACATTTTTCATAAGTACGTTCGTCTCCCATAACGCCTACACTATTTACTGGCAACAACATTGCTCCTGCCTGCCATACTTTATCGTATAAATTCCAAGATCTTAGATTATTAATAAAAATAGCATCAACCTCTTGTAATATACGAACTTTCTCAGGAGTTAGATCACCAAGAATACGAATTGCCAATCCTGGACCCGGAAATGGATGACGACCTAATAGCTGAGAATCCATATTCATGGAAGCACCAACACGTCTTACCTCATCTTTAAATAAAGCTTTAAGTGGCTCTACAATTTTGAGTTTCATAAAATCTGGTAAACCTCCTACATTATGATGACTTTTAATTGTTGCACTTGGTCCTCCAGTAGCTGAAACACTTTCAATCACATCTGGATATATGGTACCTTGTGCCAACCATTTTACATCTTGAATACGATGTGCTTCATCATCAAAAACCTCAATAAACACGCGACCTATTGTTTTTCGTTTTTCTTCTGGATCGCTCTTACCAGCCAAGGCATCCAAAAAGCGTGCCGAAGCATCAACACCTCTAACATTGAGTCCCATACCTTCATATTGATGCAAGACATCTTCAAATTCATTCTTTCGAAGCAATCCGTTGTTCACAAAAATGCAGTACAAATTCTTACCTATGGCTTTATGTAACAACATGGCAGCAACCGAGGAATCGACACCTCCAGACAAGCCCAAAACGACTTTATCATTTCTTATTTGCTTTTTAAGACTATCAACGGTTTCTTCAACAAATGATTGTGGTGTCCAGTCTTGCTCAACTTTAGCTATTTTAATTAAAAAGTTATGTAATAGTTGATGACCATCTGTGGTATGATAGACTTCTGGATGAAATTGAATGGCATAGGTATCTTCACCTTCAATTTTATATGCTGCATTTTCGACATCATTTGTGCTTGCTAATAAAACACCTCCTGCTGGCAATTTTTTTATGGTATCACTATGACTCATCCAAACTTGGCTGCCTTCATGAATATTTTCAAAGAAGTCTTCATTAGGTTTTACAAATCCCAAATTAGCTCGTCCATACTCTCTTGTATTTGATTCTGCGACTTCACCTCCTGAAAAATGGGCTAAATACTGAGCACCATAACAAACGGCTAGCATAGGTTTTTTCCCTCTTATTTCAGACAGATCTGGATGCAGAACAGCTTCACCTCTAACTGAGTTAGGACTACCAGATAAAATCACAGCCTTGAAACTGTCAGAATCGCTAGGAATTTTGTTAAAAGGGTGTATTTCGCAATAGATATTTAACTCTCTTACACGTCGTGCTATTAGCTGTGTATATTGCGAACCGAAATCTAAAATTAGGACTTTGTTGTGTTGCATGTGCAAAAGTAATAATTGATTTTAGATTGACGATTTAGAGTCTGCGATTTTTTGATTTTTTTTTCAACAATGCGAAACAACAGTAAATTCAATTATTTTGAAGAATGTACCCTTTTTGTCTTACCCATCAATTTCAATTCAATTCTAATAACATTATATTTATGTGATTAGAAAAAAGCCTTATGACAATTTCAAAGAAACTGAGCATTGTAATTTTATTAATTACAATAGTATCTAGTGCTCAAGAGCAACAAAAAAAAATTGACAGTCTTTTAAATGTTGTCAAAACAACACAAACAGATACAACAAAAGCATCAGCATTTATAAAATTAGCAAGAGCAATTCGATTTAAAAATCCTTCAGAATCTTTAAATTATTCAGAAAAAGCATTAGAGATTTATCAAGAAAAAAATAATTATAAAGGCGAATCTGATGCTTACGGACTAATTACATCGTATTACAATTCGGTTGGAAAAATGGATTCTGCAAAGATTTATACTAAAAAAGGAATAGCTAGCTCCTTATTAGGCAAAGACACTCTTAAGTCTGCAAAACATACTTCTAATTTAGCGTATTTAGAATTTGCTACAGGAAATCCTGAGCGAGGCATCACAATTACTGATTCCATATTGCCAATTGTTATACGATATAAGGACTCCAGTTTGATTGCAAAATTGAACACTTACAAATCTCAGTATTACAACATGCAAGGATACACTAACTTATCACTGGATGTCACTTATAAAGCCTTAGAAATTTATAAAGCTCTTAAAGACAAAGAGAACATTGCCTCTTGCGCTATGCTTATTGGAAATGTTTATCAAGGCGAAGGTAGTCATGAAAAAGCCATTTCATCATTTAAAGAAGCTTTAGACATGTATGAAATCTTAGATAGTAAAATTTTTATAGCTCAAGCAAAATCCTACATTGGCGACTCCTATCTCGGTCTTGAAAATTATAAAGAGGCAGAAGATTACTTAAACGAAGGTCTAGAACTATCGAAGGAATTAAATTTTAATGCGAATATTGGACGATCCTTTCTAAATATTGGCAGATTAAAACTTGCTCAGAAAAAATATGACGAGGCCATTTCTCATTTTGAAATAGGGCTAGCCTCATACAAATCCATTAAAATACCATATAACGAGACACGTGCTCAATACCACTTAGGTGAGGCTTATTACAAAAAAGGCAATTATCAAAAAGCAATAGAGCATCTTGATGCCAGTATTTTAATTTCAGATAGAATTAATGATCCTGCAAGAAAAATGGACGCCTTGTTGTTAAAATCGTTAGCATATGAAGCACTTGGTAATTCTAAAAATGCCTTAATATCATTTAGAGCTAACAAAAAAATTAGTGATTCACTATTTAATATTGAAAACGCAAAAAAAACTGAAGAGTTACAAATCCAGTATGAAACTGAAAGAAAAGAACAACAAATTAAATTACAAGACAATCAAATAGATTTATTAGAATCTAAAGAGAAAATCAGCAACCTTAAAATCTTTTTATTGGCTTCAGGATTATTACTAACATTATTTGCGCTCTATGCAATATTTCAACGTTCAAAACGTCATAAAGTTGAAAAAGAAAATGCTCAAGCAGCGCTAGAATACAAAACCAAAGAATTAACAACACATGCTTTACATCTAGCCAAAAAGAATGAAGTGCTCAATGACTTAAAACAAAAAGCTAAAGTTTTGAAAGCAGATGCTAATGCTGATCCTGGTTATCAAATGCTCATACAAACGATCAACTTTGATTTACAAGACGATAACAACTGGGAAAATTTCTCTCGTTATTTTGAAGAGGTACACAAGGATTTTAATACTAATGCGCAACTAAAATTTCCTAAAATTACAGCCAATGATTTGCGTTTAATGGCATTGATGAAAATGAATTTATCCTCAAAGGAAATTGCGAACATTCTAAATATCTCAAGCGATGGTATTAAAAAAGCCAGACAACGACTTCGTAAAAAAATGGGATTAGATTCAAAAGATTCTTTAGAACACACTGTGATGTCAATCTAAATTTCACAAACAATAACTTTAATTAATTGGTTGTAAACACCTTTGGATAGCGTTTTTGAAAAGATTGCCATAAGGTTGTTAAGTATTCACCACTATTCATATCTCTCAAAGCTTGTTTGGTATTTGTGATTAACTTTTCAATTTCTGGATATTCACTAATTATGACATTATTTTCGTTGAAGTAATCACCTAATATTGCCATTCGGTTTTCAAAAACATATCCATATTTGCTAAGCCATTCTTCAAAATCAGTTTCAGATATTTTAATTTCATTTTTTGCCCTTGGGTATAAATTCAGACTTGAATTAGTGCCTTTAGAAACTGTCATATTACTCTTCGCAACACTTTTATCTTCTAAGTTATTAGGATTCCCTTTTAACAACTCATGAATTGATTTAAGTTCATTTTTAATTTGATCTATTTCCATTTGCTGTTGTTTTAACTGAAGTGCAATATCATTAGTATTTAAGCCAATTGCTACATTAACATAACCGAATACATCGCCTAAAGACGCTTCCCAAGCTACACCAATAATTTCAGAATAATCACTAAGCATCATTTCATTCGGAGCTTTTGATATTGCTAATCCGTCATCATTCCCAGAAGGCAATATGTAGTCTCCAATGGCTACTCGTCCGACAACCCGAACAGGCACCTGACCTAAAAATGCTACCTTTTCAAAATTTTCAACCGATTGATTTATTGGCATATTTCCAAGTACAATAGGATTTGTAGAAATCACCAAAATGTGTTGTGCTCCTTTTGTTCTTTTTGAAATCTTCCCACCAAATACACCTACCACTTCACCTGGTTCAAATTGCGTTTTAGCATTTTCTTTTTCAAGGTATTCAGCATAATCTGCGCCTCCAGTTTTAAAGGACACACCAACATTGTTTGTTGCATTTATAGTAAGTTCTAACAAATGTGCATAAGCTGCTGCTCCTTGTAATCCCATGACTATGACTTCACCTCCATCAAACTGAAATCCACAAGCAATGCCCTCTGCAACTATAAAAGCTTCGTCTAATAATGCTGTTGTAGCGTCCCAAATAAAGCGAAAACTATTATTGAGCTCATTTAAGGTTTGCCCTTCGATTGCGCCAACTGGATTGTTTGAAGAGTTTGAAAACGTGAGAAAGTTATTATTACTGCTTGGTGTAACGGCATTTGCGCTAATCCATATACCATGCCTACCTCTAACTTCTAAAGGATAAGAACTGGCATTATTTTGACTAATATTTGTTAACTGTGGATTTACTATAACACGACCAGTAAGTAAACTTCGTCCATGGACTATTAAAGAATTGAGATTAGGATCAAAACCTGATTGATTAATAACTGCAAAATTTAGGTTGGCTGTTTGAGAAACATTTAGATTATTATTAATTTGAGTTGCTCCAGCTACAGTAAGTGTATTGGCTAAATTAGCAGGACCACTAGCGTTTAGTATATTTAATAACGAATTTTGATTTACGGTAATATTCTCAAAAATTCCATCACTAAAATTGGAAGTGCCTAATACATTTAAGTCGCCTTCGAGCAGTGAGTTTCCAGCAACTGTTAAATCTGAATACAAATTAGTATCACCTCCAACTGCTAATTCGCCATCAAAACTAACCAAACCATCTACAGTTAAATCACCTGTGAGGTATGTCGGACTTAGATTATTAACCGTTAAGTTGTTATTCAGATTAGTGATTCCGTCTGTGGTTAAAGAACCAGACAGATTTGTTGCACTTGCATTATTCACTGACAAATTGCTATTCAAATTGGTTTCACCATCGACATCTAATGTGGAGCTCGCGATGATTTCTCGATGTCTTACATACGGAATATAAGTTAGCTCTTGATAGCTAAACATAACATAACCGTTTCCATCTAAAAGGTCGATTTCTACTCGTAAATGTTTTTGATTGTCCCAATATATTTGATTAAAAGTCATTAATGTTTCTGAGGTTAATACACCTTGGCCAATCATTAAATTGATCATCCCAAAAGGATCTGTTTGTGTTGTATGGGTTTCTTGATATTCAACTTGAGAAGTATTATCCATTATACTAAACTTAACACTCAAAGGCGCATTAGGTAAATTATTTGATTGAATATCTACGCCTGGAATTTCTTGAGGATTATTATCTATTATAACCGCCTGATAACTGATACCATCGGTTTGGGCTTCTGCTAAAATAGCACTAAAAATAAGCCATGTAATAAGTATGAATTTTTTCATAATTTTAGTTATTATAATGAACAATTACAGTTAGGAAGATTAATTATTAAACCTATTCCTAGTTGATGATTGATGAGTTTTAATGTTTCTTGATCTAGACTTTTAGATTGGTCTATAAGCACTGTTTTTCCGTAGAAATAATTGGCAAAAATTGCTGTGTTGCGAGATATTGGATATTGCATCCCAATACCACCTTTCACAAAAAATATATCGTTATTAAATTCATTTTCCTTTACCAAATCAAACACCTGATTATTTGTGGTTTGAGTTCCTCGTATTAAATGTTCAAAAGTGATTCTGCCTATTATATAGAATGAAAAATCTCGCAAGCGAAACAATCTAAAATCTAATCCGGTTTGAATGCCTAAATAAGACACATCCCATTCAAAAAAATTATCTAAAACAGGATCACTACCAATCGCTCCATAATCGTTATAAGACATTCCTAAAGCCAGAAATAAAGTCTGTTCGTTATTCAAATTATCTCGATAACCAATTCCCATATAGGTATTTGATTTCGATAATAAATTATCAATCGATTTGCCACTTGAATTGGTATAATCGAAAGCTGATATTGATTTACCTGCTTCAAAGTAGATTTGCTGGCAAGAAATACTTAAACCCATTAAGAAAAATCCAGAAAACATCAGAAACAACCTCATAACTATTCCTTTATAATTTTAGTGATCATTATTTTTTGACGCATCCTCACATGTAATACATAAACACCATTAGCAACATTACTCAATTGTATTGTGAGATTCTGAGTTGGATGATATATTTGAGAATGAACTGTTCTTCCCATTACATCTGAGACATAGACTGTGAGCTCATCAAATATGGGTTCATTAAATATTATAGTGATGGATTGAGAAAACGGATTAGGAAAAACGACAGCATCTAAATTAGAATCTGAATTATCATTCAAAAATGATGCATGGACTGGTTGAAGAAATCCTTGTCTTAAACTATAATTTTGTGCATTAAATGTTCTAATCACACTAGTTTGCCCAATACTTTCTTGTATATAAAAGCTTTTATTATTTGCATAAACAAAATGCGAGCTACCTTGGTTGGTTAACGTTTCTTTCTTTAAGGATTGCGTAAAACACTGTGCTGATAAAAGAAAAAACAAGCATAAGATTTGAAGATTATTATACATGGGCATCCACTTTAAATACCCAATGTAAGCTGCTTTTATCAGCTAAAAAAGAAAGAAATGCTATGTACCCCTTTTGTACCCTTTTATTTAAAGGAAAGGATCCTGATATGATTTTTATTTAAAATCTGTGATGCGTTTTACTATACTATATTTTCGATTCCACTTTCAAATACAATGTGTTTTCGAATTATATTGCCTGAGACATTGATAGTAAATTAATATGAACCGTTATGCCTAAAAGCACCATGTTCGATGTATTACATTTCAAATCCTCTATAATTCCGAGGCCATTTCTATTTGTAGAATTTCGGCCTTTTCAGCAGCAGCCTGAGCAAAATCTTTTCCATTGGAAGCATAAATAATCCCTCTTGATGAATTGACTAATAAGCCAACATTTGAAGTCATTCCATATTTACAAACCTCTTTTAAACTTCCGCCTTGTGCGCCAACACCTGGCACTAATAAGAATGCTTCAGGAATAATTTTTCTGATGTCAGCGAGATACTCGGCTTTTGTTGCACCAACCACATACATTAAATTTTCTGAATTCTTCCAAGTTTTAGACGTTTCTAATACCTGTTTATACACTTCTTTTCCTTCAATCGTTTTAGTCTGAAAATCGAAAGCTCCAGCATTTGACGTCAATGCTAGCAGAATAGTATGCTTGTCTTTGACCTCTAAAAAAGGTTCTATTGAATCTTTTCCCATATATGGCGCAACAGTAATACTATCGAATGCTAAATCTTCAAGAAATGCTTTTGCATACATGCGACTGGTATTACCTATATCACCTCGTTTGGCATCAGCAATCGTAAAGATTTCCGGATGCTTGACATTAAGATACATGATGGTTTTTTCTAAAGCCTTCCAACCTTTTAATCCGTAAGCTTCATAAAAAGCAGTATTAGGCTTATAAGCTACACACAAATGATGGGTTGCGTCAATGATTGCTTTATTAAACGCGAAGATTGGATCTTCTTCACTTAGTAAATGTTTCGGGATTTTATTAAGATCGACATCCAATCCTATGCAAAGAAAAGATTTCTTTTTTTGAATTTGTTCAATGAGTTGTTGCGTAGTCATTCGTACTATTTTACCTTTAGTTTTCGATAACAATAATTCTATTTTAATTTTAAAAGCATCCGCATCAAGAGCAAAATAACATTAGAGTTATGCCATAAAAAAAGCCCAAAAAGAGGCTTCCAATTAAATATGTTCGTCACTTGCTTTTAACTTTTCAGTATTTTCAGCTAGTTGTAATTCGTCTATTATTTTTTGAATATCGCCATTTACAATATTCGATAGATCATAAAGTGTTAAACCAATTCTATGATCTGTAACTCTCCCTTGAGAATAATTGTAAGTTCTAATTTTTGCACTTCTGTCTCCTGAACTCACCATACTACCACGCTTAGCAGCATCTTCTTCTTGCTTTTTTGCCAATTCCATATCGTACAAACGAGAACGCAGAACTTTGAATGCCTTCTCCTTGTTTTTATGTTGCGACTTTTGATCTTGACATTGCGCAACTAATCCAGTTGGTTCATGTGTTAAACGAACTGCAGAATACGTTGTATTAACCGATTGCCCTCCAGGACCAGACGAACAGAAGTAATCTATTCTTACATCTTTTGGATCGATCTCTACATCAAATTCTTCGGCTTCAGGAAAAACCATACAGGTTGCTGCACTCGTATGCACACGACCTTGCGTTTCTGTTTGTGGTACACGTTGTACACGATGCACACCAGCTTCAAACTTCAATGTTCCGTAAACATCTTCGCCAGTAACTTCAAACTGAATTTCTTTAAATCCGCCATTAGTCCCTTCACTATAATCTACCACATCAACTTTCCAGCCTTTACTCTCACAATATTTAGAATACATTCTGAATAAATCACCAGCAAAAATACTCGCTTCATCACCTCCTGTACCAGCACGCAATTCGACTACAGCATTTTTAGAGTCTTCAGGATCTTTCGGAATTAGCAATACTTTAATCTCTTCTTCCAGTTTTGGAATACCATTCTTGGCTTCATCGTATTGCATTTTAGCCATTTCAACCATTTCTGGATCACTTCCGTCGGCTATAATTTCTTCAGCTTCTTTAAGATTCTCTGTTAATTCGATATACGCTTCACGTTTATCCATCAACAATCGTAAATCTTTGTACTCCTTATTTAGTTGAACATAACGCTTTTGATCTGTAATGATATCTGGTTGAATGATCAAATCACTCACCTCATCAAAGCGTTGTTTAATAATCTGTAATTTATCTAACATTTATCTCTTAAAATTGTGTTTCAAAAATACAATATTTTATGGATTTTAAGCAGTTGATTACTTGTTAACAACTCAGAAAAATAATTTTTTAAGTTTTAGCGTTATAAGTGATATGCGAAAGCAATTCACCTCTATACTAAACTATTATAAATCAATGGCATTCTGGTCGTTTTTGGTCACTTTAATCATCACGATTGTTAATCCGGAATTGATTTTGGCATTGAGCACCAAACTGTGTTTGATTTTCTTATTATGGCTTATGCTGAATGACAGAAAAATGAGACAACGTCTTCGGTTTTACAAAATACGCGGCGTTTCTAATCTTAAGTTTTTTAGTGTAATTTTTCTTTTTGACGGTCTGCTAACTTGTGTGTTTTTATATCTAATTAAAGGATTTATTTAATATTCAAACACTCCAAATTCACTAGAAATTGTTAGCTTTTTCTCCTTAGAAGCTTCTACTCTACCCACTATTTGCGCATTGACGTTAAAGGATTGCGAAATAGCGATAAGATCTTCAGCGATTTCTGGTGACACGTATAATTCCATTCGGTGACCACAATTAAACACTTGATACATTTCTTTCCAATCGGTTTTAGATTGTTCTTGAATCAATTTGAATAATGGCGGAATAGGAAACATATTATCTTTTACGATATGTAAACTATCAATAAAATGAAGAATTTTGGTTTGCGCTCCACCAGAGCAGTGCACCATTCCGTGAAGTGTTTTACTATTGTATTTTGATAAAATTGCCTTTATAATAGGTGCATAGGTTCGCGTTGCTGATAGTACTAACTTACCAGCATCAATAGGTGAATCCTCTACAACATCAGTAAGTTTTGTTTGTCCGGAATACACTAAATCTTCAGGTACAGACGCATCAAAACTTTCAGGATATTTTTCAGCCAAATACTTATGAAATACATCGTGACGTGCAGAAGTTAATCCGTTACTTCCCATACCTCCATTATATTCGGTTTCGTAAGTCGCTTGTCCGAAACTTTCCAAACCTATAATAACATCGCCAGCTTTGATATTGGCATTATCTATTACGTCAGTACGTCTCATTCTAGCGGTTACAGTGGAGTCTACAATGATGGTTCTCACTAAATCACCTACATCAGCAGTTTCTCCTCCTGTCGAGTGAATAACAACTCCAAACGATTTTAAATCATTTATAAGTTCTTCTGTTCCATTGATAATTGCTGAAATAACCTCACCAGGAATCAGGTTTTTGTTTCGACCAATAGTAGAAGATAGCATGATATTATTGGTTGCACCAACACAAAGCAAATCATCGATATTCATAATAAGCGCATCTTGAGCAATGCCTTTCCAAACTGAAATATCTCCAGTTTCTTTCCAGTACATATAGGCTAATGATGATTTTGTACCTGCGCCATCAGCATGCATGATGAGACAATAGTCTGGATCATTAGTTAAATAATCTGGAACAATTTTACAAAATGCTTTTGGAAATAATCCCTTGTCAATATGCTTTATAGCATTATGAACATCCTCTTTTGATGCCGAAACACCACGTTGTGCATAGCGTTTACTTATGTCTTCACTCATAATCTCAAATTAGACCACAAAAGTAACAATTGTTATCTATTTTTTAATGTAATATTCATCATTTAAAAGATTAGAATCGATTACTGTAGCTTGGTCTTTGAGTTTTTTTGATTTCATTTTTGAACCTCCAAAATAGAAATTCACACCCAGAGCTAGCCTAAAATATGTATCATCAGAATCTCCAGCTTCAAGACCATCTAAGGTATCGCTTAACACATAGTTATAATCTGTATATAATTTCACTCCAATGTTCTCAGATACGATATATTCAAGTCCAGCACCACCTTGAAACTTATTCGCGGTTTCTTTAAAATGATTAGATGCATTAAGACCTGCACCAGCAAACACAAAAGGTGAAAACTTATTATGTGGGAGCACTGTTAATTCGAGATTGAAATCAAAAGACATAAAACCTTCATTATAGATATCAATAAACGCTAGATTAAATTTATGGTAACCAATATCGATTCCGAAGTGTGGTGTTATTGATCTTTTGTAACCGATATGACTGTAAATCTCAAACATAGGATCAACAAAATCTCCATTAATAACTGAAGTACCTAAGGCTACATCAAATGCATTCGTACCTCTTAAATCGAAAAATTCAGTTTTGTAAGCATTTATAATCTTAACTTCATTGTTAGTTTCAGAAGCTTCGTCTTGAGCATATCCTAAAATAGGAATGAGAAATAAAACAAGTAACGTTTTTCTTGCTATGCAAATTGGTTGTGCTATCATCAATTTCAATATTAATTAAACATAAATTAATTAATAACAAAAGAGATTTCAGTTCACGATTTAGAGGACAATTGGGCTGTAATATAAAAATTATATATCAATGAGTTGCCTTTTCTACAAATTCAATGACGTTCATAAAAAAAAGACAAACGAATTATTGTAATCCGTTTGTCTTTCTAGTCGATAGATTTCAACCTATCAGACTGTTTCCTTTTGTAACTGATAAAGTGTTTACGATTCTGCTTGTATACTCAATTCTGTCTTAACGACAGCATCTTGTGTTAAGTTCTCATTGACATCCGTAGAGTCATCCTGAGAGAAAAGCAGTGTAGCAAACATCAAGGCAGCCACACTTAGTAGTAACTTCTTCATTTTTACAAAAATTGATTAATAGCACTACAAACTTAACAAAATATGTTGCTAGGTATGAGGTGTTAACCTCTTTTTCGATTAGTTGTAAAAATTAAGCGTTGAAATACCGTTTTTTTCTTACAAATAGGGTAAAATTACGTACACAACTTCAATGTTTAAGCATAAAAAAACCCGTTAGACATTAGTTTAACAGGCTAATTTTATAGTACAACTATGAATTACATCAGTTAACTTCAATCGGGTTAGAATTAATGATACTAGTATGATTTTTTTTAACTTTTTGCAGTTTGTTAGATTTCGAATTACCAATATAAAAGCACAGTCCTATAAGCGCATTAAAATATAATTGATCTGCCACTTGCAAAAGCTGAGAGCCCTTTTGTTCGTCATAAATATAATCTGCTTCAATTGAAGCAACGATAGCTAACTTAGCTAAAAGCAAATAATCTATACCTAATCCACCTTGCACCTTATAATTTTGATCTTGATAATCATTAGAAGCTAAGATTCCAGCACCAAGATACCCAAATGGTGATAACTTATGACTAGGAAACACATACCATTCTAAATTTAAATCACCTGAAAGAAAGCCATTAGAATCGAAATCATAATTTTTAATGTCGAACTTTTTTAGGTTTCCATTAATATTCAAATTAGGTGTGATAAATCGTTTGTATTGAATTTGAATAAAGTTTTCTATATCTGGTGTAATGACATCTCTATTTAAGAGTGTACTACCTACTCCAAACATAATTATATTCTTGGCTCTTATGCTAGATTTTAAAATAGAATCTGAAATAGGCTTTTCGCCAACGGTGGTTAATTCTTGAGTGAAACATTGTAATGAAAGCAATATCAGGACACACGATATTGAGCGTTTAATTCTTGTAGGTTTAATCATAATCACATTTTAGTTTGTACACAATAGCATACAAGTTATTAGGGTTTAATAATAAAATGGATTAATTAAAAAGGTGCAATCGTGTTGTTGAAATTTTGTAACACTCTTATTAAAATACAATCTTATTTCAATAATAGGGATGAGTAATACAATGCAATTACAAAACAAATAACTATAATTCTTAACATGTGATAATCATATATTCGATTAGCAGTTAAGAATTATAGTTAAAATGCGATTTTTCGCTCAAAACAAATATCTATTTGGTAAAAAGTAGCTCTCTATACTTGGTTAATGGCCAAAGCTCATCATCAACTAACAGTTCTAATTTATCACAATGATATCTAATATCTTCAAATAAAGGTTTTACAATATGACAATACGCATTGGCTTTCTTTTCGAGGTCATCAATGGCATTCGCCTTTTTACGTTCTTCAATCATTTTGGTCACATTGGAATTAATACCTTCAATATGATTAGAAATCTGCTCAATAAGGTTGAGTTGTTCTTTAGCCAGCTTTTTAAAAGACGTTCCGTAAATATCTTTAAGTCCTTTCACATTATCGATCAAAATATTCTGGTAACGTACTGCAGTTGGCACCACGTGATTTCGAGCGATATCTCCTAAAACACGTCCTTCAATTTGAATTCTAAGTACATATTCTTCAACTTCTATCTCATAGCGTGCTTCGGATTCAATTTTATTCATAACATTCATCTCTTCAAAAAGTTGAATGGCTTTCTTAGATACTTTTGCTTTCAGAGCTTCAGGAGTGGTTTTATTATTACTCAAACCTCTCTTCTTAGCCTCTTTTTCCCAGGCTTCACCATAACCATTACCTTCAAAAAGGATATGCTTTGATTTTTTAATGTATTCTCTTAACACATTAAAAATGGCATCATCTTTTTTCATGTCTTTTTTAGAAACCAAAGTATCAACTTCAGCTTTAAAATCGATTAATTGCTTGGCAACTATGGTATTTAAAACAGTCATTGGATTGGCACAATTAGCCGTAGAACCTACTGCTCTAAATTCAAACTTATTTCCTGTGAACGCAAATGGCGATGTACGGTTTCGATCTGTATTATCAAGTAATACATCAGGAATTTTACCAACTACGTTTAATTTTAAATCTGTTTTTTCCTGAGGAGACAATTTTCCATTGGTAACGTTTTCCAACTCATTGAGTGTACGTGTTAATTGCTCACCAATAAAAACTGAAATGATAGCAGGAGGTGCTTCATTAGCACCCAAACGATGATCATTACTTGCAGAAGCAATTGCAGCTCTTAATAATTCTTCATTATCGTAAACTGCTTTAATTGTATTTATGAAAAAGGTTAAAAACTGAAGGTTACTCATTGGCGTTTTTCCTGGACTCAATAAATTAACACCTGTATCTGTACTTAAACTCCAGTTGTTGTGTTTACCCGAACCATTTACACCTGCAAAAGGCTTTTCATGAAATAAAACTTTAAAATTATGACGCTCTGCAACCTTATCCATCACATCCATTAACAACGAATTATGATCGACAGCTAAGTTAGCTTCTTCATATATAGGAGCCAATTCAAATTGATTTGGTGCCACTTCATTATGTCTTGTTTTTACAGGAATTCCAAGCAACATACATTCAGTTTCTAAATCACGCATGTAAGCCATAGCTCTATTTGGAATGGTTCCGAAATAGTGATCATCTAATTGCTGACCTTTAGCTGGTGAATGTCCAAGAAGTGTCCTTCCTGTTAATGTGATATCTGGTCTCGACATTGCCAGTCCGCTATCAATTAAAAAGTATTCCTGCTCCCATCCTAAAGATGCATTTACCTTTTTAACATTCTTGTCAAAATATTTACAAACAGCAACAGCAGCAGTGTCTACAGCCTGAAGCGCTCTCAATAATGGTGTTTTATAATCTAAAGCTTCACCAGTATAAGACACAAAAACAGTTGGGATGCATAATGTTGTTCCATACACAAAAGCTGGAGATGTAGGATCCCAAGCAGTATATCCTCTTGCTTCAAAAGTGTTTCTAATACCTCCATTAGGAAAACTCGATGCATCAGGCTCTTGCTGTACTAATTGTCCGCCTCCAAATTTCTCAATAGCTAAACCGTTTCCTATAGTTTCAAAAAATGCGTCATGCTTTTCAGCAGTTGCACCTGTTAAAGGCTGAAACCAATGTGTATAATGCGTTGCTCCTTTAGAAATTGCCCATTCTTTCATACCTGTTGAAATATGATCTGCGACACTTCTTTCAATTTTTGAACCTTTACTAACCGCACTCATGACACTTTCATAAGCCTCTTTAGTTAAGTATTGACGCATTATCGATTCGTTGAAAACGTTAGCGCCGAAAATTTCAGAGCGTCTTACATTTTCTTCAATATGAATCGGTTTGTGTTTAAATACTTCTTTTAAAGCATGAAATCTAAGTTTAGACATAATAATTATATATTTTTTAATTTTACAGGGCAAATTTAACTAATATTTAAATTACAAACGAATTTACCCCCTAAAAAATAGGGTTATAATAATTGTTAATAACATTTTATCTAAAATTACCCTCGTTTTTTTTGACTGAAAATAAAAAATTATAATATTTGTGCTTTAATTTTTTAAACAAACACAGCATGAGCAAATCTAAATTAGAATACATTTGGTTAGATGGCTATAAGCCAACACAAAACATGAGAAGCAAAACTAAAATTGAAGAAAACTTTAGTGGCAAATTAGAAGACTGTCCGATCTGGTCTTTTGATGGAAGTTCAACACGTCAAGCTGAAGGTGGTTCATCTGATTGCTTATTAAAACCCGTCGCTATTTATCCGGATCCAGCAAGAACTAATGGATATCTTGTTATGACTGAGGTTTTGAATGCAGATGGAACGCCTCACGTATCTAATGGTAGAGCAACAATTGATGATGATGACAATGATTTCTGGTTTGGATTTGAACAAGAATATTTCATTATGGATAAACACACACAATTACCTTTAGGGTTTCCAATTGGTGGTTATCCAGCTCCTCAAGGATTGTACTACTGTTCTGTTGGTGGAAAAAACACGCATGGCAGAGATTTAGTTGAAGAACATGCCGACTTATGTATTGCTGCAGGATTAAATTTTGAAGGTATTAATCAGGAAGTTGCTGCAGGACAGTGGGAATTTCAATTGTTTGCTAAAGGCGCTAAAATAGCAGGTGACGAGATGTGGATTGCACGTTATTTATTAGATCGTTTAACTGAACAATATGGTTATTACATTGAGTACCATCCAAAACCATTAGGAAAAGATATGGATTGGAATGGTTCTGGTATGCACGCCAACTTCTCGAATACCACATTAAGAACTTGCGGTTCTCAGGAAACTTATGAGAAAATATGTGAAGCCTTCAGACCAGTAGTTAAAGAACATATTGAAGTTTACGGAGAATTTAATGATCAACGTTTAACTGGATTGCATGAAACTGCATCTATCCATGATTTTAGTTATGGTATTTCAGACAGAGGTGCTTCTATTCGTATTCCTATTATTACTGTTGAAAAAGGCTGGAAAGGCTGGCTGGAAGATCGTCGTCCAGCTTCAAATGCTGATCCTTATAAAATTGCAGGAAGAATTATTAAAACTGTAAAATCAGCTAATATTAGCTAAATTATATCGAATTTGTTTTGTTCAAAAGCGTCTTCTTAATTTTTAAAGAAGGCGTTTTTTATGTTACGATTTAAAAGCGAAGAAAATAAATAATCCGTAGGCAACAACTAATAATAAGCCCTTATATCTAGAGATATTCATTCGTTTAGGAACTATTATTAACGGTATTAAAACAGCTGCAAAAGCTAGCATCCAATAAATATCACGCGATAATATGGAAGCATCTGTAACTTCAATGGTTTTAATTATTGAGGTTAAGCCTAACACAGATCCAATGTTAAAGATATTTGAGCCAATTAAATTCCCTAGTGACAAGGCTTTTTCTTTTTTTACAGCAGCTATAACAGAAGCTGCTAATTCTGGAACGCTTGTTCCTATTGCAATAACTGTAGCGGCTATCACAGCATCGCTAACACCTAATGCTGTAGCCAATTCTTTTGCTCCATCAACCAGCCATACTGAACCAAAATATAAAGCAATAGCGCCAATTAGTAACCAAATAACAATTTTAAAATTCGAAACTACAGCGAGACTTTCATCAATGGCTTCTATCACTTTTTCCTTTTTTGCAGCTTTTAACAACACAAATAAAAAAAGAATTAAAGCGCCAAACAACATACAGCCTTCTATCGATGAAAGCTTATTATCGTTATATAAAAAATAGTATAACACAATTGAAAACAACATCATTGCCGGCCAATTGAGCTTATAAAAACTTTTGTCGACAGCTATAGAACTCACTAATGCTGTAATCCCTAAGACTAATCCTATATTAGCAATATTAGAACCAATTACATTATTCAGTGCAATTGCTGGAGAACCTGTTAATGCTGCATTCAAGCTCACTAAAAGTTCTGGAGCAGATGTTGCAAAACTAACAACAGTCATTCCAATAACCATTTTAGAAATGTTCAATTTAAAAGATAAGGCAACTGAAGAACGTACCAGAAACTCTCCACCAATTACTAAAAGCACTAACCCTAAAATGATCCAAAGCAAACTCATGTAATCAAAATTTTTGCGAAGATACTACTTCATCTGATTAATAGTATAAATACTTTTGAAAACTTAATTTTTAGTTAAATAACTAAAAGAATAGTTGTATAACTATAAAAATAGTTATACGTTTGTTTTTATAATTTATAAAATTCAACAACGTGCAAAAGCTCACCAATAAAGAAGAAGAAATCATGCATATTTTATGGAAGTTGGAAAAAGCTTTTGTAAAAGATGTTCTGGCAGAAATCAAAGACGACAAGCCACATTACAACACCTTATCTACGATAATCAGAAATTTAGAAGAAAAAGGTTATGTCAGTTATAATGCCTACGGAAAAACGCATCAATACTTTCCTGTCGTTAGTAAGGAATCCTACAAAGAACGTTTTATGAATACGGCTATTGAAAGCTATTTTAATAATTCGTATAAGAATGTTGTGTCCTTTTTTGCTAAGGAAGAAAAAATAAGTGTTGACGAATTAAAAGAAATCATTGCATTAATTGAAAACAAAAAGTAATTATGGACTATCTTTTAAAATCGTCAGCTGTTATATTCATTTTCTATGCTTGCTACAAAGTATTCTTACAACGCGATACGTTTTTTAATTCTAATCGCTGGTTCTTGCTGCTAGGATTATTAATTGCATCATGCATTCCTCTTATCGTAATTCCTGTATATGTTGAATACACTCCTATTCAATTACCTAACTTTATTGGCACGACTGTTAGTGAAAATCCGATTACTTTACAGGAAGAAACATTCAATTTAATAGATTTACTACCTAATATTTATTTGTTAGGTCTTGTATTCTTTTTAGTAAAATTAATTATCGAGTTACTATCTCTCAACCGTATATTAAAAACAGGAACGATTCAATCGTTTCAAAATTTCAAACTGATAGAAACCACCAAACAAGTCGCTCCATTTTCGTTTTTCAATTGTATCGTTTATAATCCAACACATTTCAATAACGAAGAGCTACAACATGTTATAAACCATGAAAAAGCACATATACAACAACTACATTCTCTCGACACCATAATTTCTCAAATTACTTGTGCTTTTCTTTGGTTTAACCCTTTTGTTTGGTTGTATAAAAAAGCCTTACAACAGAATTTAGAATTTATAGCAGATCAAAAAGCCCAGTTCGCATCTCCTTGTGAAAAAAGCTATCAAACTGTTTTATTAAAAGCCAGCGTACAAAATCATCAACTTGTATTTACTAATAATTTTTACACATCATTAATCAAAAAACGAATCGTTATGTTACACAAATCAAAATCTAAAAAACGAAATCAACTCAAGCTTATTCTGGTTCTTCCGCTATTAGCATTTTTCATTATGAGTTTCAATACCAAAACTATTTATGTTGAAACGGTCGAAGAAGACAATCAAACGACTAATTCAGGAGAAACCATTGAAATTATCTTCACAAAAAACACAAGCGATGAGGATCTTGAACAGATTAAAAAAGAACTTCAAAGCAAAGGCATTACGTTTACCTATAAGAATGTAAAACGTAATTCTGATGGCGAAATCATTGCAATCCACACAGAATTCAAAAGTGCTGATAACTCTTCAAATTATAACATTTCTGGAGAAAACGGAATCAAACCCTTCCATTTTAAAAGTAGTGATGACAGTTTTAGTGTTGGTTCACTGGATTACAAGTTTATAAATGAAAACACAAAAACTAAGTCTTCTCAGGAAACAAACAGAGTTGTAATCATAGAAGAAGACGATGACGATACTAATTCTACAATAATAGATCTAAAAACGCTAAGAGAAAAAGACAGTGTTTATGTCATTAGGAAGACTAACAAATTAACATATTCGACTGGCACCAGTGAAGATGAGGATTCAACAATTATTATTCAGGAATCAGACGAGCCAATTTTCATTTTAAACGGTAAAAAAGTTGAAAAATCAATTTTTGAAGATGTAGATTCAGAAGATATTGAATCTGTGTTTGTTTTAAAAGGAAAAAGCGCAATTGAAAAATTTGGAAATGATGGCAAGAATGGCGTAATCATAATGACAAAAAAAGGTTCCAAAGGTTTGTTTTCTGAATCTGAAGACAAGGTTGTCTTTAATTCAAAAAACAGTTTTAAGTTTGAAACCGATGGCAAGCAACCGCTATTTATTCTTAACGGAAAAGTGATTGACAAAGAGGATTTAAATAATGTCAGTCCGAATATTATTGAAGATGTTGAAGTACTAAAAGACAAATCTGCCACAACGTTGTATGGCAAGAAAGGAGAAAATGGCGTAATCATTATCAATACCAAAAAAGAAGGCATTTTAAATAGTAAAAATAAAGGCATCCTCGTTGTTAAGGAGGATGAAAATCCTTATCAAATTGAAGTTAGTAATGTATATGTTACTTATGATGACGAAGAAGTTGCAACAGAATTTATTATTACTAAAAATTCTTCAGACGCCTCTTTAGAGCAACAAAAATTAGAACTTAAAAAACATGGCATTGATGCAAAATTCTCTAAAGTAAAGCGCAATAAAGCTGGCGAAATTACAAGCATTAAAATTTCTTTAGATGATAACGATGGACGAAAATCCAGTGCCAGCTGGAAAGAAAAAAATCAGGCAATTCCAGATATAGTCATGGGTAAATCTAACGACGACAAGCTTTATATACAAGCCATAGGAAACTAAAAAAAAGCCCAAATATAAATTTGGGCTTTTTGTTTACTAATTAATGATAATCTTTTTAACAATCTGTCTGTTATTTGAATACAGATTAAGCAAATACATCCCGTTGGATAATTCCAGATCGACATACCCATCACCTTGTAAATCAAACGTTTTTACTTGTCGACCTTCAATAGATAAGACATCCATTTTAGCATCATGTTGAAGTCCTCTGATGTAAATTCTGTTCGACGTCGGATTTGGAAACACATGAATATTTGTCAAATCAAATTCAGAAACACTTAATTGCTGATCCCAAACATCTCCAATATTATCTCCCCAAATATACTCTACTAAATCTGGCTGATCTATAAACGGATTCCTATTGAATTGCCATGTATAAACCACATTATTCCTGTTCATTTCATAATCATCAGGAGGATCGGTTCGATGCCAATCTAGCAAGGTTTCCAAATCGCCTAATTCTCCTGGTCCATTTTCAGGATAACCATTCACAACAGCTAATCCATTAAATCTAACAGCCATATATAAAACACTTCTTGCTGCATCACCTCTGAAACTTTCACCCAATCGCATTGGATCTCCTGACGATGCATCAGAACCATCATAACCACCTAAATTCGGGTCTCCATAATGCTTGTTATTACGAGTGCTATTTTCAGGACCATCAACAGCTCTCAATGCATGAGCATCAGAATTACCATGACGCAATGAATCGGCAGTAGTATTCCAAAAAATATTTCTTCCATCTGCAATTTCATCTTCTTCAATATCAAAAAATCCACCACGCGAACGAGGATACGTGTGCTCTCTATTCCATCGTCCTGTACTCACAGAACCTGTTTGAAAGTCTAGCTTAGGACGACCTTGTTCTGTGTAAACCAACCATACCTCATTACTGTTTTCGGGATTTTGATCAGCTTCCTTTAAAATATCAATAACATCAGCATAAGTTTGTGCTCTAACCACGCCTTCTTCAGCAATAATATCTTGTAAAGCCTGACGCAAGGCATCATCTGCCAAACCATCTAAACTATTGTAATATCCATTTGGTTGCGTACTGGCAACAGTTCCATAAGTAGGCTCTAAAGGTGTTCCAAAAGTCGCCATCGTAAAATCGTTATCTACAATTCTTATTTCAATATTATCATTCAGCTGCACATAAGGAACAGGCAAACTTTCAAAACGGATTCGTGTCACCTCATCACCTTCATCATCGCTATCATCAATAAGCGTTATGGTTGTTGATGCTGTGCTTTGTCCAGAAGGAATTGTGATCGATGTGTTTCCAGTATAGTCAGACGTATTAAAACCTTGATTGTTTAACAGAATATTGAAATCCAGGTTTGTAGCTACGTTAGTTTCCGACGTAAATGTAATATCAAAACTTTCCCCTTCGTTGTATTGTGATTGTTCAATATTGATGCTAATTCCGTTGAAAATAATTCCGCTTCCATCATTAAGTTGTCGTGGTGTTGGAGTTGTAGAAGTGTACGTCACATTTCCATCCATATCTTCAAATCGCTGAATAGAATTGGTATTGTTACTGGAGCCTTCATTTATTTGTTCGATATCGACAAATCGAGGATCCTGACTAAAAATGGCGATCATATCTGTATCATCAGCATCAGACGTGTCATACAATAAAACATCAACTAAGTTTTCAATGGTTGCAACCGTCTCTTCAGGAAAATCAAAATCATTCGCCTGATAAATTGCCACAGCATCAGCTCCGTTTTGAATGACATTTTCGGAAATTAATAGTTGAGGCACAGGTGATACCGAATTACTACCAATAAGTAAAATGCCATTAACATCTGTGATGTAACCGTCTAAATCAATTGCGAAATAACTGGAGTTCATTCCTGAGTCTGAACCATTAAAGAAAACTAAAACGTAACCATCTAAAGGAAAGTTTGGCGTTTCTGAGAGTAACTCGACAAATTCCATATTGTCTGTTCCTGGAGTATCACAATCCAATTCATTTATAACAACTTGAGAAAAGACTGAGTTTGTTATAAGAACTAAAAAAATAAAAAGTAATAATGACTTCATGTCTAATTTTTGTTTAGCACAAATGTAAACATCAATTTAAGTATAATCGATTTATAGGTTTAATAAATAATTAATTTTAACATAACTGTCTAAAAAATCACCTCATTATAAATCACGAAATAATCCTGGTTTTAGGTTTTCAAAAAGACGAAATTGATGAAAAACTTAATTTTCATAATAAAACTCCCCTTGGTCAAAAAAAATGTGACGAAAAACCCCCTTAAATTGTTATAATTTATAACTGTAACACGTATTTAGTATTACTAAATAAAATCTTCAATAAGAGCGTCACATAAATATCGAAACAATTATCATCTTTTTAGTTATAATATCATATTCAATTTCATACTTTTTCATAAAAACGTTTGGTCAAAGCTTTTCCAAGTTTATATATTGAAAACTCAATCAAAAAAATAATATAATAATTAACCTTTAAAACCTAAAAATTATGATGACACTTGCAAAACTAATAATCGACTTAATCTTTTCTTTTTAATAGGAATTCAGATTCATTTTAACCAACCAAAAATGTAAAACTTAGTCTAGAATAGGTTTTACATTATCTTTAAAACCACAATTTGGTTGCCACTTGCAAAAGCTGTATTTTTAAATATCTCATACAAGCTCTTAATGAAGAAAGCCGTATTTAAAACTCTAGCCAAAATAAACAAAGTAATCTTACCTAGTTACACCAAACGCAACTTAGACTTAAGTAAAGCCAGTAAATTTCAATTAGCCATTATTGGATGGCGAGTTTATGTCACCAAGCGTGCTTTAGATTAGCACATCGTTATCTATTCAATTTCAAAATCAAAATACGTATTAGGAAATGGCTCCCATCGTAATGTAAAATGCCACCATTCTTTAGCATAATTCCTAAAATTATGTTTTAGCATGACTTCTTGTAGTAATTTTCGATTGGATTTTTGATCTTCAGTTAAGTCTGAATGATTAACCCAGGATTCCTTTCCGAAGAAATCATAAGGACTTCCCATATCTAAAGGCTCACTTGTAATACCATCAATGATAGTCAAATCTAACGTACTTCCTCTGCTATGACCAGAACGTGTGGCGATGTATTCCTCACGAAACAGAAAGCGTTTTTCTACGTCTGGATAAAATTCCTGCTTATTAATGGTATCATTCAAATCTTTAGCCCAACGCATAAAATGATTTACTGCACGCTGTGGTCGATAACCATCATACACTTTTAAACACAAATTTTGCTGTTGTAGATCATGCTGCACTTTTCGAAGTGCTTCTGCTGTTTCCTTTGTAATTATAAGAAGGTTAGCATTGTAACCCTCTATAGTATCTCCAACAAAATTGTGACTAGAATAATAGCGCAATTCCACATCCAGATCCGGAATGACAGTTTTAGCATACACAAAACCTTTTGGAAGTGTATTTGATTTCTGAAAACCAAAGGCTAACAAAATGAAGAAAAATGATATAAATACAATTTTGAGTTTCATACGATATAAGCTAATTTAGATAAAAATTAAGTGATGGACTTATTTTCTGAAGAAAAAACGATTTTAAAATTACCTGATGCGGAATTGATTTACATTCCAAATTTCTTAAATCAACAAAATGCATATCGCTATTTTAAATATTTGAAACAGAACGTAAATTGGCAACAAGACGACATAACAATCTTTGGAAAAACTTACAACCAACCAAGACTAACTGCGCTCTATGCTGTGAACAAAGCCACCTACTCCTATTCCAACATCACCATGCATCCTAATGATTTCACTACTGAATTATTAGATTTGAAACTTGCTGTTGACACTGAAGCACAACACAAATTCACAACGGTATTACTTAATTTATACAGAGACGGAAATGATAGCAATGGCTGGCATGCCGATAATGAAAAAGAATTAGGAGAACAGCCAACAATCGCCTCTTTAAGCTTAGGGGCAACCAGAACTTTTCATTTTAAACATAGAATTCTAAAAGCAGAACGACATAAGATGGATTTAGAACATGGAAGCCTATTGATAATGAAAGGCGCCATGCAAAAATATTGGTTACATCAAATTCCTAAAACGAGAAAGATTATTGGTGAACGCATTAATTTGACCTTTAGAACTATTAAAAGTCTATAAAAGAAAAAACCGAGATCCCTCAATCTCGGTTTTCCTAATTTGCGTTTTATTTATGTGGTAGATTTAGGGTCGCTAACTCAGCACATAAGCAAATATTAATTAATTAATCCATTGAACTAAAAACTAAATTTTAGTACACTTCAAATATAGAACTCTATTTCAATTTACAAGTCAAAATACATATATAATCGATGAAATACACTTAATTTTAACATTTAAAGACAAAAACATGTATTTCACCGATGAAATGCATCTCTGTTTTTCCTGTGATTCCATGAATTTTTTTCAATTCTTTAAATATTTTAGGTTTAAAATCGTTACACAATGACAAATTTCGTTTATGTATTTTTGATATTTATTATAATCGTCACACTTTAAAAACATGAAAGGTTACTTTTTATACATTTTATTGCTTTTTAATATTTTCAGTTTTAGTCAAGATGTCAATTTCACTTCTCAAGACTTAGCAATTAATACCTATGTTGATGGCACATTGTTAACACCAAATAACATTGAGAATCCTGTTTTAGCAATAATCATTGCTGATTCTGGTCCGACCGACAGAAACGGAAATCAAAATTTTCAGAAAAACAATGCCATAAAAAAACTAGCTGAATCGCTATCCAATCAAAATATTGCAACATTTAGATATGATAAACGTATAGTCAAACAAATCCGAAAAGGAAATGTGTCTTCTAAAATATCTTTTGATGATTTTATTACAGATGCCAATGCTGTTATTGACTATTTCAAATCACAAAACAGCTATTCTAAAATAGTTATTATTGGTCACGGACAAGGCAGTTTGGTTGGGATGGTTGCTTCAAGAGATAAAGCCGATAAGTTTATAGCCTTGGCTGGCTCTGGAAAATCTATTGATCATGTTATTATAGATCAAATAACACAAATGGATCCAGCACTGGTAAGGGAGACAGAACGTTCATTTAAATTGCTTAGACAAGGACAGGTAGTTAAGAATTATCCTCAGGCTTTAAGCGGTATTTTGAGTCCAGACCTTCAAGCTTTTATGTTGAGTTGGATGAACTATAATCCACAGGAACTTATTAAAGATTTAGATATACCAATTCTTATTATTAGTGGCACAAAAGATTTACAAGTTCCTATTGTTGAAGCTGAACTTTTAAAAGCAGCATCCTCAAATGCTGAGCTAAAGTTGATAGACAACATGAATCACGTCTTGTTTATTATTGAAGGCAAAGAACTTGAAAATTCTAAATCTTATAACGAGTCTTTCAGACCAATATCCAGTGAACTCATCACTGAACTTGTTGCGTTCATGAATAACTAGTCGCAATACACTTCAATATTAAAATTAAAAAAGCATCTCAAGTTTGAGATGCTTTTTTACTAACTAACCAACCAAATGAAAATGTTTACTCCTTTAGTTGAGGTAATCACTCCTCGTTTAATATCATCGTAAGCATTCTACGACTTATATATAACAAATGGTGTGCCAAACTCGATTTGGACGTAAAAAATATTTGATGTATTTTTGATATCAAAATAATATCATATTGAATTATTCAACTTAAACTTATCACAATGAAAGAAGAAAAAATAATAGTACCTGCAAATGGTTATTTAATGCTCTTTGCATTTCTTATTTTATTTTTTGGTGGCATTATCACTATGATTGCCTTAAAGACACCATGGTTATTATTAGCGGTTATTACAGGTGTTTTTATTGCACCAGGTTTTATAATGGTACAACCTAATGGGTCTAGAGTTCTATTACTTTTTGGAAAGTATGTTGGTACTGTTAAAAAGAATGGGTTTTACTGGGTAAATCCTTTCTATACCAAAAAGAAAATCTCATTACGAGCAAGTAATTTTGACAGTGAACGGTTAAAAGTAAATGACAAACTTGGTAACCCTGTAATGATAAGCACAATTCTAGTTTGGCGAGTTCAAAACACTTACAAAGCAGCTTTTGATGTTGATAATTATGAGAACTTTGTTCGTGTTCAAACAGATGCTGCTGTTAGAAAGCTAGCGAGCATGTATCCTTATGATAATTTTGCTGATGAAGGTGTTGATGAAGACATCACTTTGCGTTCTAGCGTAAATGAAGTCAGTACAGCTCTTGAAAAAGAAATTGATGAACGTTTATCTATAGCTGGTATCGAAGTCTTAGAAGCACGTATTGGCTATTTAGCTTATGCTCAGGAAATCGCTAACGCTATGCTAAAACGCCAGCAAGCAACAGCTATTGTTGCCGCTAGACATAAAATCGTGGAAGGTGCTGTAAGCATGGTGGAGATGGCGATTGAACAATTAAGCAAAAAAGAGGTTGTACATCTGGATGAGGAACGCAAAGCTGCTATGGTAAGTAATTTAATGGTTGTTCTTTGTGGAGACAAAGATGCTTCGCCAGTACTTAATACAGGAACATTAAGCCATTAAAAATGAATAAGAATTAAAGATTATGAAAGAATATAAAGTAGTGACTCCAAAGTTAGGTTTTAGAAATACTGTTGAAAAGCTTGAAGACTTACTGAACAATCATGCCAGAGAAGGTTGGGTTGTTAATAGTATTTTACCTCATGAATATACTGTGTCGTATATCGTTTTTGAACGCGATAAAAACAGATAAAAATGAAAACTGGCAGGCCAAAAATAAAAGTACCATTAGAAGGACTAGATATTGTTCTGGATATTCTTTCAGCTACTATACTGGTTTTATTAATTGCTTACACAATAATATCATATTCTGAATTACCAGATACTATTCCATCACATTTTAATATTAAAGGTGAAGTTGATGGTTATAGTAACAAAAGTATGCTATGGTTGCTTCCCGCATTTGCCATTGTCTTATTCTTTGGATTATATATTATGAATAAGTTTCCACACTTACATAATTACATGGTTAATATTACTGAAGAAAATGCACTCAAAAATTATAGACTTAGCACCAGAATTGTTCGATTTGCAAACTTGTTTGCGATGTTTATATTTGGAGTTATAGCTTTCAGCATTGTTGAAACTTCAAAAGGTAATACCAGTAACATTGAGATTTGGTTTCTTCCATTGGTGATTGGAATTAGTATAACATTGCCAATAATTATTTTTATTTATCAGAAAAACATAAACAAATGATTAAATTCAAATTAATTATAGCATTGATCGTCTTTACGCACAATATGTTTGCTCAAGACACATTTACTTCGGAAGACATACTAATCAAGAATGATAGTATTCAGTTACCAGGAACTTTAACATATAATGCCGATTTAAAATCTCAACCTTTAATCATTTTTATTCATGGCTCTGGCAATGTTGATCGTAATGGTAATCAAGGTATGATGGCTAAAGCAAATTACATTAAGATGCTTAATGACAGTTTAGTCTCTAAAGATATAGCATTCTTTAGGTTTGATAAACGTACAGCAACCCAATCTAATATGAGGTTTATTATGTCTAACATGACCTTTGAGGGCTTTGTTGATGACGTTAATACCATTATTAACACCTTTAAAGACGATAATCGATTTTCATCCATAACGCTAATTGGCCATAGTCAGGGCTCGTTAATTGCTATGTTGGTTGACCATACGTATGTTGATAAATACATTTCACTCGCTGGTCCGAGCAATTCAATAGATCAAACGTTAGTTGAACAAATTAGGTTTCAAAATGGTGATGACATGGCCAATAAAGTGGAGTCACATTTTAAAGAATTATATGAAAAAGGACATATTGAAAATGTAGATCCGATGTTAATGTCAATTTTCAATAAACCTACACAACCTTTTATACTATCCTGGATGAAATACAATCCTTCGGAAGAAATTAAATCAGTTAAATTACCCATTCTGATTCTAAACGGAAGTAAAGATCTACAAGTTCCAATACGTGATGCTGAAACATTACATGCCGCCAATCCAAATTCTAAATTAGTCATTATTGAAAATATGAATCATGTCTTAAAATCGATAGAAAAAGATGAAGACAATATAACATCATATATGTCACCAGATTTTCCGTTATCAGAAGAATTAATACAAGTCATTGAAACCTTTATAAAACATTAACATGTCGAAGAAGAAAGCATTTGCATTACGAATTAATGAAGATATGCTCAAAGCCATCGAGAAATGGGCTGCTGACGAATTCAGAAGCACCAATGGACAGATTGAGTGGATGCTAATGCAATATTTAAAAGAAAAAAACAGACAACCAAAACCAAATAAAAACAAAGATAACGACTCTTAAAGAGTCGTTTTTTTATGCGCATTAATTTTGGTATTTTGCGACCCTAAATAATTGTGTATGGACACCAATCAATTAATTGAAGTTAAACCATTTTTTACCGATGACACCATAGTTTTTGGACTACTGATGCTAACGTTGGGATTTGTTTTTTATACTTCAACAAGTGAGAACGGTTTTTGGAAAAAATTTTACAAGTATGTTCCTGCATTATTAATGGCATATATGTTACCTGCCGCATTAACAACGTTTGGCATTATTGCTCCTGAATGGGGATTAGAAAACGAGCAAGGTTCATTAGTCGAGGCTACAGGGAAATCGCAAGCATATTATATCGCAAGTCGGTTTATGCTTCCAGCTGCCTTAGTACTTATGACAATTAGTATAGACTTAAAAGCAGTTTTTAATTTAGGTTGGAAAGCTTTAGCCATGTTTGGCACAGGAACTTTAGGAATTATTATTGGTGGACCAATTGCTGTTTTTTTAATCGCATTGATATCACCAGAAACCGTAGGTGGTGCTGGTCCGGATGCGGTTTGGAGAGGACTTTCAACCTTAGCTGGAAGTTGGATTGGTGGTGGTGCCAATCAAGCAGCTATGCTGGAAATTTATGAGTACAACACCGCAAATTATGCAGGTATGGTTATTGTTGATATCGTTGTAGCTAATATTTGGATGGCTATTCTATTATTAGGTATTGGTAAACAAGAAAAAATTGATAAATGGTTAAAGGCAGATAACAGTTCTATTGAAATTTTGAAAGAAAAAGTATCTAGTTATGCGTCAAGTATTTCAAGAAATCCAACTCTAGCTGATTTCATGGTTATTTTAGGTATTGCTTTCACAATTGTGGGGCTATCACATTTTGGCGCGAACGAAATTTCTGAATTTTTAAAAGCTAATGTTGAGGTTGTGAGTGATAAAAAATCAGCATGGTCTTCGTTTGGATCTCAATTCTTTTGGATGATTTCAATAGCGACCATTTTGGGCATTTTATTATCATTTACCAAAATAAAACAATATGAAGGCGCAGGCGCGAGTAAAATAGGAAGTGTATTCATTTATATTCTTGTTGCAACTATTGGCATGAAGATGGATCTTACAAAAATTGTTGATAATCCAGGATTAATTATAGTTGGCTTAATTTGGATGGCAGTTCATGTAGGTTTACTTTTTTTAGTAGCGAAATTAATCAGAGCTCCATATTTCTTTTTGGCTGTTGGAAGCAAAGCAAACATTGGAGGCGCAGCTTCTGCTCCAGTTGTAGCTGCTGCATTTCATCCATCCTTAGCAACAGTAGGCGTCTTATTAGCTGTTTTTGGGTATGTAGTTGGCACGTATGGCGCAATGCTTACAGCTGAATTAATGAGGATAGTAGCTCCAATAACTTAACACATAATTTTTATAATTTAACATGACAAAAATCTTTAAATTTTTAAGTTTAATTACATTAGTCCTTCTTCAAACGTCTTGTGGAAAGGATACAGACTCGAACTTTACACTAAAAGGCTATGTAAAAGGTTTAAAAAAAGGAACCGTTTATTTACAGAAACAACAAGATTCAATTATCGTTATCCTAGATTCGCTTGAAATTAATGGAAATTCAAACTTTGAATTGCATACAGATCTCAAAGAGCCTGAAATATTAACGCTTAAACTAGATCAAAATGACAATCAAGAAAATTGGGTATCTTTCTTTGCCGACTCAGGAGTTACTGAAGTGAAATCAAACACAAAACTTTTTAATTTTAACGCTAAAGTTAAAGGATCAAAACAACAGGAAGTACTTGAAAAGTATTTATCGACATTATTAAAATTAAATAACAGGAATTTAGATGCGCTTCAATCTAATTTTGAATCGAATAGCAATACGTCATTTAGTGAACAACAACAAAAATCATTAAAGCAAAAATACACGTACACTATTCAGTTTGCTTTAAATCATCCTGATAGTGAAGTTGCTCCATATTTAGCAGTTTACGAAATCCCGAATACAACTGTTAAATATTTAGATACCATATATAACACATTAACTCCAAAAATAAAAGAATCAAAGTATGGTAGACTGCTTAAAGAAACCATTGATCTGAGAGTAGCCACAGAAAATAATTAATACAAATTTAAAAAAGCTCCAATCACATGAATGGAGCTTTTTTTATACTTCAAAAACTGATTGTGCGTCTTACATCGACGACACAACATATAAATCTTCTCAATTTTAGAATTAAAAAAAAAAATCCAATACTAAATTAGTATTGGATAAATCTTTTGAGCCGATGGAGGGACTCGAACCCACGACCTGCTGATTACAAATCAGCTGCTCTAGCCAGCTGAGCTACATCGGCTTTTCAGCCTGCAAATATAAACTTGAAAATGATATTTGCAAATAGCTCGATAAAAAAAGTTTATAATTTATTTACTTTTTCTATTAAGGCTCTTCCTTTCTCTTCTAGCTCATTATTGATAGCTTTGAAATGTGCTTTTTTATTCTCAACATTTCTATCATTAACTTTAGCTATTAACTCATCAAAAGTGGTAATCGCTTCATCTATGATTGCTTCACTCTTTTTAGTGTCTTTATCAGTGTTGGTATATTCCCACACATAAACTGCTTCTATAATATCTCCTAAAACGAAATTGATATCTTTTTTTAGGTCTCTAACATTTGCCATAATTACTTAAATTTATTTGCTACAAAATTAAACATAAACTTCTAATAGTTTTGCATTTGCGGACGTTATTTTATAGGTTTCTATTCCAGCTGGAATTAAAATGGTTTCGCCTTTTTGTATGAATTCTGAAGCATTTTCAGTTTCAATCATTGCTTCACCTTCAACACATATGTAAATAAAAAAGGAATCCTTGGTGTTTATTTTTAAAATAGGCTCCGTAATATGAAGAAAACTCGTTGTAAAATATGGACAGCTCACCATTTCATTTGAACTGTTCTTATCAGTTTCATATGCAACCCTGAAATCATCTTCCATTTCAAAATTGAAAGCATCAATAGCTAAATCATTATGCAACTCTCGTTCATTACCTTTATCATCAACGCGATCCCAATCGTAAACGCGGTAGGTAATATCACTTGTCTGTTGAATTTCGGCTAGCAACACTCCTGCTCCAATAGCATGCACTCGTCCGACCTCAATAAAATAGGTATCTCCCGTTTTAACCTGATCAAAATTTAAAATTTCGGTAAGTGTTTTATCTTCTAAATGCTTCAGATATTTTTCTGGTGTCATCTTTTGATTAAAACCAACAATTAAATTTGCGTCATCGTCTGCTTGCATCACATACCACATTTCGGTTTTTCCGAAGGAATTATGACGCTTTGCAGCCAATTCATCGTTCGGATGTAATTGTATTGATAAATCTTCTCTGGCATCAATAAATTTAATTAGTAATGGAAATTTATTTCCGAAGATTTTATAATTCTTTTCGCCTAGCAAATCTGCTTTAAAAATTTCTAAAAGATCTTTTAATGATTTTCCTTTTAAAGCACCATTTAAAATGACCGAAGTATCATTTTCAACATCACTAATCTCCCAACTTTCACCTATATTAGGTAATTTAGAATCTTTATTGAGTAGGGTGTGAAGTTTTTGTCCTCCCCAAATTTTTTCTTTTAAAATGGGTTGAAACTTAATTGGATATAAGTCTTGATTCATTATCCTGAGTATGTTACAAAATTTCTTGGTGTTTCGTAAAGTACAATTTCTAGATCAAAATCTGATTTAAGTTTGGGCTTTATTTTATTATAAATCACCACGACAATATTTTCGGCTGTCGGATTTAAATCTTTAAATTCTGGCACTTCAACGTTAAGATTTTTATGATCAAAAGCATCTTCAACTTCAGATTTAATGATGTCTTTCAAAATCTTCATATCGATGACATATCCTGTTTCTTTATCGATTTCACCTGTGACACTAACTATAAGTTCATAATTATGTCCATGAAAGTTAGGATTATTACATTTACCGAAGATGCCATCATTCTTTTCGAAACTCCAATCTTTACGATACAATCGATGTGCTGCATTAAAATGAGCTTTTCTACTTACAGTTACTCTCATTGCTTAGCGATATTTATATGTTCGTAAAATTTATCAAAAATAATTTTAAACCAAGCTGTATAAAGCTCTGGATGTAATTCAATATCTACTTTAACAGCTTCTAATGACATCCATTTCCAACGCTCTACTTCATCTAAATTAAGACTAGGTTCACCATTGTAGTAACCTACCATGATATGGTCGAATTCATGCTCAGTTAATCCGTTGTCAAAAGGCGCTCTATAAATAAAAGAAGTTGTTTCCTTTAATTCTGTAACGAATCCCATCTCTTCCTGCAAACGTCTTTTGCCAGCCTGAATATTTGTTTCTCCAACACGTTGATGACTGCAACACGTATTCGTCCAAAGTAAAGGTGAATGGTATTTATGCTTTGCACGTTGTTGCAACATTAATTCATGGTTATCATTAAAAATAAACACTGAAAAAGCACGATGTAGAACCGCTTTTTCGTGCGCTTCCATTTTAGGCATAGTACCAACTTGTTCATCAAGTTCGTTTACAAGAATTACGTGTTCTTCGTTCATCTGGCAATTTATTTTTTATTGGTTCAGATGCAATTTGCTAATAAACATATTAGTTACTATAACTAATTGCATTAGCTCATTTCATAGCTAACAAAAATAACAACTAAATTTCTAAAAACGGACTAGAAACAAAAAAGCTGCCTTAAAAAAGACAGCTTTTAACGTTTATTTAATAAATTTTACATTTTCACGATAATAAACTCACTACGTCTATTGAGTTGATGCTGTTCTTCTGTACAATCTGAATTGTTAGTTGGTTCACAACCACAATCATTAACCAATTGAGATTCGCCATAACCTTTCGCTGTTAATCTTGAAGCATCAATTCCTTTAGAAATCAGATAATTTCGAGTTGCCTGTGCTCTATTTTCAGATAATTTGGCATTGTAATCTGCTTTTCCTCTACAGTCAGTATGACTTTTTATATCAACAATCATATTTGGATATTGATTCATAACTGCCAATACTTTTTGCAATTCAACTTCGGCATCATAACGAATATCATATTTATCATAATCGAAATAAATAATTGGAATACCAAGTGTTTGTGCTAAATCTGTTCCTTCAGTAATGCCTTTAACGTCTTTTTCTAATTTAGGATTAATCACTAAATCTTGTTTTTTCTTAGGTGTGGTAAAGCGTTCTTCAACCGTTTCATAATCTTCAGCCTCGATTCTGATTAAATATTCTTTCTCACATTCTAATTTTTCAAATTTATAAGTACCATCAGCACTTATAATTTGTGAATTAAGCACTACACCTTCAGCATCTAATAGAGTTACTTTTGCTCCTACAATGATCTCGTCGGTTTCTTCATCTCTCACAATACCTTCTACAACTTGCTCACATTCAGGAAATTTAAAGCTGTAAATATCGTCATCACCTTTTCCTCCATCTCTATTGGATGTAAAAAAGCCTTCTTCTGTAGCGACGTTTTCATAATAACCAAAATCATCCATCGGACTATTAATTGGACGACCAATATTTTCAAGAATTAGTTGTTGGTTTAATTCTCTGCGTTTTTCAAATTCTCTAATCACAAACACATCTAATCCTCCTAATCCACTAAATCCGTTAGAAGAAAAGAATAAATCGCCTTCAGAATTCACAAACGGAAAGGTTTCATGACCTTCTGTATTTACTGAAGGACCTAAATTAACAGGTTCTCCTAGAGTTCCGTCAGGATTAATATCAACTTCAAAAATGTCAGATTTACCTAAAGTTCCGGTCATATCTGAAGCGAAATACATCTTTGTCCCTTTAAGATTTATGGTAGGATGCGCAACACTGTATTCGTCGCTATTGAAATGTACAGATTCAATATTTGTCCATTCCTCGTCCTCTAAAGTCGCTTTAAAAATCTTCAGTCGGTTTGTACCATCTTCACTTTTCTTATACTTTTTATTGTAATAGTTATTTCTCGTAAAATACATCACCTGATCATCTGGTGTGAAGGACACCGTTGACTCGTGAAATTTGGTATTGACCTGATCATTGAACGCAGTTACATTACTGTATGAACCATCCTCTTGTTTATCTGCTGAAAACAAATCGAGAAAAGGTTGTTCATTCCACATGTATTTTTTTCCTCCACCTCTTGCTGAAGCAAAAACCAATTGATTTTGATATTGCGTAGTTCCAAAGTCTGAAAACTCTGTGTTGATATCCATATTTACCACTTCAAAATCCCGACTTGCTTCTTCAATCATAGAAAGATAATCAACGGTTGACGCAAACGCTCTTCCTCTCAAATCACTACGATCTGCCTCATAAAATTTTCGCATCCATTTATCAGATTCTGTATAGTTCTCGATAGACTTAAGCGCTTGAGCATATCTAAAGTAGTACTCAGGATCCATATCTTCAGACATCGCCATCAATTCACCATACCATTGTGCGGCTTCTTTCATTTGGTTATTAAAGTAAAATGAATTGGCAAGCTTCTGGAGTAAATCGACTGATTTATAACCATTATTTGCAACCTCTAGTAAAATCTCACTGGTTTTTACATAAGCTAAATTATCGTATTCCTTTTTAGCCTGTCTTACTTTTCCTTTTTGAGCATAGCTTATTGTAACAATAAAACTCAATGCCAATATAGATAGTATTCTTTTTGTTTTCATAATCATTTTTTTTAGAAGAATCTAGGTGATAATATTCTACCTAATTTTTGCATTTCGAAACGTAGCATGATTTCATGTGAACCACTGTTGTAATTATTTAAATTGGTCGTAGTAGCATCATAAGCATAGCCAACATATAAGCCATCGGTAACTTGAAAGCCTGCCAGACCACTAAACGAATCATCCCAACGCCAAGCTAAACCTAAAGTAAACTTATCGTTGAATAAAAAATTAGCTGAAACATCTGCAATTAATGGAGCTCCAGAAACAGCTTTCACTAAGGCTGCTGGCTTAAACTTGGTATTTTCACTTAAATCAAATACGTATCCAGCAATTAAGTAATAGTTCATTCGTTCTTTTGCAACAGATTCCTGAAAATCATTGTAATGCTCTGTTGTTAAGAAATTTGGAACCGATAAACCAACATACCATTTTCTGTTATGTAAATACACACCTGCTCCGATTGTTGGAGAAAATAAGCTAACATTTTCTTGAAAAACGGCATCACTCTGATTTTGAAAACGTCCTTTGCTCCAATCGGTATCCAATAAATGTGCTCCAGCTTTTACACCGAATGACAACTTTGTTAAAGATTCATTAAGCTGAATCGAATATGAAAAGTTAGCATCTATATATGTTTCGTTTGCAGGACCTAATGCATCGTTGACAATAGAAAGTCCAAGACCAATCTTATCATTTCTAAGTGGAGCATGAATTCCTAACGTTTGAGTTTTTGGGGCTCCATCAATACCAACCCATTGTGTACGATATAGGCCTGTTACGCTTAACACTTCCCGTTGTCCAGCATAAGCTGGATTAACACTCATTGTATTATACATATACTGTGTATATTGAGGGTCTTGCTGTGCAAAACTAGTATTAATCATTAGTGCACAAAACACTAATAGTATTAATCCTTTAACTAATGATGATTTTTGTATCATTTTAATATTGTTTTTTAATCTTGCCTTATTATTATCTGTTAATGTATAACCATCCAACTCTTGGTTCTGAGCCATTACCTAAGTCAATTACATAGTAATATGTACCAACTGGCAATTGATTAGATTCACTCATAACAGCTCTTCCGTTTGAAGTTCCATCCCAATCGTTTCTATATCCTTTTTTAGAATACACGATATTTCCCCAACGGTTATAAACTTCTAATGTGTTATTTGGGAATGTTTCAATACAATCTATTATAAATGTTTCGTTTACACCATCTCCATTAGGTGAAAACTCATTATAAATAGTTAAACATATTGGATCAACACGAGCAGAGGATTCATTATTATTCAAATTCTGATCATTGATATTCAAAATTCTAGCTGTATTTAAATAGTCACCAAATCCTAGAACTTCAACAGTAATTTGAAGCATTTCAACTTGACCTGGATTTAACTGACCAAAAATCCACTCTCCTGTCACATCTGAATATGTTCCAGCAGTTGTAATTGCTTCAACAAATGTATATCCACTAGGCAACACATCTTCAACAACAATTCCAGTTGCAGTTACAAAACCTTCATTAGAAACCGTAATAGTAAAGGTTACATTATCACCTATTAATGGTTCAAAAATATCAACTTCTTTCAGTACAGATAATTCAAAGTTTGAATCAGTTAGTGTTACTGTTGGATCATCAGGATCACCATTTCCGTCCAAGTCGTTATTAGTTGGATCTGTAGGATCATCACTTTGATCACTAACGGTTGTTCCTCCTGGACCAACTCCTGAAGCAACAGCGCTATTACTAACACCTCCAGCATCAACATCACTTTGTGTGATTATATAGCTAGCAATATAAGTTGCTATTTCACCTACTAATAGTACTCCTTCAATATTATCTGAATTTAATGGATCAAATGTTGGAGGAGAATCGAGAGTAAGTGGATTACCATTTAAATCAGTTAAATCATCACTTACTATCATAACATTATTTAATATCAAATTACCGATATTTTCTACTGTAATAGTATAATTAATCTGATCTCCAACTCCAATAACACCATCTCCATTATCGATAACAGATGCCGTTTTTAAAACTTCAATAAGAGGCAAAGGACATTCGGTAACCGTTACTGTTGCCGTATCTGTTACTGAAGCACATGCTCCATTTCCAGTCACTGTATAAGTATAAACACCAGCTTCTGTAATTGGGAAAATCACAACGTTATTTGAACCATCAGTCCAAACGCCACCTGCATAAGGTGTACCTATTAATTCTGCAAAAATTTCAGCTTCGGTTAAATCTTCATTAACACAGATTTCAACAGTACCATCAGCTCCTGCATTTGGTGCTGCGTCAATAGTTATTGTTGCACTTACGCCTGTTAAATCCTGTGATGCCTAGGACTGCGATCTCTAATGTACCATCAGCTGGAATAATTGCTGCAATTAATCCGCCTCCATCTATACTATAGGTTACGGTATCACCTGCATCTCCTGTGATTACAAACTCGCCATCTTCTCCTGAACACACACTCGCATCTGTCGCTGATACTGTTACTGCATTTGGTGCTGGATTAACAATAATAGTAATACTAGCTTCTTCTGGGCACTGGTTGTTAATTGTTGAAACTTCTAACCTATAGACATTTGAGTCAAAACTCGCAGGAACATTATTAATTGTCAATACTGCCGTTTGCGTACCAGAGTACTGCGCTCCATCTGCCAATGCTGTTGTACCCAAATACCATTGATAGTTAAAATCTGCCACTGGTATGGCAATAGTAGTATCATCAATAGCACTTCCAGTTAAACCAAAATCGGTAACACGAATTCCAGAAGTAGTTGCTGTCAACACTAGATTTTCTGACTCACAAATTACAGCTGGATCAGGATTAGGTGCAATAGTAACATTAGTTACCACATCGCTAATAATTTCGGTGCCATTAGCACCATCGTAACCTCCTACACCGCCTGCTACGAGGCCATTACCATCAAACCCAGTTCCATCAAGGAATCCATCATTATTATCATCTATACCACCAGATTCCACTACATCCAAACAGCCATCATTATCACTATCAGGATCTAAATGGTTTGGAATTCCGTCATGATCAATATCATATAATGTTGTAACCGGATTTGCAAAATTTGAAACACAATTAAATTCAACACTATGCCTTCTAGTAACTGGTGTATTAGCTGTAGTGGTTAACAATCCTAATCTAATGGTTTGACCAGAAGTATTTAAGTATCGTGTAGAAAAATTAGATTGAGGATTTGCATTTGAAGTTCCAGAGAAATTCATATCACTAGACGTACCAACAATCCATGGTCCAACATCTGAAATAGTAACTTCGCTAGGATTGTCCTGAGTATAACTAATTGGATATTCTGTCCAGTTCTGTTCAAAAAGGTTGGCATTACCATCAATATCATTAAAATTAATAAAGAGTTCAGGGATAATTACTGGAGTCGATGTTCCTGATTGTACAAATTGAAAATCATATTCAACAAAAGGTTGTTGACCAGCAGGAATATTTACAACTACAATTTCAGGTTTAAAAAAGCTAGGATCTGTCGTGTTTTCATCAATAATGAAAACAATACAATTATAAATTTCATTCACTGTAACTAAAGCATCAATTCCAGTTGCAACATTAGCAAACCTAAATACTTCACCTTCATATACAGTACCAATGAAACCGTCTCCTACCTCTTCTGTAGGAATATTACTAAAATCTAATGTAGTATGTGCACCACAAATTGGCTGACTGTTGATGGTATATCCTCTTTCAACAGTATCTAATATTCCGTCATTATCATCATCGTCATCACAACCATCAGCTAATGCATCACCATCATGGTTTTGGGCATCATCAAAGCCAGGACATTGATCATTCAAATTACTAACACCATCCTTATCGTCATCACACTCTAAAGAAGTTACAAGTGGATTAATTGCGCTAACATCATTTTGCAGAGCTGAAAAACCTCCAACTAAAGGAATACCATTAGCGTCAACGACATCTCCTAAACTATCTTCATCATCCAAATCTGCCAAAGTAAAACCACCATCACCTTCAAGAGCATCAGCACATCCATCATTATCGCTATCTGCATCAAGAAAATCTGGAACTCCTCCGCCATCTGTGTCCTGACAAAGTTCTACAACTAGATTGTCTAATCTTAGATCATCAGAAACTCCTGGACCGTTAGAAAATGCTCTTATGCTTATTACAGAAGAACCCGTTGGAGAAACGAAGTAAACTGTTTGTGTAGAAAAAACATTGACACCGCCATTATCGGCTTGAATTTGTGCAGCCGTTTTACTATATAATACAGTTCCATCAACAGAAATTTCTAAAGTAGTATTAACTGCACTACTGGCATCTGCGCCATCCTGAAATGTAAATGCAGTTAAGACATTTTGATACACTGTTACAGTTTGTTCGAAAGTTGAATCGGAATCATCAGCAATAAATCTTGCAATTCCACCTCCTATTCCAGACCTAAACCAATCTAAATCACCAGATTCAGTCCAACCTGTAACCAGATTTGAATTAAAATCACCATTTATCAATGCATTTGATGCATTACATTCTACTGAATCTAAAAGACCATCATTATCATCATCTAAGTCACATCCATCAGGTACTGAATCTCCATCAGTATCTGCAAAATCATTAAAACCTTCACATATATCAGAAGCATTCAAGACTCCATCATTATCGCAATCGTTTGTTGGAAAATCTAGACAATTCCCAATAACTACAGATACATTTGCTGTATCACATATTGAATTATCAACATCTAAGCATATTGAATATTCAACAGTATAAATTCCGGGTGCACTATCAGCAGGAATATTAATTGTTCCATCTGTATTTATTGTCACACCTGTTAATCCATCATCATTACTGATACTGATATTATTATCTATGTTAGCATCTGTTGCTGGTGATCCATCTGCTAAATCCGTACCGTTTCCATTATTAGAAAACACGCTTGTTGTTGTTCCACCTGTAATTGGATTAAATGGCGTGCCACTAAAATCATCGTTTTCTGCTACTATGGTCGGTGTTGCCAACACTTCTATTGAAACATCTGCCGTTGTACAAATGGAATCATCTGGTGCATTCAAGCATATCTCATAGGTTACTGTATAACTACCTGGTGTACTAGCTGCTGGAATATCTATCGTACCATCTGAATTGATTGAAACACCTGTTAAACCATCATCATTAGTTATGCTAATATTGTCATTAATGTTTCCATCTGTTGCTGGTGATCCATCTGATAAATCTGTGCCGTTTCCGTTATCGCCAAACACACTTGCTGTCGTTCCTCCGGATGTGGCATCAATTGGCGTACCACTAAAATCATCATTTTCTGCTACTACAGTCGGAGCTAATACATCAACAGTTAAGGTAGCGATATTTGAAGTTGCTGGTTGAGGAAACCCATCAAGAACGTAGTCGTCTTGTACTGTATAATCTAGAGTAGCAATTCCTGTAAAACCTAGTATTGGATCAAATGTAACATCACCTGTAGCATCAACACTCCAAGTGCCATTAGCATTAGTAATCGAATTTTGAATACCAGGTGTTGATGGATCTAAATCAACTGTAGAGTCAACAATATTACCATCGAAATCAACATCTGTGGTGGTCACATTAAAGGTTGTACTTGTATTATATGGTGTGGTATCTGAATTGTTATCAGCTGCTGGGGCTGTATTTATAGCATTTAATGTTATGGACAACTGGATAGTCTCATAAACTATTCTAGACCCACCTCCTCTTGGTGTAGAATCGTTTCCAGGAAAAAAAGAAAAATTCATACTTGTAGCAGTTGCGGTAAATCGTATTGCTACTGTATTCCATTGATTCCGATCAGCAACATCTACAATAATAGTTTGTCTTGGATTTGCACCTATTTGATAATCGAAATCCTCAATAAATGTTCCTGCATAATAATCTGGTCCTTGTCCATCATTATTTGATATTGGCGCAAACCAGTATAAAATTAATTCATAAGTTCGACCAACAACCAAACCAGACATTGTTGTAATAACAGTTTCTTCAGTACTGTTTATATCTCTTAAAGATATCCAGTCTGCATGTCCATTTGGTGGCAAAGGTAAAACATCACCATTTGCAGGAAAATCCCAAGTAGCTCCACCTCCACCTACTCCGATAGCCGCAGCAACGGTTGAGCTAGACACATCTGGCGTTCCACCATTATCTGTCCAACCTGGAGGAGCACAGTTTTGACATGGACTTGTCCCATCTGTGGCAGAAATGGTTTGTGATAAAACATCTTGAAAAGAAAAAACTAAACAGACTACCATACATGTAATCATATTAGCAAAAGAGAATCGCGTAGAGATTTTCATAAAATCTTATATAAATTGTTTATTCTTAGTTTTATATAACACCTTAGATCGTCTACTTTAAAAACAAAAAAACCTTCCTTATACATATGAATGTATAAGACAGGCTGTCTATTGTAACTGTAGGTTCAAAATAAGTGCTATTAATCTGGTTCAAATGTAATAATTTTGTAAAAAAAATACTATCAATATTAACATTCATTTTATCGATTAAGTGTTGTGTTTAATCGATTAAAAGCAAATGTAAAGTATTTTTCTATAAATCAAAGCTTTTTTATGACTAAATTCTATTTTTGGATTAACATATGTTAATTGTTAATCATCACCAGTGTTTTCTATTATGGTTTATCACTTGATCATTAAACATATTCAATTTAATTGTCATACTATTTTGCATCTTTTAATTCCTCAATAACATCTACGATAAAATCTTATTTTGAGTTTTTAATAGTATAATAAAATTTATATTTGCACCTACTATAAATACATATGAGTTTTTTAAAAGAAATCAATAGACGTCGTACTTTCGGGATAATCTCCCATCCAGATGCAGGTAAAACAACATTAACTGAAAAACTCTTACTTTTTGGTGGAGCGATTCAAGAAGCAGGAGCAGTTAAGAGTAATAAGATAAAAAAAGGGGCCACCAGTGATTTTATGGAAATTGAACGCCAAAGAGGAATTTCTGTAGCCACCTCTGTTTTAGCATTTGAATATGATGGCATCAAAATTAACATTCTTGATACGCCTGGTCACAAGGATTTTGCAGAAGACACTTTCAGAACGTTGACAGCTGTTGATAGTGTCATTGTTGTTATTGATGTTGCAAAGGGAGTTGAAGAGCAAACTGAAAAACTTGTAGAAGTTTGTAGAATGCGTAACATACCTATGATTGTATTTATCAATAAGATGGATCGTGAAGGTAAAGATGCATTTGATTTACTTGATGAAATTGAGCAAAAGTTAGGCCTTACAGTTGTTCCACTTAGTTTTCCTATAGGAATGGGCTACGATTTTAAAGGCATATATAATATCTGGGAAAAAAATGTCAATTTATTTAGTGGTGATAGTCGTAAAGATATTGAAGATACCATTGAAATTGATAACTTATCATCTTCAGAATTAGATAAACTTGTTGGCGAAAAGGCAGCACAAACCCTTAGAGATGAAATAGAACTTGTTGACGGTATTTATCCGCAATTTGATAAAGCAGCGTATTTAAACGGAGAATTACAGCCTGTATTTTTTGGATCTGCACTCAACAATTTTGGTGTTCGAGAACTATTAGATTGCTTTGTTGAAATTGCTCCAAAACCAAGACCAAAGCAAAGTGAAGAGCGCTTAGTAAAACCTGATGAAGATAAGTTTTCTGGTTTTGTTTTTAAAATTCACGCTAATATGGATCCAAACCATAGAAACAGGTTAGCTTTTATAAAAATTGTTTCCGGTGAGTTTAAAAGAAATGCTCCTTATCTGCATGTAAGACATAACAAAAAAATGAAGTTTTCTAGTCCGAATGCTTTCTTTGCTGAAAAAAAGGAAATCGTAGATATCTCTTATCCTGGTGATATTGTAGGCCTTCAGGATACCGGAAACTTTAAAATTGGAGATACTTTAACTGAAGGTGAAACGCTAAACTATAAAGGTGTTCCAAGCTTTTCACCTGAGCATTTTAGATACATCAATAATGCTGATCCTTTAAAATCTAAACAGCTTAGTAAAGGTATTGACCAGTTAATGGATGAAGGTGTTGCTCAATTATTTACTCTAGAACTGAACGGTCGTAAAGTAATTGGAACTGTTGGAGCATTACAATATGAAGTTATTCAATACAGATTAGAACACGAATATGGTGCAAAGTGCACCTATGAAAATCTTAACGTACACAAAGCCTGCTGGGTTGAACCGAAAGATAAAAAGAGCGAGGAATTTAAAGAATTTAAGCGAGTTAAACAGCGCTATTTAGCTAAAGATAAAAGAGGGCAGCTTGTATTTTTAGCAGATTCTTCATTTTCTTTGCAAATGACGCAGCAGAAATATCCTAATATTATATTCCATTTAACTTCAGAATTTGATTAATTACCACGTCGTTCGTCGATAGTTAATTTCAAAATGTGTATTTCAACGATAAATAAATACATTTCATCGATTTTATTATTACTAAAACGTTATAGAGCATACATTTCTTTAAGATTAAACCCCAAAATTGATCTACTTATGAAAACTACACCACATGTTTTCAGTAATAATGATATTACTGTTACCTACAATCCTTGTCAATGTATAAACGCCGAGCGTTGTGCTAAAGAACTTTCAAATGTATTTCGTCAATCTGTTATTCCTTGGATAGATTTAGATGGAGAATCTACAGACAAAATCATTCAACAAGTAAAAAAATGTCCTTCTGGCGCGTTAAAATTTCATATTAACCAGAAAGAAGTCGCCTAATTAGATACTGAACCATAAAAAAATCCCTTTGACATTGTATCAAAGGGATTTTTTATTTGTTATTTCTAACCAGTTGGTCCAAAATTCAATGCAATAGGAGGTTGCTCAAGAAAGTATGTTGAGCACCGCTTAGAAATAGCATCAAATTATTAAACTCATTTAACTTCTATGCCTGACCTGTTGGTCCAAAATTCAATGGAATTGGAGGCTGGTCAAGAAAGTATGTTGAGCACCGCTTAGAAATAGCATCAAATTATTAAACTTATTTAACTTCTATGCCTGACCTGTTGGTCCAAAATTCAATGGAATTGGAGGCTGCTCATAATCTTTGATTTCACCATGAGCTTTTTCAAATCTATTTATGTTATCACCTAAAGCTTTCAACAAACGTTTAGCATGTTGAGGCGTTAAGATAACTCTAGATTTCACTTTACTTTTCGGAGTTCCTGGCATTATACTAACAAAATCAATTACAAATTCAGATACTGAATGATTAATGATTGCTAAGTTAGAATAAGTCCCTTCAGCAATTTTTTCATCTAATTCAATGTTAATGCCTGGTTTTTTATTTTTATTATCTTCTGCCATAGTTATCTCATTTATTTTTCCTTTTTATTGGAAATTGTTATTTATTTAATTGAAAAGCCTTCAAACAAATTAATGTGTGAAGGCCTTTATTTTATAGATTAGCTCTCGCTAAATCTGCGATTTCCTGCCTCCGCAGGAATACAAAATTAATTGTAGTTCATCTCTTCTTTAGCCTTCATCATTTCATTGAATTCTTCTTTAGAACCTACGATGATGTTATCAAATTTTCTAACACCAGTTCCAGCCGGAATTCTATGTCCAACGATTACATTCTCTTTTAAGCCTTCAAGATCATCAACCTTAGCATTTACAGCTGCTTCGTTAAGAACTTTAGTTGTTTCCTGGAAGGATGCTGCCGAAATAAATGATTTCGTTTGTAGTGACGCTCTCGTAATACCTTGAAGAATAGGTGTTGCAGTAGCAGGTTTTGCATCTCTAGCAACAGCCAATGCTTTATCCTCTCTACGTAGTATTGAGTTCTCATCTCTTAACTCTCTGGCAGTTAATATCTGACCAGGCTTTAAGGTTTCAGAATCTCCAGCATCTTCAACAACTTTCATTCCGAAAATCTTATCGTTTTCTTCAATAAAATCAGCTTTATGTGCTAATTGATCTTCCAAGAAAATAGTATCACCAGAATCGATAATTCTAACTTTACGCATCATTTGTCTAACAACAACTTCGAAGTGCTTATCATTAATTTTCACACCTTGCAAACGATATACTTCTTGTACTTCATTCACTAAGTATTGCTGAACAGCTGAAGGTCCTTTGATATTTAAAATGTCATTAGGAGTGATTGAACCATCAGATAATGGCATACCAGCTTTTACATAATCATTTTCCTGAACAAGAATCTGATTAGATAATTTCACTAGGTACTTCTTAATTTCACCTAATTTAGACTCAATGATAATCTCACGGTTACCTCTTTTGATTTTTCCGAATGACACAACACCATCAATCTCACTAACAACAGCAGGATTAGAAGGGTTACGAGCTTCGAATAATTCGGTTACACGAGGAAGACCACCAGTAATATCACCAGCTTTAGCTGATTTACGAGGAATCTTAACTAAGATTTTACCAACCTTAATTTTCTCTCCGTCATCAATCATTAAGTGAGCTCCAACAGGTAAGTTGTAAGAACGTATTGCTTCACCTTTAGCATCTTCAATATGAAGGGTAGGAATTAATTTCTTGTTTCTAGATTCAGAAATTACTTTCTCTTGGAAACCTGTTTGCTCATCAATTTCAACTTGATATGTAATACCTTGTTCAATATTTTCATATCTCACTTTACCAGCAAACTCAGAAATAATTACACCGTTATATGGATCCCACTGACAAATAACATCTCCAGCTTTAACTTTTTCACCTGGCTTCACATAAATAAATGAACCATAAGGAATGTTGTTTGTACTTAATGTGATTCCTGTTTTAGCATCAACTAATTTTAATTCAGAAGTTCTTGAGATGACAACGTCAACCTCTTTACCTTCGCTATCCTTAGTTTTAACAGTTTTTAAATCTTCAATTTCTGCAATACCATCAAACTTCACGGTTAATTTATTCTCTTCTGAAATGTTACCTGCAATACCACCTACGTGGAATGTACGAAGTGTAAGCTGTGTACCAGGTTCACCAATAGATTGTGCTGCCACAACACCAACGGCTTCTCCTCGTTGTACCATTTTACCAGTCGCTAAATTACGACCGTAACATTTAGAACAAATACCTTTTTTAGCTTCACAAGTTAATGCTGAACGTACTTCGACAGCATCTAATGGAGACTGACCAATACGCTTAGCAATATTATCATCAATATGCCCACCTGCTTCAACTAAAAGCTCTTCAGTAATTGGATCATACACATCGTTTAATGATGTACGTCCAACTATTCTAGCTTCGAGCGTTTCTATAATTTCTTCGTTTTTCTTTAACGGATTAACTTCAATTCCTCTTAATGTACCACAATCTTCACTGTAGATAATAACATCTTGAGACACATCAACCAAACGACGTGTTAAATAACCAGCATCTGCAGTTTTAAGTGCTGTATCGGCAAGACCTTTACGTGCACCGTGAGTAGAGATGAAGTATTCTAAAATTGAAAGTCCTTCCTTAAAGTTAGAAAGAATCGGGTTCTCAATAATTTCGCCACCACCAGCATTAGATTTTTTAGGTTTGGCCATTAATCCACGCATACCTGTTAACTGACGAATCTGTTCTTTAGATCCACGAGCTCCAGAATCAAGCATCATAAACACGGAGTTAAATCCTTGTTGATCCTCACGGATACGTTTCATAGATAACTCTGTTAATTCAGCATTCGTAGATGTCCAGATATCAATAACTTGGTTATAACGTTCGTTATTTGTTATTAATCCCATGTTATAGTTACCCATAATACCATCAACTAAACCGTTAGCTTTGTCGATCATACTTTGCTTTTCCGCAGGAATAATAATATCACCTAAACTAAATGATAATCCACCTTGGAAAGCGAATTTATATCCTTGTGTTTTAATCTCATCTAAGAAAGCTGCCGTTTCTGGGACACTTGTCTTTTTAAGAATACCATGAATAATATCTCTTAACGATTTCTTAGTCAATACCTCATTAATATATCCTGCTGCAGCTGGTACTTTTTCGTTGAAAAGTACACGACCTACAGTTGTTTCTATAATTTGAGTTGTCAACTCTCCTTCTTCATTAAAATCCTGAGTTCTTACTTTAATTCCAGCATTTAAATCTACTTTCTTTTCATTGTAAGCAATAGTTACTTCTTCTGGAGAATAGAATGTTAGACCTTCCCCTTTAACAGTATAATCTTTATCAGATTTTCTGTGCTTAGTCATATAATATAAACCAAGTACCATATCCTGAGAAGGAACTGTTACAGGAGAACCGTTTGCTGGGTTCAAGATATTATGTGATGCTAACATTAATAATTGTGCTTCCAAAATTGCTTCTGGACCTAACGGTAAATGCACAGCCATCTGATCACCATCAAAATCGGCATTAAATGCAGTACACACTAGAGGGTGTAACTGAATTGCTTTTCCTTCAATTAATTTTGGTTGAAAAGCTTGAATACCTAATCTGTGTAATGTAGGAGCACGGTTTAGTAATACTGGATGTCCTTTAAGAACATTCTCTAAGATATCCCAAACAACAGGCTCTTTTCTATCTATAATTTTCTTAGCAGATTTTACAGTTTTTACAATTCCTCTTTCAATCAATTTTCTGATGATAAAAGGTTTATATAATTCTGCTGCCATATTTTTAGGCAATCCACATTCGAATAATTTTAATTCTGGTCCAACAACAATTACAGAACGCGCAGAATAATCAACACGCTTACCAAGTAAGTTTTGACGGAAACGTCCTTGCTTACCTTTTAATGAATCTGATAATGATTTTAATGGTCTGTTAGAATCCGTTTTTACTGCTGAAGCTTTACGCGTGTTATCAAATAATGAATCTACAGATTCTTGTAACATACGTTTCTCATTACGAAGAATAACTTCAGGCGCTTTAATTTCAACTAAACGCTTTAAACGGTTGTTACGAATAATAACACGACGATATAAATCATTTAAATCTGATGTTGCAAAACGTCCACCATCTAAAGGCACTAATGGTCTTAATTCTGGCGGAATGATTGGAATAGCCTTCATGATCATCCATTCTGGCTTATTCTCTCTGTTTAAGTTTGAATCTCTAAACGCTTCAACAACCTGTAAACGTTTTAATGCTTCAGTTTTACGTTGTTTAGAGGTTTCAGTGTTTGCTTTATGACGCAACTCAAATGATAAATCATCTAAATCAATTCTAGCTAAAAGGTCGATTAAGCATTCCGCTCCCATTTTAGCAATAAATTTATTTGGATCAGTATCTTCTAAGTATTGATTTTCTTTCGGAAGTGTTTCAAGAATGTTTAAATATTCTTCTTCAGTTAAGAAATCCATTTTTTGTAATGGTTCACCTTCAGCATTCATTGCATCACCTGGTTGAATAACCACATAGCGCTCATAATAGATAATCATATCTAGACGCTTAGATGGTAAACCAAGTAAATATCCTATTTTATTTGGTAACGAACGGAAGTACCAGATATGAGCAACAGGCACAACAAGATTGATGTGTCCTACTCTATCACGACGTACTTTCTTTTCAGTTACTTCAACACCACAACGGTCACAAACGATACCTTTGTAGCGTATTCTTTTATATTTACCACAAGCACATTCAAAATCCTTTACAGGACCAAAAATACGCTCACAGAATAAACCATCACGTTCAGGTTTATGTGTTCGATAATTAATAGTTTCTGGTTTTAAAACTTCACCACGAGACGCTGCTAAAACAGATTCTGGAGATGCTAGACCAATAGAGATTTTACTAAATCTCTGAATTGTATTCTTATCTTGTCTTCTTGCCATTTCTTTATAGTATTCAGTGATCAATATTCAGCTAACAGTTAAGACTGCTAACTGAATACTGTAGACTGTTTTAATTATTCTTCTAATCTAATATCTAATCCTAATCCTTTCAATTCGTGCATAAGTACGTTGAAAGATTCAGGTAGTCCTGGTTCTGGCATTGGCTCTCCTTTTACGATAGCTTCGTAAGTTTTAGCTCTACCTATAACATCATCAGATTTAACTGTTAAGATTTCACGTAAAGTTGCTGAAGCTCCATAAGCCTCAAGTGCCCAAACTTCCATCTCTCCAAAACGCTGACCACCAAACTGTGCTTTACCACCAAGAGGTTGTTGCGTAATTAATGAGTATGGTCCAATGGAACGTGCATGCATTTTATCGTCAATCATGTGACCTAACTTAATCATATAAATCACACCTACAGTTGCTGGTTGATCAAAACGATCTCCTGTTCCACCGTCATATAAGTATGTATGACCAAATCTTGGCACACCAGCTTCGTCAGTAAACGCATTAATTTGATCTAGAGTTGCACCATCAAAAATAGGCGTTGCATAGGTACGTCCTAATTTTTGTCCAGCCCAACCAAGAACCGTTTCATAAATTTGTCCGATGTTCATTCGCGATGGTACACCTAACGGATTTAATACGATATCAACAGGTGTTCCATCCTCTAAGAATGGCATATCCTCCTGACGAACGATACGAGCTACAATACCTTTATTTCCGTGACGTCCTGCCATCTTATCACCAACTTTTAATTTACGTTTCTTAGCAACATAAACCTTAGCCAATTTGATAATACCTGCTGGTAATTCATCACCTACAGAAATTGTAAACTTCTCACGACGCAGTGATCCCTGAAGGTCATTTTCTTTAATCTTATAGTTGTGAATTAAATCTGCAACCAAAGAGTTTAAGTGGTCATCAGTAGTCCAAGTTCCTGAAGTTAAATGTGTATAATCATCAACAGCATTTAACATCTTAAGCGTATATTTCTTTCCTTTAGGAATGATTTCCTCACCTAAGTCATTGTAGATACCTTGAGCCGTTTTACCATTTACAAGAGCAAATAATTTTTCAACTAAAACAGCTTGTAAATCATCAAACTTCTTGTAGTAGATATTTTCTAATGCTTCAATATCTTCTTTATCTTTTGCTCTCTTACGCTTATCTTTAATTGCTCTTGAGAATAATTTCTTCTCAATAACAACACCATGTAATGAAGGCGACGCTTTTAAAGACGCATCTTTTACATCACCAGCTTTATCTCCAAAGATGGCACGTAATAATTTTTCTTCCGGAGTTGGATCAGATTCTCCTTTTGGTGTGATCTTACCAATAAGGATATCACCTGGCTTAATCTCTGCTCCGATTCTAATCATACCGTTTTCATCAAGGTCTTTAGTAGCCTCTTCTGAAACGTTAGGAATATCATTAGTTAATTCTTCGTTACCTAATTTGGTATCTCTAACTTCTAATGAATATTCATCAATATGAATAGATGTAAATATGTCGTCACGAACAACTTTTTCTGAAATTACAATCGCATCCTCAAAGTTGTAACCTTTCCATGGCATAAATGCCACTTTCATGTTACGACCCAAAGCTAATTCTCCATTTTCAGTAGCATAACCCTCACAAAGCACTTGTCCTTTTTTAACCTTGTCACCTTTCACAACGATTGGCTTTAGGTTAATAGACGTACCTTGGTTAGTTTTTCTAAACTTCACTAATGGATATGTTTTGGTATCACTATCAAAACTTACCATTGCAGCTTCTTCAGAACGCTCGTATTTTATAGTAATCTCGTTAGCATCAACGTACTCAACAGTTCCATTTCCTTCAGCATTAATCAATACTCTAGAATCTGAAGCCACCTGACGTTCAAGTCCTGTTCCTACGATTGGCGCTTGCGGACGTAATAAAGGTACAGCCTGACGCATCATGTTAGATCCCATTAAGGCACGGTTGGCATCATCATGCTCTAAGAACGGAATCAACGATGCCGAAATAGACGCAATTTGGTTTGGTGCCACATCTGTATAATGAATATCTTTTGGATCCATTACTGGGAAGTCACCTTCCATACGTGCAATAATTTTATCTTCAAGAATTTTTCCGTTATCATCAACACGAATATTCGCCTGAGCGATTAACATGTCTTCTTCTTCCTCAGCACTTAAATAGGTAGGTGCATTTTTGATATCTACGACTCCATTATCTGCTTTTCTGTAAGGTGTTTCAATGAATCCCATTGAATTCACTTTAGCATAAACAGATAACGATGAAATTAATCCAATGTTTGGTCCTTCAGGAGTTTCAATTGGACATAATCTTCCGTAGTGCGTGTAGTGAACATCACGAACCTCGAAACCTGCTCTTTCTCTAGATAAACCTCCAGGTCCTAAAGCTGATAAACGGCGTTTGTGCGTAATCTCTGCCAATGGATTGGTTTGATCCATGAACTGAGATAGCTGGTTTGTTCCGAAGAATGAATTAATAACTGAAGATAAGGTCTTCGCGTTAATTAAATCGATTGGAGTAAATACTTCATTATCACGAACATTCATACGCTCACGAATGGTACGGGCCATACGTGCTAAACCAACACCAAACTGAGACGATAATTGCTCTCCTACTGTACGTACACGACGGTTAGATAAGTGATCAATATCATCAATCTCTGCTTTAGAATTGATAAGTTCGATTAAATATTTAATAATCGTAATGATATCTTCTTTAGTAAGCACTTGCTTATCCATTCCGATATCTAACTGTAATTTTTTGTTCATTCTATAACGACCTACTTCACCTAAAGAGTAACGTTGATCAGAAAAGAATAATTTATCAATAATACCACGTGCTGTTTCCTCATCTGGCGGCTCAGCATTACGTAATTGACGATAGATATGCTCAACAGCTTCTTTTTCAGAATTTGTTGGATCTTTCTGTAATGTATTATGTATAATTGCGTAATCTCCTTGTTGAGCACTTTCTTTATGTAAAAGAACAGTTTTAACACCAGCTTCAAGGATTTCCTCAATATTATCTTTATCGATGATTGTGTCACGATCTAAAACAATTTCGTTACGTTCGATTGAGACTACTTCACCAGTGTCTTCATCTACGAAATCTTCATGCCATGTATTTAAAACACGAGCAGCTAGTTTACGACCAACAACTTTTTTAAGACCAGATTTTGATACTTTAACTTCTTCAGCAAGATCAAAAATCTCTAAAATATCTTTATCACGTTCAAAACCGATAGCTCTGAATAATGTTGTAACAGGTAACTTTTTCTTTCTGTCAATGTAAGCATACATTACCTGGTTAATATCTGTTGCAAATTCAATCCAAGATCCTTTAAAAGGAATTACTCTAGCAGAGTACAATTTTGTACCATTCGCGTGGAACGACTGGCTAAAGAATACACCTGGTGATCTATGTAATTGTGATACAACGACACGCTCTGCACCATTGATACAGAATGTTCCACTAGGCGTCATATAAGGAATTGTTCCTAAATATACATCTTGAACGATAGTTTCAAAGTCTTCATGCTCTGGATCTGTACAATACAGTTTTAAACGTGCTTTTAGTGGCACACTGTAAGTTAGTCCTCTTTCGATACATTCTTCAATTGAATAACGTGGTGGATCAATAAAATAATCCAAAAATTCTAATACGAATTGGTTACGTGTATCTGTAATAGGAAAATTTTCCATGAAGGTATTGTAGAGCCCTTCATTGCCTCTTTCTTCTGATTTTGTCTCTAACTGGAAAAAATCCTGAAAGGATTTAATTTGAATATCCAGGAAATCTGGGTATTCAGTTCTGTTTACTATGGAAGAGAAATTTAATCTTTCAGCTGTATTTGCTAACATCGATGAACGAGATTTTGATTAAAAAAAAATTTGTTTTTTTGCGTACGCTTTATATACACAAAAGGGTTTAGGTCATTCCGACTAATTCGAAAGACCTAAACCATAATTTGTAGGTTTGTTAAGCTTACTTAAGCTCAACCTCTGCTCCTGCTTCTTCTAATTGAGATTTTAGAGCTTCAGCTTCATCTTTAGCTACACCTTCTTTGATTGCACTTGGTGCTTCATCAACTAAACCTTTAGCTTCTTTTAATCCTAAACCAGTTAATTCTTTAACTAATTTTACAACAGCTAATTTAGAACCACCTGCTGCTTTAAGGATTACGTCGAATTCTGATTTTTCTTCAGCTGCGTCTCCACCTGCTGCAGCTCCACCTGCTGCTACTGCTACTGCAGCTGCTGCTGGTTCGATACCATATTCGTCTTTTAATATTGTAGCTAATTCATTAACTTCTTTTACTGTTAAATTAACTAATTGTTCTGCGAAATCTTTTAAATCTGCCATTTCTACCGTTTTTAATAATTTTTAATAATATAATTTGTTTAAGTGCGTACTTAATTGATTATCCTTCTTTTTCGGATAATGTTTTGATAATACCTGCTATTGTTCCACCACCTGATTTAAGTGCTGAAATAACATTCTTAGCTGGTGACTGTAATAATCCAATGATATCTCCAATCAACTCTTCTTTAGACTTGATATCAACGAGCATATCTAATTGATCATCTCCAAGATAAATAGCCTCTTCGATAAAAGCTCCTTTAAGCAATGGCTTATCAGATTTTTTACGGAAGGCTTTAATAACTTTAGCTGGAGCGTTACCAGTTTCAGAATACATCACAGATGTATTACCTTTTAAAACTGTAGGAAGGTCTCCGAAATCTCTGTCGGAAGCTTCCATAGCTTTAGTTAATAATGTATTTTTTACTACGCTTAATTGCACGTTTGCTTTAAAACAAGCGCGACGTAAGTCTGAAGTGTTACCTGCATTTAATCCTGAGATATCAGCAAGATAAATATTTGTATTATCTGCTAATTGAGCAGTTAACTCTTCAATTACTTGTGATTTTTCTTGTCTTGTCATAATAATAAAGATTTAACTACTTAACTTATTTTAGGATCAACAGCAATACTAGGACTCATTGTACTAGACATGAAGATACTCTTCATATATACACCTTTTGATGCCGTTGGTTTCAATTTATTCAAAGTGGTTAACAATTCCATTGCATTGTCCTGTAATTTATCAGCACTAAAAGACGCTTTACCTATAGGCGCATGTACAATTCCTGTTTTATCAACTTTAAAATCGATTTTACCAGCTTTAACTTCAGCTACTGCTTTAGCAACATCCATAGTTACTGTTCCTGTTTTTGGATTTGGCATTAAACCTCTTGGACCTAATACTCTACCTAAAGGACCTAATTTACCCATAATAGCAGGCATTGTAACGATAACGTCAACATCTGTCCAACCATTTTTGATTTTTTCAAGGTATTCATCAAGTCCGACGTAGTCAGCTCCAGCAGCTTTAGCTTCTTCCTCTTTATCAGGAGTAACCAATGCTAGAACTTTCATGTCTTTACCTGTTCCATGTGGAAGTGACACAACACCTCTAACCATTTGATTGGCTTTACGAGGATCTACACCTAATCTTACTGCTAAATCAACTGAAGCATCAAATTTTGTGTATGTGATTTCCTTTAATAATGCTGAAGCTTCTTGAAGAGAATACAATTTATTCTTTTCAACTTTAGCCATAGCTTCTTTTCTCTTTTTTGTTATTCTTGCCATTTCAAAAATTTTTAGTTAGGTGCTTCTCCACCTTTAACTGTGATTCCCATTGATCTTGCAGTACCAGCAACCATCTTCATAGCAGATCCGATTTCAAATGCATTTAAATCTTGCATTTTATCTTCTGCGATGGCTTTTACTTGATCCCAAGTTACTTTTGCAACTTTTTTTCTGTTCGGTTCTCCAGATCCTTTCTTTACTTTGGCCGCTTCTAATAATTGTACCGCTGCAGGAGGTGTTTTAATCACGAAATCAAAAGACTTGTCTTTGTAAACAGAAATAACAACTGGAAGAACTTTACCAGGTTTATCCTGAGTTCTAGCGTTGAATTGTTTACAAAATTCCATGATATTAACTCCAGCAGCACCTAAAGCGGGTCCAACCGGTGGCGACGGATTCGCTGCACCTCCCCGAACTTGTAATTTAACTACTTTACCTAATTCTTTTGCCATTTTACTTGTTTTAGTTTTGTATCTCTTTTATTATAATAGGAAGCTAAAAGATATACTATCTATATTGTAACAATTATTATACTTTTTCTACTTGCATATAACTTAATTCTAATGGTGTTTTTCTTCCGAAAATTTTAACCATAACTTCAAGTTTACGCTTTTCTTCATTAATTTTTTCGATGGTCCCATCAAATCCATTAAATGGTCCGTCAATAACTTTAACAGTTTCTCCGATTGTGAAAGGTATTGCCACATTCACATCTGCATCAACAGATAATTCATCGACCTTACCTAACATTCTATTAACTTCAGACTGTCTTAACGGAACAGGATCTCCTCCTTTGGTTTCCCCTAAAAAACCGATAACATTAGTTATTGATTTAATAATATGAGGAATCTCACCGCTTAAATTTGCCTGAATCATTATATAACCAGGAAAGTAAACACGTTCCTTATTTATTTTTTTTCCGTTACGGATTTGAATTACTTTTTCAGTAGGCACTAGTACCTGATCGATAAAATCTTCTAAACCTAATCTAGCGATTTCATTTTCTATGTAAGCTTTAATTTTATTTTCTTGACCACTTACAGCTCTAACTACGTACCATTTTTTATTTACACTTGTCTCAGACATCATTTTTTGCTTTTACAATTTGTTATATCAACTCAAAATATGCCTTGATAACCTTACTGAAAACAGTATCAACTCCCCAAATAGCTAATGAAAAAATTATGGAGAACACAGCAACTAAAATAGTTAAGCTTTGCGCCTCAGACCATGCTGGCCAAGTCACGTTGTTTTTTAATTCTTCAAAAGATTCTTTAATGTAATTTACAATTCCTGCCATTTGATTTTGTATTTGCACACTTCGACTTAACTCAGTGTAAACTTATTTAAGAGATTTTTTAATAAAAAACATCCCTGTTTTAACTCATTGCACGGGTTGAGAGACTCGAACTCCCGACACCTGGTTTTGGAGACCAGTGCTCTACCAACTGAGCTAAACCCGTAAATATAAATCAAGGCGTTCGCCTTTGACGAACACCTTAATTCATATTTATATAATAAATATTTTAGTCTAAAATCTCAGTAACCTGACCTGCACCTACTGTTCTACCACCTTCACGGATCGCAAAACGTAAACCTACGTTCATTGCAATTGGTTGAATTAATTCAACAGTAATAGTTAAGTTATCTCCAGGCATTACCATTTCAACTCCATCAGGAAGCGCAATGTTTCCAGTTACGTCAGTTGTACGAACGTAGAACTGAGGACGGTAGTTATTATGGAATGGAGTATGACGTCCACCTTCTTCTTTTTTAAGGATATAAACCTCAGCTTTAAATTTAGCGTGTGGTGTTACAGAACCTGGCTTAGTAATAACCATACCTCTTGAGATTTGAGTTTTCTCAATACCTCTTAATAAGATACCTGCGTTATCTCCAGCTTCACCTCTGTTAAGGATTTGACGGAACATTTCAATACCAGTAATAGTAGAAGTTAATTTCTCAGCTCCCATACCAATGATCTCAACTGGATCACCTGTGTTAGCAACACCAGTTTCGATACGACCTGTAGCAACAGTTCCACGACCAGTAATTGAGAAAACATCTTCAATTGGCATTAAGAAAGGCTTATCCATATCACGTACTGGCTCTTCAATCCAATTATCAACAGCTTCCATAAGCTCCATTACTGTATCTACCCACTTTTGCTCACCGTTAAGCGCACCTAAAGCAGAACCAGCAATTACAGGACCATTATCTCCATCATATTCGTAGAATGATAATAAATCTCTAATTTCCATTTCAACCAACTCTAACAACTCCTCATCATCAACCATATCCACTTTATTCATGAATACTACAATACGAGGAATTCCTACCTGACGTCCTAAAAGGATGTGCTCACGAGTTTGTGGCATCGGACCATCTGTAGCAGCTACAACTAAAATTGCACCATCCATTTGAGCAGCACCTGTAACCATGTTCTTTACGTAATCGGCGTGACCTGGACAGTCAACGTGAGCGTAGTGACGATTAGCAGTTGCGTATTCAACGTGTGATGTATTAATTGTAATACCTCTTTCTTTTTCTTCTGGAGCGTTATCAATTTGATCAAATGATCTTGCTTCTGATAAACCTGCATCAGCTAATACTTTAGTAATAGCAGCAGTTAAAGTTGTTTTACCGTGATCTACGTGTCCAATAGTACCTATGTTAAGGTGTGGTTTTGAACGATCGAAAGTTGCCTTTGCCATGTTTAATTTATTTAATCTTATTTATATTAGTGTTCAATTTAATTCTATACAACAAAAAAGAGCCAATGACGAGATTTGAACTCGTGACCTCTTCCTTACCAAGGAAACGCTCTACCCCTGAGCTACACCGGCGTAAAGTGTTTATTTCCTCATTTAATAATGAGATTCCTGCCTTCGCAGGAATTTTAGAGCGAGAGACCGGGTTCGAACCGGCGACATTCAGCTTGGAAGGCTGACGCTCTACCAACTGAGCTACTCTCGCATTTTTACAACTATATTACAAGTTGAAGGTATTTGTGGGGAGAGCAGGATTCGAACCTGCGAAGACGTAGTCAGCAGATTTACAGTCTGCCCTCGTTGGCCGCTTGAGTATCTCCCCAATTTTAAAGAACTTTGCTAAAACTAACACTTGTTGATTTTAGACTTTTTTAAGAGCCGATGGAGGGACTCGAACCCACGACCTGCTGATTACAAATCAGCTGCTCTAGCCAGCTGAGCTACATCGGCTTTTATATAACTTTTTTGCTATAAAAAAAGCCCGCTATTTCTAACGGACTGCAAATGTAAAGATTTATTTATTTATTCAAAACATTTTTTGAAAAATTTTACTACATATGTGCTCTTAATTTTTCTTTTCGCTTTTTTAATTGTCTTTCTAACGATGAAACTGCCATATCTGTCCCTTCTTCAAAAGTTTTACATTGTTTCTTTACAACGAAACTATCACCAGGTACATTTACTCTAGCTTCAAATATTTTATTTTCCTTATCACTTGTGTTTTCAACTTTCAAATAGACATCAGAATCAATAACCTTATCATAAAATAAATCTAACTTATTCATTCGTTTTTGAATAAAATCAATTAGCTTTTTGTCTGCGTTAAAATTTACGGATTGCGTGTTTACCTTCATATTCAATCAATTATTTGGTTAGACAATATTATTTTTTACTTCTTGGGTGCGCTTTGGCGTACACATTTTTTAATTCTGCTATACTATTATGTGTATAGACTTGTGTTGCTGCTAAACTAGAATGACCAAGAAGTTCTTTTACAGCATTTAAGTTTGCACCTTGGTTTAACAAATGAGTTGCAAATGAGTGCCTTAATATATGCGGACTCCGTTTCACCTTTGTAGATGCAATACTAAAGTAGTCATTTATAATTCTGTAAACAAGCGTTTCATAAATTTTAACCCCTTTTTTAGTTAAAAACAAATGCGATTCATCTTGAATACCATTTAACTCATTTCTGACATTAATATAGGATTTCAATGTATCAACTACAGATGGCAATAACGGAATAAATCGTTCCTTATTTCTTTTTCCTAAGACTTTTAAGTTTTTATTGGTAATATCTACATCTACCAGTTTAAGTTGAACGAGTTCTATTCGCCGAATTCCTGTAGCATAAAACAACTCAATAATTAAGCGATTCCTTAAACCTTCAAAATCTGTATCAAAATTTAATTCCTGAAGCACTGTTTTAATTTCTTCCTCTGAAAAAGGCACTTGAATCTTTTTACTTGTCTTTAATGCTTTGTGCTTGGTTAACGGATTGACTTCTATGTCTTCAATTTTTAGGAGAAACTTATAATACGTATTTAAAGACGATACTTTCCTGTTGATGCTTCGGTTAGAAATTCCAGTATCAACTAAATGCACGATCCAACTTCTTATTTGCTGATAGTTCACATTGGTAATAGAATTTGACTCAAATTCAGATGCAATAAAACCAGAAAAATCTTTAATATCTTTAATATAAGCCTTGAGTGTTAACTGCGAGTAGTTTTTTTCAAGTAGTAAATAATCTGTAAACGATTGTAAAGACATTGAAGCATTTTAGAATTAAATCTAAAATACAAAGTTTTAATTACAATACGATTTAGAAACAAAAAAATCCCATTATTATTAATGGGATTTTAAATTTTATAAAACACAATTAAATGCTTTCCTGATCTCTAAGACCTTGAACATATTGTGCTTTTTGTATTTGAGCTCTTCGTTCAACAGAAGGTTTTGTAAACTGCTTACGAGCATTCAATGCACGTTTCGTACCTGTTCTATCAAACTTTCGTTTGTAACGCTTTAACGCTCTATCTATATTTTCTCCTTCTTTAACTGGTATTTTTAACATAGTGTCTTAACCTCCTCTCTTTTAGAATTTTTAAGGCTGCAAATATAGGAATGAATTTAAAATTTCAAAATAAAAATCTTACTTTTTAATTGACAACTACTTTCCTAACTATTATTGCTTAAATAAGGATGCTCGTTTACTTAAATCTCTTATGAGTTGCTCATCCTCTTCGCTTTCTAATAAAATATTGTAGTTTTTCCAGAAGTTTTTGTCATAAGGCTTTGGCGCGAAGATATCTGAATCCCATTCGTTCTGTAATGCGTCTGCAATGACTTGATCATCTTCAATAATATCTGAAAACAAAATTTCCTGAATAGTATAATAAAAACGTTCTTCATTATAATACTTTGCTTTTTCCTCTTCAGATAGTTTTTCAGTAGTTTTTAAACCAACATTCACGAGCTTAGGGGTTTCATAATACATATAATTTGGATACATTTTATCATTGTACTCCATATACGTTATGACCAGCTTATGATTTGTTTGCGTACCAAAAAGTGTTTTGCTTCTGGTTTTTTGAGCATTTGAGGCTGCTACAAGTTCATATTCAATTTTTTTGATGGCATAATTATCCCAATAAATATACACCCAACCTTTGGCGTGATAGCCACCATTAAAAATCCCTTTGGTCTCAAGATCTACATAATCTTTACCTTCAGAAATTTGTATTTTATACAATTTGCGATCGTTATCTACCAGAACAGTATCCAATTTAAATTGATGCTTATCTAAAATATCTTCTCCAAATAAGGTCTTGGCTGCATTAGAATTTCGCACCAAATTTAGTTTTCCTTTAAACAAGTTTTCTAATCCGTTAACTCTGGTATCATTCCATTTGATAGCTTTCACCAAAGAAGACGTTTTAATAGTATCTCTGTTTAAGTTTTCTTCTTTCAGACCTTTATAGTTTTCATAATTCTTCAAATACGATGCATAGGAAAACAGACTATCTACGTCACGCAAATCATAACTTTTGCGAACCTGATCGACATTAATCTTTAAAAAATCTTTTGAAGGCACTGAATATCCTGAATCATATACAGTAATTGCACTTTCAATAAGCCATTTAAATTCTTTGGCATTTCGTTCTTTATGTCTTAGGAAGCCTTTTTGAATGTAAGCTGAATCCGGAAGATTTTCAGACAATCGCTCAATCGCTTTTAAAACAATATCATTTCCTGTTTTTGGGCGATTTTCAGCAATTAAAACAATCTCATCTAAGGCAGCAATGTCTTCTTCCAAATAGACTTCTTCAGAATTATCAAATTCATGTACCGGAAGCTTAAAACTTTTATAACCAATTGATGAAATAATGAGTGTATCTAAAGCTAATTCTTTTGGGACTTGCAACACAAATTTTCCATCTTCATTACTAACCGTTCCGATAGTTGTGTTTTTTATATAAATACTTGCACTTTCAATAGGCATTAAGGTACTAAAATCTACGATCTTGTTTTTCAGTTCCGTTTGAGAAAATGAAATCATACTAAATCCGCAGAAAACGTATAATAATAATTGTTTTATGGATGTAAGCTTCATATAAATCGCGGTTTAATTATGTTGCTGGTTTATAATCTTTCTTATCAATTACCATTTTAGCAATTATTTCTCTAAGGATCTCTGAAGTCCCTCCACCAATGGGTCCAAGTCTGCTATCGCGAAGCAATCTCGCTAAAGGATATTCTTCCATATAGCCATAACCTCCTAAAAACTGTAAACAATCATACATGACTTCATCAGACATTTTTGTGCACTGAAGTTTAGACATTGTTGCTTCTTTAACTACATACTCACCTTGATCTAATCTGCGAGCAACCGAGTAGTTAAACTCTTTACAGATTTCCATTTCGGTATAGCGATCTGCTATTTTATGACGAAGGGCTTGAAATTTATCAATAGTTCTTCCGAAGGCTTCTCGTTCACTCATATACTGTAAGGTATATTCTAAAGCAAATTCAGCTCTCGCATGCGCATTAATGCCCATAATGAGTCGCTCTAAGGCAAAATGCTGCATAATATATGGAAAACCCTTGTTCTCTTCTCCCATGAGATTTGAAGCAGGAATCACAACATTATCGAAAGCAATTTCTCCAGTATCTGATGCTCTCCAACCTAACTTATCTAATTTTGTGGCAGAAATTCCAGGTGTATCTCTATCCATTATAAAGATGCTGATTCCCTTATTTCCTAGCTCAGGATTGGTTTTGGCAGCCACTACCAGATAGTCACTATAAACACCGTTTGTAATAAAGGTTTTCGATCCATTTATCACATAGGAATCACCTTTTTTAACAGCAGTCGTTCTCATGCCTGCAACATCACTTCCTCCAAATGGTTCCGTAATACAAAGGCAACCTATTTTATCTCCAGTAATACTGGCAGTTAAGTATTTTTTCTTGATGGCATCATCACCTTCTTTATTGACATGCGTCATGGCTAAATAAGCATGAGCCCAAATTGCAGCTGCGAATCCACCTGAATTTACTTTTTGCAATTCTTCCAAAAGAATGACAGTGTAGAATAAATCCAGATCCATGCCTCCATACTCTTCAGGATATGCGATTCCAAAGAATCCCATTTCACCAAATTTCTTCCAAATGAATCGTTCAATATGTCCTGTTTTTTCCCATTTTTCGATGTGAGGAACGACTTCTTTTTGTAAAAAATCTTTTAAACTTTGTCTAAATAACTCATGTTCTTCAGTGAAGTACCTATTATTCATAATGCATTTTTTTTTATGTATTCAAGACATTTTGATTGTTCACAATCTAAAAGATTATTCTAATGTTTGCCTTAAAAATTTTTGTTTTAATCTAAGGTCAAATATAACTTAATTATCTCAATTTTTTTGACAGGAAAGTCTTTTACTTTTGTTAATTCATCGAAAGATTTGAAGCCATCTCTCAATGTTCTTTCTTCAATAATGTTGTGGGCTATTTCATAATCCACATGTTGAATGGTTACTAATTCTTCAATAGTTGCCGTATTCAATTTCAACTTAATAATTGGCTTTGCATTTTTAACCGTAAATTCATTTAGAGTACGTTCAATCACTTCAGAAGATAAACCATAGACATCCTGAAGCTGAACATCTGCAATAAATTGTCCGCCTAATTTAGTTCTGTAAGTAACAATACGCTCTGAAAGCTTTTCGCCAATACCATTTACTCTTTTAAGCTGCTCAGCTGTTGCGGTATTGAGGTTTAGCTTTTGATCATACGTTTTAGGTTTACTAGTTTTTGAATAAGAATAGTTTGCTTTTGGCTTAGGATTTGTTACCCAATCTGGAAACTTAAAATGCGGAGCTATTTGCGTTAGCAGCGAATCTGAAACTTGGGTAACACTTTGAAAATCTTTCACAGAATTGATCCATTTGTTTTGTTCTCTGAAGGCTAACAGTCTATCTATTTCTTCAGAACTCATTCCAAGGGTATAACCTTTGTAATCGGTTATAAAATTTGGATTAAAAGGATAGATTTTCGGCTTATTATCCTGAATCTTCAACCGTTTTAAAGAATCAACTTCAGCCTGAAACATTGCAAGATTATTTTGATTGATTTGTATCTCTTCCGGTGAAAAATCAACAAAAAAGTACACGCTTTGTAAAACAAGTATGAGTAATAATAATACAAAAATCCCACTTCGTTGTTGTTTAGTAAACGTGAAGTGGGATTTTAAATGGTTCATCTTATTTAATTTTATAAATGCTGATTTAAATCTTCTGCACCTTCATCAATAGCATCTTCTTTAACAGCTATAGCTTTGTAATATCTGTTTAATTCTTTTTTGATGATTGGAGATAATAAAATTACTCCAATGATATTAGGAACTACCATTGCAAAAATCATGGCATCAGAGAAATTAATTACTGCACCTAAACTTATTGAAGCGCCAACGACTACAAAAAACAAGAAAAGAATTTTATAGACTAAATCAGAAGTTTTTCCTTTTCCAAAAAGAAAAACCCAGCCTTGCATCCCGTAATACGACCATGAAATCATGGTAGAGAATGCAAATAGAATTACAGCGATTGTTAGAATAATTGAGAAGTGTGGAATTACGGAATCGAAAGCCTGAGCTGTAATTTCGACACCTTCTGTAATTTCCACGCCATATTCCATAAATGCACCATCAAAATTGGTAATTACAATTACTAAAGCTGTCATAGTACAAATAACTACAGTATCAACAAACGGTTCTAATAAAGCAACAATACCTTCACTTGCAGGATATTTTGTTCGCACTGCAGAGTGCGCAATGGCAGCTGAACCAACACCTGCTTCATTAGAAAATGCACCACGACGAATACCTTGAATCATCACTCCTACTAACCCACCAGCAATTCCTAAACCAGAAAAGGCGCCTTCAAATATTAAAGCAAAGGCATCGTCAATAAGTGTAAAGTTAGCACCTAAAATAACAAGAGCAGCAAGCACGTATATACCAGCCATGAATGGCACAACTTTCTCAGTTACTTTTGCGATACGTTTTATACCTCCAATGATTACGATAGCGACAAGAATGGCCATAACGATTCCAAAATACAAGCCAGCATTTCCACCTTCTAATTCAAATAGTTTCACAAATTGAGCTGCTGCCTGATTCGCCTGAAACATGTTTCCTCCACCAAAGGATCCACCAATTACAAAAATTGCAAAGAGGACTGCTAAAACTTTACCAAAGCCTCCCATTCCTTTTGACTTTAAGCCTTTAGTTAGATAATACATTGGACCACCATAAATGGTCCCATCTTCACCTACATCTCTATATTTTACACCCAATGTACACTCTGCAAATTTTGAAGCCATTCCTAAAAGTCCGGCAACAATCATCCAAAACGTAGCTCCTGGTCCACCAATAGAAAGTGCCACTGCTACTCCAGCTATATTACCTAAACCTACTGTAGCAGACAAGGCTGCGGTAAGCGCTTGAAAATGCGATACTTCACCATCTGCACCTTCATCCCTAATTGTTTCAATAATATCGCTACTTTCATTTGGCGTTTGATCACCATACAAAGTATCAGCTCCATGTTTTTCGATATCTTCATATTGACCTCTAACAACTCTAATTGCAGTTCTAAATCCAGTAAAATTTATAAATTTAAAATATATGGTAAAAAATAGTGCACCACCTACTAAGACTATGAGTACCCATGGAATTCTATAGTATTCAGAAAATGGAATTTCATAAAAAATCGCTTCAACAAACCATCCTGTGTATTTTGTAAACACTGCATCTATTTTTTCTGACGTAGTTTCTTGTGCGAATGTTAATAACGGAACTATGGTTGCAAAAAATGAAAGAAGAAATTTCTTCATATTGTGAATTATTTAAATTAGTTAGTTTTTATAAAGCTTACAAGATGCTAAAAAAAATTGATTTTATAAAGCATCCTTTGTTAAAATGAAATGTAATCTATTTGATATCATACAAGGAATTCAACTTTCGAATTTGTTCTGGACGCCCCAAAACAATTATCTTCGAACCTTCAATTAATTGCGTATCGGCTTCCGGATTGACGACATATTCGCCTTTTCCGTCTTTAAAACCTATGACAGTGCAACCTGTTTTTCTTCTGAGGTCTAAATCTTTTATCGTTTTAACTTCATTTGTATCATACAATTTGTCAACAATAACTTCTTCTATATTGATATTTCGCTCGCCAACGATTCCTAAATTATCTATAAATTCGACTAAATCTGGAATCACCACCAAAGAGGCCATGTGATCTCCACCTATTCTGTCGGGCAATATGACGTTATTTGCGCCTGCCAGTTTAAGTTTTTCATAAGAGGTTTCTTGCGAAGCTCTACTAATGATACTCATGTGTTTATTAATTTGTCTTGCAGATAATACCACAAACAAATTATCTGCATCGTTAGGTAATGCTGAAATAAGAGTGCTGGCACGTTCAATTCCGGCTTTTATCAAAGTATCATCTTCATTTGCATTACCAAACACAAAAGGAAGATCATCTTCTTGATATTTCTCAATAACCTCTTTATCTTTTTCTACTATTACAAAAGGCTTATTATAAGCAATTAGTTTTTTTGCTGCCTGTTTTCCATTACGTCCAAATCCACAAATAATAATATGATTATTGAAACTGTCAATTTTCTTTTGCATCTCTTTTTGTTTTAATTCTTCTAAATCATTTTTGCTTAATATGTATTCTGTTATTACTGTAATGGCATAACCTAAAATGATAACGCTTGCTAAAATTAAAAAAATGGTAAAGATCTTTGCATGATCATCTAGTGGTTGAACTTCTCCAAAACCAACAGTCGTTATTGTAATTACTGTCATGTACACAGAGTCAACCCACGAATAATTTGACATGATTTTAAATCCGATAACACCAATCGCCAATAGCAAGGTCAGTAAAAATACTGCTGTATAAATTTTAGTTCTAAAAAACTTTATTAATGGATTCATAGGTTACAAATCAAATACTGAAGATCGTTTGGTATAAATAATATCTTTTATTCTGATCCAAAACGCAAAGAACAAGTACAAGGCAAAGCCGAAACCGAGTGTCACAAAGGTGAGATACATAAATGAGGTTCTCACAACTTTAGCTCTAATTCCTAAACGATCTGCTATACGCTGACATACGTAATAACCTCGTTTTTGAAAATAATACAGCATTTGATAGAACAATTTCATTTCTTTATAGTTATAACAGACTCATTTTTTATTGCAATTTAGTCTTTAGTTTAAAAGATTAAAAGTTTATTTGTTTAAAATTGAATTTCCAATAGCACATTTTAAACATCGATGTTCATTGCAATAGTCTGTTTTTAATTGCAAAAGTGCCTGAGACTCCAAAGCAGATCTCGATATACTTTTTAACGCATTAAAACCTCTTACAACCGTATTTTTTTCAGAATTGATAGTTCTAATAAGCGCTATAAGTTGCTCATTAATAGTTTCTCCTTTGCGTTTGGCATAACAGAATTTAATCGGAATTACCGTATTAATCAAGAGTAAATCTATAAATGCTTTAGTGACTGCCTTTTCACTGGTTTTTGATTTTTTTTGAAAGGTATAATGCGAATTCCAATATTCAGATGCTGAAACTTTAAAGAGCTTATAAAAATCTTCTAAAGTTTCACTCAACATTAATTTAGAAAATAAATGCCGCTGTTGATGATACAATGAGGCTAATTGAGATAAACGTATTGTTGGAAAATTAAGTGGACGCAATCTAAAAAATTGCAACGGTACGACATATGTATTATCTAATTGAAATTTTTGCTTTAAAAATGCATAGTTTTCTTTTAGTTGCCGAAAATAATCATCCTCAACATCTCTATCTAATAATCCTGCTTGACCGAAAAACAAGGCTTCCAGTGATAAGAGTTTCGATTGTGATTTTCTAACAGCAGAATAATCTGTCATAGTGGCTAAACTAAAAAAAGCCTCAGCATTGACTTTAAGTCCGAAATTTTTTGTCAGCATTTTGAACAAAACTGCTTCCCAATCATGTTTTGAAGCTTTAAGTAGATCTTCAATTATTTTTGATTTTCGCTCTAAGCGTTCAATATACAAACGTTCGAGCCAATGGTCTAAAATAAAATCTTCAGTTTGAGCAAAATCAGATTCGCAATTAATCCATTTAGTGCTGTTAGTAAAGAGTTTCTGATAATTTTGAAAAACATTAGGATGAATCACTTCTTTTAATTCTAAAGTTGGAATGGTCGAATTATCCTTTCTAAAGATATATGTATCATGTTCATAAACGACATGTAAAATCACATTATCATAAGCTGGATCCTGTTCATGACGATGTGCAAACCAATCACTGGATTTGATATGAATTTCTACATTTCCTGCCCAAAGTTGTTCACCAATTTTAAGCTTGGCATTAAAAAAATCTGGTCCAGAATTATGGTTATGATGACCAACAGAAATTAACTCTAATACCTCGTGCTGAGTTGTTTTAAGATTGAGAACATCAAACTTTTTATACGTCCATACGTAATGTAGAAAATTTTCTCTCATACTATAAAAATAATAAAATACAGGAAAGCAACAAGGTTTAACGAAAATTTTGGACCTAAATTAAAAGCACCTTTGTATTTTAAAAGAAAAATATGAGTATTACATTATTAATTACACTTATAACACTTAGCAATATGATACTGTACGATTTTTCATTTAAAAATAATGCTTCTGATTGGTATATTTTGGATGATGTTGTCATGGGAGGACAATCTCAAGGACAATTTAAAATTAACGAAACTGGTCATGGTCAATTTTATGGCAACGTTTCCCTTGAAAATAATGGTGGCTTTTCTTCCGTACGTTATCAATTTGAAACCAAAGATGTTAGTGACTACTCTAAAATAAAACTACGAATCAAAGGTGATGGCAAAACCTATCAGTTTCGAATAAAAAAGAATCCTGGCGATAGTGCTTCTTATATTTATGAGTTTGAAACCAGCGATAAGTGGATGACTATTGAGATTCCTTTTTTAGACATGTATCCAGGTTTTCGAGGTCGAAAATTAACACAGCCTAATTTTGAAGGCGACTACATATCTGAAATTGCGTTTTTAATAGGCAATAAAAAACCACAAAACTTTAAGTTAATTATTGATAGTATCGAATTAAAATAAAACCACCTGAAGCTTCCTTCAGGTGGTTATTAAGTTTGGTCGGCTTACGGTTAATCAATGTAACCCATTTTTTTCATCCATTCGTTGTTGAACATTTTCCCAACATAACGACTACCATGATCGTGAAACAACACGACAACTACATCATCCTTTGTAAAATGCTCTTTAAGTTGCAAGACACCTTTAATAGCTGCTCCAGCTGAATTCCCTAAGAACATCCCTTCTTCTTTTGCCAGCAATTGCGTATAAACAGCAGCATCTTTATCGGTTACTTTTGTAAATCCGTCAATGATAGAAAAATCTACGTTTTCTGGAAGAATATCTTCTCCGATTCCTTCTGTGACGTAAGGGTAAATTTCCTTTTCGTCAAAAACTCCTGTTTCGTGGTATTTTTTGAAGACACTTCCGTAAGTATCAATTCCCCAAACTTTCACATTCGGATTTTGCTCTTTTAAATATTTACCAACACCTGAAATTGTTCCTCCAGTTCCTACACCAACGACAAAGTGCGTTATTTTCCCATCGGTTTGTTTCCAGATTTCAGGACCAGTACTTTCGTAATGTGCTTTTGCATTACTCGGATTATCATATTGATTTACATACCATGAGTTAGGTGTTTCTTCTCCTAAGCGTTTTGACACTGAATAATAACTACGAGGATCGTCTGGTTCAACATCTGTAGGACAAACCACAACCTCAGCGCCAACAGCACGAAGTATGTCCATTTTTTCTTTAGATTGCTTATCGCTAATCACAAAAATACATTTGTAACCTTTTACAATGGCTGCCAATGCTAATCCCATTCCTGTATTACCTGAAGTTCCTTCAATAATAGTTCCTCCTGGCTTTAAACGACCATCGGCTTCAGCATCTTCAATCATTTTTAAAGCCATTCGATCTTTAACTGAGTTACCAGGATTAAAAGTTTCGTATTTTGACAGTACCAAACATGGTAATTCGGCTGTGAGCTTATTTAACTTAACTAAAGGTGTATTACCAATGGTTTCTAATATATTTTCTGCGTAATCCATAAATTTTGTTTTGCGATGCAAATTTAAGTTTTTGGATTGAATACACGAATTTTTTAATTACATACAAATTACATCTAGCTAAATACATTGATATTCATTTTTTTCGCGATAAAAAACGAAACAAAAAAATCAAAACTGAAGATGCTTTAGTTACAAAAATCTTGATGTTTTGTTTAAAGTTGCGTTAGGGATTGAAGCGGCATCCTTTTTGTTTTGACTAGAAACTTTTGACTTTCTTCACAAGATGAAACTACAAAAAGATATAGCGGAAAGCGCGACCTGTTAAGGGAACGCCCAAATTATTCGAACCTGATGGCCTTAACAGGAGAAATTTTTGTGATGATAATAGACGGAATCATCAACATTAAAAAACAGGCTATAAAGGTACCTATGTTTAATAAAATAATGTAATCTAAGCCAATGTGAACCGGAATAATGGACACGTAATATTGTTCTGGATCGGGAAATTTGAGCACGCTGAATTGCTTTTGAATGAAAAGTAACATCAAGCCGATGAGATTTCCCCAGAATAAACCTAAACAGATTAAATAGGTTGCATTGTAAAGGAATACTTTTCTGATGCTCCAGTTCGAACTTCCTAGTGCTTTAAGGATTCCAATCATTTGCGTACGTTCTAAAATTAAAACCAGAAGTGCTGTAATCATATTGATTCCGGCAACGATAATCATAATCGCGATGATACCATAGGTGTTATTGTCGAAAATTTTAATCCATTCGAAAGTGGTATAATATTTTTCTTCAATGGTTTGTGTATTTGTATTTGAAGGCGTTGCTGCTCTAATCTTGGTATCCATTGCTTTGAGCTGACTGAAATCATCAATAAACACTTCAAAATTACCAACCTGATTACTGTCCCATTTATTTAAACGTTGCACATGGCGAAGATCTCCAATCATGAAGGTTTTATCAATATCCTGAAATCCGGAATTAAAAAACCCAACAATGTGAAATTGCCTAATAAAAGGAATGTCATCGATATTGTCCTTTGCAAACACCATTTGAAAGCTATCTCCAACTTTAAAATTTAATCGGTTTGCGAGATACGTTGAAATCAGAACCTCATTATTTAAATCACCTGTATAGTCTGGTAATCTTCCGTCAACTAAAAATGCTTTGAGATATGACCAATCGTAGTCATTACCGACACCTTTTAAAACAGTGCCTTCAAAATCGGTTTCTGTTCTAATGACTCCAAATTTAGTAGCAACAGCCTGAATATGTGCAACACCTTCAACAGATTTGAATATAGGATAAAATTCCTGTTCGGTCGATACGGGAAACACCGACTCATTAGAGTTATTACTATCGTAATTATTGATAGTTAAATGTCCGTTAAAAGCAACTACTTTTTCACGCACTTTTTTTTGAAGTCCTAAACCTGTAGCAATAGCAATAAGCATAACGATAATACCTATAGAAATAGCAGTGATTCCAATTTTTATTATTGGAGCCGAAACACTACTTTTATACGCTTTACTACCAATAATGCGTTTAGCTATAAAAAACTCGTAATTCAAAATTTAAATATGCGTTTATCGATGTTCAAAAATAGGGTTTTCCCAATAATTATTGTACTTGTTTTGGTGCTGATTTCCTGTGGAAATAAAACGAAGCAAGATTCAGCTCTAAATGCTGACAATACAAATCAAGTTCAGGATGAGAATATCACAAAAGCAGATGATCATATTATTGTTGGTGCTAATCAATTAGAGGACTATTTACCTTTACTGGATGGGAAACGCGTTGGAATTGTTGCGAATCAAACCAGTGTTATTTTTAAAACTACTCATAATAATTACTCACATTTAGTTGATTCATTAGTAGCTCTCAATATAGATGTCAAAAAAGTTTTTGCGCCTGAGCATGGTTTTCGAGGTACTGCAGATGCTGGCGAACTAGTAAAAGATGGCATTGACACTAAAACCAAACTCCCAATTGTATCGCTTTACGGAAAAAACAAAAAGCCCTCATCTGAACAATTATCAGGATTAGACCTCGTTATTTTTGATATTCAGGATGTTGGTGCTCGTTTTTACACCTACATTTCTTCTTTGCATTATGTGATGGAAGCTTGTGCAGAAGCAAACATTCCTGTAATTGTTTTAGACAGACCAAATCCAAACGGTCATTATATTGACGGACCAGTTTTAGAAATGAAACATAAAAGTTTTGTAGGCATGCATCCTATTCCTGTGGTTCACGGAATGACTATTGGTGAATATGCAAAAATGATTAATGGAGAACGCTGGCTTGAAAATGGTATTCAATGTGAGTTAACTGTTATTCCCGTCGAAAATTACAATCATAAAACACCTTACAGTTTACCTATTAAGCCATCTCCTAATTTACCAAATGATGTCGCTATTAATTTGTATCCTAGTTTGTGTTTTTTTGAAGGCACAAACGTTAGTGCAGGTCGAGGTACTACTGGTCAGTTTCAAGTGTATGGAAGTCCGTTTTTAGATAAAGACGATTATACGTTCAAGTTTATTCCACAACCAAATGAAGGTGCAAAATATCCAAAACATAAAGGCGAAATCTGTTATGGCGAAGATCTTAGAGATACAAAGCCTCTTGATAGACTGAATTTGGATTACGTAATTAGGGCTTATAACAATTCGGTGGGCAAACAAGAGTTTTTTAATGATTTCTTTACCACATTAGCTGGAACAACGCAATTGCAACAACAAATTGAAGCAGGTTTATCTGAAGAAGATATTAGAAAATCCTGGATGGATGGACTTTCAGAATTTAAACTCACCCGAAGTCAATATTTGATTTACGACTAATGCGTTATTTAGTCATTCTTTGATACGAGCTTATCCTCTTCCATTGCCAATAAAACGGAATCGTCTCTTAAAATTTTAACGACAAATACTATTCGCACTGGAGATTGTACTGCAACAAAAACGTGTTTTCCTTTACTTAATTTTTTTAAAGGAATTTTTACAGAGGTTTCCCTTACATTAAGGTCAACTTCCCGTTTATAATTCATATTAACCGCATACACTTTATTGATAATAGTTTTGCTTTCAAGCAAGAGCGTGTCTTTGGTTGCATTGAGTTTATGAGTCAAACCTTTGGCTCTGATATTGACATTTTTTTCTAAAACTGCAAAATGATTTTGAGCCTGAAGGCTGTAAAAAGGAAAAGTTACTAAAACAAAAAAGACTATAACATAAACTGTTTTCATATACAAACGCTGTTAACGTCAACGTTAATGAACTAATAGCTTAATTATAATCCCGAACCTTAAAACTAAAGTTCTTTTAATGTTTTAGCACAAAAAATCCCACGAAAGGCAAATAAAACCGAAGTATGGATGTTTTCCTACAAATTACAGACTCTAATTTTAGTCATTGTATGGTTTACCATTTGGTCTCAAATTGTTTCTTCTATAATCTGCACGAGTTTGTATGTTATCTCTATCTGGATCAGAAATATTATACGCTTTCGTAAAATGCTCCATTTCACTTTCAAGATCTAAGTCAGCACCTTTTGTGGCCACATTTAAATTTGTTGTTTCATAATCTAGTCCAACACCATCTATATCACTTACATCATTTATAAAGGATTCTGAGTCATCGAGAGCGATATCTTCTGATTCAATTTCAGAATCATTCATAGCTACAGCGTCTGATTCTATGCCTGCTAAAGGATCAAATGGTAATAGCCTATCAATTTGAAAAACAATAATTTTGTCTGCTTGATAAAACATGACTGTATAACTTCCAAGAGGAAGTTCGTCTAATGGTATCTTTGCACGCTTTACAGCGGGTTTGAAATCAAATACTTTTTCAGCTTGATCACTTATAAAACGAACTCTTTTAAATAGAAATTTGTTTTCTAAAAGCAGTGAGTCCTGAGTATTAGATAAGTCATGACTTAAATTATAAGCTAATGGATTAACATTTTTCCTAATCGTAGTATAGGTCTCTTGTGCAGACGCGCTACTATTAAAAAACAATGCAAATAATACGAGACCAATAAGGCCGTGAATTGGCATGCCAATTGTAGTAATCTTGTTCATGATTGGGGTCATTTAAAGGTTAACTAAAAACTAAAACCAATCTCTCAATGAGGGTTTTTCTCAACTAAGGGATTGCATGTAATTATACTCAAATGTATGTGTAGAAAAGTACCAACGATAAGAAGTTAGTTAAATACCAATAAAGAGTCGATGAATGAAAAAAAATGATAAAAAAAAGCGATGAACTACATGATTTTATGGAATTTACAAACAAATCCGAAGGTCGTAAATCCCTTAAAATGAGCACTTAATCGAAAATAAAACAACGTTATACTATTCAGAAGAATTTAAAGTTGTTGGTTTTCTGTATTTGTGAAATGGTTGTTTTAGAAGTGTTCCTATTTTTCCGTTAGCTTCTTCATTTGGAAAGGTATCTACACCATAAACGATTAAATTTGGGTCCAGTGTCATATACGTACCAAAGATTCGGTCCCAAATTGAAAAAATATTTCCGTAGTTACTATCTGTGTAAGGTAACATATAGTGATGATGCACTTTATGCATGTTTGGAGATACTATTACATAACTCATTACATCATCAACTCGTTTAGGCAATTTGATATTAGCATGACTAAACTGAGTCGCTATTAATGACAACGACTGATATAAAAATACAATAGCGATAGGAGTCCCAACGATAAAAACACCTGCGAGTGTAAATGCAAATCTGATTATACTCTCAAGTGGATGATGTCTGTTTGCTGTAGTGGTATCGACATGATGATCTGTATGATGCACCAAATGCACCATCCATAAGGGTTTTACTTTATGCTCCACATAATGTGCAAGATAAGCACCAATAAAGTCTAAAAATAAAACGCCAAGCAATATATAAGCCCAAAGTGGAAGGTTTGGTATCCAATTAATAATGCCAAACTCATGTTTAGTTACCCACCGAGCTGTTGCAAGTAACAAAAATGCTAATCCAAAATTTATTACAACTGTTGTTAATGTAAAAAAGATATTAGGTAGCGCATGTTTCCATTTTTTATATTTAAAATTAACTAATGGTAAGGAGCCTTCGAGTAACCAGAAAAAAGTTAATCCACCTACTAAAATCAAACTTCTATGAAGTGATGGAATGGTTTCGAAGTATGTAATGAGAGTTTCCAAACTGTTTAGTAATTATTCTTAACTATTAAATTAGTCATCTTCAAATTTACTAAAGAAACTTTACTTCTCCATGAACTTGCGTTAGTTTCATCTTTTAGAAGCAGATAAGAAGTAAAATATAAGAAGGCTTCGAAGGATTCATCTGAAGCATCACCTGCAGAATCATCAATTCGTCTTAACTGACGCAATACCTTTTTTGCCTTCCCTAACACCAAGTCTTGATAAATTTTTTGAAGTTGTATTTTTCGGTTTAAAACCGTTGAAGTTTCAGCTGAAGCTAAAGTTTCCGCCTCTTTTAAATAATAATTAGAAATTTTAATGATTTCTGGTCTAACCTGATCATTTACCAACACCGCAAAATCAATATATTTTGATGCCAAGCGATATGCTGTATTCCAATCTTTTTGCGTTTTATAATTGGTCAATTCTGCTTTTAAAAATGCAGTATTTAATGCATATTTAGAAATGAATTTTCCAATATCTAAATAGTCATAATACGTAAATGACGTGTTAATAATAGTTCCATTAATGTCCATTATTTTAATAGAATCATCATTGAACTTATCAATATACAGCTGATTTCGTTTTCCTTTTATATCCTTATACAGGGTTTCATAATTGGTTTCGCTAATAATTACTGGTACAAAATGTTTCCAGATAACCTCATTCAAACTTTCATTGCTGAACAAATCATCTACATAAGCGACGCCTTTGTCATCAGTAATTAACACAGGGTATTGACCATAAGACACATCTTCCCATATAACGAAAAGTAATTTATCTTGAACGAAAGCAAGGCTTTTGGCAACCTCTAAAGATGTCATCCACTCTTGAGATTGGCATACAAACAACGTATTAAAAACGAGCAGAACTGAAAGTACAACTTTTTTCATAGGCTTTTGATATTAAAGTTTAATCCGTTGTTTCATAGCTTCAACAATATTGTAAGCTGCTGGGCAAATAGCGGTGTTTTTTAATGTTAAGTTTGATATTTGCTGAAACTTTTTGCGATCTGTATGCGGAAATTCGCGACATGCTTTTGGTCGCACTTCGTAAATTGAGCAGTAATTATCAGCACCTAAAAATTCACAAGGCACAGATTGCAATACATAATCATTCTCTTCATCTAATCTTAAATAGGTATCGATAAATTGCTGCTGTTTCATTTTAAAGTGTTTCGCAATACGATCGATATCCTTTGCTGTAAACAATGGACCAGTAGTTTTACAGCAGTTTGCACAATCTAAACAGTCGGTTCGTTCAAATTCGGCTTCATGAAGGTCTTGCATTATATAATCTAACTGCTTAGGTGGCTTTTTTTTGAGCTTAACAAAGAAGGTTTTATTTTCCTTATGCCTATCTTTGGCGAGCTTGGGCAGATTATTTATAAAGTCTTGCATAATACAAAAATACTGAACTTGCCTTTCAAATTACATTGGTGGCAATACAATTAACAAAATTAAACAGATTCTGAATTACCTTCGGAAAGACCCTATATGAAAGATATATTCGGAAAAGCTTTACGCGATTATCACAACAATAATTATACCGAAGACCTCATCACCTCGACAAATATTTCAGATGATGATGTACTACCACTTCCCTATTTGTTTCGATCTTATTCGGAAATGCCTAAGTTGGAACAAAAAGCCTTACAGTTAGCCAAAGGAAATATTTTAGATGTCGGTTGTGGGTCAGGAAGCCATAGTTTATATCTGCAAAAGCAAGATTTTAACGTCAAAGCTATCGATATTTCTGAAGGCGCCGTTGAAGTATGTAAAAAAAGAGGGGTTCATCATGTAGAATTAAAAGCGCTTTTAGATGAAACGGAAACCTTCGATACCATTCTCCTTTTGATGAATGGTACTGGAATCTTTCAGGAACTATCTCTGGTTTCTACGTATTTAAACCATTTGAAAACTTTGTTAAAACCTAATGGACAAATTTTAATGGACTCTTCTGATATTCAATACATGTACGAAGATGAAGATGGCGGACTCTGGATTGATACGAATGCCAATTATTATGGTGAACTGGATTATTTCTTGAGTTATAAAGGTGAGGATGAAGACCCAATGAAATGGTTATATCTAGATTTTGAACGTTTACAAATCGCTTGTAAAAGCGTTGGCTTAACATGTGAGAAACTAATGGAAGGTGAACATTTTGATTACATGGCGAGGATATCAAAATAGTTTGTCATCGTTAAGGAGATACAACTGAAGAATCTTTAATTTAAAACAAAATAAGATTCTTCGCTTTGCTCTGAATGACATACAATTACTGTTTTTCTCCGTCAACAAAAGTTTTTTCCACTTTAATATTCGGGATTTCATTTTGATCGACTGTCATAATATCTTTATCTAACACAATAAAATCGGCAAATTTACCAGTTTCAATACTTCCTTTTTCGTTCTCTTCAAAGTTTGAATAGGCTGCCCAAATGGTCATTCCCTTTAAGGTTTCTTCTCTAGTCAACCCGTTTTCTTTCTGGAATCCACCTTCAGGATATTGTTCTAAATCTTGTCTAGCTACGGCAGCATAAAAGGTTAAAAACGGACTCACACGTTCTACAGGAAAATCGGTTCCTAAAGCCACTTTTCCGTAGGCATTTAATAAATCTTTAAATGCGTAAGCGCCTTTGATGCGTTCACTTCCTAATCGATCTTCAGCCCAATACATATCACTTGTTGCATGTGTTGGCTGAATGGATGGCATGACGTTTTTATACAACTCAAAATCTTCCTGAGAAACTACTTGTGCATGCTCTACTCGCCAGCGTCGATTTGGTTTTCCTTCGAGTACTTTATTGTAAGTTTGTAAAACCGTATGATTAGCAGAATCACCAATAGCATGGGTATTCATTTGATACTCTGAATTGGCAATGCGCTCTGCATTTTTATTAAACGTTTCTAAGTCGGTCACCAGCAATCCGAAATGGTCTGGTTTATCGCTATAAGGTGCTCGTAACATTGCTCCTCTTGAGCCCAACGCACCATCTGCATAAAATTTAAATGAACGCACATTTAATCTGTCGGTTTTAATAACACCTTTGTTTAAGTAATAATCAACATTTTGTTCAGTTCCAGAAGCCATTGCATACACGCGCATTTTTAAATCTCCAGTCTTATGTAAACTATCTATAATTTCAATTGCATACTGATCTAGTCCAGCATCATCAACGGTTGTTAAACCTAAATCAAAACAGAGGTCTTGCGCAACTAATAAAGCTTCTACTACATCTTCTCTTGTATATCCTGCTGGCCAATGTTTCCACACCGAATCTACTGCATTATCAACTAAAACTCCCGTAAGTTCTCCATTTTCAATCACGACTTCTCCTCCATCAACTTTGGTATTAATAGTGATACCTCCAAGATCTAAAGCGGCTTGATTACATAACGTAGCATGACCATCGATACGAGTTAAAGCAACAGGTGTCTTAGGAAATAATTTATCTAGCAATGTTTTATTGGGAAACGCTTTCTCTTCCCAATCGTTTTGATCCCAACCTCTTCCTACAATATAGTCTTGTTGTTTTTCATTTTGAAAATCTAAAACACGCTTTACGACGTCTTCAAAACTTTTCGTTCCAACTAAGTCAACATCTTGTTGGTCTAGACCTAATCCTAAAAAGTGACAATGTGCATCAATAAAACCTGGGACAACTGTTTTACCCTGAAGGTCAATTACATCTGCTGAAGTGTATTTAGATTGTATATCACTTGAAGTACCAACATCAACGAATTTCCCGGCTTTAACAGCAAAGGATTCGGCTTTACTAAAATCGTTATCGACAGTATACACGTTCGCATTAATGATGATAGAATCGACGTTTTGCTTTTCTTCTGAGCATGAGAAACAAATGATTAATAGAAGAAGGATGGTTAGTTTTTTCATTTATATTTTCATTTCTTGATTATTTCTATAGTTTCCATTCCAAACTCTGTTTTAATTTTTACAAAATAAACACCTTTAGAATATCCACTGAATTTGATTTCAGAGTGGAATCTATTATTTGCTATATCAATGGCTTCCAATTGCCTTCCATTGACATCATAAATTTTAATAGAATCGATTATATGTATGCTTTGAATAAATAAAACATCATTCACTGGGTTTGGATAAGTTGAAATAGCACTATCTTTTATTTCTCTTACCGAAAGGGAATTACACTCACTTTCGTCATTTACAAAATTTGAATTAACATCTATTTGCCAAAAATCTAAAATAACAGCGTCTTTATCGTCAACATAAATACATGTTAAATTTGAATTACTACTAGCATCAAAATCATTAATAAGATAATTAAAACCATTTCTTAAATCTAAACTCTCTAATAAATTATTACTACAATCAAGTTCATCTAAGGTTACTTGATTTGTTAAATCGAGATTTGTAATATAATTATTTGAACAATAAAAAAGATTTAAACCTATTTGCGCTGAAACATCAATTTCTGACAAATTATTATTGGAAACACCTAAATACGATAAATCAGGATTAGAAGATAAATCAATTTGATTAAAGTCATTATCAAAAATAGAAAGATTCCTCAGCGAATTATTATTTGAAAGATTAAGGCTACTTAAATCGTTACCACTACAATCTAAATTCTCTAAAAGTGTATTGCTGGTTACATCTAAATCACTGATTGAGTTATAACCTACAGCCAGTAACTCTAATTGAGTATTTAAACTTACATCTATATTACTTAATAAGTTAGAATTTATATACAAGAAAATTAAATTTAAATTATTTGAGACATCAATATCATTTATTTGATTTGAAGTTAGACTCACATAACTTAAGTCTAAATTATTAGTAATATCTATATCACTTAATTGATTTGAAGCCAAATCTAAAAAACTTAAATCTAGGTTATTGGTGAGGTCTAAAGCTCCTATTTGATTTGAATTGCAATTAAGACTTTCTAAGTCATTAAATCCAGTAACATTGAGATTAGTTATGGAGTTATAACCAATATTCAAAGCTCTTAAATTAGAGAAATACTCTATACCAGTTAAATCTGAAATGTTTTGTGAAGTCACCCTCAAATTTAATACTTGATAAGCTTCAGTAAATTGTATTTCGTTATCATTGTTTAAATCAACATCAGAATCATAAATTGAATCAAAATTTGTATCTACACAAAAGGTATTAAGTAGCGCGTTTTTAAAATTTACATCTGGAATATTTAAAATTTCTGGATACGTATTTAACAATGTTATGTTAACATCAGTTGGGCCATCAGGATTAGAAATTAAGAAATAATAGTAATTTCCGCCATATAAAACAATGTCTCTAGAAGTTGATAATGAACATGCATTATTACTTGAGAGCGACAAATCGGAGTCATTATTTAATACCGGAAAATCAGTTTCATAAACTAAAATAAATGAAGAACTACTTCCATTTGATAATTCTATTCTGATTTTCTCATTTTGTATTGGATTATATTCATAATACACTCTTGTGTAATCAGTACCAATATCACATGTTAACATATTTCCACCCGAAGCTGATGTAGCATTTTGAGTTTGCACATTAATATCGGAATATGGTAAACTAGTAATAATTGGTGCATTGTGAATATCATCGTTTGGAGGGATTTGCGAAAAAGCAAATGTTGAAATCAGTAAGAATAAAAATAAAAAGTAGCAATGTTTCATAACATGAATTATTAATTACTACAATAATATGAATAAAAAGTAGAAAGTAAAAAGTAGAAAGTATATGAAAAACAGTATACTAAATAAGATTTTAGTCGAAATTAGTATATAATCTTTTACACTTACGTCTTTAGGTAATAAAATCAAATATACTTGACTTAATCAAAATAATAGTATAAAAATCATAGTGTTGCTGCTTTTCAGAAATTTAAAAATTAAACTGATAGGTTGCTCCAGCTAAGAACTGAATACCTTGTACAGGATAATTTAACCAACGTTGGTAATCTTGGTTGGCAATATTATTGGCTTTAGCAAATACAGACAGTTGGTCATTAATTTTATAACCAGCATGGGCATTTACATCAAAGAAGCTATCTAGTGTTATCGTTTGTGGCGAACCAACTGGAAAGAAACTCTGCTCGATTGCAAACTGATCTTTTCGCTCACCTACAAAAAACAGATTTGCTCCAGCAAACCAATGCTCATCAATCTGGTAATCTAAAAATAACGATGCTTCAATATCTGGTAAATTCCAAGCTTCAGCTTCAGCTTCTGTATTGTAAGCGAAATACTCTGCTTTCATTGTTAATTTAAAGTTTCGGTTGATATCGACATTCAATTCACCTGCGATCGAAAATGTATCCACATCATCATAAACAACACCTAATGAATTTCCAAATTGATAATTCTTTTCTGCTGTTCCTAACAAAGCGTTAGATTTAAATAGAGCTCTGTTGTTGTCTGATACATAATGTCCGCTAATATTATAACTCAAACTATTTGATAACTTACCTTTAAGTCCGATAGACGCATTATAGATTTGATCGGTTGGCGCAATAAATAATGTTGGTGACACGAACGGATTCTCCTGAGCAAAGTCGTAGTAAGAATTTTGAATTAGTCCACCTGTAATACCTCCGTAAGCAATCATTAATTCATCAACTAGTCGATAACTCGCTGTGATGTTAGGATAAATAAAGAACTTACTTTCATTAGCTTCCGAATCGTTAAGATACACCAAATTCACACCTAAACTTACGGTTAAATCGTCTTGTTTCATCTGATAACTTGGTGCAATTCCGATATTGAAATTTCCGTAGTTTAACTCTTCATTTAAAAAATAACTTCGGTCAAACGAACCACTAATATAATCTATGGTCACTTCAGCATTAACAAGTTCATCACTTACAGGTATTTCAAATCCTGAAGTTAATATAAATCGATTTTCGCCGGAATCCTGATCATCACCAAAACGTCTGTACAACACACTTCCATTTTCAATAATAGCATCTTCAAAATTGATATGACCTCCCAAATTTGCCGTATAAAATGAATGATCTACATCAAAAACATCAATATCCTGATCTGGCAGTCCATACCAATTGTAAGACTGTAGTTTGAATCCACCTTCAACTTTCCATGATAAATCACTCAACTTCTGACTGTAATGTGCGTTCAATCCGGTTTCAGAGAAATTATTATCAAAATTTATTCCTTCAATATCTCCTGCTGAAGAATGATGACTAAAATAACCGCCAACGCGTTCGGTATTACTCAATGCATGATTAAGATACACTTCTCCCAAAATCGTGGTGTAAGTTCCAACACCTAAAGACGCGTAATTGTCGTATAATTTCACAGGTTTTTCTTTATCTACAGTCGCTGCTTTTCCTTTAGCAGGCGTAAAAGTTGAAGCTACAGGTATAGAAAAAATATTGTATGTAATCTCTTTCTTCTTAGCCGTTGTAGAATCATTTAAACTTGGCGTTTCTTTGATTTTAAAAGCATCAGAAATTTTAGGCGTATATGGTTTTACAACATTTACGGTTCCTGCATCGATTGAATCATTTTGCTGTTCTTGTGCAAAAGACAGAACGACGTTTAAGCTAAGGATGGTTAGAACTATATATTTGAAATTGCTTTTCATAAGTTATATTGTTTTGCTTCGACTAAGCTCAGCATGACATTTTTTAATATTAGAATTACCTGTTAAATAAATGGACTTCTTCTAAGGAATATTAGTTTTGATCCGTTTCAATTGAGGCATTTGTTTTTGCTTCTTCAGCTTTGATTGTGTTTAATTCGGTTTGCGCTTCAATAACAACATCATTAAATTCGGTGAAGTTAGAAATTACACTTTCCAGAATGTATGTCGCCTGAAAGGCATCACCTAAAGCATAAAAGTTTTTAGCCATCAGTACTAATCCTTTAGCACTATAATATTTATAACTGCTATAATCTTTTGCCAATTTCTGAATGACAACATTGGATGCTTCATGACTTCCTTCCTTATGTTTGAAATATGCATTGTAATATAAAGCCTCAGCAGCCAAGACACCATTAGCTATTTTTTCTACTTTAGCATAAGCATTTTTTGCTTTAACCTCATCTCCAGTTTTCATTGCTGAACGTGCTATGATAATTTGAGCATCACTTTTTACCTTAGTATCTAATTTGGAATTCAGTAATGTTTTGTCGGCATAACTTACAGCTTTATTATAATCTTCAATCTGATAATAGGCATTCATTAAATTGGATTGAGCGTACGTAATATTTTGAGGATAATCAGCTTCAGTTTCTAAACGTTTTAATAACGGAATCGCTTTATTCCAGTTAGAACTGTTGAGATGAATTTCTGATAACTTCACAATAGATTGCTCAGTAAATTCTCCTTTTTGCTTATCTACTACATATTGATAATGAGGCATCGCAGTTTCAGGCAATTGCTTTTTAGAATACAATTCGGCAATATAAAAATGAGATTTTAAGGCATGGATTCCATTCGGAAATTCATTCAAATACTTATTAAACTGACGAATAGCGCCATCAGTATTATTATCTAAATATTGTTTTTCTGCAGCTAGATACGCTGTATTATCAAGTTCAGCGTCAGTAACATCAACATAATCTAAAGTTCTTACCCAAGCTGCGTATTCGTCAACACGACCTAAATCGATATAAATTAGACGCGCTGTTGATACCGCTTGATTAGCTTCATCGGTCGATGGAAACTCTTTAGCTACTTTTTTAAATTTAGTTAATGCACGTTCATTATCGTTTGCATTATAATAGGATAATCCTTGACGCAATAAAGCTTTAGGAACAAAAACACTGGTCGCATACTCCGTATTAAGCCTGTCATACATCGACATGGCTTTATCAATTTCATTAGATTTCACATACGAATTAGCCAATTCATACATGGCATCATCTCGTAAAGCAGACTTCGGAAAATCTTTTATAAACGCATCTAATCCGTTAGTTTTGTTTGAAGTTTGTCCAACGTAACCATAACTCATTGCCTTCTGAAACGAGGCATAATCCGATTCAATTTCATTGATACCAATAGCTTTGTCGTAAGCAGCAATGGCATCCTGATAATTACTCGACACAAAATGACCATCACCAAGTCTCAGATATGCATCATTTAATCGTAATGCATCATCTTTATGTGCATTGATAAACTTCTGAAAGCTGGTCGTCGCATGATTGTAATTTTTGAGTTTAAAATAGGTGTACGCAATATTGTAATCGATGTTATGTATTTCATCCACTTGAGACGCTTCATTTTGCTGCATAAATTGTTTGAATCCAATTAATGCATTATCAAAATTATTTAAGTGGTAATCCGTTTCAGCTTTCCAAAATGTAGCCCTTGCAGTAAAAACCGGATCTTTAGCTTCTTTGACTGATTCATCAAACAGATTTTTAGCCTCGTTATAGTCACCGTCATTATAGACCTCAACACCTCTGTAAAATGCGACTTTTTGATAAGCCACACGATTCTCAAAACTTTTTTTGTTTTTCAAAAGCTTGATGGCTTCTTTGTAGTTTTTCGAAGTGATGTAAGAATCAATTAGCAAGGTTTCTAATTCCTCTTTATAACCAGAGTCTGGATAGGAATCTAAATAGCTAGTCAGTACTTGCGGAACCGATTGGTACGGATTTCCAATTTCGTAACTAATCTTCGCATAATTTAACCATGCATCTTCCTCAATTTGCAGGTCATAATCCATTTGCGATGCGTTTCGGAATGCATTTAAAGCTTCCTGCTTTTTATTTAAATTGATATAACTCTCACCCAAATGGTAATACGCATTTTGCGCAACAGCATTATTTCCACCGATAATTTTATTGAATTCTGAAATGGCATTTTCAAAATCATTCTGTTTGTAATAAGCATAACCCAATTGGTAATAGTCAGTATTATTCCAGCGACCACGTTTGCCCTTATAGTTTTTTAGGTAAGGAATAGCTTCTGCATATTGTTCAAGATTAAAATAACTCTCACCAATAATTTTTGATAATTCTGATTTTTCTTGCGGACTACTTTTATCAATTTGCTCTTTGGCTAACGCAATAGCTTTTTCGAACTTACCGAGTTTAAAGTTTAAATCGGCTTGGTAATATGATAGTTTTTCTTTGTATTTGTCATTATCACTTACCTGATCGAAAAATTCATTGGCTGTATTGTAATCGTCTCCTTCATAAGCCATAAAACCAATGTAGTATTTGGCCTGAGAGCCATATTCTTTTGAATTAACAACACGATTTAAAAACTTGTTTGCGCCTGATTCATCTCCAGTAGAATACAAAGTATATCCGTAATTAAAGTTGAATTTATCCCGATCTGAACGCGCTATACTGTTTTCATCAACTTTATCATACCATTTTCTGGCATAAGCGTATTTTCCATTAGCAAAATAATAATCGGCTACATCTAAAAACGCCGTATTACGTTTAGTACTTGTAGGATAATTATCAACAAACTCCTGAATTAAATCATCAGCATTTTTCTGATTGAGTCGTACAGCACAATTTGCAATGTAGTAGGCGCAGTCGGATTCTAAAGTTTCATTTGGCGCATCACTTTTAATGGCTTCAAACATAGATTGAGCTGCTTGATATTGCTTGTTATTAAAAAGCGTGAGTGCTTTTTGATAGTCTACTAAATCACTTGTATAAGTGGCAGATTGCTGTGCTTGCAAATAAAAACTACACAAGAAAAAAGTAAGCAAAATACTTAGTTTTCTGAAAGTCATTAGGTTCGATTTTTAATTGATGTCAAAAATAATTTATCTGCTATCTATAACGCAATAATCGTGCTATAATTATACACAGACTTATTAAAAAGATAACATAATCAAGATTGTGTTACATTTAATCTTTAGGAAAGGAGACATCCATTTGAAATTGGGTTTTGAAAAATTGGAATTTGATTCTTTTTTGTAATACATTTACAAACAATCTCAAATGATATTAAAAAAATACATGTCTGAAACTGTTTTACAACTCCAAAACGCTTCTATTTTTCAAGGTGATAACATGGTATTATCTGATGTTAATATTGAAATGAAAAAAGGTGACTTTGTCTATCTTATAGGTAAAACAGGAAGTGGTAAGAGTAGTTTTATGAAAACACTTTATGGTGATTTACAGCTTACCAAAGGCGAAGGTCATATCGTGGATTATAATTTAAGAACTCTTAAAGAAAAAGACATTCCGTTTTTAAGACGAAAATTAGGTATCGTTTTTCAGGATTTTAAACTATTACCAGATCGTACCATTAATAGTAATTTAGAATTTGTACTCAAAGCTACTGGCTGGAAAGATAAAACCAAAATTAAAGAGCGTATTGAAGCTGTTCTTGATAAAGTCGCAATGAAAACCAAAGGGTTTAAATTTCCACATGAGTTATCTGGAGGAGAACAACAACGAATCGCCATTGCCAGAGCCTTATTAAATGAGCCTGAACTTATTCTAGCTGACGAGCCAACAGGAAACCTCGATCCACAAACCAGTATTGAAGTGATGGAAGTTTTAAGGGACATCAATAAAAATGGCAATACTATTTTAATGGCAACTCACGATTATGCCTTACTTCTTAAATATCCGAGTAAAACTTTAAAATGTGACGACAATAAAGTGTTTGAAGTTGTACAGCGTAAAAGTTAAAATCCTAACCATTTAAAAAAACGTTCAATTAGATTTTGCTTATCATCTATAATCTGAACTGTTCGTTGATTTTCAAATTCAATTACAAATACACCAAAATTAGAAAGTGTTTTTTTTGCTTCAGAATTATGAAGCGGTTTTTCAAATTTGGTTAACTGCATTGGGAATGTAACTTTATTATCTTGTGCAAGCACACCTTTTTTGAGAACGACCTCACTGTTTTCTACATCGTAAATTGTGTAAGCCATTTGTGAGTTAATGCCATATTCTGAAAAATCAACAGTAACGTTATTGCCTTCAGCATTAAAAAGCGCTATATGAAACTTGTTGTTGTTCTGATTATGCCTTGCCACAGATAATACATTCTCTAAATCAAAATCTGAAAGCTCACTAAGACTACTATCACGATCTAAATTGAATTTACTTTGCCATGAATCTAAAGCATAATCTTCAACTCTCGGAACACGAAACGGTTTTTTAAGCGAACTGTAAATCCTGTTTGAGTTGAACTCCCATTCAGGAAAATAATCAGATACTGATGGTCCAACCTGAACAATTCCTGTATGGATTTTATTGTTTGTAAAACGTAATGATTTCGCCTGTAAAATTCGGAGTCCGTTATAACCTCCAATGATGATATTACCATCTACAACCACATTTTCAATTGGTGCTTTTGCAATAAAACCCAGGGTTAACGATGGTGCGTCACCATAGATATTGCCATTGGGCTGACGTGAATTATGATAAAATATATTATTTAAAATTGAAATATCTTTAGCGACATTAATTCCGTTTTTATCATTGGATGCTACAATAACATTATCATAAAAACGTCCAGCAGGAGAACCACTATTAAAAACTATATTACCTTCAAGAGCGATATTTTTGACCACTTGTTGAGTCGCTCGTTTTCCAGCAGACCATACTTCAATACCTTTGTAATAATTATTAAATAGGATGTTATTTTTGATGAGCCTAACCTCTTCACTCTTATTTTGAACATAAATACCTTCACCGCGTCCTTTACCATCTTTGGCTATAAATCCGTTATTATAAATGATACAATTTTCGATAGAAGAACCAGCACTATGTTTCCATGAGCCAATTCCGAGTGCTGGATTATTGTAAATTTTAAGATTGTAAAATCTACAATTCTCTCCTCTTAAATGTGCAATTCCACCACAGGCTTGAAAATCGGCATCATTTTCATCTCTAGAAAATTCGCCCATCCAGGTAACTTCGAAATTTTTATAAATGACTTGTTTACCGATAACCTCTAAAACTGCCGATCTTGAAGAAGACACATTACCATTCAAAATAACCTTATCATTTTTATATCCTGAAACCGTAATAAATTGATCAGGTTCTACACTTTCTAAAGCGGACACAAAACGACCATTATAAACACCTTCATGTAACCAAATGGTATCTCCAGACTTAACGACTTTAGAATTTAGACGTAATGCCGTTTGTAAATCCCAAGGATTAGCCATAGAACCTGTTCCACTTTGAGTCCCTGGAGTTTCGACATGATCTTTTGGGAACACATGAAATTCTTGTTGTGCATAACCAATCAAGCTAATACAAATACTAAATACGATTGATAAAAAATGTTTCATGAATTTATATTGACAATTGTTGTACCAAACTTAAGAATACAATAAACAACAGCGTTTAATTCTTAAATTAAAATATTGTTTTAGCTTTGGATAAATTTAAAACAAATTATGAGTTTTTTATTAAAACGATTGTCTCAAAAAAATAGCTGGAACAAAGTTTTTAAGCAACGACTTACTGAACCGTTTCATCTCAATATAATTGCCGTATTTGTTTTCATTTTTGGTTCTTTCCGGAAGAAAGTTGCTTACGATTTAGTGATTCGTCCACAACATGCTTTCGGACTCTTGAATGCTGCTGACCAAGCCAAATTAAGAGGTTTTAATGATGTCACTGTTCTTGAATTTGGTGTTGCAAATGGAGCTGGTTTAATGAATTTAATTGCTGTTGCTGAAAAGGTCACTAAAGAAACGGGTGTGAACATTCATATTTACGGATTTGATACTGGCGAAGGCATGCCAGAACCTTTAGATTACAGAGACCATCCTGAATATTACAATACTGGAGATTTTCCAATGAATAAAGCCTTGCTCGAGGAAAAAATAAAAGGCAAAGCTACAATTATATATGGCTCAATAAAGGAAAAAATAGATGAATTCAAATCGACCATTTCTGAAAAAGCACCAATTGGTTTTGTTGCTATCGATGTAGATTACTATAGTTCTACCAAAGATGTTCTTGACTTATTTAAAGCTAAAGCTACGACCTTTTTACCTTTAACTTACGTGTATATGGATGATATTTTCATGCCACATCACAACGAAAAATGTGGCGAATTACTGGCTGTTTCAGAATTTAATCAAGCGCAATCAATGCGACAGTTAAGCTATCATAGGTTTTTTGAAAACCAACGTATTTTTAAAAATGCAAATTGGGTAAAACAACTGTATTATTTTCATGTTTTAGACCATCCCTATCGTTCAGAATTAAAACGAGATCGAAAAACCTATGTTTTAGATAATCCGTATTTAAAATTTGAAGGGAATAAAAAGCAATTTGATTAAATGTTGTTAAGTTAAAAGTTGAAATCAAATTATGAGACCTTTCGACTACACTCAAGGTGACATACTAATCGTCTTTTTTATATACATGAGGGTTTTTACGAATTCCTTTCTTAAACACTTTCCTTACCATCATTCTTAAACTTGCATCCAGATCTAAAATAATATTGGTGAAGGTCTCGTCTGGTCGACCTCTAAATTTGGTCACATGAAACCTATCTGAATCTTTAAGAGGTTGATCACTAAAATAATAATTAGAAATACAGCATCTACTTCTATCAACCATAACCTTATTCACAGAATGCCAAGATGTGTCATGAGTTGCCATAACTGCTAATCTGTTAAACTTACTCTCAATAACAACTGGATCTTTTTTAGGACCATCAGGCCAGACTTCTAAGTGACCACCGTTTTCAGTTTTCCAGTCTGGAGTAACATAATACAGTAAGTTTAAAACTCTCCAGCGTTCACGTTCAGCATCATGAGAATTATCTAAATGCGGATTCAAAAAGTTATGATAGGCCATTTGTGACAGTCCGCCAGCATATAAAGATTCATCGGCATACAATGAGTCAATATCACAGATATCACCAATTAAATTTACAATTTTCGGATCTTGAAATGCATAAAGCACGCTTTCTAACAGCGCATTGTGTTTATCCATTTGAGCTGACACGTACTTGTATTCACGAATACTTTTCAAGCATCGCATTTCTGTTGTTTTTGGAAAGACCTCAAAACATTGTTTCGCGAGCTGTTCTGGAAGTAAATCATCGATATAAAAAAAGCCTATTTGATGTTTTGAGGCCTGATAAGCAGACTTCAATTCGGCTTGTTTTTCTTTAATTTTATTATAAATGAGTTCTGAAATGTCTTTTGTTTTAGAACTATCCATGTTTGTCTTTTTTAAGTACTGCAATTTAACGCTTTTAATTCTTATTTTAGCAGTCATGATTTCTGTATTAATTCCAGTTTATAATTACAATGTTGTAACACTAGTAACAACTATTCATACGCAACTGCAATTGTGTAATATCCCTTTTGAAATTATATGTCTGGATGATGCTTCATCTTCTGAAATAGCAGGCAAAAATTATAACATATCACATTTAGAATTCACTAATTATATTCCAAGCAAGGTAAATCTTGGTCGAACCAAGGCAAGACAATTCTTAGCAAAAAAGGCTAACTATAACTGGCTAATATTTATGGATGCTGATGTGATTCCAAAATCGGAATTTTTTATTAGTAATTATTTAAAGTTTATTGATTCTGATTACGACGCTATTTATGGTGGATTTGCTTATCATGAGAAAGCTCCAGCATCAAACTATATGTTACGTTGGACCTACGGAAAAACCCATGAACAAATTGCAGCTACAGACCGAAATAAGCGACCATATAAAGTTATTATTTCAGCAAATTTTATGATTAAAAAATCGATATTTATCGATATAAATTCACAAATAGAGCAGAAAGGTTATGGTTTTGACAATTTTTTCGCAGCCTTAATGAAGATGAAAAAGGTAAAGGTGTTTCACATAGATAATGAAGTTTACCACTTAGGAATTGAAACCAGCAAGGCATATCTGAATAAAAAAGAAAAAGCAGCCGAAACCTTATTATTTCTTCATAAAAACAACAGAATAGATAACCATCAAAATGACTTACTCAACCTTTTTATAACATTGAAACACTATAAGGCAAATGTTATATTTTCAATGGTATATAAACGTTTTAAAAACCCTTTACAGAAGAATTTATGCAGTAATCATCCTTCGATGAAATTGTTACAACTGTATCGTATTAGTTATATGTGTTATATTGATTTAAATCAAAAATGAAACCATACTTCTCCATAATCATTCCTTTGTACAACAAGGAAAAACATATCAAAGACACGCTAAATAGCGTTTGGTCTCAGAGTTTTTCAGATTTTGAAGTGATTGTGGTAAATGATGGTTCTACAGATGGCAGTTTAGAGGAAGTAAAATCCATTAACGATAAACGTTTACAGATATTCAACATAGAAAATCAAGGTGTATCTTACGCAAGAAATTATGGGATTTCAAAAGCAAATACTGATTTAATAGCGTTTTTAGATGGCGATGATCTCTGGTTGAACCATCACTTGAAAGATCTCAAGGATTTGCACGAACTATTTCCTGATTGTGGTATGTATTGCAAAGCTTATAATAAAAAATATGGCACTATTTTGATGCCTTCAATATTCAAAAATATTCCGGAGAAATCACCTTGGAAAGGCGTTGTTGAAGATTATTTTTACTCAAGTCAAATAAGTAGTATTGCTTGGACTTCAGCAGTGATGATTCCGAAATCGACTTTTGAAACCATTGGTAAGTTTAATACAGCATATAACTCTGGTGAAGACACTGATTTATGGATTAGAATTGCATTACAATTTCCAATCGCATTTAGCAATACAGTGAGTGCTATTCATAATTTAAGTTCAGAAAACAAGATAACACACTTGAAGTTGTCATCTGTAAACCATTTGGACCTAAATGCATTTCAGGATCGTGAAAAAAATAATGAAAATTTAAAAAAGTATTTAGATCTCAATCGTTATTCTGTAGCAATTCAACATAAATTAGAAAATAATCCTTCGGAAGCAAAAACCATTTACAAACATATTAATCCAGAGAATTTAACTGCTCTACAAAAAAAATTATATAGCTTGCCTAGTTTTGCAATTCGTCAAATATTGAAATCCAGAAATTTCCTGAGACGGTTGAATCTTGATTTAAGACTGTTTCGATGATAAAAAGGTGTCGTAATCTCTTATATATTCATTTTCATCGTATTTAGTTGATGCCAGAACCAGACAGACTGCTCCAGAAGAAAAGTTTTCAATTTCTCGCCATACACCTGTAGGAATATACAATCCTATATTTGGTTTATTGAGCAAATAACGTTCGTTTTTACTTCCATTATTCACTACAACTTCAAAACTACCACTTAAAGCTAATATTAACGATTGTTGTTCTTTATGTGCATGACCTCCACGATACGCATCACTAGGAACATCGAATAAATAATACACACGTGCAATCTTGAAAGGAATACAATCGCCTTCGATAACAGCTAAACTTCCTCTTACATCATGTACTTTAGGTATGTGAATTAATTTAACATCCATGTATCTTAAATCTAATCTATTAAATCATTTCGTTTTAAACGTTTATATGCGCTAATACCATTAAAACCAGTAATAATTTTTGGAATAATCTCTTTTGAAGATATATAGTCATTTCTAATCAAAAAGAATACATATTTAAACACCCAAAGATAACTCAAATAACCATAAAATCTAAAATGCAAGGCAGCTCTCGCAAAAATTGCTTCGTCACTTCCCATACGTCTTCCTGAACTTTCGTCAGGATGCATTACAATAGTTTGAGATACGTGAATCATAGTCATGCCTTTATCATAGGCATTTCGTAAAAATACATATTCTGTTTCACCTTTAAATACTGAACCCACTCCAAAATACAGATTAAAATAGATGTTGTTCTCTCGAAAGACTTTCCTATTGAACGTAATTACCCAAGTATAAATCTTTTTGAGTGATTTTTTATTATGAATGCCCTCTGGGTGATAATCTGTGTAATGTTTACCTAATTCATCAACAGCTTCAAATGAAATCATATCAGCATGTGGGTTTTTCCTATAAGCTTCAACTATATTATGCTTTAAATCAGGTTGATATACGATATCATCATCAGACATTAAACAAATATCTTTTGATGCATTTTTTATGGCTAAATTCCGACTTGCTGGAGATCCTCTTTCAAATGAATTAATGATTTTAATATTTGCTTTATCAGATACTAACAGTTTATCTTCTGTGGTTTGATTCACAATGCATATGTCGAAGTCATCCATATTATTATTAATAAACATTGCATGCAAGAACGCTAAATCCTGCTTGAACATTGTAGATATTAAAATTTCAATACGTAATGACATTACTAATTAAAAGGCTATGTGATAGGAATTCTTATTTTTGCTAAAAGTAACATTTTTATGCGAGTATTATTAATTGGTGAGTATAGTGGACATCACAACGCTGTTAAAGAAGGACTTGTGAAACTAGGACATGACGTGTTACTCGTAGGTAATGGTGATGGGTTTAAAAACTATCCTGTTGACATAAATATTAACCATTCCTTTCACAATAAGGTTTTAAAGAAGTTTAAAGTAGCTTTTTACAAACTAACTTCAATAGATTTAGGCTCACTAGAAGTCTATTATAAAGCCTTGTTTCATTTAAAAAAGTTTAAGGGATTTGATATTGTTCAACTAATGAATGAATCAGCCTTAGGTATTGATCCAAATTTTCAAATTAAGTTTTTAAAAAGAATAATTAAGCACAATAAAAAGCTAGTATTAATCTCAAGTGGTATCGATTATCAGTGTATGTCTTATATGATGGAAGGGAAATTTAGATATAGCATTATGAGTCCGTATCTAGAAGATCAGTCGTTATTTGAAACCTACCAGTTTCAATTGCAATATTTAAATGAGAAATTTACTAAACTTCACAATTTCATTTATGACCATTGTTATGGTGTTATAGCTTCAGATATGGATTATCACATACCATTATTGGGACATGAAAAATATTTGGGCTTAGCTCCAAACCCAATAAATACTGATAGAATTCAATATATTCCTTTGAAAATAAATGAAAAAATAAAAATTTTTCACGGTGTAAACAGATCTGCAATGCATAAAAAAGGGAATCATTTTTTCATTGAAGCTCTAAACATTATTGAAGACAAATATGCAGATAAAGTAGACATTATAACGACCTATAGTATTCCCTACTCCGAATACATAAAACGTTATGAAGATTGTCACATTTTACTAGACCAAGTATATGCTTACGACCAAGGATTTAACGCGCTTGAAGCTATGGCAAAAGGTAAAGTGGTTTTTACGGGAGCAGAACAAGAATGGTTAGAGTATTATAATTTGAAAGCAGATACCGTTGCGATTAACGCGTTGCCTGACGCCAAAAAAATTGCTGAAAAATTAGAGTGGCTAATTCTCAATCCCGATTACATTTATAAGATTTCACAAAATGCTAGAGCTTTTGTAGAGCGAGAGCACCACTATATTAAAGCCACGAAAGATTATATAAAAAAATGGAATGTTGAACATAACTAAACCCTAGGAAATCTCAATTCTAAAGATATGCGTGTGATATCTTCATTTTGATTTACAGCAGCTCCGTGAATTAGAAAAGGAGAAAAAATAAGAGCTTGACCATAGTCAACCTTTGGTCTTATCATTTTTATAACGCCATCATTGGTTTCTAGAATACAGGGAACATAGTATACATTACCATTAATTTTAGCGCCTTTACTTTCAGTTCTTAAAATTTGATCTTCAGGAATTAAATGACTTCCAGGCAATACTGGTAATGACGACTTATTATTACAGCCTACTATGGGTATCCAGACGTTGATAATGTCTTCCCAATAACTCAAATACCCATCACGATGAGGTGGATTAATATCTAAGCTGTTTGGCCTACTGATTCGAATTTGTATATGTGTTTTTTTAAGTTCTTCAACCCAAGACGTCAATTTATAACCCAGAATATTACCGAATTTCTCCACTATTAAGTCTATATCAAAATCAAAATCGGAATTTTCAAGGTTTCGGGTGACATCAATAACCTTATTGTGAAGACTATCAGAAGTAATAACCTCATGATATTTATCTAAAGTAAATGTGTCTTCATCAAATTGAATATTATTTAATTTAAAAGCATTAATAATATTTTTTTTTAGAGATGCTTTAAGATTTAAAAACTGATGGTACTCAAAGGCTTCTACGACACCATAACCTTCTTGTTTCCAAGGCATTTTTGATATTACATTATCCTGCGCCTTAAATAACAACTCGTTTTTACCCCAAAAAAAATTTCCTTCAACGTTAAACCTGAATGGCTGGCTATCGATAATTAATTCACATGATTTTTTGCTCATATTTATTCCTCAATATGTACGAATAGCCAAATTTAATAAAATAAAGAGTGTTTATTTTAATAGCTTAGCACAATAAAATAAAAATAAGAGAGATTTAAATCTTAAAACCACTAAACCATTATTATCTTGTGTTTTATATTTAATTTGAAATGAGTATTCAAATACCAAATACATCCAAGTTTCCTAATCTATTTATTCCTGGTGCTGCAAAATCTGGCACGAGCACGCTACATGATTTATTAAATCAGCATCCTGAAATATGCATGTCATCATTAAAGGAGCCTTACTATTTGATAAATGATAATTTTGAAGATAATATTGAAAAATATATTGCCAAGTACAAAACCCTATTCAAGAATAAACCTGAGGCATTATACAAAGGGGATTCAAGCACATCTTACATGCTCTTTCCTAATTTTATTGAAAGAGTAAAGTTTAATGTTGTAAACGATGTGAAATTCATATTTATTTTAAGAAATCCGATAGATAGAATTTATTCTCACTATTGGTATTTGAAAGGTCTTGGAAGTGAGTCTTTAGATTTTAAAACAGCAATTAAAAAAGACAAAGATATCGAACCCGATATGTCCAAAAAATTACCTGAGGGAAAATTCAAAAATTACTTTCAATATGGTCTATACGGCAAATGGTTAGAAAAATTTTACACTAATTTTGATACCAGTCAAATAAAAATTATTTTGTTTGAAGATTTAAAAGAAAATCCTTTAAAAATTACTAATGAATGCTTTTCGTTTTTAGGATTAGAACCTCTACATCAATTAAATGAAATCAAATCAAACCCAACTGTAATATTGAAATACCCGAAACTACATCAATCCATCTTACGCTTTACTCAAGGGAGTATCACATCTATGAAACCACTTTATAGATTAGTTCCAAGGCATTTGAAAAATTATATTAAAAAACACAGTTCAAATGTCATAATTAAAGTCACTAAAACATCACAATCTTATCCACCTTTATCCCAATCAGAGAGAACATGGGTTAAAGATTTATATGAAAACGATTTTATCCTTTTAAAATCAATAACCAATAACAACTTTAAACCTTGGAAAGACTTTAACGAGCTATGAGTTTATTAAAAACAACATTCTTTTCAAGTATTAGTACTGCCGTATCACTTGTGTGCAAACTGGTAACCAATAAAGTTATAGCTGTATACTTAGGCACTAACGGTATGTTTTTACTGGGTCAACTCAAAGATCTAATTAATATTGGGCAAATCTCTGGAAGTTTAGGAACTGGCAATGGCATAATAAAATATGTTGCTTCCTACAAAGAAGATCCTAAAAAATTATCATCCTTTTTAGCCACAGGCCTTAAACTTCATATCTATTTCTCACTTTTAGTTTGCATTTTAACCTTTATTTTTAAAGACGCGTTATCTAAGTATTTGTTTAATGACATCAAGTTTTCAAATGCTATCGCTATTTTAGCGTTATCTTTCATCACACTGGCATTACACAGTTTTTTTATGGCTATTTTTAATGGCTTAAAAAAAATCAAAACCTACATTACCATAAATATAATTGCTACAGTTCTTGCTTCGGCATTGGTAATCGTTCTCGTTTTAAAATTTGAATTATTAGGTGCTTTTTATGCCTTAGTTTTAAGTCAATTTCTAGGATTTATAATCTCTATTCTTTTCATAAGAAAGCTTCAACTTTTATCGCTTAAAAACATGTCATTTAAAGTTGATAAAACACATTTTAAAAACTTAACAAAATTTTCCTATATGGCAATTGCTGCGCCAATTTGTATGATTGGTGCAACCCTATTTATTCGTTTTTTTTTAAATGATGAATTAGGTTCAATTTACGCAGGATCATGGGAAGGCATGTGGCGAATTTCGGCCATCTACATCATGTTTTTAACCACAACATTTAAGTTCTATTTATTACCAACCTTTTCAGAAATTTCAGGTAATAAATTAAAGAAAGAAGTCTTTAAGGTTTGGACCTTAAGCATTCCAACCATAATTATTATTACGCTAACGGTTTACTTTTTAAAAGATTTTATAATCCCATTATTATTCAGTAAAGAATTTATGCTCATAAACACCATTCTTTTATTTCATCTCTTAGGTGATGCCATTAAAATAAATTCATGGGTTTTGGGTAATATATTAATTGCGAAAGCGAATACTAAAGTGTTTATTGTTTTCCAAATTGGCTGGGCTATTATCTTTTGTACTTTGTCTGTACTCTTTGTTAGAATTCAAGGATTTGTAGGTGTATCTATGGCGTATTTTCTGACCTATGTTTTACATTTTATTGCCATGAATATTTACTTCAGAAAACTACTCTGGACAAAAAATAATTTATAGTATTAAGAATGTTCGTCAGTGATAACTCCAAAAAGGGAATTACTAAACACCAACAGCACAATAAGAAAATGCATTAAATAACTAAAAAAGTGTCCCATAACAGCTCCTTCAATTCCAAAGATTTCAATTAAATATACACTTGTTAAGTAAAGCATTATCACTAAAAAGATTTCAATAATAATAAACTGCGCAAACATCTTTTTAGCCAGAAACTGATAAGCTATTACAATGGCTAATACTTTGATGAAATCACCTAATAATTGCCATAAAAATAACTGTTCAACAGGTTGAAATTCTTCTGAAAAAATCAGACTTACTACAAAAGGTCTCAATAAATAGATCAGTAATAATCCAAAACCAAATATTGGCATGACTGATTTGTAAAAACTAAACACTTCTTTTCTAAATTCTTTTTTACTATCAATCTCACTAAGTCTTGGAATGATATACAATGTTAAAATAGACATAATGAACATGAGGTAATAATCTGAAATACGATTCATTGCTTCCCAATATCCTGCTTGCTTAATCCCAAGTTCTTCAATAATAAAATTACGAATCAGTATTGAAGTTAACGGTAACGCAATAGCAGTTACTAAAGCCATTATCGCATAAGGCGCGAATGTTCTTAACACATTTAAACTCACATGAGATATTTTGATGTGAGTCATCAAATTTCTTCTGTTAATAATACCAACCAACGTAATTAAAAACAGTAAGGAAGGTGCAATAACAGCAGCGACTAAAGCACCATCGATATTATCGATATAAATAAGATACAAAGTGACAGCAAGCCCAAGAATCTGACCAATAATGTTAATGATCAATAACATTTTAAAATTTGAAAAACCATTCATTATGCCGAAACAGAACATATTTAAAGCATAAAAAGGCAGTGCTAGAGCCAAAACCCGAATAACATACGCGTAGTTATAGTTTTCAGAAAATAAAAAATCATTGATCAATTCAGCATTGTAATAACACAGAAAAGACATTAAAATGGTTGAAAAGAACCCTAGATAGTAAGTTGTAGATATTGTTTTACTAAGTTCTAAAGCATCGTCCTTACATTTCGCTACAGTTTTAACAAAACCATTATAAAAACCAAGAATGGCAAATGATTGTATGGCACTTAAAAAATTTCTTAAATTACCTATAAGCGCCATACCTTCTACGCCAATAAAAATCGCGATGGCCTTAGACGTTAGGATTCCTGCTAGTATTTTGGTTGCAATTGTAGCCGAATTAAGATGTGCTACCTTAAACAGCACATTGGTGTTAATGTACTTGATAAGTTTTTTCAATTAATACTGATTTAAGGCATTAATAATAGTTTGAACATCTTCATTTGTCATTACTGGACTTATAGGAATACTCACCACAGTCTCATGAATAGAATCAGTTACAGGCAAATGTAATGATTTATATATGGATAGAGCCTTCTGCTTATGTGGAGCAATTGGATAGTGAATCAAATAACCAATGTGTTGACTATCTAAATATGTTGTAAACGCAAATCTGTCTTGTACACGTACTACAAATACATGAAACACATGATTTTCAGAATTATCATATTCAGGAAGCTCAATTTTATTATTTAAAATTTCATTTAAGTATGTTTTGGCAATTGCACGTCTAATCTTATTATCTTCATCAAGATGTCTAAGCTTAATATTCAAAAAAACAGCTTGCAATTCGTCTAATCGACTATTTATTCCCAACGTATCATTGACATACTTTTTAGAACTACCATAATTTCGTAGTAATCTAATTTTTTCAGCTAATTCTGTATTGTTGGTTGTTACTGCTCCTGCATCTCCCAGTGCACCTAAATTTTTTGATGGATAAAAACTGAATCCTGCTGCATCACCTAAATTTCCTGCTTTTCTCCCTTCGGAAGTTGCTACTGCGCCATGCGCTTGAGCAGCATCTTCAACAACTAGAAGATGATGAGTTTTAGCAATAGAATTGATACGTTTCATATCTGCTAACTGCCCGTAAAGATGAACCACTAAAATGCCTTTCACTTGCGGCGTTATCTGTTTTTCAATTTCTGAAGGCGAAATATTAAATGTAGCTGCATCTGGTTCAACAAACACAGGCCTCAAACCAGCATTAATAACAGACAAGATACTTGCTATATAGGTGTTTGCAGGCACTAAAATCTCGTCATTCAGCTGCAATTTACCCAATTCTATATAGGATTTAAAAATGAGAGTAAGTGCATCTAAACCATTAGCAACACCTATACAATGTGTTGTCCCACAATACGAAGCAAAATTAGTTTCAAAAGAAGAAACTTCGCTTCCAAGAATATAATGTCCAGAATTTAAAAAGGACTTAAATTTAGAATTAAATTCATCTTCAAATCTAGCATTTACTTTATGTACATCTAAAAAAGGAATCATATCCAAACGTCATTTAAACGGTTATAGTTTTCAGTATTAACATTATAAAAATCATGACTTATCACTCTGGCGCCAAAGCTCTCTTTCCACTTTAACAAACCACGATTGATATGTTGTCCTTGGTTTTCATTAGAGATACCAAAGCTTAGATAACGTTTGTTTTTAAAAAAAGTATGAACCAATGCATCAAAAATAGCGTCTAATCCTGCAAATTCCTTTTTAGAATTTATCGTTGAAATGTATTGGGCATGTGCCACCTGCTCTGTTTCAAAAACAGTAACACCTGCAATAATATCATTTTGATAATAGGCATTAAATTGTCTAATATTGTTTGGGAATTTTGTTTTCAATTCAGTTATTTCAGCTACTGAATGCACTGGTAGTGCTTCATGCTGCTCCTGAAGATTAGGAATTAAAATTTCATTAAAAAAAGAATCCAATTGCATAGATTCTCTGACTTCAATGTGATTTAATCTGGCCTTTTTTAGATTGCGTATTCGGTTAGAAGATTTAATTTTCAGTGGGTTTAACATATCGATAACGGCAGAAACATCTCTTCTAATTATTTCCGCCTTTGTTTTAAACATTAAATAATCAATTTCATCACCAGGTAGTTTATGGTATATTTTTGGTAATAGTTTTAACTCTAAATTTGAGAACCCTTTTCCATTTAAAAACTTTAAAAGTGTTTCGAAGGCACTTAAAACATGTTCAAATTTGCAGTCTTTGCTCAATACTAAACCTCCATAACTTAAACCTTGATGAGAACAGATTTTATTACCATTCTTGTTTGCTGGCATTACAGCAAAAAGTTTGTTTGTGTTAAAAATCATTAAAGAATAATCTTCAAATCGATCTTGATGATATTCCATAAAATCTCTTTGAAATAAGAATGTAGCATTTTTAGAAGTTGCTACAAATTCGTCCCATTGCTGTTTAAGTTCGGGTTGGTATATTTTAATTATAAAATTCTGCAAAGCTAAAGTTCTATCTTAGAGATAACAGTATCATTTAAAACGTACAAATTACAATATTTTCGGATGTTAAAGTTTGTTTTAGATTCAATTATTTATATTTGAATCACTCAAAAATAAGCTTTTGAAATCAAAACGAATATTTAAAGAACGTAATCTATTACTAATTGTTTATAGCCTTATTTTTTTGTTATTAATATTCCAAAAAGCCATATACTCTCCAGACACTTATAGTTATTTAAACGCTATGCCTTACAGGCACTTAGGCTATGTGATTTTTGTGAAACTATTTTCATTGGTTTTTGGAGAATACTTTAATTTTGCTGTTGTCGTTTTTCAATCTCTATTTTGCTTAACAGGCATTCATTTCTTTTTCAAAAAAGTTTCTGTACTTCTACAATTAACTATAGTACTGAAATGCCTGACATTAATTATCTTATTTTTCCCGCTTTTTGAGCCACTTTCAGTAGCAAACAATGTTTGTCCAGAAGGCATTAGTTATCCGTTATACCTGTTATTTGTAACTTTAAATCTGGAGTTTTTATTTAATGACAATTCGAAAATCCTCAAATACATCTTTGTATGTTTCCTTGCGCTTGTATTTACCAGAGGGCAGTTTATGTTTTCGAGTTTAATTTTTGCTTTTGTTTATGTCGTAAAACATAAAAACCATATATTGAAGTCTGGCCATCCTTCCAAACTACTATTTCTTATGGCCATGCCAATCGTGGTAGTTTTAGGAGAAATGAGTTATCACAAGCTAAAAGACGGTATTTTTATGACCACACCATTTGGCTTCGTGAATACCTCTACATCTGCATTTTATGTATCAAACAGCAATGATAAAAACCTGATTTTAAATACAGATGATAGAGCTTTATTTGAATCTTGCTATAATTCGCTTGCTGAACAAAACTTATTATTATCTCAAAATAAAGCTAAAAATTATAAAAATCAGTATCTGCACTATCAAAAAAAATTGACAGCCATTTGCAACAGAACAATTCATGAATCAGGAAAAGATTATTATCTGAAAAAAAATTCTTCGATTTCTGAAAAGACGAAGTATCTCCATGCCAAAGCATTTTATGATACCGAGAAAACTTGTAAAAACTTAACTTTTATACTTATAACCCAAAATTTCAATAAATGGATTCAGCTTTATGCTGCAAATGTTTTACATGGATTTCATTATTGGTTGATATTTATAGTCGTCGTTTTTTCTTTCCTTTTTAGTAGTGTTAAACTCCTGTTTTCTTACAAAAAAACACATTCGTTATTATTCATTTTCTCGAGTCTTTCAATATTGAATGCTATGATAAGTGCTCTTTTTACCTATTCAATACCAAGGCTCTTATTTTATAATTACGCCTTAATTTTCTTATGTTTTGTAATTTTGATAGTCTTAGCAAAACAAGAGCTTAAAAGGAGAACAATAAAATCGTGAAGATTGTAACTCGCTTTTTTTTAATTAGTTTGAAATACTATATTTTAGAATGCAATATATAGCTCTAAATCCATCTCGCCAGCCGATTTTTTTTCCTTCCTCATACGTTCGACCATAATATGAAATGCCAACTTCATAAATTCGGATCTTAGGTATTTTTGATATTTTCATTGTCACCTCTGGCTCAAATCCGAATCTACTTTCTTTAAGCTTGATATCTTGAATGATGTTGGTCTTGAACAATTTATAACATGTTTCCATATCTGTAAGATTTAAGTTTGACAACATGTTTGAAAGTGATGTTAAAAATTTATTACCTATGGTGTGCCAGAAAAATAGGACTCTATGAGGTTGACTTCCCATAAAACGGGATCCATACACCACATCTGCAAAACCATCATAAATTGGTTTTAAAAGTCTATTATATTCTTCCGGATCATATTCTAAATCTGCGTCTTGTATGATTAAACATTCTCCACTAGCATGAGAAATACCTGTATGTATTGCAGCACCTTTTCCTTTGTTTTTCGTGTGTTCAAAATACCGTATATCTAACTCTGAATTTACTTCAATATATGAAAGTATATGTTTCTTTGTATCATCAGTGCTAAAGTCATTTATAACAATAATTTCCTTAGCTATACCATTTATAAGTTCAACTTTTTTTATCTTATTCAAAATCAAATGAATTGTTTCGGATTCATTATAAGCTGGTATTATAATAGATAGCTTTGAAATTTCCATAAAATTTAGTCTAAATTAAGGTACGAAAAGTAACACTTTTGAAATGAACTAATAAATCTTTTAAATAAAAAAGAGGAATTTAAAATTTTAAATTCCTCTTCACTAAATGCAATATTGATTTTATTATATACTCTTATTACGCTTACGTTCAACTTCTGTCAAATATATTTTACGTAATCGTAAATAATTAGGTGTCACTTCGACATATTCATCTTTTTGAATATATTCGAGAGCTTCTTCTAAAGAGAATTTAATAGCAGGTACGATTTTCGCTTTATCATCAGCTCCTGAACTACGTACGTTACTTAATTTTTTAGTTTTTGTGACGTTAACTGCCATATCATCACCACGAGAGTTTTCACCAATCACCTGTCCTTCATAAATATCCTCACCTGGATCTACAAAAAACTTACCTCGATCTTGCAATTTATCAATTGAGTAAGGAATTGCCTGACCTTTTTCCATAGACACTAGAGATCCGTTTTGACGTTCAGGAATACCACCTTTTAAAGGTTGGTATTCTTTAAATCGATGTGCCATAATTGCTTCACCAGCAGTAGCTGTTAATAATTGATTACGTAAACCAATGATTCCTCTTGAAGGTACAATAAACTGACAAACCATACGCTCACCTTTAGCTTCCATACTTAGCATTTCACCTTTACGCATCGTTACCATTTCAATAGCTTTACCCGAAACCGTTTCTGGTAAATCAATGGTCATTTCTTCAACAGGCTCACATTTTACACCATCAATTTCTTTAATGATTACTTGAGGCTGACCAATTTGTAATTCATAACCTTCACGACGCATCGTTTCGATTAAAACCGATAAGTGTAAAACACCACGACCAAAGACCATAAATTTATCTGCACTGTCGGTTTCTTCAACTCGAAGCGCTAAGTTTTTTTCTAGTTCTTTAGTTAAACGGTCTTTAATATGCCTAGATGTAACAAATTTCCCATCTTTTCCGAAGAAAGGCGAATCGTTAATTGTAAATAACATGCTCATCGTTGGTTCATCAATCGCTATGGTTTTTAAACCCTCAGGAGTTTCCCAATCGGCCACTGTATCACCAATTTCAAAACCTTCTAATCCAACAATCGCACAAATATCACCTGTTTGAACTTCATCAACCTTCTTTCTTCCTAGTCCTTCAAAAACGTGAAGTTCTTTAATTTTAGATTTAACAATGCTCTTATCGCGTTTAACTAAAGAAATATTTTGCCCAACTTTCAACTCACCACGTGTTAAACGTCCAATCGCAATACGACCAGTAAATGATGAAAAATCAAGAGATGTAATCAACATTTGTGTGGTTCCTTTTTCAATTTTTGGTGCAGGAATATGTTCAATAACCATATCTAAAAGTGGCTCGATATTTTCTGTTTCATTTTGCCAATCGTCACTCATCCAGTTATTCTTAGCTGAACCATATACCGTTGGAAAATCTAACTGCCACTCTTCTGCTCCAAGTTCAAACATCAAATCAAAGACCTTTTCATGAACTTCATCAGGAGTACAATTTTCTTTATCTACCTTATTAATAACCACACATGGCTTCAACCCTAAATCGATTGCTTTTTGGAGTACAAAACGGGTTTGAGGCATAGGCCCTTCAAAGGCGTCAACTAATAACAAAACACCATCTGCCATATTTAATACACGTTCAACTTCACCTCCAAAATCGGCGTGACCAGGTGTATCTATAATATTGATTTTAGTGTCTTTATAGATTACTGAAACGTTTTTAGACGTAATTGTTATTCCTCTTTCACGTTCTAAATCGTTGTTATCGAGAATTAAATCTCCAGTATTTTCGTTTTCACGAAACAACTGACAATGGTACATGATTTTGTCAACCAAGGTGGTTTTTCCATGATCGACGTGTGCAATAATTGCAATGTTTTTGATATTAGCCATAATGATGCCTTATTTTAAGCGTGCAAAGGTACGTTAAATTACTGTTTAAAAGATAATTCATTTCAATAATTTAATAAACACTGAATATGACTCACTTTTTACTGATATACATTAGGCTGCATTTTAATCTATGACGCTGACTTCACCAGTTTAATCTCTGTAAATTAGTTAATTAAATGTTATAATTATGGCAACATATAATTTCAGTTCGTAATTTACGTTCTGTAATTGATTAATAGTAAATAGCCACTTCAACCAGCCATATTTTGTGCGATTTACGCAGGTATGTCCGTATGCAGACCTGATAACAAATAACACATTTTTAGCACATGAAACTCATTCAGAAATATTCAAAATTTGTCCCTTACCTCTATTTTATTGCAGTAATTTCGTACTGGTTCACTGAGGTTAACAGAAATTCGGGAATCACTGCATACCCTATACTTTTATTTGGAATTCCATTTATTTGGCAACTCGTAAAGCCCAGTAAACGACTTAATTTTTCATTAGGAATTACATTTGTTTGCATTTCTTCATATCTTATTTTGGCATATGTATCTGATCTTTTAAACATCATAACCTTATCTACTACCACAAAACAATTCATCATTTACGGAGGATTATTTGTAGTTGCAAATTTTGTGATGGCCTTATGGATGATTCGTAACAGTATGAAGCGTACATTTTAATTCCAGCTTTAATAAAACCTCAGAATTTAATTCGATAGATTAAGCGTTATATTTTCGTAACTTTGCGCTTTAATTTGAAACTTAAATTCAATGAATCTTCAAGACGTTCCAAAACTAAAGCATACCAATTCAAACAATTTCTTTTTATTATGTGGACCATGCGCCATTGAAAGTGAAGATATGGCAATGCGTATAGCTGAAAAGGTTGTAAGCATTACTGATGGTTTAAACATTCCTTATGTATTTAAAGGAAGTTTTAAAAAAGCCAATCGTAGTCGAATTGACAGTTTTACTGGAATTGGTGATGAAAAAGCCTTGAAAATTCTTAAAAAAGTTTCTGAAACATTTGACATTCCAACAGTGACTGATATCCATGAAGTATCTGATGCTACAATGGCTGCAGAATATGTTGATGTTTTGCAAATTCCAGCATTCTTAGTGCGCCAAACGGATTTAGTCGTTGCTGCTGCGCAAACTGGCAAAGTGGTAAACTTAAAGAAAGGGCAATTTATGAGTCCAGAATCGATGAAACATGCGGTTCAAAAAGTAAAAGACTCTGGAAATAATATGGCTTGGATTACTGATCGAGGGACTATGTTTGGTTATCAAGATATGATCGTCGATTTTAGAGGCATTCCAACAATGCGTGAATACGCGCCTACCGTTTTAGATGTAACGCATTCATTACAGCAGCCTAATCAAAGTATTGGTGTTACTGGTGGACGACCAGATATGATTGAAACCATTGCAAGAGCAGGAGTTGTTAATAATGTAGATGGTTTGTTTATTGAAACACACTTCGATCCTGCAAATGCGAAAAGTGATGGAGCTAATATGCTACATTTAGATAATCTGGAAAAATTATTAACCAATCTAGTAGCCATTAGAAAAACAGTCAATAGCTTATAAATTATGATTGAAGACATCGATTTTAGAGAAGCTACACAAGATGATTTACCAGAAATAACTGCCATTTACAGAGATACAATTCGAGCAGTAAACTCTAAAGACTATTCTGAAAAGCAGGTCGAAGCCTGGTCTAAAGGCGCAGATGACATAAAAAAGTGGCAAGATCGCATTAAAAAATTCTATTTTTTAGTGGCTGAAGTTGACAATCAAATCGTAGGATTCTCCTATTTAAAAAATGGATTTTACTTAGAAAACATGTTCGTTCACAAAGATTTTCAACGCCAAACCATCGGTTCAAAATTGTTACGCATTATGGAATCTCAGGTGTCTATGAATGGTCATGATGTTATAAAATCTGATATCAGTACGACTGCTCTTGATTTCTTTGATTCTCATTTTTATGATGTTGAAAAGAAACAGAAAACATCTTTTAAAGGAAAGGTTTTTGATACTTACACTGTATTTAAAGAACTATAAAGTTGTTTAGTTGTTAGTTGTGGCGTTGGCTTCAAATTGAATTCTTCTAAAACTAAACATCTGGATTCTCATTGGTATTTTTTTACTTCAGAAACGATTTATTTTTGTGTTCTTCCACTTCCTTTAAGATACTGATAAACAGGTTGTCGTCTATATCTTCAAGATGTTTGTAACGCATTGATTTGACCACTTTTCTTTTTTCAGAAACCATGTGTTCAATGTATTTTGTTAAATGTGCCGAATGCCAAAACCCAACATCAACATAATCTTTACTTTGATTCAAATAGCATATTGGTCGCGAATTGACATAATAACACGGAATTCGCCATTTATACTTTAATTCAGCATCAGGAAACGTATGTTCTATTAAGATTTGCAAGTGTAACAATATGGACTTGAAAGGCTCAGTTTGTTTAAGTATATAGGCTTCAGCTGGATTCACAGGACTCAAATTTCATGATTTTCAAAATTAACAATTATTTAGTAGCAATTATTGAAATAATTTTTTTTACTTTGTATTTCAAAGTACTTTTATATGGAATCGAAAAACTATTTAGACGATCTCAATGAAATCAAAACCTTGATGAACAAATCATCTCGTTTTATTTCACTTAGTGGACTATCAGGAATTCTGGCAGGAATTTACGCACTTATAGGAGCATCAATTGCTTATTATCTCGTATCTAATTCGGTTAGAGGGTATCTCATTTTAGATGGTGCCATATTTAAAATTTGTTTTGCCATTTTATTAGCTGTTGCTTGTCTTAGTGCAGTCACTGGTATTTATTTAACCACAAAAAAAGCTAAACAGAATAATGAGAAAATATGGGATAGTTCTTCAAAACGATTATTAATCAATTTTCTTATACCTTTAATAACTGGTGGAATTTATATTCTCATCATTTTAAACCAAGAACGTTATGGACATACCGCTGCGTTAATGCTTATTTTTTATGGATTAGCCCTTATAAATGCTTCAAAATACAGTTTGGGAGATATTCGATATTTAGGTTTTACCGAACTAATTTTAGGTTTAATTTGTGCCATGATGCCGAGTTACGGATTTTGGTTTTGGGTTGTTGGTTTTGGTTTTATGCACATCATTTATGGTACGTGGATGCATTTTAAATACGATATGAAGTAACTATTTAATAGATGAAATTCGTTTTACAAACAATCTTTAAACCGTCATTTTGAGTATTATAAATAATATAAATAAAGTTTTTGATCATCGAATCCGTTTAGGAATCATGTCTGTGCTTATGGTGAATGAATATGCCGATTTTAATACGCTCAAAGAATTGCTTGGAGCCACAGATGGAAATTTAGCCAGCCATACCAAAGCACTTGAAAAAGCAGAATATATTAGTGTTGAAAAACAATTTATAGGAAGAAAACCAAACACTCGCTACGCTACCACTAAATTAGGTAAAGCCGAATTTCAAAAACATATTGAAGCACTAGAAAAATTAATTAACAAACAATAAACTCTTTTTTTTATACGTTTACTTTGAAATACAAAGTACTTTAAATGTTTAAATCATGAAGCACATCCTAATCATTATCGCGTCGGTCTTATTCAGCATTCTCTTTTATGAGAAATCTATTGGATTAAACCTATTGTTGTTTTCAATGATGACCATCATCCTATTGGCTTTTAATAATTCTGAACAATTTAAAAGCAAAAGAATCATCCTGTATTGCATAACTTACCTCACAACTGCTGTCTTTGTATTTATTCAAGATTCGAGTTTGTCTATCATTGCAAATGTTGTTGCCTTCTTCACCTTAGTTGGTGCGATTTCAAGTGATAAAACATCGATTTACATTAATTGGATCAACGGATTATTTTCTTCTATCGCTGGATTTTTCTTTAGAAAGATTGAAGGAAACAAAAACAAGAAAGAGCAACTTCTTAATAAAGACACCGACTTTCTTCATTTAGTAAAACTCATTGGTATCCCTTTGGTTTTCATTACTGTCTTTGTGCTTCTTTATAAAAATGGGAATCCGATGTTTAATGATTTGGTTAATAAAATTAATTTTAATTTCATCAACTTTCAATGGTTATTATTTACAGTTTTAGGTTACTATCTTTTCAGTAATCTTTCGCAACCAGTTCGTATTGAACCTGCGACTTCAAAAGACAGAAGCATCAAAAACGATCTTTATAAAACCGAATCATTTTCCGAAGAAAAACTAAAAAAAGAAAAGCAGCTAGGTACAACACTTTTAGGTTTATTAAATCTTCTTATTATTCTATTTATAGTCACTGATATTATTTCTTTAACCACAATTGACAACTCAGCAGCTCCTGCTATGTCTGCTCAAGTTCATAATGGCATCAACACACTTATTGCTTCAATCATCATCGCCATTGTTATTATTCTCTACTTTTTTAAAGGCAATCTTAATTTTTATGCTGAAAATAAAGCACTTAAAAATCTTACATATTTATGGATTCTTCTGAATATGGTGCTCATCACTTTAATCGTCATTAAAAACCAGAATTATATTACGTCGTTCGGATTGACCTACAAACGTATTGGCGTGCATGTTTATATTTTTCTAACACTCATCGGACTCGTGACGACTTTTTTAAAGGTGATGAAAATCAAGAATATGGTATTTCTTTTCAGAATCAATACAAGTATTGCCTTTGTAACACTTATCGCATTCAGTACGATTAACTGGGATTACTACATCACAACATACAATCTCAACAATGCAAATTCTTACGACTTGAATTATCTCATAGGTTTATCTGAAAGCAATGCCATTCAGTTAAAACGTCACAGTCTGAACACAACATTAGATTCAAAAAGTTATAGCAGAATAGACAACAAATACGCGAACTATATAAAACATATTGAGCACAAAACCTGGCAAGAAAAGTCATTTAGAGATTTTAATATCACCGAAGAAGAAAAATCCTTGTAGCCATGAACTTACCTCTCAATCTTGCAAAATCTTCGTTACTGGCATTAGTAATCTTTTGGACCATTATTTGCGCTAAAGAAGGATTAGATCATGATTTATTTTTAGTTATGCTCTTGTCGTTTATTCCGATTTTTTTAGTTGTTACTATCGTCATTATTGGCACTATTTGTCCGATTTACTGGATAGCAAAAAAAGAACATATAAATAATACACAACTATTCAAAACCTATTTCCCGTACTATGCTATACTGGCTTTTTTAATTTGTGCATTCGGAATCATCGTCAGTGATTTTGATATCTATCTCACAGCCTTTTTTGTATCCGCTTTTATAACATCGAGTCAATCCTGGGTTTGGTTCGCTAATGAAAAATCAGATCATGAAACAGCTTAGAAAACAACTGATAGAATTCTTATTCGAGCACTCGCAACGCATTTACACCAGTCTATTTAAACATCATAATCCTTGGGGAATTTCAAGGAAGGAACTACTCTCCTATCCGCAACATACCTTTGGAAAACACCTAGGTGAATTCCTCGAGAAAAACAATTTTGAACTCATCGCTAAAGTTGAGCGTCATGATGCTTACCATACTTTAACTGGTTTTGGGACAAAAGTAGAAGATGAAATTGCGCTTCAATGCTTGTGTTATGGCAACGGTAAACGCAGTTTATATCTGTATGGAGCAATGATTTTAGGCATTATTATTTTACCTGATTATTTCAACTATTATTACCAATCTTACACAATAGGAAAGAAGGCAAATCCGTTTCATCATTTTGATTACAAACTATTACTTCATGTTGATATTGATGATTTTAGAACCACAATTTTTTCAGAAGAACAACGCAACATCCTAATCTTGAATTCATGAAAAAACTAAAAATATTATTACTACTTACTGCCTTTATGTTGTTTGGATTAGTCCTGACGAATGAATTGATGAGTTTTCAGGCAAGACACTATATTTATGATACAACTGAAGCCATTCCGAAGAATAAAGTCGGACTTATTCTAGGTGCTGGGAAATATACTCAAAGTGGACACATCAATTCGTATTACCAATTTCGTCTTGATGCTGCTGTTGAGCTTTATAAAGCCGGAAAAATTGAGTTCATCTTAATCAGTGGAGACAATGGCAGAACAACTTACGATGAACCTACGACTTTTAAAACCGATTTAATTGCCAGAGGTATTCCTGAAAATAAAATATTTCTGGATTATGCTGGCTTCCGAACATTAGATTCTGTTGTCAGATCTAAAGAAATTTTTGGTCAGGACTCCATAACGATTATCTCTCAGCAATTTCATAATGAACGTGCCATATATCTAGCTAAAAATTATGGCATCAATGCCATAGCCTATAACGCCAAAGACAGTTATAATCATCAAAGATCTAAAACCAGGTTCAGAGAATATTTTGCAAGAGCAAAAGCCTCAATTGATGTGATATGTAATGTAGAACCAAAGTTTTTAGGCAAAAAAATAGAAATCAAATGACCATCAAATTCAATCCGTCCTTTTTTGTTTCAAGTCTGTTGCTGCTATTAGTAGAAATTTGCATAGCAGTATTTTTAACCGAAGGTTTTATTCGTCATACCTTCGGAGATTTTCTGGTGGTCATTTTGATGTATTGCTGCATTAGAACTTTTATTCTAGCTAACCCAATTTATATCGCTATTGGAGTATTGGCTTTTGCTTTTACCATTGAATTTTTGCAGCTGTTTAATCTTTTAGACCATTTACAGTTGAGGCAACACAAAATGGCAAACATAATTCTTGGCAGCACGTTTCATGTATCTGACCTTATCGCTTACACCTTTGGCACGATTACCATTTTAGCTATGGATTTAAAAACAACATTATGGACACCTTAAAAACACTCATTCTTAATCGGTTTAGAGTATTATCGTTACTTACAGTTTCGATGGTTTTGAGTCTAGTACTTTTAATGATTAGAGTGAAATTACATCAATCGTTTTATTTGCTTTTTTTAGTATGGAATTTGTTTCTGGCTGTTATTCCATTTGCAATTACAACCACTTTGATTAGTACATCAAAACCGAGTAAAATTCAGTTTCTACTTTCATTTGGAGTCTGGTTGCTTTTTCTACCAAATGCACCTTACATCATTACCGATTTATTGCATTTACGAAGTTCACAACAGTATTTGATGTGGCTAGATGTGCTGGTGATTGTCTCGTTTGCCTTTAACGGATTGATTTTATTTATGCTCTCACTTTCAGATATGGAAAAACTACTGAAGCTCTATTTAAAACCCAAAGTTGTATTGACGCTCCTACTTACTATTTTTGGACTCACAGCTTTTGGAGTGTATCTCGGACGCTTTTTAAGATACAATTCATGGGAAATCATGAACAATCCTATGGCACTCTTTTCAGACATTATAAATATCATAATTCAGCCAAATATTGAAGCGTGGATTTTCACATTAACCTTTGGAGCTTTTCTGGCTATAACCTATTGGGTTTTAAAAGCATTTTCAAAATCCTATTAAACAGAAAAGGAAAGCCAATTAGCTTTCCTTTCCTTTTATAACCTATATTTTAATTTATTAATTACTTGCAGGATCACTTGGATCTGTACCATTGGCCATTTCATCTCCATTAGAAACAGTATCACCATCGCAGTCAAGAGCATTCCACTCTGCCGTTGGAGTTGAGAAATTACAATTTAAACTAAAATCACATTCATCTAAAGGAGCTGGATCACATTCATTAACTGAAATATCACCATCACAATTCGCATTATACCAATCATTAGTTACATTATTGAAATTAAAAAAATCAGGATTATAATCACACACATTAAATGGATCTGTGCCATCAATCGCTTCTTGACTATCTAAAACCGAATCACCATCACTATCTAAAGTATCTGGAAAACTACTTGGATCATTAGGATCTGTACCAGCCTGTGCTTCAACACAATCGTTAAAACCATCATCATCACTATCTGCATCATTAGGATCTGTAATGTTTCCGTTAGGATTACATTGGGAACTGTCTGGAAACTCATCTACACCTGTAAGCTCTTCACAATCGGTTAAACCGTCTTGATCAGAATCTATATATTGCTGAAAAAAATAAAGTTCAGCAATATCTGATTGGTTAGATAATGTATTTGTTGCTTTTACAAAAACTGAAGTTGTTGTTCCATCATCTATAAACGGATTAGGTAGCGGATTTACATCTGCCAAAGCATCGGCTTCAGTCAAGTAAAATGAATAGGTATTATTTATTAAACCTGAATAAGATTGCGCTACGATAACATCAAAATCGTATTCTATATTTGGAATACATCCTGTTCCAGTTGCTTCGGCCAAATAGATTAATACATCTAACTCATCTAAGTAATCTGGTGTTTGGTCACCATCACTATCATCATTTGCTGGATTACCATCATTATCACGATCTTCGTCTGCAGTATTCACACCATCATCATCATCATCTTCATCCAAATAATTTGGAATACCATCGCTATCAGTATCGTCGTTATCTAAATTATTATCGTTATTTAAATCTTCATCAATATCTAAAATACCATCGTTGTCAGAATCGGTTAAATCCACACATGACATTTGAGAACCTAAATCTGTAGTCGGCACAGTAAAGTTCCCCATAGTTACATCTGTAGTTTGGTTTCCTAATAAATCGATTACTAAAGCTGAATACGCAGTATTGTCACCACAATAATCAATCGTTAAATCTAAAAATCCATTAGCGATAGGAATGATATGTGTTGAATCGTTATAAAACAATTGCATATAACCATTAGTCATTGGGTTTCCTGTGCAATCATTAAATGCACCAGTAAAATTAGTTACCAATTCATCAGCAACAGATACTTGTATTGTAATATTTGAATCAGAAGAAAATGGACCAATCGTTGTTGTGAAATTGGTTCCAATACATCCATAATCTGGCACTTCCAATGTTAATTCATCATCAGCTGGAACTAAACCGCATTCAACACCTTCAGCATTAGTATAACCATAAGTTCCTGTAGAACCCAAAGCAGGTGAGTACAAATTTAAAGCAGTATATGGAAGCTCATTACCATTAGAGTCTGTTAACGTTATACAAAGCGTTATAGCAGGATATTGAAAATCCCAATTCCAAAACGAAAAATGAGAGACATTTCCAACATATTTATTCCCTTGAAGCGTAGCCTGACCTTCTTCTTTCCAATACCCATTTTCTTCATCAAAAAACCAAAGCGGAATCGTTGAAGGCGTACTGTTTACATTTAAAGGAACAGGAACAGAGATTTCTGCAGTACTTCCATCAGCAAGGTTTAATTCATCTCCTGAAGCACTTCGCAACTCAACCGCAATCATACCATAAGTTTCTAAAACTCTTGGGTCGCCATTTGTATTTTCAGCAAATAGCATTCCAGGCATTTGCAATTCCATATTACTATCATCGGGATTTAAATGCTTTAAAGTTACATTCACCACACCTGAATAGCTCACACCTTGACCGTTTACAAAATTTCCATCAAATATAACTTGCGTTCCATTTGGTAAATCTACTGTACTCGATTCGCCGGAGTTGATAGAAGCTGTAGTATCTAAATCTAACAGCATTATGGTTACCTGATTAATTCCTTCGGAAGGCACCACTGCTCTGGAACCATCAATAAAGCCATCTTTAGTAGCTTTGATATAGGCAAATTTCTCAAATACAGAAGCGTCAAGAATTGAAAATATACCATTGGTATCTGTTGTTGTAAATGCACCACCAACAGAGACCATCACTCCTGAAACAGGGTTGTTGTCTTCATTAACTACTTGACCTATGAAACGTGCATTAAATGGGTTTCCAAAATTTTCAGAAAAATTTGATGGTTCTTCTTGTTGCTGAATTGGTTTGTCTGTATTCCAGTTATCATCTTCTGAACAAGACGATATCATAAGAACAAGTGAAACAAATACAAAACTTTTAAAAATGTTCATAGTCTTAAGTTGTTGGTTATGAATGGTAGATGCAAACTTTTGCAAAAGGTTGCTTGTTAAATGTAAGAAAAATTAATTTTAATTAACCGAAGTCAACATATTCTTGCAAATAACTGAAGCGCTCCGTTAATTTACCATCTGCAGTAGTAATTTTCGCGCGTTTTAAAATACCACGTTCGTCACCATTAAAAAAAGCTGGAATCACGTGCTCTAAAAACATATCACCAAACCCTTCGCTTGCATCTTTTGGCAATTCACAAGGCAAATTATCGACTGCCATTACTGTAATAGCTTCATCGGCATCAAAAGCCACTTCGGTTTCTGTATGTGGATTATAACCATAAAATGGATCTGCAATGGTCGACGGACGAATCGTACTCGCTACTGGGCCATCAATATCACAAGAAATATCGGCTACCAAATTGATTCTAAAATCGGGATGCTTTGCGTCTTCTCTTGTAAATAAATAAGGTGCGTTATTACCATAAAAATGTCCTGCAATAAAGTAATCGGTTTCTTTAGCATACGGCATAAAGTTACTTTCGTATCCTGTGGGATCCTTATAAAATTCCCATTTATCGCCTACAATGCCATCGATTCGTTTATTGTATTCCATGACATCTGCCATGACATAGACAGGTTCAGAAAATTGAGAGGTTAAGTATAAAGCATCGCTTACCTGTTTTATGTTTAGGTGATCTAGAATTTCTTTTGCTCCCATGGCAACTTTTCCTGTACCTGTGAGTAGTATTTTAATATTTGGTAATGTGATTTTGTCAAGTTCGGCTTTAACCTCATGTAAATCGGCAAGGGTTTCCACTTTAGGTAAATTAAATAATTTATCTCTAAGACCCAATCCTCTAAAACCATTATAAGCACCGACAAGTCCAGCATAGCGACCAAAACCAATTAGCCGAGCGCCACTTTTTTTGACAATCGTTTCATGGTCATACATTTCAATGTGCTTGTTGAGCATATCCACCAAAAGCTTTCTATTGTATGGCTGTTTTTTAATGGTATGTGAAAAGTAGAAATATTTTTTATTAGGAATTAAATACTCTAATGGCACTTCTTTAACACCAATCATGACATCGCAATCTGACACATCATCGGTTACAGTAAAGCCATGTTTACGATAAGCTTCATCTGAAAACACACGAATATCTGAAGACTCTACTACAAATTCGGCTTGAGGAAACTGAGCTCTGGCTTCAGCCAATTTTTCTGGTGAAAATACCACACGACGATCTGGTGGATTTTTACGTTCTTTGATAATTGCGAATTTCATCTGTGATAATTTTTCACGAAAATAAGCTGATTTTGTGGCTTAAACAAACACGCCACGAATTAAATAATTAATCGGTACGCTCCACTTCATTTTCACTTTTTAAAACATAATCGCCATCGTCTTGTTTGATATACAGCGCCTTATTTCCTGGCTCGCCTTTTCTCGTAACATCGCTTCCTTTAATGGTTTTAGTTACAGTTTTAGTATAGGTTTCCTGAACTTTTCCAATGGCAGTTCCATTTCCCCATTTCCATTTCACTTTGGTTCCTTCGGTTATCATAATATATCTTTTACTTAAAAATAAGACATCGCACTGACAAATTTTCTTAAAAACATTATAAAATAGACTTGGTATGGCTTTTGAGTTACTATTTTTAGTAATTTCGCACGCCTTGAGACTTTATATCATGTTTCTTGGCAGAGTGCGTTAAGGATTGAAGCGACATCCTTTTTGTTTTATAAAACCTGAGGATGGTATTCAAGGTAATATAACAAAAAGATACAGCGGAAAGCCTGACGTTTTGCGATCCTGCAAGGTTTTTTTTATAACCTTGTAGGTATGAGTAAAAGGTAACGCCCAACCTACCTTGAAATTTTGGTTGGCAAAAAACAAAATTACTAAAATGGGGTCGACTGGTTTTGACAGCGAGACTCATTAAACGGTAAGCACGTCGTGTAATGACATTGAAACACGTAAAAGGCTAGGTCAACTTTTTAAACGGCGAGAATAACTACGCTTTAGCTGCGTAATCTGAATTATAGTAAGATTGTGCTAGTTCCTACTAGGTAGGAAGGCTAAATGTCTCCAGAAAGCCTTGGTTAATGGCGTTCTTATTAGAGGCATCGTAAATATTAACTTAGATTAGGTAGTGCTTTGATACCTTTTCGAGATTGAGAAGCTAAGTTGTAAGTAGGCTGTCTTTTGCCAGCTTACAATCGAAAAAACAAGGAAAGACTAAACGTGTAGAAAGCTCTTTAATAGCTTGTTTGGACGAGAGTTCGATTCTCTCCGACTCCACAAAAAAACCACTCTTCACAGAGTGGTTTTTTTATTGAGAGCTATGTTAGACTAATCGCCACTCAAGAATTTATTGTATTCCCAGATTTCATCCCATTGATTATCAAATGTATCATCTATGGTATCTAAAAATGTTTCCCATTGATCTTCGCCAAATAATTTTCCGTGTGCATCTTTAAAACTTGGACTGTCCTCAAAAGATTTCCAATCTTTAAAGAAGCGTACAGTTGCGACATGGCGTCCTAAATCACCTTGTAGAAATTGATTGTAATATAATCCCCAAGGATTTACGCCAGACATTGACTTGAACGTTTCACTTGCTTGTTGGTAAACATTATTCATGGTGTAATCATGGGTATCGGAAACTTCAAAATATCTAATAAACATGATAGGATAGATATTATCTGGACCTAACATACTTGTGTTCGATTTTTTATCATCCTGACTCCAATACTCTATCGTATGTATTTCTTTTACATAAGGCATAACATTGTCTCTCCAGTCTGCATCATGACCACCTTTTCCAGGACGACCATCATTATGTTTAAACATCATCGATCCCATTTGCCAGATCATTTTACCAGCATTTGGTCCTGAAACAATATTGTAAACAGTCGCCTTATAAGGTCCTTCCTTATGATAGGTTTCATTGTGTTTACGCATGTTTTCACCTAAAATTTTAAGTTTGGTATAATCTGGAGTGAACATCATGTTTTCCCACATTGCGTAATCTTCAGATTCTTGAGCATTTACAGATGTATAAAATGTAAACACCATTGCTAGCATCATTACAGATGCAAAAGTTTTTTTCAACATAATAATTGTTTTTGTTGGTTAGTAATACTCTTTTTTAAGAGCTCATTTTTAATTAATAGCATATAATAAATGAAGCATTTTACTTGCATTTAAGATTGAGATCAGATTTGAGGCTGGTTTAAAAGTAGATGACTTAAACTCTAAATACAACCAGCTTAGGACGAATGCACCTAAAAAGTGTTCAGAGCCTTGATTATATTTATCGAAGTAATTAAATAACGTAACCTAATTGATAATAACACATTTCACGACATACGTTTCCCGAAATTCTAGGTTTTCGTCAAATTCAAGAAAAAAAAATACGATATTGCAAATCTGATGAGCAGAACTGTTTATTAACCTTTAAATTGATGTTACGATTAAAATTTAGTTTATGACGTTTTCAAAAGACAATAAGGACTCTGAAAAGAAAGTCTCTTTTTCAATACGAGTGAATGATTTTAGAAGGAAAGTCATGTATGGGCTTACTAAAAACATTGGTAAATCAAATATGAAAAAGGCTTTGGCCAGAAAATCTCAGGTTGAAATAAAAAAAATCTTAATCATTAGACCTAATCATAGATTGGGAAATTTATTACTAACTACTCCATTAATTCAAGAGCTTATTGATACATTCCCAAATTCTCAAATAGATATTTTAGTTAAAGGAAATCTGGCTCCTATCTTATATGAAAATTTCACCAATATTACGGATTACATTGTATTACCCAGAAAACCCTTTAAAGAATTAATAACGTATGCCAAAGTCTGGCTAAGTGTAAAATTTAAAACCTACGATTTAGTCATAAATGCAGTAAAGGATTCCTCATCGGGTAAACTGCTAACAGGCTTTGCTAATGCTAAGCTCAAAGTTTTTGACGATATAGACGATGATTATGAGCTAAAAGTACCTGACAGTTTTCACATCGCTAAAAATCCGGTGTATGCATTACGAGTTTATCTTTCAAAATTAGGTTATCCAAAAAATGAGCGACCAATCCCATTATTGGACATGAAATTAGATTCAAATGAAATTGCAGCAGGTAGGGATATCTTAAATAATTTAGTTAAAAACAACGCTAAAACCATTTGCATTTACACCTTTGCTACGGGTTTTAAGTGTCATTCAAAAGAATGGTGGAAGGCATTTTATAGTCAACTAAAAACATCCTTTAGCGATTATAATATTATTGAAGTGCTCCCTATTGAAAACATCTCTCAAATCGATTTTCAGGCTACTTCATACTACAGTAAAGACCTGCGTGAAATGGCTTCAGTTATAGAAAATACGGCTTTATTTATTGGTGCAGATTGTGGTGTCATGCATTTAGCAGCTGCCACTAAAACACCTGTTATCGGATTATTTTCTCAGGGAAAAATTGAAAAATATAAACCTTATGGTAATAGCAATGTGGCTATTGACACCAGTAAAAGAAGTATTGAAGATTGTATTAAAGAAGTAGAAACTATTTTAAACTAGACAAATCAAGATTTATCTTTCTTCTTCAGAAATGAAAAAATATCTTTTTGTAACTGAATTTAATTAAACAAAAAAGTGCATCCAAAAAATAGATGCACCTACAATATTTGTTTATTTAATAATTACCTTTTGTGATAGTTGTTTTGAACCGTTTGAAATGTTAACTACATATATTCCACCGCTTAAACCGGAGACATCCACTCGATTGTTAAGAATTGTAGCATCAAGTATTATTGATAAAACTTTTCTGCCTTGAATATCGTAAAGATTTAATATTGTTGCATCTGATATTTGTCCACTAACCACTAATTCCTTAGAGCTGTTTAAAGCGAAAATATTTAATACCTCTGAGTTATTGCTTATGGTTGACAAAGCATCTTCTGTTGTTCTCAGAAAGAAACGTCCCGTTCCTGATAAAGCTGTTGCAGGTGTAATTACATAATCTCCAGTGTTTAATAATGTTGACGTGTTAGCAACGTCGTCATCTAAATACACATTTACTGAAGCTGGTAAACTCGAATCAATAATAGCAAATGTAATTTGTTCGCCTTGACTGGCATTTACACCTAAAGGAATAGACACATTTGATAAATCTGATGGATTTAAGGTTTGTAATCCAATTGGCTTTCCTGTATTATCCTGCACTAAGTGGGAATAAATACTAAATTCTGGTGCAGTAGCTCCCCAAAGTGCAGCATCATAGCCTTTATCTAAACCTTCACTTGAATTCTCATTAAAATAAAACTCTGTGTTGTAATTATTAAAACTAGAACTTAAACCAAGTTTCAAATAAATCAATTCAGCGTTTCTTCCAGCAATAAAATCATCACTAGCGCCATTTGTTTGCATACTAGGTGTAAATTCCAAATCATAAGCTCCAACATTACTAGCCTTCGCGGCTACAAAAAATCCTTGTCCAGGAGCCATTAAAGGTGTAGTTGAAACATTAGATAAATTAATAATATTATAACCATTTCCATTATATGCGTATATCGCAGCAGATTGATCTACAAATAAATCAAGATTCAAAACACCTGTATCCACAGGATGGTTTAAAAAACTTTGAATGTCTAAATATGAAGGATAAGGGTTGCCTATTAAATTCCACTCTGTATATTGTGAACCACTATCAACAATATTTACACTTACTGGTGTTTGAGCAACTGTACCAGAAAATGCTAATATTTCACCTGTATTTGTTGCAACTCTATAACCCGTACCGCTAGTTAAAATGGCACTTGAATTCAAATCATAATTCTCGAAGTCTCCAGTAGTTTTATCAAAGGGAGCAAAAGCATAAACTGTTGGAGCACCTGCATTACTCAATAAAGCTGTGGCATTAACAGGATCTATAAAACTTGCCCAAGTTTGTCCTGATAGTGGTGGAGAAATTAAATCGTTACCAAGTATATTTGAGTTCACAAATCGTTGGTAAATTACATTACCAGTTATACTAGCTGAGACATTTGGCACTAGGCTTGCAAAACTTGTTGATATTGAGTTTAAAGTAATCTGTGAAGCTGTTAACCCAGCATCAATCGTTAATGAAGCACCAGCTTCAATGGTTACAGTATTTGCCGTTGTAAGCGTATTAAAAATCGCATTTCCATCTGCTATTACGATATCATCACTTGCAGTTGCTAGTCCACTTGGATTACTTGGTGTCCAAGATCCACTAGTGAAGGTATAAGTAACAGGACCTGCAGAACCACCTATTCCTGTGATAACTATATCATCTAACACCATTTGAAAAGGAATAAAATCGGAAAACCTAAGTGTTATCACGTCAATATTTAAAAAAGATCCTGGAGGATCAATTTCATACATAATAGTTTCTGGTCCACTAGCATTAGTAAAGGTTGAATAGGCCAAAACATTGGTGTTAGAAGCTACATCTAGATAATATATTTCAACTTGTAATGCACTAGGACTATTAACTACAAATTCAACTTCTATTGAGTCAAAAGGAGTAGAATCAAATGCTGGACTTATAACTTCAGCAACACCATTGTAGGCATCAACCACTAATTCTTCATTTTGTACACTATAGAAAGCATCAATTGAAAAATCCCAAAAAGGTGGCAATGAAGAAAAAGGGTCATCAAAAGATTCATCAAAAATTTGTCCGTGACTTACAGCAGATATAATTAGGGTAACAAAAAAGAGTAGTTTAGTTTTCATAGAATAAATTTATGGTTAGAAACATTCTAAGATACTTGTAATATTTTTCTTAACAAAATTTGTGCTAAATTTCTTATAACAAATCTATTAGCACATTCAAAAGTCACTATTCATTTTTCTTTTCTTTCTTTTTTAAAAACGAAAAAATCCCTTTCTTCTTTTTCTTTTTATCTTTAGAATCAGCTTCAAACTCACGCTCCTTTTTATCTTTGGTAAAGAGTCGTTTTAGGAATCCGTCACGCTTTTCTGGTTCGCAATCTAAAGCTGCTAAAACCTCATCTGATGGTGTTTCAAACTTAGCCTTAGTCAACGTATCAAATTTAGAATCTGAATTGAGTTGCTTTAAAAATAAAGCCACTGTAGGCAAAGCCGAATGTGCGCCTTGTCCTATAGACGTATTACTAAATCCGATACGATGGTCATCATTGCCAACCCAAGATGCCATGACTAAATCTGGACTAACACCTACAAACCAACCGTCTTTATTATTTTGTGTTGTTCCCGTTTTTCCAGCGATATCGTTAGTTAGTCCATACGTACTTCGCATGCGTTTTGCTGTACCTGAATTAATTGTCGATTTCATCATCTCAATCATTGTTTGTCTAGTCTTTTCAGAAAAGGCTTCAGTGCCAATATATCGATTGGATTGTTCGAAAATAATGTTTCCGGATTTATCTTCAATTTTAGTGATGTAAAACGGTTTAGACACATGACCTTCATTAGCAAAACTGGTATAAGCTCCCACCAATTCTAACATTGAAAATTGCGCAGTTCCTAAAGCCAATGATGGTACGTTTGGTAAATCTGATTGAATTCCCATACGTTTCGCTTGATCGATAACAGCATCTATTCCAACATCCTCAAGCACTTTGACTGCAATCGTATTTACAGATTCACTTAATGCTTTTTCAAATGAAAAATTAAGATGCCGATCAACTTCTTCCTTACTTCCATTGGTTGGCGTCCAATCTTTTTGGTTTGTATAAGTAACTTCTTTAACAGGATAATAGGTACAAGCATCTATACCATTTTCCAGGGCAGCTGTATAAACAATTGGTTTAAATGTAGAACCCACTTGTCGCTTTGAATCTGAAACATGATCAAATTTAAAGCGTTCAAAATTTATACCACCAACATAAGCTTTCACTGCTCCATTTTTAGGATTGACCGCTACAAATCCTGTATTTAAAAATTTCATAGTATGTGTTAAACTATCAATAATTGAAGCATCTGCAACGATATCACCTTCCCATGAAAACAAACTCATTTTAGTTTTTACGCTTAATGAGTCCATAATCTCTTTATCGCTACGTTTTTGTTTTTTCAACTGCTTGTATAGTGGCAACTCTTTAATTCGCTTTTCAATTAGTGAGGTATTAGAAATCCATGGCGCTTTATTACCGTAAGATTTCTCTAACTGAGACTGCAAAGATGCTAAATGCTTTTGCATCGCACTTTCTGCATAGCGTTGCATATCAATATCTAAAGTGGTATGAATTTTCAATCCGTCTTTGTATAAATTATAACTCTCATCGTTAGCTTGAGCCAAACTATCTAAAATCACTTTTACATCCAGTCGCACTTTTTCTCTAAAGTAAGCTGCTGTACCTTCAGCATGATTGAATTTCCTATAGGCTACAACTAAAGGTTGTTCACTTGTTTCAGTTCTTAACTCTTTTGAAATGTATTCGTATTTTTCCATTTGCTGCAATACAACATCGCGTCTTAACTGACTTCGTTCAGGAAATAATCTTGGGTTATAGCTATGAGGTGCTTTTAACGTTCCAACTAAAGTAGCAGATTGCGATACATCTAAATCTTTAGCAGACGTACTAAAAAAACGTTGTGAAGCACTTTCAATTCCGAAGACATTTTCACTGAAAGCCACTGTATTCAAATACATGACTATGATATCTTCTTTGGAATACAAATCTTCAAATCGACTGGCAAGAATCATTTCTTTAGTCTTATTTACTGGCATTGAAAACCAGCCATAGTTACATCTTCCATAGATGTTTTTCGCTAGTTGCTGACTGATAGTACTTCCTCCTCCTGAAGAGTTATCTTGCATTAATATAGATTTGAAAAACACTCGAAAGAGACTTGTATAATCAATACCATTATGCTCATAAAATCTAACATCTTCAGTCGCAATTAAAGCATTTACTAAATGCTTCGGAAGGTCATCATACGCAACAATCTGTCTGTCAAAAATGAAGTATTTGCCTAAAAGTTCTTGATTCGCATCCAGCAAGATACTGGCTTCGGCCTGCTTAATATTTAAAATATCATCTTTAGACGCCAACTTGCCCCAAAGTCCGATATAGACTGAAAGCCAAAACAGAACAATCAATGCAATACCGCTGAAAGACAATTTTAGCAACCATTTTAACCATGGTTTTTGAAGTTTAATGCGCATAAAAAAAGGTTAGTTGTTATATATACGAACGAAAAAAAAGATTCGATGTTTTAATGTGTATATATTTTCCTGATTTTTTTATTATCTTGGAATATAAGTAAATAAACTTCATGGTAAAACTCTACATCATAGGAATTTTCATACTCCTCATTGCTATAATTGCCAATGGTATTATTGCGAGTATCGGACTTAAATCCTGGTATGATTTTATTAATTTACTTAATAATGATGGCTCAAAAGCTTTTAGCAAACTTCAAGTTTTAGATTATTTATGGTTGTTTTTGGGTTACCCATTAGTCTTAGGATGTGGTTACCTAATTGGCTTGAAGTGCTATAACTGGTTTTTCTCCTAGCATATAATTACGTACTTTACATTCATGGAAAAAACAGTATCAGAAGCAATCGCTTATAGGAGATCAACACGAGTTTATAAAGATGAATCTATTGATACCGAAAAAGTAAAGCAATGTTTACATAATGCATCATTAGCACCAACCAGTAGTAACTTACAGTTATGGGAGTTTTATCATATCACTTCAAAAGATATTTTAAAAAAATTAGCAAAGGCTTGTTTTAATCAGAATGCTGCAAAAACTGCTCAGCAATTGGTTGTTGTTGTGACCAGAAAAGATTTATGGCGAAATCGCGCTCAGGCAAATATCAATTTTCTCAACAAAGCATTTGACAAACCCGATTTAGAACCTCGACTGGTCAAACGAAAAAAGCAAGCAACCGATTATTACAACAAACTAATACCGACAATCTATTCAGACTTTTTAGGAATTCTGGGATTTATAAAATACTGGACATTTCAAATTGTTGGATTATTCAGACCTATTTACAGACAAACCAGACAAAGTGATATGCGTATTGTTGCTCATAAAAGTGCTGGACTTGCTGCTCAAAATTTTATGATTAGCATGGCTGCAATTGGCTATGACACTTGCCCAATGGAAGGTAGTGATACATTAAGAGTAAAACAAATTTTAAACCTACCTAGAGGAGCTGAAATAAACATGATTATAGGTTGTGGGATTCGGGATGAGAATGGTATTTACGGACCACGTTTTCGTGTGCCTTTCGAAGAAGTTTATTTTGAAAGATAATTACTTTTCAAAATTCCCAATCCCTTCAGATAACCAATCATAATACTCATCAGCATTTGGAGTGTAACCTACCGGATCAATCAAATTTTCTTCGTTATGATCCATTAACACATAGAAAGGCTGTGTATTGGTCTTATACTTTATGGTTTGCAATTCACTCCATTTTTGACCGATATATCTGAGTTTTTTTCCAGGTTTCAATTTAGAATCTGCGATGTCATCTTCAGACAACTTTCGTTTATCATCAACATATAATGAAATAAGTACGATGTCATTTTTCAAGGTATTTAAAACTCTATCTTTTACCCAAACATTTTGTTCCATCTTACGACAGTTCACACAAGCCCAACCTGTAAAATCAATCATGACAGGTTTTCCTACTTGCTTAGCATAAGCCAAACCTTTATCATAGTCATTAAAAGCAAGAATATCATGTGGTGCCAATAAATGAGCTCCATCAGGTAAATCGGCATGACTACTGGCAAAACCTCCTCCTTTTGAGTTTCCAACGCCATATGGTGATTCACTATAATCTAATGGTGGAGGAAATGCACTAATTAAATTTAAAGGTGCTCCCCAAAGTCCGGGAATCATATAGACTGTAAATGACAAAGTCAATAAACCTAATAACAAGCGTCCAACAGAAATATGTTTTAATGGTGAATCATGTGGCAATTGAATTTTTCCAAATAGATATAATGACAACGCTCCAAAGATGGCAATCCAAATCGCAATAAATACTTCACGTTCTAAGAAGTGTAATTGCAACACCAAATCGGCTTGCGATAAAAATTTAAAAGCAAGAGCCAATTCTAAAAATCCTAATACTACTTTAACTGTATTTAACCAGCCACCTGATTTAGGTAATGAATTTAACCATCCAGGAAAGGCTGCAAACAATGCGAATGGTAATGCTATAGCTGTTGAAAACCCTAACATTCCAATCACAGGAGCGACACCTCCTTTAGAGGCAGCTTCAACTAAAATCGTTCCTACAATTGGTCCTGTACATGAAAATGATACTATGGCAAGAGCCAAAGCCATAAAAAAGATACCTATTAAACCACCTCTATCTGCTTGACGGTCAGCTTTATTTGCCCAAGAATTAGGTAGTACAATTTCAAAAGCACCTAAGAAAGAAATTGCAAAAACTACCAATAGTATGAAGAAAATAATATTGAACCACACATTGGTTGCCAGAGCATTCAACGCGTCAGCACCAAAAATCGCTGTAATTATCGTTCCTAACAGGACATAAATAATAATAATCGATAAGCCATAAATAATAGCATTGCGAATTCCTTTAGCTTTAGACTGACTTTGTTTAATAAAAAAACTTACAGTCATAGGAATCATTGGAAATACACAAGGTGTCAATAAGGCTATAAATCCTGAAAAGAATGCCACTATAAATATCGACCACAACCCTCTGGATTCTCCTTCATCTTCTTGAGGAGGTGATGTTGCTCCTTGCTTTGCTTCTGCACTTTTAGTTAAATCGAAGTTTAAATCGACATAACTTGGCGTTAAACATTTTTCATCATCGCAAGCCATGAAACCAACTTCACCAGTTATAGAAGACATATCGCTTTTACTTAATTTTATATGTTGTCTGAATTCAGCAGAAGTTTTAAAGAACTTAATCTTCATATTAAAGACTTTGTCTTCGACTTCCTTTCCTTCCTCTTCAGATGTTTTTCCAACTAATTCAACACCATCAGGTACGTTATATATGAATTCTGTAGGAATTGGTCCGTCTTCAGGAACCTTTTGCGAGTACAATTTCCAGCCTTTATCTATAGTTGATTTTGAAACCAGAATATATTCAGTATCTGAAATCTTTTCAACAGCAGTTGTCCACTTTACGGGTTCTAGAATTTGAGATACCTCATCTATAGCTCCCATTTGAAATGGGCTATCGTTTTCAGAATCAGCATCTACTTTAATAGCTGATGCCAAATTGAAATTTAAATCTACAAACTGCGGTGGCAAACATTTGCTGTCATCACAAACCATAAATTCAACTTCACCATCAACTATAGATAATTCTTTGTTTAATACTTTTATGCGTTGCCTAAATTCAGCTTTATTTTCAAAAAACTTAATTTTCATTTGAAAAACCGGATCATCAACTGTATGACCTTCTTCTTCCGACGTGACACCTAAAGTTTCAAAATTTGAATTTAAAGTATATGAAAAAGTTGTTGGAATAGGTCCATCTTCAGGAACGTTTTGAGAATATAAATGCCATCCTTTATCAATGGTAGCTGATGCTATTAAATCGTATTCGGTATCTGAAATTTTTTCTACTGAAGCCTTCCATATTACAGGCTCAAACACCTGAGCTTTAACGATATTAGAACATACGATAAAACTACAAAGTATTAATATTAGGTTTTTCATTAGTAATAATTAGGTGTTGAAAGGAGCTAATTTAAAAAAAACCTAGGGATTAATAGAGCGTATTAAGTGATGATTAACAAATATCAATCTTCTCAACATAAAAAAACCGAACATTATGCTCGGTTTATTTATTCAATATTGACTTATTAATTGAAAGTTTCAATTTCAAATCCTTCAAATTTCCATTTTGTAATACCTCCTTCTAGGTCATAAATTTTTACAAATCCAGCTTTTTTAAGTTTTTCAGAACACTTTGCACTGCGACCACCAGACTTACAATATAGAATAACAGGCTTTGTTTTATCTAATTTCGTGATATCTTCATCAAACGTTGGTGAGTTAAAGTCGATATTTTGAGAATTATCAATAAAACCATTTTTGTATTCTTCTGGAGTTCTAACATCTACAATTTGCACATCATCTAATTCTAAAAGTGTTTGCATTTCTTCTGGAGAAATAACTTTAATTTCAGATTGGGTTTCATTTGCACAATTGGTAAGTGATAAGGCAAATAAAAGACTTAAAAAGATTGTGATTTTTTTCATTTTTGATTGATTTATAAAGAGGACACTTCACCTTGCCATTCATTGAAGCCTCCTAATAGGTTGTATGTTTTATTAAAACCGAGTTGATTCATCACTGCACATGCTTGTCCGCTTCTTGCTCCTGCTTTACAATAGATAAAATAGCTCTTTGTTTTATCGAGTTGCTGAACCTCATCAATAAAACCTTGTCCTTTAAAAATATCTATATGAATTGCATTAGGAATAATTCCTTGAGCAACTTCTTCTGGTGTTCTAACGTCTAAAACTAAAGCATTATTATCTGCTTCTAGTTTCGCCTTCCACTCTTGCTGTGTTAAATCTGCCATAATAATTATATAAAATAGTAAGTATCAAAAATCATGCAAATTTAACGTTTCCTTGTGATAAAGACGAAAAAAAATCCGAAGTGTTACACTTCGGATTGTTAAAATGATATATTTTATAACTTATACTTTAATTGAACAGCCTATAGCTCTGGTTTGGGTTTCTTTAATTTCTTTACCTGAAAGTAAGGCATCTACGGCATCTTCAACGTATGTTGTATTTACAGCACTCGCATCTTGGTAATTATCATCAATAGCTCCAATGTATTTCACAATATTACCTTTATTTGTTTTCTGAAGAATATAAACATGAGGTGTTTTAGTGGCACCATACTGCGGATAAATTTTCTGACCTTCATCCATTAAGTAAGGGAAAGTAAATCCTTTAGCTTTAGCTCGAGCTTTCATAGCTTCCATATTATCTCCAGGTTTAACATCAGTATTATTTGGCATAATAGCCACTACTGGGTAACCTTGATCTGCATACTTTTTATTTAAAGCCTCAATGCGATCTTCATAGGCTACGGCATACGGACACGTATTACATGTGAATATAACAATAAACCCTTTAGCAGCTTTAAAATCGGATAAGGAAACAGTCTTACCATCAATGTTTTCAAGTTCAAAATCTGTAGCGACATCACCAATATGATAGCCATGGCCTCCACCAAAAAAGGTAAAAGACGACAAAATAGCAATAGTGAATAATGCAAAAAATGTTTTTAATGTGATTTTCATGTGTTTTTATTATTTAAGAAATTGTTTGACTTCGGTTTCTAATTCGTCATAATTAAATGACTTTTCGTAAAATTTACGTTCATTTTTATTAAAAATAATGGTTGCTGGAATTGCCCCTGTCCAACTTTCATCTACTTTAGGAATCCAGGTGTTAGAATCTACATCGTTTAAAGCAACTACTTTAGATTGTAAATTATTCTTTTCAATATAAGGCTTAAGTTTGCTTTCGTATTTACTCGGAAAATCTAAACTGACTAAAATGACTTCAACTTCATTTGCATATGCCTTATTCAGCTTTTCAAAATATGGTAATTCTTTTACACATGGCGCGCACCAAGTGGCCCAAAAATTAATCACATAGGTTTTATCATCAGTGGTACTTAAAAATTTCTCAAGCCCATTAAAGTCATAAATATCCAGTGTAAATGCAGTGGATTGAGCCTGATTTATTTCTTTCACGGCATCGTTCTTCTCGTCTTTACATGAGAACAGCGACAATAAAACAAAAATTGCGACATACTTCATGTTATAAAGTTATTAATCCTACTATCGCAATGTAAAACTTTAACAAAATATTAAATAAACAATTCAAATTTCGCATTACATTTGTATATACAATTGTTGTACATGAAAGAATTAGAACAACTATTACAAACAAAATCTGAGATTCCGTTAGCCAGAAAAACATTGTTGAACATATTTTATACAAGTATGTTATTTAAAGATGTGCTATCTAATACTCTAAAACCTTTCGACATTTCTGTAGAACAATTCAACGTTCTAAGAATTTTAAGAGGTCAACATCCTAATGCGCTCAATTTGCAAGACATTCAAGAACGAATGATTAGTAAAATGAGCAATACAACACGACTCGTCGACAAATTAATATTGAAAACATATGTAGAACGTTTTACATGTGAAAAAAACAGAAGAAAAGTTGAAATTTTTATTACTGAAGAAGGCTTAAAACTACTTAGCCAATTAGATCCAATAATTAACAAAACAGAGGAAGATTTAATTAATGTTCTATCTCATAATGAATTAGAAACCATTAATAATCTAATAAACAAACTTAGAAGCTAATTTTTCACATCCACCAATCCATTTATAATAATAACCTTTAAATAAACTATGAATACATTGATAGAAAAATTAAAATGGCGTTATGCCACCAAACTATTTGACCGTTCAAAAACTATAAGTTCTGAAGATTTAGAAACTTTGAAAAATGCAATGCAATTGACTGCATCGTCTTATGGTCTGCAACCTTATGAAATTCTAATTATAGACAATAAAGATTTGCGTAGCAAACTTAGAGCTGCCTCTTGGAATCAACCACAAATTGAAGATGCTTCACATATGGTTGTTATTGCTAATATGACCGATTTTGGCGACGAATTAGTAGATAACTACATTGATAATGTAGCTGAAACACGAGGAATGAGTAAAGAAGATTTGAAAGATTATGCACAAATGATGAAATCATCGCTTAAACCATTAACTCAAGAGCAAAAAGCTAGTTGGACTTCAAATCAAGCCTACATTGTGCTTGGTAATTTATTAGCAGCAGCAGCAGAATTAAAAATTGACGCTTGTCCGATGGAAGGCTTTAGCAATGAAGACTACAACACGCTATTAGATCTGAATTCAAAAAAACTTAACGCAGCTGTAGTTATTACTTTAGGCTACCGATCTGATGACGACAAAACACAACATTACAAAAAAGTTAGAACACCTGAAAATAAATTATTTACAACTATATAAACAAAAACAAACAATGAAAAACAACATTTTAAAAACCGGATTTGTCATGATTTTAGCCATGACTATTGCTTCTTTCACAACAGTAGCAGAAAAAAGCGTGAACGTAAAAGACAGTAACATAAGCTGGAAAGGCTACAAAGTAACAGGCTCTCACGAAGGCACTATCACGTTATCAAAAGGAATATTAATGTTCGATGACAACAATAACCTGACAGGTGGGAATTTTACCATGGATATGAGTTCAATTACTGTAACCGACTTAAAAGCTGGTGAAGGAAAAGAAAAATTAGAAGGACACCTAAAGTCTGATGACTTTTTCGGAGTAAACAACCACAAACAAGCCACTTTTTCTATTAATAAAGTTGATGGCAAAAATGGAACATACCGAGTGTATGGCGATTTAACGATTAAAGGAATCACGAAGCCAGCAACTTTTCAAATGATTGTAAAGGACAATATGGCTTCAGCTAGTTTTAAAATTGACAGAACTAAATATGATATTAGATATGGTTCTGCAAGTTTCTTTGACGATTTAAAAGACAAAGCCATTTACGACGAATTTGATCTAAATGTAAACCTAAAGTTTTAACCCTATAACTTGATTAATAGCACATTTAGAACTAAAGATTCCCATTCATTTGGGAATCTTTTTTTTATTTTATAGGAATAAATTTGAATTGTAATAATTCATTTCTATCTTTGAACTTTATAATTATTATGAACATAAATTTAAATCATACTTGGTGGTGGAATTCTCGAAAAGCAATCTTCGTGAACTAATCCTATCGTATATTTAAAACAAAATATCAAAAAGGCTTGTCATTCACGACAAGCCTTTTTTAATTTAAAAAAATGAAAACATTCAGCCTTTATACACATTACAAGAAAATTTTAGCAGACACCATTACGCCTGTCAGTATCTATCTTAAAATTAGAGATAAATATCCAAATAGTATATTGTTAGAAAGTAGTGACTATCATGCTAATGACAATAGTTTTTCTTACATCTGTTTTAATCCAATAGCTTCTATCAAGGTCAACGATGATACCATCGAACAACACTATCCTGATGGAAGCACCAAAAAGAATTACACTGAAAAAGTTTCTGTAACCGACGAGATTCATAAATTCACAAAGCGTTTTAAAGTGAATTCTGATGAAGATTTCAAATTCATAAACAATGGTATATTTGGTTATACAGCTTATGATGCCGTAAAATATTTTGAAGATATTGAGATTAGCAAAAAGCCAAATTCTTTAGAAATTCCTGACATTTATTACGCAGTGTATCAAAATATAATTGCCATCAATCATTTTAAAAATGAGGCCTATATTTTTGCTCACTGCTTTGAAACTGAAAATAATATCGAAGAGATTCTTCAATTAATTAATTCTAAAAACTTTGCTTCTTATACTTTTAAAACAAACTCTAATATTAGTTCTAATCTTACAGATGCTGATTATAAAGATCAAGTTGATTTAGCAAAAAAACACTGTGCTCGAGGTGATGTCTTCCAATTGGTGTTATCAAAAAAATTCTCACAAGGTTTTAAAGGAGATGAATTTAATGTGTATCGCGCTTTACGAAGTATTAATCCGTCACCTTACCTTTTCTATTTTGATTATGGTGATTTTAAAATCTTCGGAAGTTCTCCTGAAGCGCAACTTGTAGTGAATAAAGGACTAGCCGAAATTCACCCAATCGCTGGTACGTTTAAAAGAACTGGAAATGACGAAGAAGATCAAATGCTGGCCAAAAAATTAGCGCAAGATGATAAAGAAAATGCAGAACATGTCATGTTAGTTGACTTAGCTAGAAACGACTTAAGCAGACATGGCAGTCAGGTTAAAGTAGAAACCTACAGAGAGGCACAATTTTTTTCTCACGTGATTCACCTTGTTAGTAAAGTCACAGGAAAAGTTCATAACGACACTCCTACGATGCATGTCGTTGCCGACACATTTCCTGCTGGAACCTTAAGCGGAGCTCCAAAACACAAAGCCATGCAACTCATAGAAAAATATGAGAAGACCAATAGAGCTTTCTATGGAGGCGCAATAGGATTTATGGATTTCGATGGCAATTACAATCATGCCATTATGATACGAACATTTATGAGTAAAAATCACAAATTGCACTGGCAGGCTGGTGCAGGATTAGTGTCAAAATCCAATCCAGAACATGAATTACAAGAAGTGTATAATAAATTAGGTGCTTTAACAAAAGCGATTGAAATGGCTGAAGATATTTAAATTTATGGCGTTACCACAAGGGTCAGGCTTTCAAGGCTCGCTATCAAAGATGAGCTCAAACAAACCTTTCAATCCTTAACGCAAAGCAGAACAAAACAGAAGACTTTGAGTAAAGAATATAGAAAAAACAAATGTCATTCCGCACTTGATGCGGAATCCAACATAAATTAAAACACCTGCTTTCGCAGGCATAAATTATGAAAGTATTAGTAATAGACAACTACGACAGCTTCACTTACAATTTAGTCCATTATTTAGAGGATTTAAACTGCGAAGTAACTGTAAAACGAAACGACAAACTAAGCCTTGAGGAAGTCGATGCTTTTCAAAAAATTGTACTCTCTCCTGGACCAGGAATTCCTGATGAAGCCGGACTTTTAAAAGCCATCATCAAACGGTATGCACCAACCAAAAGTATTTTAGGTGTTTGTCTTGGCCAACAAGCTATTGGAGAAGTTTTTGGAGGTTCACTCGTTAATCTTGAAGAGGTATTTCATGGCGTAGCAACACCTGTTGAAATTACGGTAGATGATGAACCTTTATTCAAAAACATGGATAAAACCATTAGCGTTGGTCGCTACCATTCATGGGTTGTTGACGCAAATTTACCAGAAGTATTAGAAGCTACGTCTTTCGATAATAACGGACAAGTCATGTCGTTAAGACATCGGTTTTACGATGTGAAAGGTGTGCAATACCATCCTGAATCGGTATTGACACCAAACGGAAAACAAATTTTAGAAAATTGGGTGAATAGCTAACACTATAATTCCGCACTTGATGCGGATCTATTAAAAATGAAGTTAAATTAAAAAGATTTCTGCCTTCACAGAAATAGAATATGAAACAAATACTCAACAGATTAATAAACCAAGAAAGCATCTCAAGTGAAGAAGCAAAACGTGTCCTGGTTGATATTTCAGATGGCAAATTCAATCAAAGCCAAATTGCTTCGTTCTTAACCATTTTCATGATGAGAAGTATCACTTTAGAAGAACTGCAAGGCTTTCGAGATGCGTTGTTAGAACTTTGCATTCCTGTAGATTTATCAGATTTTAATGCTATTGATTTATGTGGAACAGGAGGCGACGGAAAAGACACCTTTAATATTTCAACATTAGCATCTTTCGTAACTGCAGGAGCAGGAATTAAAGTCGCAAAACATGGTAATTATGGCGTTTCCTCTTCATCAGGTTCATCCAATGTTATGGAAGCTTTGGGCGTAAAATTTACGAATGATGTAGATAAATTAAAACAAACCATTGATAAAGCTGGCATTTGTGTCATGCACGCACCTTTATTTCATCCTGCCATGAAAAACGTTGCGCCTATCAGAAAAGAATTAGGGGTCAAAACTTTTTTCAACATGTTGGGTCCAATGGTGAATCCATCATTCCCTAAAAATCAAATGGTTGGTGTGTTTAATCTAGAATTACAGCGCATTTATGGTTACCTCTATCAAAACACAGATAAAAATTACAGTATTGTACACGCCTTAGATGGTTATGATGAAATTTCGCTCACAGGAAATACAAAAATCATTTCCAATACTACGGAAACCATGCTAAATCCGTCAGACCTCAACGTTCGTCAAATTGAGCAATCACAAATATTTGGTGGTTCAACAATTGATGAAGCAGCAAAAATTTTCAAAACTATTATAGATGGTAAAGGAACTGAAGCACAAAACAATGTGGTTTGTGCCAATGCAGGATTAGCGATTGCAACAGTAAATACGATTTCGCATCAAGACGGATTTCAATTAGCTAAAGAAAGTCTTGAAAGTGGAAAAGCCAAAGTAAGCTTAGAGAAATTAATTGAATTAAGTAAATAAGGAACGTCATGCTGAACTCGTTTATTCATAATTATCTATTTTAAATTAAGGTATTCGTGAATCTTTGATTACAGCATCACACAAAAAATGAGAACCTGAAACAAGTTCAGGTTGACGACAAATGAACATATTAGATAAAATAGTAAATGACAAACGCGTTGAAGTTAATCTTCGGAAACAACTCATTCCTGTGGAACAATTGGAGCAATCGGTTTTGTTTGAACGTCAAACGGTTTCGCTAGCAAAAAGATTACGTGAAAGCAATACAGGAATTATCGCTGAACACAAACGTCGCTCACCATCAAAGCAAGTTATCAATCATAATTTGAATGTATTTGATGTTGCTAAAGGTTATGAGAATGCAGGAGTTTGTGGTATGTCTATTCTTACTGATGGAAAATATTTCGGTGGAAGCTTAGACGATTTATTAACAGCGCGTTCAAGTTGCAAGTTACCTTTGCTACGAAAAGAGTTTATAATAGATGACTATCAAATCCTGGAAGCCAAAGCTTTTGGAGCTGATGCAATTTTGTTAATAGCAGCCATTCTAACTAGGGATGAGATTAAACAATTTTCAGAGTTTGCCAAGCAATTACATTTAGATGTATTACTTGAAGTTCATAATGAAAAAGAATTGCATAAATCGATAATGCCAAGTATAGATATGCTAGGTGTCAATAATAGAAATCTGAAAACATTTGAAGTCAGTTTAGATACGAGCAAGCAATTAAGCGAATTGATTCCAAACGATTTTGTAAAAGTTTCAGAAAGTGGCATTAGCAATAGTGAAGCCATCAACATATTACAACCTTATGGTTATAAAGGGTTTTTAATTGGTGAAAATTTCATGAAAACTGTTAATCCAGGAGAAAGTGCTTCTCAATTTATAAAAGACTTACTATCATGAAACTGAAAGTCTGCGGAATGAAATATAAAGACAATATCATTGAAGTCGCAAAGCTACAACCTGATTATTTAGGCTTTATATTCTATGAAAAATCAAGTCGTTATTTTGAAGGAATCATTCCAGATGTGCCAAAATCTATAAAAAAAGTTGGTGTGTTCGTAAATGCTTCAATTGAGTACATTTTAGAAAAAATCATAACTCACAACTTGCAACTGGTTCAACTCCATGGTAATGAAGCTCCTGAGTATTGTAATAAACTTCGAGTTCGTCATTCCGAATTTATTTCGGAATCTCATCATGAGATTCTGAATCAAGTTCAGAATAACACAGAAAAAAAACCTATCAAACCTAATACCATAGAGATCATTAAAGTATTTAGCATCAAAGATGATTTTGATTTTTCAAAATTAGAACCTTACGAAGGCGTTTGTGACTACTTTTTATTTGACACCAATGGCAAACTTCCAGGTGGAAATGGATTGACATTTAACTGGGACGTTTTTAATGATTATACATCTACCAAACCTTTCTTCTTAAGTGGAGGCATTGGTTTGGATGAAATTGAAAATTTAAAAGGATTTAAAAATGTAGTTGCTTCAAAATACTGCCATACCATTGATGTGAACAGTAAATTTGAAATTGAAGCTGGATTAAAAAATATTGAAACATTAGAAGAATTTAAAAAGCAGTTAGCAAAAATGGATAAGAATGAAATTTAAAATTAGCCAAAACTCATGTCCTAAATCTATTCGTAGAATTGAAACTTGAAATGCAAAAATAATGAGATGCTTCGACTGCGCTCAGAATGACAACATATGAAAAAGACTTACAACATCAACAAGAAAGGCTACTATGGCGAATTTGGAGGTGCATACATTCCAGAAATGCTTTATCCAAACGTAGAAGAATTACGACAAAACTATTTAAAGATAATGGCTGAACCTTCATTTAAAGAAGAATTTGACCACTTATTAAAAGACTATGTTGGTCGTCCTTCTCCACTCTATTTTGCAAAACGATTGAGTGAAAAATACAACACAAAAATCTATCTCAAACGTGAGGATTTAAATCATACTGGAGCACATAAAGTCAATAACACCATCGGACAAATTTTAATGGCACAACGATTAGGTAAAACCAGAATCATTGCCGAAACTGGAGCTGGTCAACATGGTGTGGCGACAGCGACTGTTTGTGCATTAATGGGATTAAAGTGTATTGTATATATGGGAGAAATTGATATCGCTCGTCAAGCACCTAATGTAGCTCGTATGAAAATGTTAGGTGCAGAAGTTCGTCCAGCTTTATCAGGAAGTCGAACGCTTAAAGATGCTACTAATGAAGCCATTCGTGATTGGATCAATAATCCGGTAGACACCCATTACATCATAGGTAGCGTGGTTGGCCCTCATCCTTATCCTGATATGGTTGCTCGTTTTCAAGCGATCGTTTCAGAAGAAATTCAATGGCAACTTAAAGATAAAGAAGGTACAACAAAACCAGATTATGTGATTGCTTGTGTTGGTGGCGGAAGCAATGCTGCAGGTGCATTTTATCATTATCTCGACGATACAGATGTAAAACTCATTGCTGTTGAAGCTGCCGGTAAAGGCATTCATTCTGGTGAAAGTGCTGCTACTTCCGTGTTAGGAAAAGAAGGTATCATTCACGGAAGCAAAACCTTACTGATGCAAACTAATGACGGACAAATTACTGAGCCGTATTCTATTTCTGCTGGTTTAGATTATCCTGGTGTTGGTCCAATGCATGCCCATTTGTACACTTCTGGTCGTGCAGAATTTATCTCGATTACAGATGATGAAGCGATGACTGCTGGTTTAGAACTTAGTCAATTGGAAGGGATTATACCTGCCATCGAAACATCGCATTCACTGGCCATTTTCAATCAGAAAAAATTTAAAGAAAATGATATCGTAGTCATCAATTTATCTGGTCGTGGTGATAAAGATTTACAAAACTATATCGATTATTTTAAATTGTAGAATTATGGCGTTACCACAAGGGTCAGGCTTTCAAGGCTCGCTATCGAAGATGAGCTCAAACAAACCTTTCAATCCTTAACGCAAAACACAAATAATGTGACCCTGAAACAAGTTCAGGTTGACGACAAGGATAAGTATGAACAGAATACAACAAAAACTAAAAGAAGACAAAAAACTGCTGTCCATATATTTTTCAGCAGGATATCCTAATTTAAATGATACGGTTTCTATCATTCAAAATCTCGAAAAAAGTGGCGTCGATATGATAGAAATCGGATTGCCTTTTAGTGATCCTTTAGCCGATGGGCCAACCATTCAGGCAAGTTCTACGCAAGCTCTAAAAAATGGAATGACTACCGAAATTCTTTTTAATCAGTTAAAAGACATTCGTAAATCGGTTTCTATACCATTGATCATTATGGGCTATTTTAATCCGATTCTACAATATGGCGTTGAAGCATTTTGTAAAACATGTCAGGAGATAGGTATCGACGGACTCATAATTCCGGATTTACCAGTTGATGTTTACAACGAACAATACAAAGCGACCTTTGAAAAACACGGATTAATCAATGTGTTTTTAATTACGCCTCAAACCTCAGTTGATCGTATTAACTTTATTGATTCTATTTCCAACGGTTTTATATATATGGTAAGTTCTGCTAGTGTTACTGGTAGTAATTCAGGATTTGGAGATGAGCAAACAGCATATTTTAAACGCATTTCAGATATGCATCTTAAAAACCCTCAAATTGTTGGCTTTGGGATTTCAAACAATGAAACGTTTACTCAAGCCACACAACATGCAAAAGGTGCCATTATAGGTAGCGCTTTTATTAAACACTTATCACAATTTGGTGTTTCCAAAATTTCAGACTTTGTAAATACTATTTTAAGATAGTTTAACAAGCTAAGGTTTAGTATTAACAGGTTCTTGTGACATAAGCTATACAGTTTTTATTATATTCTATTGAATCAATAAAACAATAATAAATTATGGGAATGATAAAAGATAGAAAGAAATTTAACACCACAGTGGAACAAACAAATCCTACAAATCCAAAAGGATATTCTAAAAATGAAACAAACGATTTTGATATCGAAAAAAAGACAATAAAGAAACAGCAAAATAAAACTATTAGCTAATTGCCAAATTAAACCATTTTCTCAAGCCTATTCATTACTTTTGAATAGGTTTTTATTTATGAATTTACTCAACAACTTTAAACTTATTGTCGTCTTGTGCTTAACATTAGGCTTAGCACCATTTTTTCCAGAGCCTCATGTTTGGGGAAAATTAAAATGGATTGCTGGAGGCGCAACCGGAATGCAACTAATGGATTGGTTTGATGCTCTATTTCACGGTTTCCCATGGTTATTACTTATTCGTATAATTGTTATAAAATTCTTCAGTAAAAATGGCGCTTAATATCGTTCTGTTTGAACCAGAAATTCCTAATAATACTGGTAATATTGGCCGACTAGCTCTGGCTTCAGGATCTAAGCTTCATTTAGTAAAACCCTTTGGTTTCGAATTAAGTGATCGTAGATTAAAACGTGCAGGATTGGATTATTGGCAGTATTTAGATGTTGCCATGTACGATTCGGTTGAAGAGTTTTTCAGCATTCACCATGATAAAACATTTGCATTTTTCTCAAGTCATGGACGCAAATCGCACTGGGAGATTCCATTTGAAAAAAATTTGTTTCTTATCTTCGGAAAAGAATCGGTTGGATTATCTAAAGACATAATTGAAAGAAATAAAAATCAACTTTATAAAATTCCTTTGCTTAGTAATCATGTTAGAAGCCTGAATCTAGCAAATGCTGTAGGTATAGTTGTTTACGAAGGCTTACGACAACTTAATAATGAACAGTTTTTATGAACAAAGAATCTTTAAGGAAATTTTGGTATAGTTTATCGCCTAAATACCGCTTTACAATAAGACGGTTGTATTATTTTCCAGCTGATTTACGAGATAAAATTCAAGGTAAGCGTCATAAATATGTACCACCTAGAGGTTCAATCTATACAGGATCTCCAGCTAATGCTGAAGCTTACATAGATCAAGGCAGACGTCAACTCCAACTATTAAAGCAACACATCAATTTAAAACCAGATGATGCGATTTTAGATATTGGCAGTGGTATCGGTAGAACTGCAATTGCGTTAACCGAATATTTAAAACCACAAGGTAGTTATACAGGTTTTGATGTCGTTAAGCTTGGTGTGGATTGGTGTAATTCAAAAATTGGTAAAGACCATCCTAACTTTCAATTTGAGTACATTCCACTATTCAATGATTTATATAATACATCAGATTTAAAAGCTGAAGAATTTGTGTTTCCTTACAATGAAGACGCTTTTGATAAAGTATTTTCTTTTTCAGTATTCACGCATATGCAAATTGATGAAATACAGAATTATTTTAAAGAAACATACAGAGTTCTTCGCAAAGATGGCCTCGCCTTTTCAACATTTTTTCTATATGATGATCACAACGAAAATTATATCAGTACAGACAATAAATTCAAATTTCCAATTAAAAAAAATGGTTTTCGCTTAATGAATGATGATGTAAAATCTGGAAATATAGCTATACATAAAGCAACCTTAAAAGCTATGCTAGCTAAAGAAAATCTTGAAGCTGTAACTATTATTGATGGCTTCTGGAAAAACAAAAGCAACTATTCAAAAATGGCTAGTTATCAAGATGTAGTTGTTTTTAGAAAGATCTAACTTTCTTATATCAAAAGTCTTACTTTATTCAATATCTTTAAGAAATAACAATTAAAATATGAGAAACTTAGTATTAATAGTATTAGTGGTTACTTCATTTGCTACTGCTCAAAGTAAAGTTATTGAAAGCTTAACGATGACTAGTAAATTACTTAATACTCAAATTAAATATTCAGTGTATTTACCCGAAAATTATGAGAAATCTAATCAAAATTTTCCAGTTGTTTATTTGTTGAATGGCCTATTTGGAAACGAGACTGATTGGATTAAACAAGGGGATTTAAAACAAATCACAGATAGTCTTATTAAACGTGATGAAATAATTCCAATGGTCATCATTATGCCTGATGGTGACGATCGGCTTTACATGAACAAAGAAGACGAAACATATCCTTACGAAGACATGATTATTACAGAATTTATACCTTTTGTTGAGCAGAAATACCGAATTAAAAGTGAAAAGAAATTTAGAGCTATTAGTGGGTTATCCATGGGAGGCGCTGGAAGTCTGAGATTGGCTCTAAAATATGATTCATTGTTTGGAGCTTGTGCAGGTTTCAGTTCAGGCATCTCAACTGAAGAGGAAATTTTATCAGAAGATCAAGAAAGCTTTGATAGCTATTTTGGAAGAATTTCACCCTCTGCCATTGGCTCAAAAGGGAATGACAGGCTAACTCCTGCTGTTAAGGCGTATGATGTACTTCGTCTTGTAAATTCTAAAGATCCAGACCGACTTAAAACAGTTCATATCTACTTCGATTGTGGTGATGATGATTTTTTAACCATTGGAAATTCGCAATTACATATCGACTTAACAAAAAAAGCAATTCCGCATGAGTTTCGTATGAGAGATGGAAATCATGATTGGGAGTTTTGGCGAGAATCGCTACCATCAGGATTACTATTTATAAGCCAAACTATGCTCAATTAATAAAATATAACTTATGCTTTCAAAACGAAAAAGAATCTATAAATCCCTCTCAGAATACTTTCAAATATTCTTAGGCATAGTGCTAGCCAGTATTGGCTTAAATGCCTTTTTACTCCCAAATGGCTTTATGGATGGAGGTGTCACAGGTGTAGCCCTACTTATTAAAGCTTTTGTAGATATCAGCCTGTCATACCTATTAGTACTATTTAGTATTCCTTTTTTAATCTTAGGATACTTCACGGTTTCTAAACGCATTATTTTAAAATCCATTTTGAGTATTTTAGGATTAGCACTATTTATACATTTTGAAAATTTTGAAACGATTACCGAAGACAAACTTCTCATATCCATATTTGGAGGTTTGTTCTTAGGTTCTGGGATTGGAATCGCAATAAGAAACGGTTCTGTATTAGATGGTTCAGAAATTTTAGGTGTATTTATTAATGATCGTTTTGGGATTAGTATTGGCAAGGTTATTTTAGTTTTTAACGTCATTCTTTTTGGTATTACAGCCTTTTTATTATCTGTAGAAGTTGCGCTCTATTCTATACTTACTTATATCGTTACAGCTAAAGTCACCGATTTAATTATTGAAGGCTTTGAAGATTTTATTGGTATCACCATTGTATCCAAAGAATATGAAACAATTAAACTTGCCATTTTAAAAGAACTTGGTGCAGGAATGACTATTTACAAAGGAAAAAAAGGATTTGGCAGCAGAGGTGAATTTCAAGATTTCGATATTATACATACGATTATTAATCGTATTGATATAAAAAAAATGTATAGAATCGTTGCAGATATAGATGAAGATGCGTTTATCGTTGAGTTTGATGTAAACAGCGTTAAAGGTGGCGTTTTACGTCGTTACCTAAACAAAAAGAAAGGAAAAAAATTAGCTGATTTTATTGAAGAACACAACTTATAATTACTTCATGTTTTTCAAATAATTTAAATACATCTGCTCTACCTTTTGACGTGCCCAAGGTGTTCTTCTTAAAAATTTTAAACTTGATTTCACAGAAGGATTATCGTTAAAACAACGAATATTGATCTGATGACCCATATATTCCCAACCATAATGCGCTTGTAAATCGGTTACAATTTGCTCTAGTTTTATGCCATGCAAAGGATTGTTCTTCTGAGTTTCCATTATAAATGTTCCACCAGTTTTTTAATCTTAACTGCTTTTTCAAAATGATTTAATTGTTGTATTTTAATCCACCAAGTGGCAGCTTCCATCAATAATTCTGGATTGTCATTTTTGTTTTTAAAAAAAGCATAAAATGAAATTCCAACAGATGTTCCTTTCTGAGCGATTTTAGTATCACAAACATGTAAGATTTTAGATTTTAAAACAGGAGTCATTCTAATGTCGTCTATCGTTACGCCTTGAAGTGTTGCTTTTATTTCGATTAGAGTTTTTTCTATTTTCACCTGAATTTTTAGTTCCAGATGTTCCAGACTTACGGGAATTTCGAGGTTGTTTGTTCTGACCAGGTCTAATGGGTTCTGTTGAAGCATTTGGATCTGGCTCAAAACCTTCCAAAATTTCTACTTCAATTTTTTGACCGATTAACTTTTCAATATCGCGTAAAAAAGTAGTTTCATCTGCACTCACTAAAGAGATTGCTTGTCCGTTTGCTCCAGCTCTTCCTGTTCTTCCAATACGATGTACATAATCTTCAGAAATATTAGGCAATTCAAAATTCACAACATGAGGCAACAATGGAATATCCAAACCACGAGCGGCAATATCTGTTGCAACCAATACTTTTACACTTCCATTTTTAAAACCAGCCAAAGCTTTAGTTCTTGCGCCTTGACTTTTATTACCATGAATAGCAGCAGCTGTAATTCCAGCGCTTATCATTTTTTTACAAAGTTTATTTGCGCCATGCTTTGTTCGAGTAAATACAAGAACCTGCTTCCAGTGACCATCAGAAATAAGCTTAATAATTAAATCTGTTTTCTTTCCTTTAGCAACGCGATACACTTTTTGAGAAATCGCTTCGACAGTCGTATTTTCAGGAGTTGCCTCTACCTGAACTGGATTATTTAAAATACCATTAGCCAGCTTTCTAATATCCTTTGAAAAAGTTGCAGAAAACATCAAATTCTGACGTTTTTCGGGCATCAATTTCATAATACGCTCAATATCTCTTAAAAAACCCATATCTAACATACGATCGGCTTCATCAAGCACAAAGATCTCAACCCGTTTAATTGATAAAAGGTTTTGGTTATGTAAATCTAATAATCGACCTGGTGTCGCAATTAGTACATCAACACCTTGTCGTAATCTAGCGACTTGCGGTTTTTGATTGACACCTCCAAATATTACCATACTGCTAATATTCAAAAACTCGCTGTAATCCTTCACACTTTCATGAACCTGTGCTGCAAGTTCACGTGTAGGTGTTAAGATTAATGCCCGAATAGGTCTGAATTTCTCCTTAGGATTTTCAGATAAATATTGCAAAATTGGCAAGGTAAAACCAGCTGTTTTCCCAGTTCCTGTTTGTGCAGAAGCCAATACATCGCGACCTTCTAATACTGGAGGAATTGCTTTTTGCTGAATTGGACTTGGAGTTTCGTATCCTTTTTTGCTAATTGCTTTTAACAAGGCATCAGATAAGCCTAAAGATTGAAATGACATAAATAATAATTGTAAGGCCAATAATTGGCATTTAAGATGAAGATATCTACATTATTTAAACATCATCTCTGTTATTTTAAGCAAATGTAATGCTAATTTATTCGATACCTAGATTTTAGTTGCTTTTAAACTCTTTTAACTTTATGAAAGGATTTGTTTTTCGATTTATAAATCCGTGAATGAGACTACTAACGATTAAAATTCCAGCAGCCATAAAAGCAATACTTTTAATAATAACTTCTCCGTTTTTATTAGCAATACCAATTGCAATTAGTGCCCAGGCACCAACCATAGCAAACTCTCGCATATTGCGATTCCAAGTGACTACCAGATTAACAAGCGTTGCAATAGCTATCATTATGATGGTCCAAGTTACCGAAGATAAGCCAAAACCATTCCAATCAATCTTCACCAAATACGCTGAAACATTTGCTATACTCGCAACAGTTACCCAACCACTGTAAATCACAAATGGCCACCATATAAAGGCAATGACTGAAATTGGAGCATCCCATAGTTCCATCTTGTTATTCCAAACTATTTTAAGTAACGATATTAGCAACAAAAAAATAAATATGCACGACAAACCGGTGTAACCATAAATCCAACTAAAAACCCAAGCAGAGTTAGCAATACACGACAAAACAAACCACCAACCCGTTTTGATTACAAATTCGTCATCTCTTACTTTCAGAAATAAACTTCTACCTTGATATACAGCAAACCCAAAGAGCATCAAATAGATTAATCCCCAAATTGCAAAAGCATATCCTGCTGGTGTAAATAAAGTTCTCAATCCACCAGACACTTCACCAATAGTCGTATTGTTTATAGTACCTGTATTTGATAAATAATTTATAAATACAGTAGCGACCAATGCTAATACATTAGAAATTTGAAGTATCTTTTTCATAAATAGCACATGTTAAAGCACTAAGCATTTACGCAAAGTATCTTCATAAATTTTTTCATATTGTGGAACAATGGCATGAATATCAAATCGCTTAGACGCTTCTTTAGCATTGGCTTTAAATTGAGATAATCGTTTAATATCACTTAAAATATGAATGGCATTTTTTGACATGTCTTCGATATCGTTGACTGGACTTAAATATCCTGAAACACCATTGGTATTTACTTCAGGAATTCCTCCTGTATCACTTGAAATTACTGGCACTCCAGATGCCATAGCCTCTAAAGCAGCCAGACCAAAACTCTCTGTTAATGATGGTAATAAAAACAAATCGCTAAAGCAAAGAATTTTATCTATTTCGTTACTATTTCCGAAGAATATTACTTTATCACTTATGCCTAATTCAGCACACAATTGTTCAGCAGGTTCTCGTTCAGGACCTTCACCAACCATCATTAATTTCGCTGGCATTTCCTTTTGAATGTTATTAAACACCTTAATCACATCAGGAATCTGTTTCACCTTTCTAAAATTGCTAATATGTGTAATAATTTTTTCCTCATCAGTGGCCATCATTCCGCGTTGACAATCAGTAAAATGATTTTCATGCTTACCTAGATCGATAAAGTTTGGAACCACATCGATGTCATTTCTAATATCAAACAAACGCAAGGTATCTTCTTTCAAACTCTGAGATACCGAAGTTACTGCGTCAGATTTATTAATACTGAATGTTACTGCTGTCTTATAAAATGGATGGCTTCCAACTAAGGTAATATCTGTTCCGTGAAGTGTGGTTACAATCGGGATATAAATACCTTCCTCCTGTAACATTTTTTTTGCCATATACGCAGCGTAGGCATGAGGTATTGCATAATGAACATGTAAAATTTCGATGTCGTGAAGTTTTACCATATCGACTAACTTGCTCGATAAAGCTAATTCATAAGGTTGGTATAAAAACAAAGCATATTCAGGAACAGTTACTTCGTGATAATGCACATTATTACTCAATAACTCCAATCGTACTGGTTGACTGTAGGTAATAAAATGAATTTCATGTCCGCGTTTTGATAATTCCAATCCTAATTCTGTGGCAACTACACCACTACCTCCAAATGTTGGGTAACATACAATTCCTATTCTCATTAAAATGGTTTTATAGATTAGGTCTTAATAATTTTCAGAACCTAACAACTAGTATTTATAAGATGTATGTAAATATAAAGATTAATACTGCTTAACGTGAAGTCTTTAACATTTTGAAAGGTATTTGAATACTATTACTCTATGATAGCGTCATAGATAGCCTCTTGAATATTTGTTCTGATATTCTCTCTTAGCAATAGATTTTTACCAGCTTTTGGATAGGTTCTGTTTGCAAGAAAAATATAAACAATTTCTTCTTCAGGATCTGCCCAAGCGTAAGTTCCTGTAAATCCAGAATGTCCAAAACTTGTCATAGATAAGCATCCACATGTTGGTCCTTCATCACCTAACTGAGGTTTATCAAAACCAATACCTCGTCTATTATCACTCTCACAATAGTAACAGGTATTAAACTTATCTAATGTTTCAGTTTTAAAATAACGTTTTCCACCATAATAACCTTTTTGTAAATACAGCTGCATAAGTTTAGCGACATCATTGGCATTACTAAAAATACCTGCATGTCCACCTACGCCATTTTGCATGGCTGCTCCCATATCATGAACATAACCTTGTATTTCTTGATAGCGATAATAATCATCAATTTCGGTAGGTATAATATTAATATTACTAAACTTAACTGAAGGGTTATAAGTGGTATAATTTGCACCTAACGATTGGTAAAAATGATCCTGAACCAATTCATCCAGACCTTTATTGTAATACTTCTCAATATATTTTTTCAAAATGTAATATGGCATATCACTATAGCGATAACGCAATCTGGATAACAGGTCACTGTCTTTAATTATTTTTTGAATAGAATCTGGATAATCTTGTCTCAGGTATAAATTTTCAGCGACTTTGATATTAAATTTAGAACTGAATTTGGTTCGGTAATATTTTGGGTCTGGTTTTTTTGTAACCGAATCTAAAGTGGCAACATAAAATGGTATCCATGGTTTTAGTCTCGCATAATGCGATAACATTTGTTTAATTGTCACGTTCTTTTTATTAGAAGACATATATTCCGGAAGCATTTTAGATAACTTCGTATCTAAAGACACAGCCCCTTTTTCCTCAAGTTCCATAACTAAAGGCAGTGTTGCCAATATTTTTGTTAATGAAGCCACATCATACACATCGTCAAACTTAACGTTCTGCTCTTTACTGTACGTATGATGACCAAAATTCTTGTTGTAAATCACTTTCCCTTTTCGTGCTATTAGCAGTTGAATGCCTGGTGTCATTTTATTATCTACAGCATATTGTGCAATTGAATCCACTCGCTTTAAAAGTTCTGAACTCATTCCAACGCGTTCAGGTAAACCATAACTTAGAGAATTAAGTGCATTGTAAGTAAAGCCATCATTAACCTTAAAGTATTCGCCAGTTGAAACAGGTAGTTTTGCTTTTACCGGAATCGCACCAAAAATAGCCTGCGCAGATTTTTGCTGAGCAATCTCACTATTTTGATAACTCATGACTATTCCTTCTATATTTTCTACTGTTTTCAAGTCGATAAGCGCATAAGGTCTTGTAAACACATCGAGAATTACTGTATTTGTTCGAGCAATTTCATAGAGCCAAACCAATTCTTTGTCTGTAAACTCATAATCTTTCCAAGGATTATCATTAGATCGATGCAACCCAATAATTACTGTATTATAATTTTGAAGTTTGGTAATCATTTCGTCTAGCTTTTCGGCTTCGATTCGATGTACCTTAGTATATTTTTTTAATTCGTTATAAAATGTTGAACCATCATCATCTCCAAACTGGACATAGGCAATTTTTTTGGTCTGAAGGTTACGCAATGGCAAGACTTCAGATTTATTTCTAACCAGAGTAATGGCATTTTCTAACAATTCTTCATAAAGCAAATCATCTTTAAGACGATTAAGGTCTTCAACCAAAGTTGATGTTCCAATTGGCATATAATTATGAAGTCCGACTTTATATTTTGCCATCAATATTTTCTTAACTGAATGTGACAAACGCTCTTCACTCATGACATCATTTGTGTAAGCAGTAACAAACTTTTGAATTGCTTGTTCCGGATTTACAGACATCAGCATTACATCATTTCCAGCTAAAAATGCCATTAAATCAATGTCACCATCTTTAGTCATATTAGTAGCGCTGTTTCCATCAATTCCCTTTTCGATATAATCAGCTACGCCTTTCATCTCTAAAGCATCAGTAAAAATTAACCCTTTAAACTGAAGTGAATCTTTCAAAATATCTGTTACAACGTGTTTTGACAAAGATGAAGGGAAACCGTTTCTAGGTTCTAAACCAGGCACATTTAAATGCGCCACCATAACACTACTCAATCCTTTTTTTATAAGTTTCTTGTAAGGATATAACTCGACAGAATCAATTCGCTTTTCATCAAAATTAATGGTAGGCAAGGTTTTATGCGAATCACTTTCGGTATCTCCATGACCAGGAAAATGTTTGGCGTTCGCCAATACACCAGCATCTTGCATTCCTTTCATGAATGCCAGAGCTTTTTCAGTAACGTTATCCCGATCTTCACCAAACGAACGGTTTCCGATAATTGGATTTTTCGGATTTGTATTGATATCTACAACCGGCGCAAAATTAAAATGAACACCAATACGTTTACATTGTTCACCAATATGATAGCCAGTTCTTTCAATAAGTGCATTATCACGAATGGCTCCAAGCGTCATATTCCATGGAAACGCATACGTAGAATCTAATCGCATACTTAAACCCCATTCTGCATCCATTCCAATTAATAATGGTGTTTTTGAAATAGCCTGATACAAATTATTGAGTTTAGCCTGTCGTACAGGACCTCCTTTTGAATAAATTAGTCCTCCAATATGATTATCTCTTATAAGGTTAACTATTTTATTTTCGGTAGCTTTATCCTGATTAGAAAATACTTGAACCATAAATAGTTGCCCGATTTTTTCTTCTAAGGACATTGTGTTATAAAGACTATCAACCCATTTTTTTTGAGCTTGAATATCTTTAGCAGCCAAAGGATGGTCTGCATCTTGAGAGATAACAGTATTTGAAAAAACAATAAAGGTGATGAGGGACAATATATATCGCATAAATCTTTTCTACATTTTAAGTCTAATACACATAACTAAAAACTATGCCAAAATAGTATTTTTAAGAGGAAGAATAAAGACTTTAAGATAGATTTATAAAGAAGGTTGTAAACAAAGTGGTGGTGAATACTATTCGATTAAATCGATATGTCTATCGTGATAACCTAATAAATATAGCACTCCATCCAGCCCAATACTGGATATAGAACTTTGAGCATTATCCTTTACCGTAGGCTTGGCATGAAAGGCTATACCCAAACCAGCTAGATTTAGCATTGGCAAATCGTTTGCGCCATCACCTACGGCAATGGTCTGACTAATATCGATGCCCTCTTTTATGGCAATTTCTTTAAGATATTCTGCTTTTTTATTGCCATCAACTATGTCTCCCAAATAGCCACCAGTTAAAACACCATCTTTGATTTCTAACTGATTGGCATAAACATAGTCCATACCTAATTCTTTTTTAAGATACTCACCAAAATAAGTGAATCCTCCAGAAAGAATAGCCGTTTTAAATCCGTAACTTCTTAAGGTATCAATTAATCGTTTAGCACCTTTAGTAATTGGCAAATTAACAGCAACATCATGAAGCACCTCTTCACTTAAGCCTTTAAGCAGTTTCATTCGTTTAATAAAACTCTCATTAAAATCTATTTCTCCTTGCATGGCAGATTCTGTAATGGCCTTTACTTCTGGTCCAACTCCAGCAAGTTCTGCTAACTTATCAATAACTTCAGTTTGAATGAGAGTAGAATCCATATCAAAACAAACTAGACGTCTATTTCTTCTGTAAATATTGTCTTCCTGAAAAGCAATATCAACATCTAACTCTTTTGAAATTTGCATAAATTTTTCAGTAAAATCGGCTTTACAATCAATTTTTCCTCTAATAGATAATTGAATAGATGCTCGAGGATACTCTTCTTCTTTAACCAGAGAAGTTCTACCTGTTAATCGCTTGATAGCGTCAATATTTAAGTTTTTATCTGAAATCACTTTTGTGACTCGAGAGATTTGTTCAGCAGATAATTTTTCTCCTAAAATGGTGATGATGTAACGATCTTTACCTTGCAATTGAACCCATTTCTCATAGTCTTCCAGAGAAATCGGTGTAAATTTAGCAGTAACGTCGAGCTCATAGGTTTTAAATAGCAGGTCTTTTAACACTGCATCTGAATCATGGCCTACACCAATTTCAAATAAAAAACCTAAAGACAAGGTATCGTGAATATTAGCTTGCCCTATATCTAAGACTTTAGCTCCATATTGGGACAAGACACTTGTTAAGCTAGAGGTTAATCCAGGTTTATCTTGTCCGGATATGTTCATCAGAAAAATATCTTTGGTCATATTAAATTGTATCTTAATTTATTTTAAGAATCTACTATGCCAGCTCTCACTAGCAGGAACTTCCCAATTTTCATTAAATTCTGCAATATTGTTGACCATATTATTAAAGACTATCGTGTTTTTTGAAACCGCTTTATCTTTTGCCATTTTTTTAAAATCTAGGAGCGTTTTGTAAGCAATGTAATCGCCTTGTTTGTAAGACACATTCATCTTATCCATAAGATCTACATTGTATTCCTTTTCTAATTGCTGAATAAAATGCACCGAAGCATCTATGCTGCAACCCGTTGCTTTATTTAAATTCTGATTTAAAGCAATAATTATAAAGCGTTTGTATTTAATTGTAAATCCGGATTGTAAATCACTTCCATGAGCAGTCCAGTTTTCAATAAAGGTTTTCAGTTTGTCTTCAATTTCAGAAATTTCCTGATCTGAAAATGAACGGTTAGCTTGATAAATCCAAATTCTAGATTCTTCAGGTAATGTGTTGAAATCAACTAACATAGTATGTTGTTATTTTTGATGTTTTTTAAAATTTCTGTAGGTTAGAAAACCATACATAATTGTAGCAAAAACGTAGTAAAATAATAGTCTCTGCCAAGAGAATCCTCGTCCTAAAAAGTAGTCTATAATAAGAACGATAGCGCAAAAAATGAGACCTCCAACTAAAGCTGCTATAATAACACGTTTTTTATTTACACCTGCCATTAGTTTATAAATCTTGAGCGTTGGCAATTAACTCAGCAATATCCATGACTGCAATCTCACCTTCTTTTTCTTTATTTTTAACACCATCGGTCATCATGGTATTGCAAAAAGGGCAACCAGCAGCAATAATTTCTGGTTTGGTTTCTAGAGCTTGTTCTGTTCTTTCAATGTTGACTTCTTTATTTCCAGGTTCAGCATCTTTAAACATCTGCGCTCCTCCTGCTCCACAACACAACCCTCTGGATTTACAGGATTTCATTTCGACTAATTCGGCATCTAATTTTCTGATTAATTCACGAGGTGCTTCGTAAACATTATTAGCTCGACCTAAATAACATGGATCATGAAATGTAATACGTTTACCTTTAAATTGTCCACCTTCAATGGTTAATCTACCATCATTGAGTAAGTCTTTTAAAAATTGTGTATGGTGCACAACCTTATAATTTCCACCAAGTCCAGGATATTCATTTTTAATGGTATTGAAGCAGTGCGGACAAGCAGTCACAATTGATTTTACTTCATATGCGTTTAGCACTTCAATGTTAGTTACTGCTTGCATTTGAAATAAAAACTCATTACCTGCTCGTTTAGCTGGATCACCAGTACAACTTTCTTCGGTACCCAAAACTGCAAATTCAACATTTGCTTTGTTTAATAATCTTACGAACGCTTTGGTAATTTTTTTAGCTCTATCGTCAAAACTTCCTGCACATCCAACCCAGAATAACACTTCTGGTTGTTTACCAGCTGCCATAAATTCTGCCATGGTTGGCACTTTTAATACTTCGCTCATTCTTATAAGTTCTAAAGTTGCGTTAGGGATTGTAGCGACATCCTTTTTGCCATTAAAAGCAAAAAGATATAGCGGAAAGCCCGACCCTCTGAAGCTTTTTTAAGCGAAAGAGGGTAACGCCCAAATTATTTATTTATTCATTTTTCCAATTCAAACGATCCATTTGGTTGTAAGGCCAAGGTGCTCCATTGTTTTCGATATTGGTCATCATATTATTGAGTTCCATTGGTGCAGCACTTTGCTCCATTACCAAATACTGACGCATTTGCATGATGATATTTAAAGGATCTATACTTACAGGACACGCTTCAACACAAGCATTACAACTTGTGCAAGCCCATAATTCTTCATTAGTAATATAGTCCCCTAATAATTGCTTTCCATCCTCTTTAAACTCGCCTTTGTTAGCATCAATATTTTTACCAACTTCTTCCAAGCGATCACGAGTATCCATCATGATTTTTCGAGGCGATAATTTTTTACCTGTTTGATTTGCAGGACACTCACTCGTGCATCGACCACATTCAGTGCACGTATAGGCATTCAATAAATTTACCCAACTTAAATCTTGAACATCACTAGCTCCAAATTTTGCAGGCATTGCAGCATCTTCGCCTTCTGGAGGTGCAGCAAACGGATCGACATTGGGATCCATCATCATTTTCACTTCTTTAGTAACCGCTTCTAAATTGTCAAACTGACCTTTAGGTGTTAGTTTTCCGTAATATGTATTCGGAAATGCCAGTAAAATATGTAGATGTTTTGAAAAATAGAGATAATTCAAAAACACTAAGATTCCAATAATATGCAGCCACCATGCAGATCGTTCAATAAGATGAATTGTACCTTCAGAAAAACCATGAAACCAAGGTGCGATAAACTGGCTAATAACATTTCCTGAATTTAAAGCCTGAAACTCAAGATCTGTTGCATTCATGATTAAAAACAAACACATTAGAACCACTTCAAAATACAGAATGATATTACCATCACTTTTTGGCCAACCTTTCATTTCAGCACTTAAAAAGCGTTTCAACTTAATCACATTTCGACGTAACCAAAATACGACTACAGCAATTAAAACAAGGACTGCTAACACTTCAAAAGAACCTATTAAAAAACCATAGACTGCATTAGGAAGAATATGCAATCCGATGCGATGCGTCCCGATTAAACCATCAATAATAATTTCAAGAACTTCAATATTGATAATTACGAAGCCAACATAAACTATTACATGCAGGAATCCAGCAATTGGGCGCTTAACCATTTTACTTTGCCCAAGAGCAATCATGCTCATATTTTTCCAGCGTTGTGGCTTGTCGTCTGAAACATCAAGATCACGACCTAATTTAATGTTTCTAAAGAGTTTTTTTACGTTTCTTGAAAAGTAACCAATACCAATGATAAGAATTACGGCAAATATTATGTTTGGTACATATTCCATATTGAAATCTAATTATTAAGTTCTTCTTCTGTTGGTGGTTCGTATGGAATTTCTTTTTTAGACAAGATACGTCTGTAGCGTGCAGGATGCAACTTGATATCTCTTATTAATTCTTCCATCTCTTTAGATGCTGCCTCTAAATTATCATATAAACCTTCTTCTTTTAAGAGTTTGCCAATACTGCCTTCACCATTATTTATGCTCGACATAATAGCATCAAAGTTTTTTATAGCAGACTGCAAATCTTTCATAGTTGCAGCAAAGTTAGCATTTGATAAAGAATCTGAGAGTTTGGCAAAATTCTCAGATGTGGTTTCAAAGTTAGAAACTGTCGCTGTTAAACTTTCTTTATTTGTATCAACTAGTCTATTCAAAGACATAGATGTTTGTTTAAAAGATTTGATGGTTGCATTTAATTCAGCAATACCTTCTTTAATATTTCCTTTAGTGTCAGTATCGAGAACGTCATTTAAATTGGTAAGTAGAGCATCAGTATTTTCCATTACAGCTTCAATTTTCTCTTGTAAAGGAGTTAAACGCTGATTAACAAGCTCAGTGAGACCAGCCTTAACCGTAGTATCAAGATAACTCCCAGTTTTGGCATTTTCTGCATTATCAAACGCAGGAATTATGGCTACTGCTTTTCCTCCAATTAATCCTAAATCATACAATTCAGCTTTGCTATTTTTCGAAAATTGGAAACTGTTATCGATCAATAAAGTTACCAATAATTGCCCTGAGCCATCACCTTTGAAAGTAATATCTTTCACTTTACCAACATTCATTCCATTGATAGTGACAGGAGTTGAAGGAGCCAGACCCTCTACGTTATCATAAAGTGCATAATACGTTCTTGAGGAATCTAAAATGTTTTCACCTTTGAGATAATTGAATAAGAAAATGAATAATAGAATGCCAGATATGACTAATACTGCTGTTTTTACTTCTCTTGAAATTTTCAATGCGTCTTATATTTGGTTATAACAAACTTAGCAATAAATATATAAAGAATGTTTCTAATTTGAGCTTGTTTTTAGTGCCTCTGACAGTTTAATCTGCTTATCATCTTGAAAGGCAACAACAAAACTACTCGTGTATCCCTTTTGCTTTGCAATAGCCTCTAACCGTCTAATTTCATTATAATCAGACGTATTTCCAAAATAATATTTATACAAATCACCAACTTTTTCTTTTGAAATATCTGTAAGCCCTTTAAAGTTGTAAGATTTTGGTTCTAAATCTCTTGAGCTTGCTGCTATCTGAACTTTAAATACAATGTCATCAAAAATCAAAGTCTCGTCACCTGGCATAGTAGTCATAACCGGATTAGTTTCTTCGTAAATTGTGTCACTGACGTTTTGTTGCACACTGTTTTTGTATTCAACGATAGCATCTTTAATAGCAATTGCCAACTCTTTTTGTCCTTTTTTAGAATTTAAGTATCTCCCCTCTTGTGTATTTGTTATAAAACCTGTTTCTACCAACACACTTGGCATCACAGTTTGATGCAATACAATAAAACCTGCTTGTTTTACACCTCTATTCTTGCGTTTTAATTTATTGGTGAACTGATTTTGAATATTTGAAGCCAACTGAATACTCTGGTCAAGGTATTCTTCCTGCATTAATGTTAAACCAATATAGGATTCTGGCGAATTAGGATCAAACTCACCATAGTTTTTCTTATAATCCTTTTCTAAAAATATAACTTCGTTTTCAGCTTTAGCCACATTAAAATTAGTTTCATTTCTATGCAATCCTAACACATAAGTTTCAGAGCCATATGCTTGTGAAGTATGAGCATTACAATGTACAGACACAAATAAGTTAGCGTTGGCTTTATTTGCAATTTTCCCTCTGACAAATAAATCGACAAATACATCTGTTTTTCTCGTGTAAACCACTTCAATGTCAGGATTTTTTTCAAGTTCCTTACCTATAGCTAAAACGATACTTAAAGCAATATCTTTTTCTTTATACCCATGTTTTGAGGGTTTCCCAGGATCTTTTCCACCATGTCCTGCATCAAGAACTACAACAAACTTTTCTTTGTTCTTGGTAATATTAGTTGCAGATGTTAAAAAACATGTAAATATTAAGGCAATGGATACGATTATATAATGTAAGTTCGTTTTCATATTTGTACTAACGGTTAATACTTTCGGTTTATTTTAAAATTCCCAGTTTACACGTGTTACGACTGAGTTTCAGGACTTTTTATAATTTGCTCAAATTATAAACTAATCATAAAAAATATATGTAATTTTGGCAATTCAAAAACCGAGCCATACTTTAGCAAAAATACATTTAAAAGCATTGCATACAAAAAGCTTTCATATACTTTTTACCTTAAGTTTTACCGTGTTTATCAACATGTTTTGCTTTGCACAAGAATTGCCAAAACCCAAAGATCCAATTAAGCCAAAACCTATTACAGATTCAACTGTAGTAAAAACAGATTCTCTTTTAGGCTTACCAATGCCTTTTAAGGAAATTGACAGTACACGCAAAGATTCGGTAGCTCCAAAAAAAGAATTTCTTACAGACATCGTAAAGTATAAAGCAAAAGATTATGTATCCTTAAACCAACGCTTGCAACAAACTACACTTTACAACGAAGCTGAAGTAAAATATGGTGATATGACCATTACCTCTGGCATCATTATCATAGATCACAATAAAGATCTGGTGTATGCTGGAAGACTAAAAGACTCTGCTGGAGTTTACTCACAATCTCCTGTTTTTACGCAAGGTTCAAATGTTGTTGAACCCGATTCTATTATCTTTAATACTGTCACAAAAAAAGCCCTGATTTACAATTCTAGAACCGAACAAAGTGGTGGTACTATTATTTCTGAAATCACAAAAAAAGAAAACGATTCTGTATACTTTGTCAAAAACGCTAAATACACAACTTCTGAAAACTTAGATGATCCTGAATACTATTTCTTAATGCGAAGAGCTAAGATTGTTCCAGGAAAAAAAGTAGTAACTGGCCTCACAAACATGTTTATCTATGATGTACCAACTCCAATTGGTTTACCGTTTGCTTATTTCCCGATGACAGACAAGCACACTTCAGGTGTTATTTTTCCGTCTTTTGGTGAAGATAATGGTAATGACAGAGGTTACTTTTTACAAAACGGAGGCTACTATTTTGCTATTAGTGATTATATCGATTTAGCTGTACTTGGTGATTATTACACCAATGGGAGTTACGGATTACGTTTTGAAACGAACTACGCTAATCGATACAGATATAATGGAAATTTAAGTATAAGATATGAAAATCTAATCAATAGTGAAAGAGGATTTCCAGATTTTTCAAAAGCAACTATTTACAATATTCGATGGTCGCACAGTCAAGATGCCAAATCAAATCCCAGTTCAAGATTTTCGGCAGCTGTTAACTTAGGAAGTAGTACGTATTTCAGACAATCTATAAATCAATTAAACCTTTCAAATTCTCAAAATAACACGTTAGCTTCCTCTGTTTCGTATTCAAAAACGTTTCAAGGTGAACCTCAAGCTAACATGAGCATTACTGCGACGCATTCACAAAACACTAATACCGAAGTCATCAACATGACTTTACCAACTTTTCAAGGGAGTGTGAGTCGTGTGTTTCCTTTTGCGCCAAAAGTAGGTTCAAAAAAAGGTGCTATTCAAAACATTAACTTTCAGTATAATGTACGAGCAGAAAACAGAATTCAAACCACAGACTCCTTATTTTTCAAAAAAGAAATGTTTGATACTGCTAAAATAGGAGCCTTACACTCTATTCCTATATCGACCAACTTCAAAGTATTTAAATATTTTAGTATGAGTACCAGTGTTAATTTTGAAGAAAACTGGACGTATAACACGATAAGAAAATATCAAGATGAAGAAGGAGATATTATAACTGAAGACCTGACAGGTTTTGATCGTTTTTATACGTATAATTTTAGTACGAGTATAGGAACTACGGTCTATGGCTTATTTAATTTTAAAAAGGAAGGAAAGGATCCAAAAATTCAAGCCATTAGACATGTGATCAGACCATCTATTAGTTATAATATTAATCCGGCTTTTGATCAATATTACGATTCATTTGAAGTGATCGATGCTGATGGAACAACAAAAGAAGAATACACGCGTTTTCAAGGTTCCATTTTTGGCGCTCCAAATCAGAATTTTTCTAGCGCTTTAGGCTTTTCTGTTGGTAATAACTTTGAAGCAAAAGTAAGAGACAAAGACAGTACTGCTACTGAGCCTAAAAAAGTGATATTACTGAACAACTTAAACTTTCAGACCTCCTATAATTTTGCAGCAGATTCGTTGCGATGGAGTCCTTTAAGAGTTAGTGGTGGAACCTCAATTTTAAATGACAAAATGAGTATCAATTTTGGTGCAACGCTAGATCCATATGCACTAGATAACAATAATCGAAGAATTAACCAGTACAATATTGACAATGGTGGAAGTCTGTTTAGATTAACAACCGCCAATTTGAATATGAGTTATTCTCTTTCAAGTAAATCATTTGATGGTTCTGGCAATCAAGAAAATGATCCTGCCATACAGGAATCGATTAGAAGTGGTGGTCGTGCTGACGACTTGTTTGGAAGACCAGAAGATTTTGCAGACCGACGGCTTACAGATGACGATAAAGACGAAGACAAAGATAAAGCCTTATCAGAACTATATAATTATAAAATTCCTTGGAGTTTGCGCTTAGCTTATGCAGTAAATTATTCAAATAATACGAGACAAAATGAAATCTCATCACATTCACTGATGTTTTCTGGCGATGTCGAGTTATCACCTAGATGGACGGTTGGCGCCTCATCTGGTTATGATTTCAAAAATCAAGGATTTACACTAACACAATTCAGATTTGAACGCGATTTATTATCCTGGCGTCTGAATTTTAGTTGGGTGCCTTTTGGAACCTATAATTCATGGAATTTCTTCGTAGGAATTAAATCCAGTCTGTTGAAAGATCTTAAGTACGATAAACGAAGACAAAGAGACCAACAGCTTTAGGGTTTTCTAAATGGAAGTATTTATTGAGAATTAGGAAGTCATAACTTCTCCATACAAATCAAAGTCTTCTGCTTCAATCACTTTTATAGTTGTAAATTCTCCAGTTTTTAAATAGGTGTTAGATGCATCAATTAGAACTTCATTGTCAACATCAGGCGAATCATATTCGGTTCGACCAACAAAATAGTTACCTTCTTTTCTATCAATTACCACCTTAAATTCTTGTCCGATTTTAGACTGATTCAATTCCCATGAAATTTGAGACTGAATTTCCATAATCTGATTTGCTCTATCGATTTTCACCTCTTCAGGCACATCATCTTCCAGATTATAAGCATGTGTATTTTCTTCATGAGAGTAGGTAAAACATCCTAAACGCTCAAAACGCATCTCTTTAACCCAATCTCTAAGGGTTTCAAAATCTTCTTCAGTTTCACCTGGATAACCGACAATTAAAGTCGTTCTGATGGTCATTTCCGGAACTTTAGCTCTAAACTCTTGTAGCAGTTTAGTGGTCTTTTCTTTCGTAGTACCTCGACGCATGCTCTTTAATATTGAATCACTAATATGTTGTAAAGGTATATCTAAATAATTACAAACTTTAGGCTCACGATTCATGACTTCTAACACATCCATCGGAAAACCAGTTGGAAATGCATAATGCAAACGAATCCATTCAATACCTTCTACTTTTACCAAATGTTCAAGTAATTCAGCCAAATTTCGCTTCTTATAAAGATCCAAACCATAATAGGTTAAATCCTGAGCAATTAAAATAAGTTCTTTAACACCATTAGCTGCTAATTTTTCAGCCTCAATAACAATGTCTTCAATAGGTGTGCTTTTATGCTTTCCTCGCATCAAAGGGATTGCGCAAAAACTGCAAGGTCTGTCACAACCTTCAGCAATTTTCAAATAGGCATAATTTTTAGGTGTAGTTGTTAATCGCTCACCTATTAATTCGTGCTTATAATCTGCACCTAAAGCCTTTAATAACTGAGGCAATTCAGTTGTACCAAAATACTGATCTACATTAGGGATTTCTTTCTGTAAATCTGGTTTATAGCGTTCACTCAAGCATCCTGTCACAAAGACTTTATCAACTTCACCAGCTTCCTTTTTTTGCATAAATTCTAGAATAGTATTTACGCTTTCCTCTTTGGCATTATTGATAAAGCCACAAGTATTAATTACAACAACATTCCCTTCTTCCTCATGAACAACATCTTTACCACTGGCTTTTAGTTGCCCCATCAACACTTCACTATCGTACACATTTTTGCTACAGCCAAGTGTGACAACATTGATTCTATTTTTCTTAAGTGATTTCGTTCTCATAATTAAATTTCAGTGGGCAAAGATACGCAATGATTTGTGATATATTTGCTACAAATGAATTAAACCTTCTGAAATAGGAATGGTCTAAGATTAAATTGAAGTTATGAATCGTTTATATATTTTAACTAATCTGTTTTGCTGCTTACTACTTGTTAATTGCTCTTCAAATGATAGCTCTGATATGGAAACTCCAATAGACCAAACTCCTGAAGTTGAGGCTATTTATTTTCCACCTACTGACGGAAGTGAGACTTGGGAAACCAAATCTGCTTCAGAATTGGAGTGGAATTCAACTCAATTACAACCACTTTTAGATTTTCTTGAAGAGAAAAACACCAAAGGTTTCATCATTCTTCATAACGGAAAAATCGTTGTTGAGTCTTATATGAATAATCATACTGCAACATTGCCATGGTATTGGGCAAGTGCAGGAAAAACCTTAACAACTGCCGTTACGGGAATAGCCCAAGATGAAGGCTTATTATCTATTAATGACAAAGTATCAGATTATATAGGAATTGGCTGGACGAGCAATCCATTAGAAAAAGAAAATTTAATTACCTGTAAAAACTTACTATCGATGACTTCAGGATTAGATGATACTTTAGGTGATGGTATTTCTCCCGAAGATTTACAATACATTGCAGATGCAGGCAATCGCTGGGCTTATCATGGTGTGTTTTTAAAATTACAGGATGTTATTTCAGCAGCAAGCAATCAAACTTGGAACACTTATTTTAATACGAGTTTGAAAGATAAAATAGGCATGTCTGGTTTATGGATTCCTTTTGAAAACACAAATGTCTATTGGAGCAACACAAGAAGTATGGCGCGCTTTGGATTACTTACTTATGCAAATGGTAAATGGAATGACACTCAAATTGTTTCTGAGAATTTTGTAAATGAAGCTGTCAATACATCACAATCAATAAATCAAGCTTACGGCTATTTATGGTGGCTTAACGGAAAATCGTCTTATCATTTACCTCAGTCGCAGTTTGAATTTTCAGGAACTTTAATTCCGAATGCACCAAGTGACATGTATTGCGCTTTAGGAAGAGATGATCAAAAAATTTACATCGTTCCAAGTAAAAAACTGGTGATTGTAAGAATGGGAGAAGCAGCAGATGATACCAACTTTGCCTTATCAAACTTTGATAATGAATTATGGCTGAAAATAAATGCTTTTATAAATTAATCATAGTTTTTTGGTGCAAGTCGCATCTTTGACGCTTGTTCATACACATAAGCCCATTGTAACAAAGCACTTTCTGTTAAAGGTTTTGAAATAAATGTCAAACCTCTAGGAACTCCTGCTTCAGTGTAACCCATTGGAACTGTAAGCGCAGGATATTCTGCAACTGCAGCTTCAGCAGCATGAAAATTATTAACTGATAATATGCCATCTAGATTCTGACGGTCCATAGGAACGTCAAAAAATTGCTTTCCGTTGGTCTTTAATGTGTTTTTTATGGCATCAAACTCTTCTTTTGTACTGTTATCTTTTGAAACACCTTCAAATAATTTTTGACCATAAGGCATGGCTTTTTCCGAGTTTTTTGAATTGAAGTCCATGACATCTTCAATGGTGCTGTAAGTAAGATCTTTATTGGCTGATGTTTTAAAATAGGTCGCTAAATCTGCTTTCATATCTAAATTAAGCAATCTTAAAAAGTCTGGCAAATCAATTTTTTCTTCGGAAATTTCTACAATTTCAGCACCTTGTTCTTTAAGAACATTTATCGCATCGACATACAATTCATCATCCATCAATTCTTTAAATGCTCCAAAGCGTTTTCCTTCTAAACTTGCATCTGAAAGTTCGTTGAAGTAAGACACCGACTTAGGATTTACCGATTTAAAATCATCTTTATCAAGTCCTTTCATTGCATCTAACATGATGGCGCTATCTGTGACATTTTTTGTAATTGGTCCTGGTGTATCTAAGGTTGAAGAAATTGGAATGATTCCGGTTCTACTAAGCAAACCAACAGTAGGTTTTAAACCTACAGCAGAATTCTGACTTGCTGGAGACAAGATTGAACCTGCTGTCTCACTACCTACAGCAGCAGCACAAAAGTTTGCAGCTACTGCTACTCCACTTCCAGAACTTGAACCTCCAGTATCGATGGTTCGTCTTCCATATGGGTTTAATGTTTGTCCACCAACAGCACTATAACCACTTGGACATTCACCACAGAAAAAATAAGCCCACTCGCTAAGATTTGCTTTTCCTAGAATTAATGCACCTGATTCCTTGAGTCGTTTTGTAACAAATGCATCTTCAGTCGTATTGTTTTTTAAGGCTAGAGCTCCAGCTGTTGTAGGCATTTCAGTGGTATTGATATTATCTTTTAATAACACTGGCATTCCAAAAATAGGATGCTTCAATTTTTTATTTAACAGCTCGCGATCCTTTTGCATAGCTTCTTCAATAACATTTGGATTTAAAGAAATTACAGCATTTAACGACAAATCGTTTTCTCTGTCAAATGTTTTAATACGAAATAAATAGAATTTAACAAGCACTTCATAACTTAGTTTGCCTTCAGAAATTTGCTTTTGAAGCGTAGGAATATCTTGGTCCAAAATTAGAGATTTGAGCGCCTCGTACTTTTCTTCAGAAAAATCGGCCAGTTGCTTTTCTAAAGATTTCCAGATTTGTTCATTAGCTATAATTTCAGAATCTAAGATTTTAAAATCTCTAAAATCTTTAGTGGAAATAGCACTAATGCCGGAAGAAGATTCAACGTCTGTCTCTAGGTTTTTAGAATCTTTCTTGCAAGATAATAGAACAAAAAATAGGCAAAGGCTTAAAAAATATCTCATCGTTTCTTTTTTATAAAAATACGAAATACACATGAAACACAATTATGATGTATATGGATTTATATCCATAATAAATTCATAAATATATGATTGATAAAAATAAACCAATAGTGCCAGAGAAAATAATGCATAAACCACTTTAAAATTATACTGTTTTGTTATTATAATGCGACCAGAAAGCACCATTATAATTGCAAAGTATGGTATAATAAAATATGATGGAAAAGCTACATAAGAATTGATATGCTTCGGGATTAATGGATTTTCAGGTTTAGAGATAAGTCCGAAAAGTGGTTGAAGATTTTTAACAAACATTATAACCGAATACATGAAGGTTACAAACGTTATCAACTTTAAAATATAATAATTTTTAAAACTGAAACTTGTAGTCATTATGTAGAGATTCCTCCCAGCACAGGAATTTATTATTTGAAGAAAGAATCGACAAACTCATATTTATTGAAGACTTGTAAATCTTCGATACCTTCTCCAACTCCGATATACTTTACTGGAATTTTGAATTGATCACTAATCCCAATAACAACTCCACCTTTAGCTGTACCGTCTAATTTAGTTACTGCTAAAGACGTCACTTCTGTTGCAGCAGTAAATTGTTTAGCTTGTTCAAAAGCGTTCTGTCCTGTCGAACCATCTAACACTAAAAGCACATCGTGAGGTGCATCACCAACCACCTTTTGCATGACACGTTTTACTTTAGTCAGCTCGTTCATTAAGTTGATTTTGTTGTGTAAACGACCAGCAGTATCAATAATAATCACATCTGCATCTTGATTTACACCAGATTGAAGTGCATCAAATGCAACACTTGCAGGATCAGATCCCATTTCTTGTCGTATCATAGGCACATCAACACGATCAGCCCAAACCTGAAGTTGATCGATAGCTGCTGCTCTAAACGTATCTGCAGCACCAAGCACAACTTTTAAGCCTTTCTTTTTAAACTGATAAGCCAGCTTACCAATAGTTGTCGTTTTTCCAACACCATTAACACCAACAACCATTAATACATAAGGTGTTTTGGAACCATCTGCTTGCTCTGGCAGTTGCGGAATCACATAATCTGTATCTTCTCCTGAATTGGTTTCAGATAACAAACCAGCAATTTCATCTCGTAATATCTGATTTAGCTCTGAGGCACCTAAATATTTATCTTTTGCTACGCGTTCTTCGATACGCTCAATAACCTTTAATGTTGTATTGACACCGACATCACTACTGACTAAAATTTCCTCAAGATTATCTAAGACATCATCATCAACCTTAGATTTACCAGCAACCGCTTTATTTAATTTTGAGAAAAATGAAGTTTTCGATTTCTCTAAGCCTTTATCTAAGGTTTCTTTTTTTTCTGAAGAAAATATTTTTTTAAAAAAACTCATAGTATTGTTTAGTTGTTTGTTGTTCATAAAGGATGTGATTCCTCTAAATTACAAGGCAAATTCCTTGCCTTAAAATTACACTGCTAAAATGGCAGTAAAACACTCAAATATAGCCATAAAAAAACTGCTTTCAAATATGAAAGCAGTTCGTATTTAGATCAATGTTGACTAAATTATTTTTTGTCTAAAAAATCATTGACAAACTCTGGTGCCATTACTGACTCAACAAACATGTAAGCGCCTGTTTTTGGAGACTTTACCATTTTGATCGCTTTTGTAAGTCTTTTAGATCCTGTTTGTAATGATGCTACTGATTTCTTTGCCATGACTTAATTATTTAATTTCTTTATGAACTGTCATACGCTTTAAGATAGGATTAAATTTCTTAATCTCCATTCTGTCTGGCGTATTCTTTTTATTTTTCGTTGTAATGTAACGAGAAGTTCCTGGTTGCCCAGACTCTTTATGCTCTGTACATTCTAATATTACCTGTATTCTATTTCCTTTTTTTGCCATTTTGGGTGACTTTAAGCAGTTACGCTATTATTTTAAAAATCCTTTAGATTTAGCTTCTTTCAATGCAGCAGAAATACCAATTTTATTGATAGTCTTTAATGCTGAAGTAGACACCTTTAAGGTAACCCACTTATCTTCTTCAGGAATAAAGAAACGCTTCTTGATTAAGTTAGCGTTAAATTTACGCTTCGTTTTGTTCATAGCGTGAGAAACATTGTTTCCAACCATCGCTTTCTTTCCTGTAAGTTCACAAACTCTTGACATTTCTTTCTAACTTTTAATTATCTTTCTGTAAAACAGGGTGCAAATTTAGTAAATCTTTATAATATCAACAAACTAATAGTGCTACTTTTTTAAAATTTCTTTTTGTAGCATTTCAAAAGCTTTATTTGCTGCTTTATTAATCACTTTAACGCGATGATTTCCAAAGCTAAATTGTTCAGAATACACTTCGCTTTTTGTAGCTATAGCAATACATACAACACCTAAATCTTCATCTGTATCGTCTTTCGTAGGGCCAGCATTTCCTGTTGTAGCAATGGCATAATCTGTCTTCATAATTTGTAAAACATTTTTGGCCATGGCCTCAGCAACCTGTGTGCTCACAACTGAATATTTATCAATAATATCTTCAGAAACTTTAAGAACATTAACCTTTATATCCTTCGTGTAACTCACAATACTCCCTTTAAAATATTTAGATGCACCTGCATTTGCAGTAAATCGTTCAGCAATTAAACCTCCTGTACAACTCTCGGCTGTTGCGACTGTTTTACCTATTTCAGTTAAATACTTGCCTATTACTGCCTCAATGGATAAATCTTCTTCAAAACCTGCAAATATATCTTCTATTTGTGGCAACAATACATCGGTTTGCTTTTGCATTTCGGCTACAATAAGGTCTTTATTATTACCTTTAGCAGACAAACGTAAACGCACACGACCTAAACTGGGCAAGTACGCTAATTTGATAAACTCTGGCAACTCATTTTCAAAAGCTTCAATGCGTTCGGCTAGAGAGCTTTCCCCTAAGCCATAGGTCAAAAATGTTTTGTGTTCAATGTAAGGGAACTTAAAACGGGTTCTTAATTTCGGAATGACTTCCTCTGTAATTAAGGCTTTCATTTCGTATGGGACACCTGGCAAGGACACAAATACAGTATTATTTTTTTCAAGCCACATACCTGGTGCGCTTCCGTATTTATTCATTAACACCTCGGCTTTTGAGGGCACTAAAGCCTGATCTAGATTGACCTGCATTACAGGCTTTTTAACATATACGTTCCAGAGATGTTCTATATTTTTTCTAACGGAAAGATTTTCAGTTAGTGAATCGTCAAAATAATCTGTAATTGTTTTTTTGGTAATATCATCTTTAGTAGGCCCTAAACCACCTGTTAAAATAACAAGATCGGCATTAGCTTCAGCTTCTGAGAGTGCTTTTAGAATGTGCAACCTGTCGTCTTGTACGGAAGTAATTTGATAGACTGAAACACCGATTTTATTGAGTTGCTTAGCTATAAATGCGGAATTGGTATCCACAATTTGACCAATGAGAATTTCATCACCAATGGTAATTATTTCTGCTTGCATTATATATTAAAGTCTTCTTTGAGTTCTGCCGTTGCATTTTCAACAGCTGTAAGCACGAGTTCTAATTCTTTAGTACAATCTTCTCCAGTTTTTTCAAATTTTCCCCAATCCTGTACTACGATTAGGTCCTGAAGCACACCTAATTCGAAAAGATCTACAGTAGGTTTCATTTTATGAGCAGCCTGATAGGCATTGTAGTAATCTTGTTCTGCCACTGCTTTTTTGAGACGTTCAGCATCAACAGGTACTTCTTCTAAAAATGCGGCCGCTAATGCTGCTATAAAGTCTTCGTCATTATCAGCTAATTCACGTACTCTGTATAATTTGTAATGTTGTTCCATTTATTTTACTGTTATTGAAAACAATTGTTTGTCTTCTATAAATCCGGTTAGTTTGTCATTAGCAATAACTCTGCCAACTCCTGCAGGAGTTCCCGTAAATATAATATCTCCAATCTTTAAAGTAAAATATTTTGACACATATTCGATGATTTCGTCAATTTTGTACAACATTAAACTGGTATTACCCTCTTGTACAATTGCTTGGTTTTTTTGCAAACTGAAATTAATGTTATTAAGATCTTTAAAATCTTGTTTTGGAAGCCATTCACCAATAACAGCTGCACCATCAAAGGCTTTTGCTTTTTCCCATGGCAGCCCTTTTTCTTTCAATTTTGATTGCAAATCACGAGCGGTAAAATCGATTCCTAAACCAATTTCACTGTAATATTTGTGTGCAAATTTTTTTGCAATATGCTTTCCAACCTTATTGATCTTAACCAATACTTCAACTTCATGATGTACATCTTCGGAAAAATCTGGAATAAAAAACGGTTGTTTTTTTAATAAAATAGACGTATCTGGTTTTAGAAAAACTACAGGATCTGTTGGCTTTTCATTTTCAAGTTCTTTAATGTGATCTGTATAGTTTCGACCAATGCAAATCAATTTCATACTGTAGACTAGTTAGACGTGTTAGACTATTTAGATTTAAAGCAATTTATTATTGAAAGCTCTCAATTTAATAGCAGTAAGTACTTTCTTCGTATAAAGTGGAAAGTCTGCGTTAAGCAACCAGCCGAAATAACCTGGTTCATTTTCTAGTACTTCTGTAACCAGTTTACCTTTATGCTTTCCGAATGAGAAACACTCCTCACCTTCTTTAGTGTACGCTATAAATCCTGCGAAATCTGCAAACTTTTTACGCGAACTGAATTCTGCCAAAAAATTAGCATCATTTTCTAATTCTTCGTATTTATCCAATTGCGCTTTTAAAACTTCATAAGTCGCTAGAGTATCGGCTTCAGCACTATGTGCATCATCCAAATTTTTATCGCAATAAAATTTATAAGCAGCACTTAATGTACGTTGTTCCATTTTATGAAAAATAGTTTGCACATCGATGGATTGTCTGTTTTTCATATCAAAATCAACCTCAGCACGCAGCATTTCTTCAGCTAATAAAGGAATATCAAAACGGTTAGAATTGAAACCTCCCAAATCTGAATCTTTAATGATGTTGTGCACCTCTTTAGCAATCTCTTTAAACGTAGGTTTATCTGCTACATCAGCATCTGAAATTCCATGAACTTGCGTCACAACATAAGGAATTGGAATGGTTGGATTTACACGTTGTGTGTAGTTTTCTTCCTTTCCGTTAGGATGGACTTTTAAGATTGAAATTTCGACAATTCGGTCGTTTGTGATATTTATTCCTGTAGTTTCTAAATCGAAAAAACAGATAGGTTTAGTCAGGTTCAGTTGCATTCAAATATATTTTGGATAAAGATAAATAGAATATGTGAAAAAGCGGATTTTGAGTCTTATAAACATTTACATCAACTTTATTCTTTTGACAAAAAAAGCACAATTTTAAAATTGCGCTTTTCTATATATTAATGAGATTCCTGTCTTCACCGGAATTTTAAATTTCTCTATTTGGATCCCAAGCCTCTAAGTAATCTTTTACAGCCTTAACAAATTGTCCGCCAAGCGCTCCATTGACCACACGATGATCATAAGAATGTGACATAAACATTCGGTAACGAATTCCGATAAAATCACCTTCAGGCGTTTCAACGACTGCTGGCACTTTCCTGATGGCTCCAAGTGCTAAAATACCAACTTGAGGTTGATTTATAATTGGCGTTCCCATAATACTTCCGAAGGTACCTACATTAGTTACTGTGTATGTTCCTCCTTGAATATCATCTGGTTTTAATTTATTTTCTCTTGCTCTATTTGCCAAATCATTTACCTTTTTGGTCATACCAACGAGGTTTAGCTGATCTGCATCTTTAATGACTGGAACAATTAAATTCCCATCACCTAAAGCAGCTGCCATTCCTAAATTAATATGCTTTTTCTTGATAATGCTATCTCCTTGAACCGAAATATTCATCATTGGAAAATCGCGCAAAGCTTTGGCTACTGCTTCCATAAATATTGGAGTAAACGTCAGGTTTTCACCTTCTCGTTTAAAGAATTCATCTTTAACTTTTTTACGCCAGTTCCAGATTTTGGTGACATCGGCTTCAATAAAACTTTGCACGTGTGCCGAAGTTTGAACTGACTCGACCATGTGATGTGCAATTAATTTACCCATTCTGGTCATTTCTATAATTTCATCGTCACCATTTGCCACAACAGGTGTTGGAGCTGGTTTAGATTCTGGAACTTTCACTTCTGGAGCAGTTTCTGGAGCTTTTTCCGTATTAGAAGGTGCTGCCTGAGGTTGAGAACTTTTATTTTCTATGTAAGACAACATATCATTTTTAGTGACACGCCCTTCTTTTCCTGTGCCTTCAATGCTATCTAATTCGGCTTGAGAAATCCCTTCCTGCTTCGCCATATTTTTAACTAATGGCGAATAAAAACGCTCTCCTGAATTCACTATAGGTGAAGCTGTTTCTTTTGCAGCAACTACTGTTTTCGTGACTTCTGCAACAGCAGGCGATTCTTGAACGGCTTCCTTTACAGGTTCTGATTTAGGAGCTTCAGCTGAAGCATTACCTTCACCAGCAATTTCAATTATAGCTATAGTTTGACCAACCTGAACGACATCATCAACATCGAATAGTTTTTCGATTAAAACACCATCAACTTCACTAGGTACTTCACTATCTACTTTATCTGTTGCAATTTCTAAAACTGCTTCATCTGCTTCGATAGTATCACCTACTTCTTTTAACCAAGATGTTATTGTTGCCTCAGCAACACTCTCTCCCATTTTAGGAAGCTTTAATTCAAATTTTGCCATATCTGTAATCTAGCGTCAATTATTCATTTAACGATTGCAAAATTAACGAAAAATCAATACAATCGTTGCGATTTTTTCAATTAATTCTAACTAAGTTGTATAACAGCTCCTCTTGTTTTAGAGCTATTACTTCCGATGATAAAGTTAGAATTTTTTGGTAGAATTTTGAAGGTCGCACTACAATTTTTAGGTGTATCGGACAGTATTTCGATAATTGACTTAAAACTGAGATAATTATTGTCTAAAATATATTCGGTGTTATCTTCGTAGGTATCTATTTGTTGACGACACGCTAATTTTTGTTGTAATACGTTTTCAAGTAAAGGATTAGGTTGAGAACCTACAAGTATATATTGTTTCGGATTTACATGAACTTTTTCTGAAGGCTTTAAAAAGGAAGCTCCCAATTTAATTCCAATCCAAACTAAGGCATCAAAAACCACATTAGATTTAAAGTGTTTATTATAAAAAATCTGCATGGCACCATAAAACCGATTCGCATAGGCTTGATCTTTAAGTGTGCTTTCACCTTTGAAATGAATTATAGCAACTTTGCCATTATATGTATTGTTGTATTCTGCTTGTTCAACCTTATACGATAGATCGATATCTTCGCCATACATAAAGTAATCTTCATCAAAGCCTTGCACCTGATTATAGATGTCTCGTTTCATAAGCATAAATGCACCAACAAAAACCGAAGCATTTCCTATACTTTTTTCGTTTAAATCAGACGTATAATATGATTTAGAAAAACCTAGCATTTTTTTTATAGCAATCAGTGGTCGTGGCACATTTCGCTTACTTTCCGGCAGAAATCGACCTTGACCATCAATAAGCCTACAACCTAAAATTCCAAGATTTGACTGTTGATCTGCAAATTGAAGTAAATCTTCAAACGTGTTCTCTGCAACAACTGTATCTGGATTTAAAATACAAACATACTCACCTATAGCTTCTGCTACTGCAATATTGTTTCCTTTTGAAAATCCGAAATTATCTTTATTCTCAATAAGCTTTACCTTTGGAAACATAGTCTTAACCATAAGACAGCTATCATCTGAAGACTGATTATCAACAACTATAATTTCGGCATCAATATGAACCAGTGACGCTTCAACACTTTTTAGACACAACTCCAAAAAATAGCGAACATTGTAGTTTAATATGACAACCGATAGTTTCAAATTTGATTACGATTTTAGAGACGCTTCAAAAGGAATTCGATTAATGATACTTCTTCCCAACGTAATTTCATCGGTATATTCCAATTCGTTTCCTACTGAAATTCCTCTGGAAATCGTTGATGTAATAACCTCAAAATCCTGAATTTGTTTATAAATGTAAAAGTTGGTAGTATCGCCTTCCATCGTTGAGCCCAAAGCAAAAATAAGCTCCTTAACATAACCTTGCTTCACTTTATCAACTAACGATTTGATGTTAAGTTCATTTGGACCAATCCCATCCATCGGTGAAATTTTTCCACCTAAAACGTGATACAAGCCACGAAATGAACTTGTATTTTCAATAGCCATGACATCTCTAATATCTTCAACAACACAAATGGTGTCCTTTAAGCGATGTGGATTGGCGCAGATTTCACAAAGGTCTGTGTCACTAATATTATGACAACTTTCACAAAACTTAATTTCACTTCTCATTGAGTTTAAAGCTTGAGTCAGATTTAAGGTTTGAGATTCGGGTTGACGTAATAAATGAAGAACTAAACGCAATGCTGTTCGTTTACCAACTCCTGGCAACTGAGACATTTCGTTGACCGCATTTTCAAGTAGTTTTGAAGAGAATTCCATAGCTGCGAAATTACAATATAATATGACGCTAAAAAAACCACTTCCGAATAGAAAGTGGCTTTATTGTTTTGTTTAAATCAAGACTACTCAATGACAAGTTTTTTCGTAACCACACCATTTATTGTGTTAATGGATACAAAATAAAGTCCTGAATTGTAATGAGATGTGTCTATTTTTAATGTATTCAGTAAACTTTGACCTCTAGTATAATACATCATTTTACCCAATGAATTATAAACTTTAATGGTTACTTGCTCACCTTTATCCCAAGCGAGACTCACTTGATTTTTTGCTGGATTAGGATACATTGAGATGGTGTTTAATTCAAAATCTTCAACACTTAGCGTATCATCAAAAAGATCCGATCTCCACAGTCCACGACCATAAGTTGCCGCATAAATCTTATTATCTGCAGTATTGATTTCAATTTCACTAATGATAACGTTAGGTAAATTATTACTAAACGGCTGCCATTCGGAAAAGGTATTATTAATGTAAAACACACCGTAATTCATTCCGAGGTATAATCCATCATTATCAGTATGATCCCAAACCAATGCACGAGCACTAAAATTTGGCAAATTAAATCTGTAGGGCGTCCACGAATTACCTCCATTCGTTGAGACATAAACTTTATCTGCACCTGTAGTTGCAATAGCTATTTTATCTGGATCGGTTGGATGAATTGCAATTGAATTAATGGAACCAGAAAATCCGGTCAATTGACTCCAAGTACCAATAACTCCACCCGATGATGTTTTATATAAACTATTGCCAATAGCAGCGTACATAGTTACACTATCTGGACCAATTTTTAAGTGATTTAAATTTCCTCCAAAGTTTTGTGAGATAGACACCCAAGTATTTCCACTGTCTGTTGATTTATAAACCTCATCATAACCCGTATAGATAACATTTGTTAAATTCGGATCTTGTTCGAAGGGTGTGATCCAATTACCAGATTTACCTTCTGGTGTCACTATACCACTAGAGTTATTTCCTTCAGTAATGGACCTGTAAAGGGATCCAAATTGTGATGTTCCGTAAATAATATTACTATTATTTTTGTCCACAAAAGTTTCCATGCCATCTGCACCAAGCCAATCTCTCCACAGACCATCTGAACCTAATACCGAAGTTCCATTATCTTGTGAGCCACCAGAGACTATTACAGGATTCGTTTGACTTATTCCTATTCTGTAAAACTGTCTAATAGCAAGTCCAGGTGTTAAGTCTCTATAATAAGAACTAGTTACATTTAAAGGATTATCTGCAACGAAAATTCCACCATCACTACCAATATATAGTTTGTAGCCGTCGGTATCATTTCCAACGTATTCCATAATATCGATATCTGCATGACAGTAACCAATGTTTTCGAATGCTGCATTTTGAGGAATCCATTGGGAGGTGATACTAAAATTGTTACCTCCATCAATAGAACGCCAAGACAAAACACCCGCAATATGAACATCTAATGCATTTTGAGGATTAACTACAATATCCATATCTCTCGGAGCTTGTCCTGCAGTATCATTTGCAGTTGAGCTATACCCAAAGTAATTTTTTCCTGTATGGTCTAATTGTGTAAATGTATTTCCGCTATCTGTTGATTTATGAAAACCAGCAAAAACACCTCCTGAAGCTTCAAGAACATAAACAACATCAGGATCATCAGGTGATACACCAATCATTTTTGGTCCGCTGGAAAATGAATTTGACAAATTTTCAAAGCCATCTTCAAAAATGGTTCCTAATAAAGGGTCTTCAATTGAAATATCATCAAGTGTTAGACCTCGACCGTAATTAGCAGTACCTTCAAAAGCTATATAATATTCTGAACTTGTATTAGGTAAATTTAACGTAATATCGTTCCAAGACGCTGATTCTAATGTATAGCTATCAAGCTGAGTCCAACTCCCTCCAGCCGAAGATTTATACAGAACTCTTAAAGTATCTAAATCTCCTTCCCAATTAACATTCGTAAAGGAAAAGTTCAATACAGGATTAGTTGCATCTGCGAGATTCAAAGCTGGAGTCACAAGGTTTGTCACAGGCGATGAAAAGTTACTCACATAACATAATGCCATTCCATTGCCAGTTCTAGGAGCTACAGTGTTATTTTGATTAGAACCTGAAGTGGTCCAGTTATTTGTACCAGAAACATACTCTTGAGTCCACTGCGTTAGTGCCTCTGGAGCTGAAAATGTCACACCACCATCGGTAGAAATGAAATAGTCGTTACCAGTTGCATAAATCACATTCGTATTACCTGGTTTAAACTCTATATCGTAGCCATTTGTTGCACGACTATTGACAATCGTCCAATTTAAGCCTGCATCAGTAGATTTATAAATTCCTCCACCTTCAACTGTGCAATACATTTTATTAATATCGACTGGATCAATAAGTATTTTATTAACTGTACCATTTCCAGTATCTGAGTAAAAATTCCAGGTTATTCCAGAATCTGTTGATCTAAATATTGTACCTCCACTTGAACCCCAAAAATAAATCGATGGGTTTGTTGGGCTCATAGCCAGAGCACTTACCGTTAGTGTTGATAGATTATCTGTAAGGACTGTCCAAGATGAACCTCCATCTAGTGATCTCCATACACCACCTGTATCTGCACCAGCAATTATATGATCTGGGTTAGCAGGTTCGATAGCCACAGAGGTTACGCGACCAACCCCTGGATTCCATCCAGATGTCTGGTTCCAATAATCTGGACCTAAAGGTTGCCATGCACCAACCGCAGTTCTTGCTTCACCGTAATTTTGATTAACGTAACTGTTGTAACTTGCTAATTCGTTGAAATAAAATTCTGGAGTTGGAAGCATCCCATTCTCATCCATATCTTGTAACGCCTGATATTCCCAACGTTTGTATGGTTTGTATCCTTTCCCACGTTCGGTACCAACCTCTGCAAAATAGGCTTCAGCACTTTGTTGAATTTCTTGTACTGTATAGGTTCCTTTAGCTATCATTTGTCTGTATTCTTGAGACCAAGAAACCATTGCTGATACTAAAAACACAATAAGTAGATAGTAATTTTTCATTTTTAGAGGATTTAGGTAAACTAAAATAACACCCTTACAATCTGTATTGAAGAAAACAAGTTTGTTTATAATAAATTACTTAATATTGTTTGCGATTTTTTTTGTAAATATAAGGTTTTCAAAAAAAAGAAATGTTAAAAACCTAATTATGTCAACTACCGCTATCATACTATTAATCCTTGCTTATTTTAGTGTGCTTATTTTAATATCCTATTTTACAGGGAAGGAAGATACCAATGAAGCTTTTTTTAAAGCCAACAAGTCTGCTCCATGGTATCTTGTTGCTTTCGGAATGATTGGTGCTTCACTATCTGGTGTAACATTTATTTCAGTTCCTGGAGCTGTTGAAGTCAAACAATTTGGTTATTTTCAAGTTGTACTAGGTTACTTTTTTGGATATCTAATTATAGCATATGTGTTATTACCACTATACTATAAGATGAATTTAACATCCATTTACACCTATCTCAAAGAGCGATTTGGTGTTACGAGTTACAAAACTGGATCTGTTGCTTTTTTAATATCAAGAACTGTTGGTGCTGCTTTTCGATTATTTTTAGTTGCTAAAGTGTTACAATTACTCATATTTGATAACATTTACATTTATGACGATTATACCATTCCATTCCCGGTTACGGTTATAATTACTATCGCACTAATTTGGTTGTATACGTTTCGAGGCGGAATTAAGACCATCATATTCACCGATACACTACAAACCTTATTCATGCTGGTTTCGGTAGTAGTCACTATTTCCTTTTTAGCGAGCGCATTAGATTTAAACAGTATTTTAGAAATCTATACGAATGTAGCAGAAAGTAAGCTCAGTAAAGTGTTCTTTTTTGAGGACGGAAACAATCCACAGTACTTTTTCAAGAGTTTCTTTGCTGGTGTTTTTATAACGATTACCATGACTGGCTTAGATCAAGATATGATGCAAAAAAACTTAACCTGCAGAAATTTAAAAGATGCACAAAAAAATATGATTAGTTTTAGTGTGATCCTGGTTTTTGTAAATCTACTTTTCTTAGCCTTAGGTTTATTACTAACTCAATATGCTCAACAGCATGGTATAACTGCAACAAAAGATGATTTATTTCCAACAATAGCGATGCTACCAGAAATTGGAGTTGTGACTTCAGCTTTCTTTTTATTAGGACTCATTGCTGCTGCTTACAGTAGTGCAGACAGTGCTCTTACTTCGTTAACCACCTCTTTTTGTATTGATATTATAGAACTCGAAAAGAAACCACAACAAGATCAAAAACGGGTTCGCAAACAAATTCACATCTTATTTAGTTTAATATTAGTTTTAGTTATCATTTTGTTTGACGTACTTTTTAAAGATGTTTCTGTAATTTGGGAGTTATTTAAAGCAGCAGGTTACACATACGGACCATTACTAGGCTTGTTTGCTTTTGGAATATTAACTAAAAAACATATTAAAGACAAATATGTATGGATCATAGCTATCGTAGCACCTTTATTATCTTACTTAATTAACATGTACTCCGCAGAATTACTCAATGGTTACAAAATAGGTTTTGAAATTTTAATAGTTAATGGCTTTTTAACTTTTGTAGGCTTGATGTTTATTACAAAAAAATCTAAACTTAGTATTGATTAGTCCCTAATAAAACTAAGGTACAAGACTCTTCGAAATTTATCTTATTTTGTTTTAGTATATTCTGAAACTCTTTGTTCTCAGTTCCTGGATTGAAAATAATCCGTTCTGGTTGTAATGATATAATATAGTCGTAAAACGCTTTTTGGCGTTCCGCATTTAAATATAAAGTTACGGTATGCACGTCTCTATAAGGCATTAGATTCGTATCTATATTCACGCCTGCAACTACACCTTCTTTTAGTCCGAAAGCAACTACCTCTTGATTATAATTAACCAATCTGTTAATAGCAATATTTGAGTATCGCTGTGGTTTTAAGGATGCTCCTATGACTAAAGTCTTTTTTTTCATAATACTGTATTTGTCGCAAATATTTCAATTAATAACTCCTACGTATAGCAGGCTTCTGTTAAAAAGGTGTTAAGTAATGTTAAAACCAGTAACACAACTCAAAAATAAACGTCTATGTGGTAACAACCTATTCTGAAAAGAATAATTTATAACTCAATCAATCAAAAAATGAAAAACATTACACTTTTGTGTATGCTATTCCTATCGGTATGTGCATACGCTAATCCAACCGAAAATGTTGCAGCAAGACATGGTACGATATCTGGTCGTGTTATTGATGCATCGCTCAATCAACCCTTACCTTACGTAAATGTAATTATTAAAGATTCTAACGATAAAACCATCACTGGTGGCATCACTCAAGATGACGGTACATTTCAAATAGAAAACATACCTGAAGGCGAAGTCACACTTAGCGTTCAATACATTGGTTTTAAAACACTTAAAAAGGTTTTAACTATTAGCAAGGATAATTATACAATTAATGTTGGTGACATTTATCTAGAAGAAGACATCGCTAGCTTAGATGAAGTGACAGTTGTTGCCGAAGTGACTACCATTCAACAAAAGGTAGATCGAAAAGTGATCACCATTGGTAAAGACCTCACAACTTCTGGTCCGACCGCTGGTGATATTATGAATAATCTGCCTTCAGTAAATGTAGATCAACAAACAGGAAATATTAGCTTGCGTGGTAACGAAAATGTACGAGTAATGGTGGATGGAAAACTATCAAATGTTCCTATTGCTCAGCTTTTAAAACAGATTCCTTCAACATCTATCAAGCAAATTGAACTCATTACAAATCCGTCAGCAAAGTATAATCCTGAAGGTATGAGTGGTATTATTAATATCATTCTTCATAAGAATACGACGATTGGTTTTAATGGAAACATTAATGTAGGATTAACGAAAGAAATATTCGCGAAGTTTAATAGTTCGATCGATATGAATTACAGAAACGGAAAATTTAATTTCTACGGAAACTATGGAAACAATATTGGCCAATATGCAAATTACGGTGAAATTGAACGTATAGATTCTGAAACAACCCAAGCATTTGATTTTGGTAATAAAAACAAATCTCATTTATATAAAGTGGGTGTCGATTTTTATATGAATGACAACAATACCGTTTCATTTTTCACCAATCAAAATTTGTTTAATGGCATTGGAGAAGGCACAACTGCTGTACAATTTCCAAATCAACCTTTGCAACTTCAAAACTTTAATAATGATACCGAAAATGTAGTTTCTCAATACAATGGTATTTACAACCATAAGTTTAATAAGGAAGGTGAAAAAATAGATTTAGAAGTTGACTACAGCGTCTTTGAACAAGATGAAGTTGCAAATTTCAAATTTACAAATATTCCGTTTCCTCCAAACTATGTGGATTTTGTAAATACAAACAGAGATCAAACGGTTGTTAATTTAGATTACACCAATCCCTTAGATGACAAAACTAAATTAGAGGTTGGTGCTGAAGCGCGTCTTTTTGAAACGAATATCGATTACAATTCTACTGGACTTTCGGTAAACCCAATACAAGATGCCATACCAAATAATGGTGATGAATTTATAGGAACACCCAGTACAGATTTTGTTTACAAAAGGGATATTTATTCTTTATACGCAACCTTTGGCAAAACTTTTGAAAAATGGAGTTATCAGGTTGGTGTAAGAGCAGAAACAGTTACCGAAGATGCTTCGGCCTTAAGTCAATCTGAAAACGGACTTGAAAACAACACGTTTGAAAATGATTACATTCAAGTCTATCCTTCAGCATTTGCAACCTATTCTCCAAGTGAAAAAAACACCTATCAAATGAGTGTGAGTCGTCGTGTAGACCGACCAGGTTTACAGCAAGTTAATCCTATTAGAGAATGGAGTACGCCTCTAGTGTCGTCCTTTGGAAACACAAATTTACAACCACAGTTTACCAATTCGGTCGAATTCAATTATACTAGAAATCTTGAAAATGGAAGTGTAACTGGTGGTGTGTTTTTCCGTCTGGTTGAAGATGAAATAAACAGAGCTGTTTTTATTGATCGATTAGACATCAACAAGAATATATTAACGTATGATAATTTTGAAAACACCACTGCTTTTGGTATCGAATTAAGCAGTAACTACAGACCAACAAAATGGTGGAGTTTAAATGCAAGTTTTGATTTATTTGCCAGAAAACAAAAAGGTATTGCCGAAACTTTAACTCAACCTTTAGATGTAGCCACAGCAAATGATATTGAACGATCTACTATTGAAGTTGACAATATCGTATATAACCTAAGATGGTTCAACAATTTTAAAGTTACTAAACAATTAAACCTTTCCATTTTTACAATGTATAGAGGTGAAGAAAAAGGATTACAGTTTACAAGAAAACCAATGTTTATGCTAAACACTGGATTACGCTATAGTTTCTTGGAAGATAACAGAGCAACGTTTAGCTTCAATTACAGTGATATTTTAAATACCATGAAATTTGAATTTGAAGGCGACAGACCATATCCTCAGGTTGGAGAATTTAATTGGGAAAGTAATACTTGGAACGTCGCGTTATCTTACAGATTTGGTGGTGGAAAGTACAGAGCCTTACAACGTAAAAACAGAGATGATAATGAAAAATCTGGAAGCGGAGGTTTTATGTAAATCATTAAAAATAAATCAAAGTACATTTAATAGCCTACATAATAGTTGATGGTTAGTGTTAAGTTTGGTTATTAAATGTTACAGCCCGAAGCCCACAAGCTTCGGGTTTTTTATAAAATTATGTTAAAAACTGATAATCAACGTAATGCAATAGCACTTCATACGACTAAGCATCTATAATAGTGATCTAATCTCTTAAGAATTAGCCCTATGTAATTACAAAGTTTTTAGATTGATTAATAGCAAATGGTCCGTAGATTTTATCTGCGGACTTTTTTTATGTTAATTAAAACGTTAAATATGAACTTTGATATAATAAAAGTAAAGTTTTAGCGTCTAAGTAAATGTGATAAGTTTTAAAGTTAATCAGTTTAACATATCACTTGTTTTATAGTTTTAGTGTTAGTGAGAATTGGTTAATAGCGAGGAAATCCGGAACTGAAAAGTTTCGGATTTTTTTTAGATTACATTCTCATTTAGTTGATTCCTGATTTCACAAAAATATCTTGTAAATCCTTTTCTATTGGATAAGATTTTAAAGGTGGAACATTAGCTCCACCAGGATTTCCAACAGGAATTTTACCAACAAAAGATTTAACTCCACCAAAAATAAGGCGTGGGATTTGTCCAATAATCTCGGTTCTATTTTTAATTAGAATTCCGAAATGTAACATCTTCCAATGAACTAATGTGTGTGCATAAGGATATTTTTGTCCGATAATATGTGCACGCTCTAAGTGATTCCAAGCCTTAATAAAATTTCCGCATGACAATTCGTTCTCATATATTTCTAATTCTGAGTTAAAATATGGTTTAAGTTCTTTCGGAATTGAAGTATAAAATTTCATGATTTTATTATTTAGATTCACAATGAATTACCATTTCATAATCACGCTTCCCCAAGTAAATCCGCTACCAAAAGCAGCCAACACCACTGTATCGCCTTCTTTTATTTTACCTTCTTCCCAGGCTTCAGTTAAAGCAATTGGAATGGAAGCAGCAGTTGTGTTTCCATATTTCTGAATATTATTAAACACCTGATGATCTTCTAATTTAAATTTACGCTGAATAAATTGTGCAATACGTAAATTCGCCTGATGCGGAATAAGCATATCAATATCATCTACTTGTAGCTTATTTTTCATTAAGCCTTCCATAATCACTTCACTAAAACGAACCACTGCATTTTTAAATACGAATTGTCCATTCATATATGGGAAATAACTTTCATCATTTGGATCGTTATCAGCAAGAATATCACTTACCCAACGTTTGCCCATACCTGGAGCAATTAGCACTAATTCTTCGGCATGTTCACCTTGAGAATGTAAATGTGTAGATAAAATCCCTTTAGAAGAATCTTCTTCTCTGGTTAATACCGCAGCTCCTGCGCCATCACCAAAAATCACGGTCACACCTCGTCCTCGTGTCGTTTTATCTAATCCGTGAGAATGCAACTCACTTCCGATAACCAAAATATTTCTATACATCCCTGTTTTGATAAAATTGTCAGCTACAGACAACGCATAGACAAAACCCGAACACTGATTACGAACATCTAAGGCACCAACCGTTTTTATATCTAAAGCATGCTGAACCTGAACACCAGGACCAGGAAAGTACATGTCTGGACTCAAGGTTGCAAAAATGATAAAATCGATATCATTTTTATCAATTCCAGAACGTTCAATAGCAATTTTAGCAGCTTTCACTCCCATTCCAGCTGTTGTATCTTCTGTACCTTTTACAGCCCAACGACGCTCTTTAATTCCGGTTCGTTCTTGAATCCATTCGTCATTTGTATCCATCATTTTGGATAAATCATCATTGGTAACTACATTGTCAGGAACATAATGTCCTAAACCTATTATCTTGGAATTGTACATAATATAATTTAGTATTAAATAAGTATTACAAATTTAACTATTTAAGTCCTATTCCAATCTGTATTCGTTATGCATGCATAACATCATAAAAATGTCAGTTTGTCACCTTATGCGTCTTGGTACTTTTTTTGACTAGTACATGTGAGTAAATTAAAATAATCATTAACAAGATTTCTGCCTTCGCAGGAATGACAAATAAATTATATCATGACAAAAGGAAACATTAATGTATCGGTAGAAAATATTTTTCCGCTCATTAAAAAATTCTTGTACAGCGATCACGAAATATTTTTACGTGAATTAATTAGTAACGCTACTGATGCCACGCTAAAACTTAAACATCTAGCTAGTATTGGCGAATCGAAGTCAGAATACGGAAGCCCAATAATTGAAGTTAAGATTGATAAAGAAGGTAAAAAACTTCACATCATTGATCAAGGTTTAGGGATGACCGCTGAAGAAGTTGAAAAATACATTAACCAGGTTGCATTTTCTGGTGCTGAAGAATTTTTAGATAAGTATAAAGATTCGGCTAAAGATTCTGGAATTATTGGTCATTTCGGATTGGGATTCTATTCTGCGTTTATGGTAGCTGAAAAAGTTGAGATCATTACAAAATCTCATACAGATGCTCCAGCTGCACATTGGACCTGTGATGGTTCACCAGAATTTACTTTAGAAGCTTCAGACAAATCAGAAAGAGGAACAGAAATTATTCTTCATATTGCCGAAGATTCAACAGAATTTTTAGAAGAAGCCAGAATTAGAGAATTACTTCTTAAGTATAACAAGTTTATGCCTGTTCCAATTAAATTTGGAACTAAAGACATTAACGATCCTGATTTCACGCCTAAAACAACAAAAGATAAAGACGGCAAGGAAACCACTGAGCCTCATAAACAAATTACAGTTGATAACATCATCAATAATCCTAATCCAGCATGGACGAAACAGCCAACGGAATTAGAAGATGAAGATTATAAAAATTTCTACAGAGAACTGTATCCAATGCAGTTTGAAGAGCCTTTGTTTCATATTCATTTAAATGTTGACTATCCGTTTAACTTAACAGGAATCTTGTATTTCCCTAAGATGACGAATGATTTGAATATTCAGAAGGACAAAATTCAGCTGTATCAAAATCAGGTGTTTGTAACCGATAATGTGGAAGGCATTGTTCCTGAATTTTTAACGATGTTAAGAGGTGTTATTGATTCTCCAGATATTCCTCTAAATGTTTCTCGTAGCTATTTGCAAGCTGATGGAGCAGTGAAGAAAATCTCATCTTACATTACTCGTAAAGTTGCAGATAAATTGAAATCCTTATTCAATTCTAATCGTGAAGATTTTGAAAAGAAATGGGATGACATCAAAATCGTTATCGAATACGGAATGCTTTCCGAAGAAAAATTCTTTGAAAAAGCAGATGCATTCGCTCTATATCCAACGGTTGATGGCACATTCTACACCTATGAAGAATTATTCAACAAAATTAAAGCGAAGCAAACAGATAAAGATGACAAACTAGTAATCTTGTATGCTTCTGACAAAGATGCACAACATTCATACATCGAGTCGGCTAAAGCCAAAGGTTATGAGGTTTTATTATTAGACTCACCAATTGTATCGCATTTAATTCAGAAGTTAGAGACTACGAAAGAAAATATTTCTTTTTCACGAGTTGATGGTGATCACATTGATAATTTAATTAAGAAAGATGAGACAGCAATTTCTAAATTATCTGAAGAAGAGAAGACTGCCTTAGATACCTTACTAAAGGAAACGATTTCTTCTGAAAAATTCATGGTGCAATTGGAAGCTATGGATAGTAACGCAAGTCCGTTTATCATTACCCAACCTGAATTTATGCGTCGTATGAAAGAGATGCAACAAACAGGTGGTGGCGGCGGAATGTTTGGAATGGGTAACATGCCAGAAATGTACAATCTTATCGTGAATACCAACTCTGAATTAGTTAGTGAAATTCTAAACACCAAAACCAAGAAAAAGCAAGAACGTTTAATAAATCAAAGTTTAGACCTAGCGCGCTTATCGCAAGGTTTGCTTAAAGGGGAAGAGTTAACTAATTTTATCAAGCGCAGTTATGACATGATAAAGTAGTTAAATTATCTAGAGATTAATATACATTTTAAATTTAAGCCGCCTTTAATCGAGGTGGCTTTTTTATTTAAAAAACTTTCTCATTGTTAATGAATACGTAACACTAGTTACATTCCAGCATGACATATATCATATTATTTTGAAAGAGGATTATTTACCTTTAAGTAGTTACTGAAGCTAAGAATCATAAAGTCACTAAAAGCTGTATGTCTCAATTGAATTCATTGGTAAACGCATACAGCTTATGACCTAAACCGATAAAAATAGATATAATGAAAGAGCTACTCATATTAGGCGCAGGCACATCAGGAACAATGATGGCAAATCATCTTAGAAAAACGCTTCCAAAAAAAGAATGGAATTTAACTATAGTCGATCAGGAAGAAACCCATTATTATCAACCTGGCTTTTTATTTCTGCCTTTCGATTTGTATAAGTCTAAAGATGTCAAAAAGAAAATAGATAAGTTCATTCCGAAAGGGGTTAATTTAATTAACGCAAAAATTGAACGTATAGATAAGGATAATGATATCGTATGGCTTAAAAATGATACATCTTTAAAATATGATATTTTAATTATTGCCACAGGCACTAATATCGCTCCTCAAGAAATTGAAGGCATGTTGGGCGATCATTGGTACCAAAGCGTATTTGATTTTTACACGTTTGAAGGCGCAAGAAACTTACGCAATAAATTAAGACAATGGGAAGGCGGGAAACTTGTGGTGCATATCTCTGAAATGCCTATTAAATGTCCAGTGGCACCTTTGGAATTCGCTTTTTTAGCAGACTCTTATTTTATTAATAAAGGCATGCGAGATAAAGTTGAAATTACTTATGTAACACCTATGTCTGGAGCATTTACAAAACCAAAAGCAACTGAAGCATTAGACTATTTGTTAAAACAAAAAAACATCAAAGTTGTTCCCGATTTTAATATAGAACGTGTCGATGCAGAGCATAAAAAAATCATAGATTACGGAGGTGAAGAAGTTTCTTATGATCTCCTGGTAACTGTTCCAACAAATATGGGTGACGCAATGATTGAGCGCTCAGGATTTGGTGATGAATTAAATTTTGTACCAACCGACAAAGCAACGCTTCAATCCAAAGTAAAAAACAATATTTTTGCTATTGGCGATGCTACAAATATTCCTGCATCTAAAGCAGGTTCTGTCGCACATTTTGAGGCTGAAATCCTAACCGATAATATTATGAGATATATAGCAGGAAAAGCCCTTAAAAAAGAATATGATGGTCATGCCAATTGCTTCATAGAGACAGGTCATGGAAAAGCTTTATTAATAGACTTTAATTACAATCAAGAACCAGTAAAAGGCACATTTCCATTTCCAGGTATTGGTCCATTAAGTTTATTAAAGGAAACGCATATGAATCATATGGGAAAATTGGCTTTCCGATGGATTTATTGGAACATGCTAATCAAAGGTAAACACATTCCGTTTGTATCTGCAAAAATGGATACAGCAGGAAAGGAATTAGAAGAATCAAATTAATCATAACTTAAATTTTAAAACAATGGTAGTAGAAAAAATATATGGCGAAGTTTGTGTTACTTGTAATGAACAAGGATATTTAACCGATTTAAATCAATGGACTAAAGACATCGGATTAGAAATCGCTAAAGAAGAAGGCATTGAAATGACTGATAAGCATTGGGAAGTCATTGATTACCTAAGAGATCAATGTAAAAAACAAGTGCCTCTGAGTATTCGAAAAATAGGAAAAAGTGGCGTGGTGAGTATTAAAGAATTCTATCAATTATTTCCAAAAGGCCCTTTAAAAATATCAAGCAGAATAGCAGGAATCCCAAAACCTGTAAGCTGTATCTAACGCATTAAAATATTAATCATGGAAAATACGATAACAAACCCAACGGCTGAAAAAACAGAAGATAAAAAACCCATCAAAAAAATGATGCTGATTCTTTCTAAAGCAACAATAGATAATGTATACGCATGTTTTATTCTTGCTAATGGCGCCAGAATGGAAGGCATAGAATCTGAAATTTTCTTTACGTTCTTTGGCTTAGAAGCCATTCAAAAAAAGAAATTAGAACATTTACATGTTGCTACAGTTGGCAATCCAGGCATGCACATTCCTACTCTTCTTGGTGGTTTACCAGGTATGGAAGCGTTAGCAACAAAAATGATGAAATCAGAAATGGAAAAGCTTGATATTCCACCAGTTGGGGAGTTTTTAGAAATTCTTGCTGCCTCTGGAACAAAACTTTGGGCTTGTAAACTAGCTATGGATATGTTCCATATTGAAAAGGAACATTTAATTGATGATCTTGATGGTGTTTTAACTGTTGGTGATTTTTATACTCGTGCACAAGGAGACAATACGCAACTCATGTTTATATAATATCTTCTAGATTACATAATAAACCACTTTGTTCCTTCAAGGTGGTTTTTATGGTTCTAGTTATTAATAAAAAACTTAACTTGTTTCCATCAATCAAATTCCAAATAATTGCTCATGAACAAGTTCGTTATTACATTCGTTATTCTAAACATGATCACCTTGTGTTTAGTCGCTCAATCAAGAACTGAAATATCAAACAGCTTATTTAAAAGCTTAAGCAATGATGGCCATGTAGTTGGGGCATCAGCTGGATATTGGGTTAACGGACAAACATTATGGGAATCGTCCATTGGATATGCCAACCAAAAGGACAAAAAAGGTTTCAATGTAGACACCAAAGTTCGTATTGCATCTATCGCTAAATCAATGACAGCGGTTGCTGTTATGCAATTAGTAGAACAAGGACAAATAGATCTTGATCTTCCAATTGACACCTACATTTCTGATTTTATTCAAAAAGGAAAAACCAAAATCACAACAAAACATATTTTATCTCATACGTCTGGAATAAATGCATATAAGAACAAAAAAGAAGCTGAAAACACAATCAATTATGAAACTCTGAAGGATGCTTATGACGTTTTTAAAGACCGAAAATTGCGCTTTGAACCAGGAACAGAATACTTTTATACCAGTTATGGCTATGTGGTACTCGGAATGTTAATTGAGAATGTTTCAGGCCTATCTTATGAATCATACATGAAAACTTATATTTGGGATAAGGCTGGAATGACACATACAGGCGTTGAAAAGTTTAATGAAAAACCAGAGCATTCTTCTGAACTATATCATAAACAAAAACAATTTAAACTAATAGAAGCCATCCCTAACAACCTAAGTAATCGCGTTCCTGGAGGTGGATTGTACAGTACTGCATCAGATATATTACGTTTTGGAAATGCTTTACTCAATTATGATTTAATTCGTGAAGACACACTAGCGTTGATGCTGCAACATCATAGTTTAGAAAAAGTAAACAATGGTTATGGTCTTGGTTTTTACCTTTATGGAAAACAACCTAATGAAAGCACTATTTATGGTCATGGTGGTGCACAAACTGGTTCCTCAACACAACTGTTTGTAATACCCAGTCTAAAAACTGTAGTTGTTGTGTTATCAAATACATCTGGAGCTGGAGAACATGTTTCTGCTGTTGCCGGAAAATTAATTGACATTTCGCAAGAGCAAGACTAAACAGCTTCACTTTGTCATAAAAACGTCAGATAACCTAATTTATCATTAGAATATCGTTGCTTATACACATATTTGAAAGCTTTTACGTATTTTATAGTAAGAATTAAGTTTTTTTCAAAAATGCGATCTGATAACACGGTCATATATAAGGTTTTCAAAGATCTCAATTTCTCTCAAGCAGAAATAAAGATCATAGAAGCTGCAATGGAGAAGATTGTTTTAAAAAAGGGAGTTATACTTATTCAAGCAGGTGACAATGTAGATGCCATGTATTTCATATTAGATGGCTGCCTAAGAACTTTCTACATTGATAGTCAAGGAAAAGAACACACTATCCAATTTGGAATAAATGATTGGTGGATTACCGATTTTACGGCATTTTTCACAGAATCTAAGGCCATAATGAATTTAGAAGTATTACGTGATGCCATAATTTATAAAATTTCAAGAGATGCCCGAGAGTATATGTTTGCGCAGATTCCTAAAACGGAAACCTTTATCAGAAAAAAATTGGAAAACGCTTATGCCGCTTTCCAAAAACGCATACTTTCAAATTTGTCACAAACAGCAACAGAGCGTTATTTGAACTTTATTTCAACATATCCTAATATAGAAAAATCGATTAAAAATTACCACATTGCCTCTTATTTAGGAATAACAACAGAAAGCCTAAGTAGAATTCGAAAAGAGTTAGCAAAACAGTAAATTTCTTATCATACATCAATTTTTTTATTCCTAGATTCATATATCTTTGTCGCATAATTGGAAATAAATATCCCCTTTATAAATCCCTAATGATTAATAGCTAAAAAAGCGCAAGTAGAAATACCTGCGCTTTTTTTATGACTTAAAATTATACTGTTAAAATAATTAAATCAAAATACTGTAACCTAATATCATTTTAATCGTCCTATATAAAATCGTAAATTTCAGCAATCAATTCTACAATCATTATGACAATCAATTCTCTATCATTAAAACTAAGCTTCATCTGTGCATTTTTATTTGTTTCTGTAGCTGCTGTATCTCAAAATCTTGACGAGCAACTTAACACTTATCTTGACGAACAAGGCTTTACAACCGAATCGCCAGGATTATCACTTCTAGTTGCCAAAGATGGTAAAACCATTTACAAAACTGGTTTAGGAATGGCTGATTTAGAGAACGATGTCAAAGCAAATACAAATCATGTCTTTGAAATTGGTTCAATTACAAAACAATTTACGGCTGTAAGTATCTTAATACTTGAGGAACAAGGTAAGTTGAGTGTCGATGACGACATCACAACATACATCAAAGATTATCCTACTCAAGGCAAAACCATTACAATTCACCATTTATTAAATCACACTTCTGGTATAAAAAGTTACACAAACATGCCGAGTTTTATTCAACATGCCAGAACAGATATGACTCCTACTGAACTCATTGACGTGTTTAAAAATGAACCAATGGAATTCGATCCTGGAACCCAATATAATTACAACAATTCAGGTTATGTTATTTTAGGTCATATCATTGAAATCGTTTCCGGACAAAGTTATGCCGATTTCTTAAAAGCCAATATTTTTGACAAGCTAGGCATGTCTAATTCGTTTTATGGCAGTATGACTCAAATCATTCCAAATCGTGCTCGAGGTTATTCTGAAACGGAATCAGGTTTTAGAAATGCCGATTATTTAAGCTTAACCTTACCTTATGCTGCAGGCTCTATCATGTCAACTACCGAAGATTTGCTGAAATGGCAAAATGCTATTAGTGCGAACACCTTAATTTCTAATAACACATTAAACAGAGCTATTAATGGTTCTAAATTAGATAATGGCGATGACATTCCTTATGGTTATGGCTGGATAAAAGGAAACATTAGAGGCTCAAGAACCTATGAGCATTCTGGTGGAATTTTTGGATACTCTTCAAACGGTATTTTCCTTCCGGAAGAAAACATGTACATTATAGGTTTGACAAATTGCGACTGCGGAAATGTTGGAGCAATAACTACAAACGTAGCTGCCATAGCTTTAGGTAAACCATTTCCGAAGAAAGAAGATGCTATTGCTTTAGGTAAAGAGCAAATGGCCAAATGGGTTGGCGCTTATGAGTTTGATGGTGGTGTGATTAGACATATTACAATTAAGGACAATCAATTATTTAGTCAACGAGAAGGCAGCATAAATCTTCAAATTTATCCAATGACTGAAACTAACTTTATTTTTGATGGTGGTGATGTGTCTTATGATTTTTATATGGAAAACGGAAAACGTATGACAAAATTCACAGCCAGTGGAAATACACTTATTGGCCATGGAATTGACAAAGCGCCTCCTGCTGAAAAGTCAGAAATGAGCTTACCTGTAGACGTCTTATCACAATATGAAGGAAAATACGAATTACAACCAACATTCATTATTTCAATTGTAGTTAGAGAAAATCGATTGTTTGCTCAAGCCACAGGTCAACCTGAGTTTGAAATCTTTGCTACCGAAAAAGACGAATTCTTTTTAAAAGCAGTTGCTGCTGAAGTTTCATTTAACAGAAACTCCAATGATGTCGTTGAAAGTTTAACATTAAAACAAGGCGGACAAGTAATGCCTGCAAAGAAGATTGAATAACTTCTAGTATATTTGTCTTATGGAATCTTCTAAGCAATTAGCACAACGTTTTAGGGAACTATTTCTAAATGGAACATGGATTGCTAACACCAATTATCAAAAACTTCTCACTGATGTAAATTGGCTACAAGCGACTCAAAAAATAGGTACGATTAATACCATTGCTGTTCTAACTTTTCATATCAATTATTATGTGGAAGGTGTTTTACAAGTAATTGAAGGAGGTTCTTTGGATATTAGAGATAAGTATAGTTTTGATGCGCCTAGAATTACTTCTGAAGGCGACTGGAAGTCTTTAAGAAACCTTTTTTTCAAAAACACTGAAGTCTTTGCAAAGCACATTGAATCCATGACTGAAGACCAATTAGAATCAGTCTTTGTAGATGAAAAATACGGTTCCTACCGAAGAAATATTGAGGGCTTAATTGAACATAGCTACTACCATTTGGGTCAATTGTCTCTCATTAAAAAAATGATATATGAAAAAAGATAACAGATCTACGATTGGAATTGTGTTAGGTGTTGCCATTGGTACAGCTATAGGTGTTGCCACAGGAAAATTAGCGTTATGGTTAAGCATAGGGGTTGCACTTGGTGTAGCCTATTCCGCTAAAGTTAAAAAGGAACAGAAAAAAGATCATTAGTTGCAAAAACCTATTTCACGGCTAAGAAAAAAACTCGCGATACTGCATCACGCGAAAATCGAAAGTATTGAATTCTGGGTTTTTAGATTTTAATTTTTTGTACAACGGCAATCGACTTATTGAAATATTTGCTGCTCCTGAACCTGAAGTTAATGAAACCGTTTTAATCATTCGCTGATCATCTAAAACAAACTTATGAATTCTAGGAACTTCATTGGATACAACTTCTAACTTCAGATGAAACGCTTTCATATGTTTTCTGAAAAAATATTCTGGACCATTTTTACTATTTCCGCCTGTAAATAATAAGGTATCAATATTTGGATACACTTTTAAATACTGAATTATATTTCTAAGCTTAATGTTTTTCATTCCTAAATCTGAAGCATCAATTTTATCGCGTTCAGCACTTTGTACTATGTCGCAAACGCCAATGTTATGTTTGATGAGAAAATTTTTTCGTTCATCAACAGCGGCTTTCGAATTATCATATCTTAAATTAAGATTATGGATTTTATCAATAAATAACCAAAGTGAGTTGTAATGGCTTCCGTAGCAAAAATCAACATCTTGTTCTAAAAGATCTCCTGTCGAAAAACGTGGAGGAGGCAAGGTACCAACAATTAATTTCGTTGTATCTTCTTGAATAAAGGGCTGGTATGGATGTATATGATTGAACATGATGGATTCCTGACTTCGCAGAAATGACAGTTGGACTTTTAATTAAATTTCGTTATCTTATAAAGATTGTAAAACACAGAGCAATGGGAAAAGGTGATAAAAAATCAAAACGAGGAAAAATTCACAAAGGAACCTTTGGCACTCGACGACCTAGAATAAAAAAACGACCAAGAACCGAAGATAAAATCAATCCAAATAAACGCAAGTAATTATCTGGTAAAGACTAATTCTTTGTCTGAAGACAAACTTTCAGTAAATCTGTAATTATCATAGTTAAACCCTTTGATATCTTCCAAGGTTTTTGCATCCGTATCAATGATGTAGCGTGCCATTAAACCTCTTGCCAATTTTGAAAAAATACCAATGGTTTTATATGTACCGTTTTTCAATTCCTGAAATTTGATATCAATCACTGGTACTTTTAACACCTTAGTGTCTATGGCTTTAAAATATTCATTACTCGCCAGATTTAAAAAAAGCTCACCATCTTTCAATTCTTTATTTAAGGCTTCAGTCACTTGTTTTCTCCAATACTCATATAAATTTTTGCTTTTACCTACTGGAAATTTTGTTCCCATTTCCAAACGGTAAGGCTGAATTAAATCCAGAGGTTTTAAAACACCATACAATCCTGATAATATACGAACTGTGTCTTGAAGTTGATTTAATTTTTTAGTATCGATGGTATAAGCATCTAAGCCTCTGTACACATCACCATTGAATGCATAAATGGCTTGCCTCGCATTATCCTTAGTAAAAGGCAAACTCCACTCCTGATTACGCTCGTAGTTTAATTGTCCGAGATTATCAGAAATATGCATCAGCTTAGATAAGCTTTTAGCCGATTTCTTTTTCAATAATTTATTCAAACGTTCAGCTTCATTTAAAAAACAAGCTTCCGTTGTTTTGGTTGTTGGCAGTTTACTATCGTAGTCTAATGATTTTGCAGGAGACAATACTAATTTCATACTTTGTGATTTTCTATTTTCAAAGTTACGATTACAGAAACTAAAATTCAACATAAGAATTTTTTAATTTCAATAGTATAATAAGTAGAATTTATCCTAAAAGCAACTAATCCATTGTACCTTCCTGAAGCACTTGCCAAGTAAAGTTCAAATACAAATCACTTCTAGCCTCCATAGGATCTCTATCATCAGATCGAACAATTTTCATCTTCTTATCTAAAATTTCAAGATTTCGACTGGTATCTCTTATCAGTTTATTGTGTTGTGTATGTTCAAAATACTTATGTTCTTTATGCACAATATTTGAATAACTATACATATAAAATTTTGTGCCAATTGCTTTTTGAAGAAAATAGAAAAACACATCATCCTGACCATAAGCTCCAGAAAATTCTTCATCAACACCTTTTGTTCTTAGAAAAACCTCTTTGTTCATAAAAAACACATTAAAATGAGGATCAACTCGTTTCATTCCTGCATAGGTTATAAATTTAAATATGGAATTTCTTGGTGGATGAAAATAGATTAAACTCTCAAATAAATTTTCTGGGAAAAAGATATCTAAATCAGTAACTACAATATTTTCAGACTTAGCAAACTGAACACCCAAATTTCTTGCTCCTGGTTGATTCCATTTAATATTTTCATTAATTCGAACTAAGGTATAATTCAGTTTAACATCATCGGCAATCGTAATCGGAGTTTTTGAACCATCATCAACAAATACAAAATGAATTTGTTTCAAAATATCTTCTTTGTATGTGCTGTAAATTTCAATTAGCTCTTTTATGGGATCGTAGGTGTTATCTTCTAAGTAATATTGAACAATATAAGTTAGTCTAATATTAGATTGCACAAAATGTTCTTTAAAGTAAGAAATGTATTTTTTGTGTTTTATGGGATTTGTATAGGCATCAATATCCCAAGAAGAAATATCTGCATTGTGATACCCAAACTGTTGATTCCAAATTCCATTCTCTACCGCAAATTCATGAGCAATTTCCAACGAAGCAAATTCTATACCTTTATGTTCCAAATAGGTTTTATAGGTTTTACAAATACTATAATCTTCTGGGTGAACAATTTCAATTTGTGGGTCTTTAGCTAAAATTTCAAGAAGTTTTTTTGAGCGAAGACTAAAGCCTCCATTACCCATTCCCCATTTTGCTGGAGCACCTATATAATCATAATTTAAAAACTTCGGATTCCATTGTTTTGGATTTAAAACAAAACCATCATACTGAATGATAAGAACAAAATCAGTATCAACATAATTATGGAGTCGCTTGATCATAAACTCACTATAAGCTTCAATCGTATTGATTTTTGGAATGTTCACAATTCGATTATCATCAGATTCAAAATGTGTTAACAGTTTAACTTCTTTAAACTTAATTTCTTTCTGAGAGACATCTGCAGCATAAATCAATCGTTCTATGTCAATACAATCAATACCTAAAAGGGTTACATTATCTAGATTAATCATACTAATACTGGTGTTTTACAGAAGTCAAGTCAGGAATAGCCACAAACAGCTCAAGTTCAATTAGAGCTTGAAAAATATCTCTAAACTGATATGGAATAGTATCAATATTGATATGTGTTTCACCTAAATTATGTTTCATAAACGCAAAGCTTTCTGAATCTTTTATATCAATTAGATACTCATTATCCTTACTTTGAAAAATGATACTATCGTCTTCAAATATAAAGCTGAAGTCTGGGTTTAATTTATAAATTAAGGTTTGCTTAATATTCATTTTTTTGAACAAACGATATAACAAAAACATCATTTTTTCCGGTGAGACGTTATTTAAACAAACTCGATTTTCACAAGCTAAAATCACATGATAATTACACCTTAAACCACAATTTCCTCGTTTTCCCCATATAAGCTCAACCTGTTCAGAAAATGCTCCCCAAGAACCTGGTCCGGTTGGTCCGTAAATAGTTAATATAGGAATATTAAAAGCACCAGCTAAATGTGTGATTCCTGCATCATTTCCAATATGAAAAAATGCTCCAGAGACTTCTTCTGCAACAACATCGATGTCACCTGTAATGAGTTCATATTTCAAATTCGGAATAGTAAAATAAGGCTCAGGGTTCGGATCGTTCGGACCAATTATAATTTTTGCTTTTAACTCAGGAAAATCCTCATGAATATGCTCAATGAGTTTCGCATAATAATCAATTGGCCAAGCTTTTAATAAAAATCCTGCTCCTGGATGAACTGTGTAATACAATTCTTCAGAATTGGTTTTTTCAAAATATGGATACTGATTTTTAGATTTTTTAATATCTGGAAACAGCGCAACAATACCATCTTTGTAATGCTCAATAGAATGTTGCTTCACTTTCTTATGTGTATGATAGGTAATTTGAGGCCGCTTTTCTAAATCGTTTTGAAATTTCGGATAGTTACCTAGTTCAATGACCTCATCAAAATCGTCTTCATTAACCTCATTTTCATCAATTACAGAGATTCCTTTGAGATGTTTTCTGAATAAATTAACTAATCTTGGTTGCGTGGCATAAGTCACAACATTGAACTTCTGCTTCAGCATATAAAGCGAAGGCATTGTAAAAAAAATATCTCCTATGCCTCCATAACTTTTGTAAACCAGAATTGATGTGTTTTTTATTGAATTAGCTTCAGACATAGATTGCTTAAATATAAAAACTTCCTTCTTGCATCATTATGCTTAAAGGAAGTTTACTAAAATTTTAAAGTTTTGAACTATTTAAAAAGGACAGGTTTTAATAACCTCCATCGTAGTAACCATTATCATAGTATCCATCATCAAAATACTGGTCATTGTAATAACCATCATCAAACATTCCGTTATCGTCATCATCTGATGAACATGAAACACCTACAATACTTGCTACAGATGTAATTAATAATGTTTGTCCAGTCTTCTTTATAAAATCTCTTCTTTTCATGTGTATGTGGTAATATCCTTAAACAAAAATAACAATTTATTTTAATTTGTGTGTATTATTTATTCCTCTGTATGCTTAGCGTACTGACGCCATTTTTCGATACATAGCTGCATATCTTCGGGAATGGGCGAGTCAAATCGCATCTGCTCTCCAGTAGTTGGATGCATAAATCCTAAGGTTTTCGCATGTAAAGCCTGTCTTGGCAATAGTTTAAAACAGTTATCTACAAACTGTTTATATTTTGAAAACGTAGTGCCTTTTAATATGCGTTCTCCTCCATAACGTTCGTCATTAAATAACGTGTGACCAATATGTTTCATGTGTACTCGAATCTGGTGTGTACGACCAGTTTCTAGTTTACAAGACACTAATGTTACATAGCCCAAACGTTCAATAACTTTATAATGTGTTACAGCTGGTTTGCCTTTATCTTCATCATCACCTTCAAAAACAGTGTTCTGTAAACGGTTTTTAGGATGACGACCGATATGACCTTCAATCGTTCCTTCATCGTCTTCAATATTTCCCCAAACTATAGCGACATATTCACGCTCACTAGTTTTATTGAAAAACTGTTTCGATAAATGTGTCATTGCTTTTTCCGTCTTAGCAATCACTAATAATCCACTGGTATCTTTATCAATTCTGTGTACTAATCCAGGACGTTCGCTACTGTTATTTGGTAAGTTTTCAAAATGAAACACCAAAGCATTAATCAGTGTTCCCGAATAATTCCCATGACCTGGATGCACAACCATTCCGGCAGGTTTATTTACCACTAGTAATTGGTCATCTTCATAAACTATATCTAATGCAATATCTTCGGGAGTCAGCAAATATTCGTAAGGTGGATGTTCTAAAAGAACCCGAATCTTATCTAAAGGTTTTACCTTATAATTAGATTTTACAGGAGTTCCATTAACATAAATACTGCCATCTTTTGCTGCTGCCTGAATTTTATTACGAGTGGCATTTTCAATACGATTCATTAAATATTTATCGATACGAAGAGGTGCCTGACCTTTATCGGCAACAAAAGAATGATGTTCGAATAACTCGTCATCATTCGCATCTGTTGGTTGTGTTGTAGTTGTCATGTTAGTTTGATGAACGATTTCCATTACCTAATACAACATCTATTTTAGACGTTAAAGGCAACATGTCACCAGCTTTTATGGTTTCGCCATTATGTTTAATTGCAAGCACTTCGTCTTTACCAATATCATCAGCATAAGTGATTTTACCAACTTCAAAACCAAGGGCTTCTAAGGTTGGTTTGGCTTGACGAAATGTACGACGTACAATATTAGGTACTGCTACTTTTCGGTAGCCTGACGGATTTAAAATTAAATAAATCTTTCTGTTTTCTTTTACCTGACTACCAGCTTCAGGATATTGTTCTATAACCGAATACTTAGGGTATTTAGGATTGAAATTGGCTGAGTCTTGAATTTCCATTGCCAGATCTTTATCGCTTAATTCAATCTTTACGGTTTCAATTGTTTTTCCTTTTAAATCTGGAACCTGAATAAACTCACCATGATTGGTCGTACTTCTCAACCACCACATCATTAAAAAAACAAGAACAATGATGGCCACAATTGCTAGTGCTAATTGTTTAAAAAATGTTTTGCTGGTTATAAATTTGATAAAACTCATGTCATAATTTAACTGTTGACAAATATATAAAAACGAAAGCGTTTACTTATGTGTTTATTTGGTATTTTAGCTTAACTGATAATTCTTTAGTTTTATTGTTTGTAAAACAAATTAGGCATAATGAAAAAAAATATAGCCATCATCATGGGAGGTTATTCAAGTGAATATGAAATCTCCCTTAAAAGTGGACAAGTCGTTTACAAATCTCTTGATAAAAATAAATACAATGCATATCGCATTCATATTTTTAAAAACAAATGGGTTTTTGTGAATGATTTTAACGAGGAATTTGAAATTGATAAAAATGATTTTTCTGTTCGTGTCAATGAAACTAAAATCAATTTCGATTGTGTGTTTAATGCCATACATGGTTCTCCTGGCGAAGATGGTTTTATGCAAGGCTATTTTAAACTATTGAATATGCCTCACACTAGTTGTGGTATGTATCAGGCTGCTTTAACGTTTAATAAACGCGATTGCTTAAGCACTTTAAAACCTTATGGCATCAAAACAGCTGAATCTTATTTTGTCAATTTAGGAGATCATATAGACGAAGAAGCCATCGTTAACAAAGTAGGATTACCTTGTTTTGTTAAAGCCAATCGTGCTGGAAGTAGCTTCGGAATTACAAAGGTTTATAGAAAAGAAGAACTTCTCAACGCTTTAGATGTTGCCTTTAAAGAAGATGATGAAGTGATTATAGAATCTTATTTAGATGGTGTTGAAGTTTCTGTTGGTGTGATTACTTATAAAGGAAAAGTTACTGTGTTACCTATAACTGAAATCGTTTCAGACAATGATTTCTTCGATTATAAAGCTAAATACTTAGGAGAATCTCAAGAAATTACTCCCGCTCGTATTGATGATGACCTTGCTGAAAAGGTAAGAAACACGGCAAAAAAAGTATATGACGTTCTAAAATTAAAAGGGTTTAGCAGAAGTGAATACATTTTTAAAAATGGAGAACCTCACCTTCTGGAAGTCAATACCGTTCCAGGTTTAACTGAAGCAAGCATCTTACCACAGCAAGCAGCAAAATCAGGTATAAGTCTAAGTGATTTATTTGAAAATGCTATTGAAGAAGCACTCAAATAATTAATATTTATATTTGTAATACAAACCTTAAATGATATTTCTGCTTTAGCAGAAGGTACAAATGAAACGAGCATTATTTCCTGGATCTTTTGATCCCATAACTTTAGGTCACTATGACATCATTAAACGAGGCATCAAGCTTTTTGATGAAGTTATTGTTGCTATTGGTAAAAACGCCGACAAAAATTACATGTTCTCACTTGAGCAACGAAAATTGTTTATCGAGAATGCCTTTAAAAATGAGCCAAAAGTTAAAGTGGTTACCTATGAAGGTTTAACTATCGATTTTTGTAAAGAAATTGACGCCCAATTTATATTAAGAGGTTTAAGAAATCCTGCCGATTTTGAATTTGAGAAAGCAATCGCACATACCAATCGAAAACTCTCTAAAATTGAAACTGTGTTTTTATTAACTGCTGCGCAAACCTCTTATATTTCGTCTTCAATAGTGAGAGATGTCATCAGAAATAATGGCGATTATACAGTTTTAGTTCCTGAAAGTGTAACGCTTAAATAAGGTTTCACACATGAGATTTCTCGTCACGTGTTCCTCGTTCTGTCGAAATGACAAATTTTTATTTCTTCCATTGAACTCAAAAAAATATTAATCTGATATTAAATAAGATTATTTTTCTTCGCTTTTTGAACCGCTTCCAATTTGTTGTGAACTTGAAGTTTACGGTATATATTTTCAATATGTTTTCTTACTGTACCTGTGGACAATATCAGATTTTCAGAAATCTGAATATAATTTAGACCTTTACTTAAATGCTCCAATACTTCAGTTTCTCTATTGGTTAATTTGATATCTTCCTTGTCCTTTTCATTTTCAATACTCATTGGGTTTCTGAGTAATTTCAACGTTTTTAAAGCAATAGAAGGATTCATTGCAGCGCCTCCATTTAGTGTATCAATGATGCCATCATGAAGATCTTTTGCATTGATTTCTTTTAGTAAATAACCATCTGCTCCAGCTTTTATAGCATTAAAGATATTTTCATCATTATCAAAAACGGTAAGCATGATAATTTTGATGTGAGGATACTTTTGCTTGATAATTTCTGTCGTTTCAATACCATTGAGCACAGGCATTTCAATATCCATTAAAATCAAATCAATATTGTGATTGTCTTCAATTTGAGCCAGAAGATCAGAACCATTCATTGCTGTACATTTGATATTGAATGTATCAAAAAAAGAAAGTTTTTCTTTTACCGCTTTTATTAAAAAGGTGTTATCGTCAACTATGGCAATCTTAATAGACATACAATTGGTTTTAAAAAATGAAAAGTTACGAAAATCTAAAAGTATTTCTATACGTCATTTGTCGTATATTTCTTTAAGTCATTTATTTGCAACTGAATATGAGTTCCTTGGTTTTTGTTAGAAATCACACTAATTTCTCCGTTAATTTCAAGCGCTCGCTTTTTCATATTATGAATACCGTTTCCTAACTGCTCATTTTCAATATCAAACCCTTTTCCATCATCAATTACATCAACTTTAAGTTGGTCTTCAGTGTAATTAAATTCTACTGAAATTGTATTCGCGTCAGCATATTTTAATGCATTATTAATAGCTTCCTGAATGATGCGATACACATTCATTCCTTGAACAGATGACAGTTTAATATGTTCATTTTCTGAAGTATTCGTAATAAAATTAAAGGTAACAGTATTTGAAGTAAGGTTAGCTTTATCGATAAAATTAGAAATTCTTGATTGTAAATCTTCCAAGCTAATTTCATTTTTATTCATTGCCCAAATGGTATCGCGTAATTCGTAAATGGTTGTGGTTGTAAATTCACTTATCGTCTTTAGCTTATCTGAAAGTTTCTCAGGAAGTTTAAATCCGTATTTAAGATTATCCAACGACGAAATAATAAAGGTCAATTGTGCACCAATATTATCGTGTAAATCTCTTGAGATTCGCAATCGTTGTTCCTGAAGTCTGTTTTGTGTTTCAATTTTTAACAAGGCATCTTTAAGTTCATTTTCCTTTTTTAATTGTCTGTTTTTTAGTCGTTGCTGACTGTAAAACAAATAACCTAACAAACTCAAAATAACAGCCAGAACAGCTAATCCTAAAAGCTGCGTATTCTTTTCATTTAATTCTAATTCTTGTTCAGCTAAATCAGCTCGCTGTGATAATATTTCTTTCTCTTTTTTTTCAGTTTGATATTCAATTTCTAACTCTGTAATCTTTTCATTGGTTTTAATATTAAGTAAACTATCTCTATATACAACCAGCTCTTTAAAATAACTTAGAGCTGTTTTGGTGTCATTTTTAGCTTCATAATATTTTGAATAATTATCTAGAGCAGACTCAATATCGACAGCTATTTTAGACTTTTGAGCAAAATGCATTGCACTATCGATATAGGCTTTAGTACCATTTAATCTTTCAGTTTCAATTAAGACATTCGCCAGATTATTATAGCTTGCGGAAATACCAGCCATATCTCCAATTGATTTTTCGATGGCTAAGGACTTTCGAAAATATACCAATGCGGAATCAATTTCATTTAAATAATAATATACTGCTCCAACATTATTGACCGATTCTGCCATTCCTTTTTTATCATCGAGTGCCTCTTCAATTTCTAAGGAATATTTGAAATAATCGAGCGCTTTTTCCAATGCACCATCATTTGCGTAAATAATAGCGATGTTATTATATACCTCAGATATGCCTTTTTTGTTATCCAGACTTTCAAAAATATCTTTCGCTTTCAGATGATACTCAATTGCTTTTTCATTAATTCCATTATAACTATACACCAAACCAATACTATTGTAAGTCGTGGCTATCTCACTTTTCATGTTTTTTGCCTGATAGATATCTAAAGCACTTAAGTAGTTTTTCAAAGCCTCATCATATTTCGCAAGGTTTCTATTCACGACTCCAATATTATTATAAGCCGAAGCTTTTAGTAGTGAATCATTAGTGCTTAATGCTTCTGAAGACAATTGCTTTGCTTTCTCAAAATTGCCTAAATCTCTGTTGACAATTCCCAAATTATTTTTAGACTTCGAAATCTGAAACTGGTCGTTATTTTCTTTAGAAATTCGGAGTGCTTCCTCTAAAATAGTTAATGCCTTTTGAGGATCATTTTTATATAATGCCATTGCAGAATCGTTAAGCATTGCAGCGTTTTGTTGTGCACAAATAAAAGATAGTGGTAAAACCATCAATAGCACGAATAAGAAGTATTTCATGGCTTAGTTAATTAATAGCGAGAAAAAGATACAAATTTCCAAGGTAACCTTTTTACACCTTCAGAATAATTTGAGTGCCAGAATTTTGCTCGGAAACCATAGCAAGTTCGCCTCCAATATGCTTAGCACGCTTGTCCATATTGGTTAAACCACTTCCCTTCTTCACTGAATTGACATCGAAACCGTTTCCATTATCAGAAATGGTAATTTTAAGTTGCTCTTTGAATTGTTTAATTCGAACTTTAATTTCGGTCGCAGACGCATGTTTTAAGCTATTATGAATGGCTTCCTGAATGATACGATGAATATTCATGCCTTCAATTGAAGACAAGGTTTTTTGCTGATTTACACTATCTTCAACATCAAACGAAAACTGAATATGATCATCGTACACATGGGCTTTATCAATGTAGTTGGAGATTCGGGATTGCAAATCTTCAAATGTGATTTCGTTTTTATTCATTGCCCAGATGGTATCTCTCAATTCGTATATAGTTTCAGAGGTAAACTCACTTATTTTATTAAGTTTGGACGTCAACTTTTCATCTTTTATATCGAAACCATATTTTAGATTATCAATTGATGAAATGATAAAAGTAAGCTGTGCACCAATATTGTCGTGCAAATCTCTTGAAATTTGTAATCGTTGTTCCTGCAAACGATTTTGAGTTTCAATTTTTATAAGCGCATCTTTAAGTTCATTTTCTTTTTGAAGTTGTTTGTTTTTTAGTTTTTGCTGATTAAAAAACAAATAACCTATTACTCCGAAAATAAATGCAAGTCCAAGCAGACCATAAACCTGATAGTTTTTTTTCTGAATGGTTAATTCTTGTTCGGCAAGATTAGCACGTTGCTTCAGAATTTCTTTTTCCTTCTTTTCAGTATCGTATTTAACTTCTAAATCGGCAACTGCCTGAGCATTTCTATCTGAAAAAATAGAATCTTTTACTGCTATAAATTTTGCAGTATGAGTGCGTGCTTTTTTAAAATCACGCAACATGTAATAACTTTCAGCTGCATGAAGATTTAAATCTGCAGACATGCCTTCAATATGCGGAAACTTCTTAATGAGATCAAATCCTTTATTAGCGTAATTTAAAGCTGTTCTTGGTTGATTTATTTCGTTATATAATGATGTTAAATTACTAAATGTTGATAATGAACCTTTTTCATCAGCAACAAATCCTTCGGGTTTATCAAGTGCTTTTAAATAATGTTCAATTGCTAAATTGTAATCGCCATTATTATAATAAGCATTAGCCAGATTATCTAAAACTCTATAATAATCTATTAAATTTTGTGAACGTTCAGCAATAATCAAAGCTTTTTTATAAGCCATAATAGCGTCATCAATTCGTCCTAAATCTTTAAGGTTAATTCCTATATTATTTAAAGAAGCCACCTGATCTGTTTCTAAATTTAGTTGTTCTCTAATCTCGAGTGCTTCATTGTGATACTTTAATGCCTTCTCATTGAGATTCATTTCCTGATATATGAGCCCAATATTATTTAAATACACACTACGCCCTTGAACGCTTCCATCATTATCATTCATTTTTAAGGCTTCAAAAAAATATCGTAAGGCTTCATCAAATTCACTTCTATTCCAATGAAACATTCCAAGGTTATTGATACACATAACCTCAATGCTCTTAAAATTATAATCTCTACTTAGTTTCAGTGCTCTGGAAAAATAATAATTCGCTGAGTCAGATTGACCAGTAACATCCATATAAATACCATGAGTATTGGTGAGTTCAGTTAGCCCAAAATTGAACTCAGCAGTTTTTGCAAGTGATTTTCCTTCATTTATAATTTGAAGAGCTTTATCAGTATCATTAAATATATAACTGAAGGCAATTTTGTTTAACATTCTAATTTTTGTAGAATCATCTTTAGTAGAACGCGCAACCGTTAACAAGCTATCTAAATTTTGAGAATAAGAGAAAGAAACAAAGAAAAGGACAAGAAGTGATGAAAACTTAATTCTCATTTTAGGATATAAAAAAAGCATCAGAATTGATATGTCTTTTGGGACGATAAAATTAGCTGATGCTTTCTTAAAAAATTGATTAATAGCAAAACGAATATATAACATAATGAGGATGGTGTGTCTTTTTTTTCGACAAGTTGCAATTAAAAAAGATTAAGCGTAATCCTACAAAAATTACGCCCAATCATAATCTCAACAACAAGATTTAATTATTAAGATTGTATGTAAAAATGGTTCTGTCATTAGCTTTATAGTACAGATAACCACCAAATTCATCAACTTGATATTCTGGTTTTTTATCTTTTAAAATAATTTCTTTTTCTACCATCCCACTATCTTTATTTATCTTGACCAAACCTACACCGTCGTCTAACTTGGTTAAAATAAATTGAGCATTTTCTGTTGCCGCTGTAGCTTTAAAACGTTTAAGCATTTCTGCAATTGAAGCACCTGAAGCCGCAGCCATACCATCACCAAAATCGGCGTAACGCTGACCTCTGTCGGTATATCTCCCTAAACTATTTCTATTTTGATTAGCGGCATTGTAAGACGCTACTGCAGTAGTTGCTGTTGCCACAGCTGTTACTCCAGCAAGGATAGCTCCGAAAGCACTTTTACCTGGTGCTCGATGATATTCGTGCCATGATGTTTTACCATCCCAATCTAAGAGCATCATGTTTTGATCTGAAGTTAACAAAATGCCTTCATTTCTAACTTCAACTCCTGTTGGATCTTCTTTACCTTCAAATTTAGATTCAGCTAAAGTTGTTGCTTCTCCGCTTGCTTCATCTATGGCAAATAACTCATCATCTGCACTAATTAAGTATCTGTTATTTTTACTGTCGTAGCATGAGCTAATAGCAGCAGCTCTTTTATATTTTAAGGGTTTATTCCAGATTTGTTCACCTGTTTCAAGATTTACAATATTGGCATCTTCAGATGTAATATAAATTAAGCCTTGTGGTGTTTCTGCCATCGTTAAAATATTTTCACCTGTTTTTAATGGTTTTTTAAATAAGGTATTGCCTTCATAAGAGATTTTGTTTATTCCACCAGAAGCAATTCCGAATAATATCCCATCATCCATAATATAAAAATGCTGAACATAACCTTTAGTTTTTGGTGCTTTTTCCCACAAATCCTCACCTGTTGTAGCGCTAAACATGGTTATTTTTGATTCTGAAGCAGCTCCAAAAGCTCCATCTCCTCCTGCAACATCACTTACAACAGCTAAACCTTGAGGTAAGATTTGAAAATTAGAGACGTTTCCTTTTACTTTACGCTCGTCTTCCCATGCTTCGCTCCCATTGGCATTAATTTTATAAATTCGCGTATTCTTTCCATTAGCTGTTCCCGCAAATGCATAAATGTCAGTTTCCGATAGATTATTAGTCATCCAGCTCACATTCTTGACTTTGTTTTCCCAAACAGTTTCGCCTGTTTTCGTTTTAGCTAAAATCCCTTGACTTGTTGGAATTAGCAATTTATCTTTAAGTAGTAATGGTCGTCCTGTTACCATAAAATTTTTCATCGTCACTTTTGTTGGATCGATTAAATTAAATCGGTAATCTTCTGCTCCAGTATTTAAATCATAAACTGCTACAGCACTTGCATATTTTTCATTTGCACGTCGTTGACCACTCACAACTAATTTATTCTGTGGCATCATGACATCGCAGGTGTAAACTTGTTTCCAACCGTTATCTTCAGTACTAAAGAGTTTTTTTCCAGACATATAATCAATAACAGCCTTTTTTGTTGAAAGATTAGCAAAGCCTGTCTGACCAATAATAACATAAGGTGCCTGAGGTACATAAAATAATTCTTCAGGTTTTACACGTCCATAATCAGTAAAATTAAATAACAAATCATTTTGACCTGGTTTAATTCCGACCAATCCATCGTTAGTTGCGACAACTACTGTTCCCCCTTCAGTAATGGTCATTTCATTTATTTTTGCACCTAAGTCATAGTTATGATCTGGTGTTTCTGCTTTTTGAGCATATAGTGAAGTTGCACTCATTACGAATGCAACCATCACTAAGCTCTTAAATTGAATTAATAGCGTTTTCATCTGGATAAGGTTTAGTTTACAACCTTTTCAAGGTTAAAAGAACCTTCTGTAATCGTTTTGATAGATTGATCACCACCAACATTTTTACATGTAAAATTAAACGTTCCTTTAACTTTAGTATCTGTGATCTCTGTGATTACAAGCTCTCCTGCAACAGTATCGTCGTAAGGCGCCTGCCAGATTTCAGTTGTAGAGTTTTGAGGGTTATTTAAATTTACATCCGTTTCTGAATAAGATGCACTATTAAAAATGTTACTTCCTCCACCTAAAGGATAGGTACCAGTTCCATCAAATCCGAAAACTGAAAACGAAAATGCCTGTGCTGTTGTGCTCGTCGCAATAATTACTAAATTTTGGCCATCGTTTGCAATAGTTGCTGAAGATGAAAGCGCTAACGATTGAAAGTTATTTCCATTTACTTTCGCTACCATAACTCCTGAAGGAGTTCCACTTTGTCCTGGATCGCCATCTCCTGTATCATCATTTGAACATGATGTAAAAGTTACTGCGGTTAATGTCATGATTAATACCATGAAGTTTTTAAAATGTCTCATTGTTGATTGTTTTTGAGGTTAATAATGACACAAATTTGTCATAAAATAGAAGTGCAAACAATACGTCATATGACGTATATTTTCACAAAGACTTGAAAAACAGGTATTTAATTCAATAATCGCAGTGAAAAGTCAGAAAAATTAAATGTCAATAAGAGGTTTAAAATTGAATATGATGAAATTGAGATTGCAAATCAGCTTGTTTAATTTTTAAATTTTGAAGAAATAATTGATGCGCTTCAGACACCACATTAAATGGTCGATGCTTCAGTCCTTTTTGAATTTGATCAACATCTTGCATCGTTTTGTTTGACTCTTCAGAAATCCAAATTTGATGAAAACGCTCCCAAATATAGCGTATAGCCAAAGCATTTGGATGCAACATATCATCATTATAGAATCTGTAATCGCGCAGTTCGTCTAGCATGATTTCGTAAGACGGAAAATAATACAATTGCTGTCTTGGTTCTACAACCTGATGTATAGCAGAAATTAAATGCGACTTACTTTGGGTGTTTTCAACAAAACCATCTTTTATATGGCGCACAGGCGATACTGTAAATATAAATGATACTTGAGGGTTTACGCTTCTAACTAAACTAATGATGGCTTCAAGAGATTCTGAAATAGCTTCAACAGATAACAATTCTTTTAAAAACTTCTTTTGAGGAACTTTATGACAGTTAGCAACAAACGTATCAGTTTCTATCAATCGATAAGCCCAAGCTGTTCCTAAAGTTATTACGATATGAGATGCCTCCTTTAAAAAATCATGAGTAGCACTAATTCGTGTGTTTAATGCATTTAACACATCTTCCTTTAATCTTCTGCTTAATTTGGAATGCGCTTCAAAACAGTGCCATTGTTCATTGTGAAGAAAAATATCTGCTTCTGAATACTGTTTCTTATTGACTGCATTTAAAAGCAACTGTTCAATAGCTAAGGGATGAAATAAAATTCCGAAGGGATTGTCAAATTTCTGAAACTTATAATATTCAAATTTTTCAGCCATGTATTCAGAAAAACAAGAACCAATCAATCCTATTTTAGAATGATAATCAATTTGATTGTGTTGTTGTGGTTGAAGCGGAAGTCTGGTTTGAAGTTCCATAAAAAAGTGATGTTATTTAAAAGCTTAAAGATAAATAACTCCCTTAAACCTGATACTAAAGTTTCAGAATATCTGATTTCTCTTCCTGAAACACTTCTATCTTAGGTAAAGCTGCTATTGCTAAATCAATATATCTTAAGGCTTCAGATTTGTCTCCTTTATGCTTCTGAATTTGTGCCAACCTGTAATGTGCCCAAGCTTTAGGCACGCCATCTGCCGCTGAATAATTTTTAATATAGATTTGTAAACATTGCTCACCTTTATCTAATTGTAAATTGTATTCTGCAGCGACTTTTCCTATTTGATAATGTAATGCATTTCGTTTATGTTTAACTTGTGCTTCTTCAATATTAGCAATGGCTTTTTCAGGCTTTTTTTGAGTTTCATAAAGATGAGTAAGTTTATCAAAACAGGTTAATGATCCTCCAATCTTAATCGCTTTTTTATAATATTCTTCTGCTAATTCAGGCTCATTATCATATTCATAAATATAGCCTTTAGCGAGATATCCATCGACTTTTGACAGGACTTCTAACTCTTCAGCATACTTAAGTGATTTGCTTTTACTTCCACCAACAATACCAGGCAATTGCATGTACAATTCAACTAATGCCCATCGTGTATTAACATGTTTAGCATCTAATTCTGCTGCTTTCAAAAATGCAGATTTTATATCACCAATATAAGCTACTGCTCTAAGCTTACTCACGCTCAATGCTTTCATTCCTAAAGCACCACCATATTTGTAATGATAATTTGCGACGTACGGTTTCTGCTCTACTAATTTTTTGTAAGACTCAATAGCCTCATCCCATTTTTCCTGCTGGCCATAGGCATCACCAAGCAATTCAATACCTTCTATATCATTCGGAGCTTCAATGAGATAAGCTTCTAAGGCTGTTTCAGCTTGATTGTATTTTTTGTTCTGAAGGAATTGCTTTGCGGTATCTATTGTAGAAGATTGACCTAAACCAATAAATGGAACTATTAAAATAAAAATAAACAGAGGTCTCATATATAATAGTTACGCAAATTAATTGTTTTTAGTTTCTTGGTATTGTTTTTGATTTTGAATCAACAAAGATAATGTGTTTACAGTTAAAATTTATAACTTCACTAAATCAAACGATTCAATCGCTCATTTGTTATTTAGTAGTTGAAGTTTTGAGTCTAAATTGAACACAATTTAAACACCTATTCATGAAATTAATTACCAATATATTGATGATCTTATGCTTTGCGAATTTTTCTGCTGCTCAATCTGATGATTTTGAAACCTTATGGAAAACCGTCTCAAAGCACGAATCTGAAGGCTTGCCTAAATCGGCTTTAAAAGTTGTCGAATCCATTTCGCAGCTCGCCAAAACCCGAAATAACACACCGCAACAAATAAAAGCTTTGCTTCATAAGAGCAAATACATCCTAACACTTGAAGAGGAAGCGCAACTTAAAATTGTTGAAGACTTTAAAACTGAAATCTCCAAAAGTAAAACGCCTACTAAAAATATTCTTGAGAATATGTTAGCCACGATGTATTGGCAGTATTTTCAACAGCATCGTTATCAATTTTACAATCGTACCAATACCTCTAAAAAAGTAGATGACGACTTCAGAACTTGGGACTTACAAACCTTATTCAGTGAGATACAAACACATTACCAGAACTCTTTACACAACGGACTCATCCTTCAGCAAACACAACTTTCAGATTACAAAGACATCATTAACGAACAGGAAGGATCTAAAACGTTTCGACCTACACTTTTCGATTTACTGAGCCATAATGCGCTTCAATTTTATAAAACTTCTGAAACTGCCATTTCGAAACCTGCGTATAAATTTGAGATCGACAATACATCGCTATTAGGTCCAACAAAAACATTCACTGCTGTTCAATTAACATCAAAAGATTCCACTTCGCTTCAATTACAAGCACTTAAAATTTTTCAGGAATTAATTCAGTTTCATTCAAAAGATGCTAATCCTGAAGCATTAGTAGAAGTTGATTTAGAGCGTTTAAAATATGTTGTGCAACATGCAACCTTTGAAAATAAAGATGCCGTCTTATTGGAAACATTGCAATCTTCAAGTGATCGCTGGAAATCACAACCTGTGTCTGGTTTATATGATTTTGAAATCGCCTCGGTCTGGTATCAACAAGGACAACAGTACAACCCAACGACAAATCCTGATGTACGTTGGAAACTCAAAGAAGCACTCGCTTTATGTAATATTGTGATTAGTCGTTATCCAAACAGCAGAGCTACACAACAATGTGAGGTCTTGAAATCACAAATTCTATCAGGTCGATTAGGTCTGACAGCAGAAACAGTGATTCCTATTAACAGTTACTCTAAATTTTTGGTGAGTTATACGAATGTTGACGCTTTAAATTTCAAAATATATAAGGTGAGCCTGTCTCAAAAAGAAACTTTTGAAAACATTTACAGACCTGAAGAAAAATTAAGTTTTCTGAAAAACAAAAATACGTTTACAACATGGAACACGTCCTTAAAAAATGAAGGTGATTATCAAAATCACACCACAGAAGTTGTCGTTCCAAAATTTGAAAACGGATATTACATTGTGTTAGCTGAAAGCGCTGACAATAAAAATACCTTTGCTACCCAAGTACTTCAGGTGACAGATTTTGCTGTTATCGATCGTTCTTCAGGAAGTGATATGATTTACCAGATCATCGACAGAACCAACGGAAACCCAATACGTGGGGTTTCAGCAACCATTAAGTACAAAAAAGATTATAGCAACCGATTTTATTCAGATATCTTAACATCTGATGCTCATGGCGAAATTCGTTTAAAGAAAACGTCTGAGCGTTATTTCAATTTGAGTATAGCCCTTTCAAAGGAAAACCAATCGGCTTTTTTTGATGGTTATTATGCTTACAGAGATTATGAACGCAACTCAGATAACATCAGTTACAATTCGTTTTTATTTACAGACCGAAGTATTTACAGACCTGGACAAACCATTTACTTTAAAGCGATTTTGCTGGAGCGTCAAAGAGGCAAATCCTCTCCTTTTTCTGAACAAAAGGTATCTGCTACGCTTCACAATGTCAATGGAGAACAACTTACAAAATTAGAATTTAAAACTAATGATTATGGGTCAATTGCAGGCGAATTCATTTTACCAGGTTCAGGTTTAAATGGTCAGTATTTTATTCAAATCACAACGACCAAAGGTGACATTAGACAGAATAATTATTTTTCAGTAGAAGAATACAAACGACCAAAATTTGAAACCCAATTTGAACCCGTTACTGAAACTTTTAAAGTTAATGATTCTGTTGTTGCTAAAGGAACTGCTGTAGCCTATGCTGGAAGTAACATCACTAATGCCAAAGTTGTGTATCGCGTGGTGAGAAAAGTGCAATATCCTCGTTGGTATTATTGGTACAGACCTTGGTTTAACAGTGAGCCACAGGAAATTTCACATGGAGAAACAATCACAGATGATAAAGGAGTATTCGATATTACATTTAAAGCGCTTCCAGATGAAAGCGTTGTCAAAAGTTCGTTACCAATTTTCAACTATGAAGTTACAGCAGACGTCACAGACCTCAATGGCGAAACTCAAAGTGCGACTACCACAATTAATGTTGGTTACCATGCATTAACTGCTCATATTTCAATTGCTGAACAATTAGATAACACAAAAAAAGACCATAAACTCAACATTTCTACTAAAAACTTAAATGGTGAATTTGTTCCAGCGGAAGGCAGTATCAAAATCTATAAGCTCAAAGCTCCTGATCGCGTCTTACGTCCAAGACCATGGAATACTCCAGATTATCAGGTGATTTCTTCTGAAGAATTTAAAACCAAGTTTCCTCATGAAGCTTATACCAATGAGCAAAACCCTGTTAACTGGGAAAAAGGCAAACTAGTTTTTGAAGATTCATTTGACACTAAAGATTCCAAAGAATTAGCGCTTGGCAACATCAAAAAATGGGATTCTGGTCAATATATCATTCTGTTGGAAAGCAAAGATAAATTTGGTCAAACCGTTACTGACGAAACCAGAACAACCTTATTTAGCGACTCTGACAAAACCTTATCAGATCAACAGCTATTTAATGTTTCAACTAATAAAAATCAATACGCTACTGGAGATACTGTAGAGCTCACTTTAGCTTCTGCAGCAGAAAACATCACAGTTACTGTAAGTGTTGAAAAGAATCAAAGCATCATCAACACCTATGTTATTACATTAAATAACAATAAAAAAACGATTACGATTCCAGTTACTAAAGACGATGTTGGCGGATTTGCAATTCATTACAGTTATGCTGCTTTCAATACATTTTCAGGCAGTCAGATACCAGTAAATGTGCCTTATCCAAAAAGTGATTTAGACATTGAAACGAGCACGTTTAGAGATAAGCTTCAACCAGGAACTGATGAAACCTGGAGTTTTAAGGTTAAAGGTCCGAAAGGCGAAAAAGTCACTGCCGAAATTTTAGCGAGTATGTACGACATGTCGTTAGATCAGTTTCAACCACATGCATGGACGTTCAACCCAATACAAAAGCCAACCTATTATTCAAGGTACGGACTAAGCGGACGACAAAGTTTTGGAGTTGGAGTATTTAGAGTTCATAACCAGCAAGCAAATTATCCTGGTTATCAGCAGCAACAATATGATCAGCTGAACTGGTTTGGGTTTTATTTTGGAAATAGTTATAGTTACAGATATAATATAGAAATAGTAGAAGATGATTCTGAATTAGAAGAGGTTGTTGTTGCGGGTTTTTCATCAAAAAGTAAAGATGAATTAACAAGTGCTGTTATGAATGTCTCTACAGAATCTATTTCTGGAGATGCATTAGGAATGACATATATTCCAAAAAACAAACAAAGTGGAGGAACCATATTATCTGAAATTTCAGAAAAAGAAAAGGAAGAAGAACAAAAGTTAGAAACCATTAAAGTTCGTAAAAACCTTCAGGAAACCGCGTTTTTCTTTCCACAGTTACAAACCGATAGCGTAGGTCATGTAAGTTTCAAGTTTACAACACCTGAAGCTTTAACCAAGTGGAAACTTCAGTTATTAGCTCACACCAAAACCATGGAAAGTGCTGTATCAACCTTAGAGTCTGTAACTCAAAAAGAATTGATGGTCATTCCTAATGCACCTCGATTTTTACGTCAAGGTGATGTGATTTCAATAAGCACTAAAATTTCTAATCTTACTGACCAAAACTTATCAGGTCAGGCTAAATTGATACTCACAGATGCCATTTCTGGAGAAGACATCACTCAAAAACTGGAGATGCTTCCTGTTTCAGACTACGCAATCTTCAATGTTGATGCAAAAGGAAATACACAAGTGTCTTGGACTTTAAAAATTCCTGAAGACCTTCAAGCCGTAGAATATAAAATCCTAGCGAAGTCAGGAGATTTTAGTGATGGTGAGCAAAATTTCCTTCCTGTACTAACAAACAGAATGTTGGTGACCGAAACCTTACCCATGTGGATTAAAAGTAACGAATCGAGAACGTTCACTATGGATAAATTGAGAACCACTACCTCAACAACTTTAAAACACCATAAACTTACTTTGGAAATGACGTCAAATCCAGCCTGGTATGCTGTGCAAGCTTTGCCTTATTTGATGGAATATCCTTACGAGTGTAATGAGCAAACGTTTAGTCGTTATTATGCAAATGCTTTGGCAAGTCATATTGCGAATAGCAATCCGAAAATCCAGGAGGTGTTCAACCAATGGAAAAATGCAGATGCGCTACTATCTAACCTAGAGAAAAACGAAGAATTAAAGTCCATTTTAATTCAGGAAACACCTTGGTTACGAGATGCTCAAAATGAAACCGAACAGAAAAAACGCATTGCCTTATTATTCGATTTAAACAAAATGAATTACGAGTTAGATGCTGCAAAACGTAATTTGAAAAACAATCAAATGCATAATGGTGCATGGCCTTGGTTTAAAGGCGGAAGAGAAAACCGTTTCATCACACAACACATTATTACTGGTTTTGCGCATCTTTCAAAGTTGAATGTCGCATTAAGCGCAGACGAGACGCAAATGATTAGCAATGCTATGTCTTATTTAGATGCTGAATTTGTAAAAGAATACAAGAACATCAGAAAATACAATCCGGAAGCTGATTTATCTAAAGACCATTTAACCAATACGCAACTTCAGTATTTATATATGAGAAGTTTTCTTCCAAACTTAAAAACCTCTAAAGAAGTTTCAGACATTATGGATTACTATTATGATCAGATTAAAACCTATTGGCTAAAAAAATCCTTGTATTCAAAAGGGTTGATGACTTTGGTTATGCACAGACAACAAGATCCTAAAACAGCTGGTAAAATTTTAAAATCATTGGAAGAAACCAGTATTACTTCAGATGAATTAGGCATGTATTGGAAAGAAAACACGAGTTCGTGGTATTGGTATCAGGCACCAATTGAAACGCAAGCTTTGCTAATAGAAGCGTTTTCAGAAGCTGGATCTATAATACTAAGTGAAGCAAAACAACTTGAAACTGTAGATAACTTAAAAATCTGGTTGTTAAAGAACAAACAAACCAATCAATGGAAAACCACAAAAGCAACCTCTGAAGCGGTTTACGCCTTATTATTACAAGGAAGCGATTGGTTAAGTGTAACAGATATGGTTGATGTGGTTATTGGCGGACACGTGATTGCGCCTTCAAAACTAAAAGATGTTGAAGTTGAAGCAGGAACTGGTTATTATAAAACGTCTTGGTCTGCTGAAGAGATCAATCCTTCAATGGCAACTGTTGAACTGAACAAAAAAGGTAAAGGGATTGCCTGGGGAAGTTTATACTGGCAATATTTTGAAGATTTAGACAAAATTACTTCAGCCAAAACACCATTATCTTTGAAGAAGAAACTCTTTAAAAAGACCAATACAGCTACTGGTGAGCAGATCACTGAAATTACTGCAGAATCAGAATTGAATGTTGGTGACTTAGTAACAGTTCGTATTGAATTACGAAGCGATCGTGACATGGAATTTATTCATATGAAAGATATGCGAGCAGCTGGTTTGGAGCCTGTGAATGTGTTATCTCAATACAAATGGCAAGACGGATTGGGTTATTATGAAAGTACAAAAGATGCTTCAACCAATTTCTTTTTCGACTATTTACCAAAAGGTGTTTATGTATTTGAATACGATTTAAGAGTGAATAATGCTGGTAATATGAGTAATGGCATCACAACCATTCAAAGTATGTACGCTCCAGAATTTAGTAGTCATAGTGAAGGCGTTAGGATTTTGGTTGGTTCTAATTAACTGTTAGGAAGTTAGTAATCGTTCGACAATATCAAACTTATAGTTAAAATTACTATATTTAAGATACTAACTAATAACTAACAATATGAACTCAAAAGTTTTTATGGTCTTGAGAATTTTACTCGGACTTTTCGTTTTAGTCTTCGGACTTAATAAATTTTTAGAATTTTTGCCAGCACCTGAAGGCATGTCTGAAGATGCTATGGCCTATTTTGGCGCATTGATGAATTCAAAAACTATGGCACTTGTAGCTGTTGTAGAAATTGTTGCAGGATTAGCATTAATCTTAAATAAATTTGGCGCATTACTTGCTCTCATTTTAATGAGTGTTTCTGTAAATGCTGTTTTATTTCATGCTGCTTTAGATCAAGCAAATATTGCTGGAGCCTTGGTTTTACTCGTCTTAAACATTGCTGTTTTATTTGGTTATAAAGACCAATACAAAGCTTTATTACATTAGAAAAACTATTCACAAGTAAAAAGAGGCTTAAATTAAGCCTCTTTTTTGTTTTTTATTTTATTTCCGGAGGAAACCCTTGAAGCACTTTAGTCACTATGGCTTGAAACTGAACTTCACGTTTTTCAGGAGAGGCATTCGGGCTGTAACTTGACTCTGAAACCGCCTGCCAGAACAATCCGTTTTTATTTTCGTCAACAAACTCGAAAATAATTTGACGGTTTAATTTATTTTGTCCCACAGGAATTCCAATAGAAACTCCACCACCTACGCGACCTCCTGTTCCACCAACACCTACTCCAACATTGCTTCGAGATGCTTCTTGGTATTCACTACTTTTAATATCAATAAAAAAATCTGGTGTTTCAGATAATGAATACCCATGGCTTTGCATGGCTTTATCCAATGCATTTAAAAGTCGTTTGGTATCTAATTCGCTTAGTCCAGTATTTAAATCGGCGTAATAATTATAGGTCTTATAAGCTTTAAAATCTGTTGTTTTCTCGTAATCATAATTCACACGTACTGGTGCACAAGATGATACGAAAAGTATCATTAAGAGGATTGAAATATTTTTCATTTACAATTTTGATGAGATCCTAATTTACATTAGGATTAGTTCAACTAAATCAATTTAAAAATTGAAGTTTCACTAAGATAACAAAAATTATTCCGTTTCTTTTGTATCAACCGACTTCGTTAGTGCAGAAGAAATTATTCCTGTTGGAATGGCTACAATTCCCAATCCGATCATCAAGATGAAAAACGTAAACACTTTTCCGCCAACAGTAATCGGATAGACATCACCATAGCCTACAGTTGTTAAGGTGATAATTGCCCACCAAAGGCTATCAAAAATGGATGAGAAATGTTCGGGTTGGGCTTCATTTTCAAAATAATAAATTCCAACTGCCGAAAAATAAATAAGAATTAATGTAATAAACACAAAGAGTAGAATTTCCTCTTTAGCCGATTTGATAGCTCGCGTGAAATGGTTCATCGCTTTATTGTAACGCACTAATTTTAAAATTCTGAATAATCTCAAAAAGCGTAATGCTCTTAGCGAACGTAAATCAATTCCGAAGGATAAGTAAAACGGAAGAATGGCTAATAAATCGATGATTCCGAAAAAACTAAATATAAATTTAGGCTTACTGTCAGCAACATAAATCCTTAACACATATTCCATAGTAAAGACACTAACACTAAACACTTCAATAGCATAGAGAATTGATTTCGTCTGAGGTTTGAGATTTGGAATCGTTTCTACTGAAAATGTAACTATCGAAACTAAAATTAAAGCCTGAATAAAAAATGCAAAATAACGACTGGTAGGATTGTCATTAATTTCTACAATGCTTTTAATTTTTTCTTTCATTTTTGATACCTTATAATTTGATCGCAATATATTAAAAATCAGACCTAAATTATAAAAGTCTTATCGATTTTGCGTTAAGGATGGAGGCTTTGTTGGAGCTCTTTTTTACTTTTATCTCGGCTGCGATCGATATGACAAATAAAAAAAAAAGCGACTGCCGAGAGACTGGTCTAGTTTTACTGTAAGGTTTAAATGAAAAGGGTTCTAATTTAAGACCTACAAGATTTTGAAAACCTTGCAGGTTAACTTATAAGACGCCTTACAGGAAAAGTAGAAACGCCAGAAACTTAAACATTAAGCATCTTCCAGAGTTTATCCTTTAATTCTGTAATGCCTTTTTGAGCAACAGAAGATATAAACATATAATCAATTGGTAAGGTGTTATCTAATTCTGCTTTCATTTCTGCCTGAAGCTCTTCATCAAGCATATCACTTTTAGAAATGGCAATCATTCGTTCTTTATCCAGCATTTCAGAATTGTAACGCTTGAGTTCATCTAACAAAATATCGTATTGTTTACGAATATCTTTAGCATCTGCAGGAATTAAAAACAGCAAAATAGAATTGCGTTCAATATGACGCAAAAAGTAGTGACCAAGTCCTTTACCTTCGGCTGCACCTTCGATAATTCCCGGAATATCTGCCATGACAAAGGTTTGAAAATCGCGATACTTCACGATTCCTAAATTAGGTTTAAGGGTTGTAAACTCGTAATCGGCAATTTTAGGTTTTGCAGCAGTGATCACAGATAGCAAGGTCGATTTTCCAGCATTTGGAAATCCAACCAGACCAACATCTGCTAATACTTTAAGCTCTAAAGTCACATGCTTTTCTTCCAGAGGTTCTCCAGGTTGTGCATAACGTGGTGTTTGGTTTGTAGAGCTTTTAAAATGCCAGTTTCCTAGTCCGCCACGACCACCTTGAGCAACGATTCGTTCTTCGTTGTTTTCGGTAATTTCAAACAAAACTTCGTCGGTTTCGGTATCTTTAATCACAGTTCCTAAAGGCACATCTAGATAGACATCTTCACCATCAGCACCAGAACTTCTGCTCTTACTTCCATGTTCGCCATGGCCAGCTCTGGCATGACGTTTAAATTTGAGGTGTAATAAGGTCCATAGATTTTCATTACCACGAATGATAATGTGACCTCCTCGTCCACCATCGCCTCCATCTGGACCACCTTTCTCTATATATTTTTCGCGATGTAAATGCGCAGAACCTTGTCCGCCTTTACCAGAAGACACGTGCATTTTTACGTAATCAACGAAATTTCCTTCAGTCATTTGTTTTTGTTTAGTTGTTTAATGTTTTGTGTAGTTGTTTAGCTGTGTATGTGTTTGATGTAAACATTTTATAAATTATAAAATCCAAACAACTAAACAAATAAACGTCGCAACTAAAGCTTATCAATTACCGCATTAAGACGCTTAGTAATTTCACTAATGCTTCCGACGCCATCAACTCCAAAATATTTATCCTGAGCTGAGTAATAGTCTTTCAAAATAGCTGTTTTTTTGTAATATTCGGTGATTCTGTTTCTAATAATAGACTCGTCAGCATCATCCTTTCTACCACTTGTTTTTCCGCGTTCTAATAAACGTCCAACCAAAACTTCATCATCCACTTCAAGAGCAATCATAGCATTTATCTGAGAATCTTTAGAATCCATTAATTTATCTAAGGCTTCGGCCTGAGCATTTGTTCTTGGAAAGCCATCAAAAATAAAGCCCTTAGCATCACTATTTTTTTCAACCTCAGCACTCAACATATCAATAGTAACCTGATCTGGAACCAACTCACCTTTATCCATAAAAGATTTAGCAAGCATCCCTAAAGCGGTTTCATTTTTTATATTGTATCGAAACACATCTCCTGTAGAAATATGAACTAGGTTGTATTTGTCTTTTAAAAATTCTGCTTGCGTTCCTTTACCTGCACCTGGAGGTCCAAATAGCACTAAATTTGTCATGTGTTGTGTTGTTTTTAATTGATATATTTCTGGTAAATCTCTACCTAATCCGTTGTAATCTAATCCATAACCTACGATGAATTTATTTGGTATTTCGAGACCTACATAATGTAATTTAAAATCTTTTTTATAAGCTTCTGGTTTATAAAATAAGGTTGCTATTCTGAGTTCACCAACATTTTCATTTTCAAAAATGCGATGCACTTCTTCCAACGTATTACCAGAATCGATAATATCTTCAAGAATAATCACTTTTCTACCTGTCAGATCCTGAGTTAACCCAATAAGTCGTTGAATGTCTTCGGAAGATTTTATGCCTTCATAAGACGCCAACTTGATAAATGTCACTTCACATGGCTTTGGATATTTTTTTACAAAATCACTCACGAACATGAACGATCCATTTAAAATCCCAATAAAAACAGGTACATCGTCTTTAAAATCATTTGCAATCTCATCAACCATTCTCTGTACAGCAGTATCTATTTCTGCTTCAGAAATAAAAGGTTTAAAGTATAAATCGTTGAGCTTAATCACTTGTTTTCAAATTTAAAAAAACAAAGATAATCAATAGATTGTCGAATACCGATTTTTGAATTCCATTTTTGCTATGGCTTTCTATTTTATAATGTATTTTTGTAGTGCAATATTTCGAATTTTAAAGCAGAAGACGTTTTAGCTGCACTCATGGTCACAATTATTACTAATTACAAATGACAAATTATTTTTCTTCAGATTTCAAACTCGGTATTCTTGGTGGTGGTCAATTAGGCAAAATGATGCTTTACACCACTAGAAAGTTTGACATTTCAACGTATGTCATGGATGCCAGTGATGAAGCGCCTTGTAAAATTGCCTGCAATACATTCATCAAAGGTGACTTAATGAATTATGACGATGTTTATAATTTTGGAAAACAGGTAGATCTTCTCACTTTTGAAATTGAAAATGTCAATGTGAATGCTTTAGAGGCTTTGGAAAAAGAAGGCAAAAAAGTGTATCCGACTTCAAAAACACTGCGCGCTATTCAAAATAAAGCCACTCAGAAATTATTTTACAGAGATCATCAAATTCCAACATCAGATTTTACGCGATTTGCATACCTTTCTGAAATTGAAGATGCTATCGACAATGGTGGATTGGAATTTCCGTTCGTCTGGAAAGCTGCTCAATTTGGTTACGATGGGAATGGTGTAAAAGTCGTACGAGAACTTTCCGATTTAGACACTTTACCAAAAGGCGAATGTATTGCTGAAGACTTAATCCCATTTAAAAATGAATTAGCAGTAATAGTTGCCAGAAATCCTTCAGGTGATACAAAAACTTATCCTGTTGTAGAAATGGAATTTCACCCAGAAGCCAATCAGGTTGAATACGTTATTTGTCCGGCACGAATAGATGATTCTGTTGCGAAAAAAGCGACAGAGGTTGCTTTGAAAGTTTCAAAAGCTTTTAATCATGTCGGACTCCTAGCTGTTGAAATGTTTCAAACTCAAGAGGATCAGATCTTAGTGAATGAAGTTGCTCCAAGACCACATAATTCGGGCCATCAAACCATTGAAGCCAGCTATACATCGCAATTTGAACAACATGTTCGCGCCATTTTAGATTTACCTTTAGGTCAAACGGAAAGCAAAGTTGGTGGTATCATGGTTAATCTGGTTGGTGCTGAAGGCCATACTGGTGACGTTGTTTACGAACATATAGAAGATATTATGAAACTAGATGGTGTAACACCTCATATTTATGGAAAAAAACACACCAGACCGTTCCGTAAAATGGGACATGTGACCATTGTAAATGAAGATTTAAATAAGGCAAGAGCAATTGCTGAAATTGTAAAAAACACAATAAAAGTTATAAGTAAGTAATATGGGAAAAGTAGCAATTATTATGGGAAGCAAAAGTGATCTTCCAGTTATGCAAGATGCTATTGATATTTTAAAAGAATTTAAAATTGATGTTGAAGTAGATATTGTTTCAGCACACAGAACACCAGAAAAAATGTTCGATTTCGGAAAAAACGCACATTCTCGAGGCATCAATGTCATCATTGCTGGTGCTGGAGGCGCTGCGCATTTGCCAGGAATGGTAGCGTCGTTATCACCTTTACCTGTTATTGGAGTTCCTGTAAAAAGCAGTAATTCAATTGACGGTTGGGATTCTGTCCTATCTATTTTACAAATGCCAGGTGGAGTTCCTGTAGCGACTGTAGCTTTGAATGGCGCAAAAAATGCTGGTATTTTAGCAGCACAGATTATAGGAGCTTCAGATAAAGACATTCAGAACACAATAATAACTTACAAAGAAAGTTTAAAAACGAAGGTTATCGATTCTTCAAAAGATTTAGCATAAAAAAACCTCGCTATAAGACGAGGTTTTTAAGCTATTAATCAACTATTTGTATAGAGTTGGTTAACTCCTTTAAAAATAATTATGACAAAACTAAAATTTATTTTGTCATAATATCAAAAAGTTATGATAAATAATAAACAAAGTAATTCACAATTTGCATTATCGTAAGGAAACGACTACTATTTAGGTATTTATCTTACAAATTCATAAAACACCATGACAATTTTAAATACACCTTTCAATACATTATATCAAACTGCTCCATTTTCGAAAATTAAAAACGAGGATTATTTACCCGCTTTTTTAGAAGCCATAAAAGATGCTAAAGCAGAAATTGAAACCATAACAACCAATCCTGAAACACCAACGTTTGAAAACACTATCGAAGCCTTAGATTTTTCAGGTGAGCAATTAGATCGAATTTCCAGCATTTTCTTTAATTTGAATAGTGCTGAAACAAATGACACCATTCAAAAAATCGCTCAAGAAGTTTCTCCATTACTTTCAGAATTTAGTAATGATATTACATTAAATGAAGATTTATTCAAACGTGTAAAAACTGTTTATGACAATAAGGATAGTTTTAAACTAACAACAGAGCAAAAAACCTTACTCGATAAAAAGTATAAAGGCTTTTCAAGAAATGGTGCTAATTTACCTGAAAACAAGAAAAGTCGTCTTCGTGAAATCGATAAACAACTAAGTCAGTTAAAACTAAAATTTGGTGAAAATGTATTAGCAGAAACTAATGCTTACGAATTACATATCACCAACGAAGATGACTTATCAGGATTACCTGAAGGCGCCAAAGAAGCTGCTCAGCAACTGGCAGAAGCAAAAGGAAAAGAAGGCTGGCTAATTACTTTAGATTATCCGAGTTATATTCCGTTTATGACTTATGCCGACAATAGAGAATTGAGAAAAGAACTCGCTATTGCTGCTGGAGCTAAAGCATTTAAAGGCGACAAACTTGACAATCAAGAGAATGTTTTACAAATTGCGAAGCTTCGTCATGAACGTGCCAATCTATTAGGTTACAAAACACATGCACATTTTGTATTGGAGGAACGCATGGCAAAAACACCTGAAAAGGTAAAACAATTTCTAAACGAACTTTTAGAAAAAGCAAAACCAGCTGCTGAAATAGAGTTTAAAAACCTTGAAGACTTTGCTAAAGATTTAGATGGTATTGAAACTCTTCAAAAATGGGATGGTTCCTATTATTCTGAAAAATTAAAGCAAAAATTATACAGTTTAGATGACGAACAGCTCAAGCCGTATTTCAAATTAGAAAATGTTATTGATGGTGTATTTGCTATTGCCGAACGTTTATACGATTTGAAGTTTGAAGAAATCGATACGATTGACAAGTATCATGAAGATGTGTTAACCTACAAAGTAACAGATTCACAAGGCAATTTGGTCTCAATTTTTTATGCTGATTTTTTCCCTAGACCTGGCAAACGAAATGGTGCCTGGATGACGGTTTACAAACCACAGTATATCAAAAATGGTGAAAATAGCAGACCGCATATTTCTATCGTATGTAACTTTACGAAACCGACAAAAAGCAAACCTTCACTGTTAACCTTTAATGAAGTAACGACGTTATTTCATGAGTTCGGTCATGCGCTTCATGGCATGTTGGCCAACACTACGTATCCGAGTTTATCTGGAACAAGTGTGTTCTGGGATTTTGTTGAGTTACCAAGTCAGGTTTTAGAAAACTGGTGTTACGAAAAAGAAGCCTTAGAATTGTTTGCAACTCATTATGAAACAGGAGAACTCATTCCGATGGAACTTATTGAAAAAATAAAAGCTTCAGCAACCTTTCATGAAGGCATGCAGACCTTAAGACAAATAAGTTTTGGATTATTAGATCTGAGTTGGCATAGTCAAAACCCAAACGCTATTACTTCGGTAAAAGCACATGAACATAAAGCATTTGAAAACACCAAATTGTATCCTGATGTGGCTGAAAACTGTATGAGTACGTCATTCTCTCATATTTTCCAAGGTGGCTACAGTTCTGGCTACTATAGTTACAAATGGGCTGAAGTGTTAGATGCAGATGCGTTCGAATACTTTTTAGAACAAGGTGTGTTTGATAAAAACGTTGCTCAAAAATTTAAAGATCATATCTTATCACAAGGAGGTATTGAAGATCCGATGACGCTTTACAAACGCTTCAGAGGAAAAGAACCTCAGCCTGATGCATTATTAAAACGCGCTGGATTGATAGCGAAATAGATCGTATTTCTAGCACTATCTATTAGACTTCAACTACACGCGATCTGAGACCTAAACCAACAGACAATGAAACCTTAATGAGAAGTTTTAGGAAGGTGATGAAGGTTCCATTTGGAGTTTCTCATCCTAAATGGCTCATTAAGTCTGGAGCTAAATTAATTGGAACTGAAGCTGAATTAGTTCTTAAAAGCAGAAATGTAATCCCTCAGCGATTATTACATAGTGGCTTTAAATTCCAATTTGTTCAAATAGAAAAGGCCTTATCGAATTTATTACTATCCTAATGTTTTATTGCTTATTTTTGAAATAAAAATTTTCAGAAAGAGAAATGCCAAAACACGTTATTGATCCTAACCAATGGATAAATTTGTATTCCGATTATCTTTTTAATTACACAATCACAAGAGTAAATGATAGTGAAATTGCGAAAGATTTGGTTCAGGATACGTTTGTTGCTGGTTTAAAATCTATGAAAAATTTTAAAGGAGAAGCCAGTGAGCGTACCTGGCTAATCTCCATTTTAAAACGAAAAATTATTGATCATTATCGTAAAATGAATTCTAATAAAGGTAAAGCCGAAGTTAGAATGACTTACAGTACAGACGAAAATGAAGGAGATTGGCTTGAAGAACGTGTGGCTGATCCTTTTGATAAAACGGCTGAAGACACTATTGAAAATACCGAATTAGGTTTCGCAATCGATCAATGTTTAGAGAAATTACCAGAAAAGCAAGCGAAAGTTTTTGAAATGAAAACTATTTTAAATTATGACACTGAAGCTATTTGTAATGAATTGAATATTACTGCGTCTAATTTATGGGTAATTATCCATAGAGCTAGAGTCGCTATGGCAAGCTGTCTTGAAAAAAATTGGTTTTAATAATGAAAGGTAAATTTTTTATTCCATGTGATGAAGCGAATCATGTCTGTGATAAAACACAATACAAAGAGGCAACGCTGTGGGAAAAAATTAAGTTAAATATTCATTTAATTTATTGCTTTGCGTGCAGAAAATACACAAAGAAAAATTCGAAATTAACAAAACTTGTGGCAAAAAAATCTGTGACCATGGACACTGCTGCTAAAGCAAGTTTGAAATCTGCTTTTGAAAAAGAATTAGCTAAGCACCAATAACACCAACAACCAGAAAATAGGTAAACTTTCTACCCAAAAAGCACTGTAATATTTTCCTTGTTGCTGTGTTGAAAATTTTAAAAATAAAACGCTTACTAAAACTATTCCTATCAATGATAGTAAGTGATTTATATGGATATTATTCTTAAAATATTCTAAAGACACTAACACTAACGACAGTAATAACCCAGCAACTTTTGTTGACCTCACTCCTATACGCTGCGGAATGGTTGATAATTTCAAACTATCATAATTCAAATCTCTGATTTCAAAAGGCAACATAAGTAAGACGACAAAAATAAAACGTTGTACTGCGCTAATAATAACATCGTCAAATATTTCAAATTCATTATTAATTAAAGGCAGGCATACGGTTACTCCTGACCAAACTAATGCAATGATATAAATTTTAAGTCCGCTAATACTTCGTAATTTTTTCTTCTTATCCACAAAAATACGATTGGGCAATAATGGAATTGCATACAAAAATGTGACAGCTCCAAATATTAGAATTGCAATTAGTGAAGCCGTATTTAATCGTAACGCAAAAAAGCACATGGCTAAAAAACAAAGTAAAGAAAATACTTGAATGGCCTTTAGCTTGTTAGAAAGGCTTCTATGATGAAATTTTGCCAATCCAAAATACTTTACAAAGTTATAACCTGTAATAGAAGCAAATCCCACAAAACATAACAAATTTGAATCTATGGAAACATTAAATTCTAAATAGGTAACACACGTCATTGCAACGATGGCTAAAGCCACATGAATACTACTGTTGATATAAAAATCAAATACCGTTTTTAAGACACGCATAACACAAAAATAACGAAACTGTTAATAACCAATTCAAATGGTTGAAAAGTTTCATTTTCGTTAACATTTTAAGGTCAATAATTCCTTAATTTTGCATCATAAAATTCAACACAAATAATTTAATGAATACAGCAGATTTTTCACTTCGTCACATTGGTCCGAGAGAAGCAGATCAAAAACACATGTTACAAACGATTGGTGCGGATTCTATGGAACAATTAATCCATCAAACTATTCCTGACGGGATTCGCTTAAAATCCGATTTAGATTTAGACGAACCAATGAGCGAGCAAGAATATTTGCTTCATATCTATAACCTTTCAAAGAAAAATAAAGTCTTTAAAACATATATTGGTTTAGGGTATCATCCAACCATCATGCCTGCTGTAATTCAACGTAACATTTTAGAAAATCCAGGTTGGTACACTGCTTACACGCCTTATCAGGCAGAAATTGCTCAAGGACGTTTAGAAGCGCTTTTAAATTTTCAAACCATGGTTACCGATCTCACAGGAATGGAGATTGCCAATGCGTCGCTTTTAGATGAAAGTACAGCTGCAGCTGAAGCCATGAGTTTATTGTTTGCTGTGAGAGAAAGAGATCAGAAAAAAGCTGGTGTCAATAAATTTTTTATTTCTGAACATATCCTTCCTCAAACCTTATCATTATTACAGACCAGAGCAACACCAATAGGCATTGAACTGGTTGTTGGTAAAGAAGACGAATTTGATTTTTCTGAAGATTATTTTGCTGCTATTTTACAGTATCCAGGAAAATTTGGTCAGGTAACTGATATCAAATCCTTCATAGAAAAAGCAAATGCTTCAAATATAAAAGTTGCTGTTGCAGCAGACATTATGAGTTTGATTAAACTTGAAGCTCCTGGAAAATTCGGTGCTGATGTCGTGGTTGGAACTACACAACGTTTCGGAATTCCTATGGGATATGGTGGTCCGCATGCAGCATATTTTGCTACAAAAGAAGCTTACAAAAGAGATCTTCCAGGTCGTATTATTGGTGTCACCAAAGATGCAAATGGCAACAGAGCTTTACGTATGGCTCTACAAACTCGTGAGCAACATATTAAACGTGACAAAGCGACATCAAATATATGTACAGCTCAAGTTTTACTTGCTGTAATGGCTGGGATGTACTCAGTATATCACGGACCAAAAGGCTTAGAATATATTGCCAACAACATTCATCATAAAGCAGTTGCTATTTCCAATGCCCTTGGTAAATTAGGATTTGAACAGGCAAACCATTCTTTTTTTGATACCCTTCATATCAAAGCAAACGCAAAAGCGATAAAGGCTGAAGCTGAAAGCAAAAAAATAAACTTCTATTACCCTAATGATAACGAGGTTGTCTTATCAATTAATGAACCGACTACGCTAGAAGAGGTCAATAAAATAGTTTCAGTTTTTGCGAAAATTGCGAATAAACCAACTGTTGAAATTCAAGAAATCCCTAAAGAAAATGCTATTGATTTTAAATTAAAACGTCAATCTGAATTTTTGCAGGAACCCGTATTTAATTCACATCATTCTGAAACAGAATTAATGCGATATATTAAACAATTAGAACGTAAAGATTTGGCATTAAATCATTCTATGATTTCATTAGGTTCTTGTACAATGAAACTTAATGCTGCGTCTGAAATGCTTCCTTTAAGCTGGTTTAAATGGGGAAAAATACATCCATTTGTTCCAATAGAGCAAGCTAAAGGCTACCAAATTGTTTTAAAAGAACTTGAAGATCAACTAACAGAAATTACGGGTTTTGCAGGTACATCATTACAACCAAATTCTGGAGCACAAGGTGAGTTTGCTGGATTAATGGTGATACGTGCTTATCATGAATCAAGAGGTGATCATCATAGAAACATCTGTATTATTCCGTCGTCTGCACATGGAACAAATCCAGCAAGTGCTGTTATGGCAGGAATGAAAGTTGTAGTCACCAAATCTACTGAAAAGGGAAATATTGATGTTGACGATTTAAGAGAAAAAGCAGAATTGCATAAAGATAACTTAGCTGCTCTTATGGTAACTTACCCATCAACTCATGGAGTCTATGAAGCTTCTATAAAAGACATAACCAAGATCATTCACGATAATGGTGGTCAAGTATATATGGATGGTGCAAATATGAATGCTCAAGTTGGACTCACTAATCCTGGAAATATTGGAGCAGATGTGTGCCATCTTAATTTACATAAAACCTTTGCCATTCCTCATGGTGGTGGTGGACCAGGTGTTGGTCCGATTTGTGTAGCCAAGCAATTGGTTCCTTTTTTACCTAGCAATCCATTAGTAAAAACCGGAGGAGACCAAGCAATTACAGCAATTTCTGCGGCGCCTTTTGGGTCTTCATTAGCCTGCTTAATTTCTTATGGCTACATCAAAATGTTAGGTGCATCTGGATTAAAACGCTCTACTGAAGTTGCTATTTTAAATGCAAATTACATTAAAAAACGCCTGGAAGGATCTTATGAAACCTTATATTCTGGTGAACTTGGACGTGCAGCTCACGAAATGATTATTGACTGCAGACCTTTTAAAGCTCATGGTATTGAAGTTGTTGATATCGCAAAACGTTTAATGGATTATGGTTTCCATGCTCCAACAGTATCGTTTCCGGTTGCAGGAACCATGATGATTGAACCAACAGAAAGTGAAAGCAAACAAGAAATGGATCGTTTTTGTGATGCAATGATTTCCATTAAACATGAAATTGACAGTGTATCAAAGGACGATGAAAATAATATTTTGAAAAATGCTCCTCATACTATGGATATGATTACTGATGATGAATGGTTACTCCCTTATACACGTCAGCAAGCTGCTTTCCCACTAGACTATGTAAGAGCTAATAAATTCTGGCCAAGTGTACGTCGAGTAGATGACGCTTATGGCGATAGAAATTTAATCTGTACATGCGCACCAATTGAAGCCTATATGGAAGCTTAAATAGGACGTTTGAACATCGTAAAAACAAAAGGCAATTTATTAGCATTTGATTAAATGTTAGTATATTGCCTTTTACTTTTAATAGTATAAATTATACATAACTTTTTTATGAGTATCAAAATCACTGGAACTGGAAGTTACATTCCGAAAATGATAGAGAAAAATGAAGATTTTTATCATCATGATTTTTTAAATATTGATGGATCATCAATAAATCACCCAAATGAAATAATTGTAGATAAATTTAAGGCAATTACAGGCATTGCGGAAAGACGCTATGCAGATGATCAATTAACATCTTCAGATTTGGGATTTTTAGCGGCTCAAAAAGCTATAGAAGATGCTAATATTAATCCTGAGGAATTAGATTATATCATTTGTGCTCACAATTTTGGAGACGTTAAAGCTAATACCATTCAAAGTGATATATTACCATGCCTTGCTTCTAGAGTCAAACACAGATTACGAATTAAAAATCCAAAATGTGTTGCTTACGACATTTTATTTGGATGTCCTGGTTGGGTTGAAGGCGTAATTCAAGCTAAAGCTTTTATCCAATCTGGAATGGCTAAACGTTGTCTGGTTATTGGTTCTGAGACTTTATCTCGTGTAGTAGATAAACACGATCGAGATTCGATGATTTATTCTGATGGTGCAGGCGCAACTATTGTAGAAGCGTCAGACGAAGAAGGTGGTATTTTAGCTCATGAAACTGCATCATTCACATATGATGAAGCCTACTATCTTTACTTCGGAAATTCAAACAATCAAGAGCTCTGTAAAGACACTCGCTACATTAAAATGCATGGTAGAAAAATCTATGAATTTGCTTTGACGAATGTGCCGTTAGCCATGAAAACATGTTTAGATAACAGCGGTGTAGATATCAGCGACGTCAAAAAGATTTTAATTCACCAAGCTAATGAAAAAATGGATGAAGCGATTATAAAACGTTTCTACAAATTGTATAAAAAAGACGCACCAGAAAATATCATGCCTATGAGCATTCATAAGTTAGGAAACAGTTCTGTAGCAACAGTTCCAACACTCTATGATCTGATTATCAATAATAAAATGGAACACCATTCTATTAACAAAGGTGATGTTATTATTTTTGCAAGTGTTGGTGCAGGAATGCATATTAATGCCATAGTTTACAAGCATTAAAATGAATCAAAAAATAGCAATTATAGGTGGTGGTAATTTAGGTCAGGCTATCGCTTCTGGTTTAATGTCAGAAGATTATATTGCTTCAGATTTAACAATTACACGTCATAAAATTGAGCTATTATTCGATTTTAAAAATCGAGGTGTTAAGGTTACTACGAATAACTGTGAAGCTGTACAAACGTCGCAGATCATCATTATTGCAGTAAAACCTTATAAAATTCAATCGGTTTTAAAAGAAGTCTCGCCTTACATCACTAAAGAACATTTACTAATTTCAGTTGTTAGTGATTTTACCATTGAAAGCATTGCTTCAGAATTACAATCGACTCCAGTGATATTTAGAGCGATGCCTAATACAGCGTCTTCAGTTAATGAATCGATGACATGTATTGCATCTCATAATGCTTCCGAAGAAAATATTAAAACGGTCACTTCTATATTTAATGCTTTAGGAAAAACCATTTCAATTGACGAACAACTTATGGATGCTGCAACCGTCTTAGGTGCCTGCGGAATAGCTTATGTACTTCGCTTTATTAGAGGCATGATTCAAGGTGGTATTGAAATAGGTTTCGATGCAAAAACTGCAACCCAAATTGCAACACAAACTGTAAAAGGCGCCAGTGAATTATTATTACAAAAAGGTAATCATCCGGAAGCTGAGATTGATAAAGTAACAACTCCTAAAGGTTGTACAATTGCTGGATTAAATGAAATGGAACACCAGGGCTTTAGTTCCGCATTAATTAGAGGTATCAAAACCTCTTATGATAATATTGCAGACGATTAATTACTTTTTTAACAATCTAAATGTTGAAATACTATTTGATGTATTCATCGTTAATTGGATGAAATACGTGCCATCACTTAAACTTGAAATATCATAAACGTTTTCATTTTTTTTATCCATTTCTTTTATTAACCTACCATTAACATCAAAAATATTGATTTTAAAACCATCTTGACTATTTGTTTTTATTGAAAAAAATGTATTAGTAGGATTAGGAAATAACTTAAAATCATCTTTATTTTCAATGTCCATTACAGATAAAACTCTAACCAATTTTAATACCCAAACGGCTCCTTTTTGAAAACCATTTTCGCTATCACCATATGCTCCAACTACCAAACTTAATTGACCTCCCAAATTCCCAACAGAACTGACTGAAAATCCAAAGTAATTATCTTCACTAAGATTTTCATTGAAACCATTCAAATTAGTAGCATATTTTTCAAAACTATCTACCGTTCCATCTTGATTTAAATTAATTATGTAGAAAGAACCTGCGTTTTCATTAGTTCCATTAACATACCCACTACTTCCAACTAGAATTTCTTTTTTACCATCCTCATTAATATCCATTACATTAGCTATAGACTTTCCAAAATGAGAAAACTGAGATAAGGTATCTGTAAAACCTCCAACAGTTTCACTAATTTTCTGATGACTAGAAACAGTACCATCACTATTAAGAAATAAAATATAAACTGCTCCTTTATTAAATCCGCCATCATCATCACGATAGGCACCTACAGCCAAATCAATAACACCATCATTATTTAAATCTCCAATATTGCATACAGAACCGCCAAAAGAATCTTCTATATCTAGAGTTCCTGTGAAACCACCAGATGTTGAACTTATTTTTTGATAATTATTTACCGTAAAATCTGCATTTAAAAACAAAATCCAAACAGCTCCTTTTTCTAAACCACCATCACCATCTCGTCTTGCAGCAACTGCAATATCTGTATGTCCATCTCCATTAAGATCTCCTAAACTTTCAATATCTGTCCCAAAAACATCCCAAACATCTAAACTTCCACCAAAACTCCCTTCTACACTACTTATTTTCTGATGAGAATAGACTGTACCATCATTATTTAATGACAATATCCATATAGCGCCATGTCTATAACCACCATCACCATCATATTCAGCGCCTACAGCTATTTCTGTTTTTCCATCACCATCTAAATCACCTAAATAAGAAATAGATGCTCCGAAAATATCCCACTCTTCTAGAACTCCACTAAAACCTCCTGAATTGTTTCCGATTTTTGTATAATTGCCAACAGAACCTGTACTGTCAAGAAATAAAATATAAACTGAACCAGCATTTAAAGCACCTTGATTGTCTTTTAATGAACTAACTGCTAGGTCAGGAACGCCATCATTATTTAAATCACCAATACCTTCTACTGTGTAACCAAACCAATCTTCCGATTCTAAAACTGCATTAAAATTGCCATTAGAATCATTAATTTTAGTTTGTGATGCAACGTTATATACTTGAGAAAAACTTAAATTGCAAACCAATGCTAAGGTGAGAGTTAAAATTTTTGAGTTAGATTTCATTTAAGAGATTTTTTTGATACAGCCTACGGCGATTAACAAATATAACAAAAATGTACGAAGGAAAATTTCCACATAAAAGATACAAGCTTACTTTAGAGTTTCTTAACAAACACATAGATAGTTCAAAAACTATATTAGATTTAGGAGTTCGAAATCCGTTTACCGAAATCATGATCCAAAATGGATATTCTGTTGAAAACACCTCTGGTTTGGACTTAGATTTAGACACCTCTGAAATAAAAAATTCAAACGCAGACGTGGTAACGGCCTTTGAAATCTTTGAGCATCTTCTTTCTCCTTTTACTGTTTTAAAGTCAATACAAACTGATAAATTGGTTGCAAGTGTTCCGCTTAAATTGTGGTTTGCATCTGCATATCGAAGTAAAACTGACCTTCGAGACAGGCATTATCACGAATTTGAAGACTGGCAATTTGACTGGTTACTTGAAAAATCTGGCTGGAAAATCATTGCTTCAGAAAAATGGACAAATCCAGTAAAAAAAATTGGAGTTAGACCGATTTTACGTAGGTCTACTAACAGATATTATATCGTATATGCTGAAAGATTGTAAATTTGAAACTTTGAATTCCAGATTCCCATTCGTTTTCTTTAGATTTGAAAGTAAGCATTTACATTTGAGTTTTAAATGAATTTCTACATTGTCATTCCAGCCCATAACGAAGAAGATTCTATAGGCTTAACACTTGAATCTTTAGCAGAACAAACGCTTTTGCCTAAAAAAGTTATTGTAGTAAATGATCATTCAACAGATAAGACAGTGTCTATCATCCAGAAATATGTAAATCAGCATCATTGGCTAAATTTAGTAAACACGAGTTCATCAAATGAACATATTCCTGGTTCGAAAGTAATTAATGCATTTTACAAAGGTTATGAAATCCTTGATGAAAATTATGATATAATCTGCAAGTTTGATGCAGACATCATTCTGCCAAAAGATTATCTAGAAAATATAAAACTCCTTTTTGAAACCGATAAGTCAATAGGCATTGCTGGTGGATTAGCGTATATTAAAAGAAATGGTGCTTGGGTTTACGAAAACATCTCCAATAAAAATCATGTTCGAGGACCTTTCAAAGCTTACAGAAAATTATGTTTTGAACAAATAGGTGGCTTAAAAACATCTATTGGCTGGGATACAGTAGATACTTTACTCGCAAAATATCATGGATGGAAAGTGGTCACTGACAAAACCTTACATATAAAGCATTTAAAACCTACAGGTTTTAGTTACAATACCTCATCCAAATATTTGCAAGGTGAAGCCTTGTATAAAATGCGTTACGGATTTACAATTACTTTAATTACCGCTTTAAAAATGGCACTAAAAAAGCGAAGTTTTAACATTTTTATTAATTATATGAACGGCTATTTTAAGGCCAAACGCTCTAATTTGGAATATTTGGTTACAGAAGATGAAGGTAAATTTATCCGGAATCTTAGATGGAATGGGATTTTCGAAAAATTCAAGTAACCCTTTGTCAATTGTATCAATTAATGAGAACCTGAAATCGAAGATTCATCAATACCTTAGTTTAAAATATATTTAAGAATAATCAAGTTCAAGATGCCACAACTAACAAAACTAAAAACTCCAACCTTTATAGCTGCTCGACGATTCTAGTTTATTTTCTATACCATCTTCAAGCTCTGAAAAGAAATCAATTCCTGTCAATTCTTCAATTTGATCAACAGATACGACAAACTTATATAAAGGTTGATTTGAATCTTCATGAGGCATTAAAAAGGCAATCATCTTTGCATTTCCGGTATTTGTGTCAATTAATACTTTATAAAATTGATTTGGAACACTCACATCTTCGTCTCCAATGGTTTTCATTTCACCTTTTAAAATTCCACCAGTAATTACAAAAACACCATCATATTTTCCTGCCCAATACCTTACCTTCTGCTCAAGTGTATTCCAGATACCAGAATTGAATTGATGCTCTTGCGGACTGATATTACTAGTTAAAAATGTTTCATCATGTGCTTGTTTACTAAAACGTCTGTCACCTGCAGGACACAAATGACCTCTGTCGTACCCTGAATTTTTATAGTTTCTCCAATGTGCAGCTCCAGTTTTAACAGCCTCATCAATTTCAAAATATGGTCGCTTAAAATTGGTATTAGATAAATGGGATTTTTTTAATTCGTAAGCCACCCATTCGGCTTGTTCATGAGTTTCACTGTATGACAACGAATAGTGTTCGTGATGTACAATTTGTCCTGTAGTGCTTGAAGGCAGGAAGTATTCGTTTGTATTGGTTTTAACTGTTGAGCCTTCTTTAATAATTTCTGACGCTTCTTTAGACTCTAGAACATATTCGTAACCAAAAATTGCTAGAATTAGGAATAAGGCTATGACGGAATATAAGGTTCGTTTTTTCAAAATTAATCGATTACAAATTCTAAAGGTTCACCAATGGACGCATTTGGAAAACTAATTCCTAAAAGTGCTGAAATGGTTGGCGCAATATCAGTAATATATGTACGCTGCAACGTTTGTCCTTGCTTAATCCCCTTTCCGAAGAACAACAAAGGTACATGCGTATCATAATTAAATCCGGAATGATGATCTGTACCTGTTCTATTCCAATTGGTATCTTTAAAGACTTCAGGAGTAAATGTAAACAAAATATCTCCAGAGCGTTTTTGGTGATGTCCATTATACAACATCATTTCCTGATATCCTGATGATTCAGGAAACAAGTTAATTTCTGAAGTTATATACACATTACTAATTAACTTATAACTTAATAATTTGCGAGATACTTTAGTTTTCAATTCCTGAAGATCAATCTCATGAGCTTCAATTTTTTGATGATCTAAAAATATCTGATTATTTATTCTGCTCAAAGCCAAATCTGAAACCTTATAAGTGTCGAACAAATACGCGTTAACATCGTTCAACATTGCATTTAAATCAAACAAGCCTGAAGGAATTTTACTATCTTTCAAATAAGCAGGTACGTGAGGTGCTCCATGATCTGAAGTTAAAAACACGGTATATTCTCCCGTTCCAACCATTTCATCTAGAGCCTTAAACAAACGTTCAAGTTCAAGATCTAAACGTAAGTAGGTATCCTCAACTTCGATAGAATTCGGGCCATAATCATGTCCAACTTTATCTGTACTGGAATAGCTAACTGTAAGAACATCAGTAATATTATCTTTCCCTAATTGTTCGGCTTCAATCGCTTTGATGGTAAAATCGGTTATAAGACTATTTCCAAAAGGCGAATTCGCTACCACATGAAAACCACCATTGTCAGTCTTTAATTCGTCTAACTTATGGGGAAAACCTGATTGATGTTCACCTTTCAACACACGTTCATAAGCGTTAGCATCCACTCCACTTTCTTCATAAGAACTAATATCATATAGAGTATTCCAGGTTTTGAAATAACTCTGGGCTTTCCCTGAAGCATTAAACTCATTTACCCATTGAGGTAGCGCATCCATATAAAATGTACTAGAAATCCAGTTGCCCTCTCCACCATGTTCATAATCCCACCAATAGGCAGCATTTGCAGTATGACCTGCAGCAAATACAGCGCCTCTATGTTTTACAGAAATCCCAATAGTTTTTCCTTTCATTTGGGTAAATAATCGATTTTCGTCAGCAAAAGTTGTGACCAACATTTGAGCTGGAGATTTTTTTCCGTCTTTACTTTTTGTGCCTACAGGTTCTACCGTAAGATCTTCTACACAATTGATATTTCGCAATAGTGTTTTATCAAACCAATCATTTCCTATTATGCCATGGTATTTTGGCGTAGTTCCTGTAAAAATTGAAGCATGGCCTGGACCTGTTTTAGTTGGTATATAATTGTAATGATTATTTTTACATTGATACCCTTCATTTATCATTCGCTTGAATCCACCTTCTCCATATTTATGATAAAACCTGGTTAAATAATCATATCGCATTTGATCCACTACAATTCCTACGACTAGTTTTGGATTATCATTTTGTGACTGTAAAGTGTTTATGACAAATAAAATACTGAAAAATAAGAATACGTTCTTTAACATAATAGCGTGCTTGAAGTTTCAAAAATACAGATTTTAGAACATCGAAGTTTAAATTTAAGGTTAAATAAGATTAGTTTTTTTACTTTAGCATAATCAAAATTCGCTATGCAATACCTTCATAATATTGGCACCTATTTTTTAATGATTGCTGAGATGTTTCGCAAACCTACCAAATGGTCTGTAATGCGAACGCTCATCTTAAAAGATATAGATGACTTGATTATTGGATCTTTAGGTATCGTAGCCTTTATTTCGTTTTTTGTTGGTGGTGTTGTTACGATTCAAACAGCATTAAATATTAGCAATCCACTAATTCCAAAATACTTAGTCGGCTTCGCTACGCGACAATCTGTGATTTTAGAATTTGCGCCTACATTTATTTCCATTATTATGGCTGGTAAAGTAGGCTCTTTTATTACATCCAGTATCGGAACGATGCGAGTTACAGAACAAATTGATGCCTTAGAGGTCATGGGAATTAACGCTCTTAATTATTTAGTGTTTCCAAAATTTATTGCATTAATGCTATATCCGTTTGTAATTTCAATAGCCATGTTTTTAGGCGTTATAGGCGGAATGGCTGCCTGTGTTTATGGTGGATTTAGCACTTTAGAAGATTATATCACTGGTGTTCAAACTGATTTTATTCCATTTCATATTGTATATGCCTTTATTAAAACGATTGTATTTGCATTTCTTTTGGCTACCATCCCATCGTTTTATGGTTTTTATATGAAAGGTGGTGCACTAGAAGTTGGGAAAGCCAGCACAACATCGTTTGTTTGGACGAGTGTCATGATTATATTATTAAATTATATACTAACCCAAATGCTTTTAAGCTAATGATAGAAGTCACTAATGTAGAAAAATCATTTGGAGATGCTCATATTTTAAAAGGCATCAGCACTACTTTTGAAAAAGGAAAGACCAGCTTAGTTATTGGTCAAAGTGGTTCTGGAAAAACGGTATTCTTAAAGTGCTTATTAGGCTTGTTTACTCCTGAATCTGGAACTATTTCTTACGATGGAAAAATTTATTCTCAGTTAAGTGATGACGAAAAACGAAATTTAAGAGCTAAAATGGGAATGGTATTTCAAGGCAGTGCGCTTTTCGATTCGATGACCATTGCTGAGAATGTGATGTTTCCCTTACGCATGTTTACCAAACAGAGTAAAAGCGAAATGGAAGATCGTGTGAATTTTGTACTCAACAGAGTTAATCTTACTGATGCGCATCATAAAATGCCAAGTGAAGCTTCTGGAGGCATGCAGAAACGTGTTGCTATTGCAAGAGCTATTGTTAATAAACCTATGTATTTGTTTTGTGACGAACCTAATTCTGGTTTAGATCCAAAAACGGCCATTGTCATTGATAACCTCATTCAAGAGATTACAGATGAATATAACATCACTACTGTAATTAACTCTCATGATATGAATTCTGTAATGGAAATCGGAGAAAAAATCGTATTTCTAAAAGATGGCTACAAAGCTTGGGAAGGCTCTAAAGAAACCATTTTTAAAACAGATAATGAAGTTGTAACAGACTTTGTATATTCTTCTGAATTATTTAAAAAAGTAAGAAAAATGTACATTGAAGAAAACGAATAAAGCATTCATCATCTTCAATGTATTAATCAAGTTTTTAGTCTTCCTTTAAAATTAAAATTCGATCCTCTTTTAACTTGTCGTTAAGCCAGGTCTTAATCTCGTTTTCTTTCAATTTTACCAGACTATCATTTAGTTTTGAATTCCATTTTAAGCTCACCACAGTTACCGTGTCAACCTTAATAAAATCAGATGATTCTAACATTTTAGCATAGCCGAAATATTCCAAATCTGAAAACCTGATTTTAGCATCTTTTGCCACTGTAGAATACAAAACATTATCGGTATTTTTTACTCTGTTCTCTAATTGATCATTCAAACTAATGACATTACTTTTCAAAGTTTCTATTTCCTCTCTCAACCCAGTAATAATGTAATCTTTTTGTTCTAAATCTATAGTTGCTTTATCATAGAGTTCGATAATTTTATCTGAACTTCTATTTTTATTTCCACTTATTCTTAAATCAAAGGACTGAATGTTTTCATAGCCTTTAAGCTCATTTTCTAAATCGGTTATAGTTGCTTCTGCTAATTCTCCATTAAAATATAACGAAATTGTTCTGGCATCCATGTCCATATTCTCACGTTGCAACCATAGATTAGGATTTGGTTCAATTTCATTCTTTATAAAGTTTTTATAGTCACGTTGGTACTTACTTTCTGTTAACACATTCAAAAAGGTCCAAACAGCAGGCACCATAACTAAAACAGCGACCAAAGATGCTAACTGAGCAATACGTTTACGTTTTTTAGAGTTAGCGTATTTAAGCATCGGAAAACGCAATATCTTTAAGACTAAAAATGTAGCTAGTGCAATAAAAATAGTGTTGATGGTAAACAAATACATGGCTCCACCAAAATACTGAAAATTGCCTTCAGCCAAGCCGTAACCAGCAGTACATAAAGGAGGCATTAAAGCCGTAGCAATGGCTACACCAAATATTACAGAGGCAATTGTTCCTTTTTTTGTTCTGGCAATTATTAATGCCAAACCACCAAAAAATGCTATTAACACATCACGAATATCAGGACGTGTTCTTCCTAAAAGTTCTGAAGTTTCTTCACTTAAAGGAAACAACCAGAAAAACAAAAAGGCCGTTAATAAACTCAGCACTATCATAGTTGCTAAATTGATAAGCGACTTTCTTAAGGTGTCAATATCGTTAATAGCAATTGACATTCCAACACCTAAAATCGGACCCATTAGAGGAGAAATAAGCATGGCTCCAATAACTACAGCTGTTGAATTGGCATTTAATCCAATCGATGCCACAAAAATTGAACACACTAAAATCCAGGCTGTAGCTCCTTTAAATGGAATATCGCCTTTTATAGCCTGAATGGTCGCATCTCTGTCTGTATCATCTCTAAAATCAAGAAGCTCAGTAAAAAAATGAGTCATGCTCTGGAAGAGTCCCTTGGCATCTTTTCTTACTGCCTCTTTAGATTGTTCGACAGCTTTATCTTTATTCATCTCATTCGTTGCGCGCTGCTGCTCTTCTTCAGAAAAATTGAATTTACTTTCTTCACTCATAACTATCCGTAATGCTCTCCAAAAGTTGACTTCACCTTCTGGAGCACTTTTTTAATATCTTGTTCTTTTGCCTTCGGAAAGATAAGCAAAACTTCGTCTTTATCTACAATAATATAATCCTGTAGCCCATCAACTACCACAATTTTATCTCCTTTCGTTCGAATCATATTACCTGAAGCATCTTCAGTTAAAGTTCTGGCATTAACAACAGCATTATTAGCTTTGTCTTTATCAAGCTTATCATAAAGACTTCCCCAAGTCCCTAAGTCATTCCAATCAAAGGTAGCTGGCAATACATATACATTTCGAGAAGATTCCATTATAGCATAATCAACTGAAATATTTTCAGCTTTCTTATAATTTTCACGTATAAAATCGTCTTCTCGTTCAGTGTTATACACCTCGATTCCGTTTTTAAACAGTTGGTATAATTCAGGTTGATTCTTCTTATATGCATCGACTACACTAGAGACACTCCACATAAAAATACCTGCATTCCATAAAAAATTTCCCTGAGCAATAAACTCCTTCGCAGTTTCATAATCTGGTTTTTCACGAAATTGATTTACAGGTTTTATATCCGAATTATTAGACTTATCATATTCAATGTATCCATAGCCTGTATTAGGAAAGCTTGGTTGAATTCCCAATGTCATAAGTGCGTCATTTTGCGAACAGAAATCAAAAGCTTGTTGAACATTACTTGTAAAAGCAGCTTCATCTTCAATCCAGTGGTCACTCGGAGCGACAATCATAACAGCATTCTTGTTTTCTTTCTGAATTTTTAAAGCTGCATATAAAATACAAGGTGCGGTATTTCGCATGGCTGGCTCCAAGACAACCTGACGCTCAGTTACATCTGGCAATTGTTCAAAAACCAAATCGTTATAACGTTCATTGGTTAAAATGAAGATATTTTCTTTCGGTATTAAATTGGCGAGTCGATTAAACGTTTTCTGAATAAGCGTGTCTCCTGTTCCTAACATATCGTGAAATTGCTTTGGAAAATCTTGCGTACTAACAGGCCAAAATCTTGATCCTACTCCTCCAGCCATCAATATGGCATAATAATTTTTATTCATTAAAATATATGTTTTGTCATTTAGAACATATTGAATAATTTCTTTAAAAAAAAGACTTTTCAACTATGTTCATCAAATTGACATGGTTAATCGTTTAGTATTTCTACCTCAGCATTAGGATTAAACAAGTATAAACGTCCTGTTTTAATCTCTACACATTCAAATCGTGTTCGACGTTGTAGTCCTTTCTTAAAGATACGACCATTGTATAATTTGAATGTGCTGTGCAAAGGTAATTCAAATATAAATGTTTTATCGTTTGGAGCGTCGAATTGCTTTAATGCATAGGCGAGTTGAATATCTGTATCGCTGGATGCCTTCGGATTTTTAAAATGCTTAGCCATAAGTGGTAAGATTTCAACAGGAAAAATTTCAGGATTTAAAAACGGTAACATTAAATGCTGAAAGGTTCGTTTCCATTCTATTCCGTGAGGTTTAATTGCTTTTCCGTAATTTTTAAACGCTTCAAAATGGGCTATTTCATGCAATAAAGTGATAAGAAACCTATAACAATTTAGATTAGAATTAACGGTAATTTGATGCTTTCCGTTAGGTAATCGCCTATAATCACCATGTCTGGTTTTACGTTCCTGCTTCACTTTAACTACAAGACCATCATGTTGTAATAATTCCAAAACCTTTGGAATTGCTTTCTCTGGAATATATTCCTTAAGGGTTGTTTGCATGAGGTGAAGGTGATAAACGCGTATTAGTTTTTAAATAACAACATTACAGAATTTCCATTGACATATAAAATGTATAAGCCTTCGGATGTGTCCTGCGGAAACTGAAGTTTTGTTCTTCGGCTAAACTCATTAAAATCTGAATTAAGAATAGTTATTTGTCGTCCTCTAATATCAAACAAACTAAACGCATCTGAAGCATTGGTATTAGTGATAAAGACTTCAAAATTCACAACTGGATTTGGAAATACGATTTGACGTTCGTCTTGAAACGAATTGACTTCACCACTAAAGTAAGGCACTGCAAAATCGAAGGCATCACGACCCACTTTTTCACCGATTAATCTGCCTGGAAGATCATCTGCTGGTGGATGAATACCTCCCCAAATTCTAGATAAACTTGTTTGATCTGAAGCGTCTCTGTACGTTGCCCATTGCAAAGTAACATCTACTGAAGGTCCTTCCTCAAAAACTAAAAACTCATTCTGTTTTGCTACAAATTCTCCAATACCACCTGGAAAAAATTCACTACCAGTAATTTTTGTTAGTACTTCAGCCGCAGCTCTTGAATATGTTGAGTGACCTGAAACAAAACCTGCAAAAGGAGGTGTTACAAATGTTGGACGTTGATATGGCCACCAATTTTCGGCTAAAATCCATCCTACACCAGCTTCATCGGTGTCTTCATCATCGATAAAATCTGGACCTCTCCAGGTATAAAGTTTTATTTTTCCGAGATGCTGATTTGTATTTCCCGCTAGAGGGTCTCCAGACTCAACCACTTCAATATAGCCTTCAACCAAAGGAATTCCTCCGACATTGTAATTATCTAAATTTTCATTAGTACTTTGACCTAATAGCGCCATGTATCGAATTGCTGAAATTGGTCTCACGTAATCATACCAGCCTTTGATACTCCATGCCGAAATAGCAGCATCGTGCATAGTTCCTCCCAAAATAAAATACGATTTCACATCCCATTCTAAATCATCAAGAACTTCTCCCTCACCTTGAAACTTTTTTTCTAATAAAGGATGTTCATTAACATAGTTTAAAATAGTAAACCAGTGACCTGGAGGCGTTTCAGAATCAGGACCATCAGCCCAAAACTCAGCCAGAACCCTTGCATAATCACCTCTAGGAACTATATTAGATTGATATGATTCTCCAGTTATGGGATTTTGGGAATGACCACTACCAATATCACCTCCTTCAAAAACATTATAAAAACTAGGATAATCTTCATATTCTGTAGGAAATTCATCGATGTTTGTATTCCCTAACGAACCTGGAGAAATGTCCCAAAGCACGCCATCATCAGGATCAAGATGAGAACCCCAAATTGACACCATTGAAAAACCTAATTTATATGCATCACTGGATGTGTTATTTTCTGTTAAACTCAAATATGGTGGTGCACCTGGATCGTTATAAACCTTGTAAGAATCTCCATTTCTTTCATAAGTGGCACTTTCTCCCTCGCTCATGGCGAAAGTCCAAACATTTCCCCATTCGGGACTCAAAAAATCTATTGTAGAACCAAGAATAGGATTACCACTTTGGTCAATAAACGTATCCAAACTTAAAGGCTGCCAACGATTAGGATCTTGCATTTCTATAGTCGTTGGAATCACTGGAGCCAATGAAGAGTTAACTGGTTCATAATACGCGTTATCAAATTGCGTGAGCTCTCTTGAACCATCCATATTTCCGTAAGCGATAATGGTTTCGGCGACATAGTTTCCTAATGCTGCAGCATTACCAAACTCGTAAACTGTTGATGTAGCAGTTTCGGTATTATAGCCTAACTGCTCCATAATTAATTCAAATAAACGTTGAGACGCTTCTGCATTAGGAGAATTTTGAAAGCGATAACTTAGTAAGCGATACATAGCATAACTAATAGCTTTTTTTCTAGATGCTTCAATACTTTCAATTGGAATAAAGTCCTCAATCGTACTACTAAAACCGTTATAAGAATTACCTATTAGATATGGCCTGGCAACCTCATCATAAATGGCCCATATATCATACATAGCAACACTGGTATGAAATAAATTTCTGGCGTGAACCGTTGGTCTTGCAAAGTCATTTCTTATTGCTTGAAGTAACACTTCATTCCATATTCTAGCAATAGACACGTCTTCAGGAATTTGATTTATGTTTAATGATACGTCAACAGATTCCTCCAGACTGAAACAGGTTCCGTTTGTTTCTCTCACGCTTAGCCGACCAGTTTCATTTAAGCCCCATTTCACTGTGACACTATTTGTACCTTGCCCTTCTATAATTTCACCACCTGAAATTTGCCAAATAGCAGTGGAACCAGATGAAATAGGATAGGTATACATTTCAGTAACCAAAAATCCTGAAGAGGTATTCCCAGAAATTTGAAAAGATTGTAAATACGTACAACTCCCATCGTCTAAGACTGCATCAGGAGTATATGTGCATGAATTTGGATCTGTACAGCCATAAATTTTTTCACTTGGCTCAATATCTAAAGTCGTAATTCCATCTCCTTCAATGGCTCTAACCGTAGTATTTGCATCTAGATTTTGATAGGTTTCAATTAATCCTGAAGGCCATTTTATTTCTAGCTCTGAAATTATAGTTTCATTACCTAAACCGAAGTGAACCGGTTGAAGACTTTGAGACACAAATCCAACTCCAGTGTAGTAGCGTTTAAATGTTCCGAGATTAGTCGTAATCGTTACCGTTGTTCCAATGGCATCACGATTAGAGACCGTTCCTTGAAGTAATAATTTAAACCAATTTTGAGTGATGGATTCATCAAAATTTAAAAGCTTATTTTCATATAAAAATGAGGACTGATCAGAATTTGTTAAAAAAATGTCTAAATCACCATCATTGTCGTAGTCAAAATCAGCAACACCAACACTAACTGTTAAATCATTAAAACCTACAGTTTCAGAATTATCTTCAAAACCATTCTGACCTTCAATGGCTAAATTCTTATAATATACATTACGTTCGGTAGTACGATCTTCAAATACGTAACCATTGGCGATAATTAAATCTTCATCGCCATCTAAATCAAAATCCGCAAATTGTGTTCCCCAAGACCAACCAGTTTCAGTAATGTTATTTACAGCTGACTCTTCGGTGAAATTATTAGTCCCATCATTTTGAAGTAATACATTCTCATCAATTCCTGTTATAAAAATATCAAAAGCACCATCCAGATTGAAATCACCTAAAGTAATTCCCATATCATTAATAATATTATCCAATCCATAACTTTGTGCATCTTCAAAAAAACTTGTACCTGCTTGGCTGATATACAAGTCGTTTGCTTTATCAAAGTCATTTGTGACATACAAATCCATCCATCCATCATTATTAAAATCGAAAGGAATTGAAGTATAACTAGCCACAGGAAAATCATCATTTAGACCAGTCTCAGAAGAAACATCTTGAAAAGTTCCATTACCTAAATTCTCGTATAATTTATTACTTGGACACTTACGCCAATCACTTATATAAATATCTAAAAAGCCATCATTATTATAATCAAACCATGTTGCACCAGTATTTCTACATTCATTGAAACCCTGAATTCCAGCACTTTCCGTTACCTCTACAAACGTTCCGTCACCTTCATTATGAAAAAGCTGAACATTATATATATGTGTAAAAAAAAGATCAGGATAGCCGTCATTGTCATAATCTCCAAAAAAAGCACCATACTTAAAACCATCTAACGCATTTGTCTCTACTGTTTCGTCCTCAGGAGTTAATAAATTCACTAAACCAGATTCTTGAGTAACATCGGTAAACGTTCCGTTATTATTATTTCTAAAAAGTCTACTATGGCTTTTTTCTATACCATCTTCATCGATAGCCTTTGCTACCACAAAAACATCTAAATCAAAATCGCCATCATAGTCTGCAACTGCAACGCCATTATTTTCCTCTATAGCACCTAACCCAGAAACTATTTCTACACGTTCAAACGTTTGTCCAAAAAGTGCATTATTGTTTGTGATAACTACAATTATTAAACTATATAAAAGACAGGTGAAGTATGGTTTCATTTTTGTGAAATTCATTTTTGTAAAAATATTAAAAACTCTTCAAGATAAATATTGTTTAGTCTTTGAATAGCTTATTAAGGTGTTGAATTAGAAACCTGCAACACTTTACCATTATAAAATTTATTTCCGGTTATAGCAAACTGTTCTATATATATTGCCATTTCTCTTGCACTAGTTGGTGCTTTATAATCTGGAAACGCTTCTTTGAGCATTTCAGTTTGCACTGCACCCAAAGCCAACACATTAAATTGCGGACCCGTTTCTTTATATTCTTCGGCAAGTAATTCAGAAAGTGTAATTACTGCGCCTTTACTCGAACTATAAGCCGCTAAACCCGGAAATTTCATACTTCCCTGAATCCCTCCCATTGAGCTGATGGTTACGACGTGGCCATCACTTTTCATAAATGGCAATACAATTCGTGTCATTTCTGAAACACCAAAAACGTTAGTTTCGTATACTTTTGAAAAATCTTTAAATGAAGTCTCAGAGAAAGGTTTATTGAGCAACAGTCCTGCATTGTTGATTAAAATATCGACATGTTTCCATTCATTTTGAATAAACTGTTCTACCTTTTTGTAATCATCTTCTTCACATAAGTCAAAAGCGAAAGATGAAATATTATCAAAATGAAGATTACTAATTGGTTTTGCATTTCGTGATAATGCCAGTACATTATGGCCTTGGTTAGCAAATAAATGTACCAATTCAAAACCGATACCACGACTGGTTCCTGTAATAATTACATTTTTACTCTGACTCATACATTACAATTTCTTTGGTTGGTGTGTTGCTCATCTGCTCTATAGCTGGAATAATCTTATTTATAAGGTCGGCCATAAAATCGAAATTCAATTCACTAATTTCGTCATCGACATGATGGTAGTAATCAAAATTAGTCAAATCACAAGATGAAATGGTTTGACATGGTAATTTAAATTCCTGATAAAACGGATAATTATCTGAACGTTTAAATAAGCTATATTTTTTTGAAACATCAGAAAATCCTATAAGGTTATTACCAACATACGCATTCATTTTCGAAGCCATATTTGATAAATCATAACCAGAAACAAAAGCCTCATAATCTCGATCTTTCAAGGGCACTCCAATCATTTCAAAATTGACCATTGTATATAAGTCGAGATTTTCAGTTTTTAATTGTTTAGCTAAATGCTTTGATCCTAAAAGCCCCATTTCTTCAGCAGTAAATAAAATAATCATGAGACTACGTTTGTTATTCTTTTTAGTTGCAAAATATTTAGCCATTGCCAAGACACCTACAGTACCAGTAGCATTGTCATTAGCTCCATTTCCAATAGAATCATTTTCAACGGTTTTTCCTAATCCGATATGATCATAATGCGCTCCAAGAATAATGACTTCGTCTTTAAGTTTGTCATCTGTGCCTTCAATAAAACCAACAATATTAAAAGCTTGAATAGAGTCTGCTATTTTAAAATGATTCCTGTAGGTTTCAAAATAAGGCTTTACACCATAAGACTTCAACTGATTTTCGAGATAAGCTGCTGCAACTTCAATACCATCACTACCTGTCATTCTACCTTGTAATTCATCAGAAGCTAAAAAGCCAACCATGTCTTGAACTTCAGTATTGGTTATGGTGATTGATTCATGTTTTGGTTCTTTCTTACAGCTAAAAATGAGCAGAATAAGGCACAAGGGCAAGAGGTATTTCATAACTACATTTATTTTTTTTCTAAAGATAAAAAAACCTGAATTGAAAAAAATCAAATCAGGTTTTTATTATAAGAGATTCCTCGACAATACTCGGAATGATGTCTAAATACTATTTACACTAACATCGTAACTGGGTTTTCAATGTAGCCTTTCAAAGTTTGAAGGAATTGCGCTCCAGTAGCACCATCTACAGTTCTGTGATCACAAGCCAATGTTAGTTTCATTGTATTACCAGGAACTACTTGTCCGTTCTTAACCACAGGTTTTTCTACAATTGCTCCAACAGATAAAATTGCTGAATTTGGCTGGTTGATGATTGATGTAAAACTCTCAATACCAAACATTCCTAAATTAGAGATGGTAAATGTACTTCCTTCCATCTCTTCTAAAGATAATTTCTTATTTCTTGCTTTGCCTGCATAGTCTTTTACTGCAGCGCCTATTTGAGGCAAACTTTGCTCATTTGCAAAACGTACCACAGGAACCAGTAAGCCATCAGGGACAGCAACAGCAACACCAATATGCACGTGATTATTCAATTGCATTCTATCGTCAAACCATTGCGAATTCACTTGTGGATGTTGTTTTAAAGCTAAGGCACAAGCCTTAACAATCATATCATTGTAAGATATTTTAGTATCAGGCAACGAATTGTATTGTGCTCTAAAAGCGATCGCATTTTCCATGTCAAACTCCACATTCAAATAATAATGTGGTGCCGTAAATTTAGATTTCGCTAAATTTTTAGCAATCGCTTTTCGCATATTTGAATTTGGCACTTCATCAAAATCTTCTTGACCTGTTGGTACAAATTTACCAACTGATGCCGATTGAGCTGCAGGAGTAAAGTTTTCAATATCACGCTTTACAATTCGTCCATTTTCACCAGAACCATTAACCTGAGATAAGTTAATCCCTTTTTCTTCAGCCATTTTTTTCGCTAAAGGAGATACAAATACTCTTCCGTTTGTAGTTGACTTTGAAGGTTGAGACTTCTCGGCTACATTTGAAGGAGCAGCTGCTTCTTTTTTAGGCGCTTCAATAGCTTTGGTTTCTTTTTTTGGTGCATCTTCTTTTTTTGCTTCGGAAGCAGAGCCTCCTACTTTAAAGTTTTTTGCAATAGCAGAAACATCTGTGCCTTTCGGACCAATAATTGCTAATAATGCATCAACTTTTGCTGATTCACCTTCTTGTAAACCAATATGTAATAATGTGCCAGACTGGAAAGACTCAAATTCCATTGTAGCTTTATCCGTTTCAATTTCTGCAAGAATATCACCTTCTTCTACATCGTCACCAACTTTTTTCAACCAGGTTGCAACAGTACCTTCTTCCATCGTATCGCTTAAACGCGGCATGGTTACTACGGTTACACCTTCAGGAAGTTCTTGGCTTTCTGATGCATCTTGAGATGCTTCGTTCTTATTCACAACGTTATCTTCTTCAGATTTATCTTCAGCAGACTTGATGTCCTTAGAGTCGTCGTCTTCCTTTTCTAAGTTATCTTCTGAAGTCTTTCCATTTAAATATTCTGAAATATCCTCACCTTCATCACCAATGATTGCTAAAAGTGTATCAACTTTAGCAGTTTCTCCTTCTTGTATTCCAATATGTAGCAAAGTACCTTCATTGAAAGATTCAAACTCCATTGTTGCTTTATCCGTTTCGATTTCCGCTAAAATATCGCCTTCTTCAACTTTGTCTCCTACTTTCTTCAACCAAGTAGCAACAGTCCCTTCCTCCATCGTATCGCTCAAACGCGGCATGTTAATTACTTCTGCCATAGCTTATATTTTGTGTTGTATAAATGGATAATCTTCTTGCTCATAAACTGCATCGTACATGACGTTCATCTCAGGATATGGTGATTCTTCAGCGAATTTTTCACATTCACTTACTAATTTCTTAACACGTTTATCAATACCTTTAATGTCATCTTCTGTAGCATATTTCTTTTCTAAAATGATATCTTTTACCTGAGTAATAGGATCTATTTTTTTATACTCAGCAACTTCATCTTTTGTTCTGTAATGCTGTGCATCAGACATTGAATGCCCTCTGTATCTGTATGTTTTTAACTCTAAAAATGTTGGTCCGTCACCACGACGAGCACGTTGAATTGCTTCATCAAAGGCTTCAGCAACTTTTACAGGATTCATGCCATCTACTGGTCCGCAAGGCATTTCATAACCTAAACCTAATTTCCAAATTTCTGTATGGTTTGCTGTACGTTCAACAGAAGTTCCCATAGCATAACCGTTATTTTCACAAACGAATACCACAGGTAATTTCCATAGCATTGCCATGTTAAACGTTTCATGAAGAGAACCTTGACGAGCTGCCCCGTCGCCAAAGCAACATAAAGTGACAGCATCACTACCATGGTATTTATCACCAAAAGCAATTCCGGCACCAAGGGGAATTTGTCCACCTACGATACCATGACCACCATAAAAACGATGTTCTTTAGAAAAAATATGCATCGAACCACCTAAACCTTGTGATGTCCCAGTTGCTTTTCCATACAACTCAGCCATAACACGTTTAGGATCTACACCCATTCCAATCGGCTGCACATGATTTCTGTAAGCCGTAATCATTTTATCTTTAGTGAGATCCATAGCATGAAGCGCTCCTGCTAACACAGCTTCTTGGCCATTGTATAAGTGAAGAAATCCTCTCACTTTTTGTTGAATGTATACTGCAGCAAGTTTGTCTTCAAACTTTCTCCAGAACAACATGTCTTCATACCACTTTAGGTAAACTTCTTTTGTTACTTTTTGCATTTAATTTTGTATTGATATAAAACAACTACTTCAGATTAATTATCTCAAGCTTCTATTATCAAATCCTAATGTATCATATAGGATATGCGAATAACAAAAGTAACACTTTAGATAGTAATGAAAAAACTGAAAATCGTAAATTTATTACGAAATCGTTATAGAAAGCTTCGATCGAATCCGAGTGGTAATAAATTTGCCAGTGAATTCGATTTTACAACCTTACCTGTTTCGCCCATAAAGTAGATTTCAATAGGCGATTCTTGCTTGACTTCATATTCAGCAATAGCTTGTCTGCATGCACCACAAGGAGGAATTGGTGTAATTGTTTGATTTATTCTCGATCCTGCAGTTAATGCCATTTTTAGCATTTTAGCTTCAGGATATTTAGCTCCTGCATAATAAATTGCAGTTCGCTCTGCACACAATCCCGAAGGATACGATGCATTTTCTTGATTATTACCTGTAACTATTTCATTATTATCTAGCAAAATTGCAGCACCAACACTAAATTTAGAATAAGGTGCATACGCATTTTTACGCGCTTGAATAGCTTTTTCCATTAAGGAAGCAATATTTGAAGGCAACTCGTTAAAGTCATCATAAACGGTTAGGGTAGATTCTATTTTAATATCCTTCATTTCATGTTGTATTAGACAAAAAAACTATTGCTTTAAGAAACAATAGTTTTTTTATTTGATATTAATACTCAATTCTAGTATTCATCATATTCATTATCTCCAAAGTTAAACACAAGAGAAAAACGTAATGTATTCTCTAAAGGACTTTGAATTTTTGATGCAGAAAACAAGTATGACAAATCAATATTTATTGTTGTGTATTTGAAACCAGCTCCTAAAGCAAAAAACTTACGTGCTCCTTTTTCTTCACTTTCATTAAAATAACCTGCTCTAAATGCAAATGAATCTTGGTAGGTGTATTCTGCTCCCAGAGACCAAGTAAATTCTTTAAGCTCTTCACTAAATCCTCCTGGAGCGTCTCCAAATGATTGAAAAATCCCTTTTCCGAAGCCTACATTATTCTCTTGACCAGCAATGATATAGTTTTCTTCTTCTTCGAGCACCTCATCTTCATCTTCCTGAAACCCTGGAGTTTCTCCACTTTCGTTATACTCGATACGAGTCCCTCGAACAGGAGGTGTAGGCACTAATAGTTTTGTCACTTCAGCAGTGACAGCTAATTTATTGTAATCGTCAAAAATAAAATCAAAACCACCACCTAGACGTAAAGTTGTTGGCAAAAAGTTTTCGCGACCACCATCATCATACTTGATTTTTGGACCTAAATTTTGAATGGCGAAACCACCTCTCCAGCGACCGTTAAAACTATCATAAGCCTCTTCTTCACTTTGGTAAAACCCTGCAATATCAACTCCAATAGAACTCGCAGCAGACGCATTAGCATCGACAGCTTGAATTCTTAAATCTGATCGCAAATAGCGAAGAGCAACAGCCATTGAAAATTGATCTGCAAGACGTAAAGAGTAGGATGCGTCAAAAGTTAATTCATTAGGTTGTTCAATGAGTGCTTCTGAAAATTCATCTTGAACGATCTCAATTTCTCCTAAACTAAAATATTTGAAGCTTACCGCAAAAGCACTACGTTCATTAAGTCTATTAAAATAGGTGAAATTTCCGAGAAAGATATCATTTACCAATCTGCTTAAATAAGGTGTATAATTGACTCCAATACCTGATTTAGATAAAGAAAAGGCATATTTTGCAGGATTCCATTGTTGTGAATTTGCATCTGCTGATGTTGCAACACCGACGTCTCCCATACCAGCTGCACGAGCATCAGAAGCAATTAATAGAAAAGGAACTCCAGTAGTTATAACTCTTGAGTCGGCACTATTAGGAATGATAACAGTTTCTTGTGCATTAGTCATGTTAAACAATGAAACTGTGATAAGGGCTAAAATGTATTTTTTCATCTGTAATTTGTTATCTTTTTAAGCAATTTTAAATCACCTAGCAATTAGGCAAATATAAATCTTTATTATAGTATTACAAGTTTTTCAATTTTTTCAACTTGTTTATTTAAACGATTAGATCTTACTTTTAGTTTATAAATATAAACACCTTTACCAATTTTATCTCCAAAATCGTCTCTGCCATCCCAAACAATATCTTTTGAAAGTGAACTTGTAACTTTACTTCCTCCATTTGTTTGTCCATTTAGAGTTCTTACCAATTTACCAGAAACTGTAAAGATCTGTACTGAAACGTCTAAAACATCAGGACTATTGTGATTGAACCAAAATTCGGTGTAATCAATAAATGGGTTGGGATAATTTAAAACATTATCAATGACCAAGTCTTGGTCTTTATCAAATACGACAAATTGAATTTCGGCAGTTGATGAATTATTATAAACATCCCAAGCTTTTAGGGACAAGGTATGTAAACCTGGTTCTAAGTCTCTAAACGGATAGCTTACCTTTCCATTTTGATAATCATCAACATTGGCTTGATAATAATCATTTAAAATAAATGGATTGGTTTCATCACCATCGATTATTGCAACAATGTCATGACCAATTCCACTAGCAGTATTAATACCGTTTTCATCAGATAATTTTGCCAAAAGCGATGGTTGTTCATTAGTAATGCCGCCAGAAACAAAATTTTCGTCATTCATAAAAAGATTAATTACAGGACCAATATTATCTTCTACTGCATTTTCATTAATTCCACCAACTTGTATATCGAAACTGGATCCAGCTCTGTTTTCTAAAGGAAGTGTTCTCATGGTATAAAAACTCACTTTACCAGGACCCACTGTAATACCGATATCTCTTGGAACGACAAATTCAAATTCAAACTCTCCGTTAGAAACCGTTGCCTGTCCTTTAAAAATAACCTCACCTAAAGTCTTGAAATCCATTACGATAGGCTGACCATTACTATTTTGATTATCATTATTTAAGGTTTGCCTGTCAATGTCCTTATCATAAACCGTTGCCGTTAATATGCCATTATAATCAGCTATCAAGTTTCCTGATTCGTTTACTACTTCACCAGATAATTTTACTTTACCTAGCGCTTGCAATACATCAGTATTTTCACCAATAGGCACATCATTAATTTTTGTTAATCTTACATCTGGTTTTGCAAAAGCTAGCTTCATTGCTGGATCACCAATAAACCAAACCAATATTTTTTGAGCGTTACTGCTAATCGCAGGATCATTTTTTGATTGGCGTAAAGCTTCTGCAACCGATGGATATTCATTAGATCCAAAAGCAAAAAGATAAGGCTCTATTACCACATTAAATGCTTCACCTAAACTCACAAAAATTTGTCTGGTAGTGGTTACTAAACCAATAGCGCCACCTTTTGTATTCCAGTATGTAAACTCTCCTGCTGTTTGTCTTAAAGGATCATCAAACTTAGTATATTCACAGGTTACTGTTATAAATAGATTATACTTACACGCATTAGCAACTTCTTTAGAATCATTTTTATCAAAAATACGTTCAGAAGCTAAGCCGTCTTCACCACCATGACCAAAGTAATTGACCACGAGAGCACCAACATCTATAGCATCTCTTATTTCCTTATTGACTAATGGGTAACGTTGACCTGCCGAAGAAGATTCTTGAAGGAATGCATCAGAATGAATCTTTACAGCATTTAAAAACGGTTTTTCTTGAGTAATGGTATTTGCAATATCATCCGTAGTTTGCTGAAGTTCTGCTTCAAAAGGTACATCTACATCATCAGAAATCATCAAAAGATTATTTCTCCAGCTCCCAAAAGAAGCTTCCGAATAATACTCATCAATTTTGTCAACTAATTGTTTCGCCTGTTGAGGTGTACTTGCTAAAATACGACCTACAGCAATATCAGCTCTGTTTGAGGTAGACATGTCGCCTTCATTATCATCCATCATGGCGTAAAAATCATCAGAAACAAATGAACTTGTAAGGCTAAAACTGTTATACGAAAACCAGGTAGGTACAATATTGGTATTATTAGCTATCCTGTTTTTGTAATCAAAAGATGCATCTCCAAAAAGACATAAATACTTTAATCTTTTATCTGGCGAACTTGCATTATGATAAACATATCTCACGAAATTTCTAATGCCACCGATATCTTGATTTCCAGAACTAAACTCTTTGTAAATTTGATTCAGTGTGACAACTTTAACATTTAAATTGTATTGCTGTCTGTTAATTTCGGCCAATCGTTCTGCCTGCGATAACAAATTATTAGGAGTAACAATAATGTAGTCTATATCTTGGAATTCGCCTTGATTATTTTTAAAAATAGTGCCTTTAAGGTTCTGGTTACTTACAAAGGAATTTCCATCTCTCAACGGCTGAAAAAAGTTTTGATTACCAATAGCGATATAATGTTTAAGACTACCCGAAATTGCCTTAAATCTAAAATTTGAATCTTGGTTTTCGTTTGATATGCTCGTTACATTATATTTATCTGTAATATCCCAAACCTCTTTCACATTCGAAGCGTTAGCCAAAGCATATTCTACGATTCCATCTGAGGTTGCCACTGTATTATTTTTAAAACGCAACTGTCCACCAGTATAAGTCAGCGCTCTTGTAGCTTCAACAGAAACGTAATCTAAATATCCTAAGGATGAAGGCACGCCACTGTTGTTATATGTTATATTGACATTTACTTCAGAAGATGTTATAGGAATATTTCCTTGATATGCTCCTCCAGTAGCCAATATACCATCAGTTAAACCTATTGGAGAAATGGTTCCAACATCTGCTGAATTTACTTTGATTTGCATGGAGGTTTGCACATCAGATATCGCAGCTACATAAACCTTAACTTTTGCTGGCTCAGTAGTAACAACATTTGGAAAACTGAACGTAAATGTTTTTTCGTTATCAATATCAAAACGATCTCCGAACCATCGTCTTCCTAATTTACCTATGTTAAACTCGTCAACCTCATGAAATCTATAATCTTGAAATGTATCAATTGTATAGTCTGGGTTTTGATTAGGTTGGATTGCTGTTTCGATACGTTTTCCGTAAGAGCCTCCAAAATTAACATAGTAATTAGCTCTATTAGTGTAAGGATTAATATTGGTGTTAATCTCTCCATTTTCAACATTACCTGTTGGTCCTTCAGCATAAAATAAGATATAATCTTCATCATTAAATACACCGTCATTTTCGCCAACAAACTTAATTGCATTTTCGGTAAGGTCTATTGGGTAAAATGCATTATTTGGCATTGGTAGCATGGCACCACCATTTCCGTAAATTTTGATAGTTCTCGGATCTACATCAGTGTTAACACCAATATCTTGTAAAAAACTTTTAGTTATTTTAAAAACACCTGAATTCTCAACATAAAAGCGTCTCCAACTACCAGAGTTCAAAACAGAATTGACAATTTCCTGACTATTAGATGCACTTCTGTTAGATGATGAAGCTAAAGAATAATTTATTGTGAATGATGTAATCTTTTTAAATATTCCGTTGTCATTAATAATCGGACTAACCTTAAGAAAAGCATATGATTTATTTCTATCAATAGAATTAGATAACTTTGCTTTAATAGAATTTGGTATTAAATCTTTCGATAACGCTTTTAGCTCGCTAACTGAGATAACTTCATACGAAATATTAGACACAATAAGAGAGTTCTCATTTAGTAATGTATTGGTTTCCCATTGAGACACAAAATGTAAACCTTCTGAATCGCTGTAGTTATAATTTTCCTTATTGAATCCAGGCAATTCAAATTGATAAGAAGAAGTTTCTAGTGTTCTTGTACCATCCCATTGAATTACAAATTGTCTTTGTTGAGTAAAAGCGAATGTACTGCACAAGATAAAAGAAATAAATAACAGTTTTTTCATAGTATAAATAACGACTATAATATCATGTTATTATAGTGTTTCAATTTTTTATTCAAAATTACAACAATATTTGATTTAACCAACCGTTATTAAAGTCAAAATACATCGATTAACTGAGTAAAAGTCCGTTATATTGCATAAAAAACAGGATGAAATGCAACTTTTTTTAAATCTATTTGCCAAAAAATGTTGTTAATTTACCTTTAATTGCTATATTGCGTCTCTAAAATTTAATTAGCTTACTTAAAAGTATGGATATGAAAAACGTCTTAAACCTAAGGATACTATTAGCCCTAATGATATCTTTAACAATTGTTGGTTGTAGCAGAAACTCTTCAGACAAGAACAGTTCAAGAGCCACAGGATGGAAAATTAATGACAAAAATGGTGGTTTTCAATACAATGACAAATTCCAAGAACAAGAAACAAGTCCTGGTTTAGTTTTTATTGAAGGTGGAACGTTTACAATGGGTAAAGTTCAAGATGATGTTATGCATGATTGGAACAATACACCTAACCAACAACATGTGCAGTCCTTTTACATGGATGAAACAGAAGTCACAAACAAGATGTACACAGAATATCTTGATTATATCAAAAGAGTTTATCCTCCAGAAGAAGATAACTACAGATTAATTTATCAAGGTGCTTTACCTGACACTTTAGTATGGAGAAACAGATTAGGATACGCCGAAATGATGACAGAAAATTATTTACGTCATCCTGGCTACGGAGAATATCCTGTAGTTGGCGTAAGCTGGATTCAAGCTGTAGAGTTTGCTAATTGGAGAACTGACAGAGTGAATGAACTTTATCTTGAAAACGCAGGTTACATTGAAAGAGACGCAAAATTAACTGCTAGTGCTGATAGTAATTTTAATACCGATACGTATTTAAATGCTCCAACTTTAACTTATGGAGGAAATGACAGTATTATAAATCCGGAAAAATCTAGAAAAAGAGTCCAAGTTACTGCGGCTGGAGACACTATAAATAACTATGCCAGAAGAGAATCTGGTATTATTTCTCCTGATTATAGACTTCCAACGGAAGCAGAATGGGAATATGCTGCCTTAGGAATGAGTGAATTAAGGAGTTTTAATGTGTATAGAGGTCGTAAAAAATATCCATGGGATGGTCAGTATACACGTTCAGGTAAAAGAAAAACCAAAGGTGATCAATTAGCAAACTTTAAACAAGGTAAAGGTGATTATGGTGGAATTGCAGGTTGGTCAGACGATGGTGCTGATATTACTGCACAGGTAATGAGCTACGAACCAAATGATTACGGTTTATATGATATGGCTGGAAATGTTGCAGAATGGGTTGCCGATGTGTATCGACCAATTGTTGATGATGAATTTAGTGACTTTAACTATTACAGAGGTAACGTGTACACTAAAAACGCAATTAATGAAGATGGAACTGTAAAAGTTGTAACTCCAGATGAAATTGTATTTGATACATTAAGTAACGGTCAAGTAGTTGCCAGAAATTTACCTGGTGAAATATTACAAGTTCCTGTTGACGAAGATGAAACATACTTAAGAACAAACTTCGACAGAAGTGATAACAGAAACTTTAGAGATGGAGATGCAAGATCGTCTAGAAGTTACGCAACAGATTTTGATGAAGAAGAAGATGGTGTAGATGCAGAAGCGGCTATGACAAGAAAAATGTATAATTCTCCGAAACATAACATTCAAAGAGATTCTACAGGACAAGTAATTAAAGAATATGACACTTCAAACCAAAGAACGTCAATGATTAATGATGAAGTAAGAGTTTACAAAGGTGGATCTTGGAGAGATAGAGCATATTGGATTGATCCTGCACAACGTCGATATTTCCCACAAGATATGGCTACAGATTACATTGGATTTAGATGTGCAATGTCTAGAGTAGGTTCAAAATCCCAAGGCGGAAAGAAACGAAATTAATATATCTATTTATTACAAATAAAAAAGTCCTAACTATAAACGTTAGGACTTTTTTATTTAAATTTATTTTATGACAATAGAACAAATTTATAAGGCATTTTTGGAGTGCGACTCCATATCTACAGATACAAGAAAAATTAATTCCGGCTGCATGTTTTTTGCTTTAAAAGGAGATAATTTTAATGGAAATATGTTTGCTTTAGAAGCTTTAAAAAAAGGAGCTAGTTATGTGATTATTGACGAAAAACAGTATGCAAAACATGACCATTGTATTTTGGTTGAAAATGTATTACATACTCTTCAAGCATTAGCCACTCACCATAGAAAGAAATTGGACATACCAATCATAGCTCTAACAGGCAGTAATGGCAAAACCACCACCAAAGAATTGATAAATGCAGTTTTATCTACTACTTATAAAACCTCTGCTACCAAAGGAAATTTAAATAACCATATTGGAGTACCTCTAACCCTTTTAGAGTTTAAAGCTGATACTGAAATTGGCATAGTTGAAATGGGAGCAAATCATCAAAAAGAAATAGAATTTCTATCCAATATAGCACTTCCAGACTACGGATTGATCACTAATTTTGGAAAAGCACATTTAGAGGGCTTCGGAGGCATTGAAGGTGTTATTAAAGGGAAATCAGAATTATACGACCATCTTAAATCACATCAAAAAACTATTTTTGTTAACGATAATGATCAAACTCAGATAGAACAAATCGGTAATTACAAAAAAGTTATTCGTTTTGGCTCTAATATGAAAATGTTAAGCGCACAACCTTTCGTAGTATTGCAATTTAATAAGATAAAAATTGTAACCCATTTAACTGGAGCCTATAATTACAACAACATAGCTGTAGCCATTGCTGTAGGAGGATATTTTAAAGTAGATGATGATTCCATCTCAAAAACAATTGCAAATTATATCCCTTCAAATAATCGTTCTCAGATTATAGAAAAAGGATCAAATCAAATTATTTTAGATGCTTACAATGCTAATCCAACAAGTATGATGGCTGCATTGGATAATTTTGGAAATTTAAACAGTTCTGAAAAAGTAGCCATTCTTGGAGATATGTTTGAATTAGGAGAAGCGTCTCATATGGAACATCAATCCATTTCAGATTATTCACAGAAGTTTGACATCAATAATATTTTCTTAGTGGGAAAGCTCTTTTTTGAAACGGTGAATCATTCAGATAAAATAAAACGTTTTAAGTCTTTTGAAGACTTAAAAACAGAATTAGCGAACAATCCGTTAAATAATAAATATCTACTTATTAAAGGCTCTAGAGGCATGGCATTGGAAAGAGTATTGGATGTATTATAAGTGTAATTGAATTTGCCTTTTTAAACCTCCTTGATGAGAATATTTTAACTTTTATAAATAAAAAAATCCATACTTTAATATGGATTTCAAATTTCATGTGGGTCATACTGGATTCGAACCAGTGACTTCTACCCTGTCAAGGTAACACTCTGAACCAACTGAGTTAATGACCCTATTCAATAAAACTAAAAAAGTTCGCATATGATGCGAACTTTTTTGTAGTTGTGGGCGCGAAGGGATTCGAACCCCTGACCCCTTGGGTGTAAACCAAGTGCTCTGAACCAACTGAGCTACGCGCCCTTATTATTGGACTGCAAATATAGTCTAGATTTTTAATTAGCAAAAGCTTTTTATAAAAAAAATTAAATTATTTCTGCTACAACAAAAGTACTTCCTCCAACATAAATCAAATCTTCTGCTTTTGAGTTTTGCTTAGCAGAATTAAGTGCTTCATTTACCGTCATATAACACTGACCTTTAAAGCCATTGTTTTCAAATTTTTCTCTTAGCTTATTTACATCCATTCCTCTTGGAATATCAGGTTTACAAAAATAATACCTTGCGTCTATTGGCAAAATAGGCAATATAGAATCCAAGTCTTTATCATTTACTACTCCAAAAACCATATGAAGCGCATCAAATTTCTCTTCTCCTAATTGTCTCATCACATAAGTCAGTCCTTCTTTATTGTGAGCAGTATCACATATAATTTTAGGTTGTTCTTGTAACACTTGCCAACGACCTTTTAAAGTTGTGTTTTTTGTAACATTTTTTAAGCCTTGGATTAATTCATTATCAGAGATTTTAAATCTCTTTTGAGTATTTAAGACTTTTATAGATTGTACAACCGTTTTAATGTTGTGTTTTTGATAACTTCCTTTTAAATCACTTTTAAAATTTTGTGTTACTAACTGATCAGCAAAATAAATTTCTGAAGCATTTTTTTTTGCTGTATTAATAAATACATCTTTAGTTTCTTTCTGTGTTTCTCCTATGACCACAGGAATATTAGGCTTTATAATTCCCGCTTTTTCTGAAGCGATAGCTTGATAAGTAGTTCCTAAAAATTGGGTGTGATCAAAACCAATATTTGTAATTACTGAAACTTCCGGAGTAATAATGTTTGTTGAGTCTAACCGACCTCCTAAACCAACTTCAATTATAGCAATATCAACCTTTTGCTTAGAAAAATAATCGAAAGCCATACCAACAGTCATTTCAAAAAAGGACAATTCATTTTGTTTAAAAAAAGACAAGTTTCTTTTGATAAATCCGATAACAAACTGCTTACTGACTTCTTTGCCATTAATTTTAATACGTTCTCTAAAATCTTTTAAATGTGGAGACGTGTAAAGTCCAACTTTGTATCCAGCCTCCTGAAGTACCGAAGCCAGCATATGACTTGTAGAGCCTTTGCCATTAGTTCCTGCAATATGTATGCTTTTAAAAAAACGTTGAGGATGATTTAAATGCTTAGCTAAAAGAAGAGTATTTGACAAATCGACTTTATATGCAGATTTACCTTGATGTTGGTACATAGGCAACTGCTTGAACATCCAATTTACAGTCTCTTGATAGTTCATCAATTTGTAGGTGTAAAGTTGACACTTACTTTACCGTATTGTCGAGTAGGAGCTTTGGAGTCTGCTGGCCATTTATAGGACATCGCGATTTTTTTTGCTTGAGCTTTCAAACAAGATGTTGCATTATTACTTCCTTTAACACCTGGAGTAGCCTCAATAACTTGACCGTTACGGTTTACAACAATATCAACAACTATTAAACCATATTCGTTTTCGCAACCATCATAAAGGATATAATTAGGTGTTCCTCTTCCATTTAAACCATAGCCTACACCTCCATTTCCCGAACCTGGAGTGCCTTTATAAGGTGCATACGGACTTCCATCTAAATCACCTTTATCTCCAGGACCATCACCTGGACCTTCACCATCTTTTGTAGGTCCATCAGATTTAGTAACGCCTCCAATAAGTGCATCGAGTTTATCCTTTTTCTCTTGTTCCTCCTTAGCTTTACGTTCTTCTTCAGCTTGTTTTATTTGCTTAAGACGCTCAGCTTCAGCTTTGACTTTTGCCTCAGCATCTTTTGCTTTTTTAATAGCTATCGCTTCAGCAGATTCATTAGTTAATACATCTTCAGATTTACTATTAGATGCTGTGGTTTTTTCGGGCTGAGCTTTATCTGCTTGAGTATCTTCTTTCGAGATATCTTTTGTAGGTCTTGATTTTATAGGTTCAGTAGGTTGAATGTTTCCTGAACCAACTGGAGAATTTCCAAAATTAATTGCAACACCATATTCTTCTGGTGGATCCATATATGGAGGACCAACCACAAACAATAATAATACAAGAATTACAACAATAAGTGCTGTAATTTTTGCTGAATTACGTTCGTGTTTTGTTTTTAGGTATTTCATAGAGTTCCTACTGCAAACTTTATTCCGAAAAAAATTAATTATTTGGTTTTACAGCCAAAATGACTTTAAACTTATTACGGTTAGCGATATCCATCACTGTTACAACATTTTCGACTGGTACTGATTTTTCGGCACGTAAGACTATCGTTGGCTGTTCTTGACCTGAGAGCATGGTGATTAATTCTGATTCAAGCATACTTCCACCAACTAATTTTTGATCGATATAGTAGTTAAGATCTTTAGTAATGCTTACCGCAACAGATTGTTTATTTTCAGTTTTTCCACTAGCCTGAGGTAACAAAATATCAATAGCATTCGTTGTGACCAATGTAGAAGCAAGCATAAAAAATATCAATAACAAAAACACAATATCTGTCATTGAAGACATATTGAATTCTGGTTTTACTTTATTTCTACCTCTAATGTTCATTAAATTGGCTCGTTTAAGTGATCTAAAAATTCTAATGAATTTGACTCCATTTGATACACAACTTTATCGGTTCTAACCACTAAATGATTATAAGCCGTGTAGGCAACAATACCAACGATCAAACCAGCAACAGTAGTAGTCATCGCAGTATATAAACCATCAGATAATTGTTTGATATCGATTTGTCCTCCAGAATTAGCAATTTCAAAAATGGATAATATCATTCCTATTACAGTTCCAAGAAATCCAATCATTGGTGCAATACTGGATATCGTAGCTAAAACACTAACATTTTTTTCTAAGCCATATAACTCTAATCGACCAGCATTTTCTATTGCTGTATTGATGTCTTCCAACGGTTTTCCGATACGAGTAATACCTTTATTGATTAGTCGGGACACTGGCGTGTTAACCTGAGCGCAAAGCATTTGAGCAGAGTCAATTTTACCGTTACTCACGTGGTCTTTTATCTGATTCATAAAATTAGCATCTACATTTGAAGCTGCTTTAATCGCAAACAAACGTTCAAAATAAATATAAATGACTGCAATTAATAAAATGAATAATATAGCGATTATGACTTGTCCCGCTAATCCTCCGCTGCTTATCAATTCAATAATAGATAGCGTTTTTTTAGTAGATTCTGAATCAGTGAGCAATTCAGTTCCCTCTTGAATATTACTTAGTAATATCATATTAAAAAAGTATTGAAATTAATTATATTAGTGTAATAACGTCTATTTTAGTTCAAAAGTATGCAAACTATAATAATGTTCTGGTAAACATAAATGCAACTGCTCCAACTAAAAAGCCAACTAATGCAAGCCATGATATCTTTTTAATATACCAGAAGAAATCTATTTTCTCCATTCCCATAGCTACAACACCAGCTGCAGAACCTATGATTAGCATGCTTCCACCTGTTCCAGCAGAATAAGCTATAAAATGCCATAATTCATTATCAATAGGCTCAGAAAACATTCCCAAACTTGCCGCAACCAATGGTACATTATCAATTACTGCAGAACCTACGCCAAGCAATAATACTACCAAATCAGAAACTCCTTCACCATGCAATTCTGTACCGAGCATTGGCATTGTATCCTGTAATGTTCCTGCAAATCCGAATAGAATTCCGAGAGATTCTAAGGCAGCCACAGCCATTAAAATTCCGAGGAAAAATAAGATACTCGGCAATTCAATCTTAGATAATGAATGGTGAACCGGACTATGGCTAGAATGTTCTTTGTGTTCATCTGAATCAATACCAGAAAGTGCAAATTTCGAATTGCTATAAATTTCAGCAAAAATGGCTACAACACCTAGGGCTAACATCATACCAACATAAGGAGGTAAATGCGTTACTGTTTTAAAAATTGGTACAGAAATAATCCCTCCGAGTCCAAGATAAAGCATTGTAGAACTAAACTTACTTTTAGGTTTGTCTGTGTCAACTTCTACTTTTTCTAAGGTTCCTTTAAACGCTGGCATAAACGAAGCAATAAAGGTAGGCACCAACATACATAATAGAGAAGGCACAAATAAGTATGCAAAAAGGTGTCCTGTAGTCACTTTTTTGCCAATCCACAACATGGTAGTTGTCACATCCCCAATTGGCGACCATGCACCACCAGCGTTGGCTGCAATAATAATTAAACCTGCATACCAGATACGAACATCTCTATCTTTTACAATTTTTTGAAGAATAGAAATGAGAACAATAGTTGCCGTTAAGTTATCGATAATTGCAGATAAGACAAACGCTAATATTGCGAAAATCCATAGAATTTTACGCTTACTATTCGTTTTTATAAAACTCTTTATTGTTGAAAAGCCATCGAAATAATCAATGATTTCAACAATCGTCATTGCACCTAATAAAAACACAAGAATTTCAGCAGTTTTACCCAAATGATGTAGCAAGGTTTCTTCCATAATATGCATCTTGCTCTCATGACCTAAAGACGCAAAACCATCAACTAAACCATGATTTGCAGAATCAAACCATTGAGTAAACGAATCAATTCCTAAAGAAATAAGTGCCCAACTAATAGCCATCATGACCAAAGCAGGAATTAACTTATCAATTTTTATGCTATGCTCTACTGTTATGGCTAAATAGCCCAATACAAAAACTAAAATTATAATTGTTTCCATAGGTATCTTTAAATAAGTTGACTTAATGCGATTTCAAAAGCAGTGGCACTCACTCCTGTCTTTGTGTTATTGGTTGCGTAAACATTTTTAATAGCTTTATTAATGATTTCAGACGTATCATTAAAGATAGCCTCATCTGTCATTTGAACTTTTCGTTCCATGAAATAGGCAAACACTCTTGCCATTCCACAATTTGAAATAAAATCGGGAATAAGACTTACTTTATTATCTGTATGTTCCATGATTGGACCGAAAAATATTTCTTTATCTGCAAATGGCACATTTGCTCCACAGGAAATCACTTCTAAACCAGTTTCAATCATGTTATCAATTTGGTCTTGCGTTATTAATCTAGAAGCTGCACAAGGTGTGAAAACCTCAGTTTGAAGTGACCATATTTTCTGATTAATCTCTTCAAAAGGAATGAGATTATCACTGATTAATGTGTTCCCATTTTTCTTTAAGTAAAGTTCTGTAATCTCATCAAAAGTGAATCCTTCTTCATTGATTAACCCTCCTACTCTATCAATAATCCCAACGACTTTTGCTCCCATTTGAGCTAAGTAAAAAGCTGCTGCTGCACCAACATTTCCAAAGCCCTGAACCACAGCTCGTTTTCCAACAATAGAATCACCATGAACGTTATAAAAATGTTTAGCGGCTTCAGCCACGCCAAAACCAGTAATCATATCTGCAACTGTATATTTTCTGGCAACGCTAGGCGAATATTTTGGGTTTTCTATAACTTTTATTACTCCATGTCGAAGCTGTCCTATACGATTGATTTTATCGGCTTGAGTTGGTTTGAAATGCCCTTCAAAAACACCTTCTTGCGGATGCCACACACCACTTTCTTCAGTGATTGGAATAACTTCATGAATTTCATCTACATTTAAATCACCACCTGTTCCGTAATAGCTTTTTAGCAATGGAGAAACGGCCTGGTACCAACGTTCTAAAACACCCTTTTTTCTTGGGTCTTGAGGATCGAAGTTTATACCTGATTTTGCACCACCAATTGCAGGACCTGAAACCGTGAATTTTACTTCCATGGTTTTGGCTAAAGACAATACTTCATTCATATCGAGTCCTTTACGCATTCTTGTTCCGCCTCCTGCTGCTCCTCCTCTCAGAGAATTAATTACTGTCCAACCTTCGGCTTCAGTTTCAGGATCTTTCCAGTTAAAAACAATTTCAGGAGCTTTGTCTTCGTACTTTTGAAGTAAGTCTTTCATTAAGATAGTTAGTTATATTTCAGCAAATATAAAAAACAAAAAATGGCTTTAAAAAGTAAAGCCATTTTATTATTGTTAAAAGATATTAAATTTTATTTCAAGATTAGTTTTCCGTATTTATGCATCTCTTTTCCAATGGCATAGATATAAAAAACCTTATCTGAAACCTGTAAGGTTTGCGTAGGTGCAAAGTCGGTATATTCTTTGGCTCCTCCTGTTTTACTATTCCAAAATGGAGTCGTGACTATATTACCTTCAGCGTCAAAAGAATGTAAAACAATTGCCTTAGCATTGATCTTATCATAACCCATAACTATCTTTTTATCTTTCAAGATAGATTCCTTTTCATTGGCTAAAATAAATAGCTCACCATGACTTAAAAACGGGTAAAATGAACCTACTATTTCCATTCTGTTCATGTACTCTTCTCCATAACTTATAGGTACTTCATAAGCCACGTTGCCATCAATATCGAACTTTATAACAATTCCTGGTCCGAACCTATGTTTATAATTATATTCAAAATTTTTACCTTCAATCGCTTCGCTATCTTTAGAATAACAATCTCCAATAAGATAAATGGCTTCATTATCGATTAAAATATCCTTCACTTTTAAATCAATATAACCTTTTCCTAAAACACGTTTTATCGTTTCTTTTGCCCATTCTTGATTTTTAACAAGTTTTCCTTCAGTAATATTATAGATAAAAAAGCTGCTGTCTTTTGCTCCACCGACCGAAATAGCCGGTTTAGCATTATCTGTTGCAAAACCTATGAGATACTGAGAATGATTAAACGTGATCACTTTACTATCTGAAATGTAAAATCCTTCAGCTGAAGCTTGTTGCTCCTTAACATCGTTACCATTAATTGTTATAATAGTCGTTATCGGATTCTTTTTAGACGTATCAGTTTTTTTAATAATAGTAACTATGTTATCATGTTCAACAAAAAGATTTTCATTATAAGCTCGATCACTTTCAAAAGACAAGGTTTGAGAGGTTTCTGTAAGCTTCTTTAAATTCTCATCAAAAGTAAGGACATCAATAGCTTCGTTCGTTTTCTTTTCAAATGGTTGATTAACCAAAACAGCAAACTTGCTTGCATCAGAAGAACTTGCTATTTCAAAAAAACCTGAATTATTTACTTTTTCAATTGGCAGAGTAAATAATTCTATAACGTCTGAAATCTGATGCGTTTCATTATTATAAATTTGAGCATACAACGCATTCTTACCATCCTTTTTAACTGCTACATGAGAAAAGAAATACAATTTATTATTACCCTCAATAACTTTTAAAAGCGTTGCATCTTTTTGAGAGCGCATTGGCAATTTAAAATCTATGGATGACAATGGAGAACCTGATGCATCGAACTTTGTGATATAGATAATTTTAGGTGCATAAAACTGAGATCCTAATTCTTCAATACTGTACACTGTGAATCCAGATTCTGAGGGAAATACCATTACAGGGTTTTGCGATCCTACAACTGTGCTATTAGAATGTTCTGCCCATTCAAAACTAGCTAATTCTTCCTCTTGAGCTTGTAAAGTAAATGCACTAATAAATATGCAAATACCAAAAAATAAATACTTCATATTAATGCGCAAAGTGTGCGTTGTATTCATTAACAATTTTCAGAATACTTAAGATTCTGTATCCTTCTTCTTTATCCTTAATTTTTTTAGCTAATTCTGGATAATCAGAAACATACTTGCTCATCACATTCTTAAAACTAAATATTACCTTAGATGAGGCAAACTTTAGATAATCATCTCCATCTTTAACGGCTAAAACTTCCGTTTGAATTTTAGTACCATCAAAATCTAAAGAAACCTCTGTGTTTCCTTTTTTAGAAAGTGTCATTTCTGCTCCTTTATCATCTTCCACTCTAATGTAGTAATCAAAAAGACTTATTTTACCATCGACTGTTCTCAATAAAAATACTTTTGTTTTTCCGCTTAAACCTTCGTAAGGATGCGTCTCATAATAGTCATTTTCAATTTTATAAGCCTTCAAATCTTCTGGGTCATACACGACTGGCTTATCATCTAAAGTCTTGAAAAATTTAACTTTACGCTGACTTTTAATTTTGAGGAATCGTTTTAAATAGCCTTCAATTTTCTCACCTTTATTGGTAATCACGTAACCCGGTAATTTTTCGGATACATCTTCCCAATTGTCATCAATTTGAGAAAAACCGAAACTTGACATTAAAACTGCAACTACTAATACTAAATGTTTCATTTAAAATAAGATTTTATAATTTATCCTTGTGCTTACAAAACTTAAGCCAAAGTGTACAAATGTAATTAATTACTTTCTGTAAAAACATTAATATGAATGAATAATACCCGAAGAATGATTATGCTTAGCTCCTGTAACACTTGCCAAACAATTGATCTCATTTCTCAATCTAAGAACACCGAGAAGTCCGAAAATAAGCGCCTCTTTATATTCAATGATAGCTTCGGAAGGAATAATGATTTTATTCTGACTCAGATCTTTCAAACGATTCATAAGAAAAGTATTGTAAACACCTCCACCTGTTACTAAAACTGAAGCCTTTGCGTTCTGTTTCAAGATTGTATTAATTTGAATCGCAATATGCTCAACAACTGTTCTTAAAACATCTTTAATTTCTAGTTGATACGTGTCAATCATTGGAATGACTTTAGAATTGATCCATTCTAAGCCTAATGATTTCGGAAAATTTTGATGATAAAACTCTAAAGTATTTAGCTGTTTTAGCAGTGAGAGGTTTAGTTTTCCTTGAGAAGCTAAGTTTCCGTTGTTATCGTACTCCAAATTAATTTTCTTACAATAATAGTTTAACACAATGTTTACCGGACAAATATCGAATGCGATGCGACTAGACTCATTTTCAAATGAAATATTAGCAAAGCCACCAAGATTAAGGCAGTAGTCGTATTCTGGAAACAAGAGCCGATCTCCTATTGGAACCAATGGCGCTCCTTGTCCGCCAAGTCTAACATCCTGAACTCTAAAGTCACAAACAACTGTATGGCCAGTTAATTTTGTAATCTTCTGTAAATTACCAATTTGATAGGTTAAGCCCTTTTCAGGCTGATGCAAAGCAGTATGACCATGAGTACATATGGCATCAATAGTATTTAATTGATATTTTTCAATGAACTTAGAGATGATTTCGGATAAATAGGTGGTATAATCTTCATCAATCTGCTTTATAGTTTCTATATGGTAATTGACAAGATTCGATAATTTGTCTTTCCATTCTTCAGTATAAGAAACCGTTTCAGCATTATGAATTTTAAATGCCCAGACATCATTAGCTTCAAAACTGATGTAAGCTAAATCAATTCCGTCCAGAGATGTTCCAGACATCACGCCAATGACATTATACTTTGATTTTATCATATTCAGTAAAAATAACAATACTGATTGAAAATATGCTAATAAAGAGTTATCTTTGACATCATTTTTTATCAAATCAATAATTATAAATTACTATGGATTTTAGTTTAACTGAAGAACACATTATGATTCGCGACGCAGCTCGTGATTTCGCACAAACCGAATTACTTCCAGGCGTTATAGAACGTGATAATACACAAACATTTCCTCAAGAAATTGTTCGTAAAATGGGTGAACTTGGGTTTATGGGAATCATGGTTGATCCTAAATATGGTGGAAGCGGCATGGATGCTATTTCTTACGTGCTTGTTATGGAAGAACTATCAAAAATTGATGCATCTGCATCAGTTATGGTTTCGGTTAATAATTCGTTGGTTTGTTATGGGCTTGAAGCTTTTGGTAGTGAAGAACAAAAACAAAAGTATCTTACAAAATTGGCTACTGGAGAATATTTAGGTGCGTTTTGTTTGAGTGAACCCGAAGCAGGTAGTGATGCTACATCTCAAGCAACTACTGCTATTGATAAAGGAGATCATTATGTCATTAACGGAACAAAAAACTGGATCACGAATGGAGGTCGTAGTGATGTTTATTTAGTCATTGCGCAAACCGATAGAGATAAAGGTCATAGAGGAATTAATGCTTTTATAGTTGAAAAAGGTATGGAAGGATTTGATATAGGACCAAAAGAAGATAAATTAGGAATTAGAGGAAGTGACACGCATACTTTACAATTTAATGACGTAAAAGTGCCTAAAGAAAATAGAATTGGTGAAGATGGATTTGGTTTTAAATTTGCAATGAAAACGCTTTCAGGCGGGAGAATTGGTATTGCAGCGCAAGCTTTAGGAATTGCTTCTGGAGCATATGAGTTAGCTCTTAAATATTCAAAAGAACGAAAAGCCTTTGGAACAGAAATTTGCAATCATCAAGCAATTGCATTTAAATTGGCAGATATGTATACCGAAATTGAAGCAGCTCGAATGTTAGTGATGAAAGCTGCCTGGGACAAAGATCAAGGTAATAATTATGACATGTCTAGCGCGATGGCGAAATTGTATGCTAGTAAAGTAGCTATGGAACAAACAGTTGAAGCCGTTCAAATTCACGGTGGTAATGGATTTGTAAAAGAATATCATGTAGAACGATTGATGCGTGATGCAAAAATTACTCAGATTTATGAAGGAACTTCAGAAATTCAAAAAATTGTAATATCAAGAGGTGTTATTAAAGGATAAATAATCTAACTTACTATAAAAAAAGGCTTCAGAATAAAATTCTGAAGCTTTTTTTATTTTGATAATTCGTCAAGTACTAACCGTAATTCAACGTATGAATATTTGTCATCGATTTGATGCTTAAGGTCTGAAAGGCTATCAAAAGTTTTAGTTGGAATAATTGACTTTAGTTCTGAATAATGCGACTTAGATATAAGATCAATAGTTTTAACTTCTCCAGAAGGTATAAAACTAGCGAGGTGTCCATAGATTGTATTAATGGTCAATTCACGTGCGTTGGCAATTTCTTCGACAGATTTTCCAGATTGAAATAATATTAATGACTCTTTTTTAGTATTGCTTTTTTTCCGGGTTGAGTTTTGTGTATTAATACCCTTTGGATTCGGAATCGAAGTTATATTATTCGATTCACAATAGGATGTTATGACTTCAATAATTTCTAAGCCATACTTTGCTACTCGAGTTTTTCCCATACCATGAATTTCTTTTAATGCAGAAATAGTTCTAGGAAGAATTTCACACAATGCATAAAGCGTCTTTTGTGTAAAAATTTGATAGTGGATGAGACTTTCCCGATGAGCGATAGTATTTCTTAATTCACGAAGTAATTCAAAAAGTTCTGAATTAGCTAAAGCATTAATGGGGAGTTTCTTAAGTTTCTTAGGCTTTTCTTTATTTAAAAAAATAGACTTTCCTCTCAATTCTAAAAATTTGGTCGTTTCAAAACCTTCTTTCAAACCGTCAAAATAAAGATTTTTCTCAGCTAATAATTCATCTATTCTATCTAGTTGAGTTTGTATATCAGATTCAATTTTTTTATTATCTGTAATAAAAATCAATGTATTATAAGGAATCTCAATGGTCTTATTAGTCTCAGACTTAAAATAATCTAATGCTTTTAGAAACCGTTCTTGTAATTTACTATTATTTTGAGGTTCTTCAATTCCATTTGATAAGTCTAAAATCTGTAATTTAAAACTATGACAAACTTTTAGAAGTTTACTTACTGCCGTCTTTAAATTATGCAATACAGGGTCTATATTGCCTTCAATACTTCTTTTATTATTATAATAGATATCTAAAATACGATGAAATGGATAGATAAATGAATAGTAATCAAAGGTTTCTAAAATTAGCGTCAATTGAAACTCTTTTTTAGAGTCATTTAAAATAGTTTCGTCAGGTTGACTTTCTTCTGCTTGTTTATTAAAATCAATCACATTAGAATCACTAATTATATGATTTGAATTAATTTTATTTCTTAAAACCAAGCCTTCTAAACTTTTACATCTACTAATAGCTACATATGTTTGTCCGTGAGCAAATGCGCCTTGAACATCAATTATTGCTTTTTCAAAAGTTAATCCCTGGCTTTTATGAATCGTAATTGACCAAGCCAATCGCAATGGCATTTGAGAAAAAGAACCTATTACACGTTCAGAAATTGCCTTAGTATTATCATCAATGGTATAAGTAATATTTTCCCAAATTTCAGGAGTTGTAACAATATTAAAATCATCGTCAGGGCATTTTACTATCACTTCGTGCTTATCTAAGAAAATTACTATTCCTATTTTACCATTAAAAAAGCGTTTTTCAATGGAACTATCATTTTTTATAAACATGACTTGAGCACCTACTTTCAAAACTAATTCCTTTTTATTAGGACACAAATGATCAGGAAAATCACCTTCGATAATAGCATTATAGGTTTGAGATTGAGTGTTTAATTTATCAAGTTCAAACCTATTTGTTTTTTCTGCTATATTATTATGGGTAGTTAAAGATATATAGCCTTGGTTAGGCTGAGGAATAAAATCAGGTCTAAATAGTTTATTCAATTCATCTCTTGATGATTTCGACAATGAGTTAGCTCTAATTTCATTCAGTATTTTAATAAATTTAGGGTCACTTTGTCTGTAAACCTGTTTTAATTCAATAGTAATAGGATCACATTGATTATATGCCCTACTATTAAAAAAGAAAGCATTACTATAATATTCTTTTAATAAATCCCAATCATTATGTTTAACAACAGGAGAGAGTTGTTGCAAATCTCCTATCATTAAAAGTTGTACTCCTCCAAAAACAAACTTTTTATTTTTAAATTGTCGTAAAACATTGTCAATTCCATCCAGTAAATCAGCTCTCACCATACTAATCTCATCAATAACTAATAAATCTAGAGATTTAATAATACTAATCTTATTTTTAGAGAATTTTCTATTAAAATTGTTAGGCCTACTTAAATCATTGGGCAGAATGGGTCCAAATGGCAATTGAAAAAAAGAATGTATTGTAGTTCCTTTAGCATTAATAGCAGCTACTCCAGTAGGTGCTACAATAACCATACGTTTTGAAGAATTTAATTTTAACTTATGAAGAAAAGTAGTTTTACCAGTTCCTGCCTTACCTGTTAAGAAAATATTTCTATTGGTCTTATTAACAAAATTCCAAGCTAGGTCTAACTCATTATTACTAAACATCAACTATATTTAAGTGTTGTATAAATATAAAAAATGCTTTTGAATTTAGAGTATTTTCTATAACTGAATGTATGTCATTCTATTAATTTAATATCTTCTATAAATACAAAAAGCCCTTCATTATAAAAATGAAGGGCTTTAAAAAAGGCGACGACCTACTCTCCCACAAATGCAGTACCATCGGCGCAAATGGGCTTAACTTCTCTGTTCGGAATGGTAAGAGGTGAGCCCCATCGCTATAACCACCTTAAATCTTTGGTTGTTATAAATAATCAACACTAATATCTTAACATACTGAAAAAAAACATCATAAAAATAAATTGTAACTCTAAAAAAACAGGCGTACAATAAGCCTATGGGTTATTAGTACTACT
>NZ_JXJP01000008.1:580000-582636 GCF_000826645.1 Psychroserpens mesophilus
CTACAACCCCAGCATTGCCGTAACAATACTGGTTTGGGCTAATCCGAGTTCGCTCGCCGCTACTATCGGAATCACTTTTGTTTTCTTCTCCTCCGGGTACTTAGATGTTTCAGTTCTCCGGGTTCGCCTCCTTACGGATAACATATCTTCAATATGCTGGGTTGCCCCATTCGGATATCTGCGGATCGATTTGTATGTGCCAATCCCCGCAGCTTTTCGCAGCTTATCACGTCCTTCATCGCCTCTGAGAGCCTAGGCATTCCCCATACGCTCTTATATAGCTTATTGTACTTTTTGTCTTTTTAATGAGTTTATAATTAGTTAAAAGCTCGTAAACCTTAACTAATTACGAATTGTATAATTATAAATAACTATACTTTATTTTTATGTATCTTTTTTCAATATGTCAATGAACTTTTTTCTGTAATTAAACAGAATCGTGGAGAATATCGGAGTCGAACCGATGACCTCCTGCGTGCAAGGCAGGCGCTCTAGCCAGCTGAGCTAATCCCCCATTGTAATTCTTATAACTTAAGAATTCTCAATTTTGAATTTAGAATCCTCAACTTCTAGAATTTCCTTTATATTATTATAGTTAGTAGTCTCAGGCAGACTCGAACTGCCGACCTCTACATTATCAGTGTAGCGCTCTAACCAGCTGAGCTATGAGACTCTACTATAATAGATTAATTAAATTAACAGCAAAAGAATAAACTATATCTTTCCTTACTTTATCTCGCTTAGTCGTCTTTCTCTAGAAAGGAGGTGTTCCAGCCGCACCTTCCGGTACGGCTACCTTGTTACGACTTAGCCCTAGTTACTAATTTTACCCTAGGCCGCTCCTTGCGGTGACGGACTTCAGGCACTCCCAGCTTCCATGGCTTGACGGGCGGTGTGTACAAGGCCCGGGAACGTATTCACCGCATCATGGCTGATATGCGATTACTAGCGATTCCAGCTTCACGGAGTCGAGTTGCAGACTCCGATCCGAACTGTGATAGGGTTTATAGATTCGCTCCTGGTCACCCAGTGGCTGCTCTCTGTCCCTACCATTGTAGCACGTGTGTAGCCCAGGACGTAAGGGCCGTGATGATTTGACGTCATCCCCACCTTCCTCACGGTTTGCACCGGCAGTCTTGTTAGAGTTCCCATCTTTACATGCTGGCAACTAACAACAGGGGTTGCGCTCGTTATAGGACTTAACCTGACACCTCACGGCACGAGCTGACGACAACCATGCAGCACCTTGTAAAGTGTCCGAAGAAAAAACTATCTCTAGTCCTGTCACTCTACATTTAAGCCCTGGTAAGGTTCCTCGCGTATCATCGAATTAAACCACATGCTCCACCGCTTGTGCGGGCCCCCGTCAATTCCTTTGAGTTTCATTCTTGCGAACGTACTCCCCAGGTGGGTTACTTATCACTTTCGCTTAGCCACTCAGACCGAAGTCCGAACAGCTAGTAACCATCGTTTACGGCGTGGACTACCAGGGTATCTAATCCTGTTCGCTCCCCACGCTTTCGTCCATCAGTGTCAGTATATTATTAGTAATCTGCCTTCGCAATTGGTATTCTATGTAATATCTATGCATTTCACCGCTACACTACATATTCTAACTACTTCATAATAACTCAAGATAACCAGTATCAAAGGCAATTCTACAGTTGAGCTGCAGACTTTCACCTCTGACTTAATTATCCACCTACGGACCCTTTAAACCCAATGATTCCGGATAACGCTTGGATCCTCCGTATTACCGCGGCTGCTGGCACGGAGTTAGCCGATCCTTATTCTTACAGTACCGTCAGAACTCTACACGTAGAGTGGTTTCTTCCTGTATAAAAGCAGTTTACAACCCATAGGGCAGTCTTCCTGCACGCGGCATGGCTGGATCAGAGTTGCCTCCATTGTCCAATATTCCTCACTGCTGCCTCCCGTAGGAGTCTGGTCCGTGTCTCAGTACCAGTGTGGGGGATCCCCCTCTCAGGGCCCCTATCTATCGCTGTCTTGGGGTGCCGTTACCACTCCAACTAACTAATAGAACGCATACTCATCTTTTACCGATAAATCTTTAATTATCTCATGATGCCATAAAATAATACTATGAGGTATTAATCCAAATTTCTCTGGGCTATCCCCCTGTAAAAGGTAGATTGTATACGCGTTACGCACCCGTGCGCCACTCGTCATCTGGTGCAAGCACCAATGTTACCGTTCGACTTGCATGTGTTAGGCCTGCCGCTAGCGTTCATCCTGAGCCAGGATCAAACTCTTCATCGTTAATTTTTAAGTCTTACGACTATATCTTAACAACTAATCGAAATTGTTTAATTTCAGTACTCAAAATGGTCTATTCTTTTGTCTTGAAAATTATCGTTTCCAATAACTCTCTTACGCTGTCAATTCAATATGTTAATGAACTTTTTTATCTCTCTTAAAACTTTTAAGCCTTAAGCGGGTGCAAATATAAAACCCTTTTTTTATTCCCACAATACTATTTGATCTTTTTTTTATTTTTTTTTCTCAATAAAACTCAAATCAAACTTGTGAACGTTTTCTAAACTCTAACGCGTTTAGCGGGTGCAAATATACAACCCCTTTTTTGTCTTAACCAAATCTTTTTTAAAGTATTTTTA
>NZ_JXJP01000009.1 GCF_000826645.1 Psychroserpens mesophilus
CATAACACGAACACGTTACCCAACATTTGAAAAATGAGAGACAGAATATAAAAAATTTAAAATTATTATTAAACTAAAATTATAAATTATGAAAATCAACATTGAAAAATTAAGTATTGAAAACTTTGAAATTACAGATTATAAAAATCTGGAAACAAGCAAGTTGAAAGATAGTCCTCATCCTCTTTGGCTATTTCATATAATAATTTACAATATGATATTATCAGATTTAACAAATTTCATATCAAATACAACAAAGAATAGTGAAGAGACTCAAGAAATCATTCAAAATAGGATTCTTAAAATAAACAGTGATTTATCTTTAGGACTTGATATAAATCAAATTGAAAATTTCAATTTAAAGTCAAACCCTAACAAAAGTATTAGTGATTGGCTTAAAGATTTAATATTATCAGGAGGAAGAACAGGTCCATTTAATCCTGAACCAACGCTATCAAAAAAAATAGAGGATATTATTCAATCATTTAACAATAATGATGGAAATAGAGAAATAGCTTTTCTTTTAATTAAAGAGGCTCAAAATGTAGGTGAAATTCATAATAAAGTATTAGAGAAAGTTTTTGAAAATATTTCTACTTTAGGCAAAATTGAAAAAAATAACCTTAATATTATCTCTGAATCAGAAATCACAGATTTTATTGTTGAATATTTCGAAAGAAAAATTTCCAAAAAACATATTGAACTATTTTATAATCAGTTAAATAATAAAATTGAAAAGGAACAACTAACGGAATCACAAAACTTAATTTTAAATTACACAAATGATTTTGAAAAAATTGTAGATAAAGACCTATCAGTCAAATCATTTAATTCAGAAGTTCAAAAAATCATCAATGAAGCTTCAAAAAGCACAAAGATTAGTTCAGATAACTTAAAAATAATTTCAATAATTGGTTCTGTTGCTAAACACTCTAACGATTATTGGAGAAACAAATCCTCAAAGTGGAAAACCTTTCAAGAAAATCCGCAAGCACAATCTCTAAAGGATGGATATGAAGGTAGAATTATAAAAGCTGACATTAGAGGCGCTGGAACTGGAGCTATAACTGGTGCTATTGGTGGTGCGTTTGTTGGTGGTATAGGTGCATTACCTGGTGGAATTTTCGGTGGAATGATTGGTGCTTGTCGTAGTTCAACAATCAGAGGTTTAAGAGAATATTTTGGTTGGTAGATTTTATATCATTAAGCTTTTTAAGAACATTAAGGAAAAAAAACGTTGGGTAACAACGTATATAATCCATTGCTAGTGAGAGCCTACTTACGAAAATCCTCGCGGATTTTCTATTCGGTTTTTATTTGCTAAATTACGTACTAAACCACGCAACGTATCATATACAAAACCGTTGTGTGTAATTTGAGGAATGAGACAAACGATAACCAAAAGTGATAAAAATTTAAGGATTCTGAACAAGTTGATTGTTAGTGGATTCTATAATGGATATATCGGAACTGAAAAGTTTGAATTAATGCGGAATCGTTTCCCGAATAATCACAGAGTAATAGGAATTGTGAATGATACAGGTAATTACGATTTGAAGTTTGACTTTAAGTCACCAATGAATATTTTAGCGAAAGTTTTACTCGGAATCGGAATTCTGATTTCAATAATTTTACTGATTAAAGGAATTTGGATTTTGCCGATTGTGTTTGTTGTTTTCGGACTGATTTTGTTTGCGGATTTTAAGCTAAAAGAGAAAAAAGAAATAAACCTTTTTACAGACAAACTTTTGGAATTTCACAAAGCGAAAGATGATTGAAAAACACCCTTACGGATTCAGATTTTGGTGGAGAGCCAGGTTGCCTTGGTTTTTAATTGACCTTGGAATTGCGAGCAAAGGGAAAGATTGTGAATTAGTAAATGCTGAACATAGTTGGTATAATATTGACAATAAAACCAGTGGATGTTATTATTGTAAAAAAATAGCGAACAGAAAGAAATGAAAATAAAAAAACTACACACAACAACGTGTATAATTAATGCTAACCTCCAACTTCATTTTAAATTTATATCTTTAAACAACTGATTTGCTGCAACTGAAAATCCTGCGGATTCTAAGTCGCACAAATCATACACAATACCGTTAGCCACAATTTTTAGAAAAATGAATAATTTAGATTACAGCATTTCTTTACGAGTAAAAGGGTTTTCTAAAAATGAGATTAAAAAGGAATTATATGATAAAGGTTTGAATGAAACACAAGTAGATTATTATTTAAAAAAATCTGATGAAATCTTTTTAAACCAAACATTACAAAGTAAAAAATATAATTCTGATAGAAAGACCAAAAATGGATTCAAAATCATAATTCTATTGCTAAGTTTATTACTTCTATCCTTTGTTTTTTTAGGATATGCAAGAATCGGATTGCTGGGACTTTTTGTGTTTTGGAGTTTAATTGGATATAGTTCATTTAGAAAATAAAAATTAAAACAATTTTATAAAAATTCCGAATGAATAAAGTTATAGAAAAACCACATTTACTATACTTACCTTTTTGTATTATAATATACATAATCAGTAAGTTTTGGTTTGGTGGAATAACTATTAATGTAAAAGACTCATATTATGTAATTAGTCACCACGATTTAGCACTATTGATTTCAATTCTTTTTGGAATAATTGGATTTATTTATTGGATATTTCATTACTTTTTTGGGAATCTATCTAAACGACTGAATTTAATTCATATCGCAATCACATTTGGTGGATTATTCTTGCTTCTCATTCTTAATGAATTAAAAATAGAATCTTATGATGTTGACATTTTATCCAAATATGAATTTAATCAGAATTTAGAAATCATATTACAAATAATTACTGTCATAATAATCTTAATCCAGTTAATATTTCCAGTCAATATTATTATCGGAATAATCAAGACATATAAAACAGTGGCTAACAACGTGTAAACGCAATAACTACTGAATTCCCTATCGGAAATTCAGCACTTTTAATTATCTTAGTTGCGTCATCGGAAAAATACTAACGTCTTTTCCCGTTACTGACGCTTACACGAACAAGTTGGCAACAATATTCAGAAAAATTTGCGTTTGATTCATAATTGGTGTAAATTTACATCAAAATCAAAATATTATGGCAAGACAAAGTATTTCATTTACAAAACCCAATGATGAATGGCTGAAAAATCAAGTTGAAAACAACGAATACTCAAGTAAAAGTGAATTAGTTAACGATTTAATTAGACAAGCAAGAAGCCAACAAGTTCAAATTGATTGGATTAGAATTAAACTAGAAAAAGCTGAAAATAGCGGATTTACAACTGATAGTAGAGATCAAATTCTAAAGCAATCAAAGAACTTACTCAATGGCTGAATTTAGAATAAGTAATACTGCGAGAGAGGACTTAATTCGAATTCATCATTACGGAGTTAAAAAATTCGGAATTACTCAAGCGGACAAATACTTTGATTCATTTTTTGAATATTTTGATATAATTGCTCAGAGACCATTTTCATTTGAATCTGTTGATTTTATAAAAAAAGGATATCGACGTTGCGTTTGCGGATCTGATAGTATATTCTTTAAAGTCAATGAAGATGTTGTAGATATTATGGCTATAGTAGGAAGACAAGATTTGGATAATATTCTTTAAAAATACAGTTGCCAACAACGTGTATAATTAATTACTGCTGATTTACCTGTCGGAAAATCCTTGAAATTAATTAACTTAGTAACCAATCGGAAAACGACTCGCGTCCTTTCCCGTAACTAATCATAACACGAACACGTTACCAACCATAGTGCAAAAATCATCTGAGTTACTTTTTTACAAATCTGATTTACTAGCTTGTAACTTTCCTACTTTCAATTAAAATTCATCGGAATTATCCTTTTTTTGAGAACTAAACGCTTTGGCGTTCTGATTCGTTCTTTTCAAAAAAAGGCACTTGTGTTTTTCTGTGTGCAACCTAAATGCAGCTGTGATCTTTTCTTTTCTGCCAAGGTTGCGGATTCTTGGGTTTGTCTACATAAGTCAGTGAATCGCATTCTGATTCGGTTGCTGTCTGTATTTGCCTTTTCTCTGCTTACCAAAAACCTGTCATGCACTACAGTAGGTAACACTGTGTATAATTCATGCTCTACTTCTACTTCAATTAAAATTCATATATTTAAACAACTGATTTGCATCGACTGAAAATCTACCGATTCTCAATCGCACAAATCATACACGAACACGTTGTGTGTAATTCACACGCAACCTTTTTTAAATTTCTACATCTATTATAAAAAAAGCTATGTTTAGAAAAATATTAATTACAGTTTTAGTCATATTTGGAATAACTTCTTGTAATAAAGAGGAAATTGACAATAAGAGCGTAAACTTTACAGTATGCGATGGTATTAAACAAATTAAAGAAGTCGTTATAAATAATGTTATTGTTACAGAATTAGATACAAATAATCAAATAGGTTATATAATAAGAGCAACTGTTAGTAATAAAACAGATTCTGAAATCCTTGACGGTAGAGTTATTATAACTTTTTTTGCAAACAATAATCCTATGACCTACAATATTACTGGAGAATGTAATAACCTTCCACCTAACTCAAGTTGCGAATTTTTAAAATTTGTACCTATAATGGCAAACGAAAATATTGATCAAAATCCAGTAGTTGCTTGTTATTATTATGAACTTTAAATAGTTACATTTATTAAAACAAAACTACACACAACAACGTGTATAATTAATTGCTACTGTCAGTTATTCAGAAAATTTCATCTACAATTTGTATATTTATGTTATCGGAAAATTTACAAGTCATAGCCTTGCTATTTTCCTCCAGCGGATTTTTCGCCAAAAATGGCTCATCCGAAGCTAAAACAGCTTCGGCTCAATCCGCAACATAATCATACACAAGCACGTTGTGTGTCATGTTAAACAAAACTTAATTTATATAACAAAAAGATATTAAATGAATAAAATACTTTCCTCTGAAATAATTTCACTAGTTCATCACGTAAAATTGAATGAAAGTGGTTGGTGGGAAAAATCAATTCAAAATATAATAATTTCTACCTTCGGAGTAACTAAGAACTCGCCTCAAAACGAAATAGATATTCTAAATAACTTAAAAAATGAACTAAATAGTGATTTTGACAGAGGAAGAATAATAAATCAAATAAATATACTTAAGAGTAAACAACAGTTAATTCCTGTATCAGATGATTTATTTACTTTATCAGAAGATATCTATTCTGAATTCAAAGCTGCACATGCACAGCAAAAAGAAATTGAGTTCGAAGCCGAAAAAAGATTCAATGAATTATGTAACAAAATATATCCTGAAAGCTCAGCTAAACAGCTTTGGAATGACTTAAATCAATTTTTAATAATCCCATTAATTAGAGAAATTGGAGCTAAAACATATGAATTAATAAGTGGAAAAGACACAATATCCATAGAACAATATGGTCAATTTCAAAAATTTATAAAAAGATATAATGGAGACAAAACTTTAGTCCATACTTTACTTTTAAATTATTTTGATTTTAAAAACACCTATGTTAAAAATTATATTTTACATCAATTAAACGCATACTTTTTTGTTGAATCCGCAAATTTAAATCTAGCTGCTGTTGAAGAAGTCTATGCATTGTCTAAGTCTCAAGTAAATCTGAAAATATTTGTTGACACAAATTTTTTGCTTACACTTCTTGATTTACACGACAATCCATCAAATGAAGCAGCATTTTCTTTAATCGAACTGATTAATGAGATAAAAAATAAAGTAAAGGTGAAATTCTATGTTTTACCAGTTACCATATTAGAGTTTCAAAACTTAATTCAACGTTTTAAAGATTATTTAAAACGAACAAAGCCCACTCTTAACCAAGCTATTGCAGCTGAAAGCACTGATGACTTTTCAGGTATAATAAAAAGATACTTTCAAAAATGTCATGAAAAACAAACCATGCTTGATATTGACGATTATTTTGACCCTTATCTAGATAATTTCACAGTAAACATAAGAAAAAAAGGACTTGAAATACAACAAGACAATATGGATGACTATTCTACAGACCAAAGAGTAGTTGACGATTTGTTAGAACAAGTAGAATATCGATATGAACGCAACGATAAATCAAACAAATACAAAGGACTTAATGAAGAAGAAAGAGAATTAAAAAAACAAAAAATATACGATAAGTTCAATCATGATTGTCAGATATGGCATTATGTGAAAGATAAAAGACCAACTTATATAGATTCACCAAAAGATGTTAAAAACTGGGTTTTAACATTAGATTTCAGCTTTCTTGAATACGATAAGTTCAAGCAATATAATGATGGGAATAACAAAATAAGTGTTTGTCTTCATCCTAATGAATTTATATCAATGCTTCAATTTTGGATTCCTAGAACTGAGAAATTTGAAAATGCAATCCTTGGAAATTTTAGGCTACCTTTTCTATTCAGAGAAGTTGATGGAGACTCGGAAAAAATTAGTATGGAAATACTAAGAGCTATGTCACAATATGAAGATAATGAAAAGTTCGACAGTGAATTAGTAGCTGAAATACTCACAAATAAAGCTTTAAGACAAAAAATCAAGGTTAACAATACTATTGAGGAAAATGCTGAATTGATAAAAGAAGAGTTATTTAAAAAATATGAACAGGCAAAAAAATTACTTTCAGAAGAAACCGAAAAAAAAGAAAATTTATCAGGTGAATTAGACTTGGTGAAAATTGAAATAGGTACTTTAAGTAAAAAAATTGAAGACTTCAGAAAAGAAACAAATACAAAAATAGTTAAAGAACTAGATTTAGTCAGAAAATTAAAAACCCAAGAAATTAGAACCCAACATGATTCTTTAAAAACAAAAAAAGACCAGCTCAAAAATCGACTAGACGATTACGAAGAACAGATAATAAAAGTTGAGAGTGAATTTCAAAAAGTTTCAACAAGTTTAGGCTCAAAAATAAAGTCAGCGTTTATTGGAAAAGAAAAATACTTAAATGAATTAAAAACTCAAATTCAAAAAAAATACTATAATCATACGAAATATAACGAAATCAAAAAGGAATATGAATCTACAACCAAAGCATTAGAAGAATTGTCTATTCCTAAAATTGATGAAAAAATTATAATTTATTGTGAAAACCAAAATTCCATATTTTTCAATAAATTAAATTTTAATAATGTTCATTTTATAGCCGAGAATAACAGCAATGGTGTTTTCATAAAAGCTGTAGCAAATCAAACACATTTCGGAGTTAGAGATAGAGATTATTTGACAGATAATGAAATAATAAAAATTCAAAAAGCCTATGGCAATTATATAATACTTGAATACTATTGTTTTGAAAATTATCTATTCCATCCCGATAACATAGACGAACTTAATAGGGATGATTTCAATAAAGATGATTATATCAAGGAACTTATTAAGCAGAAAAATTCTAAATATGATTCTATATTAATTAAATTAAAAAATGCTCGAAATGGTTATCAAGAATTTAAAGTCCCTGATAATAAATTTAGGGAAAATGACGAAGTTATTTGTAAGTACTTGAAATCTGATGAACTTGAACAATTCCTTAAATCATTTAGTTTGAAAACTGAATTCGATAAAACCTTTATATCAAAGCTTCAACTCAAAGAGGAGGAATTATCCTCAACAGAATGGTTTAGAAAAAAAATGGAAAATTTATTAACTTTTAAATAATACACGAACACACAACAACGTATATAAAAAATAGCGGTTTAATCCCTTAAAAAAGGGATAAATACTAAAATAAAGGTCAGTTAAAAACCGAAAAGATTGTGCTTAAAAATCCGCTACTTTTCATATACGCCAAAGTTGTGTGTAATTAAAGAAAACCCTTGAGTAATAACGAATCCAAAAGACATCATTACATTCCGAAATTTTTAATAAAAGGTTTTACGGACGAAAATAACTTACTCTATATCTACGATAAAAAAAAGGACAAAATTTTAAGTAAGCAAAGAAGTCCTAAAAGTATATTTTTTGAAAATTTCAGAAATACAATAAAAATTGACGAATCGAATTCCAATTCAATAATTGAAGATTTATGGTTTCAAAAATTAGATGATGAATTATCTAAAAATGTTCAAAAACTTCAAACTGAAAAACTAAACACAGACCTATTTAATGATGACAATATTGCTCAATTGCAATTCTTCATTATTAATCTTTTTTGGAGAATACCAAAAACTGATTTTGCTGCTAAAGATTTAATTCAACGTGCAGAACTTCGAACGGAAGGAATTGATTCAGAAACTGTAAGGAATGATAAAAATTGGAATAAAATTTTAAGAACTGGATTATATAAAGAAACTATTGACCAAATGAGAAATAGTTCGACTAAACCAAAGAATATTTACCCAAAAATCGCTGAATTTGAAAAAGATATTTTCGTCCTTGGTGATTTTCCTTTTGTCTTTAGAAATCGGTTAGGAAAGTTTACAGATTTAGTAGAAGATGATTACTTTATCGCATTGACTTCTAAAAGAATTCTATCATCATCAAGGAAAGAATTACAATCATTTGACTTTCAAATGTTTCTTCCTTATAATGCAGCAATCATTGAAGAATCACAAAACTATGTAGTTTCTAACAACTTGAAAATATTGGAAGGTTCAGTAGAATATTATAGAAAATTAAAAAAAGAACATTTGATTTATTTTATAAAAAACCGATTATTTAAAGAAAAATAACTACACACAACAACGTGTATAATTCATTGCTAATACAGGCTTACTTACGAAAATCCTCGCGGATTTTCTATTCGGTTTATATTTGCTAAATTAGTTGCTGAAACACGCAACGAAATCATACACAAACACGTTACCAACCATAGTGCA